>JAUXNX010000015.1 GCA_030682575.1 Gammaproteobacteria bacterium
ACCCACTTGCCCGGCGGCGCGCCGACCGGGTCGCACGCCACGCTGAGCTTGCCCTGAACGTCCTCCAACACCCTCAGCGATGCGTTCTGCAGCCCCGGCACACGTCGCGTCGCCACCAGATCCGACACTACGCGCATGATCTCCATGTCAGCCTTCCGACCAGTGATCGATGATGCCGATGATGGTGAGATCACTGGGAAAATCCTTGCTGCCCGCGGCCTCGCGCGCAGCGGAGGAACCCACGCAGATCACCCAGTCGCCGGGTATGCAACCCACGGCATCCACCGCAACCTGACGCGGCCCGCCTACCTTTTCTCTCACCACCAACAGCGGGCGGTGCCCCAGATCCTTGATACGGTTGGTCGAAACCAGCGTTTTTTCCACCTGACAAATTTTCATCGCTCGCTCCTAAACCGATTTATGCCACAACCGCTTCAACCAGCTCGATCGGGCTGCCCGGGCGCTTGTCCTGTACCGTCATGCCGCACACCAGCAAACCCTTTTGTGCCAGATCGGCGTAGCGCGACTCGATTGCTCCCTTGACGCGCTGGCAACGCTCCACCGTGCGCTCACGGCAGCCCGGCACGCGGTTGTCGTAGCGGAAGTGGATCGCCACCGGTGCGGGCAGGCCATGCCTGACGTTGAGTTTCGTGAAAATCTTGATGCCCACATCCATATCCGGCGCGCCTTCTTCCACCGTGTGCAGGTGGGCGAAGTAGGCCAGATTGCGCAACTGGAATTCCTCGAAGCCGTCGCCGACGCTGATGAAACGCTCGGCGTGGCCGATGTCGGCATAACGCCCGCCCCAGTTGCTGCACACGTATTCAATCTGCGACAGGTTGTTGATCAGCAGCGAGGCAATCAGCCGGCGCATGCCTTCATGCGGCTCGCCGCTGCCCGCGCCCCAGCCGGTAATGGCGCTGGCAGCCTGGATCGCCTGATGCACCTTGAGCCGTGCGGTGCTGGCGTCGTCATTGACGCTGTCGCGGTACAGCTCGATGTTGTCGACAAACCGGTACAAGTTCATCTCAACGGCAGCGTCGGGCACGTGCACCTTGATCGCATCGGTATCGGTGTCCACGCCGATCAATAACGTATCTACCGAGGCGCCGCAGCAAAAGCTGTTTTCAATCGCCTGACGAAATTCGTTCAAACGTTTCAGCCCGGCCTCCGCCGCCACCGTTACGTTGCTGCAATGTGCGGCGCAACCCTCGTGGGTCGGGTCGGAACTGCTCCAGTGATACACCACCACTTTCAGGTAGCGCGTGCCCGCATCGGCGGTCACCGGCCGGCCTTCGCGAAAGCGCATCAACTCGGTCTCCACCCAGCGCTTGACGTTGGCATCCACGTCGAACATGGCGCCGGCGTAGGCCTTGCGGCTGCGCACCGCGCCGTCGGGCAGGCGCAGGATATAGCGCACCAGGCCCTTCAAACGGCCATCCGAGCACGGCGAGATATCCACCGCGTGGTAGCCGCTGTCGAGAAAGAACGCTACCGCCTCGTCCGTACCCTGGTGCGGGTTATTGATTTGCGCCCGCTCCGCCATCAGGCGCAGCGTGCGCATTACGCACTCGCCATACAGGGCGCGCATGTCCAGATCGGCGACCCAGGCATCCGCCAGAATCTGCGCGGGCAACTCGAAACCTAGCTGTTCGCGCGCAATCGCCTGCGCGCGCTCGGTGAAATCGGTTTCGTGCTGCACGCCGGCGATGCGTTTCAGCACCGGCACGATGGCGTCAAAACTGCCTTTCACGGTCAATTCGTGCGCCAGCAGGCGCTGGTTCTCCACTTCGTTGGTGAGCGGGTGGCGGCATGGCCGCCCAGCATCCGTCGAGCAGGCTGGATTGGGCGCCACGTCGGGATTGAGTGCGATGCCCTGCGGCGCGAACACCGGCTGCCGCGGGCGCGCCTGCAGCGCGCCGGCAGGCGTGCCCAACCCGTAAGGGGGGCGGCTTGCTGCAGGCTGCGGGCGGATGTTGCGCTCCGGGCGGTTTCTGGTATTCATCGCGATCTCTGGTCCGTTTGTGTTTGCTCAATCACTGCCTGTTTCACATCAACCGCGTGCGCCACCGGAGTAGGTAATGGCGGAGCCTTTGGCATCGTTACCGCTGCTGCCGGTAATTTTGCTGACAGGCAGTTCCGGCCGCTCGCGGTCTTTCAACTGCGAGGCCCCTATCATCGAACCGCGCTGGTCGCCACGCAAAGTGGGGTTGCGGCGCGTCGAGGCGCCTTCGGTTCCGGTCACGCTCTCATTGCGCCGCCATGCCGCGCCGGTAATCGCAAAACCCCCTTCACGACCGTCGCCGGTCAGGCGACTGCGCGCTTCCTCAACCGCCTGGGGTTGCGCCATGACCGCCGGCGCTGTGCTGGCAGCCTCATCCCGATAGCGGAACTCGGGGGTGCCGGACACTAGGCCGGCGGCCAGGTTGACCGGGCCGGTGATGCGCCCGATTGCGCCGTAGGCGGTGCCGGTGATGCGATGCAGGCTGCTGTCCTGGGCACTGCGTGCCGGGGTGGCGATGCTGAAATTGCCTTGCACCTTTTGCGCCTGCGGTGCAGGCGCAGCCTCGCGCGGTGCATCCGCAGGACCACGGGTGAGCGGGTGCGGGTTACTATTGGCACCACGCTGCGACACGCGCTGATGGGAACCGGAATAAGGCGTGCCGCTCAGCACCTGGCTTTCGCCACGTTCCGCGCCGGTCACCTTGCCGCCCGATTCGACGCGGGTGCCGCTCAATGCAATGCCCGCCTGGGCGCCACGGCTTGCCATCAGGGCGCGCGAGGCGGCCTGACGCTCCGCGTCGCAAAACGCCACATACTGATCCGGGCCGATGTATTCGGTACCGGAAATCGGCTGGCAGCCGCCGTATTCATCGCCGGTCACCTTGGCGCTATGCTCCAGCGGGCTGCCGGATACCTGCTGATCGTGCCAGGTGCGCATCACGCCGACTTTTTCCGGCGCGGGCGCCGGTTCGCGGTTGCACGCCTGGTATTGGGCGAGGCCGCTGGATTCGGTGCCGGTCACGCCAGCACAGGCGCCGCGCTCGCCGCCGGTGACCCGGCCACTGGGTGCAACGTCGGTACCGGTCACAATGCGCTCTTTCACGGTGCTCATCACGTTCACCTTGTGCGGTGCGCCGCTGCCGCTGCGACACACGCTGGCGGACTGATCCTGGACATACTGGCTGCCGGTGAGCTTGCTGCTGCAGGCGCCGGGCTCATCGCCCGTCACCTTTACGCTGCGCCCGACTTCGGTACCGCTCACGTTTAAACCTGCCCGGGTAATGGCTACCCCCACCTTGGCGGGCGCAGGCGTTGGCTTGTTTTCGCAAAATGATTCGAACTGTTCGGTGCTGAGGTATTCGGTACCGGTTACTGTCTTGCAGGTGCCGTGCTCATCGCCGGTCACCTTCACGCTGCGCCCGACCTCTGTACCGCTGACGCGCTGGCCACGAATGGTGGTGCCGACGCTGACCTTGGCCGGTGCCGGGGCCGGGGTGGCCGCACACAGCTCGCCATACTGCTCGGCGCCGATGTATTCGGTGCCGGTGATGGCGCGGCAACTGCCCGGCTCGATACCCGTTACCTTTCCGCTGCGCTCTACCTGGGTACCGGTCACGCCAGTACCGCGCAGAGTGGTGCCTGTCTCCACCTTGACGGGAGCGACCGACTTGGGGCGCACCCGACCGGTAGGCCGGCACGCGGGGTCATCGCCACGCCCTTGCTGGCACAGCTCTTCGCGGCGAACTCGGGCCGCATCGCGCCCGCTCAATCCTCCCGTCGCGCCGGACTTGCCGCCGTTGCGATGTGCGGGTGAAGCATTGGTGAAAGACGACTTCACCGCCTTCTTGCCCTGACTGGAAAGCGCGCTGCGGCGCTCCTGGCACAGCTTGCGCACCGCGGAGGCGATCGGCCCCGCCACGGCTGCCGGCTCGTCGTCCACAATCGCGCACACCGCCTCAATTGCCTGCGCGCGCTCGGCTTCCGCGGCCCTGTTCATGCCCATGCAGCCACAACCACGGCCTGCCGCCGGCGCGGAGGCTTCGGTCGCCGCAGCCGGCGCTGACATGACTGCCGCCGGCGCGGGGGTGCGCACGCCGGATGCCGTCCTGGCTTGCCCCAATGCCGCTTTTCCGCCCTGCGACAAGGCCTCGCGCCGCGCCCTTGAGAGCGACTTGCCCGAGGCGTTCGCCATCACAGATCCTGCCGACACCGTCGCCGCTGCCGATGCAGTCTGCACCGGGTGCGCCGGTGCCGAAGTTGGGGCTGCCGGAGCCGTTGCCGCCGCTGCGGATCTGGCCGCCGGACGTGCCGGCTGGGACGGTTTCGCCCCAAGCGCGGCGCGTCCATTCTGGGACAGCGCTTGGCGCCTCTCCAGCGCTGCGGCGCGTGCCGAGCGTGGAGTTGCCGTATTGTTACCCATAGCGACGCTCATGCTTTTATCCGTC
>JAUXNX010000016.1 GCA_030682575.1 Gammaproteobacteria bacterium
ACAACTGACACCTGGCTGACGAACCTGCTCAACCGCACCCTTCTTGAACTCCAAACTGAACTTTCTTCGCTTCGACATAAACACTCCTTTTGCCTATTATGAGGCTTCTTTGAAGTGTCCGTAAAATCGGGGTAGAACCCGTTTTGTGGTGACAGCTGAAAGGTGTCAGCCGAGCCTATCCTACTACGCCCCTTGGTATTGCGAATCTGCTTCCCAAAACAACAGTTGTGCCCAAATTCCACCCCAGATATTTGGAAAGGCGGCATTCTACACACCACATGAGCCGGCAGACGGGACCGTACGATCCAAGGAATTGCCGATAGCACTTAAGCGGAAATGTGGTTTGTCGGGTTGGATCTCAGCTTTAAGCTCTAGCGCTTGGATCTCTCTAATAAATTGACACAGCATCTGTTTGGCTTCGGATTCATACCTAAAGGGGCCTACATCGTGGCCTTCTCTGGTACGGAAATACCACAGGCCACTAGCGTTGAATATGCGCTCACTGCGGATTCGAGCGGCGGCATCTGAATGCTCTTTGCGTCGGAGGCTTGTCATTTTTGTATCCCCTTATTGGTCTCCGTCAGCTCAGGACAGTTCTGAATCCATGTTCAGCCTCAACCCTTTGAGTGGCAGTCCTGAGCTGACGAGTGAGAGTCAAGATATGCGCGTGTTTTGAATCTGAGAAGAGCGCAAAATGTATGCCATTTTTTGCCGGTCACGATTATAGTGGCGCTCGCGCTGCAGAGGAATAAATTATATTAAATCAGTCAGTTATATCGTAATCTAAAGATAGAATCCATCTCTCAATCATCAGGCTAATCAGTGCGTTAGCACCTGAAATTAATCACGAGATTTTCATTGCCCGTCAATCGACACTTGACAACTTAGGATGCATTGAGGACTTTTTTTTCTTTTGAATTTAGCAGGTTAAATAATAGGAAAAATATTTTCCCAATTCTGAAGTTTCACCTCATTGCCGGGGCAGTAGGCCAATATGCAATCTGGCTTTATCCAAATCGTGCGGACTATTGATGTTTAGAAAGTGTTCTGTCGAAGATCCATCAATTTCCAGCAATACATGGCGCGTAGAAAGGATAAACTCCATGGGGCTATATACATGTTGCCGTAGTGCGGTTTCAAGTTCATCATGAAGCTTCATCGACCATAGAGAGAACAGGGGTTGGTATTGACCATCAGTTCGAAGCCAACCTGTCTCGCTGTCGTTCGCCAGCATTTTAGTAGCGACCCTTTGAACAATATCTTGCGGAAACCAAGGCACATCACCGGGAAAGCAGGCGACGATACCTCGGTCATGGCCATGCGCCTTGCACCATTTCATCGCTGACAACACACCTGCAAGTGGGCCGACATACCCTTCCACGCAATCCCCAATGATTGGGATTCGGAACTGAGCATATTTCTCTGTGTGACGATTTACGTTGAGTAGCAATTCAGCGACTTGTACCTTTGCATTCTCGATTATGTACTCAATGATTGGCTTACCCCCAAGGTCAAGCAGAGGTTTATCCTCATAGTTTAGCCGTGAGCCTTGACCGCCAGCCAGGATGACGCCTGTAATTCGGAGGGGCTGGGCAATCATATGCTGGTGTTCTCGTAGGTAGTCAGATCGGAGGACAGTCAAAAATGCCGTGACTGTTGATGCTGCCAAGTTATTTTCAAAACGGGGGGCGCCTCGAAGCGTCCGGAGCATAGTCCAGCCCCATTGTTACAACAAGATTATTTATTGAATCAAATCAAGCTATATGGGACAATCGCGCACTCCGAATTTCAGGAAAGACTGCCTAACTCTTTGATATTCAATCAGTAACTTTGAATTTCGAAATTCAAGCGCAGCATCAATCCTGATAGATTAAATTCCCAATTCGTTTTTATTTAGTGACCTGTAAGATTGTGCAGTTTCTTTTACTATTGATGACTATCAGTGGACATACGGTTTCCGCTGATTTTTGAGGATATTTCATGCAAGTTTCTATTGAAACCACAACTGGGCTCGAGCGTCGCATGACGGTTGAGGTACCTGCCGCTGTCGTTGAGAGCGCGGTCATAGCTCGTTTGCAGGAGGCAGCCGGCAATGTCCGGCTGAACGGTTTCCGCAAAGGCAAGATTCCTCTGAAGGTCATCAAAGGGCGTTTCGGCAGAGGAGTTCGGCAGGAGGTCGTTGGCGAGGTAATGAGCAAGACCTATTACCAGGCTATCAATGACCAGAAACTGAAGCCTGCAGGCCAGCCAAGAATTGAACCCAAGACATTGGAGGAGGGAAAGAATCTTGAATTTGTTGCTATTTTCGAGGTATTCCCTGAGATCGCGCTGGAAGACTTCAGCAAGTTGAAAGTAGAAAAACTTGTCTCAGAAGTAGCAGAAGAGAATATCGACAAGATGATAGAGACTTTGCGCCTGCAAAGACAAACTTGGGAAACCGTAACGCGCCAGAGCAAAAATAAAGATCGCGTTAATATCGATTTCAAAGGAACCATAGGAGGAGAAGAATTCGCCGGTGGCTCTGCAGAGGGTACCAATCTGATTCTCGGTTCCGACCGCATGATTCCGGGATTTGAGAAAGGTTTGTTAAAGAAGAAGGCAGGCGATGACGTCGTGCTTGACCTGATTTTTCCAGAAGACTACCACAATAAGGAACTCGCCGGTAAAGCCGTCCAATTCACAGTGAAGATTAACTCTGTCAGTTCATCTGTTCTGCCAGAGTTGAATGACGAATTCTTCGCGGTATTTGGCATCGAAGAAGGTGGCGAGGTTGCTTTCCGAAAAGAAGTAGCTGCCAATATGAGCCGAGAACTCAACAATGCCAGTAAAGCAAAACTCAAAAGCCGGGTTATGGATCTGTTGATAGCGCAGAACAAGGTCTCACTGCCTGTGAGTTTGGTAAAGAGTGAGATCGAAGCACTTCGTCAGCAGGCATTGCAACAGTTTGGTGGAGGAAAGCAGAATATCGATCTTGCTATGCTACCAGATGACCTCTTTCGTGAGCAGGCGGAAAAGCGCATTGCGCTGGGCCTGATCCTAGGGGAAGTGATCAAGACTAAGAATCTGAAAGCCGATCCTGCGCTGGTCAAAAGTACTATCGAAGATATCGCTTCGACGTACGAGACTCCCGAACAGGTCGTGCGCTGGTACTACAGCAACAAAGATCAACTGGCCGCAGTAGAGTCGTCTGTGCTTGAGGATCAAGCATTCGATGCGATCCTTGCGGAAGCGCAAGTGACTGAAAAGAAAGTCAACTATGACGACGTCATCAAACCAGACACCCCGAAGACCAGCAAGTAACAGCAACTATGAAAAATGAGGAAGATTTGGTGATGTCGACTCTGATCCCGATGGTGGTAGAGCAAACTGCACGTGGGGAACGTTCGTACGATATCTACTCCAGATTGCTCAAAGAAAGAGTGATATTCGTCGTTGGCCCAGTGGAAGACTATATGGCTAACGTTGTAGTGGCACAGCTTCTGTTTCTTGAGTCAGAAAACCCGGACAAAGACATCCATTTGTACATTAACTCTCCGGGTGGTTCTGTGACTGCTGGGCTCTCGATCTATGACACTATGCAATTCATCAAACCTGATGTAAGTACAATGTGTATAGGGCAGGCAGCCAGTATGGGCGCGCTACTGCTCGCTGGCGGCACCAAGGGCAAACGCTTTGCATTGCCACACTCGCGCATGATGATCCATCAACCGAGTGGCGGAGCCCAAGGACAGGCTGCCGATATCGAGATTCAGGCCAACGAGATCATCAAGTTGCGTCATCAACTGAACCGGATCATGGCAGCTCATACAGGGCGAGAGCTTGATGTAATAGCTCGGGATACCGAGCGGGATAACTTCATGAGCGCCGAAGAAGGTGTGAAGTATGGTTTGATTGACAAGGTATTTGCCAACCGCTTGCTGTAATCGAGAGATATCTGTCCTGTCAAGAGTTCACATATCCGGATCGTACTGCTTGTTGAGGTCTCCCGGCTGAATGGTATTATCCGAACTACGGTAGATCACGTTCTGCCGATGGTGTGGGAAGAGCGGCAGCAGGCTCTGTATGAGGCAATGTAAGTGACGGGCTTCGGGTCTCGTGTAGCTGGTTCCGCATAGAATTTGAGAGGTAGTTTAATGTCAGATGATCGGTTCAACAAAGGCGATGACAGCGGCAAGCTGCTCTATTGCTCGTTTTGCGGTAAGAGCCAACACGAAGTCCGAAAGCTGATTGCTGGACCTTCCGTATTCGTATGTGACGAATGTGTTGACCTTTGTAATGACATTATCAGAGAAGAGATTCAGGAGAAAGATTCCGAATCAGGCAACAAAAAATTGCCAATCCCTGAAGAGATCAAGAAAACACTTGATGAGTATGTCATTGGTCAGGAGACAGCCAAGAAAGTACTGGCGGTAGCGGTTTACAACCACTACAAGCGTCTGAATTATGACCAGCCAAACGGTGGCGTTGAGTTAGGAAAGAGCAATATCCTGATGGTGGGGCCTACCGGAACGGGTAAGACTTTGCTCGCTGAGACACTGGCGCGTCTCTTGGATGTTCCTTTCACGATTGCTGACGCCACCACTCTCACCGAGGCTGGCTATGTGGGGGAGGATGTTGAAAATATCATCCAGAAACTGTTACAAAAGTGTGACTATGATGTCGAAAAGGCCCAAATAGGTATTGTCTATATCGACGAAATAGACAAAATTTCCCGTAAATCTGACAACCCCTCCATCACCCGTGATGTTTCTGGCGAAGGTGTACAGCAGGCCCTTCTCAAATTGATCGAAGGAACTGTTGCTTCCGTCCCGCCACAGGGTGGCCGCAAGCACCCGCAGCAGGAATTTTTGCAGGTCGATACATCCAACATCCTTTTTATCTGCGGTGGAGCGTTTGCCGGCCTGGAAAAAATCATACGTGATCGCTCCGAAAAAGGTGGCATCGGGTTTGGTGCTGAAGTACGCAGCAAGGATCTGGATCAACGCATGGGCGAGACCCTGAGGGACGTAGAGCCCGAGGATCTCGTGAAGTATGGGCTGATCCCGGAATTCGTAGGCCGCCTGCCAATGATCGCTACTCTGGACGAATTGGATCTGGACGCATTGGTACGAATTATCAAGGAACCCAAGAACTCGCTTATAAAGCAGTACCAGAAACTGTTTGAAATGGAAGGCGTCGAAATCCAGTTCCGCGACGAAGCACTCAAAGCTGTCGCCCAGAAAGCCAAGGAGCGAAAAACGGGAGCGCGTGGCTTACGGTCAATCATGGAGAGCGTGTTGCTGGATACCATGTACAAGATTCCTTCCATGGAAAAAGTCACCAAAGTGATTATCGATGCTGCGGTTATCAATGGCGAGTCGGAGCCCTTGCTGATGTATGAAAACCGCGAACAACAGCCAACTCGAGCTGCTACGGAGGACCACTAAAGTCGCCTGGGGCTCCTCGCATCTACGAGATAGAAAGCTGGTACCGACTGCCCATTCGACAATACTGGTCCCTCATCTCGAGCTTGTCGATGCTGCTGGATTGAAATAGCAGCCTATCACCCCAACATGGGGGAGTGAATAATCCGATTGAGCTCCGCTCACACACTTTCAGGATACAAGCCATGGCCCCTTTGTCAGAAGCAACCAAGACCAGCAAAATTGTACTGCCGCTGCTGCCGCTTCGAGATGTTGTTGTATATCCGCAGATAGTCCAGCCTCTGTTTGTTGGCAGACCAAAATCAATTCGAGCGCTTGAAATCGCAATGAACACTGGCAAGCAGGTACTGCTTGTAGCTCAAAAAAATCCCACTGAGGATGAACCCAACGTTCAGGACATCTTCGAAATCGGCACCATTGCCAGCATCCTTCAATTAATCCGTCTTCCCGACGGAACAGTGAAGGTGCTCGTTGAAGGTGTCAGCCGTGCCCGTATACGTTCTGTCGAATTGGAGTCCGATTATTTCCAGGCCCACATCAGTACTGTACTCGCAGAGCCATTGGCAGAAAAACAGTCAGAACTTCTTGTTCGATCCTTGCTTTCGCAGTTTGACCAGTATGTTCAACTAAGCAAGAAAATTCCACCGGAAGTACTGACCTCCATTTCCAGCATTGATGAACCAGGCAGGCTGGTCGACACCATTGCGTCGCATATGTCGTTGCAGTTGCAGGAAAAACAGAATCTTTTGGAACTCGTTGGGCTACAACCTCGAAGCGAACATCTGATGGGGTTGATCGAATCGGAAATCGATCTCTTCCAAGTAGAAAAGCGTATTCGGGGACGTGTCAAAAAACAGATGGAAAAAAGTCAACGTGAGTATTATCTGAATGAGCAGATGAAAGCCATTCAGAAAGAGATGGGAGAGCTAGAAGATACTCCTAACGAGGCGGAAGAGCTAAAACAGCGTATTGAAGATGCAGGAATGCCGCAAGAAGCTCGAGATAAAGCCCTTTCCGAACTGAATAAACTGCGCATGATGTCACCAATGTCGTCAGAAGCTTCAGTAGTCCGTACTTATATAGACTGGATGGTTAATATTCCGTGGAAGGCGCGCAGCAAAGTTCGCCTTGACTTGGATAAAGCAGAGCAAGTTTTAGAAAACGATCACTATGGCCTCGAAGAGGTGAAAACTAGAATCCTCGAATACTTGGCAGTTCAGAAGCGCGTAAAAAAACTGAAAGGACCTATACTATGTCTCGTTGGCCCCCCAGGTGTTGGTAAAACGTCACTTGGTGAATCTATTGCCCGTGCTACAAATAGAAAATTTGTCCGCATGGCTCTGGGCGGTGTGAGAGATGAGGCCGAGATTCGCGGTCACAGGCGCACTTACATCGGTTCACTACCTGGCAAATTATTGCAAAAACTAGCAAAAGTAGGCGTCAGGAATCCCTTGTTTCTACTTGATGAAATTGACAAGATGGGTATGGACAATCGTGGCGACCCCGCCTCTGCTCTTCTCGAAGTGCTTGATCCTGAGCAGAACCATAATTTCAACGACCATTACCTTGAAGTGGATTATGACCTGTCTGAAGTAATGTTCGTGTGTACCTCCAATACTATGAACATTCCAGGCCCGCTTCTGGATCGCATGGAAATCATCCGTCTTCCGGGCTATACAGAGGATGAAAAAATCAATATCGCCAGCCGCTATCTGGTGCCCAAGCAGCAGAAGAACAACGGTCTGCATAAAGGCGAACTCGTTATCAACGAAGATCCAATCAAGGATCTTGTGCGTTACTATACGCGTGAGGCCGGCGTCAGAGGGCTCGAGCGAGAAATCGCCAAGATATGTCGCAAAGTGGTGAAGCAGAACTCGCACCTTACCAAGCCTGAACCGATTATTCTCAATGGTGAAATGCTCGAGCAATACTCGGGCGTACGCAAGTTTGATTTTGGAATCGCTGAAGAAAAAAATCTGATCGGTCAGGTCAATGGCCTTGCCTGGACCCAAGTAGGCGGAGAGCTCTTGACCATAGAAGCTGTTGCACTGGAAGGTAAGGGTAAGACCATCAAGACCGGGTCACTTGGGGATGTCATGCAGGAATCCATTCAGGCGGCAATTACAGTTGTTAGAAGTCGGTCAGCAGTTCTGGGACTAAAATCCGGTTTCCACGAGACAGTGGACCTGCATATACACGTCCCGGAAGGTGCTACGCCAAAAGATGGCCCAAGTGCAGGTATCGGTATGTGTACTGCACTGGTTTCAGCTTTGACAGGAATTCCGGTTAAAGCAGATGTCGCGATGACAGGAGAAATTACTCTGCGAGGCCAGGTTCTGAGAATTGGCGGATTGAAGGAAAAGCTGCTTGCGGCCCATAGGGGCAATATAAAAACCGTCATCATCCCTGCCGACAACGAGAGAGACTTGCGCGAGATTCCAGACAATGTCAAAGCCGATATGAATATACGTCCAGTCAAGTGGATTGATCAGGTGCTTGAGCTCGCTCTGGAGTATCTGCCAGTTCCGAATCAAGAGCCTGAAGTGGCGAAAACAGCGATTGGGGGAAGCGGGGATGATGCTGACAAGATCAAGGATGAAAAGCATATAAATACGCACTGAATCACACGAAAACGCTGTGTTTGCTGTTGACACAGCTTTCCGTGGCTTGGTATAAAGTGCCGGTCGTATTGGATATCAAGCCATCTCTTGGATAAAAAATCAGACAGATTATCAACACTTGGAGCGGGATTTGTATTGTCATTTCGCTGCCTGGGTCTTCGAGTAATAACTCAACTTACAAAAATAAGGGGATAACGTGAATAAATCAGAATTAATCGATGCTGTTGCTGCGAGTGCGGACATACCGAAAGCTGCTGCGGGACGAGTAATAGATGCCATGATTGATGCCATCACTGACTCACTGAAAAAGAGCGATCCTGTCGTTCTCGTAGGATTCGGAACTTTCACAACCAAAGAGCGCGCAGCACGTCAGGGACGCAACCCTCAAACTGGCGCAACTATTCAGATCAAAGCAGCAAAAGTCCCAACTTTCAAAGCAGGCAAAGCCTTGAAGGATGCGGTTAATCTGTAACTGAGTAGCCAAAATTCGTAAGCGGGATATATCTGGACGAGACTGATACTAGAGCAGTTTGAAAGCGGAATCCGATTAGTTCGAAACTACTAAATCCTGTCACTGGCTTATGAGTTTTAGAGGGCGCATCTGTGATGCGCCTTTTTAGTTTAAGTAGGTTTCATTTATTCAATCGAGTGGACAAGTTCGAGTGCCGTGCTGATGTCGGCAATGCGACAGGAACAGATATGCTGCAGAAGATAAGAGACAATTCCCAAGGCATCGTTGCCAAAGTGATCATCGGTTTCATTATTGCCGTCATGGCTCTGTTTGGTGTTGAATCAATAATGAGTGGATTTGTCGGAAATGCGACGGTAGCAGAGGTTAATGGCGTCGAGATCACTGAGCCAGAGCTTGCAGCGAGTGTACAGAATCTCGTAGCAAGTATTGGTGGCAACATCGGCACGCTGGACGAAAGTCTCCTCAGACAGATTGCCCTGAATCAGATAATCGAAGATCGGCTTCTCTTGCAAGCCGCGAGAGATTCTGGCATGAGCATTTCCAGTGACGCGATTGACCGTCAGATCATCAATACACAACAGTTCCAGATCGGAGGTATTTTCAACTCGGATCTTGCTGTTCGTACCATGGCTACTCAGGGATTCACCGTTCAAGCATATCGCAACGCACTTGCTGATCAGATGCTTGTAGGGCAGCTTGCTAACACATATGCCGCATCCAGTTTTGTAACCGAGAGCGAGCTCGCGCGAATGGCTGCGCTTTCCTCACAAACACGTGATTTTCGATTCCTTTCCATTACACTCGGCAATCGTACTGCCGGGGAACCAATTCCTCCTGAACAGATTGATGCCTATTACCAGAACAATCAGTCCCAATTCATGCTGGAGGAAGAACTTGGGATAGATTATGTGCTTCTGGACAAAAGCGCCATTTTCGCAGAAGCTGATGTCAGCGATGCCGACGTACAGGCACAGTATGAGACTGAACGTGCGGCATTTTCCTCAGCATCACAACGTCGCGCATCTCACATTCTGCTGGAGGTGAATGGATCTCTCTCCGAAGAAGCAGCGCTGGAGCGCGCAGCCGTTCTAAAGGCACGTCTAGATCAGGGAGAAGACTTTGGTGCAATTGCTTTGGAGGCTTCCAGCGACACAATATCTGCGGCCGCTGGCGGTGATATTGGTTATTCCAGTGGCACGGCTTTCCCGCGCGAACTGGAAGCGGCTCTGGCTTCGCTTGAAGTCGGACAGATAGCTGATCCAGTCGTTACAGAGTTCGGCGTGCACATCGTGAAGTTGACTGAGTATGATGTAAACCAATTTCCGCCTCTGGAAGAAGTGGCTGATCGCATCAGGCGTGAGCTTAGTACTGCCGAAGTAGATCAACTCTATTTCGCCAGACTGGAAACACTTGCAAATTTGGCATTTGAAACTTCAAATTTGCTGGAGTTGTCTGAAGAGCTTGGTTTGCCAATTATACAGAGTGAAACTTTTACTCGCTTGGGCGGTAGCAGTGAAATCACTACTAACAGCAATGTAGTAGCTGCTGCATTCTCAGCAGAGGTGCTGGTTGACGGCAATAACAGTGAAGTTATAGAGCTTGATGACTCAAGGGCCTTGGTACTCAATATCCGTGAACATGCCGAAGCCACTCTTCGTCCTATCGAAGAGGTGCGCGGAGAAATTGCGGCTATTCTGCGAACCGAGCTTGAGAGGGAAAGGGCTCAAGCTGTCGGTGAAGAAATACTGACTGCGTTGCGAAGTGGAAACTCTGTTGACGATCTGATCGTTACCAACGAACTGCAGTGGATTGAGCAACGTAATGCTTCTCGCAATCAAATCGGCCTTAACAACGAGGTACTTCAGAACGCTTTCTCAATGTCTTCACCCGCCGGAAACAATCCGGCATTCCAAGGTTTCTCACTTAACAACGGGACATATGTTGTGCTTGAGTTACAGGGTGTCAATCGTGGCAGCCTGGAGCAGATGGATGAAGCGGCAAGACAGACACTTGCAAACGGGTTTGTCGAGAGTGAAGGTCGTACAGCCTTTGATGCTTTCCTGACGAATACGCGGAATAACGCAGACATCACAGAATATCTAAGTACAGAGACTACAAACGATTTTTTCGTTCTGTAAATCTGTTGTCAATTCAACTTTGATTCGCCGGGACGCAGGACCAACTGTTGTCCTGGATGGATCAAATCCGTTTCGCTAATATTGTTCCAAGTCGCAAGCTCGGACACTCCTACTCTGAATTGTCTGGCTATGCGGGCCAGTGAATCCCCTGATCTAACCCGATAGATAACTGTTTGATCGACTTCATGATCTATGTGCTGCGCTACGGTTGAATCCGCTGCAAGGTTCAATATCTGTCCAGGTCTCAGCACAGCACTTTCGTCAATATTGTTCCAGCGAGCTAGAGCTGTTGTCGTGAGATTATAGCGATTGGCTATTCTCCATAGACTATCTCCTGATCGTACTTCGTAGCGCGTTGGGGCAGTGATCTCATCTGATGAGTAGGCAGCACCCGACACATATTGGGGAGCATTCGGCATTTGTAGCGGCAAAGCTGCATTATAAGCTCGGGGAATCAATAGCGATTCTCCCGCGACAATGCGACTTCCTTCGATATTATTTGCCTGCTGCAGGGCGGTGACTTGAGTTCGAAACTCTATTGCAATCTTGCCAAGAGTATCTCCCGGTTTGACCACATAACGATCCCAGGTGACTTGTCCTTGATCTCCTCGAGAAGCCAATGCCGCATAGAAGGTTTCGATGTGAGTAACTGGTAATAATAAGCTATGTGGCCCATCAGGATGAGTAGCCCATTGTCTAAATCCGGGATTGAGTTGATAAATTGTTTCCCGTTCTACACCCGCGATATCAGCAGCCAGTGAGAGATCTATTTGACCACTAACTTCCACAGAAGCAACCACTCGCTCATTCTTGATGTCGGCAAGTTCAAGTCCGTATTGCTCAGGCGTCGAAAAAATTCGGCCAAGCGCGATCAACCTGGGGATGAACTCTTCAGTCACGGGGGGGAGATTCAATGACCAGTAATCAATGTCACGTGAACGTCTGCTATTGACATCCATAGCATTGCGAACGGTGCCTTGTCCGCTATTGTACGCTGCCAGCGCCAGCAACCAGTCTTCATCAAACATTTGATGCAGGGTTGAGAGATAGTCAAGAGCTGCAGATGTCGAGGCAATTGGATCGCGACGTCCGTCATACCACCAGTCCTGCTTCAACCCGAGACTACGTGCAGTGGTTGCGATAATTTGCCATAACCCAACAGTATTTGATGATCCAGTAGCATTTGGATTATATGCACTTTCGATAATTGGCAGCAGAGCCAATTCCATTGGCATTCCACGTCGCTCCAACTCCTCGACAATCTCAAATAAAAAAGGGCTGGCGCGCTCGGACACCATATTGAGAAATTCCACATTCTCACTATAAAAAAGGATTTGACTGTCAATTTTTTCATTATCGTGGGAAAAACTGAATTGAAGTCCATTGCCAATTCTGTCCCACACTGTTTCAAATATTTGACTTTCGTCTCGGCTGATGACGCCCGGTTCAATGTTGACTCGCGCGCCGGCATTCCTGTTTCCAATCGCACGCTGTGATTCGATACCCACACCGGTCTCATTCGAAACGCTTCCCGGAGGTGATTGTATGGTTCCGCATGCACTGAGCAAGGTTGTGGCGGCAATCGAAAAACTCAGTCTGCGTAATCCCAAAAGGCGTTTTACTGGTAGATAGACGATAGAATGATCGGGGTGATTCTTAGAGTAAGTTGTTTGCATAGAAGATTCTTGAGTTTGATAAAAGCCTGAATTGACCGTCAGGAGCGAAAATTATCTTTCCAATGCCGTAGAGCCGCGAATACTTCTACTGCTTTGCCGAAGGAATCCGTCGCACCAGTCTCAATGTCTCGGTTAGCGACGTGAATATGACATCGCATGAATGGATTAGTTCTTAACTCCAGTTCGATAGTGGACGGCAAGGTAGGTTGTCCCGCTCTGCGAGTCTCCTCAGCTAGGGCAAACCTCTCAGGTATCGCGGAGTTATGAGGCTCTGCAGCCAGTGCAAAACGCAGATTTGCCACCGTATACTCATGCGCACAATAGACCAACGTAGAGGCGGGCAGGCTGCTCAATTTTCTAATTGAGTGGTACATGATTTCAGGTGTGCCTTCAAAAATTCTGCCACATCCTGCAGCGAAGAGTGTATCTCCGCAGAATAACAGTCCTCCCTCCTCTATACCCATAGCAGGCACAAAGTATGCGATATGATCCAAGGTGTGGCCTGGAACTGTCAACACTTCAAAACGCCTTTGCAGCAATTCAAACACATCTGCATCACCCAACGGTACGTCCACTGAATCAATCTTCGGTGATACCGGGCCGTATACAGTAGCGGACGGGAAAAAGCCCAGAAGCTGTCTGACACCCCCAATGTGGTCCGCATGATGGTGAGTCAAAAGGATAGCCGAAAGCTCAAGCCCTTCAGCGCGCAGGAGCCGAAGCACTGGCTCAGCATCACCTGGATCGACAACGCATACGCCCCGACTACTGGAGTCATCCAGTATCCATATATAGTTGTCATTGAAGGCCTCTATAGGCCTGACTCGTAAGCTCATAAAACAAGTTCTTGATTCAACTGAAAAGCAATCATAGTGGCTAAGTGGCATTAAACAAGCATTTTTTGACCTGATCGAATACGATTGCCCTACTTGTGTTAAAACGTACACAGGTACATGGTTGGTGCTAATAGAGTAAGAGGGAGTTCAGGAAAATCATGAGGTTCATATCAGAATACACCGCGAGATGGCAGCGGCGCCACGAACTTCCAGAGCCCTCAACCGTGTACCGCCAGATGGCAGATTGGTTGCATACACCTCTTGGCAAAACTTTACTCACCAGTGAGAGGCGTATGCTGGAACCTCTACTTGCACGGGTATTTGGTTATCATATTTTGCAAGTGGGATGCAGCAACCAGTCTATGCTTGACGACAGCCCGGTTGGTCATAAAATCCTCTTTATCCCTGCGATCGAGACAGGTGCCAATGCCCCGGTAGCCAATAATGAAGCGTTGCCTTTAATGACCGAAAGCGTAGACGCCGTTCTGGTTCATCACGCACTGGATTTCACCCCCGACAGTTACAGACTTTTGCGAGAGGCCGCCAGAGTCGTGATTCCGGGTGGAAAGTTGTTGATAATTGGCTTCAACCCACTAAGTACATGGGGGGTGCGCAAGCTTTTTCGCTGGAGGAACAATCTTCCTTGGAATGCGCGCTTCATATCAAGCCTTCGGGTTAGTGATTGGCTGAAACTGCTCGATTTCAAGATTGACAAGGTGGAGCATGGCGCTTACATGTTGCCGCTCAACCAGCTGCGAGTTGTCAATTCTGCAACCCGCCTCGAATCCATAGGGCGACGCTTTATTTCTCCTTTTGGAGCTGTTTATCTGATTGTCGCCTGTAAACAGGTGATGCCTGTCACTCCTGTCATACCCCGCTGGCCGCGAATTCCAAGGCCTGTTATTGTGCGTCCGGTTGGTGAAACGGCTGGCGCCCGAAGAGGTCTCAGACAGAAACAGGCAAAAAGTTCATACAATGAGTGATTCCTCCCAGAAGCAATCAGGAAGCTGCCGGCTTGTCGAAAATAGTTGAAATGTACACAGATGGAGCCTGTCGGGGAAACCCGGGCAAAGGAGGGTGGGGTGTTTTGCTGCGATATGGCGATAACGAGAGGAGGCTGTACGGTGGGGAAATACTGACTACCAACAATCGTATGGAACTGACTGCAGTCATTGAAGGGCTGAACGCTCTGACACGCCTTGGCTGCGACGTCCATATTGTGAGCGACTCCCGATACGTACTTTCTGGAATCACAGAATGGTTACCCAATTGGAAAAAGCGCAATTGGAAGACTGCTGGCAAAAAGCCAGTGATGAATGCAGATCTTTGGCTACAGCTTGATGAACTGGCGGCTCGCCATAAAATCACGTGGGAATGGGTAAAAGGGCACAGCGGTCATGCTGAAAATGACATTGCAGATGAACTCGCCAATCTGGGAATTGATGAGCTGCCATCCGATTGAACTCCGTTCTACAATCAAGTTTATTCCGAATTATCAATGATCCAGAGAAGCCATGAGACAAATCGTACTTGATACCGAAACTACCGGGTTGGACCCTGCACAAGGTCATCGTGTCATTGAGATCGGCTGCGTGGAGATTGAAAACAGAAGACTGACAGGCCGACATTTTCATTGCTATCTCAATCCTGATCGCGAGATTGACGAAGGGGCTGTCCAAGTGCACGGTATCACCACCGCGTTTCTCGCCGACAAACCAAGATTTCCACAAATAGTCGAAGATTTCCTGCGCTTTGTGGCTGGTGCTGAACTTGTCATACACAACGCGCCATTCGACCTTGGTTTTCTCAACAGCGAGTTGCAGCTTGTTGGTAACTATCCCGCTATCGAAACACAGTGCACGGTGACTGACACACTGGTGATGGCCAGAAAAAAGCACCCAGGTCAGCGCAATAGTCTCGACGCATTGTGCAAACGATACGAGGTAGACAATTCTCAGCGGGATCTCCATGGTGCCTTGCTGGATGCCGAAATCCTTGCAGACGTTTATTTGTTGATGACCGGTGGTCAGACCAATCTGCTGCTTGGCAGTGAAGAGAACGTTGTTGAAAAGCGAGACAATCCAATCCGAAAATTGAATGTTGAAAGAGGGCTGCTTGTCACCCAGCAACTGGATGACGAAGAAGCAGCAGCACATCAACGACTGCTCGAGCGTATCAATAAAGACAGCCGTAATCGTTGTATCTGGACAACCCAGGACGCCTGAGTGTATCGAGCTAACCTATTGTCATGAACCGCACCATAGGCTATTTTTTTCGACAACAGGACCTCGCTGGCGATGAGCATATAGTCCTGTTTCACAACGGTAGTGTTTTATTGCGGGAGGACAAGATTTTCTGGCCAGTCTCCATGCTGCAGCACCTCAATTTACGGAGTCATCATTCTCTGTTGGTCGGGCGTTTCCAGAATCGAAATTGCATGGCCTTTGCGCTCCTGGACGACCATGTTGCTTCCCTGAATGCAGTGAAAAAAACTCCGCGTCAATTGCTGCTCGAACGCGGATTGGACGACTTTGGGCTGATTGGGCAATCTAACCAATTGCTCAACTGGTTACAAAGTCACCGATTCTGTGGACACTGTGGAAACAAAACAGTCCCCCATGACAGTGAAAGAACTCTGGTCTGTCCTGCCTGCAGATTGCATTTCTATCCGAGGATTAATCCTTGTGTCATCGTGCTGGTATGTCGCGAAGACAAGTTATTGTTGGCTCGACACAACAAAGCGAGCAGTCCGTATTTCAGTTGTCTGGCAGGATTCATGGAAGCAGGGGAAACTCCCGAAGAAACAGTCGCAAGAGAGGTGCGTGAAGAAGTTGGGATTGAGGTAGAAAATATTCGCTATATAAAGAGTCAATCCTGGCCGTTTCCATCACAGTTGATGTTGGGGTTTTTCGCAGACTACAAGTCGGGAGAAATCGAAGTGGACGGCAAGGAAATCGCTGAAGCCCACTGGTATGAGCGAGATTCTTTACCGCTCTCACCAGCAGCTGGTATCAGTGTCGCAGGCCAGCTCATTGAGCTATTCTTGCAATAATCTTGATCGAAGACCATCGTGAATTCTGAGGAGAAAATTTTTGGAGTACTTAATCGAATACGGCATGTTCCTGGCGAAGGTGGCAACCTTGGTAGTGGCCTTCGTCATCCTGCTCGGAGCAATTATTTCTGTGGGTTCGCGGAGTCGACGTCAGGCATCCGGCAAAGGAACCATCAGCGTGGTTCGACTGAATGACGAACTGGAAGATATGCGTGATGCCATGAAGAAAGTTGTGTATGACAAACCTACTTTCAAACACGAGCAAAAACTTGAAAAGAAGCGACACAAGGAAGAAGAGCGCGAACGCAAACGTCAACTAAGAGCCGAAGGTGCAGATGCTGCCTATATGGATGACCATATCAAGAAAAGAGTCTATCTTCTGGATTTTGATGGTGATATAGAAGCCAGCGCTGTCGATTCGCTGCGCGAGGAAATTACTGCAGTGCTCACTCTGGCGACACAGAAGGACGAAGTAATTCTCCGCCTGGAAAGCCCCGGTGGGATGGTACACGCCTATGGGCTGGCATCATCGCAATTGTTAAGAATCAAGGACAGCGGCATAGCTCTGACGATCTGCGTCGACAAGGTTGCGGCCAGTGGTGGTTATATGATGGCCTGTCTGGCCGACAAACTCATTGCAGCACCTTTTGCGATTCTGGGCTCGATAGGCGTGTTGGTGCAGTTACCGAATTTCAATCGTCTCCTGCACAAGCATGATGTCGATTACGAGACTATCACCGCTGGAGAATACAAAACGACGCTGAGTACTTTTGGTGAAATTACCCAGAAAGGCCGGGACAAGGTCAAGGAGGATGTGGAAGAGATGCATGTTATCTTCAAGGACTGGGTCAAACTTCATCGCCCAGTAGTCGATATTGACAATATTGCTACAGGCGAGACTTGGGTAGGCCTGCAAGCACGGGACAAAAACATGATTGACGAAGTGATGACCAGCGACGAGTGCATCGTCAGGGCTTGCGACGATGCAGACGTCTTTGCTGTCAGTTACGAGATCCGCAAAAGTATCGGAGACAGGCTCGGCGTCGCCGTTCACAAAGCGCTGGATCGTACAATTCTCGCCTGGCTGAAACGAGCGCGGGAAACCAGTTTTTACTCCTGAATTCAAAAACCCTTACGGATTCCAGCCCATGAATTCAACAGATGTCGCGTTTAAATGCTTCAGAGTATCTGAGAAAGCAGACGGAGATTCATCACGCTTCATTGGTGAGAGATCAGAGCGCAAACTGAGCGAACTGCCCCCAGGTGACGTGTTGATCAAAGTTCACTATTCCTCGCTCAATTACAAAGATGTTTTGTCTGCCAACGGAAATAAAAGCGTTACACGTCAGTATCCGCATACGCCAGGTATCGATGCCGCTGGGACAGTAGTCAACTCAGACATCGCGCAATTCAAATGTGGCGACCAGGTTCTTGTAACAGGCTATGACCTGGGCATGAACACGGATGGCGGATTCTCAGAGTACATTCGCGTACCAGCAACATGGGTATTACCACTTCCTGTAGGTTTAACCCTGCATCACTCCATGGTGCTTGGCACAGCAGGCTTCACAGCCGCACTATGTGTAGAAAAACTGATCCAGACTGGTTTGAGCCCGGACAAGGGCGAGATCCTTGTCACTGGCGCTACAGGGGGTGTAGGCGTCATTGCTGTTGCTCTGTTGGCAAAGCTCGGCTACACGGTCACTGCATGCACTGGCAAGCACAATCAGGAATCGTTTTTGAAAGATATTGGTGCAACTTCAATAATCGACCGTGCGGGGCTTGCTGAGCCGTCGACGCGGCCACTATTGAAAGAGCGCTGGGCAGGGGCAGTCGATGTCGCAGGAGGTGAACTTCTCTGGAACATTCTCAAATCACTTCAGTACGGGGGCAGTGTTGCTTGCTGCGGCCTTGTGGGAGCGCCAACACTTGATGCCACCGTGTTTCCCTTCATCTTGCGTGGTGTGAATCTACTGGGAGTAGATTCTGTGAACTTGCCCCTAGAGAAGAAAGGCGCCATCTGGGCGCTGCTGGCGAGTTCATGGGCGCTTCCGAAGCTTGAAACTATTGGAACAGATATTACATTGTGGGAGCTTGCAGAAAGCCTGCAAACCATACTGGAGGGCAGGGCAGTCGGACGAATGATTCTTAACCTTTCACGCCCCAACTGATCTCGCCAAGTCAGACTTATGCACGGCGTCTGAACAGGGGCAGGGGCTTGTCTGCGCTGACTTGATAGCCGTCATTGAAATCCTCAAACGCACCCAGCGCTGACTCCAAATTCTGATCCGCACGCATGGTAAAAGCATCAAAGCCACAGCGAGACATATAGAAAAGCTGGTCTCGCAGGACGTCGCCGATTGCACGAATTTCCCCCTTGAAACCCAGATTGAGTCTTAATTCCCGTGCAGAGGAATACGCTCTGCCATCTGTAAACACTGGAAAGTTCAGCGCGATCAACTCCAGAATATTCCAGTCATCGCCAAGGGCAGACGGTATCTCATGGCTGTCCAACCAGACAGCACTCTTGCCACTGCGCTGCTGCAGAGCGTCCCGGTTCTCGAGCCAGTAGGGCAGTGGCACGATCAGATTCAATTCCGCAGAAGATAGCGCTTCCGCCTGCTCCATCAGATCGCGGACGAGTGTCCATTGGTCATCAATGATCTTACGATTCTTAATCAGCTTTGGCATATACCTTCTCCCTGAACGGCTCAATGCCAATGCGGTTAAAAGTGTCCAGGAACCGCTCTCCGGCCCGACGCTGAGTGGTATAGACGCTGACAATCTTGTCGATCACGTCTGGCACTTCCTCCTGGGCAAACGATGGCCCCACAATTTGACCCAGTGATGTCTGATCCTCGACAGAACCACCGAGAGATATCTGGTAGAACTCCGCACCTTTCTTGTCGACGCCAAGAATACCGATATTGCCTACATGATGATGTCCGCAGGCATTCATGCAACCGGAAATATTAAGGGACAGGGCACCGATATCGCGTAATGCGACCGGATCACTGAAACGGCGCTGAATCGATTCTGCAATCGGGATTGACTTGGCATTGGCAAGTGAACAGAAGTCACCGCCGGGGCAGCAAATGATGTCTGTCAGCAGACCAAGATTATCGGCGTTCAAATCCTGTGACTTCAGTTTCTGCCAGAGCGTATATAAAGACTCCTTCTCGACGTCAGCAAGAATGACATTCTGCTCATGACTGACACGGAGCTCGCCAAAGCTGAAGTGATCCGCCAGATCCGCTATGAAGTTCATCTGATCGGTCGTGACATCGCCTGGAGCAGAACCCGTCTTCTTCAAACTGATTGTCACAATGGCGTAGCCTGGCTTCTTGTGAGCATTAACGTTCTGATAGTACCAACTGGCGAACAGCACATCGCTACTGAGGGCCTTGTCAAGTATCGGATTACTGTCCGACATGGGCTTGTAGGCCGGATCATGGAAGAAGCTCTTGCAGCGTTCAAATTCCGCATTGGTCAAAGTCAGTGGCCCATCTTTGAGATCAAGCCATTCCTTCTCAACCTTCGCTCGGAACTCGTCGACACCAGTTTCCTTCACCAAAATCTTGATTCGCGCCTTGTACTTGTTGTCGCGGCGTCCTTCGCGGTTATATACACGTAGAATTGCATCGAGGTAAGTCAACAAGTGTTGCTTTGGCAGGAAGGGACGGATTTCCTTGCCCACGACTGGTGTCCGCCCCAAACCACCACCTACAAGTACTCTGAAGCCGATCTCGCCAACGTCATTTCGAACTATGAACAAGCCAATGTCGTGCACCTGAGTCGCAGCCTGGTCATCCTGTGTGCCGCATACTGCGATCTTGAACTTACGTGGCAGATAAGCAAATTCCGGATGGAATGTGGACCACTGACGAATGATTTCGCAGTAGGGCCGACTGTCCTCGATTTCATTCACGGCACAACCAGCGAACTGGTCAGTGGTGGTATTTCTGATGCAGTTGCCGCTGGTCTGTATGGCATGCATTTCGACTTCTGCCAAATGCGCCAGAATATCCGGCACATCAGCAAGAGCAGGCCAGTTGAATTGGATATTCTGCCGGGTTGTAAAGTGGCCATAGCCTTTGTCGTAGTAGTCAGCAATGTATGCGAGCTTGCGCATCTGTCGACTGGAGAGCATGCCGTATGGAATAGCGATACGAAGCATCGGCGCCAGACGTTGCACGTAGAGTCCATTCTGCAGACGGAGAGGCAGAAACTCGGGGGCCGCAAGCTCACCCTTCAGGAATCGATCAGTCTGATTGCGAAACTGGGCAATGCGATCAGTGAGCATCTGGTGGTCGTAATTATCGTATCTGTACATGATGAGCTTCTGAATCAGATGAAATTGAAACGCGGTTTTTCAGGGTAATGAGAGTTTAAGCATTTGCTCGGCCAAATGGGGCCGTAATTGTAAATCAAACATCCGGACGAGCGCCAGCCACTGTAAACACTTGATATTGACACACAGTTGTCACTATCAAGTCTTGTTAGGCAAATTTCACTTGATTCTATGGGGTGACGGATTAGAATATTTGACTGATTTTTTTGCCAGACACTCGCATCATTCAGTCAACATCATATAGACAGGATTTATTATGAGTCATCATGAAGTGCACACCAGCAGTGAAGTCGATCATGAAGAAATGGACAGCAACAGTCGCGCTGATGCAATTGCCATACTGTCACTGGTAGTAATTATCGTCGCCATGGCGGTTTTCTACGTCAGCCGCTAAGTCAACCAGTCCTGTCTTCCGCAGTTTCAGCCCAGTTGCTCGGAATCGCCGAAAAATCAGGGTAGTACAATGCTCACTACGCCCACAATCACCAGCACAAACACGACAGTGAAAATGAGTGCGGCCACCACGAATCCCGTGATTGAACCACTGGAAAAGTCCCTCTCCTTGTTCTCCTTGTTCTGCACGCCGAAGCTGGCCTGCATGACGCTCAGCATCATTCGCCAGAAAGGGATTTTCCTTGGCAGCTCATTTGCGGAAGTCACTTCTTCTTTCTGTGAATTCATCATTGTGCCTCTTGAAATCTATCCGACTATGTTCGGACTCAGTAGTCGAGAAACCTCTTCAATACTCTCCCCCCGGCGTTCCGCAATCGATTGCACCTGATCAGTATCAATTTTTCCGACTGCAAAGTAGCGGGATTGCGGGCAGGCAAAATAGAACCCACTGACACTCGCGGCTGGACTCATTGCAAAGCTTTCTGTCAGTGACATTGAAATGCTGCTATTGACTCCAAGGATATCAAATAGAATACGCTTGTCTGAGTGCTCAGGACAGGCAGGATACCCGGGGGCAGGCCTGATTCCTTGGTACTTTTCCTGGATCAATTCTTCGTTGCTAAGTTTCTCGCCAAAGGCATATGGCCAGAACTCCGTACGCACGCGCTGATGCAGATGCTCTGCGAAAGCTTCGGCCAGTCGATCCGCCAGTGCCTTGACCATCAGCGCGTTATAATCGTTGTTCTCGCTCTCATACTGCTTCGCCAACTCGTCGGCACCAACCCCGGTAGTGACAGCGAATCCACCGAGATAGTCAGGCAAACCGCTGTCTAAGGGCGCGACAAAGTCCGAAAGACAGAGATTTGGCACTCCGTCAGCCTTGATCGTCTGCTGCCGCAGGAAATTGAAACGTATCAGCTCCTCGGTCCTGCTCTCGTCGGTATAAAGCGCCACATCATTCATTCCGACCTGCGCTGCGGGCCAGAAACCCACTACAGCCTGCGCTTTAAGAAGTTTGTTCTCTAAGATGTCCTTCAACATGGTCTGGGCATCACGAAACAGGTCTGTAGCCGCTTCACCTACAACGGAGTCGGTAAAGATCGCGGGATACTTGCCAGACAAACTCCAAGTAATGAAGAAAGGTGTCCAGTCGATGTACGGTACTAGATCCGCAAGCGGATAGTCCGCAAAGACTCGAGTACCGAGAAAAGCGGGAGCGGCAGGTTTTGCATTCTGCCAATCCACTCTCAATGCATTGCTGTTGGCCTGCACAAATGAAATGATGTTCTTGCGGTGATCCCTGTCGGCATTGCGTGCGCGTACTGCATCGTATTCTTCCCGCACATGGCGTTTGAATTCCACCTTGCCATCGTCGCTGAGCAAACTGCTGACTACTGTCACGCTGCGTGAGGCATCTGGTACGTACACTGTCGCACTGTTAAGGTAGTTTTGCTCAATCTTGACGGCCGTATGTGCTTTGGATGTTGTAGCTCCACCAATCAGCAATGGAATTGTGAATCCCAAGCGTTGCATTTCCCGGGCGACATGCACCATCTCGTCGAGAGATGGGGTGATCAGTCCACTCAGGCCAATGATGTCCACTTTCTCGTCAATGGCAGTCTGCAGGATGCGCTCACAGGAAACCATCACGCCAAGATCGACGATATCGTAGTTGTTGCAGCCGAGCACAACGCCTACGATATTTTTGCCAATGTCATGCACATCTCCCTTGACGGTAGCCAACAGGATCTTTCCTTTGGCTTTAATCTCTTTGCCCAGTTTCTGAGCTTCGATGTATGGCTGCAGATAGGCAACTGCCTGCTTCATGACTCGGGCACTTTTGACCACCTGAGGCAAGAACATTTTGCCGCTGCCGAACAGGTCACCAACCACATTCATGCCTGCCATCAATGGACCTTCGATGACTTCGATGGGTTCTGTACACTGCTGTCGAGCCTCTTCGGTATCCTGTTCGATATAACGCGTGACCCCCTTTACTAAGGCATGGGTAATCCTGCTCAGCACATCGCCTTCCCGCCAACTGAGATCCTCATGGCTTTCAGTCGATGATTCGCCGCTGAACTTGCGAGCAATTTCCATCAGCCTGTCCGTACCATCAGGACGTCGATTAAGGATGATATCCTCAACGCGTTCCTTCAATTCGGCGGGAATAGTATCGTATACAGTCAGTTGACCTGCGTTCACGATGCCCATGGTCAGACCGGCCCGAATGGCGTGGTAGAGAAACACTGAATGAATCGCCTCGCGGACCGTGTCGTTGCCTCGGAAGGAGAATGACACATTACTTACGCCACCGGAGATCAGCGCGTGAGGAAGTTCGCGCTTAATGTAGATGCAGCTTTGAATGAAGTCTACGGCGTAGTTGTTGTGTTCCTCAATGCCAGTTGCCACGGCAAAGATATTCGGATCGAAGATGATGTCTTGCGGGGGAAAGCCTATCACATCAACCAACACATCGTAGCTGCGCTTGCAGATGATGCACTTCTTTTCGAAGGTATCAGCTTGCCCCTGTTCATCAAACGCCATCACGACAACAGCTGCACCGTATTGCATACATAGTCGAGCCTTGACAATGAAGTCTTCCTCACCTTCCTTCAAGCTGATCGAATTGACGATGCCCTTGCCTTGAATGCACTTCAGACCTTCTTCGAGGATCTCCCATTTCGAGGAATCAATCATGATGGGTACACGGCTGATGTCCGGTTCAGAGGCAATCAGCCGCAGGAATTTCGACATTGCCGCTTTGGAATCGAGCATGCCTTCATCCATATTGATGTCGATGACCTGAGCCCCGGCCTCGACCTGCTGCAGAGCGACATCAAGCGCCTCTGTGTAATTTTCCTCACGGATCAATCTGGCAAACTTCTTGGAACCGGTAATATTGGTGCGCTCACCGACATTAACGAAGAGCGAGTCAGCGCTTATGTTGAAGGCTTCCAGTCCGCTCAATCGACAGGCTGGGGGGATGCTGGGTATTTTTCGTGGTTTGTGCTGTGCTACTGCCTGTGCAATGGCACGTATATGGGCAGGTGTTGTTCCGCAGCAGCCACCCACAATATTGAGGAATCCGCTTTCGGCAAACTCTTCTATAATCTCTGCCATTTCCCGAGCACTTTGGTCGTACTCACCAAACTCGTTTGGTAGCCCGGCGTTGGGATGCGCAGAAATACACGTGTCAGCGATTCGTGAGATTTCCTCAATGTGAGGACGCAACTGTGTGGCACCCAGCGCACAATTGAAACCAACCGAGATAGGGTTGGCATGCGCAACGGAATTCCAGAAGGCTTCCACGGTTTGTCCTGACAACGTCCGGCCACTGGCATCAGTTATGGTTCCGGAAATCATCACAGGAAGCACTTTGCCCTGTGCTTTCATCTGCTCCTGGACCGCGAATATCGCAGCCTTAGCATTGAGTGTATCGAAGACAGTTTCAATAAGTAGAACATCCGCGCCGCCAGCAATGAGGGCGTCTGCACAAACTTTGTAGTTCTCTACCAACTCATCGAAATCCACGTTGCGGAAAGCTGGATCATTAACGTCAGGTGATATGGAGGCAGTGCGACTTGTGGGGCCGAGGACGCCAGCTACAAAGCGAGGTTTATCTGGAGTTGTGGCCGTGATTTCGTCGCAAACTGCACGAGCAAGACGCGCACCTTCATAGTTCAATTCATGTGCAAGGGCCTGTAAGCCATAGTCAGCCTGAGATATGGCAGTTGAATTAAAGGTATTCGTCTCGACAATATCGGCTCCTGCCAGCAGGTACTCGCGATGTATCTGACTGATGATCGCAGGCTGCGTCAGCGTCAGCAAATCGTTGTTACCAGCAAGATCTGTGGGCGAAGCCAGAAAGCGATCCCCGCGAAAATCTGCTTCCTTGAGTTTATATCCCTGAATCATCGTGCCCATGGCTCCGTCAAGAACAAGGATTCGGTCGTTAAGAGCTCGGTTTAAGGATTCGTCAGAGAATTGGTATGCCATATAAAACACTCGCGGGCAGGAGGGTCTTGCGGCACCGAGCGCCGCTCGAGCCGAAAAAGAGCCGCATTCTATCAGATGTCTGGAAAGCAGGCATTGGCAAATCAGCTGTTAACCCACCACAAAACTGCTGGCCAACCAATAACCCAGTAAAATAGTCGACTATTTATATTATGTGAAACATAGCGTAAACTGCACGCATTTCGAACTTGCTGGAAACAGGACAATCTATGATCAACATCACAGATTCTGCACAGGACTACCTGGCAGAACTGCTCAAGAAACAGGACTGTGAAGGAATCGCAGTGAGGATTTTCATTCTGGATGCAGGTACACCAAAAGCAGAGACCTGTATTTCCTTCTGCCGCCCGGGAGAGTCACAAGACTCGGACGA
This sequence comes from Gammaproteobacteria bacterium, assembly GCA_030682575.1. Taxonomy (GTDB): domain Bacteria; phylum Pseudomonadota; class Gammaproteobacteria; order Pseudomonadales; family Pseudohongiellaceae; genus UBA5078. The sequence continues at coordinate 25,353 of JAUXNX010000016.1, forward strand.
AGTGAGACAGTATCCTGCATTTAATGCCTATATCGAACAACGCAGCATTCCTTTCCTGAAAGATGCAATAGTGGACTACGCGAAAGACGCCATGGGCGGGCAACTCACTATCAAAGCTCCCAACTCAAGGCTGCCACAGATCAATGATGACAGCACAATCCATGATCGTGTTAATTACATCCTCTACAACGAGATCAATCCGTCTCTCGCTGCACATGGTGGCGTGGTCACCTTGGAGGAGATTTTCGAAGACTCCATCGCTGTACTGAAATTTGGCGGCGGGTGCCAGGGTTGTGGCATGGTAGACGTGACCCTAAAGGAGGGCGTAGAGAAAACCTTGCTCGAACAGATTCCCCAATTGACAGAAGTCCGGGACATTACGGATCACACCAACCGGGATAACGCGTACTTCAAATAGTAAACAGCGCGGGAGGGGCTATAACGAAGTTACAGCTGATAACGCTTGGCCAGTTCGCGATACAACAGGTCGGGATAGTTCTCGTCCTCTGGATTAAGCAATGTCATTATTTCGACAAGATGCTCGTTGTCTTCCCGCCCCTGCCAATTCTTCCTGTACGTACCTTCTTTATAGCCGTTATCTTGACGGAAGAAATTCAACACATTCTTGCTCACATACTGACGAAATAAAGAATCCCAATCCATCTGACAATCCAGCATGAGGGATTTAAATAGCCCCAGCTCCACGCGTCTCGCGACAGATACACCAATGAGTAGTTCGAGTTTGGACACCAGATCAAGTGAATCCAGATCATAGTCGCACTCGTCGAATCTTAATACGTTACATGACACGTCGGTGATATTGACCAGCAGCAGCTTCTGTACTGCCAGAACCTGGTCATCCTCGGTGTGGATTAGAAGCTCTGACAAGACAAAGTGCCAGATATCAACAAGTTCCATCTGTAGCTGAGACAAGTCACAGTGCTGCTTCTTCCACCACTTCCAACCGTGATGCTCAATCGCCTCTGCCCCCTCGATCACTACCGCACGTAGATAAGGAAACCTCACTGAGACCCATTGAGCCTCCACTTTGCTGTTCATACGAGATTGTAGGGCCAGCATGACAAGGGCCTGGGTAGTGGAGAGTATACTCATGGAATGTCTGCCTGATTTCTGAGATGGGGTTGCGGTATGCAGGGATGATATAACGACTGAAGAAGAGCGGAGTGTAGATCAGCCTTCTGTGTGTGACTCAGACAATTTCGTCAAAGCCTGAAACATTTCCTTACGGCTCCTCAGCATATCTCTGTAGGCAATGCGGGCGTCTGCCGCCGCCATATCGGCGACATCAGCTCTTTCGAGTTCGTCCAGCCAGCTTTGCAGAATCTCAATTTCACTTGACAACTGAGCCGTTCCTTCTGCGATGAGTCGCTGATCGATGCTGATGGCACTTCTCATCCTGCGCTTTTCTTTTATGTCCATTTATGGCCGCCTCAGGCGAATCTTGATAATCAGCAGTCTGTACGTTGTACTATTACCCCTCATCGGGTGATGATATCGGCAACTAATCAAATTTACTGAGAGTTATATCAAACTAGGAAGAGTCGATAGATCAGACAATCAGCAGAGGGAGAACGTTGCGGGAGTACTCGCGGGTATTTGGACAGTTCAGGCTGGAATGCCAAGCACTGCTCAGGCACTCAACAGACTACCTGAATACCCTTTCTGAAACCCAGCGCAATGAGGTGAAGATTCTCACACGCTATTAAAGGGGTCAAGCCACAAAAGTAGCAGTTTTTTTGTCGCTTTATCATGCATACCTGTCACGGAGCACGGTATCAATTGCAATATAAGAGCGCTAGCGTGTGCCAGAGGAGACCAGTATCTGCTGCCAGGCGCCCATGTGGAAATCTCTCACATGACGGTGACGATTAGGGGCACCCCATATATTTCCCATCATTTTGAGATCGGTGGCGGTCAGAAGCTTAAGGTGGGCGAATCCTAACTCCTTGTATGGCATGGAAAGTTTTTCAAACTCCGCATATGGGACTTTCTTGAGAGCGCTCGCTGACAGCACGGGTGTGTCCGAGTTTTTCTCGTGGAAAAGTGCAGCCATTGCGCAGACTTTATACAGTTCGGCAAGACATTCCTCAACGTCCTTCCCGCGTCGTTTCAATTCACGAATTTCAGCACGCAACAAAATACACGATTGTTTGAAAGCCCCCATTTGGGGGTAAGCAGAGCGACAGACACCAAGTGCTCGCCGGAACTGTCCGTCATCCTTTAATTGTCTTGCCACAACCTGCCAATCGTGATCTTCCTGCACGGTTAGTTGGTCCTGCCAATTGTCTTCAACTATTTGATGTAATGACAGTGGTGGCAAAGGGGAGCTGCGATCAACGGATTTTTCCTTTTCTTTCTGCTGGAGCTTGTGCAACACATAAACGATCAGCAACAGCAGAACTATAGCTGCGAAAACTCCGAAAATTACGATCATCAAGTAACGTACTCCGTTTCCAGGATCAATGCTGGGACTCCAACCTGGCACTTTCTAGTTGAGTATGTATCTGCTGATCCTGCTGTCGATTCTAGCAATCTTCTCATCTTGGGGTCGATGATTTTAGGAGTTGCTCAGAATTTCATTGACGTCGGTGGCACCCGTCGAAATGATAGTGATCTCATTTGTGCAGCAAGACGAAAAGTAAGCTTTTTCTGCAAAATCTGGCATTTAACTCTTGACGACAGCTTGCAGGCTTCCTAAAATGCGCCGCCTTCTGTGATTAGGCAGAAGCAGATTTTTACTCTAGTCCCCTTCGTCTAGAGGCCTAGGACACCGGGTTTTCATCCCGGCAACGGGGGTTCGAAACCCCCAGGGGACGCCAAATTCAAAGCCTGACTATGTCAGGCTTTTTTTTGTCCGAGATCTTTGCTTGTGCCCCGCTTGGTTCGCCTGTCTCCGTCTTATTTGTTACAATGCTCAACTATCCGGCAAACCCGCCTGACAGTTCAATCCATTCCAATGCGATCATCCAGAAGCCTTCAGTATGACGAGCGCACTCTCTATCAGTGATCTTTGTAAAACTTATACCAACGGACATGAAGCACTCAAAGGCATAAGCCTGGAGGTTCAGACACGTGACTTCTTCGCTTTACTCGGTCCGAATGGAGCGGGCAAATCGACAATCATCGGTATCATCTCCACCTTGATCGGACAATCGTCTGGAGCAGTGTCCGTCTTTGGAAAAAATGTGGCGACACATGTTTACGAAACAAAGCTGAATTTTGGTGTAGTTCCACAGGAAGTAAATTTCAGTCCTTTCGAAAAGGTTGCAGACATCGTCATGACACAAGCCGGGTATTACGGCCTGCCACGCTCGCTAGCCAGCGAACGAACCGAGAAGTACTTGCGCAAACTGGGACTCTGGGACAAACGTGATAATCGCTCGCGCATGCTTTCTGGCGGAATGAAACGTCGTCTCATGATCGCGCGCGCCTTGGTACATGAACCAAAACTTCTCATCCTTGACGAACCAACTGCAGGGGTAGACATCGAACTGCGTCGCTCCATGTGGGACTTCCTTCAGGAAATCAATCAGAGTGGCACTACAATCATTCTGACGACTCATTATCTTGAGGAAGCAGAAAACCTCTGTCGTAACATTGCAATTATCGACGAAGGCAAAATCATCGAAAATACCAGCATGAAGTCCCTACTTGGCAAACTGGACTCACAGACTCTTGTATTCGATGTCCGAGATGAACTTCAGAGTGAGACATTTGCCACTATTGGGCTGGCAAGGAGCCGATTTCTTGACTCTCATTCATTCGAAGTAGACATCGGTAAAGATGAAAATATCAATGATGTCTTCAGTCATCTGGAAATAAAAGAAGTGAAAGTTAAAGGGGTGCGTAACAAGACGAACAGGCTGGAACAACTATTTATCTCCAGACTCAAAACGCCTAATAATTTTCCAAATACCGACAAAGGTGAAACGACGTTATGCTAGGCAACCATAAGTACATTGCTTTTGAAACAATCCTCATTAAAGAGATAAGGCGTTTTGCCCGTATTTGGGTACAAACATTGGTGCCGCCAGCAATTACTATCGGGCTTTATTTTCTGATTTTTGGCAATTTGATCGGTAGCAGAATTGGCGAAATGGGTGGCTTTTCCTACATGGATTTCATTGTGCCTGGTTTAATTATGATGGCAATCATCCAGAACTCATACGCTAACGTCACCTCATCTTTCTTCAGCCAGAAGTTTCAACGCTCCATCGAAGAACTGTTGGTTTCTCCTGTCCCAAACTATATCATTCTTGCTGGCTTCATTGCCGGAGGGATAGTACGCGGACTGGCGGTGGGTACTATTGTTACAATCATGTCTTTTGTATTCACTGACTTCTCAATTCACAATTTCCCCGTAACAGTTGGTGTTGTACTTATGACCGCAACAGTATTTTCGTTGGCAGGTTTTGTAAACGCACTGTTTGCCAATAATTTTGATGATATTTCCATCATCCCTACATTTGTGTTAACCCCGCTTATCTACCTTGGTGGCGTCTTCTATTCTGTAGAATTGCTGCCGGAAGCTGGCAGAATCGTCTCTGCATTCAATCCGATCTTCTACATGGTGAATACGTTCCGTTACGGAATTCTCGGCACCTCCGATGTTAATGTTTTCTGGGCTATTGCAATGCTGGGTGCATTTGTAATCGCTCTTTTCGTGATATGTATTCTCTTATTGCGCAAAGGAACCGGACTTAGGCACTAGTAGAAAGCCAAAAAAGTCAGCGAGAGGAATGTAATGAGACAGAATCCTTTAGGGCGCAACACACAATATCCCCATGGCTATGATGCACAGTTATTGTTTCCAATAGCGCGTTCCGAAAACAGACTCAAACTCGGCATGACCTCTGTAGAAATACCATTTCGTGGTTATGATGCATGGAGAGCATATGAAATCTCCTGGCTTGATCCCCGTGGCAAGCCTGTAGTGGCAGCAGGTGAGTTCATCATTCCCTGCAACTCGGAATACATGGTCGAATCAAAATCGCTGAAGCTGTATCTCAACTCCTTCAACCAGACTTCGGTCGTCGATGTCGATGCAGTTCAGGAGATCATTGCCAGAGATCTTAGTAGCATGACGCGATCTTCTGTGATCGTGCATCTCTACCCCCTCGACCAAGGCAACGACTTTGTCATCTGCAAGCCAGCAGGCGAGTGTCTGGACCGTATGGACATTGAATGCTCCGTCTATCTACCTAATCCGAATCTGATAATGGTAGACCGGGCGACCCATTCAGATGAAACACTATACAGCGACCTTTTCAGATCGAACTGTCCTGTCACCTCTCAACCGGACTGGGGGACAGTTGTAGTCAGTTATGCCGGTGCAGCAATTGATCGTAAGGGCCTATTGCAGTATTTGGTGTCATTCCGTACCCACGAAGGATTTCACGAAGACTGTGCTGAAAAGATTTTCACCGACATATTGAAATATGCAGATCCGCAACGCCTTAGTGTCTCGATGAATTTCCTAAGGAGAGGGGGGGTGGAAATCAATCCCGTCAGAACGAATGTCCCCTTGGAGATGGATTTCCCAAGCCCGCGCTTCCTACGTCAGTAGTTCTGCTGCTTGTAATTGCCTATATGCTGTTATACAGTGGCGCGCCTTCAAAATGTCGTACCGGTGAGGTGTCCGAGAGGCTGAAGGAGCACGCCTGGAAAGTGTGTATACGGAAACGTATCGAGGGTTCGAATCCCTCCCTCACCGCCAAATATTCAAGCCCTGTACCAGCCCCACCCGCCACCTCCAAAAAGTGATCAACATTCCGGTGGGGAGGGGTTCGAACCCGACAGAGGGCTCGACCGATTGCATCGCAATCGGTAACGAGAGGCTTCGCGAGGCCCGCAGGGATGGTGATAGCAGCCTTAAGGCTGCTATCACCATCCCATCCGCCCCCTTCCAGAACTCTCCTCAACTCCTGTAGTATTCAATCGACTGTACAACTAAAAAGGTCGGGCCATGAACCCCCTCATTGTTGCTAGATCCCTCGCGTTTCTGCTTTTATCAGGCGCTGCTACTCATGCGAGCGCCACCGATTGGCCATCTTATGGCAGTGACTCCGGATCCAGTAAATATGCTCCTTTCGATCAGATCAACGCCAATAATGTCACCTCTCTTCGAACAGCATGGACGTGGCTATCTCCCGACAATGCCACAGTTGCCTCCAATTACGAACACCAGAATTTTCGCGCCACACCCGGGGCCTACAAAGTCACACCTATCGCAATTGACGGTATTCTCTATCTCAACACCTCTTTCGGCAGAGTAGCCGCTGTCGATGGAGCGACCGGAAAGGAATTATGGGTATTCGACACCCGTTCCTGGGAGACTGGACGGCCGACAAATCTTGGATACAACCACCGTGGAGTAGCACATTGGAGTGATGGGGCCGAGGCACGCATTTTCATGCCCGCAAACGATGCCTACCTCTGGTCCATAGATGCTCGAACTGGTTTGCCAGACCCATCCTTTGGTAACGAAGGACGCATCGATCTTACACTCGGGCTGGGCCGCGAGGTCGACCGGGCGACATACACTATGATTTCAGCCCCCTTGATCATCGATAATGTCATAGTCGTGGGCTCCTCCATCAGCGACGTTCCCCGCAACAAGGAAGCACCCCCCGGGCATGTGCGGGGCTTCAACGCCATGACTGGTGAAGTCATCTGGATGTTTCACACTATTCCGCAACGTGACGAATTCGGTTATGAAACGTGGGAAGACGGCTCATCCGAATACACTGGCAACACCAACGTCTGGACGCTCATGAGTGCAGACGAGGATCTCGGATACATCTATCTGCCTGTTGGTACTCCCACCAATGACTGGTTTGGTGGTCATCGGAAGGGCGACAATCTTTTCGCAGAGAGCCTTATCTGCATCGATGCGAAAACAGGAGAGCGAGTCTGGCACTTCCAGATGGTCCATCATGGCGTCTGGGATTACGATCTTCCTGCAGCGCCAAATCTCATTGATATTGAAGTGAATGGCCGTCAGATCAAAGCGGTCGCTCAGATATCCAAGCAAGGTTTCGTCTACGTATTCGACCGTGCGACGGGTGAGCCCGTATGGCCAATTGAAGAGCGATCAGTGCCACAAAGCTCCGTGCCAGGAGAATCACTCTCTCCAACGCAACCTTTCCCTACTAAACCAGCGCCCTTTGAGCCGCAGGGTATCTCTGAGGCAACACTGATCGACTTTACCCCTGAATTGCGTAACGAGGCCATGCAGAGCATCGAACGCTTCGACTATGGGCCACTTTATACCCCGCCCTCGTTGAGAGGTACAATCAACCTCCCTGGGTGGTTCGGAGGAGGGGGCTGGCAGGGCGCAGCAACAGATCCAGAGACGGGCATTATATACATCCCTTCCGGTAGCAGCCCGATCGTCGTGCAATTGGTTGAACCAGATCCCGCAGATTCCAATTTCACCTACGTGCGGGGAGGAGCCACTGCCGCACCAGGTCCACGAGGATTGCCGTTGACCAAGCCGCCTTATGGTCGCATCACCGCTATCAATTTGAATACGGGCGAGCATGCATGGATGGTTCCTCACGGTGAAGGGCCGCGTCAGCGTATCATCGACGAAGGGGCATTGGATCCGGGGCCAGTAGGGTCTCCATCACGGACTGGGCCATTGTTGACCAAGACCTTGCTGTTTGTTGCCCAGGAAGATAACGGACGCTTTTTGTTGCGGGCTTTCAACAAAACTGATGGCACGATTGTTCACGAGTTTGAGTTGCCGCTGCCCCCAAGCGGAACACCAATGACCTATATGGCTGATAATCGACAATTCATTGCAATTGCGGTAGGCGCGGGCATCGATTCGCGTATTGTGAGCATTGCTTTACCCTGACGAACGTCACTTTTTTACGCGTATACAGGCAGTATCCTAGCTTGATTAATGGAGACGATTTCAACATAATGCGCGGCTGTGATGGCACTGACAGTGTATGTTCACGCTTAATGGTATCTCTTGCCGGTCCCCTCGCAATGATAGGCTGTGAACCCCGCCAGGCCTGGAAGGGAGCAACGGTAATAGCTGACTCATGTGCCGTGGTGTGGCTGGCAGGAGGTGCCTCCAATCGCTACTTGTATATCATCACTAATTGGGCGGTATACATCGTTTCGCAGTGTCATCTCTTATTAAACCTGATCACAGGCATTCGGGAGATGAGTTCTGAATACACACTCTGGACACTTACCGGAATAAGATGACTTACCAGGTACTGGCGAGAAAATGGCGTCCCAAATCATTCAGCGACATGGCCGGTCAGGAACATGTGCTGCAGACGCTGATACACGCTCTCGACAATAACCGTCTGCACCACGCCTATCTGTTCACCGGGACGCGCGGCGTAGGTAAAACCACGATCGCACGAATTTTCGCTAAGTGTCTGAACTGCGAGATGGGCATCACTTCAACGCCCTGTGGCAAATGCAGCGCTTGTCTCGAAATTGCCGAGGGACGATTTATCGATCTCATCGAAGTTGATGCAGCGTCGAAGACTAAAGTTGAAGATACGCGCGAGCTCCTGGAAAATGTTCAATATGCCCCCTCCCGAGGCCGCTATAAGGTTTACCTGATTGACGAAGTGCATATGCTATCTACACATAGCTTTAATGCGCTACTCAAAACGCTGGAGGAACCGCCGCCACACATAGTATTTCTACTGGCGACAACAGATCCGCATAAACTGCCAATTACAATACTTTCGCGTTGCTTGCAATTCAGCCTGAAAAATCTGAGTCCACAGAAAATTGTCGACTATTTGCGTTCGGTACTTATTGCCGAACAAATTCCTTTTGAAGAGGGGGCCTTGTGGCACCTGGCTAAAGGGGCGCAAGGGAGCATGCGTGACGCTTTGACCTTGCTTGATCAAAGCATTTCATTCTGTGCCGGTAATGTCCGCGAAGCAGAAGTGAGTGAATTGTTGGGCACACCGGATCAGACTCTACTTATTCGAATCATCGAGGCTCTGAAAGGCGAGAACGCATCGGGCTTGCTCGATTGTGCAAGTTCGATAGCTGAGCGCTCTTTTGACTATTTTATTTTCCTTGAAAACCTGCTTTCACTACTACATCGACTCGCCATTGCCCAGCTTGTACCCGGTGGCGTCGACAACAGCCAGGGAGACAGGGAACAAGTGCTGGCTCTAGCACGCGAACTCAAGAGTGAAGACATCCAGCTCTATTATCAGATAGCACTGAACGGGCGACAGGATTTGGCCAACGCACATGATCCGCGCATGGCATTCGAGATGTTGTTGCTCAGGATGCTAGTATTTTCTCCTCAACCACCAGTGGACACTGCACTCCTGATGCAAGTCGACACGCATTCTCCTATCCAGACTGCAGAGACACCTGCGATATCTGCAGAAAGACTTACACCGGAAGCTGCTGATTCGGAAAAAAAAAAGACTGAACTGAAGGCGAAAGACTCAGACCCAGCCCCAGCCCCTGTTAAAGTCACTCCAATAGAAGATAGCGCATGCCTGACCCCACAAAGTTGGATAGCTCTGGTAGACGAGTTGGCGATTACCGGTATAACTGGAAACCTGCTCGCCAACTGCATTCCTGAGTCTCAGAATGAATCGTCTCTCGCCCTGATTCTGGATGAATCACAGAGTTCTCTTTTCAACGATGAGCATTTGCGGCGTATTACACAATGTCTGTCCGGCTATTTTGGGAGGGAAATGCTGGTCAGGATCAGTATTGGCCAACTGGATACAGAATCCCCAGCCCGCTTCAGACAACGTATGCAGGAGGAGCGCATACAGAAAACTGTCAAAAATTTCGAGAACGACGAGAACGTGCAAGCTATCGTTCAGCAGTTCTCGGCACATATTCAGCAAGATAGTATCAGTGTTGCAAACGAGGTGAAGTAATGACCGATCTGAATGAATTGATGAGACAGGCACGGCTCATGCAAGATCAGATGCAGAAAGCTCAGAAGGAAGCTGCCAATCTCGTCGTTGTGGGTGAATCCGGAGCAGGGCTGGTCAAGGTGCACATGAATGGTCGCCATGATGTAAAGAAAATCGAACTTGACGATGGCTTGCTGAGTGAGGACAAGGAGGTTATTGAGGACCTTCTTGCAGCGGCGATCAACGACGCTGTCAAAAAGCTGGAAGAACAGAATCGTGATGCGCTATCAGGCATGACTCAAGGTTTCAAACTACCTGAAGGATTCAAATTTCCGTTCTAGTTCTATAGATCAATAACGAGTTGTGGTGATGTTCTCAAGTCCTTTAATAGAAAAGTTGGTCGAATCTTTCCGATGCCTCCCTGGTGTCGGTCCGAAATCTGCGCAGAGAATGGCTTTGTACCTGCTGGAGAAAAATCGCGCAGGGGGCCTTCATTTGGTCGCTATGTTGGAAGAGGCTATTGAAAAAGTGGGAAACTGCCAACAATGCAGGACGCTCACTGAAGATACACTATGCCGAATCTGCACTAATCCATCCCGCAATCCTCGGCAGCTGTGCGTCGTGGAGTCACCTGCAGATGTTCATGCAATCGAGCAAACCGGAAGCTACAAAGGCCTCTATTTCGTACTGATGGGGCATCTATCTCCCATCGATGGTATAGGACCGGACCAGATAGCTATTCCCGAACTTCTCGAACTGGTTCGTAGTCGCCCACTTGAAGAAGTGATATTGGCAAGCAATCCCACCGTAGAGGGCGATGCAACGGCGTACTATATTGCTGAGCAGATCAAAGGCTTCAATCTGATAGTTTCCAGAATTGCTCATGGCGTGCCAGTTGGTGGCGAACTCGAATTTGTTGATGGAGGTACATTGAGTCATGCGTTCAATGGCCGCCTGGTGGTCCGTAACACATGATGTTCGAATCCACTAAGCTTACTCATCCGGTATTAGTAACCGACAACAATGTGTTGAATCATCTGTGCTCAGTATGGCGAACACTTCCTGTCCTTGCTCTGGACACTGAATTCATTCGTATAGATACCTTCTTCCCTCGTCTGGGATTGATTCAAGTTTGCGATGGCAGCGCCAGTTACCTACTCGACCCTCTTGCGCTGACAGACTGGGAGTCGTTTGCTGCTCTGCTGCATTCTGACTCCATCGTCAAAGTCTTCCATTCATGTTCTGAAGATCTGGTAGTCTTCAACGACTTCTTTAAGCAGCTCCCGCACCCATTGATTGATACTCAGAAAGCCGCCGCTTTCCTGGACTATGGCTACAGCATCAGCTATCAGAATCTGGTCAAGAAAATTCTTGGTATCGACATCAGCAAGGGTGAGACTCGCTCGGACTGGTTACGTCGGCCGTTGAGCCAAGATCAACTTGCATATGCGGCACTTGACGTCGCCTACCTGCCAGAAATCTATACAACACTACATCTGAGATTACAGGAAAAGCTGCGCTACACATGGCTGGAAGCAGAGTGTGAGCAAATGCTGGAACTGTCCTCTCTCGATAAGACAGAAACCGATTGGGATAGCTATTATTTGAACTTGGGTGGCGCATGGCGTCTCGATCTACAGCAGTTAGGTGCTTTACAACGGCTTTGCTCGTGGCGCGAGCACGAAGCACGCAGACGTAACAAACCTCGCAGTTGGATAGCCAAGGATGCAGATCTAATCATCTTGGCAGAACGGTTGCCCGCAACCATAAACGAATTGAATACTATTGCCGAACTTCCCAGAGCAATGTTGCAACAGGATGGGATGATGCTTCTGGATATTATCGCCCAACCGCATACCGGCCCTGAACTGCAGCCGGAACTGATTGAACAACCTCTGACGCCAGAGCAACGCAAAATCCTCAAAAAATGTCAGGAAGCAGTACGATTGCGAGCATGTGTGCTGGGTATTGCGCCCGAATTGCTGGCTAGTAAAAAACAGTTGATCTCCCTGCTGGCAGGGTATCAGAAGACAGGTTCTATCTCGTGGCCGCATGCCATGGGCGAGTGGCGCAGGGAAATTCTTGAATCCGAATTGTTGGAAGTGTTGCGATAGAATCTAACGCCTCCATCTCCCATCACGAAACAATCTTATGAGCATGTCTGACAAATTTTGGGAAAAACCACTGACGGAACTTAATCGCGAAGAGTGGGAAGCTCTTTGCGATGGCTGCGGGCGCTGCTGCCTCAAAAAACTGGCAGACGAACGTACCGAAAAAATTTACTACACTCGAGTAGTATGCAAGTATCTTGTACAGGATTCCTGTACTTGCAAAGCATATGGTCGGCGCCAAAAGCTGGTGCCCGAATGTCTGGTACTGGATAAGGATATATTGGGGAAACTACACTGGATTCCAGATACTTGCGCCTATAGACTGCGACTGGATAACAAACCCTTGGAGGCATGGCATCCATTGCTGACAGGGTCGCGTATCGCTATGGAGGCAGAAGGAATCAGTGTGCGTGGCAAAGTCATATCGGAAGAATATGTGCACGAACATGGACTGGAAGAACACATCATTCGCTGGGTAAAGTCCGCATGCTAGACATATACGACTACATTCTCGGCTGGGCTATCTATATCGCGGCAGGCGCCCTGTGCTATCTCATATTCTATCGTGCTACTGGTACTATTCACTTCAAACCAATCGCCAATTGTCTGCGTGGCATAATGCTGGCAGTGATGTTTACCCCTTGGTACGTGACTGCAGAAGGCGATCTTCTTGCTCCCGCCATTATCGTGATGATGTTGGACATGGTAACGATTGGTGGGACATCGTTTGTAAGGGCGATGGTACCTCTTGTGCTGTCAATATTGACGGCCATGATCATTGGATTAACGAGCAGACTTATCAGAAAGGCATTCTCCAGAAACAGACCGCAAACCAGTCAACCGCACGGGCAGCAGTGACTTTAGCTTTCCAATAACTATCCATGCAAGGTGAAGCATGAAGAGTTTCACAGGTACTTCTGAGTACATCGCAACCCAGGAATTGCAAATGGCCGTCAATGCAGCCGTCACTTTGCAGCGGCCACTCCTTATTAAAGGCGAGCCAGGAACGGGCAAGACGATGCTGGCAGAGCAGGTTGCAAGTGCACTCAACTATCCACTTATTCAGTGGCATATCAAGTCCACGACCAAGGCTCAGCAAGGTCTCTACGAATATGATGCCGTATCACGACTACGCGACTCTCAGTTGGGTGATCCACGCGTGCAGGACGTCGCCAATTACATACTCAAAGGTAAAATGTGGGAAGCATTTGAAGCCGAGTCACCGGTGGTGCTGTTGATTGACGAGATCGACAAGGCCGATATCGAGTTTCCCAATGATCTCTTGCTGGAATTGGACAAGATGGAGTTTCACGTTTATGAAACGCGAAAACTCATCAGGGCGAAACACCGCCCCGTCATCATCATTACCAGCAACAATGAGAAAGAATTGCCGGATGCATTCCTGCGCCGTTGTTTTTTCCACTTCATCAGTTTTCCTGATCCATTCACTATGGAAAAAATTGTCAAAGTCCATTATCCCCATATCAAACAGGATCTGGTGCGGCAGGCGCTCGAAATATTCTTCGATGTACGTAAAGTTCCTGGACTGAAAAAAAAGCCCTCAACTTCAGAGCTTATTGACTGGCTGAAACTGCTGCTCTCCGATAACATTCCCGAAGATATTCTCAAGAGTCAGGACAATAAAAACGCAATACCCCCCTTGTATGGTGCGCTTGTGAAGAATGAGCAGGATGTCCATCTTCTAGAGCGACTTGCATTCATGCACCGCGCGAAGCGATAGAGACTCAACGTGCTGATACAGTTCTTCTATAGTTTGCGCGAAGAAAAAATTCCCGTCACTGGTGCAGAGCTGTTTACGCTTATCGAATGTCTGCAACATGGTTTTGCATTCGCTGATGTTGATGCCTTTTATTCTCTTGCACGACTATGCATGATAAAGGACGAAAAATACTTTGATCGCTTCGATAAGGCATTTGCCCGCTACTTCAACACTGTCGAAAAAATTGATGACCTTCTGGAAGCATTAATACCGGATGAATGGCTGCGCAAACAATTCGAATCGGCTCTATCAGAAGAGGATAAGCATCGCATTCAATCTCTTGGAGGTCTGGAAAAACTCTTGGAGGAATTCCAGAAACGCCTGCAGGAACAGAAAGAAAAACATCAGGGTGGGAACAAATGGATTGGCACTGGCGGCACATCCCCATACGGAGCCTTTGGCTACAATCCAGAGGGGGTCCGAATCGGGCAAGTTGAGCCGCGCTCACAGCGTGCGGTAAAAGTCTGGGACAAGCGCATCTATCGTGATCTCGATGATAACGTCGAAATTGGCACACGTAATATAAAAATGGCTCTACGCAGACTGCGTAAATTTGCCAGGATAGGGGCTCAGGACGAACTTGATATCGGCAACACTATCGCATCAACGGCACGCAATGCTGGATTATTGAACATCAAGATGGTGCCAGAGCGTCACAATGCTGTGAAAGTTTTACTTTTCTTCGATGTCGGCGGTTCCATGGCCCCTTATATACGTTTGTGCGAAGAGCTCTTTTCTGCAGCGCGTACTGAATTCAAACATCTGGAGTATTTCTATTTCCACAATTTCCTTTATGAGTCAGTGTGGAAAAAAAGTGTGCGACGCATGTCGGAAACGACTTCTACATTTGAGATCATGCACAAATATGGCAAGGACTATAAGGTGATCTTCATAGGCGATGCTACCATGGCTCCTTATGAGATCAGCCATATCGGTGGCAGCATTGAACATTATAACGAAGAAGCAGGAGCCACCTGGATGCAGAGGATGCGGGAAACATACGAGAACCTCGTTTGGCTCAACCCCACTGGCAAGGAATATTGGGAACACAGCCACTCAATCAGTTTAGTGAGAGAGCTCGTCGATGATCGTATGTACCCACTGAGCGTAAATGGCCTGGAAGAATCTATGGCGTTCCTCAGCGGTAAATCACGCAGGGCCGTGGCGCCGCTCACACTCTGACTCCACTGACAACAAGAACACGGAGAGGCGCACCATGATAACGACACACACAACAGTCCTTACTGGCGACATGGATCCCAACCTCTTTGCGACACTGCCTGCCTTATACGACTATTCGTGCAGAAAATTTGTAGACAAGCCTGCCTTCAGTGCCCTCGGCAAGACCATCACATATGGTGAGCTACATCACTACAGTCAGTTGTTCGCAGATTACTTGCTTGACCAAACAGATCTGAAACCAGGCGACAGAATTGCCATTCAATTGCCGAACGTATTGCAGTTTCCGATCGCCGCCATTGGCGCACTGAAAGCAGGACTCATTCTGGTCAATACCAATCCCCTCTACACCGCCCGTGAAATGAAGCAGCAGTTTAAGGACTCCGGCGCCAAAGCTGTCGTCATTCTTGTCAACTTCTGCGATAAACTCGAACGCATTCTTCCGGAAACTGACATCGACACCGTAATCACTACAGAACTCGGCGATATGCTACCTTCCTTGAAACGAGTAGTAGTTAACGCCGGCGTACGTTATTTGAAAAAAATGGTTCCAGCCTTCAACCTGCCAAATGCAAAGCCATGGACAAGCATATTCAAAAGTCAGGGCGTACCTTCCGAGAGAGCACCCGTTGATTCAGGTACCGACACAGCAATTATTCTCTACACCGGAGGTACTACTGGTGTGGCCAAGGGAGCAATGCTTACTCATCAGAATCTACTTGCGAACATGATGCAGTTACGAGCAGTCAGTAAACCGGTAATATACGATGGCCGCGACACCATCATCGCGCCTCTACCGCTATATCATACCTATGCTTTCATGTTTCACTGCCTGACAATGATATACGCAGGCAACCACAGTGTGTTAATACCCAATCCACGTGATATCGACGGGTTGGTCAAGGTAATGCGTAGTACCAAAGCGAATGGATTCGTGGGTATCAATACGCTTTACCTTGCGCTGTGCCGACACAAAGACATAGAAAAAGTAGACTTTAGTGACATGCGTTTCTCTGGGGCAGGAGGTATGGCTTTGACAATCAACGTTGCACAAGAGTGGACTCGTATCACTAACTGTGAGGTATTTGAAGGCTATGGACTCACCGAGTGTTCACCCGTTGTCACTGTCAATCCTCCTGGACATGTTAAACTAGGTACCGTGGGACCAGCCGTACCCGAAACACAGATTAAAGTCGTGGACGACAATGGTGTCGAGTTGGGATTGGACGAAAAGGGAGAGCTTCTGGTTAAAGGGCCCCAAGTAATGAAAGGCTATTGGCAAAATGAAAAAGCTACACAGGAAGCGCTGACCGATAACTGGTTTCGGACAGGCGATTACGCTCAGATCGATAGCGATGGTTACGTAAAGATTGTTGATCGCAAGAAAGATATGATTATCGTATCGGGCTTCAATGTTTTTCCGAGTGAAATCGAGGAGTTGATCAACTCTCATCCCGACGTTTTCGAAAGTGCTGTCATTGGTATTCCAAATGAAAAAAGCGGAGAACTAGTCAAACTGTTCATTGTCCCAAGAAACTTCTCGTTGAAGACGGAGACGATACACGAATTCTGCAAAACCAATCTGACTCCCTATAAAGTTCCAAAAGAAATAGTCTTCGTCAAGGACCTTCCCAAATCGAATGTTGGAAAAATTCTGCGCAGGGAGCTTCGCGAACGAGAAATTCAAGGAGAGTCCGCATAGGAGATTCCGCCTATAACGCAACACAGGGCGCAATGAAATTGAAGGAATGAGACGCCGTGCTTGAAAAGCTTGCAATCGAAATAGGACACTGCCTTCTGCTGGATCAATTCAGGCTGAAAAAACAACTCGTCCAGTTGCTCCGTTTGCCAGCCGACTCCGAGAAGTATGCTCGAGAGCTGCAAACACTAAACAACAGAGTACAGGAGTCGAGTGGGCGAGTTGCACAACGTCGTTCATCTATTCCCCCTCTAACATTCCCTGAACAATTACCGATTTCGGAAAAACGAGAACTGATCGCGAAAACATTGGCCGCTCATCAGGTGATCGTACTTGCCGGTGAGACAGGATCGGGCAAAACCACCCAGATACCCAAAATTTGCCTTGAACTCGGACTAGGAACCCGGGGGCTGATCGGTCACACACAACCTCGCCGAATCGCAGCCAGATCCGTTGCTGCGCGCATATCCGACGAACTGAGAGTGCAACTAGGCCGCGAAGTTGGTTATCAAGTGCGCTTCTCTGACATTACGGAACCTGGCACGCTAATCAAACTGATGACTGACGGAATTTTGTTGGCCGAAATCCAACAGGATCGCTATCTCAACAAATACGAAGTGTTGATCATTGATGAGGCTCATGAACGTAGCCTCAACATCGACTTTTTGCTTGGCTATCTTCGCGAACTGTTACCCAAGCGTCCTGACCTCAAACTCATCATCACTTCAGCAACCATCGACGTTGAAAAATTTTCACAGCATTTCGGCAACGCCCCCGTTATTTCGATAGCCGGTCGCACATTCCCCGTAGATATACACTATCGTCCTGCTATCGAGGGTAATTGTGAGGATGAGAAAGATTGTGATCCATTGATTGCGTCTATTGTATCTACGCTCGCGGAGATAGAGCAATTGGAGCGGACTGGACGACAGCGTCCTGGGGATGTTCTTGTGTTCCTGAGCGGAGAGCGGGAAATACGCGACCTCGCCCTGGAGTTGCGAAAACATCCGCTACAAGACACAGAAATATTGCCACTGTATGCCCGGCTATCACCGGCAGAACAGTCCAGAATTTTTTCCTCTCATCCAGGAAGGCGTATTGTGCTTTCCACAAACGTTGCAGAGACTTCATTGACGGTGCCCGGCATCGTTTATGTCATAGACACTGGCTACGCACGGATCAGTCGCTATAGCGTTCAGAGCAAAGTACAGAGACTACCGGTAGAGCGAATATCTCAAGCAAGCGCTAATCAGCGAGCAGGGCGTTGCGGCAGAGTGAGTAATGGCAATTGCTATCGGTTGTACAGCGAAGAAGATTTCATAAACAGACCACAATTCACTGATCCTGAGATCCAACGCACCAATCTGAGTGCCGTCATTCTGCAAATGCTGATACTTGGTCTGGGTGATATTGCATCATTTCCATTTGTCGAGAAGCCCGAGGTCAAGGCCATCAACGATGGATTCAAATTGCTCCATGAGCTTGGAGCAATCGACAAAGAAAGACAACTCACACCGATTGGTCGCAGGATGGCAGCGATTCCGGCCGATCCCCGCCTCGCACGTATGCTGATCGAAGCTGATCTGCGCAAATGCCTGTACGAGATGCTGATTATCGTCAGCGCCCTCAGTGTGCAGGATCCGAGAGAATTTCCTCCTGACAAGAAGCAGGCTGCTCGTGAGAAGCATGACCAATTCGCCCACCCTGACTCTGATTTCCTGTCGTGGGTATTGCTGTGGACAGAATATGAAACACAACGCCAGACGCTCAGTCAGAGTGAATTGCGACAATACTGCAGGAAGAGTTTTCTATCACTGATGCGAATGCGTGAATGGCGGGAGACCCATCGGCAGTTGCATCTTGCCTGCCAGCGATCCGGGATGCTGGAGAATCACGGGACAAGTGTGTCTTTCAATGTGCACAATATCAACTACGAAGCCATACACCGAGCCATTGTTCGTGGCTCCCTGAATCAGCTCGGCATGAAAACCGAAGACGGACAGTATCTTGGCAGCAGAGGACGAAAGTTTACGATGTTCCCAACATCTTGTCTGTTCAGGAGGCAGCCGAAATGGATAGTCACCGGAGAATTGATCGAGACCAGTCGCCTCTATGCAACACTTGCAGCAAAAATTCAGCCGGAGTGGGCCGTTGATGCGGCGCAACATCTACTGAAGCGGGACTATTCCGAAGCACACTGGGAAAAGAACAGGGGGCAAGTAGTCGCCTATGAGAAACTGACGCTCTTTGGTCTTGTGTTGGTTGAAAGGCAAGCTGTCACTTATTCGAATATCGATCCTGTTCAGAGCAGAGACATTTTCATTCGCGAAGCTCTGGTCAGCAATAATCTGAACACCAAAGCAGCGTTTTACCAGCATAATCTGTCGCTGCAGGAGGCATTAAGACGCGAGGAAGAAAAGCAGCGTCGTCCCGACATTATAGCAAGCGAGGATCAGATCTACGAATTCTACGCCAGCCGCATTCCAGTCGGCATATGTGACACTCGAAGTTTCGAAAACTGGCTAAAGTCCACCATGCTGGAAGACACATCTGTTCTGCACATGACGCAGGCAGACTTGCTGCAGCGTGATCTGGATGAATCGGCAAAGACTGATTACCCCGACCATACCACCATCCAGAACAATGTGCTTGATATCGAGTACCGTTTCAATCCTGGTAGTACGGACGATGGCGCCAGCATAAGTGTTCCGCTGCGAATCGTCGGCCAAATGACCGATGCTGAGCTGGATTGGGCCGTTCCCGGGCAGATCAGAGAACGGTGTATCGTTCTGCTCAAAGGGTTGCCGAAAGGACAACGCAAACATTTCATCCCCGTGCCAGACTTCGCTGATACCTTCGTAAGCTGGCTGAAGAGCACCCCTGCTGACAAAGTGTCCAAAAGCCCTCTTATTGATTTGCTCAGGAAATTCGTTCACAACCGCAAGGGCATCGAATTGGATCGTGCGACACTCCAACAGATTGAGCTACCCGTCTACCTGCGACCAACGTTACGTGTCATCGACGACGAGGGCAGGGAAGTGGAGCACAGTCAATCTCTTGCGGAGTTACAGCAACGATATGGCCGAAGCCCGATTACAAAGGCCACAACTGAAAGTCTGCATCCCATGGAGAAAGAACAACTTACTGGATGGGATTTCGGCGAATTGCCTGCTTCGGTGACTTTTGATGTTGGTGTAAGGATTACCCGTTACCCGGCCCTGGTTGACCAAGGTGATAGCGTCTCACTACTGTTGCAGGACGACCCCCAAGTGGCGGCGATGCTGTCGCGCAAAGGCCTTGCAAGACTGTTCATGCTCAGAACCGTGCAACAACGCAACACAATGTTGAAAAGGTTGCGCCAACTGGAAAAGCAGTTGGCACTCAAAGTACCAAATACTGCCATTGATTTCGGTGAGGAGAGCCTGCTCGCTATCTACCAGATAGCTTTTAAGCTGGATTCAATAACATTGCCCCACAACAAAGATGAATTTGAACAACAACTGACTGCAGGCAAATCCGCTTTATTGAGTACGGGAGAAGACTTCGAAAAACTGCTCGTTCTTATCGTGGAGGGCTTTTTCGCTATCAGGAAACGCCTGCAAAGACTTCAGGGCGCAGCTTTGAAAACAGTAATACAAGACATCAACGAACAAATTCAAGCCCTTGTTTACCAAAAATATATTTCGGAAACCCCTCCTCAATGGCTGATGGAATACCCGCGTTACTTCAAGGCGATAGAGTTACGCCTTGACAAACTCCCACACCAATTGAGCAGGGATCAGGAAAACACTCGTATCTTAAACGGATTACAGATGATCTCTAATGAGATTGTGAAATCTGCGAACCCGAACAGTAAGGCCATAAGTGAACTTCGTTGGCATCTGGAGGAGTTAAGAGTTTCCCTTTTCGCCCAAACGCTGAAGACCAAAGTACTAGTATCTGAAAAACGTCTGAAAAAGATGCTCGACGAACTTAGGAAAGCATGAGTTATGCCTGAGCGATTGTGACGGAATACTGACAGCTTTGTGAACTGGAGCCTGTAAATTGTGGAATTGACGGGATTCTTCGCAAGTACAATGTAAAACCTCTGCTGACTTTGTGATAATGCTTCAGTCGTGCCCCCCCGGACAGGGGGGCGTTATGCATTGCGGTCCGTGGTATATAATCGCCGCATTCCACTAGGAACTGATTCGGGTTTAAAGCATAATGCGCGCCGTTCTGCCTGTCTGAGCCCCGTATCGGGAATGACTTTGAAATCAATGGATATGTTTTCCGAGGGTTGCATCGTGTTTGATGCAGTAAAATTTTTTCACCGCAACCAGACACGTCTACCAACTTCCACCCGACGGATGGCAGCTGGCGTTGCCGCCAGCTTGTTATTCCTGGCTAGTCCTGCCTGCCTAGCCAACGACCCTTGGGAAAGCACTAACACCCGTATTTACGCGTTCAATAAATTTCTGGACACCTGGTTGCTCAGACCTGTTGCAGTTACTTATAGCAATGTTCTTCCAGGCATCGTCAGACAGGGCATAGGTAATTTTTTCAGCAATATAGATGATGTGAATGTGCTGGCCAATGATCTACTGCAACTCAAGCTCCGTGATGCTGCTACAGACTCCGGGCGCCTTGTGATCAACTCCACAGTGGGTATAGGCGGGATCATCGATGTAGCATCTTCCGTAGGGCTGAGCAAGAATGAAGAGGATTTTGGACAGACATTCGGCCGCTGGGGGGTAGGCTCTGGTCCTTATGTTGTATTGCCTTTCTTCGGACCAAGCTCTGTGCGAGATTCCGTTGGTCTGGTCCTGGACACGCTGTTCAACCCCATCCAATATCACAATGATGATTCCACCCGGAGCACTCTACTGTTATTGGGGCAACTGGATGATCGAGCTTCTGTGCTCGCGATGGAGGGCTTGATTTCAGGTGATGAATACCTGTTCATTCGCGAAGCCTATCTGCAACAGCGCGAGTATCTCGTCAACGATGGTGCTTACTACGACGATTTCGACGATTTTTGATTCTGAAGAACTGCTATTCCAGCAGGGTACTCAGGGCATCGCGCACCTTCAGCTTGCTTCTGATGAAATCACTGTGGTTGACATAAATCAGATCTGCAATTTTACGAACCAGATGTTCTTCGTAGCGATCCACACTCGCATCCGCGAACGCTACACGCCACAGATTCTCGAGTAGCTTGACGCGTTGCTCATAGCTATATCCCGCATTCACAAGAGACGTAAATTCGTAGAGCGATGTCGACTGATGCGACTCCTCTTCTGCAAGTGCTATTACGTGCGCAAGTTCTTCTCCATCCAGTTTGAAAGTCTGCTTCAATACCGCAGCTAACGCGTCTGTTTCTCTTTGATCTATTTGCAAATCTGCCTTAACCAGCTCAAATAACAGGGCGGCGGTTGCAAGCTCTATACGATGATCTGTGCTCTGTTCAGAATCATTGCCGTTGACTTGCAAATTATCCTCGAAAAAGCGCTTTATCGCCAAAATCATTGTCGTTTCATCCTCTCATACGCGGTTCATAACGACTGCATCATCAGAATCCAAACTCCAGGACCACTATCGGACACAATTCATGGCATCCTCCAACACCGTAATCGTGGCATTTTTGCGAAATGCATTCTCACTCAGATGACGTCGAAAGGCCTTTCCTCCAGGGACGCCGTGGAAAAGACCGAGGATGTGCCGAGTCAAATGTTGCAAGGGTGTACCATCATCCAGTTGCTCCTGCACATAAGGCAGAAACTCGTTCAGCACATCATGTCGAGAACGGATTTTCGTGGATTGACCAAAGATTTCAGCATCAACATTCGCGAGAATCCATGGATTATGATAGACCTCACGCCCGAGCATCACGCCGTCCACTCGCTGCAAGACGTCACGACACTCCTGCAGGGTCTTGAGGCCACCGTTCAGAATTACCTGCAGATGTGGATATATCTCCTTAATGCGAAAAACTCTTGGGTAGTTGAGAGGGGGAATGTCCCTGTTCTCTTTGGGACTCAACCCTTTGAGTATGGCGATACGGGCATGAATGATGAATGTGCTGCAACCCGCGTCGGCGACGTGATCAATGAAGCTCTCTAAGTACTCGTCACTGTCGTATGCATCAACTCCAGCACGACATTTGATCGTTATCGGGATAGACACCGCTGCTCGCATGGCGCGAATACAAGCCGCCACGAGCGTTGGATCCGCCATCAGGCAAGCACCGAATCTACCCGATTGAACGCGATCGCTGGGACAGCCTATATTCAAATTGATCTCATCATAACCAGCTGCAGCGGCAAGCTCTGCACATCGTGCCAAATCCTTCGGATCGCTGCCCCCGAGCTGGATGGCGACTGGATGTTCTGCATGGTTATAACGCAGATGCCGTGGAGCATCACCATGTACAATTGCGCCACTCGTGATCATCTCCGTATATAGCATGGCGTGTCGACTCAGCAAGCGCAGAAAATACCGCTCGTGCCTGTCTGTCCAGTCCAGCATGGGAGCAACGCAAAATCTATGCCCATGAACTGATGGTAATCTGAGAAAGTCTGGCATCAAGCTGCAATACGCTCAAAAATTGTCGAGTTATCGGCCGCCTCAGCCGCCTATAGAAAGAAAGTAATTATAGCGGAGTATTCAGTCGCAGACACAGCTTTCATCCTGCAGCGGACTCCTTGTTCGTTATTGCCAGCCCCAACGATGTTTAGCGTATAATCTCCGCTTGAACCAGCAGCCTCGCCATTAATCAGGAATGATATGCAAAAAGTCAGAACTCGAATCGCCCCCTCTCCTACGGGGGATCCCCATGTTGGTACTGCGTATATTGCCTTGTTCAATCGCTGCTTTGCTCATCAGCACGGCGGGGAATTCATCCTGCGCATAGAGGATACTGATCAGCTTCGCAGCACCGCCAAGTCAGAGAAGGACATACTTGATGCTCTCAATTGGCTGGGTTTAAGTTGGAGCGAGGGACCAGACATTGGTGGCAGGTGCGCCCCATACAGGCAGAGCCAACGCAGCGCCCTGTATAGTTCTGAAATCCTTAAGTTGCTGGATAGCGGTCACGCATTTCCCTGCTTCTGTACAACCGACAGATTGCAGGAGTTACGAACACGTCAGATGGAAAACAAGATTAGTGTGGGCTACGATGGACACTGTCTGACTCTGACAGAGGAACAGGTCGCACAGAAACTCAGCAGCGGCGTGGAACATGTCATTCGCATGCGAGTTCCAGAGTCGGGGGATTGCGTTTTCAATGACATGCTCAGAGGAGAAATACGCATCAACTGGCAACAGATCGACATGCAGGTACTTATCAAGTCAGACGGTTTGCCTACGTATCACTTTGCGAATGTAGTAGATGACCACTACATGGAAATTAGTCATGTCATTCGTGGTGAGGAGTGGATCAATTCCACTCCGAAACATCTCCTGTTGTACCAGTATTTCGGATGGGAGACACCCATTTATTGTCATATGCCATTGCTGCGAAATACTGACAAAAGCAAACTTAGCAAACGCAAAAATCCAACAAGTATCGGCTATTACCGTGACATGGGTTATCTTCCTCAGGCCGTAGTCAATTACCTTGGCATGATGGGATGGACAATGCCGGATGGCAGTGAAATGTTTTCGGTGGAAGAGATGACAACAAATTTCGATCTCTCTCGTGTCTCACTCGGAGGCCCGGTATTCGATATTGCCAAACTCGACTGGCTTAATGGGAAATATATTCGCGAAACGCTCTCGGATGATGACTTTCTTCAGCAGTTTGCAAACTGGGCGTTCAGGCCGGATAGAGTTTCCGGAGTCATTCCCCTCGTGAAAAACAGAGTAGAGCGATTCAGCGACGTTGTACCACTCGCAGGATTTTTCCTATGTGGGCTTCCGGAATTGAATGAAACCAGCTTTGACAACAAGAAAGTAAACATGGATGAATGCAGAAAAATTTTGCAACTAACCCTTTGGCAGCTGGAATCACTTCACGAATTTAATCGCACAGCTATCGAATCATCTTGCGTGTCTATTGCCGCGCATCTTGGCATCAAGATCAGAGATTTCCTGCTTCCACTGTTTGTGGCAATTTCTGGAAAAGAGATCTCGACTTCTGTCATCGACTCTATCAGCATTCTGGGTCTCGATATCACACGTGCACGAATACGCCATGCCATCAATGTGCTGGGGGGCATCTCCAACAAGGAGGCAAAAGAGCTGGAAAAGGACCTAAGAGACTTCGCACAGAAGACAGAGTAGCCATTGACAGTTACCGGAACGCTGCTTAGAATGCGCGGACTTTGAATTGGCGACCATCCTAGGCGTCGATTTAGTTCGCAGAAACAGCAGTTTTGACTGATTCGAGTCCGTACTTCCTGCAAACAGAAAGTGACAATGGGGTCTTAGCTCAGCTGGGAGAGCGCAACGCTGGCAGCGTTGAGGTCATCGGTTCGATCCCGATAGGCTCCACCATTTCCTCGTTTACCTCAACAGCTACTACACCAATCCGCAGCCCGCAATCGTTTGCCAGCTTGGTGACGACGGTTCGTAAAAAATCTACTTACCGGGATAGTCTCGTCTTGCATGGCCGGTATACAACTGGCGCGGTCGGCCAATACGGTAGGGATTGCTGATCATCTCATCCCAATGGGATATCCATCCCGGCGTTCTACCGATGGCAAAAATCACTGTAAACATAGACGTTGGGATGCCAATCGCCTTAAGGATGATGCCTGAATAGAAATCCACGTTCGGATACAGTTTTCGCTCGATGAAGTAGTCGTCTTCCAGTGCAATCTTCTCCAGTCTCCTGGCGATTCTGAACAATGGATCATTCTCCACCCCCAGATCGTCCAGCACTTCGTCACATATCTGACGCATCACCTTGGCCCGTGGATCGAAGTTCTTGTACACCCGGTGTCCGAACCCCATCAGACGGAACGGGTCGTTCTTATCCTTGGCACGCCTGATGAATTCCTCGATTCGCGACTCGTTCCCAATCTCGTCCAGCATGGTCAATACGGCCTCGTTGGCGCCGCCATGAGCAGGCCCCCAGAGTGCCGCAATTCCTGAAGAAATACAGGCAAATGGATTGGCCCCTGTGGAACCTGCCAGCCTGACTGTTGACGTGGATGCATTCTGTTCATGATCCGCGTGAAGCAGGAAAATCGTGTCCATGGCCTTCGCCAGAATAGGATTGACCTTGGGCTCTTCACAAGGAGTGCTGAACATCATATGTAGGAAATTTTCTGCGAAACTGAAATCGTTTCGCGGATACATGAAAGGCTGCCCTATGGCATGTTTGTAACACATGGCTCCGATCGTGGGCATCTTGGCTATCAAGCGATAGGCGGCGATTCTGCGATGTTCATCATTCGTAATATCGAGAGAGTCGTGATAGAACGCTGAAAGTGCTCCAACAACCCCGACCATAATTGCCATTGGATGGGCATTACGCGGAAACCCCTTGAAGAAATCAGAAAGTTGCTCCTGCACCATTGTGTGATATCTGATGCCGTTTTCGAATTTGGCTTTCTGGGCTTGGTCGGGTAACTCTCCATTCAGGAGCAAATAACAAGTCTCCAGAAAATCGGATTTTTCGGCCAGTTGTTCAATCGGATAGCCTCTATGCAGCAAGACACCTTCGTCTCCGTCGATGTAGGTGATCGCGGACTCACAGGATGCTGTAGAGACGAATCCTGGGTCATAGGTAAACAGGCCCTTGGCCGTCAAACCTCCCACATCGACAACATCGGGGCCTATTGTCCCTTGATGAATTGGCAGTTCAATTATCTCATTGCTGTCTTCAAGGGTCAGTTTTGCCATTTTCTTAGTCATTTAAAGCTCCTGAAAGGATCGTTGACGCGATTTCTACTGGCTAAGATAAGATTAAATTTGTGTCACCACAAGCCGTTAACTCCACACAAGACAGCTTTTACGGCCTTTCCAGAAGCCCCAAAAGAGAGCATTCGTTACAGGCATTTCACAATCATTACTAGAATGACAAAGCGTTGTCAGATCGGGCAGAAAAGACTGAACATTTATTGTATTCAACAGGTGATGGGAATATACTCAGCGCCCGAGTTACGCATGCCCGTTTTGCACGCATAATCAATTAGATCGGCCCTTTGAGGTCGCTCTTTTCCACTAACCGAGCCCCTCATGGGCATAACGAAAATATAAAATCTGTGAAAGACAAAAGACCTCGAAATCTGGATTTTACAACCATCCGCCTCCCATTACCCGCCATCACCTCAATTCTCCACAGGATTTCAGGTGCATTCATTTTCGCGGGTGTCGCCGTCCTGCTGTGGCTCCTCAGCGAATCACTGGCATCGGAAGAAGCATTTCTCCGAGTAGGTCAGTGGCTTGATCTGTTGATAGTGAAACTGCTGGTCTGGACTATTCTGGCGGGCCTGTTATATCACCTGATTGCCGGCATCAAACATATGATAATGGATATGGGAATAGGGGAGACCATAGAAGGTGGATTGCTTGGCGCCAAACTGGTGGTTGCCTTCTCGACAATTGCAATCCTGCTAACCGGAGTCTGGTTATGGTAACGAATGTCACAAATTTTGGTCGTAGTGGCCTTTATGACTGGGTAATTCAAAGACTGACCGCGGTGGTTCTGGCAGTTTATTTTGTCTTCTTTCTCAGCTACCTGCTCTTCAATCCCGATGTGAACTATCAGCAATGGCAGGCACTATTCAGTACAACCTGGATGCGTATTGCAAGCCTTCTTGCATTGTTGGCGATCTGTGCGCATGCCTGGATCGGCCTGTGGACAATATCCACAGACTATTTAACCTCGGACATGATTGGTGCCAAGGCTACGGTCATCCGTTTCCTCTTCCAGACAGGGTGCGTTGTATTGATGTTCATTTACCTCGTATGGGGTATTCAGATTCTATGGGGTATCTAAATGTCTGGCATACGGACTCTGTCGTTTGATGCAGTAATAGTCGGTGGCGGTGGTGCAGGTATGCGCGCATCTCTACAGCTATCGCAATCAGGTTATAAAACCGCAGTAATCAGTAAGGTTTTCCCAACGCGTTCGCACACTGTATCTGCACAGGGAGGTATTACCTGCGCAATCGCCAGTGACGATCCGAATGATGATTGGCGCTGGCACATGTACGACACTGTCAAAGGCTCCGATTACATTGGAGACCAGGACGCGATCGAGTATATGTGCAGCGAAGGACCCCAGACCGTGTTCGAGTTGGAGCACATGGGCCTGCCATTTTCACGAACCGAGAACGGCCGCATCTATCAACGTCCTTTCGGCGGACAATCCAAGGATTTTGGCAAAGGTGGTCAGGCCGCCCGAACCTGTGCCGCTGCCGACCGTACCGGTCACGCACTTCTGCACACCTTGTATCAAGGCAATCTCAAGAACAAGACAGTATTCTTCAATGAGTGGTATGCCACGGATCTTGTAAGAAATCAGGATGGTGTAATTGTCGGCGTTATCGCAATCTGCATCGAATCCGGCGAGACTGTCTATATCCAATCCAAAGCGACAGTCTTTGCCACCGGCGGTGCTGGGCGTATCTATGCATCAACAACCAATGCCATGATCAACACTGGTGACGGCATCGGGATGGCCCTCCGTGCTGGCTATCCGGTCCAGGATATTGAAATGTGGCAGTTTCACCCTACCGGAATTTACGGTGCTGGCACGCTGGTCACCGAAGGATGCCGTGGTGAGGGCGGATACCTGATCAACAAGGACGGCGAGCGGTTCATGGAGCGCTACGCGCCAAATGCAAAAGATCTTGCAGGCCGTGATGTAGTTGCCCGCTCAATGATCCTCGAAATTATCGAAGGTCGCGGTTGTGGTCCAGACGGTGACCATGTGCTCTTGAAACTGGATCACCTTGGTGAAAAAGTCCTCAATTCCAAACTTCCCGGCATTCTGGAGCTTTCTCGTACATTTGCGCATGTGGATCCGGTCAAGGAACCGATCCCTGTCGTGCCTACCTGCCACTACATGATGGGAGGCATACCGACCAATATCAACGGACAAGCCCTAACCCAAGACTCCAATGGTCAAGACAAACTTATCGAAGGTTTGTTTGCCGTTGGTGAAGTCGCGTGCGTATCGGTGCATGGGGCCAATCGTCTCGGCGGCAACTCCCTGCTTGATCTGGTGGTATTCGGGCGTGCTGCAGGTATGCATATCGAGAGTATGTTGCGCCACGGGATCACCGAACAGCGCAAGGCCTCTGAGTCAGATATCGAACAGGCCCTGTCCCGACTTACCCGCCTGAACAGCACCAAATCCGGTGAAAGCGTAGCGGAAGTACGCAGTGATCTGCAGACAATTATGCAGAACCATTTTGGCGTGTTCCGTCGTGGTGATTTCATGCGCGATGGAATTGAGAAGCTCAAAGTTCTGCGCGAACGAGTTGCCAGCATCAATCTCGCAGACAAGAGCAATGCTTTCAATACCGCTCGCATCGAAGCACTCGAGCTCGAGAATTTGTTCGAGGTTGCTGAGGCCACTGCGATCGCCGCAGAAACCAGAGCGGAAAGTCGTGGTGCACACGCACGTGAAGACTATCAGGATCGCGATGATGAGAACTGGCTCTGCCATTCGCTGTACTTCCCGACCACCAAAAGTGTGACGAAACGGGCAGTGAACTTCGCGCCAAAGACGGTTGAGAAATTTGAACCAAAAGTGCGCACCTACTAGTCATAATCATTAATTAGCATCATAAGCATTGACGACCTGAAGAGCTCAGGAAAGGGTAGAGACAACGTGTTAGTGAGTTTATATCGCTACAACCCGGAAACGGATACCAAACCAACTATGCAGGATTATGAGTTGGACTTGCCCGCAGGCAAAGACCTCATGGTTCTCGATGTCCTGGAATTACTCAAGCGCAAGGATGTGTCCATTGCATATCGGCGCTCATGCAGAGAAGGAGTTTGTGGATCCGACGGGATGAACATCAACGGTACCAATGGGCTTGCATGCATAACACCAGTGTCCAGTGCAGCCAAAGGTGGCAAGCTGATACTTCGTCCTCTGCCAGGTCTTCCGGTCGTGCGTGACCTGGTTGTCGACATGGCTGTGTTCTACAAGCAGTTTGAGAAAGTTCAACCTTTCCTGATCAACGACCAGCCAACGCCAGCAATCGAACGACTGCAATCGCCAGAAGATCGAGAAAAACTGGACGGATTATACGAGTGCATTCTTTGCGCATGTTGCAGTACCAATTGTCCGTCTTTCTGGTGGAACCCTGACAAATTCATCGGACCCGCTGGCTTGCTGCAAGCGTATCGCTTTCTTGCCGACAGCAGGGATACCGCAACAGATGAGCGTCTAGCAAATCTTGAGGATCCGTTCAGTGTATTTCGCTGCCGCGGCATTATGAATTGCGTTGCTGTATGCCCAAAGGGGTTAAACCCGACAAGGGCAATTGGTCACATCCGCTCCATGTTGCTACAGCGGGCGACCTGAAAACTATTCGTCAATGAGGAGCAAGGCTGAGATACCTGCTGATTCTTGAACAAGAATAATCTACAGCATCCTCAATTATCCGGGAAATATAAAGATGCACGACAGCATTATGGAGTTGATGTGGAGTACAGGGCATTTATCTGGCGGTAATGCCTCATACGTAGAACAGTTATATGACCAATTCCTGCAGAACCCTGAGTTGGTTCCGCAAGAGTGGCGAATATTTTTTCAAAATCTTCCTAAAATATCCGACTCCTCCCAGTCGGATATTTCTCATTTGGAGATACAGGAATATTTCAAGAAACTTGGTAAGACGAGCCGCTTCAAACCTGTTCTCAGCAATGATGCCGTAGTTAATTCTGAACATGAAAACAAACAGGTCCAGGTACTGCACTTGATCAGCTCATATCGCGTCCGCGGCCACCAGAAGGCAAAACTCGATCCATTGAATTTAATGCACAGGGAGCAAGTGCCGGATCTGCAATTGGACTTCCACGGCCTATCCCCGGTAGATCACTCCACAGTCTTCCAGACTGGTTCACTCTTCATCAAGAAGGATAAAGCCCCACTTCGTGAAATAGTCGAAGTTCTGGAGAACATCTATTGCGGATCGATTGGTTACGAATTCATGCACATCGTGGATCTGGCCGAAAAAAAATGGATACAGAAGCGCATTGAGGCCAACCACGGGAATCCTGACTTTCCTGTGGAGGTAAAGCGCCACTTGCTGGAAAGACTAAGTGCAGCAGAGGGTCTCGAAAAGCATCTTGACTCAAAGTACCCCGGCACCAAGCGTTTTGGCCTAGAGGGTGGAGAAAGTCTGATCCCGCTGGTTGACGAACTCATTCAGCGCTCTGGCAGTTACGGTGCAAAAGAAATCGTGATCGGCATGGCACATCGTGGTCGCCTGAATGTACTGGTCAATACTTTAGGCAAGAACCCTGCAGACCTGTTCAGTGAATTCGAAGGTAGAGCAACCTACAAAAGTTCCGGTGATGTGAAATACCATCAAGGTTTCTCATCCAACATCATGACGCCAGGTGGCGAAGTACACCTTGCAATGGCGTTCAACCCATCCCACCTTGAAATCGTTTCTCCAGTAGTCGAAGGATCTGTGCGCGCCCGCCAGGATCGCCGTCTCGACAAGTTCGGCAACATGGTCGTCCCCATCATCATTCATGGGGATGCTGCATTTGCAGGCCAGGGTGTTGTGATGGAAACGTTCCAAATGTCAAAGACCCGCGCCTACTCTACTGGTGGCACCATGCACATTATCATCAACAACCAGGTAGGTTTCACTACACACCGCCAGGAAGACGCCCGCTCAACAGAATACTGTACCGATGTTGCAAAGATGGTGCAGGCACCAATTTTCCACGTCAACGGCGATGATCCAGAGGCCGTACTGTTTGTCACTCAGCTTGCTCTGGACTTCCGCTACGAATTCAAGAAAGACGTGGTCATTGACTTGGTCTGTTATCGTCGTCGTGGGCACAATGAAACTGATGAACCTGCCAGTACGCAGCCATTGATGTACAACAAGGTCCGTCAGCAGAAGACCACACGTACACTTTACGCCGAAAAATTGATCTCCGAATCCGTTGTCACAGAAGAAGAATCGGAGTTTCTCAATTCTTCATATCGGAATGCGCTGGACACCGGGCAGCACGTCGTGAAGTCGCTGATCAAGGAGCCTTCCGTTGAACTATTCGTGGATTGGAGCCCCTACTTGGGACATGAGTGGAGCCCACACTACAACACTACTATCAAATTGCATACTCTGCAGGCACTTGCCCGCAAGTTGGTCAACATTCCGGCCAATATGAATCTGCACAAGCAAGTGCAGAAAATTATCGACGACCGTACACAAATGGCTATTGGTGAAAAATCTTTGGACTGGGGCTTCGCTGAAACTCTTGCGTACGCCAGCATCCTCACCAGTGGCAACAAAGTGCGTATTACCGGGCAGGATGTCGGACGGGGAACATTCTCACATCGCCACGCTGTGTTGCACGATCAACAGACTGGCAAGGAATTTATTCCCCTGCAGTCCCTGGCATCCGATCAGCGCAGTTTTTCAATCTATGATTCACTGCTTTCCGAGGAAGCCGTACTGGCATTTGAATACGGGTACGCGACAACCACGCCCAATGCCTTGATTATCTGGGAGGCTCAGTTCGGTGACTTTGCAAATTCTGCTCAAGTCGTGATTGATCAATTCATAACCAGTGGAGAACACAAATGGCAACGTCTCTGCGGCTTGACCATGCTCTTGCCACATGGTTATGAAGGGCAAGGACCTGAACATTCATCCGCGCGCCTGGAGCGATTCCTGCAATTGTGCGCGGAACACAATATCCAAGTGTGTCTGCCTACAACTTCTGCGCAGGTGTTCCACATGCTACGTCGCCAGGTCCTGTGTCCGCTACGTAAGCCTCTGGTCGTGATGTCACCGAAGAGTCTGCTTCGTCACAAGGAAACCACGTCCACGATGGAGGAGTTGGCTGATGGCACATTCCAGGTTGTCATCGGTGAAACAGACGCGCTGCCGGCAAAGAAGGTCAAACGCATCATCCTGTGCAGCGGCAAGGTCTATTACGATCTGCGTCAAGAGCGCAGAACACGGGAAATCGACAACATTGCCATTATTCGTCTCGAGCAATTGTATCCATTCCCTTCAGATGATTTGCGGCAGGCAATGAGCGCGTTCCCTGACTTCACGGACGTAATGTGGTGTCAGGAAGAACCAATGAATCAGGGAGCCTGGTACTCTAGCCAGCATCACATGCGACGCGTGACACAAGAACTAAAACCTACAGTTAATCTGACCTATGCAGGTCGGGAGGCCTCTGCCTCCCCTGCGGCAGGCTACCCCGCGCTGCACATTGAACAACAACGCACTTTCATCAATCAGGCAATGACACTGGCTGAATAACAATAGATAACATAGCGACAAGGAAAAAAAATGACTATTGAAATAAAAGCTCCAACTCTACCTGAATCAGTTCCCGATGGAACTATTGCCACTTGGCACAAGAAAGCAGGCGAGGCAGTCAAACGCGACGAACTACTGGTCGATATTGAAACTGACAAAGTGGTAATTGAAGTCGTATCTCCGGCTGACGGCGTACTGGCTCAGATTATCAAGAAGTCCGGCGATACTATAGTCAGCAACGAACTGATCGCCACTATAGAAGCAGGGGCAAGCACATCGGCAGGAAAGTCTCCCGGGGAGAAGGAAATAGAACCTGTTGCCATTGACAATGCGGCAACAGACGAACCAATGCTGAGCCCAGCTGCAAAGAAAATTGCAGAGGAGAATGGAATCAGTATTGACAGTCTGAAAGGTTCCGGCAAAAACGGACGCGTTACCAAGGAAGATGTATTGGAGTTCGTCAACAAGGCCAAGTCTCCAGTAGCAGTCGCAGATATGTCGAACGATGCAGCAAAACGGGTCGACATGTCATCCGGTCGTGTGGAAGAACGAGTGCCTATGAGCAGGCTGCGCGCGAAGGTCGCAGAGCGATTACTTCAAGCCAGCCAATCAACCGCCATGCTCACTACATTTAATGAAGTTGACATGGCTCCTGTCATGGCGATGCGCAACAAGTACAAAGACATGTTCGAAAAGACTCACGACGGCGTGCGTCTTGGCTTCATGTCATTTTTTGTACGCGCCAGCATCGAAGCACTCAAACGCTTCCCGGCAGTGAATGCATCAATTGATGGCAACGATATCGTCTACCACGGTTATCAAGATATCGGTGTCGCTGTGTCCTCTCCGCGTGGCCTTGTCGTTCCTGTACTGCGTAATGCCGATCATATGGGCCTGGCTCAAATAGAAGCTCAGATTCGTGAGTATGGTCTGAAGGCTCAGGATGGTAAACTTTCCATCGACGAAATGAGCGGTGGCACCTTTACGATCTCCAATGGTGGAGTGTTCGGATCACTTCTTTCCACTCCAATTCTGAATCCTCCGCAGACAGCCATTCTGGGAATGCACAAGATTCAGGACAGGCCCGTTGCAGTTGATGGCGAAGTGAAGATAAGACCCATGATGTACCTTGCCCTTTCTTACGATCACCGCATGATCGACGGTAAAGAAGCCGTACAGTTCCTTGTCACCATAAAGGAACTGCTTGAGGATCCTGCAAGAATTCTGCTGGAAATCTAATTCATTTGCTGAAAAGAATGCGAGTAAATATATGACTAATAAATACGATGTCGTAGTAATCGGAGCAGGACCCGCTGGTTATGTAGCCGCCATCCGCTGTGCGCAACTGGGAATGAAGACAGCCTGCGTGGAGAAGTGGCATGACGACAAGAAAAATGCTGTATACGGTGGCACCTGCCTGAACGTCGGATGTATTCCGTCCAAGGCACTGCTTGATTCCTCGCACAAGTACATAGAAGCGAAAGAAGACTTCCAACTGCATGGAATCAGTGTCAAGGACGTTGCCATGGATGTGCCTGCCATGATCGCCCGCAAGGCGAAAATAGTGGGGCAGCTGACGCAAGGTGTAAAATCCCTGTTCACTGCAAACAAGGTGGAGGGTATTGCTGGTCTTGGCAAGCTGCTCGCCGGAAAGAAAGTGCAGGTCACCAGGCATGATGGCAGCACAGAAATACTGGAAGCCGATAATGTCATCATCGCCGCAGGTTCGGTGCCCATCAATATCCCTCCAACTCCTTTGGACAACGACACCATCGTCGACTCCACCGGTGCTCTGGAATTCAGCAGCGTACCAAAACGACTCGGCGTTATCGGCGCTGGAGTCATCGGGCTGGAACTCGGCAGTGTCTGGTCCCGCCTTGGCTCTGAAGTCACGGTACTGGAAGCCATGGATACATTCCTTCCCGCCGTAGACACCCAAATTTCCAAGGAAGCTCTCAAGATCCTGACCAAACAGGGATTGAACATCAAGCTGGGCGCCAAGGTCACGGGCAGCAAGATCAACAAGGGCAAGACCAAGACTGTCACAGTCACCTACACAGATCAGAATGGCGAACAGGAAGCCGTGTTCGATAAGCTTATTGTGGCCGTGGGACGACGTCCGCTGACCGAAAACCTGCTCGATAGCAACACCGGCGTGGAACTGGACAAGCGCGGCTTCGTCGTGGTCGACGACAGCTGTGCAACTGCAGTTCCTGGCGTCTATGCGGCTGGGGACTGTGTCCGTGGCCCCATGCTTGCGCACAAGGGGATGGAGGAGGGCGTCATGGTTGCCGAGCGTATCGCCGGCAAGAAAACACAAGTGAACTACTCTTTGGTCCCCTTTGTAATTTACACCCACCCGGAAATCGCCTGGGTTGGCAAGACCGAACAACAATTGAAAGATGAGGGCAGGGAATACAGTGTCGGTAACTTCCCCTTCAGCATCAATGGCCGGGCCATGGCAGCCAATGCTACTGAGGGCATGGTCAAGATCATCGCCGATGCCAAGACCGACCGCATTCTCGGCTGTCACATCATCGGCGCAAGTGCTGCCGATCTGGTCCAACAGATGGTCATCGCAATGGAGTTCAGTGCGAGCGCCGAGGACATTGGTCTGACCATGTTCTCCCATCCCGCTCTGTCAGAAGCCATACACGAAGCAGCGCTGGCCGTGAACGGGCATGCTGTTCATATGGCAAACAAGCGCAAGCGCTAACGGTCATTACCGACTTAACAAGTTACTTTAGGTTTTACGAGGAAGAGGTATGAATTTACACGAATATCAGGCGAAGCAACTTTTTGCCGAATACGGACTGCCAGTTTCCAAAGGCTATGCCGTTGATACCCCCGCAGAAGCAGCAGCTGCTACTGACAAGCTGGGTGGCAACAAGTGGGTCGTCAAAGCTCAGGTCCATGCTGGAGGTCGCGGCAAGGCAGGTGGCGTCAAACTGGTGACTAGCAAGGATGAGATCAAAGCTTTTGCCGAAAAGTGGCTGGGCAAGAACCTTGTGACTTATCAGACTGACGCCAACGGCCAGCCCGTCACCAAGATCCTGGTGGAAACCTGTACGGACATCGCCCAGGAACTTTATCTGGGAGCTGTCATTGATCGCTCCTCTCGCCGAATAGTCTTCATGGCCTCGACAGAGGGTGGCGTAGAGATTGAGAAAGTTGCTGAAGAGACGCCCGAGAAAATCCTGAAAGCGATCATCGATCCGCTGTGCGGGGCACAACCATTCCAGGCAAGAGAACTTGCTTTCCAGCTCGGCCTGAATGATCTGCAGGTGAAACAGTTCACGCAACTGTTCCTCGGTCTTGCCAAACTCTTTGCCGACCACGACCTTGCACTGCTGGAAATCAATCCGCTCGTCATCACCTCCGAGGGCAATCTGCATTGCCTGGATGGCAAGATCAACATAGATGGGAATGCCATGTTTCGACAGCCCAAACTGCGGGCGATGCATGATCCCAGTCAGGACGACGAGCGGGAAGCGCGCGCTGCGAAGTGGGAGCTGAATTACGTCGCCCTCGACGGCAACATCGGTTGCATGGTCAACGGCGCGGGTCTGGCCATGGGCACCATGGATATCGTGCAACTGCACGGTGGTCGCCCTGCGAATTTTCTGGATGTAGGTGGTGGCGCAACGAAGGAGCGGGTCACTGAGGCATTCAAGATCATCCTGTCCGACAAGAACGTCAAAGCCGTTCTCATCAACATCTTCGGTGGCATTGTCCGTTGTGACATGATTGCCGAAGGTATCATCGGCGCGGTGAGCGAGGTAGGAGTTGTGGTACCAGTCGTTGTGCGACTGGAAGGGAACAACGCAGAACTGGGTCGCAAAGTGCTCGGCGACAGTGGATTGAATATTATCGCGGCAAGCAGTCTCACTGACGCTGCAGAAAAAGTGGTAGCAGCTGCAGGAGGTGCCAAGTGAGTATATTGTTAAGCAAGAACACCCGGGTAATTTGTCAGGGATTTACCGGATCACAGGGAACGTTTCACTCCGAGCAGGCCATTGCATACGGAACGAAAATGGTAGGGGGGGTAACTCCAGGCAAAGGGGGGCAAATTCATCTTGGTCTACCTGTGTACAATACCGTAAAGGATGCAGTTCGGGAAACCGGAGCAGAAGCCTCTGTTATCTATGTTCCAGCGCCATTTTGCAAAGATTCTATTCTTGAAGCGGCATTCGCAGGCATCAAACTAATCGTTTGCATCACCGAAGGCATTCCAACGCTCGATATGCTCGATGTTAAAGTGAAGTGCGACGAGCTAGGAGTACGCCTGATCGGACCGAATTGCCCAGGTGTAATTACTCCTGGCGAATCCAAGATCGGTATCATGCCAGGTAATATTCACAAAATGGGCAAAGTTGGAATTGTCTCCAGATCAGGAACTTTGACCTATGAAGCTGTCAAACAGACAACTGACTACGGCTTTGGCCAGTCTTCATGTGTCGGCATCGGCGGCGACCCCATTCCGGGATCAAACTTCATCGACATCCTGGCGCTGTTTGAAAAGGATGACCAGACTGAAGTCATAGTTATGATTGGCGAAATCGGCGGAACCGCAGAGGAAGAAGCCGCTACCTACATCAAAACCAATGTAAGCAAACCAGTGGTTTCCTATATCGCTGGAGTGACTGCGCCGGCAGGCAAAAGAATGGGGCATGCAGGAGCGATTATTTCAGGAGGAAAAGGCACTGCCGTGGAGAAATTTGCTGCCCTGCAGGATGCCGGTGTGAAAACTGTCAGAAGCCTTGCAGATATCGGCAATGGCGTCAAAGAAATCACCGGTTGGTAAAGTAGCAAGGCTACAAACCCATTCGCTGATAATGGCATTTTGGGCATAAATTTTATGCGCCAAGAGGTTCTAAAAAACGGATGTAATGTGGTAGGCTTAATACAGAATTTGACATGGATTGTCGGATTTAGCATGAAAAACAACAATTTTGTCGGCATTAGTTACCAAGAATCCCATTTTTGTATTTTATGGGCAAAAAGGTAACAAGGTGTTGAGAAATTCGCGTGACGGAAAGAACTGCCAATCAGGCCTGAGTATGTCGTTTGCGGGCCTAAGCAGAAAAACAGGATTAGTTTCACTAAAACACAAGTTGTCGGGTTTGTTGCTTGCAGTTGAAAGCAGGCGCTTAGGCAGACTTAGATAGTTCAACACAATAATAGGATGGCACATGAATAACCGTCGATTATATTACAAGGTTCTAGCTCCTTTCGCTTCGTTGATTGTAGCTGGCGTAACACAAGCTGCTGAGGTTGATACAAGCATCATAGATCAAGCCTTGAATATCATAGATCAGCAAAACCAGGCCGCTGTTCAGTCGCAAGAAGCAATTACCAGGCTGTCCAACTCGGCCAGCACTGCCTTCGAAGAGTTCAAAATCGAGAATGACAACCTTGAGGCCATGCTGGTACTGAACGCCGGTTTGCGCAAACAAATTTCCATCCAGGAAGAGCAGGTAGCAACCATCCAGCAATCAATTACGGATGTTGCTATCGTGACTCAGGAAATGCCTCTCCTTATGTCCAAGATGCTTGCCAGTGTTGAGCAATTTGTGGAACTCGACTTGCCCTTCCAGGTAAACGAGAGACGTGCTCGATTAGCCTTTGCGCGCAATGCGATTGACAGCCCTGATGTTTCGGTTGCAGAAAAATTCAGACAAATCCTGGTGCTATACCAAATTGAGAACAACTACGGCCGTACGCATGAAACATATCCGACAACTCTAACCATCGACGGTACAGAGCGTGATGTTGATATTCTGCGTGTGGGCAGAATTGCACTGGTGTACCAGACCAAGGACAGAACTCTAACCGGCATGTGGGACCAGCAAACCCGCCAGTGGGCTGAGCTTGACCCAGGTCAATATAGAACTGCAATTCAACGCGCCATCAGCGTGTCCAGCGGACTTGTATCACCTGCCATCATGGATATCCCAATTGTTGCACCGGAGTCAGTACAGTGAAAAAAATAATTAAACTCGCAAGCATATCCGTGACTGGCCTGTTTTTGTCGGTATCGTCATCAGTATTTGCTCAACAGCAGCCAGCCAGTACTCTTGCCGAACTGCTTAGAAATGTGGAGCAGGATCGAGTTGTTCAATCGCAAGAGCATCGTGATCGCGAACAGCGATTCCAGCAGCAAGCGAATCAACAACAGCAAATTCTCCAGGAAACTCAAGCAAGAATAGCTCAAGAGGAAGCTCTGAATAGAGAATTGAATTCCACTTTTGACGCAAATCAACTTACCTTGACAGAGCGTCGTGCAGCTTTGCGAACAGCAAGAGCAAACTTGAACGAACTACTTGGTACTATTCAGGGCGTGGCAGGTGACTTCCGGGCGATATTCCAGAATTCACTGATCAGCGCACAGTATGGAGGTCGTGAAGAGTTTCTGGACTCCTTTATCCAGCGTGTAGCCAGCGATACTGAACAGGTTCGTATCGATGAAATCGAACGCTTCTGGTTCTTCATGCAGCAAGAAATGGTCGAGTCAGGCAACGTTGTAAAGTACACCGATCTGGTCAGCCTCCCTTCAGGTGAACAAACCACCCGCACCATCACGCGAATTGGTTCGTTCAACGCCATTTCTGATGGTGACTACCTCAGCTATACCGGTGCTATCGGGCATTTGCAGGTTCTTCCGCGTCAGCCCAGCGGCGACGTTGTTGCCCGTGCAGTTGCGCTTCAAAATGCAACCAGCGGGGTTTATCGTGTAGGTATTGATCCGACTGGCGCCCTTGGCGGCAGCATGATGGCAAACCTGATCAACTTCCCTACAGCATCGGAACAGGTACGTGACAACTCCGGAGAGATCGGATTCATGATCATTGGGCTTGGCGTAATCGCTGTCATTGTTGCCCTGTACAGAACATTTGTACTGACAATTGTGGCTGCGAAAGTAAACTCTCAGGTCAAATCTGATAAAGCCAACAAGAATAACCCATTGGGTCGAGTTCTGCTGGTAGCCGAATCAAATCCAAATGCTGACACAGAGACTCTTGAGCTTAAATTGGGTGAAGCGATTCTTCAGGAAACACCAGCTCTTGAACGTTACCTGACGCTGATCAAGATCATCTCTACGATAGCACCTCTAATGGGGCTGCTCGGTACAGTGACCGGTATGATCGCAGTATTCCAGCAGATTACCGTATACGGCGCCGGTGATCCGACAATCATGGCTGGTGGTATCTCCATGGCTCTTATGACAACTGTACTCGGTATCTGCGCGGCAATTCCTGCGATCCTGATGCACAGCTGGGTCAAGAGCAAGAGTGACCGCATCATTCACATAATGGAAGAACAGGCTACCGGTATTATCGCGAGAAAAGCCGAAGCCGAATCCAAAACTAAAGCGTAAGCTTACGGGGATTTTCGTTATGTATTTCGCTCTTATGGATATGTACGACGCCATTAACGAATTCATGAATCGGGGCGGGGGCGTGTTGTGGGTAATAGCCACGCTCCTGCTGGTCAAGTTTTCGCTGATATTTGATCGGTTGTGGTACCTGTACTCCACTCATGCGAAACGAGTTAAGCATACCCTCGCTGCATGGAACGGTAGAACTGACAAGAGATCCTGGAGAGCCAGACAGATTCGACAGATGATGATTTCCGAAATATCGCTTGATCTTCGCTCCACTATGCCGATCATCGAATCTCTAGTCGTCGTTTGCCCATTACTTGGCCTTCTCGGAACGGTAACGGGCATGATCGAGGTCTTCTTTGTCATGGCACTGACTGGCGGTGGGGATGCTAAATCCATGGCCGGAGGTGTATCCAAGGCAACGATTCCAACCATGGCAGGCATGGTGGGAGCGCTGTCTGGGATCTTTGCATCCAACTGGCTCAAGCATAAAATGGATCGCGAATTGGAACTTTTAGAAGATCATTTGGCTCTCAATAATTAAACACGAACTAAAGGCATAATAATGAAAAGTGGTTTAATGAAGAAAAGAGATGGCGACGGCCCGGGTGAGATTGACCTTACACCCATGCTGGATGTTGTGTTCATCCTATTGATCTTCTTCATCGTAACCTCTGTTTTCGTGACAGAGGCCGGTGTAGAGGTCAACAAGCCCGAAGCATCAACGGCAGAACCAAGATCGAAGGATCTAATCCTGATCGCGGTAACACCGAACGGAGAAATCTGGATTGATGGTGAACCTGTCGACCCACGTTTCGTGCGGGCCAGGTTTGAATTACGTCTTGCTGAATCTCCCAACTCGTCTGTAGTTATCCAGGGTGACCGGGCAGCTACAAACGAGCACGTCATGACAATATTGCGTGCGGCGAGAGATGCGGAAATCGCTAGCGTTTCAATCTCAACGGAGGCATAAACTATGATCGCAATTAGATGGGTTATCTCAATGGCACTCGCTTTGCTGATCACGCTGGTGTTGTTCTACGTGATGCAGGCATTGATTGCTACTGGTACACAACTGGAACAACGCGTCAACGTGGTAAAGATTGTCGATGCCACAATGCCTGAGATCGAAATGGAAGTGGTGAGAGAAGTTGAGAAACCACAGCCAATCGAACAGCTGGATACGCCACCACCTGATGTTCCAGACAGACAGCTTAATATGGACTCCGGTCCAAGCTTGGCCATTGAACGCGCTTCTGTCAGCATTGATGCGGATCTATCTATCGGTGGCGCCAGCATCTCCATCACTGATGGAGAAATGCTTCCACTCGTTAACGTAACACCGACATACCCCACTCGCGCTGCTTCGCGTGGCATTGAAGGATGGTGCCAGGTGAGTTTCACGGTAACTGAAACTGGTGGTGTACGTGACGTCATCGTGGTTGATGCTGAACCTGCAGGCATTTTTGACACCTCGTCCATCAGAGCCGCTGAGCGCTTCAAGTTCCAGCCAAAAGTGGTGGACGGGCAGGGTGTTGCAGTACCCAACGTACAGTATGTTTTTCGCTATCAACTGGAAGGTGATCAGTGATGCTTAAGCTATTCAAACGCAAGAGCCTGACTAGAGATGTAGTCTCTGCGCTTGCCATGGCAGGTGTAATTGCAAGCGCCTCTATGTACTCATTGGCCGCCCGAGCGGCTGAAGAGCCTAGCGGCCCCAGAGCCCCGCCCCCAACTCGTACTTCTGATGTACTTACAGAGCGTGTGTTCAGACAGGTATCTGACATTCAAGCACTGATGAGTCCGGAAGATGCAACGGTAGAGCCGAATTATGCCAGAGCGAAAGTTCTGCTTGATGAGTTGTATGAGCGTTACGACAGACTCAATGACTTCGAGAAGTCAACGGTTCTCAACTTCTACACGAACTATTACCTGAACACCGATAATATTCCGGAAGCGTTGAGAATATTTGAGCAGATTCTGACTATTGAAAATTTGCGTATCGAGTCAAGGCAGCGTGCACTGATGGCACTTGGCCAACTCTACATGGGGGAAGAACGTTTCCAGGAAGCGATTGATGCCTTCAACCGCTGGAGGGATATTTCGGACGTGGAAAACGAGAACGTTTACCTCGGCTTGGCAAACTCTCACTACAATCTGGCCCAGTACAATGAGGCAATTCCGTATCTGATTAATCACATGGATTTGCTGTTGGCAAATGGAAGAACCATAGCGAAGAATATTTACGGTCTTCTCAACCTTATGTACATCGAGCTCGAAGACTATGTGAATGCTGAACGCATCACCAAACAAATGGTGACGCTGTTTGACGAGCCAAGCGACTGGCGCAATCTGTCGGCAATTTACGGCTATCTCGACAATGACAAGAAGCGCATTGAGACCCTTTCGGTCACATTCGCAAAAGGATACATGGAGAATGAGTCCGAGTATCTCAATCTTGCTCAATCACTCGCCGGAATCGATGCTGCCTATAAGGGCGCCCGAGTACTGGCAAGAGGCTTCGAGTTAGGCATTGTGGAAGAGAATGAATCCAACTTGCAGAAACTGGTGCAGATGTATCTTCTGGCAAATGAGTACGAAATGGCTCTCGCTCCTGCAATCAAGGCCGCAGAACTAGGCGAGACAGGCGCTTCTTACGACCAGTTGGGCTACATCTACTACATGATGCATGATTATCAAAATGCCGCTGACTCCATCCGTAAAGCGTTGGAACGAGGTGGACTCAGTAATGCAGGAGATGCACAGCTGTTTCTAGCA
This sequence comes from Gammaproteobacteria bacterium, assembly GCA_030682575.1. GTDB lineage: Bacteria > Pseudomonadota > Gammaproteobacteria > Pseudomonadales > Pseudohongiellaceae > UBA5078. The sequence goes on from JAUXNX010000016.1 coordinate 68,586, forward strand.
CGTGCTCTTGTGGAGCTTGATCAATTCGATGAAGCAGCGGCGGCTGCCCGTCGCGCGCAGGATCTCGGAGAGACCTCAGCCAGGACCTTCCTGACCTTTATTGAGAACAGCAGAGCTCGCTTTGAGAACCTGAAGATGCGCAAGGAAGATGCGATCGAATTTTATCGTTCCTGAATCTCTCGCTGCTTGAAATTGGGGACTGAAAACCCCATAAAGACCCAGCCACTCACAAGGTGGCTGGGTTTTTTATTTTCCAGGATATTCCAGGGGCTGTGCTGATGACGACTGAAACAAAGCAGGAAACACGTGGATTCGAAACTGAAGCCAAACAACTACTTCACCTGATGATCCATTCCCTTTATAGCAACAAGGAAGTGTTCCTCCGCGAGCTGATTTCCAACGCTTCCGATGCTGCAGACAAACTTCGCTTCGAAGCTCTCTCGAAGCCAGAGCTCTATGAATCCGACTCACAGTTGAAAGTGCAGGTAGACTTCGACAAGGAAACCGGCACTGTCACGATTTCCGACAATGGCATAGGGATGACTCGTGAAGAAGTTATCAGCAACCTGGGCACCATCGCCAAATCAGGTACAGCCCAGTTCCTCTCCAGTCTATCCGGGGATCAGAAAAAAGACTCTCAGCTGATTGGACAATTCGGAGTCGGTTTCTATTCCGCTTTCATTGTGGCGTCCAATGTGGAGGTACTGACTCGAAGGGCTGGCACAGCTCTTGGTGATGCGGTTCGTTGGACATCTCAGGGGGAAGCCGAGTACACCATCGAGAATGCGGAAAAAAAAGAGCGTGGAACCACCATCATCCTGCATCTGCGAAAAGAGGAAAGTGACTTCGCAGATTATTACCGCCTCAAGAACATAGTGAAGAAATATGCTGACCACATTTCCATTCCCGTCCTCATGCCCAAGCAGGACTACGAGGAGAAGTCAGACAAGGACGCGACAAGTGCGATCGAGTATGAGGCAATCAACGCGGCTCAGGCTCTGTGGACGCGCTCGCGCAGCGACATCAAGGAGGACGAATACGTCGAGTTCTACAAGCATATTTCTCACGATTACGAGAAACCATTGAGTTGGAGCCACAACAGAGTCGAAGGGAAGCTTGAGTATACCGGCCTGCTCTATGTGCCGGGAAAGGCGCCATATGACCTGTGGAATCGTGATGGGGCTCGAGGATTGAAACTATATGTGCAGCGAGTGTTCATCATGGATGACGCTGAGCAGTTCATGCCCCTGTACTTGAGATTCATCAAAGGCGTGGTGGACTCCAACGACATTTCTCTGAATGTGTCCCGTGAGATACTGCAGAAGGATCCAGTGGTTGACTCAATGAGAAGTGCGCTGACCAAGAAGGCGCTGGAAATGCTGACCCGGTTGAAAAAGGACGAACCTGAAAAGTATGCGAAATTCTGGACTGAGTTCGGACAAGTTCTAAAGGAAGGACCAGGTGAAGATTTTGCAAACAAGGAAAAGATAGCCAGTTTGCTGCTGTTTGCATCTACTCATGAGAATTCGACTGAGCAAAAACAAAGCCTGCCCGACTATGTTGCACGCATGCAACCGGATCAGGAGAAAATCTATTACGTTATCGCCGACTCAGCGAATGCGGCCAGAAATAGTCCCCATCTGGAGATTTTCAGGAAGAAAGGCATTGAAGTACTCCTATTATCGGATCGCATTGACGAGTGGTTGATGAGTCATCTGCACGAGTTTGACGACAAACCTTTCCAGGATATCGCCCGCGGCTCTCTGGATCTCGGCAAACTTGAGGATGAAACCGAAAAGGAGAAGCACGAAGAAACAGAGAAGAAATTCGAGTCCCTTACAACCAGAATCAAGAACTACCTGGCTGCTGCTGTCAAGGAGGTTCGAATTACACATCGCCTGACAGATTCTCCTGCCTGCTTGGTGATTGACGAGGACGACATGGGAGCACAAATGCGCCGTATCATGGAAGCTGCAGGTCAGACACCCCCAGAGAGCAAGCCCAACTTTGAAATCAATCCGGAACACCCACTGATTGCAAAACTGGATATGGAGAAGGATGAGGATCGCTTTGGAGATCTGATTTCGGTGTTGTTCGATCAGGCGAGTCTGGCAGAGGGGCGACAACTCAAGGATCCAGGCAACTTCACCCGACGACTCAACAAGCTCTTGCTTGAGCTCTGCGACTGAGACATACGGTGGTCGGCGATTTTCGCCGATCACCGCCCTACATTTGCTCAAGCGTCTTAAGACCCAACAGCGCCAACCCTTGTTTCAGTGCTGTAGACGTCAACGCCACCAATGTCAGACGTGATGCACGAATTTCGGCTTCGGCTTTCAGGACGGGACATGCCTCATAGAAACGCATGAATATCCCGGCAAGTTCGTAGAGATACGCGCAGAGATAATTGGGATAACACTCCGCAGCCACCTGGTTGATGACCTCAGGAAACTGCAGGATTTTGAGAACAAGGTTTCGTTCCTCTGATCCGGTAATCCGGATCTCCGCCACACCAGAAGGTTCTTTCTCGTCTCCCTGCTTGCGAAGGATGCTTCTGATTCTTGCATAGGCATATAGCATGTAGGGAGCCGTATTCCCCTCGAATGAGAGCATGGTTGACCAGTCAAAGACGTAGTCACTCATACGATTTTTGGACAGATCAGCATACTTGACTGCGGAAATGCCTATAACGTCAGAGATCTCTTTTCTTGCTTCTTCCGACAGGTCAGGGTTTTTTGCACTGACAAGCTTATGAGCAAGCCTGACTGACTCCTCCAGAAGCTCGCTGAGTTTGACTGTATCCCCGCTCCTGGTCTTGAACGGTTTACCGTCCTCACCCATCATGGTGCCGTAGGCGATATGTTCGACTGAGCATTCCGGAGGCACAAACTCCGCCTTGCGTGCGATCGCAAAAACCTGCTGAAAGTGCAGACTCTGCCGTGCGTCGACAACGTATAACACCCGATCCGCACCAAGCGTCTGTCCACGGTAGCGCAGCGCAGCCAGATCTGTGGTGGCATAGAGAAATCCCCCGTCTGACTTCTGCACAATAGTGGGGAGGGGAGCGCCCTCCTTGCCAGTAAACTCCTGGAGGAAAACGCACTTCGCTCCCTCAGACACACTCAGCAATCCTTTGTCATCCAACACCTTAATAATATCCTCTAACTCACTGTTATAAAAGCTTTCAGGCTTCAAATCTTCTCTGGTCAAGAGAACGCCGAGACGCTCATAAATCCCTTCGCAATGGCTTAATGACTCATCAATGAACTGCTGCCATGCTCTAAGGCAATCCGCATCTCCTTGCTGCAACCTCACGACATAGCCACGCGCCTGATCTGCGAAACCAGGTTCTAAATCGAAACGAGTCTTGGCTTTGCGATAAAAGCTCTCGAGATCCGCAAGTTGAACCACTGCCTGCGAGGAATTTTCACGCAACGACTCCATATGGGCGATAAGCATGCCAAATTGTGTCCCCCAGTCACCGACATGATTCTGCCTGATCACCTGGTGTCCCTGCGCGCCAATCACTCTGGCAATACAGTCTCCTATGATCGTGCCGCGCAGGTGGCCGACGTGCATCTCCTTGGCAAGATTCGGCCCCGAATAATCGACCACGACGCGCAGGGGAGTCTCGACCTTGCTCAGGAGTTCCCCGCCTGTGGCAACCAATCGGCTGGCATTCTTGGCCAGGTATCCATCACTCAGATAGAGATTGATAAAACCGGGACCGGCGACCTGGACATCAGCGATCAAGTCGTTGGCCGGAATGGCCGCGACGACCCTCAGGGCAAGTTCGCGTGGGTTGGTCTTCAATTGCTTGGCAGCTGCCATGACCCCATTGGCCTGGTAATCCCCAAACTCGGGCCTGGTGGAGTAGATGACGTGTGCCTTGCAGTCATGGAGGCCAGTGACCTTAGAAATGGCCTCGCTGATCAGGCAATCCAGAGAGATTCTGATATTAGACATAAGCGGTAACCTGGGAACAAAAAAATGCGGAGAATTGTACACCATTACGCTTTCCGAGTTGGGCGGCATACTGCCTGCTGTTATACTGCGCCGCCTCGTGACCTGAACGAACCCCCGTGCAGCATATGTGTCGCACCATCCAAATACTCCATTTCATTCTACCGGCAGACAGCATTTGAGCACTCAAGACAACAACAGCACAGACAACAGCCGAGGCCGGGGGGTGGAATTCATTGACGTTGACGTGGCCGCTGATAATCAGCGAGTCGATAATTTCCTTATGAGCAGACTGAAAGGCGTGCCCAAATCGCGGATCTATCGATTGATTCGCAAGGGAGAGGTCCGTATCAACAAGAAACGTACGAAACCCGAAAGTCGCGTACATACCGGCGACATTGTACGCATCCCTCCAGTAAGGGTGGCAGAAACACTGCCTCCTGTCAGGCCTGGCGAGACTCTCATTCGATTGCTGGAAAACAGCGTGCTATTTGAGGACGAAAATCTCATTGTGATCAACAAACCTCAGGGAATTGCTGTGCACGGAGGCTCTGGGTTGAGAACTGGTCTGATCGAGTCAATGCGTTGGATGCTGAATGAATCGGAAAGTGGAGCGGACTTTCTTGAGCTGGTTCACCGCCTTGACAGGGAAACCTCTGGATGTCTTTTGATTGCCAAGAATTCCATAATTTTGAAACACCTGCACAATGAACTTAAAGCTAAAAATGTACGCAAGACCTACCACGCGCTGGTGCATGGTAATTGGCCTGACGAGCTTGTCCGAGTGAATGCTCCCTTGCAAAAGAATGAGGTCCGAGCCGGGGAGCGGGTAGTCACGGTCAGTACAGAAGGTAAATCATCCATAACGGATTTTCGGGTATTGCGTCGCTTCAAAAATGCCACGCTTGTAGAGGCGAGCCCCCTCACTGGTAGAACGCATCAGATTCGTGTTCATTGCCAATACGCAGGGCATCCGATCATTGGCGACAAGAAATACACCACGACGTCACGAGACCAGTTTCCAGGCGTTAAAATCCTGTGCCTTCACGCAGCGGCTATAAGCTTTACACTCCCGGAGTCGGAGACTCTTTTCTCCATCACAGCCCCGACCAACCCCGCAATGCTGCATCTCATTGACAGCTTGCCGCCTAAATCCGGCTAGCATCCTAAATTCTCGAAAAATCATGCCGTTGTAAGCATATTTTTTTGACAGTAGAGGTCAGTACGCCTATTATTGCGCGCCTATGGCAGAGCCCCTTATCCCAGAGTATGTCGACGCAAAGAAGATCTTTGCTCAACAGGCCGTTATAATCGGTGAATTGCCGATAGCAAGATTCGAGAGATTCTGTCAGTCACTGGCGAATTCATCGGGAACTGTAAGCGTTTCGTTAAGATTCTATTTCGATGAACAGCATAAACGCGTTATCGAAGGCGAAGTCGCTGCTGACGTGCAGGTGCATTGTCAACGATGTCTTGAGATAGCGACGATAGTGCTTTCCGAGAGTTTCAAGCTTGGTGTAGTGGATTCAGAGAGTTTTATTGATCGGCTGCCACCTGACCTGGAACCTTGGATATGTGCAGACAACCGGCTGGTACTGGCGGATGTTCTGGAGGAGCAACTGATCCTCTGCATGCCAATAGTCGGCTACCATGAAGACAATTGTCCTCGTGCCAGCGGGTTCAAGAATCGGGGCGATCAATCCGTCAGCGGGCTGTCAGGTGAGACGAAAGGGCAAGCCAAACCGAATCCTTTTGCGATTCTGCAGTCGCTGAAAGAAACCAAATAAGCATTACCATTTACCTGAGCCAATCCGCAGACTACTCTGCCAGGCTCGATAGTAATTCAGGAGCAACCAGCATGGCCGTTCAGAAGAGTAAAGTATCCCGTTCACGTCGCAACATGCGTCGCAGCCACGATGCACTGCCAGGTGTAACGCTGTCTACAGATCAGACCACAGGTGAAGTACACCGTCGCCATCACATCACCGCAGACGGCTTCTACAAAGGCAAGAAAGTCCTGGATCTTGGTGACGAGTAAGGTTGTCAACGCCTAGGCGCATTGCAATCGACGCTATGGGAGGGGATTATGGCCCCTCTGTAGCGGTGCCTGCTGCTCTTAAAAGTCTGACCGCTCATCCTGAGTTGTCGCTTGTGCTGGTAGGCGATGTCGCTGAAATCGAACCTTATCTGCGTGGTTTGCCTGATAATCTCAGAGAACGATTGGAAATTTCCCACACAGCTGTCAGCATGGAAAACAATAGCAAACCGGAAAGTGTGCTCCGTCAATTCAAAGACTCCTCGATGTACCGCGCAGTAACCATGGTCAAGGACAGTACCGTCGACGCTTGTGTGAGTGCTGGCAACACCGGTGCGCTGTTACTGACAGGACGCCACCTTCTCAAGACAATCCCGGGCATCACCAAACCTGCCATTATTGCCAGCATTCCAGCCCCAGCATCCGGAGCACGCTGCTTAATTCTTGATGTTGGAGCCAACGTCAATGCCAATTCCGAACAATTATTTGAATTCGCGGTCATGGGTTCCGTGCTTGCATCATCTATCCATGGCATTGAAAGACCGCGAATTGGCCTTCTGAATATTGGTAGCGAAGACTACAAGGGTACAAAACAAATTCGCGTGGCTGCGCAACTTTTGGAAAAAACAACCGCTCTGAACTATACGGGGTATGTCGAAGGCAATGAAATTTTCAATGGCCGTGTTGATGTCGTGGTATGTGATGGCTTCTCTGGCAATATCACGATCAAAACCAGCGCAGGCGTCGTCAGGATAATAGAAGAATTGCTGAACCAACGCTCATCAAAGAACTGGTTGACTCGACTCGCCACCGTGTTCGCATCACCTTTGTTGTCTCCCTTGAGGGCCCAGATAAATCCAGCACGGTACAATGGCGCGAGCCTGCTGGGGTTACAGGGAATCATCGTGAAAAGCCATGGTAACTCTCAAGCCGATGGATTTTTTTACGCAATCGAACAAGCATTCAAGGAGGTTGGCGATAATGTTCCTGACCTTATCAGACTCCAGATGACTGCGTTTCTGAACAGCAGAACCCAGATCGAACCACTACTCTCCTGAAGTTTTCACCACTCATTTTCCAGCACACAGGACTAACGTTCATGTCAAAATTTGGCTTTGTATTTCCCGGTCAGGGATCGCAGAAAATAGGAATGCTAAGTGCTCTCGTTGCCAGATACCCTGAGATAAAACATACTTTCGCTGAAGCCTCAGATGCAATCTCCCTTGATCTCTGGAAGATCGCATCCTCAGGTGAAAACGGTCTCCTTGATCAGACTCATATTACACAACCGGTATTACTCACTGCCTCTGTAGCCATATGGCGGCTCTGGTTATCACAAGGAGGTAAACTTCCAGACCTCCTTGCAGGTCATAGCCTGGGAGAGTACTCAGCGTTGGTATGTGCCAATGTGCTTGACTTCGCCGCAGCAGCCAAGACTGTAAATAGTCGCGGAAAATACATGCAAGAGGCAGTTCCTGCAGACGCTGGAGCCATGGCAGCGATTCTCGGCCTGGATGACCACAAGATCATCGAACTGTGCCGTGGCGCAGCGCAAGGAGAAGTAGTTGCCGCTGTGAACTTCAACTCAACCGGTCAAACTGTTATTGCCGGCAACAAGGCTGCTGTAGAGCGAGCCATGCAAGCATGTAAAGAAGCAGGGGCCAAGCGTGCACTGGCGCTAAATGTCAGCGTACCATCACATTGCTCGTTGATGCTGCCCGCAGCCGAAAAACTTGGCGAGGATTTACGCAATCTGCAGTTTCGAGAGCCCACAATCCCCATCGTGCAGAATGTGAGTGGCAGGGTGGCAAAAACCCCCGAGGATATTCGTGAAAATCTCCTTAAGCAGTTATTCATGCCGGTACAGTGGGTGGATTCCATTTCCTGTATGTGGGATTTTGGACTCGGCAAGATCATTGAATGCGGACCTGGAAAGGTTCTTGGTGGTCTTATCAAGAGAATTGAAGGAGAAATCGAGTGCTTTAGCACTGAAGACCCGGATAGTTTTGAGCAGGCCAAGGCCGCGGTCTCAATCGCCTGAACTCGAATACCAAGTTCCTAAATTCTCATCACAACGTGGATACTGAATTAATATGACAATTGTAGACAAAAAAATTGCCCTCGTTACAGGCGCAAGTCGCGGCATCGGCAAGGCAATAGCACTTGAACTTGGCAAGCAAGGGATGGTCGTTGTCGGCACAGCGACAACCGAAAAGGGCGCGGAAGATATTTCCGCCTACCTTGCTGAACACGCTCTCACTGGAACGGGCTATTGCTTGAATGTTACATCCACTGAATCAGTTACACAGGTCCTCACTACTATTGAGGACCGTTTCGGCCCTCCGCTTGTGCTGATCAACAACGCCGGTATCACCAAAGACAATCTCCTGATGAGAATGAAAGAGGAGGAGTGGAGTGACGTTATAAACACTAATCTGAATGCTTTGTACAGGTTGTGCAAACTCACCTTGAAAGGTATGACCAAAGCACGCTGGGGACGAATTATCAATATCAGCTCAGTAGTCGCTTCAAGTGGTAATCCTGGCCAGACCAACTATGCTGCATCGAAAGCAGCCGTTGAAGGGTTTTCACGCTCTCTTGCCAGAGAGATTGGCTCGCGCGGCATTACTGTAAACTGCGTGGCACCTGGATTTATTGACACAGACATGACTCGCGCACTGGCCGAAAAACAGATCGAAACATTGCTTGCACAGATTCCTCTCGCGCGCTTTGGTAAAGCGGAGGAAATCGCCTCTGCAGTCGGCTTTCTGGCCTCGGAATCAGGTGCATATATCACTGGTGAAACACTCCATATCAATGGCGGCATGTACATGCCTTAACACCTTAGCTTGATATCTCAACCGATTGAATTCAAATATTATTAATATTTAGAGAGCAATTATTTTGGAGTTTAAGATTACAACCCGCTGAAAATAGATGTAAACTTGCGTTTTGGATTATTCAGGCTGATCAAAAAATAGCCAAACATGGTCTGGAAGCAGTTTCAAAATTTAGTCTTTAGGAGCTAATAATAGTTATGAGTAGCATTGAAGAACGCGTTAAGAAAATTGTCTGCGAACAGCTGGGCGTTAAGGAAGAAGAGGTGAAACTGTCTTCTTCATTTGTAGAAGATTTAGGCGCTGACTCTTTGGATACTGTGGAATTGGTTATGGCTCTGGAAGAAGAGTTTGAGACCGAAATTCCTGATGAGGAAGCTGAAAAGATCACCACGGTACAACTGGCCTGTGATTATATTAATCAGCACCTCTGACAGATTTTAGGCAGAATACGGAAGCTACTCCGGGTATATCTGGAGTAGCTTTTATTTTGCCTGCTGTAATCAGTTCTGACTAATATTTTCTTTCAACTGCAGTGGAGAGCGACGCAGTGAACGGTAGAAGAGTGGTAATCACCGGTTTGGGGCTCGTAACACCTCTGGGGAATGACGTTGAGTCTTCCTGGCTGGCGCTGAGGGATGCTCGAAGTGGAATTAATCTGCTGGAACAATTCGATACTTCCGATTTCACAACACGCTTCGGCGGCTCTGTAAAAAATTTCGATTGCTCCCCCTATCTTAGTGCTAAAGATGCACGTCGTATGGATGTATTCATTCAATACGGCCTCGCCGCAGGTGTTCAGGCAGTCGATGATTCCGGACTTCTCGATTCATCAATTAATTTCGAAAGAGTAGGGGTAGCAATAGGCTCCGGCATAGGTGGTATAACTTCTATCGAAGACAATTCGGAGCTGGTCCGTACTGCAGGTCCAAGAAAGATATCGCCATTCTTTGTCCCGGGATCCATCATCAACATGCTGGGTGGCACACTCTCGATCCGTTACAACTTCCAAGGACCCAATATTGCCATTACCACGGCCTGCACCACTGGCACTCACAACATTGGTGTAGCCGCGAACATGATCAGCAATGGACAGGCCGATGTCATGCTTGCAGGTGGGGCCGAGATGGCAACATCACCGGTCGGGCTTGGAGGTTTCTGTGCAGCCCGAGCTCTCTCTACAAGGAATGACGACCCGCATCGCGCCAGCCGCCCATGGGATCGTGATCGTGACGGATTTGTTCTCAGTGATGGTGCCGGCATCATGGTCCTCGAAGAATATGAACATGCGAAACGTCGTGGAGCAAAGATCTATGCTGAACTTTCTGGTTTCGGCATGAGTGGTGACGCCTTCCACATGACCTCACCGTCGGAAGGGGGAAAGGGGGCAGCACTGTGCATGCGCAATGCCCTGCACAGTGCAGGGCTGGACATCTCTTCGGTCAACTACATAAACGCTCACGGAACCTCCACAATCGCCGGAGACGTGGCGGAAACACTAGCCATCAAGAGCGTCTTCCTGCACCTGGCTCCAGACTTGGCCATCAGCTCAACCAAATCGATGCTTGGACACCTGCTAGGCGCTTCAGGGGCCGTGGAAGCGATCGTCTGCGTACTTTCCATACGAGACCAGATAATCACACCTACTATCAATCTCGACAATCCGGATGAGCATTGCGATCTGGATTACGTGCCTCACACCTCTCGTGATGCCAAACTGGATGTCGTCATTAGCAATTCGTTCGGATTCGGTGGCACCAACGGCAGCCTGGTTTTCTCACGCATTCGTTGATTAAGGGAGAGGTAACTCAGCCTCTTTAGCGCTCAGCCACAACAACGCAGGAGCCATCATGCTAGTAAACGGTCAGCCGCAGGATCATCTGCCGATCTCTGATCGTGGATTACACTATGGGGACGGAGTTTTCGAAACCATTCGTGTGAGGGATAACAAACTCCTTCTTTGGGATAAACATCTTGCCCGACTAACGGATTCCTGCGCCCGTTTGTGCATCCCCTGCGCGGTAGACAAACTCAAAGAGGAGATCGCACAGGTTCTGAATCCTACAAATCCTCATGGCATTCTAAAGATCATCGTGACCAGAGGGTCGGGCGGGCGAGGATATTTCCCCCCTGACACTCCGTCCGCCACTCGTATTGTGCAACTCCATTCCCTGCCTCCAGATTATGATTTGAAAGCTATCAACGGCATACGAGCCATGATTTGCACTCATCCTGCGTCCAGCAACAGCGCTCTTGCGGGTATCAAGCACCTGAACAGAATCGATCAGGTAATGGCAAGCATGGAGCTGAGCGAAGGAATGGATGAAGGATTTATGTGCAACGAATCCGGATACTTGATTGAAGGCACCAAGAGCAACGTCTTTTTTGTTGAGAAAGGTGCGGTGATTACACCTGATCTGACGTCTTCTGGAGTAGCTGGTATCATGCGGGCGGTAGTGATCGATCTCGTCAAGCAGATGAAGATGGATGTCACAGTGCGGAATGTCGCTCTTGGAGATATCCGTAACGCCAGCGAACTATTTGTATGCAATAGTGTTTTCGGTATCTGGCCTGTCGCAAGCATTGAATGGGCCGGCGATGAATTACAATTCGATGCTGGCAATACTACCCGGACGCTTCAATCCCTTTTGCGTAGCGTGTTCTGATCCATGATAAGCAAACTGGTTCGATATTCCCTGCTGCTGATCTCCGTACTGACTCTTGGCGCCTTTGTCGCGTACATGGAGTTTGAGTTGTATCTCGATACACCACTACCCCTCATATCAACGATGCTACTGGATGTGCGCCCGGGCAGCAGCATGAATCAAGTGTCCACACAACTTGCCGAGCAGGCATCACTGGGTCGTCCTCGCCTGTTCAGCCTTTGGGCGCGATATCATGGCTATGATACTGGGTTAAGAGCAGGGGAGTACGAACTTGCCGTTGGGATGACTCCTCGCGCGGCTCTCGCCCATATCATGTCTGGCCGGTCGGTTCAGTACCCGGTGACTTTCATTGAAGGTAATACCACCAGGCAGACCCTGGAGGCGCTATGGCTAAGCAGCAAACTCACCATCACTCTGCAGGGCAAGAGTGACGATGAGATACTTACAGCGTTGGAAAGCCCCTACACCAGCATTGAAGGAGTGCTTTATCCCGATACTTATTTCTACACGGCTGGAGACACCGATCTATCTATACTCAGGCGATCGGCCGGGCTTATGGAAGCTATCCTGACGGAGGAGTGGAACAACCGCGCGCCCGATCTTCCATACGCAACTCCGTATGAGGCTCTCATCATGGCATCAATCATAGAAAAGGAATCCGGGCTCAACAGCGAGCGCGAGCAAATTGCAGGAGTATTCGTGCGTCGACTCCGAACAGGAATGCGCCTGCAGTCAGATCCCACAGTTATTTACGGTATCGGCAGCAGTTACGATGGCAATATTCGCCGCGTTGATCTGGATACCACGACACCCTATAACACCTACCGCATCAATGGACTACCGCCGACGCCAATCGCTCTGGCTGGCCGTAATGCCTTGCATGCCGCGCTGCATCCGACCGATGACACTGCACTGTATTTCGTGGCAAGAGGCGATGGTGGCCATCAGTTCTCCAACACTCTTGAAGAGCACAATGCTGCGGTGCGGCAGTATCTCCTAAATCGCTCCTCACCGGCGAGTCAGACCCCATGAATGCAGCACGCAAGAGAGTCAATAATCAATGATCCGCAGTAATGGCGCACGCTTTATCACGGTGGAAGGAGTGGAGGGTGTTGGCAAGACAACCAACATCCGGTTCATTACTCAGTGTCTGCACACGGCAGGTGTGAGCTACGTATTGACACGGGAACCCGGCGGAACAGTTGTTGCAGAGTCGATTCGACAATTGCTCCTGGCAAAACAGGACGAAAATCTTTGCGAGCTGACTGAGTTGCTGCTGGTTTTCGCCGCACGAGCCCAGCACATCAAAAGAGTCATCGAGCCGGCTCTGGCCAATGGAAAGTGGGTTATCTGTGACAGATTCACCGACGCCACCTATGCTTATCAGGGTGGTGGACGAGGCCTTTCCATGAATACCATCGCCCAACTGGAAAACTTGGTGCAAGGCGATTTGCGTCCTGATGTGACTTACATTCTGGATCTTCCGCCGGCAATTGGGCTGAAGAGAGCAAACCAGCGTGGTGAACTGGACCGCTTCGAGCAGGAAAAACTGGAGTTTTTTGACAAAGTGCGCGCCGTCTATCTGGAGAGAGCGGCACAGGAACCGGAACGTTGCATCATCATCGATGCGCAGGCTGCACTGGCAACGGTACAGTACAATATCGGCAAACATCTGAAAGGACTATTGTGAGCAACGACATCTTGCAGAATCCTCTTACTTGGCACCAGGCAGCCTGGTTGAACACCATCAAGCAGTTCCGCAGCGGTCAGATGCCACACGCCTACCTGCTAAGTGCTGAGGCGGATACCGGAAAACGCTTGTATGCCATCATGCTTGCCCAGTTTCTTCTATGCTGCTCTCCCGGACCACAGGCAGCCTGTGGGAGTTGTCCGATGTGTCTGCTCAACAAGGCCGGGAGCAATCCAGATCTGCTGATCGTCGAGCCGGAGGACGGCTCCAAAATCATCAAAGTCGAACAAATCAGAGATCTCAAGAAATTCCTGGAAACGAGTTCACACTCCTTTGGTAAACGTGTAATCATTCTGGACTCGGCAGAGAATCTGGGAGTCAGTTCTGCCAATGCGCTACTGAAGGGGCTGGAAGAGCCTCCTGCAGACGTCATGTTCATCCTGTTGACCGATCGCCCCAAAGCGGTACTGGCAACAATTACCAGTCGTTGCCAAGTGATCAGTCTGCCACGTCCCGAGAGGGAGCAATCTCTTGCATGGCTCCGTATCGCAACCAATGAGGCAGTGACGGCCTCCAACCTCTCTCTCTTGCTGGACTTTGCACAAGGTCGTCCACTTGCAGGCAAAGCGATGTATGAATCAGGCACACTGGAACAACAACAGGAAATGGGCGATGCATTGCTACAGTTGCTCGAAAGCCGGCTTCACCCCTGCAATCTGGCCAGTCGCTATGCCAAAACCCAGACGGGAGACATGTTGCGCTTGCTGCTTTACTGGTTGAATGTTCTCTGCAAGTACCAGCTCACGGGTGCCGAGGAGCACCTCAAGAGCGATACAATGCGCAGAATCTCTGCGACACTTCTGAATCCTGCATATGACAGAGATGCTCACACACGAGCGCTGTTTTCTCTCTATAATGAAGTAGTCGTGGCACAAACCCAGTTGGGCAGTACATCTAATCCCAATGCACAGCTAATGCTCGAAGATTTGTTGATGCAGCTCAACAGACTTGTGCGAATGAATTCACACAATACCAGCGGACTGAGATGATCATCTCTGAGAACGACAACAAGTCAACAAAACACGGCATCCTATCACTGACAATCAAGGACAAGACAGTCCTTCATGCCGCCTATATGCCCTTTATAAAGAATGGCGGGTTGTTCATCCCAACGACGAAGGATTATGAAATAGGACATGACGTCTTCATATTGTTGAAGTTGATGGACGATGGCGAAAGAATACCGGTTGCCGGCACCGTGGTATGGATTACCCCCAGGCGTGCCCAGGGCAATCGTGCTGCGGGTATCGGCATACAGTTCAACGATACCGATGGCAACGTCCGCAAAAAGATTGAAACGCTGCTGGCAGGACAACTGAATTCAGACAAATTGACACACACAATGTGAGGCGCCATGTACTTTCAATCCAAATACATACTTTCAGCTAGTTTCATGCACCGATTGTATACAGCCACAAGACCACTGCGAAGATTATTGCTACTCGTCTTACTCTGTCAGGGGCTTGCAGCATGTGGCGACAAGCCTGTGGATACCGCCATGGCCCCATCTGCACCACAACCGCTACTTAGCGTCCTCAAGGATCCCAGTTGCGGTTGCTGCGCTCTGTGGGTAGATCATATAACCGAACGCGGATTCGCGGCTCAAATCAGCCATCCATCTGATCTGAACCGCGAGAAACTGGAACGGGGTATCGCGCCTCAATACCAGTCCTGCCACACCGCTGTTTCCAGCGAAGGATATGTATTCGAAGGCCATGTCCCTGCGAATTTGATTCAGCGCTTTTTGGACGATAAGCCAGAGAACGCAATTGGACTCGCGGTTCCAGGAATGCCACTGGGAAGCCCGGGAATGGAGCTCGGCGAACAGTTTCAGCCCTATGATGTGCTATTGCTCAAGACAGACGGTAGCGCCGAGGTCTACGCCCGAGTCAATACCAAGGCTGAGCAGTACTGACAGAGGAAGACACAACTTAGAGGCCGAGACGCTCGCTTACATTTCTCGCAATCGCCAGCGCTGCGGTCAATCCGGGAGACTCGATACCGAAAAGCTGTACAAGTCCGGGCATATGGTGTGAAGACATATCCTGAATCAGGAAGTCCTCAGCACCTGCGTCTGGTGCACTTAACTTAGGACGAATTCCTGCATAGGCCGGCTGCAACTGTTCGGCACGCACCGCAGGGTAGTAGCGCTGTACTGCCTGCAGGAAATGCGTGCGTCTGGATTCGTCCACGTGATAGTTAATCGCATCAATGTATTCGACATCAGGCCCGAAGCGGACGTGGCCAGTCATGTCCAGCGTGGCATGAACGCCCAGCCCTTTCTGAGCTCTCTCAGGTACTGGATAGATCAAATGCCGAAATGGTGGCTTGCCACTCAAGCTGAAGTAGCACCCGCGAACCAGATAGAGGCGTGGCACCAATGTCGGATCACTGCCTTCAATGCGCGCTGCCAGATCCGCAGCATGTAATCCTGCGGCATTAATGAAGCTGGTGCACCGGAATACATAAGGTTCCAAATTGCCTGGAGAGCCGGAAACGGAATTGACAACGAAATGTGAATTCTCTGGCGTAACTCTTGTCACTGTGGTGTTTGGCGAAAATTGCACTCCTGCGGATTGAGCCTTCCAGAGCAAGCTGTCCATGAAAGCGTGACTATCGATGATACCTGTCTCACTGGAGTAGAGTGCATGGCTCGCTCTCACCAGTGGTTCGTGTTGCAGCAGCACCTTGACACTTGTCCACTCCAACTCCTCAACACCATTTGCCCTGGCTTGTCGAACAATCTGATGCAAAGCGTCCTCTTCGTTGTCCTGTGCGACGATGAACTTGCCTACTTTGCGATGCGCAACCCCATATTGGGCGCAATATTGATAGAGGAGGCGACGACCCTCTACGCACAAACGCGCTTTCAAACTGTCAGGGGAATAGTAGATTCCAGCATGGATCACTTCGCTGCTACGACTGCTCGTCTCCTGTCCTGCAATCGGATTTTTTTCCAGAAGCAGTATCGAGAAAGACGCTGCTTGGATCCTCGCGACATACTCTGCAATCGCAAGACCCACAACACCCGCGCCAACAATACAGAGATCAAAGTGGTCCAGGATGCGCTCGCTTGCAAAAAGTAGTGATCATCGGGCGGGACCTTCAGAAGGATTGCTACACATGATCGAATTCACTCCAGAAGGGCGAGGAGAGCTTCACATTTCTCTGCAGACAAAGCCCTCAGTTTGCGACTCAAGATGGACTCCAGTTCCTCTTGCTGATCAGTCGATGCGAAGTCATGCAAACGTTGTTCTTCCAGATATCGCCCCAACAACAGAATGATCTCTGAATTCATGCTACGGTGATGGCGACGGGATATCTGTAGTATTTTCTTGCGTAGTGCGGCAGGGAGCCTGATGACGAATTTGTTACCCTGCGTCCTGAAATCCACCGGGATCGATACCCCAGTTCCGGAAGTCGCCGACCTCACGGACCTGCGTGTTTTAGGGGCCTGGGTTTCGGAGTCGTTGTCCACCCCTCCAAGCGCAGAAACTACTGCAGTAGCACGCATTTATTCACTAGCCCTGTATCAAATCAAAGTATTTTGGGATCATAGCTGCATACTCCCGGTTACTCAAGAACAACAACAGTTCACATTTCTCACAAGGCAGAATGCAATTGACTGAATTTGATTACGATTTGTTTGTCATCGGCGGAGGGTCAGGCGGAGTTCGCGCGAGCCGCATTGCAGCAGAGCTTGGCGTACGTGTCGGCCTTGCTGAAGAGCGCTATCTCGGAGGCACCTGCGTCAATGTCGGCTGTGTACCCAAAAAGCTTTTCAGTTATGCGGCTCATTATGCTCAGGACTTTGAAGATGCGAAGGGCTATGGGTGGGAATTCGCGCCCCCCCCTCGATTCAACTGGAAAACTCTACACACGAACAAGAACTACGAAATTGCCCGACTGAATGATATCTATCTATCGATGTTGCAACAGGCAGGAGTCCAGGTATTTCAGAAGCGCGCCACACTGGTGGACAAGAACACCATAGCAATCGACAATCGCACATACACGGCGAAGGAGATACTGATTGCCACGGGTGGATGGCCCTTTGTGCCCGATTTTCCAGGTAAAGAGCATTCCATCAGTTCAAACGAGATTTTCAGTCTGGATGATCTGCCATCTTCGATTCTAATCGTTGGTGGCGGCTACATCTCTGTAGAATTTGCAGGCATATTTACAGGCCTGGGTGTCAAAACCACATTGATCAGTCGCAATGAAAGACTGCTGCGCGGTTTCGACAGTGAGTTAACAGCATCTTTTACTGTGGAATTGGAAAAAACTGTGACACTGCGTCTGAGAACACAAGTCGCAAGAATCCAGAAAAAAAATGCTACTGAACTATCAATTCATTTCGACGATGGCTCAGCCATGACCGCAGAGGCGGTGATGTTCGCCACTGGTCGTAAAGCAAACAGTCGCAATATGGGATTGGAAAAAGTTGGAGTGGCATTGGCTGACAACGGAGCCATCATAGTCGACAACGATTTCACAACCTCAATTCCTAACATCCATGCCGTTGGTGATGTAATCAACCGTATTGCACTCACTCCGGTAGCACTGGCAGAAGGGCAGATTCTCGCGCAGCGACTCTTTGGTTCCGGCAAGAAGAAAATGAACTACGAAAATATTCCAACCGCAGTATTCTGTCATCCTAATCTTGCCTGTGTCGGGTTGGACGAAGAGAGTGCTCACGAACGATATGCAAACATTGCTGTCTACCGCAGTCGATTTACACCACTGCGGCACACCCTCAGCGGCAACACTGAAAAATATTTTCTGAAGCTGCTTGTAGATACAACCACTGACAAAATAGTAGGGGCCCATATGCTTGGATCTGATGCAGGTGAAATCATTCAGGGATTGGCAATAGCCATCACAGCAGGCGCTACCAAAGCTGACTTTGATGCAACACTCGGAATACATCCTACTGTTGCAGAAGAATTCGTGACAATGCGTACGCCTTCGTGAATCAGGTACCAATAGCCTCGGAATCAATCGCCAGCGAATCCAGAATCGGACACTCCGGTTTTCCATCTGCATGGCATCGCATGGCGAGGACATGCAGCGAGTGGCGCATTTCCTGCATTTCGCGAATGCGTGCATCAAGCTCTGCAACGTGTTCCATGGTAAGGTTGCGCACCTCGGAATTACTGCGCTCAGTGCTCTGCCAAAGACTGACCAGGCGGCCAATCTGCTGCATTGAGAATCCGAGACTGCGAGCCCGTTTGATGAAACGGAGCTGATTGATGTCAGCATCCGAATACAGCCTGTAGTTTGCGGCTGTACGATGCACTTCCGGCAACAATCCCGTCGCCTCATAATGCCGGATCATTTTGCTGCTGATACCGGAGCGCTGCGAGGCCTCACCTATGCTGCAGTACTTTCGGCGTAGGTCTCCGGCTCGGTCATGAAGAGTGACCGCCAATAATTTTCGATTTTTCATCTCCCGGAACCCTATCAAAATTTCGCTCTGAATGTCTTGAGACGTAAAGCATTCCCCAAAACGAATATGCTGGAAAGTGCCATTGCTCCCGCAGCAAAAACCGGAGAGAGCAAGATTCCGAAAGCAGGGTAGAGCACACCTGCGGCGAGAGGAATCAGCGCCACGTTGTACGCAAACGCCCAAAATAGATTTTCACGGATGTTGCGCATGGTGGCGCGCGCTAGGAACACAGCGTTCACAACTGCTCCCAGCTCCCCCGTCATCAATACAACGTCCGCACTTTCAATAGCAATATCAGTGCCGTTGCCCATGGCGATACCAATATCGGCTTCCGCAAGCGCTGGTGCATCGTTGATTCCATCACCCACATAAGCAAGAAGATTGTTCTCGCTTTTCAGTGATTGCAGCACTTGTACTTTTCCCTCAGGCAATACTTCTGCGTAGACCTGATCAAGCTGCAGGCTTTCAGCGATTGCATTGGCTGTGCGGGTGCTATCACCGGTAATCATCGCCGTACGGAAACCAGCAGCGCGCAATGCTGCGATTGCTTCTGGCGTTGATTGCCGAATCTGATCGGCTACTGCGATCACCGCCGCGAGTCGTCCCGCAATAGCCACATAGATTGGAGTCTTTGCCTGTGTTGTCAGCCGGACGACAATTTCTACTCCTGAGCTCGCATCCAGTCCCAGTTTTCCCAGCAGTCGATCCGTGCCAATATCTATGCGTTGACCGTTCACAGTTGCTCTCAGTCCATATCCAGGCACTGCGTCAAAATCGGCGACCTCAGGCAATTGCAGATCTTGTTTGGAAGCCGCAGAAACAATCGCATGAGCAATCGGGTGTTCCGATCTGGATTCAACGGCAGCGACCATCGCAAGCACTGTTGGTTCGTCGAAGCCCGGTTGAACCAAGAAATCTGTCATCTCGGGCTTACCTTGCGTAATGGTGCCCGTCTTGTCGAAAGCAATCGTCCGAGCCTCACTTAGCATTTGCAGCGCATGACCATTCCGAAACAGCACACCCATCTCCGCAGAGCGTCCCGTCGCCACCATAATAGAAACCGGCGTTGCCAGGCCCATTGCACAGGGACACGCTACAATCAATACAGCGACTGCATTGATCAATGCCATGCTCAAAGAAGAGACCGGTGCCAGAATCAGCCAGTAACCAAAGGTCAGCACGGCAACGATGATTACCACCGGTACAAACCAAAGTGTCACCTTATCTACTAAAGACTGGATAGGTAGTTTTGACCCCTGCGCCACCTCCACCATCTGGACAATGCGAGCAAGCACTGTGTCTTCGCCTACACGGCTGACACGGAACGTGAATGAACCTGTCCCGTTTATAGTGCCTCCAGTAACCTTGGAACCCTTCGCTTTGTTGATGGGCAGAGGCTCGCCCGTCAGCATTGATTCGTCTACATAAGAGTGTCCCTCAAGCAACTCCCCGTCCAGCGGTACGCGCTCACCTGGCTGCACAATAACATGATCCCCAGGCTGGACATTGGCGATTGGTACATCCTGAATCACACCATTGCACAGAATCTTCGCCGTCTCTGGTTGCAGGCTCATGAGACGGGCTATCGCCTCACCGGTTCGCCCCTTGGCGCGAACCTCCAGATAACGACCCATAAGGATCAGCGTCACAATGACCGCCGCAGCCTCGTAGTACACATTGGCGGCATCCGAAGGCAGCACTGACGGCATGAAGGTCACCACACATGAATATCCCCACGCCGCGCTCGTTCCAAGCATTACGAGAGAATTCATGTCTGGCGCAAGGCGGAGCAGGGCTGGCATACCATGCTGAAAGAAGCGTCTACCCGGACCCGCCAGAACAATCGTAGTCAGAACAAATTGCAATAACCAACTGTTTCTGTGTCCAAGCGTTCCGTGTATCAAATCGGCAACGGCCGGAATCAGATGACTGCCCATCTCAAGCACAAAGATCGGGAATGTCAGCACCGTTGCAAGTAAGAAGGCCCTTTTGAGCGCTTCAGACTCTGCTAACTCCTGCATTTTGCGCCGCTCGGAATCTGCCTTACGATCTCTGGCTACAGTGGCCTGGTATCCCGCATCGACAACAGCTTTTTCCAGCGCCGCAGCTTCTGGCGGCGTTAGAGCAAGTTTCAGCGTAGCTCGTCCATTGGCAAGATTGACACTGGCCTCAAGAACCCCAGGCACGCCCAACAAGGCCTTTTCGACTCGTCCAACGCAGGAAGCGCAGTTCATGCCAGTGATATTCAATTCGAGAGATGTGCGTCGAGTTTCTTTGCTGGCTGCCATGTTCGTTGACTCCTGGACCAATGTGGTTCTGCTTTTCGGCAACTGACAGCGACATACTCAAGCTTCCCATCATGGGAAGGTCAAGCGTAAATTTACAAAGCTTTAAATATGAAGTGATACTTTACATACATAAATTTTCTGTATGAATTATATAAAGAATTTTAAAAATATGGAATGCTCACTATTTCCGGTAATAAAGATTACCGGAAATAGTGAGCCTGTATGCGTGATTCTGCAGACCTACCAGCCTCACTCCCCCGGCAACAGAATCATTGACGCGGCGCAGGAACTGACCAGTCGCAATTTTCACATTCGGCAGACTTACCGCTCTGCGCCAACACATCAAAAATGAAGTCCTTCCAAACCTGATTGGGATGCCAAACGGAATTCATATCAGCCTTTGCCTGTGCAACGGGAACATCCTCATAAATCACACGATAGAGAAAGCTGAACGCTGTGGCTCGCGCATTGATCTGACAGTGCAGCAGTGTCTTGGTGTCAGGTTCGCGACGCATGGCATCGGCGAAGGCATTGAAATCACGGATAGTGGGATTGTTGAAATCGACAGGAATGTGTAAATAGTCCATGCCCAGGGCTTTCACCAACTGATCTTCCTCTGGAATGGCTGGCCCCACCGTACTGAAGGCAATGTAGATTACTCTTTCGTAGCCACTGTCACGAATCAACTCCAGTTGTTCTCTGGTCGGTTGGCCAGCACTGGCGAAAGTGGATGAATATTCGCGGAAATTCAGAATTTCGCTCATCTTTGCACTGGTAGTTTCTTGAGCTTGAGCAACTGTCGACATAAATACGGACATTGTCACGACAAATCCGACGTGCAACAGGGATTTGTTGAACGGATTATTCATGAGCCCCCCAGAAGTTAATATTATCCGGGCTCGCCGGACACCATAAGTTAAGTGATGCATGTGGCACCAAAGAGTTCGCGTACAAGCATAGCCCAGGATGCCATGGATAAACCAGCGCGTTGACTTATGCAGACACTCGACTACCAACATGGCAAAAAGTGCTTTATATTTCAGATGCCTGCCTCCATATGATCGTCAAGGGCGATCAGAAGCGCATACCCGGGACAATAGTTAGAAAAAACATCGAGAAACAGAAAAATTCATTCCCATCGTGATCTAATCGTGCCAATGAACAAACACAGCCCTCCCCGGCCTCTCTTCGATACACTTGAGGAAATGCCTAATCCATTCAAGCATCCCACGGATTCTTTGGATCATCTGCTAGCCGAACCGGTCGAGAATGCCGTCCAGGACTTCCAACTGGCCAGCGAATTCCTTTACAGCTACCGGGGCAGCCCTGACACCTTTTCTACGTACCGTCGTGAAATTGAACACTTCCTACAGTGGTGCTGGTTGGTTGCCCGCAAACCCGTGTCTGGTATTCAACGCGAAGACATTGAGGCTTACGTCGAATTTGCGAAACAACCACCGAAATCATGGATTGGTGAAAAAAATGTCTCCAGATTCGTGAATCGCAACGGCCAACGGGAGGCCAATGGAGAGTGGCGACCGTACGTGTCCGCCGGCACTGTGTATGTCTGTTCGCGGTCAGGAATTCAATCTCTGTTCAGCGTACTCAGCAGTTACTTCAACTTTCTGATTCAGGAAAATCATATCGCCGCCAACCCAGTGTCGCAGATCCGTCAGAAGAGCAAGTTTTTGCGCAAACATCAGGCAAAGAGCCAAATACGCCGTCTCTCACCTTTACAGTGGTCTTTCGTGATCGAAGCTGCGGAGGGAATGGCCCAGCAGGACGCCATCACTCATGAAAGAACACTGTTCGTCATGAACGCCCTTTACGCCATGTATCTTCGAATCTCGGAGCTTGTCGAAACACCTCGTTGGACCCCTCAGATGGGACACTTTCAACCTGATCAGGAAGGTAATTGGTGGTTTACAACGGTTGGTAAAGGCAACAAGGAGCGCGAAATTTCCGTGAGCGACGAGATGCTGAACGCTTTAAAGCGCTATCGGGTCTTCAGAGGTCTGCACCCCCTGCCCTCGCCTGGTGAACCAACTCCTCTCGTCCACAAGACCCGAGGACAGGGAGGTATTGCCAGCACCCGCCAGATTCGCGGCATCGTGCAAAAATGTTTTGATTTTGCGGAAGAAAACCTGCGCAGAGACGGTTTCCCCGAAGAGGCCGAACGTCTTGCAGCTGCTACTGTGCACTGGTTGCGTCATACTGGCATTTCGGAGGATGTGAAATTTCGTCCACGCGAGCATGTGCGCGACGATGCTGGCCATGGCTCCAGCGCTATCACGGACCGCTATATAGATGTTGAACGAACAGAGCGCCATGAGTCGGCGCGACGCAAACCAATCAAGAGTTGAGGGGGATATCCTGCCGTAATGCAGGGGAATTGTGGCAATCACGTGTTCCGGAGGTGGCAAGATGATTATTCGCTGCGGACCACTGTGAGTCTGTCTAAGATTGTGACCATTTAGTGCTGGTATTTGGCAGCTCTGTTGTTTATAAGTAGCCATGTATTCGGCAGTAACCCAGACATATACAACGGTGCGGGGCGATATGAAACGAACTGATTTTGCGCGTGAACAAATCTCCAGACTGAACACTGCCCTGCGCAGGACACGACTGGCTTCCGTAATAGCACTCATGATGACCTTGGGGATTGGGGTCAGCGCTCAGGAAGCCGAGGTTCTCAACCCAGTCCTTGACATCGATTCCCTCTACACCGAGCTCAGCTCACAGGAAATTTACGGTCGCACTGCTGCAGAGCTTCTGGCAGAGTTGCAGGACAAACATTATTCCCGCGTCATGTTCGATGATCTGTTTTCGCAGAAAGTATTCGATGGGTTCATTGATGCACTCGACAGCTCTCGGCTGTACTTCCTGCAGTCAGATATCGACACGCTGACTGCCTACCGCAATATACTTGATGACACGCTCAAGAGCGGCACCATTGACCCTGCCTTCGAAATTTATAACCTCTACCACCGACGCCTGCTGGAGCGCCTTGTATACGCCATCAACCATGTCGAGAACGACCTGGCCAGTATCGATTTCACCCTGGATGAGTCTATTGAACTGGATCGCGAAGAAGCCCCTTTCGCCACTACCACTGCAGAACTGGATGAACTTTGGCGTCAACGCGTCAAGAACAGTGCTCTGAGCCTCAAACTGGCCAAGATGGATCTTGACAAGATTGAAGAAAGATTGAGCAAGCGCTACCGTGCCCAGTTGAATCAGGTGTTGAAGACGAACGACCGCGATGTGTTCCAGTCCTACCTGGCAACCGTAGCGAGCACGATCGACCCGCACACCAGCTACTTCTCACCGCGGGATTCCGAAAATTTCAACATGAACCTGCGGCTTTCTCTGCAAGGTATCGGTGCCCAACTGACCTCGGAAGATGAATACACCAAAGTAGTAGAACTCATCAAGGGAGGTCCTGCTGAGCGCGGCAAGGAGCTGAAAGCAGGCGACCGTATCATCGGCATCGCCCAAGGTCCGGATGGCGAGATGAAAGATGTGATTGGCTTGCGCTTGGACGATGTCGTGGATCAGATTCGTGGTGAGAAGGGTACGTTGGTAAGACTCAACGTCATTCCGGCTGAGGCAACCGGTGAAACCCAGGCCCACGAAGTCGCCATTACCCGCGACACCGTGAAGCTGGAAGACCAATCGGCTAAGAAAGAAGTTATTGAAGTCAGCTATAACGAAGGTACTTACAAAGTGGGGGTTATCAAGCTGCCGACCTTCTACTTCGATTTTGAGGCTGCTTCTGCTGGCCAACCTGATTTCAAAAGCTCTACCCGTGACGTGAAAGCACTGCTGGAAGAGTTGAAGGCCGAAGGCGTGGATGCTGTAGTTATGGATCTGCGTGACAATGGTGGCGGCTCCCTGACAGAGGCCAATGATCTTGTCGGCTTATTCATTGAGACCGGCAATACAGTACAGATCCGCTATTCGGGACTACGCAACGGCTTCGTTCGTGCCTATGGCGATGGTAACCCCGAAGTAACCTATGATGGCCCTTTGGGCGTACTCGTGAACCGTGCCAGCGCTTCCGCATCGGAAATTTTCGCGGGGGCCATTCAGGACTATCAACGCGGAATCATTCTCGGCGGACAGACTTTCGGCAAGGGAACCGTTCAGGAAATCATTCCGATGAACTATGGACAAGTGAAGCTCACTCGTTCCAAGTTCTACCGCATCTCCGGTGCAAGCACACAGCACCGAGGGGTTCTGCCGGACATCACGTTCCCAGATCGCTATCAGGCAATTGAAAAGATGGGTGAAAGCAATCTGGATGGCGCGTTGCCCTGGGATACAGTGCGTCCGGTGGAGTACAACACCTACTTTCCGATCAAGGATATCCTTCCCAATCTGCAGAGCATGCATCAGGAGCGTGTAATCAGCGATCCGGATTTCATATATCTCTCCGATCAGATTGAGCGCACACGTGAAATGCGTGAGCAGACCACGTTATCTCTCAACGAGGAAAGAGTGAAATCTGAACGCGATGCCAACAGACTGGCAGAATTCAATGCCAATAATATGCGCCTGTTCCTCAAAGGACTTCCACTGGCAGTCTGGACTGAACCAACAAACGAGGAACTCGATCCCGAAGCGAACACAGTTGCATCAGTAACTGAAGACGAAGTTGATGCCGAGGACGTCACTGAAGAGGATCCGCTCTTGGTGGAAAGCAGTTATATACTGATAGATATGGCGCAGATGCTGGGAACACCCATGACGGCTGATGTTGGCGGTCTGAATACTGCTACGCGCTGAAGCAAGACTCTGAAGCGAGCTTGCTCGCCAGTAAAACACAAAAGGGGGCATCACCAATTGATGCCCCCTTTTCTTTAGGCTGGATACTTCAACTTCCGAACCGATATCGTAACTTCACCACCAACTGACTGCCCAGTGGATTGTCCCAGGAGTTCTCGAACATCTCGTCGAATGCCATGAGTGCAGAGCGCCTGTTATCACCCTTTGTATACACAATAAAAAGGTCAGACAACGGTGCAATTTGCCAACGATAACGCATCTGAAAATTGAGTTGTGACAAACCGAAGTTGTCAGTCGGTCCCGCTGGTTTCACCACTTTGATCAAATCGCGATTCTTGGTGGCAAGATGTGATGGTAGATTGTAGAACTCATCTTCGACAGCCTTAATCCCTACCCACTGTAACGCCATGCTTACCTGCTGTCTGGCTGTGAGAAAATAGTCCAAAGTGAAGTCGAATCGCCACTGATCGGCTTCAAATGTCGTGAAATTCTGACGCTCCTGATGAAGCAACCAACCATTGCGATCGTCAAAACTCACTTCTGCGCCAAAAGCGAGATTGTCGCGAGGGCGCCAGGTAACACCGGTACTCGCTTGCACCGCCTCGCCGCCCAGGAATTCACCAGAGGTACCAAATCCCACTTGATAGCTGACAGGCCTGGAAGGATTCGTTTGATAGCGGGCATTGAAATTGGTTCGCTCGCTGGTTGCAAATGTCCCGTTGCCAAAGCTGTTCTGGTCGTCATAGCGTTTTGGAAAATGCTGCAGGCCGACAGTGACACGATCCAGATTATTCAGTGTCGCATCCAGAGACAACACAGGGAATGCATTGTTGGTTCTGTCACCAGCCGCATTCTCCTCGTAGCGAAGAAAAGGGCTGAACCTGAGATTTCTAACGAAATTCAGATCAGTTCTGATCCATTCGAATCGATACCATGCTTCTCGGGAATCGTTACGCTCCTGAAAACCGAAGTCGTTGACATTGAAAGTTTCATCCAGATAAGTCAGTTGCAGCGTGTGCCTGATGCCCTGACGTGGAATATAAACGATATCGGCAAACATCCCTCTACCGGAACCATTGTCATCGGTATCCGTGGCAATCACCTGTCCATCAACATTCCAACGTCCACCGCTGGCCAAGTAGTGGAAATCAACCGCATGTACTTCCGCATCCGACTCGGGATGCTGTACCAAAGAACCAATGTAACCGAGACCTCGATAAGCTGCGCCCTGACTATCTTCATAGATCGCACGGAAGGTCGCGAAATCGCGACCTTCCTGGTAATAGCGTTGACCGCCTGCCACGAATCCACTTTCGTCCTCAATCGCGGTCATCACTCCGTAGCGAACCGCCCCCACTTGCCCCGTTGCCTTGACTGCGCCGAGCAGGTCTGCAGGCCTGATACGCTCACGAGTTGGCAGACTAACGCCTACTGGTAACTTAGGTGCACGTGGACGAGCACCAATTCTGCGTGTATTCACAATTGAGAGTCGTTTGCCACCACTGCCAGTCGAGCGTGGTGTAGTATTGAATACCTCCTGCCCCTCCAGGAAGAACAAGCGCTTTTCCGGAAAGAAGGTCTCGTTGGCAGTCAAATTGACGACGACATTATCGGACTCGGTTGATCCGAAATCCGGATTGGCCGCCGCGCTCATCTGAAAATTGCTGGACGGGCGCCAGAACACATCGAAACCCGCCTTGTAAGTGGCATCCTTGTCGATCTCATCGTAGGTCGACGATGCATAGGGGAAAATACTCCACTGTTGACGTACATCCACACCTTCCAGTTGCAGCAGAGGCAAATCACTCATGAAGATAGATTCTGACTGAGGGATCCAGGGCCATGCCCAGGTCTGGTTAAGGTAAGCCACCTCGCGCTCGATGGAAAAACCAATACGCCTGGTTTCCTGTTCCCGAGGCATCGCCATCTGCCCCCATGGCACGAAGAATTCGGCTGACCAGCCACGCGCCGTAGTCTGGGTCGCACCGTACCAGGCCCCATCCCACTGCGTCGAATAACGACGCTCAGGGAGAATGGTGCCGTCACTCTCGGAGTTGCCGAGCGCCATCGTCATCCAGTATCCGAACAGTCCCTCCCCGGAGGTATCCAGGACGATGGTCACCTTGTCGCGATTAAGCGGTACGTTATCTCTGGAACTGATCCTCTGCACCAGCGTTTCTGCTGGCTGCTCCATATCGAAGGAGACATATAGACCGCGATCGGTATAGAACACGCGCATATCAGTGCCATAAGGCACTTCTGCTACGGTCTCCGGATCGACTACGCGCATGGCGTTAATGGGTGTTACCTGGTTCCATGTGGATTCGTTGACGAATCCATCCACGTCGATATCCACCTGGGAAGCTGCGAAACGCTGCAGAACGATGACATCGCCACGGCCAACACTCAACTCAATGGCTCCGACGCTGCCTGTGGCTGCATCCTGAGCGTGAGAGAGATTGATGAAGATGAGACAACTGAGGGCCGATGGCCCGATAGTGGGAACTGCAGCGCGAAAATTCAAACGACACACCCTGTATGACTATTATTGATGACCGCCAGACGGACCCGGATTCAGCACGAAAAGGCTGGGATAATAAACGCCACTCAGTCCAGAGTCCAGATGTAACAGGCCCCTGACAGCAACGCATCAGTCGCA
This sequence comes from Gammaproteobacteria bacterium, assembly GCA_030682575.1. GTDB lineage: Bacteria > Pseudomonadota > Gammaproteobacteria > Pseudomonadales > Pseudohongiellaceae > UBA5078. Next base: position 97,021 of record JAUXNX010000016.1, read on the forward strand.
GACATCGCCGAGATAGCCACCGCCGCCACAGTAGTCCACGTGCTGAAGCTGCATATGCAAGCCATCAGGATCGGAGAAATACAGTTCCGGCGTGCCTTCGTCCGCCCCGCCACGATTGGGCATGCGCATGCTGATCCAGTGGGAAAGAGGTGGAGTCGCAGAAGGATTCTCTCTTGCACGCAGTCCGTATGTAGTGAGCTTGTTCAGAATACTGTCCACATCGAAGTCGGTAACGCTCATGCTCACATGATCGATTCTGCCAGGCTGTGATGGTACACCCTCTTCTACCCCACCGACATACATGAGGAACTGCTTGCCATCACCCACACCCACAATGGGAGAGTTCGGCCCCTGGTAGGCTTGATACTCAAGTCCGAAGAGTTCCAGCATGAACTGATTGGCCCGAACTCTGTGACTCATGTAATTGGTGAAATGATTAATGTCGACGAGTTGCAAAAATCCGGTTGTTGTCGGGGGTTCGAGCGATTGACATGAAGCGCTGCCACAATAAGTGGAACTGCACAGTTGATAGATCAGACCTTCATTGTCCGCAAAATACAGATCATCTTCACTCCCGACATGTGCCTTGTTCAGCCCCCCTTTCCAGGTTTGCAGGGCAGACTCAAGCGCTCCCTGCTCCGCAGCAGGGACATTGGCTTCGCGGATTCCATGCTCGCCCAGTTGGGCAATCAGTCGATCCACATTGAAGTCAGGAACACTGATACCGATATGACTGATACCCGGCACCTCCCCGCCTCGCACCGGGCTCAATGAAAAAAAGGCTGGTCCGCCCCCTATGCGCAGGTACGCAGTATCCCCGTGTCGGTCCTGTAGCGATGCCCCAAAGATGTCCTGATAAAACGCGATGGAGCTTGCCACGTCAGTCACTCGCAAGCCGAAGTGATGCAGTTTCTCTACAGCTATCGGCGCTGGACGAAGAGCAGTCGTGGCTGCCTGGGCCATGGCCAGTTGATTCATGACAGTGGGCGCAATCGACATCACCACCAGTCCTTTCAAAGCGGAACGGCGGGAGATGCCGGTCGACACCTCACTACTAGCAATCTTCCGAATGCAATCCTCACTCGCTTTCATTAGTATCTCCCGGCATAGGATCGACGATCTTTGCAGTCGTTGATGCCGTCCGAATGGTCATCCAGGCAGCCTGGAATTTATATCACGGAATCCTTCCCATGTTCACTTCAAAACCTCCACTATCCCCCACACTCGTTGCCACTGCCCTGTTTTTCGCCTTCCTCTCTCAGCCTCTTTTGGCCCAGACAACCCTGATTTTCAATATCAATGGCTATACGCTGAACGAAGACCGGGAAATCGAACGATTTACCGCCTTGCAATTTACAGGCGACAAGGTGGATAACGTCTATACCGATGCCACTGGTGTCCCGGAGATGGCAGAACTCCGGCGCATCGACGGTCAGGGCAAAACCCTGCTGCCCGGCCTGATCGATGCCCATGGTCACATACTCAGTTATGGCTTGAGCCTGCTCAGGGTCGACCTTACCGGCACCGCTACCGAGCAGGAGGCAGTGCAACGCATTGTGGAATTCCAGCGCCTCAACGGCAGTCTGGACTGGATTCAAGGGCGTGGCTGGAACCAGGTATTGTGGGACAGCAATGAATTCCCAACCGCGCAGAGTCTTGACGAATTCTTCGGCGACACTCCGGTGTGGCTGAGCCGTGTGGATGGGCATGCAGGCTGGGCCAACAGTGCTGCCATGACCATCTCCGGTGTGGATATTCTCACCGAGGACCCCGATGGTGGACAGATCATTCGTGATGCCGAGGGACGCCCCACCGGAGTCTTCGTCGACAACGCCATGGACCTGATCACTGCGAAGATTCCGCGATTGGGCATTGAGGAAGAGAAACTGGCACTGAGCCGGGCGATGCTTGCACTGGCTGCTCATGGTCTGACCAGTGTCCACGATGCGGGCGTCTCGGCACAAACAGTACAGGCCTACAAGGAATTGTTGCTGGAGGGCCCGCTTCCGATCCGTGTCAATGCCATGTTGGGAGTCGGTGATCCGCAACTGGATGCATTACTGGCAGCAGGCCCCTTTGCCAGTGCTGACAACACCTTCATCATCAACAGCATCAAGCTCTCGGCCGACGGCGCACTGGGCAGTCGCGGTGCGGCGCTGATTGAGGACTACAGCGATATGCCCGGTCACAGAGGTTTGCTGTTACTGCAACCCGAACAGTTGCACAGCTATATGCAGTCCGCCATGAACGCAGGATTTCAGGTCAATGTCCACGCCATCGGCGACGATGCCAATCGCCTGGTACTGGACAACTTCGCTGCCCTGATTCCCCAGACCGGCACTCGCGACAAGCGCCACCGTGTTGAACATGCCCAGGTTCTGCAATACCAGGACATCCTGCGTTTTGCCGAGTTGGGCGTCATTCCCTCCATGCAGGCAACTCATGCCACCAGCGACAAGAATATGGCACAGGACCGACTTGGCGAAATTCGGGTGCTGGGGGCCTATGCCTGGCGGAAACTTCTGGACTCTGGCGCTATCATCGCCAACGGATCCGATTTTCCGGTAGAGTCACCGAATCCCTTCTATGGTCTGCACGCAGCAATCACACGACAAGATCATCAGAACCAACCTCCCGAGGGCTGGTTTCCAGAAGAGCGCATGACGGCCTCGGAGGCCCTCGCCAGCTTCACAATCGATGCAGCCTACGCCGGACATCAAGAGTCTCTACTTGGTACGCTTGAGCGTGGAAAAGCTGCGGATTTTATCCTTCTGGAGCAGGACATTTTCACGAATGATCCCAGCGAAATATGGAAAGCCACAGTGCTGGAGACCTGGGTAAACGGTGTAAGCATCACAGAATAAAATCTTGATATAGCTCAATTCTGCAATCGCACTCTCACGGTAAATTTCCCCCGCACGTTGGAACATCGTTCATCAATTTTCCAGAGAAGTCCCAAAAGAGGGGAATACAAATGAAAAGATTCAACTGGCTGGTGATCTCCCTGCTCGCGACCGCCATGAACTCCACAGGCTATGCCGCGACAGAACGCTCTGGGGATTTCTCCCTGACTGACCACAACGGCACCAATCATCAACTAAGTCGCTATCGCCACAAGAGCGCATTGGTACTTGTCGCACAATCCAACATCTGCGCCATCCCGCCACACGCATCGTCTCAACTTCAAACTCTGCGAAACAATTGGGAGGGCAAAGGTGTCGCTTTCATGATGATCAATGGCGCTGGCGAGGAATCCTCAGGGATCCAGATGAAAGCCAGAACCCAGCGCATAGAACTGCCCATTTTGGTCGATGCCGATCAGGCGGTCACCAGGACGCTTAATCTGACGAAGTCGGGCGAAATTGTCGTACTCGATCCCGAAGACTTCAGCGTTCTCTACAGAGGACCGTTTGATCCGAAACTCGACGCAACATTGAACAACGTTGCCGCTGGAGTCAAACAGGACACGGTAGTCGTACCAGCCACTGGCTGCAATCTGAGCTTTCCAAGTGTGTCCGTACGGTCCATCCATGTGCCTGGCACTACTCCAGAGCAGGGATGAAATGTTCATCAGCGAGTGAACATGTAACGCCGCCACTCGCAAACCGTTCGCCACGTGCTTGAGACCCGATAACGAAATACGGAGAGAAGCCTCGATTGAGGTTTTTCTCTGTATTTATTTGTCCCCAAGAAAAGTGGTTTCCTGTGTCAACCGAGATATTCTTCCCGCGTTATTGCTGAAGATAGTCCGATCACAGAAACCAACAAGATGAAACGGCATGCTGAGAACCACTCCACTGATTATTCTATGCTTTGTGTTTCCCGGCCACGTCTTGGCCGACAATCGAAGCGACACTGAGGCTCTGTTTGCATTTGCAGAACAGCAACACGCGGAGTTTTTCAGCCCACCAAACCAGGAGACCCAGGAGCTGGAAGGCTATCTCGTACGGTATTACAACGGCACCAATACCTATCTGGGAACTCGTGGTGACGAAGTCTATGTGCATGGATTACAGTTCGGTGTCGGCATCATCCGTGTTGGCGTAATTTCTGATTTTATTGACCCTGGGAGTGACGAAATTCGGGATCTCACCGATGCAATCCTCTTTGATCGCGCTGCAAGCTGTGGCGAATACGCAGGTCAATACAGTTCAGAAGTGACCGACGTAAAACGCAGCTTGAACTTCGCGGGCACACTGGAGATTTCCGTTGCCAACGGACTGTGCACCTTTACCTCCAACAACATTCCGAATCACGACTTTGGCCAGGGCGGCAATTTTGCCACTCCCGTTGCAGCCGTCGCTCACACTTACAGCATGCCTGCAGAGCCCGTGCTGGCTTCTTCGCCCAGCGCCTTGACACTGGAGTGGGACAATGCGGTGCTGCTCAACGGCGTCAAGGTGGACATATGGGCAGCGGCATGCTACGGAGTTGGCGACGAAAAGATCGGCTGTTCGAACCCGGCTCAACCCTGGCGCTTCGACCCGATGTCGCCGAAGAACAATTTCGGAACCGACAACCACAACGCTCACACTCAACCTACGGGTGCCTATCACTATCATGGCAACCCCAATGCACTGTTCAATTCCATCAGCACGCAACCCTCACCCGTGGTGGGCTTTGCTGCTGATGGATTCCCAGTGTTCGGATCCTATTTTGAAGACAACGGAACAGTGCGCAAGGCGACAAGCAGCTATCGCCTGAAGGCTGGAAGCAGGCCGAGCGGTACTGGCAATCCCGGCGGTGTCCATGACGGCACCTACCGGGACGACTATGAGTACGTGGCAGGATCAGGAGACCTGGACCAATGTAATGGCATGGCAGTCAATGGCGACTATGGCTACTACATCACCGATGCCTTTCCCTACATGATGTTTTGTTTCAGCGGCACTCCACATGCGTCCTTCAACAAGTTCTCGCAGGCGGTAGCCAGACCCTAACGTCTGTTCAGCAAGGGTGCACTGACCCCTTCCACTCCTGCAAGGCCAAGGCTGAGCAGAAGTGCCAGTTGCGGACCAAAGTGAGAGTTTTCGGGAGAGAACCACTCCTCCGGTGAGTGAGAGCCACCGGCACTTCCGCCACCTGTGATCGTGATGGCGGGAATGCCCATCGACATCGGAATATTGGAGTCCGTGCTGGAGGTTCGTAACTCCTGCAAATCACTGTCTACTGCTGCGAATGCCAGCGCGGCGGTCTGCACCAGCGGATCGTCAACTGGGGTACTACCTACAGGGCGGTCACCCACCAGGCGAAACTCCACGGTGATTTCCCCATTATTGTTCCAGCGTGCGTTTTCCTCGGCCACGCCCTCCAGTGCAGCGGACTTCGCACGCTGCTCAAGTTTCGCCAGTTCATCTGCACTGTTGGAACGCATGTCCAGCTCGAAAACAGCATCAGCAGCGATGGAATTGACAGAGGTGCCACCCCGCACAGTGCCAACCGTGAACGTCGTCTTCGGGTCCAATGGTGTTTCCAGATCGCCGATCTTCGTGATTGCTCTGCCCATCGCGTGAATGGCGCTGGCCAGGCCGAAGGCGCTGAACGAATGCCCGCCTGGGCCGGTGAAAATGAACTCGAAACGGCGGCTGCCAGTGGCTCCAGTAGTAATGCCGGAGAGACCGGAACCGTCGATGGAAATGAAGCCGTCGATTTCTGGGTGGTCGCGGAAAATCGCCTTGATACCCCGTAGATCACCTAGCCCTTCTTCCCCCACGTTACCGATGAACATGATGTCCCCGACTGTGGGAATGGCATACGTATCGAGTGTCTCGATCAACGTCAGCAGAACAGTCAGGCCACGACCATCGTCACTGATACCAGGCGCGTAGTAACGACCGTCGCGAAACTCCACGGTGACATCGGTCTCTATCGGAAACACCGTGTCCAGGTGCGCGGCGATCGCCAGCAACGGACCATCCCCCGTGCCCCTGCGCACACCGATCACATTTCCTTCGGTGTCAATATAGGCATCTGTCAGGCCACGGCCGCGCATCTGTTCGAGATAGTATTGCGCCCTCACCTCCTCCATGAACGGTGGTGCTGGAATCTCGGTCAGGCGTATCTGCTCCGCAATGGTCTCCGGCTCGTTATGTTCAATCGCTGCAAGAGCTTCGATCACACGGGGGGCGGATACCACACCCTGGAACTGCGCAACCACAGGAGAGTCGATCACGACTGGACCTATACTGGTTTGTGCCAGCGCTGCGCCGGTGATCAGGAAATGACTCACGGCGCCAGCGGTGTAAAGGCTTCTTGTGACACGCCTAGAGAATGCACTCGTTGATCTGATTTTCATTGCTCTGACAGTCATGCGCATTATTACTCCGTCTGCTGGTAATGACCCATCAGCATGCCTGTGCCGAGCACATGGCCTTCAATGGCTTCCAACAAGGCGTCCTTGTTAAGGCCTTCGGGAAGGTTCAGCACGGAATCAATTGCATAAACCCGGAAGTGGTAAGCGTGCAGCTTGCCATCCACTGGAGGACGCGGCCCAAAATAACCGGCCTGACGTGTCCCATTCAGCCCGTTGATCATACCAACCAACTCCGGCACATCGATCACCACCGGATCCTTGCTTAAAGCCTGAGGCAAACCGGAAGCATCTGCAGGAATGTTGTAGGCTACCCAATGCACAAATGGCTGCGGTGTTGGCGCAACGGGATCGTCCATCACAAGCGCCAGTTGCGCAGTCCCTGCGGGCAAATTGCTCCAGCTCAACTGTGGGGAAATGTTGTCGCCATAGGCGGAGAACTGCAACGGCACAGTGCCATGATGTTCAAATGCTGTGCTGCTGACAATAATAGTGTCATCCATATCGGCAGCAAAGATCAGTCCGGACATCAGTGAGAAGCTTAGTGCTGCAACAGTCAGTGTCTTATTGATTGATTTCATCGGGAACTCCAGTGATTGATTGTTCTCGTGACGGCGCTGGCCATCGCTCTTTATATTGGCGGATGTCACTATAGCCTCGATAGGGCAAAACCTGAAGTATGGTAGTTATCGATTCAACTGAACTTCTAGTGGCATCTGCAAACAGAAACAGGGATCATGGCGGGCGTCCACTCTTCCGGGTTATGCAAGCATGCACAACACCCCTGACAAACAGATTCATCTTACCTCTCCAGAAGCGATCGCTGACTACTATAACTCCAACACCACTCGATTCCTGAAATTAGGTGGCAGCGGTGATGTGGCAGCCATACACAGGGCCATCTGGGCGCCAGGTGTGAAAAACCGCACACAGGCTTTCCTGTATCTGAATCAGTTCATCGCAGATGCGCTTCGACCCATGCTTGGCAATGAGCCTTCTGCAATACACCTGCTCGATCTGGGTTGTGGTGTGGGAGGAACCGCAACCTGGCTCGCACAAACTCTTGGAATACGGATAACCGGGGTTACTCTAAGCATCGAACAAGTCCAATTGGCAAAAGCACGAGCACAACAGCTTGGTCTGTCAGCACAGGTAAATTTTGTACTCGGGGACTTCTCGACCCCTCTTCACCTACCCCCAGCCCACGCCGCCTGTGCCATTGAGTCGTTTGTACATGCTGAAAACGCTAAAACTTTCTTCGAAATGGTAGCAAGACACATACAGCCTGGTGGTCGCCTGATCATTTGTGATGATTTTCTTAACCCCCCTCACAATTCACGAGCACTGTGGTGGATAAAGCGTTTCACACAAGGCTGGCACATAAATAATCTGCTAACCACTCACTCCGCAATAGCGTTGGCAGAAGCAAGCGGATTCAGATTGGTTGAAAAACGCGATCTCTCACCGTGGGTGCAGTCATTCAATCCTCTTCTGCTATGGTTGGTAACAACGATGACTTATATACCGTTGCGCTGGGCTTATTGGAAGAATCTGACAGGAGGAGCAGCACTGCAAGTATGTGTGAAACGCGAGTGGACCACTTATCAGGCTATAACTCTGGAAAAATTGGCAAATTGAGGGGGTTTTGAGAGGCCACACCATTTCTTTTGATCACAGAAATCAGATGTAATCCCAGCTGCCTTCATTTAAGCTCTGTTCAATCGCCGGTGCAAAGACTGCCTCCCCATCCAATTCCAACTGGCTACTTGCAGGATATAGATACATTCGCTCTGAAGGAGAATCGTCTGATGATGCCCCAGAAAGTTTTTCCTCGACATCATCAATCGGAACAATCGATACAGAAAGCTGAGTAAATCGCAAGATTCCATCACCAATAATTGAATCACCATCCAGATCAACACCCAGGCTCTGCTCTTTTTCCATCAACTCCAACCTGTTCAGTACTACGGGTTTACCAATTGAAATACCCGTGATGACATCGAAAGTCCAACTATTGAAAGTCTTCTTGCTACTGGTGCCTGAAGAATAGAGCACTGTGTAACGATCACTAGTCTGTTCTACAGCCAGGATGGTCGACCCGGACAGCGGCACCCATGGTTTACCAGCATTTGTCAGAATCAATGAACTGACAGCGGAGTCCCCTGTGGTAAGGCCATCCTGACCAATGGCATAAACTCCTGAAGACAATTTGTAAACTCCGTAGCCCAGTCCTTGAAAGGCACCATCGTATAGCACTTGCGAAACAGCATCCCCAATAACTGTATCACCATTCAGATCTACTCCGATGCTACCCTCCTTGGCCAGGAGTTGGGCAAGAGTCAAAACAACTGCCTTACCACTGGATACTCCGGTTGTGGATGAAAATGCCTGACTGCTGAATACCTTTTTGCTGCCAGTCCCCGTCGAATAGAGCATGGAATATACGCTTTCATTGAGTTCAATTGCCAATATACTGCCCCCTGAGACGGGAGCCCACGCCTTGGTGCCGACCATCAGGTTCAGCCCTTCGAACGGCATATCGCCCACGGGTACATTACTTCCCGCCAGAACATATCGTCCAGACGACAGGCGATAAATACCATAGTCAAATCCGTCATGGAGCACTTCGGCAACACCATCACCAATAACCGAATCTCCATTCAAATCCATTTCCAGTTCTGCTTCTTTTGCAAGCAACTGCATCAAGCCTAGCACAACCGCTTTGCCTGTGGATTCACCGTTTCCTGCATTGAAATTGAGACTGCTGAATACCTTCTTCGTACCGGAGCCCGTAGAGAAAATGATAGAGTATGTATCCCCATCAAATCTAACAGACAGGATAATGGTGCCACTTACTGGAATCCACCCCTTGTCAGCAACCCGCAAATTCAGTGCCGCACTTGCAATATCTGTTACCAGAAATCCTGCCTCGGCTATTGCGTAAACACCCGATGTCAATCGATACACACCATAATCCGGATCACTGTATAGCACTGCAGCGATAGCATCGCCTATGCCAGCATCCTGATTTAAATCAATTCCAAGCGTATTCTCCTTCGCAAGCAACTGAGCCAAACTGAGTACTTCAGGTTTAGCGGTCGAAATCCCGGTAATCGAGTTGAATAACCAACTGCTATACACGGTCTTGGCACCAGTTCCGGTTGAATAGATAATTGAAAAATCATTATTGCTCATCTCCACAGCCAGAATGTTCATTCCTGAAAGAGGCGCCCAAGCCTTGCTTCCCGAAAATAATTTTATGGATCCAACTGCACTGTCCCCAGCATGCAAACCACTTTCCGAGACAGCGTAAACGCCAGACGATACTCGATAGACTCCATAGTCAAGACCATTGGAAGCGCCGTCATAGAGCACCTGGCTAACCGTCCCGAGCGTCCTGAATTCATAAGTTGTTGTACCCTGAAAACTATTGCCAGCAAGATCCTTGATAGCACCATGAGTTATAACAACGAAATATCTTGTATCTCCAGCAAGTACCGCAATGGGATCAATCGTCAACACGTTCTCATCAATAGAAATTCTGTTACTGCTTACTGTATTGAAACTCTCAACCACCGTCCCTTTAGCAGAACCTGCCCGAATCTCGATATTACCCACACCACGTTGAATTGATTCACTGAACGTCAAAACAATATCACCATTGCCAAAGACATCTACTGCCCCACCAGTGGGGCTATACACTGATACGGTTGGAGCAATTGTGTCTACAGTCTTGAAATCATAGTTTTCTGAACCAACGTAGTTGTTGCCGAGCATATCCTTGATGACGCCATTGGAGAAAATCACGAAATAATTTGTATCGCCTGAAAAGCTGGCAACAGGGTCTATCACAAGTTGATTCCCTGTGATGGAAAGCCGGGGGCTACTCGCTGCATTGAAACTCTCAAATAACGCTCCCTGCGCCGAACCTGAACGAATTTCAATCGTGCCGACACCACGCTGTATCCACTCGCTGAATGTCACAGATATGTTACTGGAAAGCCCAACATTTACGGCGCCATCCGCAGGATTGAAGGAGGTTACCGTGGGGTCAGTGTTCTCCAGCAGAGAAATGAACTCAACAAGAGTATTGGTTTGAGAAAACAAGATCCTTTCAATACTTTCCAACCAATCCGTGCCGTCACGATCGGAAACAAGATCCTGAATGTAGTAAGAACTTTCATTGACTGAGTAGGCGATCAGGTACTGTTCACTACTACCCGACAATACCAACGTGTCAACACCCTCTCCTCCATCAATGAAATCAGTGCCGAAAAATCCCGTGATAACGTCATTACCTGCACCTCCGTACAGATAATTGTCATGCTCATTGCCTATAAGTATGTCATGACCATTCCCTCCGACAGCATTCTCGATAATGACGCCATTGGCAATGGTGAAACCACCAATGATCCCTGCAACTTTAGAAACATAGCCCCCAGCATTTGCTCCGACTAGAGGAGCCGCTCTCAAGTCAATAGTGGCTGCTAGAGATCTTCCTGCATTTGAAATCGTATCTGTTCCAGCAGCATCCCAGATGCACGACCAACCTGTCCCTGGAGCATTAACTCCCGGAAGAAAATAATTGTTATCATCTGCATTAAAACTTGTATTTACGCCATAGAGTTGCTGTAGGGCTGCAATATCCAGGGCCATCGGAGTAATGACATCACCATACGACCAGGAATTTACTGGCGCCTCTTTCCAGCCAGAGTTGTAGCTCATGACTGACCAGATACTCTGATTCATGTCATATTGACCGTACGATGCGGAGTTGGTAACACCGGGAAAGAGGGTTGCATCCGACTCGTCACCACCGTCGTGCGGATGGGCAAGCCCCAGGCCGTGTCCAATCTCATGAACTACCGTGCTGTATCCGAGGGAGCCTGGAGTGGTTGCCCAGTGTGAACCATTAGTGCTGAAAACCCCCCAGTTCTGGGTGTAAGTGCCGTCAGGAATCTCGTGGAAACCCAGAATTATGCTGCCGTTGCTTGCTCCTGGAATGGTACCAACTTTCCACTCAACGATGTTGACGCTGGTTGAGTAAGGCACTTCGGCAAACGTAATCCCACAAACATTGGAGAATGAGCCAAGGACTGCTCTAAACATATTCTGCTCAGCAGAAGTCCAAGCTTGTGATGTGAGGCCGTAAGGTGTCAATGCCGCTGGGCCAAACGCATAAGTGACAGGTCCCCCCGTCCATCTGCACCCCCATATAAGAGAGTCCACATATACGTTTCCATAGCCAGATCCTGCAACGCCAGTAGTCTGAGAAGCCATATGTCGCTGTGCTCGTTGAAATCTGCACTCTCACCACGTCGCATTACCCATACAACCGGTGCGGATGACAGGACTTACTAGTGCTTCCAGGTGCGGCCAGGATGTCATCATGCCTGATACGAAGATCACTATCCAGTTTGGCGGGTAAAGAGAGTAATTGAAAGCTGTCTGACTGTTCTAACGCGTCGCGCTGTTGTCAGTTCGGCCGAACGCTAACATTAGAACTTCTCGCCCGCTTTTGGCGGTGAGACAGTCTCTACAAAGGCGAAGTGATGGGGCTGAAGGCCGGGGAATGTCAGGAGTTGGCGGAGGGGGAGAGATTCGAACTCTCGAAGGACTTTCATCCTCGCCGGTTTTCAAGACCGGTGCATTCAACCGCTCTGCCACCCCTCCGCAACGGGGCGCAATCTTACTATAGTTGGGTTTTCAGTCAATCGGAAAATTGCGCGTAACCCCATCTGGGGAATCACCGACCGGGCGGATAACCATACACGGAAAGGATTGCTTTTGGCCTGACGCACGGTATGATTGCCTTCGCCTGATGCTTGAAATTACTGGAATTTATTCCCACTGATCAGGCATGACCGACTAAGATATGAAACTCTTTAAGGCATGTTCCGGTCTAAGTCAGCACGGTTATCATCAGCAATGTATTACTACGGAGATCACTATGAGTCAGTTTGATGTGTTGAATGTTGCGCAAACCCGTGGATCGGTTGTTGCTGTTAACAAGGTTCTTAAAAACACCTACATGCTGCTGGGCATGACACTGGGCTTCAGTGCCCTGATGGCATTCGTCAGCACGAATGCCGCGCCGATGAATATCTGGATGTATATCATTGGTGTTTACGGCCTGCTGTTTGCCACTCATGCACTTGCTCGCAGTGCCTGGGGTCTTCTGACCATATTCGCCTTTGCAGGTTTCATTGGCTACGGCACAGGCCCACTGATTGGCGCCCTGATGGCGACCAGCGGCGGCAGTGAAATCGTGACCACCGCACTGGGTGGTACCGCATTCATATTCTTTGGCCTGTCCGGTTATGCACTCGTATCCCGCAAGGACTTCTCTTTCCTGAGCGGTTTCATCACTGCCGGCTGCTTCGTGCTGATCGCGGCCATGATTCTGGGGATATTCCTCCAGATTCCCGCCCTGCAACTGGCCATCTCTGTTGGTTTCATGTTGTTTGCCAGTGCGATCATCCTGTACCAGACCGGTGAGATCGTGAACGGTGGCGAGACCAATTACATCCTCGCGACCATTACGCTGTTCGTGTCGATCTATAACCTGTTCATGAGCCTGATTCACCTGCTGACAGCATTCGGCGGTGACGAATAAGCCCATTCGTTTGTGATTGAGTTACACTGAGCCCCGGTCCTGACTGGGGCTTTTTGTTTTCAGAGCAGGTGCATCGCAAGTACATACCGAGTATTTACCGTGAAACTCACCGTCGTCGTTTATTCAGCCCCCTATTCCTCCCAAGCCGCCTGGAGTGCCTACCAGTTCACCAGAGCAGCACTGACGGCAGGACACGAGATATATCGCCTTTTTTTCTACGCAGATGGTGTGCATAACAGCAATGCGCTGAGTATCCCTCCGCAGGACGAGTTCGATCTGGTGAAGGCTTGGCAGGCGTTGATCAGTGGACACAACATTGACGCTATCAGTTGCGTGTCATCAGCCCTCAAGCGCGGTGTGGTCGATGCGCAGGAGGCCGCCCGCTATGAGCGCGCATGCAGCAACCTTGTTGAAGGTGTTTCCCTTTCTGGATTAGGGCAACTCGTCGATGCCACTTTGGTGTCCGACAGGGTGGTGAGCTTTGGAGCCTGATGTCGTGAATGAAAACGTTGCAAATGACAACATTGAACAGCCAACCCGCAAGGTGCTGACGTTCATCAGCCGCAAATCACCATATGGCCAGAACTATGCCAAAGCATGTCTGGATATGGTGCTCTCCGCCTCCGTGTTCGATCAGCAGGTTAACTATGTCTTCATGGATGATGGTGTCTGGCAACTCAGGCGAGGACAAGAGCCTGCTGCCATAGATTCCAAAAATCTGAGCGCCGCTTTTTCTGCTCTATCACTGTACGAAGTGGAAAATGTCTACGTCGATGCCCAATCCCTGCAGGATCGCGGTTTAGCAGCGGAGGATTTGGTGATCGACGCCACTCCCTGCACTGCAGGTCATATCGCCTCATTGATGAGACAATCTGACGTGGTATTCAACCTGTGACAACACTGCACACCGTCAATAAATTCAGCCTGACGAGCTCCGCTCTGGACTCCTGCCTGCGCGTGGCATTGCCTGGGGATGCGATCCTGTTGATGGAGGATGGGGTGTATAACGCGGTGGGAGCGAGCCTTGCCAGCGATGACGCCGGTATCAATGTCGAAACAAGGTCAACTGCCAGCATTGGTATCTACGCCTTGAAGGAAGACCTGCAGGCACGAGGCATTGCCCACGACTCACTGCCCTCCTCTATCGAACCCGTCAGCTATGCCGACTTTGTCACGCTGGTCTGCACCCACCACAAAACCGTCAGCTGGTTCTAGGCCATGGGCAGTTTGATCCTCCACGACCACAAACCAATACCGCTCGACAAGGATGGCTATCTCAGAAATCTCAACGACTGGAGTCAGGAGGTCGCCGTGAAATTGGCGGAGTCCGTCAACATTGATCTCACGCCAGCGCACTGGGAAGTCATTACTGTTCTCCGGGCTTTCTACGAGGCCCACGCGCTGTCTCCTGCCATGCGCCCGCTGGTCAAACTGGTGGCTCGAGAATTGGGCGCAGACAAAGGCCGCAGCATCTATCTGATGAAACTCTTTCCCGGTAATCCTGCCCTGCTCGCCAGTAAAATCGCGGGATTGCCGCGCCCGACCAACTGTTTTTGAGTTGAGTTGCGAGTGGCGGCAAGGGTGAATTCTGCTATGATTCGCGCTCCTTTGAGCCCGCACACAGAACCTCTACATAACGTGCGCACAACTGACCTTTTGAGACACACAGGACAAGCCCCATGAGCCCTGCGAAGAGCCTCCCCAACCGCGTATTAGCCATCAACAACGATCTGCCCATCCGTACCGACAAACCCGTTCACAGCGGCAAGGTGCGTTCCGTTTACTGGCTGACCGATACCGACAGCAAACGTCTCATCCAGCAACGCGGCTACAACGTGGCTCCAGAGGCACCACTGGCCATCATGGTGATCAGCGATCGCATCTCCGCATTTGACTGCATCTGGCACGGCGAGGGGGGCCTCAATGGCGTGCCTGGCAAAGGCGCCGCCCTGAACACCATCTCCAATCACTGGTTCAAACTGTTCCGCGAACAGGGGCTGGCCGAGAGCCACATTCTGGAAATCCCTCACCCCTTTGTATGGATCGTACAGAAAGCCCGCCCAGTGATGATCGAGGCAATCTGCCGCCAGTACATCACAGGTTCCATGTGGCGCTCCTACACCAAGGGCGAGCGCGACTTCTGTGGCATCATGCTGCCGGAAGGACTCCAGAAGGATCAGCGCCTGCCTGAACTGCTGATCACTCCTTCCACGAAGGGAATTCTACGCGGTATTCCTGGCGTGCCTGAAGCTGACGATGTGAACATCACCCGTGCGGACATTGATCGCAACTACGCTGCCTTCAACTTCCGCACCACATCGGATATCGATTTTTATGAACAACTGCTTCGGGAAGGTTTCAACGTCATCAGCAAAGAGCTGGAAAAGATCGATCAGGTATTCGTCGATACCAAATTCGAATTCGGATATGTCACCGACAAGAATGGTCAGGACAAACTGATCTACATGGACGAGGTCGGCACGCCGGACTCCTCCCGCATCTGGGACGGTCCGTCCTACCGTGCCGGGAAAGTCATCGAAAAATCGAAAGAGGAATTTCGCCAGCAACTGCTGAATTACTTCCCTGATCCGGACATTCTGCTGAACAAGGACAGAATGCCGGAGCGTGTAGCGTTGGCGCGAGATAATGCACTGCCGGAGGACATGCTGATGCAGGTGTCACGCACCTACCTGGGAATTGCCGAGCAGATCGTAGGGCAGAAGATCACGCTGTCCGAGAATCCGAAGCAGGAGATTCTGGATATTCTGTCGGCGGAGTATGGATTGATCGTTTAAGAAATTGCCGCGCCCTTGAACCACGAATAGCGCGACTGCAACTTCACCACGCGCCCGACGATGATGATCGTCGGAGCCTGCACCTCGGTGACTTTCATGATTGCCGGCATCGTCTCAAGGGTGCCGGTGATCACTTTCTGATTCGGCGTCGTTCCCTGCTGCACCAGTGCTATCGGCATATCCGCCGCCATACCGTGTGCAATCAACTGTTCACAGATCGTTTCAAGCCCGACCAGCCCCATGTAGAACACCACCGTCTGATTTTCGTTCGCAAGATTCGGCCAGTCGAGATCGATGCTGTCGTTCTTGAGATGACCGGTGACAAAACGCACGGACTGCGAACAGTCACGATGCGTCAGCGGAATACCTGCATAACAGGCGCAGCCCGATGCAGCAGTAATGCCGGGAATCACCTGAAACGGAATACCCGCCTCTGCGAGTCGATCAATCTCTTCGCCACCGCGACCGAAGATGAAGGGGTCACCACCTTTCAGACGCAAAACCTTTTTACCTTCCTGTGCGAGCCGCACGAGCATGTCATTGATTTCTTCCTGAGGCACAAGGTGATTGGAGCGCTCCTTACCGACGTTGATCTTCTCGGCATCGGGACGCACACGCGCCATGATCTCCTTCGACACGAGACGGTCATAGAGAACTACATCGGCTTCCTGCATCAGACGCAACGCTTTTAGCGTCAGCAAGTCAGGATCACCTGGCCCCGCACCGACAAGATAGACTTCTCCCTGCACGACAATATTATCGGACTCGGAAAGTTGTTGCTCAATGTAGCGGCGCCCTTCGTCTTCTTTTCCAGCCAGCACGATCTCGGACAGTGGGCCTGAAAGCAGCCTCTCCCAGAAGCGAGTGCGACGCTTGAAATCGGTGATGACACTCTTGACGCGACCGCGATAACCACCAAGCAATAACGCAAGTCTGCCATAGGCGGCAGGTACCATCGTTTCAAGTTTTTCCTTGAGCTTGCGAGTGAGCACCGGCGAAGCACCACCACTGGAGATCGCAATCACCACAGGTGAGCGATCCACAATAGCGGGAACGATGAAACTGCACAGCGAGGGTTTGTCCACCACATTGACCGGCAGGCCACGTGCCTTTGCGGCGACGGACACTGCTGCATTCACTTCCTCGTCATCGGTGGCAGCAACAGCGAGGAAGACACCATCCATGTCGTTTTCGGTGAAGCCACGCACGCGCAACTCCCCTGCACCTGCAATCACCAGAGTTTCCAGCTCCGCGCAAATCCCGGGAGCTACGACACGCAGACGCGCACCGGCTCGATCGAGCAGCACAGCTTTGCGATAGGCCACATCGCCGCCACCCACCACGAGACAGGTCTGGGCACGCACATTCAGAAAAATCGGCAGGAACTGCATACAGCACTCCACGAGCTTGCACTCATTTGTTCACAAGGAGGCGCTTACGCAAGCCGTTCCATTCCACCCATGTAGGGTCTCAACACGTCAGGAATCGTCACCGATCCATCGGCGTTCTGGAAATTTTCCAGAATCGCTACCAGGGTGCGGCCAATGGCGAGACCCGAGCCGTTCAGTGAATGCAGCAACTCCGGCTTTCCGGTTTCCGGGTTGCGCCAGCGCGCCTGCATGCGCCGCGCCTGGAAATCCTCGAACGTGCTGCAGGAAGAAATTTCGCGATAACAATTCTGCGAAGGCAACCACACCTCCAGATCGATCGTGCGCGCCGCATTGGCTCCCATATCACCACCACACAACAACATGGCGCGATAGGGAAGATTCAGCAGTTGCAGAATCTTCTCGGCATGGCCTGTCAGCTCTTCCAGTGCAGCATCGGAATCCTGGGGCTTGACCATCTGCACCAGTTCCACTTTCTCGAACTGATGCTGACGAATCATGCCGCGTGTATCGCGGCCATAGCTGCCCGCTTCACTACGGAAACACGGTGTATGGCACACATATTTCAAGGGCATTTTTTCCGCTGGCACGATACTGTCGCGCACCAGATTGGTGACAGGTACTTCCGCAGTAGGGATCAGGTAGTATTCGTCCTCCCCTTCAAGCCGAAAAAGATCCTCTGCAAACTTTGGCAATTGACCAGTGCCCATCAGAGAGTCGCGATTCACAATGTAAGGAACGTAGACTTCTTCGTAGCCATGTTCGTTGGTGTGTTGGTCCAGCATGAACTGGATCAATGCACGATGCAGCCGCGCAGTCGCTCCGTACAACACGACAAAGCGCGCGCCAGTCAGTTTGGTCGCCGTCGGGAAATCCATCTGTTCTGTGGCTTCACCGAGTGCAACATGATCCTTGACGTCAAAATCAAATGTGCGCGGCGTGCCCCACCTGCGCAGCTCGACATTATCCTTCTCGTCCTTGCCTGCAGGCACGATCTCTTGTGGCACGTTGGGAATGCGCATGAGCAGATCAGCGAATTCATCCTGCACGATCGCCAAGGCTTTCTTGTTCTCTTCCAGTGAGGAGCCGAGGTTCGCCACTTCAGCGAGCAGCGGTGTTACATCCTGCCCGGAGGCCTTTGCCTGCCCAATCAGTTTCGAGCGCACGTTGCGCTCGTTCTGCAGCTTCTCGGTTTCCTGCATCAGTTCACGACGTTTCACATCCAACGCATTGACGTGCTCAATGTCGAGAATGAAGTTTTTCTTCTTCAGCAGTGCCGCCAGTTTTTCAGGTTCTGTGCGCAACCATTTCGGATCCAGCATGGAGTCAATTCTTCCTTTCTTCTAAACTATAAAATGATTCGTCATATGGCCCGCATCAGCATGATGCCAAGCCAGGCACCCAGCAGGCAGATCACAACACTGCCGAGTACATACAATCCAGCGTGCAGCAAACGACCATCCTGCAGCAGCATCAACGCATCCAGCGAGAACGTGGAGAATGTCGTAAAGGCGCCGAGATAGCCCACCACCAACAGTGCTCGCCATTGCTCCGAGAGCACTGCTTTCTCTGTAATCAACACGTACAGTACACCGATCAAAACGGAACCCGCTACATTGACCGTCAGCGTCCCCCAGGGGAAGCGACTCGCGCCCATTGCACTTACCAGCCAATAACGAGATACCGCCCCAAGGGCGCCTCCAGCGGCCACTGCCAATGTGTAAATCATGCCAAGCCTCTCAGCCTTTCTCTCGATAGCGTCTGTTGGGGCTCTTCAAGTCGCGCTCCCGCAGATAATCCAGTTTCTCCCGGATCTTCTGTTCAAGGCCCTGTTCGGTCGGGAAATAATACCGGGTATCCTGCAACTGCGGGGGAAAATAATTCTCGCCAGCCGCATACGCACCCGGTTCATCGTGGGCGTAGCGATATTCGACACCGTAGTCCAGCGTCTTCATTAACGCGGTAGGAGCATTTCTCAGATGGGAAGGCACTTCCAGCGAGGCCCCATTCTGCACATCTGCCCGAGCCTGATTGAAGGCATTGTAGACGGCATTGCTCTTGGGGGCGCACGCAAGATAAATCACCGCATGAGCAATCACCAGCTCGCCTTCGGGGCTGCCAAGGCGAGTCTGGGCATCCCAGGCAGACAGCGCCATCTGCAGCGCGCGCGGATCGGCGTTGCCGATGTCCTCGCTCGCCATCCTGACAAGACGGCGCGCAATATATAACGGATCGCAACCACCGTCCAACATGCGCACCAGCCAGTACAGCGCCCCATCGGGGCTGGAGCCCCTCACTGCCTTGTGCAGCGCGGAAATCTGTTCATAGAAGGAATCGCCGCCCTTGTCAAAGCGGCGGGCGCTGCCCTGCAGCACCTGTTCGATGACACTTTCGTCAATGCGCAATACCCCGTTCTGCTCGTTGCCCAGATCAACTGCTATCTCCAGAAGATTGAGAACCTTGCGGGCATCACCATCGGCAGCTGCGGCAAGTCTGAGTTTGCAATCCTCCGGCAAATCGATGCGGTGCTTGCCCAGACCGCGATCTTCATTTTGCAAGGCAGCATCAATTACTAGGACCAATGCTGCATCATCAAGGGACTTCAGCACATAGACCCGGGTGCGAGAGAGCAACGCATTGTTCAATTCGAAGGAGGGATTTTCGGTGGTCGCGCCGATAAAGACCAGCGTGCCATCTTCCACATGCGGCAGGAACGCATCCTGCTGGCTCTTGTTGAAGCGGTGCGCTTCGTCCACAAACAGCACTGTCGCACGTCCACTGAGCTTACGGTGCGCCTGGGCACGCTCCACAGCTGCACGAATGTCCTTCACACCGGAAAGCACGGCAGAGATGTTCTCGAACAGACCACCACAAGTTTCCGCCACCAGCCTCGCCAGCGTGGTCTTGCCGACACCCGGAGGTCCCCAAAGAATCATCGAATGAGGCAATCCCTTGCGTATCGCCTCACCGAGAGATTTACCCTCTCCTAACAAATGTTCCTGGCCGATAAAATCGCCAAGCCGCTGTGGCCGCATCCGCGACGCCAGAGGCTGTGAGGCCACCGCCGTAATCGACTCACTCTCGTCGTCAAACAGGGACTGGGATGGTTTATTGCCCATGTGCGAAACCGTTCTTGCTGGGGAAGTTCATTGAAAATTGGCGGAATCGGTATTATCGATCACATCGATGTCTTCAGGAGGAATGAACACGAAAACATCATCGGCAAGCGGAGTGTTCAACTCATTGTTGAAGAACTCCCAGAACGTACGTTGTCCATTGCCACTGTCGACATGGATTGAAGTAAGACTTTCGCCGGTGAAATAAATGGTCACTCGCTCGTAGAGGCTCGCATCATCCAGTGGGATCAGAATGAATTCAAAGTCCTGATTATCACGCACGGCACCGCCGGTGATGGTGTAGTCGGCCTTGATCTCGTCAATACGACCATTGAGCAACTGCGCGGCCAGTTCAGACTCGCTGACATCCCAGGGCTCAAGCGTGACCTGCAGCAGATCCGGTTGGTAGTTCCAGAGAGTTGTGCCATCTGTGACGATCAGCTCTGGAAACGGTGCAATGGTTTCCCAGTAGAAACCATCGGGACGCTTGAGCATGAATCGAATTTCGCTCTCCTCCAGCAGTCCTCCGGTGGACTCGATGATCAGCTGACGTACATCAGCCTGAAAGGTATCAATGTTGCCAAGCAGTTGCGTCAGCTTTTCAACCGATTCGTCCTGTGCGAATGCTGTACTGCTGACGCAGACAAGAGGAATAACACGGAGAAACTTCAGTATTCGACACAGCATAGTGAGTACATCCTGAACTAGCGTGGGGGTGGTGCAATCACTTCACGACTGCCATTCGTATTCATGGCCGAGACAACCCCGGCCGCTTCCATGGCCTCGATCATGCGAGCGGCACGGTTGTAACCAATTCGCAATTTTCTCTGTACTGCCGAGATGGATGCCTTTCGGGATTCCGTCACGAAAGCAACCGCCTCATCATATAGTGCGTCATCCTCTTCACCAGCCTCTTCGTCGCCACCCCCGAAACCACCATAATCGCGCTCGTCAGCACCTTGGGTGATCTCCTCGATGTAAACCGGTTCACCTCTGGACTTCCAATCAGCCACCACTCTGTGGACTTCTTCGTCGCTGACGAATGCACCGTGTACGCGGGTCGCAACACCACCGCCGGGTGGCAAGAACAGCATGTCACCGTTGCCCAGCAATTGCTCTGCACCACCCTCTCCCAGAATCGTGCGCGAATCAATCTTTGACTGCACCATGAATGACAGGCGCGTAGGGATGTTCGCCTTTATCAGACCAGTCAACACATCCACAGACGGACGCTGTGTTGCAAGAATCAGGTGGATCCCTGCCGCGCGCGCCTTCTGTGCTATACGGGCGATCAACTCCTCTACCTTCTTGCCAACCACCATCATCATGTCTGCCAACTCGTCGACGATCACGACAATCATCGGCAATGACTCCAGCATCGGGGCCGATTGTTCTTCAAGAAGCTGCATCGGGTCAGGACGCCACAATGGATCGACAATTGACTGTCCCGCCTTGATCGCATCGGTCACCTTCTTGTTGTAACCCGCAAGATTGCGCACACCAAGTGCGGACATCAGCTTGTAGCGACGCTCCATCTCCGCCACACACCAGCGCAATCCGTTTGCGGCATCCTTCATGTCCGTGATCACCGGTGTGAGCAAGTGCGGTATACCATCATAGACTGACAATTCCAGCATTTTGGGGTCAATCATTATCAAACGCACTTCCTGTGGAGTGGACTTGAACAGCAGGCTGAGAATCATCGCATTCACACCCACCGACTTGCCCGAACCAGTGGTACCTGCAACGAGCAAGTGGGGCATTTTGGCCAGATCGACAATCACAGGGTTGCCGACGATGTCATGTCCCAGCGCCATGCTTACGGGAGAGTGGAATTTGTCGAAGTCTGGTGACGCCAGAACCTGACTGAGCATGATCATCTCGCGATGCTCGTTCGGAATCTCGATTCCAATGACTGTCTTGCCTGGAATGACTTCCACCACACGCACACTGACCAGCGCCAATGAACGGGCGAGATCCTTGCCAAGACCGGAGATACGGCTAGCCTTGATGCCAGGTGCCGGTTGTACTTCAAAGCGCGTGATCACCGGTCCAGGATTTACTGCGGTCACCTGAATCTCGATGCCGAAGTCATTGAGTTTGAGCTCCAACAGACGCGACATGGCCTCCAGCGATTCCTTTGAATAGCCAGCCTTGCTGACACCCTTCCATTCGTCGAGCAGGGAAATCGCAGGCAGATCGCCGGGATTTGGCGTGGTAAACAGGCGTCCCTGACGTTCCTTCTCGACGCGGGCGCTTTTTGCAGGCGCTGCCTTCGCAACAGGCGCGATAGCAGGGGGCACACGTTTCTTTTCCTTTTCGATGTAGACATCCAGCGCACGTTTGCGAGTCTCGACGATCTGACGCGTGTCCTGTTCCTCCTTGCGGGTAGCAAGCCAGTCGCGCAGACCGATCCCACTGCGGGTGAAGAGATGGAGAGTCAAATAACCAGTCCGATCAATGAAGCGCAGCCAGGAAATCTCGACAGTAATGGTCAGTCCCAGCAGAAAAATGGCGAAATACAAAATGGTACTGCCAACAACGGCAAAGACAGGAACAGTCACGTCGACCATCGAAGCTCCGATGATGCCTCCGGCAAGCTGTGCTCCATCCTCTGCGATTTCAAAGTGCATCGTGGCCAATGCACAAGCACCAACTGCAAGCAATACCACACCAGCGGTCTTCAACCAGAACATTGCCCACGAAAAATCTTCCTGAGCCTGATCCGACTGGCGCAACAAAGCGACCACTTTCAGACCAAGAGTCACGGGGAAGATATAGGCCAGGAAACCAAACAGGTAGAGCAGCAGATCGGCAATCCAGGCACCGGACTGACCGACGGCGTTGTCGATGTCACCACCATCCCCGGTGGTGCTGAATCCGGGATCACTGGGCGAGTAGGTCAGCAAGGCGATGAAGAGAAAGAGGCCTGTCAGGAAGCACAGAATCAGAGTCCCTTCGCGGATGATGCGTTGCGTCACAGAACTAAGCTGCTGTTCTTTATCGACTTTCTTGTTTGATTTATTTTTCAAACTTTTCAATTACCTGCAATTATATTTTCTATCTGATTCTAGATTTCGGTGGGCGCTATCATAATCAATTTTCCGGTCCTCGCAAATAACAGAAGTGCTCTGGTGCGTGGTATTTCTCAACCAATTCCTGTCGCTAAAAATCGCATGAGTAAGGCAGGCGGATCAACTACAATGCCGGGCACACGCGAAGATGGACTTTAAAACAGCCGCAAGAGGCTCCACATCAGTCCCACAGCCCCATACGAATGGGTAACCGGACACCTGACAGAATACAGGAAGCAGTGATTTATGAACGAAGTAAAGCACCACAGAGTCATCATTCTGGGCTCTGGACCTGCAGGATATACCGCTGCGGTATACGCTGCCCGCGCCAACCTCAAGCCGGTGATCATTACCGGCATGCAGCAGGGAGGTCAGCTGACCACCACTACCGACGTCGACAATTGGCCTGGTGATGTGGAGGGTTTGCAGGGCCCAGCCCTGATGGAGAGAATGAGGCTGCACGCCGAGCGTTTCGATTCCGAGATTGTCTTTGATCATATCAACAGGACAGATCTCTCCAAGCGTCCGTTCACACTCTGGGGCGATTCTGCTGTGTACACATGTGATGCATTGATCATTGCGACCGGAGCCTCAGCTCAATATCTGGGCCTGCCCTCCGAGGAAGCCTTCATGGGCAAGGGTGTCAGCGCCTGCGCCACCTGTGATGGATTCTTCTATCGCAACAAGCCCGTTGCAGTGGTCGGCGGCGGCAATACCGCAGTTGAGGAGGCGCTGTATCTTTCCAACATTGCCTCTCATGTCACGCTCGTGCACCGCCGCTCCACATTGCGTGCAGAGAAGATCATGCAGGACAAATTGTTCGAGAAGCAAAAAGCTGGCCTGATCAGCATTGAATGGAATCATCGCCTGGACGAAGTGCTGGGAAACAATATGGGAGTGACAGGCATCCGCATTGCCAGCACCGAGAACGGTGCCACCAAGGATCTGCAGGTGGATGGTGTATTCATTGCCATCGGTCACAAGCCGAATTCCGACATTTTTGCTGGACAACTCGACATGCATGATGGCTATGTGAAGATCCATAGCGGCATCAATGGCAATGCTACTCAGACGAGCGTGCCAGGTGTCTTTGCTGCGGGCGACATCGCTGATCATGTGTACCGTCAGGCCATTACTTCTGCCGGTTTCGGTTGCATGGCGGCGCTGGATGCCGAAAAATTTCTGGACCAATAAATACGGACTGCGCGTTGCGCTGTTGGCAACAAGACGCTTGGGAAGGGATACAACATGCTCAAAGCCCCCTGGTTGAGCGACACGAAACTGCAATTCCCCTCTCCGTCGAAAGCACTGAAGGACCCCGATGGCCTGCTGGCCATCGGTGGCGACCTGCATCCCGAACGACTGCAGTGCGCCTATGCACAAGGCATATTTCCCTGGTATCAGGATGATCAACCGATCCTCTGGTGGTCCCCATCTGTGCGCATGGTGTTGTTTCCGGAAGAGCTGAAAATCTCCAGCAGCATGCGCAAACTGCTACGCAGTCAGCGTTATCGAGTCACATTCGATAACGCTTTCAGTAGTGTGATTCAGCAATGTGCAGGACTGCGCGAAGAGTGGCCGGGCACCTGGATTACTCCCGCAATGCAGGCAGCCTACTGTCAACTCCATGACATGCATATCGCCCATTCGGTCGAGGTATGGGAGGGTGACGAACTGGTCGGAGGTCTCTACGGAATTGCCATGGGCCAGCTGTTTTTCGGCGAATCCATGTTCAGTTTGCGTGACAATGCGTCGAAGGTAGCGCTGATCATGCTGACCAGACAACTTCAACGCTGGTGCTATCATTTGATCGATTGCCAGGTACCCAGTGCGCATCTGCGCAGTATGGGAGCGAAGGATATGCCACGGAAAGAATTTCTTACCTTGCTCGATCACTATCGTGCTCAACCTGGCAGGAGTGGCCGTTGGACAATGGAGCTCTCTCCTCTTGAACTCTGAAGACCTTGCAACCCTGCGCTTCTTCCAGACTTCTCCGCACCCCTGCAGCTATCTGCCTGGGCAGGAAGCAGCGACAGTTTTCATGGACCCGGAACAGCCGCTGACTGTGCATCTCTACAGCCGCCTGATCACTGCCGGATTCCGCCGCAGCGGCACGCACCTCTACCGCCCCGGATGTGCACAATGCCAGGCCTGTATCTCCTGCCGCGTACGGGTGCGTGACTTCCAGTACACCAGACGATTCAAGCGGGTATGGCAGCGCAATCAGGATCTGGTGGTGCGCGAAGTTCAGGATCTCAGTGAACCGGAGTGCTTCGACCTGTACGCCAGCTATATCAATACCCGCCACCGGGATGGCGACATGTATCCGCCCACTCCCGAACAGTTTCAGTCCTTCATTCGGGTGAAAGCCGCCTCCACCAGGTTCTACGGCTTTTATAGTGACAACGCATTGGTTGCAGTCTGTGTTCTGGACGAGTTGGATCACTGCCTGTCCGCCATGTACACATTCTTCGATCCCGAACTGGCCGAACGCTCACTGGGTGTATTCGCCATCCTCTGGCAGATCGAGAAAACCCGCCGGCTGAATCTCCCCTATCTTTACCTTGGTTACTGGATCAAGTCCTGCGACAAGATGCGCTACAAAACTGAGTATCGACCTCTGGAGTTGTTCATCGCCGGGAAGTGGACGCTGCTGAGCTGAAAGGAGTTTTTGCTAATAAAGGGGAAATGAGGCAAAATGCGCGCACAATTTTGACCAGACCGGTCAGGAAATGCTCGTTTACCCTAATCAGGATTGATTGTTAATGGCAAAAGAAGATCAGATCGAAATGGATGGTGAGGTGGTGGATACGCTCCCCAACACCATGTTTCGTGTGAAGCTGGAGAACGGTCATATCGTCACTGCGCACATCTCCGGCAAGATGAGAAAGAACTACATCCGCATTCTGACTGGCGATCAGGTCAAGGTAGAGCTCACACCCTACGATCTGAGCAAGGGTCGCATCACATACCGCGCACGCTGATTCCAGACAGCACTACAGCGAGGGATAGACTCACCCCTCGCTTCTGCTCAGCTCTCTGCCCTCTGTACTCTTTCTTCCTGTGATAGCCAGCTTTACTTCATTGTTCTCGATGGACACCTGTACTTCGCCACCATCTGTCAGTTCACCAAAGAGAATTTCTTCAGCAAGAGCCTTCTTCAGCTTGTCCTGAATCAGCCTGCCCATCGGTCGCGCACCCATCGACTCGCTATAACCATGTTCCACAAACCAGTTGCGGGCACTCTCATCCACGTGCATCGTGACCTTCTTGTCATCCAGTTGCACCTGCAACTCCACCAGGAACTTGTCAACCACGGTCTTGATCGTCTCGGTACTTAGAGCACCAAACTGCACGATTGCGTCCAGACGATTGCGGAATTCCGGACTGAAGCCCTTCTTGATTGCCTCCATGCCATCGGAACTGTGGTTCTGCACAGTGAAGCCGATGGAAGCTCGAGACATTTCCTGGGCGCCAGCATTGGTAGTCATGATCAGGATCACATTGCGGAAGTCTGCCCGGCGGCCGTTGTTGTCCGTCAGGGTGCCATGGTCCATGACCTGCAGTAGCAGATTGAAAACATCTGGATGCGCCTTTTCGATCTCGTCGAGCAACAGCACGCAGTGCGGGTTTTTGGTGATCGCTTCGGTAAGCAATCCACCCTGATCGAATCCGACATATCCGGGTGGCGCACCAATCAAACGCGAAACGGTATGACGCTCCATATATTCAGACATGTCGAAGCGCACCAACTCTATACCGAGAATCTTGGCCAACTGCCTGCTGACTTCAGTCTTGCCGACGCCCGTCGGCCCGGAAAACAAGTAGGAGCCAATGGGCTTGTCCGGATGGTTGAGCCCTGCTCGGGACAGCTTGATGGCGGAGGCCAGGTTGCCGATGGCTTCGTCCTGGCCGAACACTACCATGCGCAGATTCTCTTCCAGATTTTTCAGTGACTGAATATCGGAAGTCGAAACGTGCTTCGGGGGAATGCGGGCAATGGCAGCGACCACCTTCTCCATGTCCTGGGCCTGAATCAGCTTCTTGCGCTTGCTCAGCGGCTGCAGACGCTGGAAAGCGCCAGCCTCATCGATAACATCGATGGCCTTGTCCGGCATGAAACGATCATTGATGTAGCGGCCTGCCAGCTCAGAAGCAGCTCGCAAAGCATTATCACTGTAGCGCAGTTCGTGATGCTCCTCGAAGCGCGATTTCAACCCTTTGAGAATACGATAAGTGGTCTCGACATCCGGTTCGTCCACATCGATTTTCTGGAAGCGACGTGACAATGCGCGATCTTTCTCGAAAATGCCGCGGTACTCCTGGTAGGTCGTGGAGCCGACACAACGCATATCACCTGATGTGAGCACTGGTTTAAGCAGATTGGATGCATCCATCACTCCACCGGATGCAGCACCGGCGCCGATGATGGTATGAATCTCATCAATGAAGAGAATGGCGCGTGGGTTTTTTTTCAACTCGGACAGCAGAGCCTTGAAGCGCTTCTCGAAATCGCCGCGGTACTTGGTACCCGCCAGCAACGAACCAAGATCCAGCGAATAGATCACATTGTCTTTGAGAATATCGGGTACCTGACCTTCGACGATCATGAGCGCCAATCCCTCTACAACCGCAGTCTTGCCTACGCCGGACTCACCAACCAATAGAGGATTATTCTTGCGACGACGCGACAACACCTGAATAACGCGGGTAATTTCCTCTTCGCGGCCAATCAGCGGATCAATCTTGCCAAGCAGAGCCTGTTCATTGAGGTTGGTAGCAAAGCTCTCCAGCGCACTGGCAGCGCGCTCAACCCCTTCCTCGTCCTGTTCCTGCTGCTGGGGAGCCGGTTCTGGATGACCATTATGACCATGCACCTTGGGTGTGCCGTGGGTGATGTAATTGACGACGTCGATCCGGGCAATGTCCTGCTGTCTTAGCAAATACACTGCCTGACTTTCCTGTTCACTGAAGATCGCGACCAATACGTTGGCACCGGTGACCTCGCGCTTACCCGAGGACTGGACATGAAACACCGCTCGCTGCAGTACGCGCTGAAATCCCAGAGTGGGTTGCGTCTCACGATCAGACTCGATATCGGGTATCAAAGGTGTGGTGGCATCCACAAATTCCATCAACTCATCTCGCAAGCGACTGAGATCTGCACCACATGCCCGCAGAACATCAGCGGCAATTTCGTTGTCCAACAATGCCAGCAGAAGATGCTCTACCGTCATATACTCGTGCCGCTTCTTGCGAGCACCGGAGAAGGCGCTATTCAATGTGACTTCCAGATCTTTGCTCAACATAGTCTTGCCATCCGATTATCTGTCTACTTCCACATTACAAAGAAGCGGTTGCTCGCATTCTCGCGAGTAGTCATTTACCTGTTGTGCTTTTGTTTCTGCGACGTCCTTGCTGAATACCCCACAAACAGCCTTCCCTTCTGTGTGTACCTTGAGCATGATCTGTGTCGCTTTTTCCACGTTCATGCCAAAGAATGAACAGAGGACATCCACCACAAAATCCATCGGAGTGTAGTCATCGTTGAAAAGAACCACTTTGTAAAGTGGTGGTTGTGTCACTTTGGGCCGGACAGCGGCGGTTGCAAGCCCCCCATCTCCGAAATCATCAGACCCCGGCCCAACTTGCGCCATCGAAGTCTCAACCAGACCCTGAGGCCAACCGTTATCTGTTTGTTCAACCATCTTACATGTATTCCTGAAGCAACCTGCAAATTTCTGAAACACTGACGCCAACTGCTTCCGGGCCGTTACCAGAGCCTATGATACGCCTGAAAATAACAGGCATGGAAATAAAAAATCAGACCCAAAAACCCGGCCTTTATGTGGCTGGTTTAGGCTCGACGGATAATGCAGCATGTTGCAATCTGGCATAAAAGCAGGAGACCTCCAGGTTGACAACATCAAATCAGTGCGCTATACGAAGCACTGCATGTGATTTTCCGTGGATATCCTACTCGGTTGATCACGCGACCAAGCGTATAAAAAAATTACAACAACATGTTATACGGGAGTATTGCCATGAGTACTGGGCAAGTGAAGTGGTTCAACAATGCAAAGGGGTTCGGTTTCATTCTTCCTGACAATGGCGGTGACGATTTGTTCGCACACTATTCAGCCATTGGCATGGACGGCTACAAAACGTTGAAAGCTGGGCAAACAGTCACTTTCGACACCATCGAGGGCCCCAAAGGACTGCATGCTGCGAATATACGACCACTCGGTCAGGAGCAGCAGTCGAATGGTCAGGCCAGCGAGGGACACTAAGCCAACCTTGGCAGTATCTCTGCCAATTCCATTTTCAAATTTTGAAACCCCTTCATCACCTCAGGGTGACTGAAGGGTTTTCTCAAAGTGTAGTCGAATCAGCCTTTCAAGCCTTCAGCGGCTGGCAAGTGCTGCGTTCAAGGTTGCGCTTGGCCGCAGGGCATGTGACGCCTTTTCAGCGTCTGGATGGTAGTAACCACCGATATCCAATGGTTTGCCTTGCGAACCGTTCAATTCACTCACGATGACAGCTTCTTTCTCTGTCAGCACCTTGGCCAGGTTCTTGAAAGCCGCCTGCAAATCTCCATCCTGCGCCTGGTTGGCAAGAGCCTGTGCCCAGTACAACGCCAGATAGAAGTGACTGCCGCGGTTGTCGAGGTGGCCAACCTTGCGTGCAGGCGACTTGTCATTGTCCAGGAACAGTCCAGTCGCCTTGTTCAGCGCATCCGCGAGCACCAGTGCCTTCTTGTTACCTGTCTTGGCACCAAGATCTTCCAGGGACACCGCCAGCGCCAGAAACTCACCCAGGGAATCCCAGCGCAGATGCCCCTCTTCCAGGAACTGCTGCACATGTTTCGGAGCAGAGCCGCCAGCACCCGTTTCAAACAATCCGCCACCGGCCAACAACGGCACGATAGACAACATTTTTGCACTGGTACCAAGTTCGAGAATCGGGAACAGGTCCGTCAGGTAGTCACGCAGCACATTGCCGGTGACAGAAATCGTGTCCTTGCCGGCCCTGATCCGCTCAAGGGAAAATCGTATGGCTTCTACAGGAGACATTATGAGAATTTCGAGTCCCTTCGTGTCGTGATTCTGCAGGTATTGCTTCACTTTCTTGATCAGTTGCACATCGTGGGCCCGCTTTTCGTCGAGCCAGAACACAGCTGGAGTTGAAGTGGCACGTGCGCGAGTAACGGCGAGTTTGACCCAATCCTGAATTGGCAGATCTTTCGTCTGGCACATGCGCCAGATATCCCCTTCTTCGACTTCGTGTTCGAATACCACGGCACCGGCAGCATCCACTACACGCACCTTGCCATTACCTGCAACCTTGAAAGTCTTGTCATGTGATCCGTACTCTTCTGCTTTCTGAGCCATGAGACCAACGTTAGACACACTACCCATGGTACTGACATCGAACGCGCCATGTTTCTTGCAGAAATCGATGGTCTCCTGGTAGATACCCGCGTAGCAGCGATCCGGAATCATGCACTTGGTGTCGTGCAGCTTGCCATCGGCTCCCCACATCTGCCCGGACGAACGAATCGCGGCAGGCATGGAGGCATCCACAATCACATCGCTAGGCACGTGCAGATTGGTGATACCCTTGTCCGAATCCACCATCGCAAGCGCGGGACGTGTCTGGTATACCACCTGAATGTCTGCTTCGATCTGCGCACGCTGCGCCTGAGGTAACCGCTTGATCTTCTCATACACATCGCCAAGACCGTTGGCAGGATCAACGCCGAGTTCCTTGAATACGGCTGCATGCTTGCTGAACACGTCGGCGAAGTAGACAGTAACAGCGTGGCCGAACATGATGGGGTCAGATACTTTCATCATGGTGGCCTTCAAGTGCAGCGACAGCAACACCCCACTTCGTTTGGCATCCTCGATTTGCTCTGCGAAAAATTTACGTAGAGTGCCACAACGCATCACGGATGCATCGATCACCTCACCCGCCAGCAACGGAGTCTTTTCCTTCAGCACTTTCACACTTCCATCCTGGGCAACGAATTCAATGCGCACGTAGCCGGGGCTTTCCGATACTGCGGATTTTTCGCTGGAGTAGAAGTCACCGTCACTCATGTGTGCGACATGGGACTTTGACTCTGGAGACCACTTGCCCATGGAATGCGGGTTCTTCTTCGCATACTCCTTCACGGGAGCGGCAACACGACGATCGGAGTTGCCTTCACGCAGCACCGGATTCACAGCGCTGCCCAGCACCTTGGCATAACGCGCCTTGATGTCCTTCTCTGCATCGGTCCTGGCGTCTTCGGGATAGTCCGGAATATTGTATCCTTGGGATTGCAACTCCTTGATGGCAGCCTGCAACTGCGGAATCGATGCACTGATATTGGGCAGCTTGATGATGTTGGCATCTGGCGTCTGTGCCAGCTCACCGAGCTCAGCCAGATCATCCGGTTGCCGCTGTTCAGGAGTCAAATTGTCGGGAAAGGTCGCGATGATTCTGCCAGCCAGGGAAATGTCTCTGGTCTCCACATTGATACCCGCAGGTTCGGTAAAAGTCTTGATGATCGGAAGCAGAGAATAGGTCGCCAGTGCGGGCGCTTCATCGGTAATAGTGTAGATTATCGTCGCGGCAGTCGTCATATCGTTTCCTTGGTTAGAGCTTGGCACTCAACATTAATTCGCGCGGCAGTATAGCAGCCCGGGCTTTGTTAGAATAGCCGCGCCCCGCTCTGCAGGGGCATTTACCTGGATTGAATCGACCTTTAATTCATCAACGCGCGGACATCCAATTGGCCAGACTCATCCTGCTCAACAAGCCTTATGACATGCTCTCGCAGTTCACCGATGATTCCGGCAGGGCCACACTCTCTACGTGCATCAAGGAGCCCGGGTTTTATCCGGCAGGTCGTCTTGATCGCGATTCTGAAGGTCTATTACTGCTCACCGATTGCGGGAAATTGCAGCAGGAAATCAGCAATCCGAATTACAAATTGGGCAAGGTATATTGGGTGCAGGTGGAGGGTCTGATTGATGACGAGGCGCTGCGAAAGCTGGCGGCAGGAGTCATGTTGAAGGATGGCAAGACCCGACCGGCTCGCGCGATTGAATTGCAGAGTCCATCACTGTGGCCACGCAATCCACCAATCCGGGAGCGCAGGAATATTCCCACTTCATGGGTAGAACTGACATTGTTCGAAGGAAAGAACCGACAGGTGCGTCGTATGACGGCGGCAGTTGGCTTCCCTACTCTGCGCCTGATTCGACACAGCATTGGACCTTGGAATCTGGGATCGCTGCAGCCTGGCGAGTCAAGGCTGATCGAAGTCTGACCTGTAAGAGCGAACCATCATGACCCTGCTCGCGATGGGTGTACTGCATTTCAGGAAATTTCAGACAAGATCATCGCGGGCAAGGCCAACTTCCACAGCTACTTGTCCCAGCGTTTACGCGCATCTTCGTCCGATGCCCGACTCTCGATCCACTGCGCACCCTGTCCCGTGTTCTGCTTTTTCCAGAAGGGAGCGCTTGTCTTCAGATAATCCATGATGAACTCGGCAGCCGCGAAGGCATCACCACGATGAGTGCTGGCCACACCAACATAGACAATCTGATCGCCGGCACGCAGCTCTCCAACCCGATGAATGACGCGGCACGCCAGCACATCCCAGCGCGTTCGGGCCTGGCTCACGATATCCGCCAGTGCTTTCTCCGTCATGCCCGGATAGTGTTCGAGGTAAAGTGATTCCACACGAGGAGCAGTCCTGCCCACATCGGGCTCATAGAACTCCCGCACCAGACCAGTAAATGTCGCAACGCCTCCTGCGTTCTTTGCCTCAGCCAACAGAATGCGATGTTGCTCACCGATGTCAAAGTCCTGGGTCTGTACCGAAATCACGCTCAGCCTCCCGTCATCGGGGGGAAGAAAGCCACTTCTTCGGTGCCATGCAATCGATGCCCACGATCAACGATCACCTGATCGACTGCTATCAACACTCTGGAGCTGTCCTTTAACGCAGACCAGCTCTCTCCCTTTGTCTGCACAAGATGATCGATAAGCCGTGCAACATCAGTGACCTGTTCAGGCAGCGTCAAAGTCTCGCCCCCGGAACCAAGCTCTTCACGCAGGCTTGCGAAATAGTTGATCGTCAGCATTATGCTTGTACTCCTTCTTCCGGTCCCTCTTGCCTCGTATAGTGGCCAGACTTGCCGCCGAGCTTTTCCTGCAAACATATGCGCTCGATCACCATGCCCTTGTCTACCGCCTTGCACATATCGTAGATGGTCAGTGCTGCGACCGAGGCCGCCGTCAACGCCTCCATCTCCACACCGGTCTTGCCATCAAGGCTGCATGTGGTGGTAATGAGGACGCGATTCGATGTCTCGTCCAGTTCGAAGCCTACCTTAACGGAATTGAGCATCAGTGGATGACACAGTGGAATCAGGTCCGAGCACTTCTTGGCAGCCTGAATGCCTGCAATACGCGCAACAGCAAGGACATCACCTTTCTTGTGACTGCCGCTGACGATCAGCTGCATGGTCGCAGGCAGCATCGACACCACCGCCGTAGCAGTGGCGGATCGACTCGTTACCGCCTTGCCTCCGACATCTACCATCCGGGCATTGCCCTGAGCATCAAGATGGGTCAACTCGCTCATTATGTTCTCCACTGTCTTTGCCAGCGTGTACTGAAGATGTTCCGAGCCACTATTATCCACGTTATGAAGTCTGACCTGAAGCGAATCGTCATCCGGGCCCACAGCGCGCCTTTTGCATGCGATTCGCGGAGGCATTTCACAACAATTTGGGGTAGGATTGCGCCTTTCTTGAATCCGGCCGGAATGATCGAATACATGACCCAGTGGCATCCCCACAAGACAGTGGCAACAGTTGTTGAGCGCGACCAGCATTTCCTCATGGTGGAAGAGTCAATCCAGGGGAAGATCGTCTATAACCAGCCGGCCGGGCATCTTGAGGCGGGCGAATCACTCAGTCAGGCGGCGATCCGGGAGACTCTGGAAGAAACCGCATGGCTGGTCAGACTTACCGGGGTTCTTGGCATCTATCAATATACCTCTCGCGATGAAGGCATCTGCTATTTGCGAACCTGTTTTATCGGCGAACCCGATCAGCACTTTGCCGAGCGGCCGCTGGATACAGGTGTATTGCGAGCAGTATGGATGACCCAAACTGATATCGAGAAACGCTGTGATCAATTGCGCAGCCCGATAGTGCTGCGCGTGATCGATGACTATCTGGCTGGCAAACATTATCCGCTCGAACTTGTGCAGTCTCTCGACTGATCACTCAGACACTCAGCTTATGCACGACAACACACTCAAGTCTGACAACTCAATGAAGAAGGTCATGGTTGGCATGTCCGGTGGCGTAGACTCGTCCGTCGCTGCTCTGTTGCTTATTGAACAGGGATATCAGGTCGAAGGTCTCTTCATGAAGAACTGGGACGAGGATGACGATACGGAGTACTGCACAGCCAAGACCGATCTTGCAGATGCCGAGTCTGTCTGTCGCACGCTGGGTATCACACTGCACACCGCCAATTTTGCGGCGGAATACTGGGACAATGTGTTCGAGCATTTCATCCAGGAATATCGTGCCGGACGCACCCCGAACCCTGACATCCTCTGCAATCGCGAAATCAAGTTCAAGGCATTTCTTGACTACGCCATGGAACTCGGCGCGGACTGTATCGCTACGGGGCACTATGCACGTACCAGGAAACAACGGAGCGTCTATGGCGAGCAAACCCTGCTTCTTAAGGGACTTGATAACAACAAGGACCAGAGCTATTTCCTCAGCGCGGTGAACGAAGCCAGCCTGGAACGCAGTCTGTTTCCCGTGGGCGAACTGGAAAAGAATGCCGTGCGTGGGCTGGCTGCGAAGCATGGCTTTATTACCCACGACAAGAAAGACAGCACGGGAATTTGTTTCATCGGCGAACGCAAGTTCAAGGACTTCCTGCAACGCTATCTGCCGGCGCAGCCCGGTATGATTGAAACTGTCGATGGCGAGATAGTCGGAGAACATCACGGACTCATGTATCACACTTACGGCCAGCGCCAGGGTCTGGGAATCGGTGGTCTGCAGAAACATGGCGAGGCACCATGGTATGTGGTTGGCAAGGATTTGCAGCGTAATGTGTTGCTGGTTGCCCAAGGCAATGAAAATCCCTGGTTGTTCTCAACCTCGCTGAGAGCAGCCCAGGTAGCGTGGATCAACAGACAACCACCAGTACTGCCGCTGCACTGCACAGCAAAAATCCGCTACCGTCAGGCCGACCAGGAGTGCCTCGTGGAACAGCAGGATGATGACGCCCTGCTCGTGACATTCAAGGCACCGCAGCGCGCGGTTACACCCGGCCAGACAATCGTGTTCTACGACAGCGAGACATGCCTGGGAGGAGCTGTTATTGAACAATACTTCAGATAAATTCAGTCCGTGGGAGTACCGCAATATCGCGCTGGCGGTGGTGGCTCAGTGCGCCCAACTGGTCCATTCCCTGGCCACCACCGGGTATGCCGATGCCAGGCAGATCAACGCCTGCATCGCCCCGTTGATGGTGCTTGATCCTGGCAACACTGCAGAGATCTATCCCGAAGTCAGCCAGTTCGCCAGCGGTCTGAATGCGCTGCAACAGTCGCTGAGCAGCGAGGGCGTGAAAGAATTTGGCGAGGCCATCAAGTACGTGCTCGGCATGACTGTGCTGCAGCAACAGCTCATGCGGATGACGTCGATGCAGGCGCTGATCCGCCGCAGACTGCAGCATATGACCCCTGCACTTCTCGAGACACAACCACAATCCTTGCTGCCGGAGAACAGCCCCGAAACTGGTTATGATTTCGCAGCTCTGGCAGCTCTGTATCAGGACACAATCAGCAAGCTGACCTACCGGATTCACGTCAAGGGCAATGCGGAATATCTGCAGGATCCCCGCGTTGCCAACAAGATTCGCGCGCTGCTTCTGGCGGGCATCCGCTCCGCGCTACTCTGGCATCAGCTGGGCGGACGTCGCTGGCATCTGTTCTTCTACAAGAAACAAATACGCGACTGCGTCATCCATGTAAGACGTAATCTGCTGACCATACACTAAACCGACTTACATTCAGAACAGGCAGGAAAAAATCATGACAGCACACCCTCTGAGCAGCTTGACCGCGATCTCTCCCATCGACGGCCGTTACCGCAACAAGGCCGATGCCCTGAGCGATTATTTCAGCGAGTTCGCTCTCATCCGTTATCGGGTCATCGTGGAGATACGCTGGTTGCAGAAACTCGCTGCACACCCGCAGATCAAGGAAGCGCCAACCATCAGTGCTGCAGGCAATGCTCTGCTGGAAGGAATCATCAACGATTTTTCATTGGCCGATGCGGAACGTGTCAAAGCGATAGAGGCCACTACCAACCACGATGTGAAGGCTGTCGAGTACTTTCTCAAGGAGAAGGTACTGAAGCTCCCCGACCTGGCGAAACAGATGGAATTCGTACACTTTGCGTGCACCTCGGAAGACATCAATAACCTCTCGTACGCGTTGATGCTGCGTGATGGTCGCGACAAGGTGATGCTGCCACTGATGCAGCAGATCATCGACACATTGCGCATGTTCGCCCACACGCACGCAGAGCAACCGCAACTGTCGCGCACCCATGGCCAGACGGCATCGCCCACCACTGTCGGCAAGGAAATTGCCAATGTAGTGGCACGCCTGGAGCGCCAGTTCACCCAGTTCCGGAACAATGAAATACTCGGCAAGATCAATGGTGCTGTGGGCAACTACAACGCTCACCTCTCCGCCTATCCTGATATCGACTGGCAGGGCAACGCGCAGCAGTTTGTGGAAACACTTGGATTGACCTGGAACCCCTACACCACCCAGATCGAACCTCACGATTACATTGCCGAACTGTTCGCCGCCATCGGCCGCTTCAATACCATCCTGATCGATCTTAACCGCGACATCTGGGGCTATATCTCTCTCGGCTATTTCAAACAGAAGACAATCGCGGGTGAAGTGGGCTCTTCCACAATGCCGCACAAGGTCAATCCCATTGACTTTGAAAACTCGGAGGGCAATCTCGGCATCGCCAATGCCGTCATGCAACACATGGCAGAGAAGCTGCCAATCTCACGCTGGCAGCGCGATCTCACCGATTCAACCGTACTGCGTAACATCGGCGTCGGCTTCGCTCACAGTGTCATTGCCTATCACGCGACCCTGAAAGGGTTGAGCAAACTTTCTGTCAACGCTGACGCATTGCTTGCCGATCTCGACAATAGTTGGGAAGTGCTGGCCGAGCCGATCCAGACGGTAATGCGCCGCTACAACGTCGATCAACCTTACGAGAAACTCAAGGCACTGACCCGTGGACAAAAAATCAATCAGCAGGTTCTGAACGATTTTGTGAATGCTCTCGATATTCCCGAGGAAGGCAAGGCGCTGCTGCGCAAGCTGCGACCGGAAAATTACATCGGCAATGCCAGCAAACAGGCCCGCAGGATTTGATGATTATGTCCGGAGTGTCGCCCGAACGAATAGGCCAGGGAATATTGCCCGAAGATTTTGATCCAGAGAACTTCCTGCGCAACTACTGGCAAAAGAAACCTCTCCTCATACGTGCAGGCAGTCGGCCATTCGTGGATCCAGTGGAACCGGACGAACTGGCCGGATTTGCGTGCGAGGAGTTCATCGAGTCGCGCCTCATCATCAACGACCCCTCCTCTGGAAAATGGACACTGCGCAATGGTCCGTTTACTGAACGTGATTTTTCCGAATTGCCGGATACTCACTGGAGCCTGCTGGTGCAGGCCATGGATCAATGGCATGACGGCATCAGATCAATGCTGAGCGACTTCAGGTTCATTCCCAACTGGCGCATCGACGACATCATGATCAGCTTCGCCAGTGATGGTGGTGGTGTCGGGCCGCACTTCGATTACTACGATGTCTTTCTCATTCAGGGGCGGGGCCGGAAGCGCTGGCGGCTGGGCGGTCATGTCGACAGCACCAGCACTCTTCTCCCGAACACTGACCTGCGTCTGTTGCAAACCTTCAATACAGAAGAAGACTGGATCGTGGAGCCGGGCGACATTCTCTATCTGCCTCCCAATATCGCGCATCATGGTGTCGCCATCGGCGACAGCATTACCTATTCCATTGGCTTCCGTACGCCTTCAGTCGCGGAGATCATTGATGACCTGGGCAGCGAACTGATACAGGAGCTGGCTGAGGAGGAACGCTACGTAGACACCAGTCCGCAGATTCCACAACGCCCTGGCGAGATCGATCCACAGATCAGCACTCAGTTGGTTGAACTTCTTCAGAAACACCTGCTCGACAATGACAAACTGACACGCTGGTTCGGTCGTTACATGACCAGTCCCAAGTATGCAGAGCTGGTGACACCCACCGAAGAAGCATTGTGCTCCAATCAGCTGCGGCAACACCTGTGCAGTGGAATGTTGCTCATCCGCAATCCGGCTTCTCGTTTCGCGTTTGCCGACAACCAAACCGGAGCCGAGCTGTACGTCGATGGCACAACTATCCCCTGCCCTCCCGAGCTGACAGATCTGTTACCAACGCTATGTGACACTCACGCTGCTGATCCGGACTGGCAAGCGTTGTTGAATGCTGATGAAGAGAGCGCAATACTGGTGACTCGCCTATATAATCAGGGCAGCCTGCTATTGGACGATGGTAGCGAAGAATGAATCCGGCTAATGCGCCAAGAGTTAAGCCTCAAGGGCAATACAGCCAAGCAACACACTAAACCAACTTCGGAATTCAAAAATCATGCTCGCATGCAAACCATATAGTTGGCCAGCCGCCTCAACATGCAGTCGCACTCTTGTGCTGATGATGCTGTTAATCAGCACCTGGAGCTCAGCTCTGTTCGCACAAAACAATTCTGCTACAGGTCAGCAGGCCGTGATCGAGATCGTACGTCTGCAGCATCGTGATCCGACCTCGATCCGCGAGGCAATCACTCCGCTGCTGGACGAACGCGGCGCCATCAGCCAGATTGACAACAATCTGATCATCAGTACCTCGCGCGCCAATCTTGCACAACTGGAAGCTCTCATCGTCGAATTGGATGTTCCTCGTCGACAATTGCGGATCAGTGTCGATTTTCGTTACGGGCGCCCCTCTGTCCCGCAACCCATAAGCATTGGCTCAGCCACCACAACGCTGAGCACCGACACGGCCGAAGACTCGATACAATCCATAGTCGTGACCGAGGGAGAGTATGCTCATTTCAACCTGACCAGCGGCTCGCCTGTTGGTGGTCTCAACTTCACGGACATTGGTGCCTTACTGGAACAGCAGCGTGGCCAAACTACGCAGAGCATCAGCCTCACTGCACAACCACGTGGTGCCACGGCGGTGCTTGAGATCGCCACCCTGCGCAGCGAGCCGGACCTGAACGGTATTCTGCAGACCAGTGTCGTCAACACCACAGTGGATATCGGGTTGAATCAGTGGCAGGTCGTGGCCGTGAATAATGCCAACCCAGTGACCACCGGGTTCATTACCAGCACTGTGCAGCCACTATCAACAGCGGTCCGCGTGGAAGTGCTGCCCTGAGAATGAAGTCCTGATACCGTCGGACTTTGCTCCAACACTACCCGGACAAGGTCTGCCAGTCCCCGCCTGCGTCGCCGGAGCGACAGTCATGAACAACACTCTGATCAAGGATCTGCCTTACGACCGCGACAGCGCGGCGTTACTGCGCCGCTTTGCTGCGTTGCCAGGTCTGGCATTCCTGGACAGCGGCAATGGTAGCGGGGAGAACGTGCGCTACGACATTCTCAGTGCACTGCCGGATGTATCGATAACGCTGCAGGACGGCAAAGTATCAATACACACAGAAAATGCCACAGAGGAGAACCTCAACGACTTCGCGGGAGATATCTTCGCTGCAGTGGACCAGGCTCTGAGTCGCATGGCCCCCGCGCAGCCATCACTCGAAACGCTCGCAGCATTGCCATTCAAGGGCGGCGCCATCGGCTATTTCGGTTATGAGAGTGTGGCGGAAGTCGGCATCTACAACTGGGCCATTGTCGTGGATCATCAGCAGCACCACACCACCCTTTTCATGCTGCCAAATTGCTCCGAAGCAACCCGCCTGCGGATTCTTACGACTCTCGCAAGCGAGACTGTCACGCCGCAACCCTTCGTGCTGCGTGAAAACTTCCGAGCCAACTTCAGTGCTGCCAGCTACAAGGCGGCGTTCGATAAGGTACAGGACTATATTCAGGCTGGTGACTGCTATCAGGTCAGCCTGGCACAACGCTTCTACGCGCGCTATGACGGCGATCCGCTGAGCGCTTATCTGCAGTTGCGACAGAAAATCCACAGTCCCTTCGCCGCCTACATGCAGCGCAGCAATGGCGCACTACTGAGTTTTTCGCCGGAGCGTTTCATCTCAGTGGTCGATGGCAAGGTGACCACCCAGCCCATCAAAGGCACTCGACCCCGTGCGGCGGACTCTGCACTGGACAAGGCGCTGGCGGAGGACCTGCTTAACAGCAGCAAGGATCGTGCGGAGAACCTGATGATCGTGGACCTGCTGCGCAACGACCTCGGCACCCTGTGTCAGACTGGCTCGGTCAAGGTTGAAAAGCTGTTCGAACTGCAGAGCTTCAGCAATGTCCACCATTTGGTCAGCACCATCAACGGCACGTTAGGCGACGAACACTCTGCACTGTCTCTGCTACGCAATTGCTTTCCTGGCGGGTCGATCACCGGCGCTCCAAAGAAGCGCGCCATGGAGATCATCGAAGAAGTGGAACCGGATGGGCGGAAGGTGTACTGCGGTGCGGTCGCCTACGTAAGTTTCGATGGCAGGATGGACACCAACATCACCATCCGCACCATTCTCTGCGAGGCTCCCGACGTTTTCTGCTGGGGTGGAGGCGGCATCGTGGCCGACTCCGTATGGCATCAGGAGTACCAGGAGTGCTATGACAAAATAAACAACATAATCAATTCATTGAGATGATTGTGTAACTTTTTACATCAAGAAAAGGAAAGGTCGCGCAGACTACCCTTGATGAACTCCCGGCGCAATTCATCGTACTCCGTGACAGAGACAAACTGGGGGAATTCCGCTATGACGTTATCAGGGGCACAGAACAGGACACCCACGTCAGCCTCGGACAGCATGGTGGTGTCGTTGTAGGAATCTCCTGCCGCGAGTACACGGTAATTCAATTCGTGGAACGCTTTGACACACTGGCGCTTGGGGTCTTTCTGGCGCAGTTTGTAATCAATGACCATGCCATTGGCATCGGTAATGAGGCGGTGGCAGAACAGGGTCGGGAAACCCAACTGACGCATCAGTGGCTGGGAAAATTCGTAGAAGGTATCGGAGAGGATCACAACCTGAAAGCGCTCGCGCAGCCAGTCAATGAACTCCCTGGCACCCGGCATCGGACTCATGCCGGCAATCACGTCCTGGATGTCCGGCAATCCCAGCTTGTGATCGGCCAGAATCTTCAGACGCTGCTTCATCAGTACATCGTAATCGGGAATATCCCGTGTGGTGGCTCGCAGTTCAGTGATACCTGTGCGCTCGGCGAAACCGATCCAGATTTCTGGTACCAGCACGCCTTCCAGATCAAGACAGACAACTTCCAACGTATTTCCCCTCAGATTCAGAGCCCGTTTCAGGCCGTTTTCAAGACGCGTCAATGTACCGACATCAGCAAGGTGATGCAAGGCAGGAAGGCTCATCTGCACTGGCGCATTGCTGTGAGAGCGAGCCGTGCCTGCGGTGGTTTTTCGATGTGATGGCACAATCGCGGGCACCGCTCGCTGACACAATACAGCGCGGCATCAATGCCTGCGATGTCCGGCAAGGTCTCGCTGTTTACCTGCCCTGGCAAATCATAGAGAATGGCCGCCATCCGATTCCCATGCCAATAGACGCACGCAGCACTGCCAACAGGATGCAACAAAGCACATGATAAACGCCC
Source organism: Gammaproteobacteria bacterium (assembly GCA_030682575.1). Classification (GTDB taxonomy): domain Bacteria; phylum Pseudomonadota; class Gammaproteobacteria; order Pseudomonadales; family Pseudohongiellaceae; genus UBA5078. The sequence goes on from JAUXNX010000016.1 coordinate 139,301, forward strand.
AGAATGTCTCTGAATTGAATGAATTTTTTCAAGACAAAGAGCCGAAAGATATCCTCAGGCAGGTACTCGCCGATGTGCCAAACATCGCTATCTCCTTCAGCGGCGCAGAAGACGTGGCATTGGTGGTCATGGCGTGGAAACTGAACAAGGAGGTCAAGGTGTTCAGCCTGGATACCGGGCGCCTGCATCCAGAAACCCTGCGCTTTCTGGAGCAGGTGCGCAAACAGTACAGGATCGACATTGAGTTTCTGACACCCGATGCCCAGGGCCTGCAGGCACTGACCAGCGCCAAGGGGCTGTTCAGCTTTTACGAGGACGGCCATGAAGAGTGCTGTGGTATTCGCAAGATCGAACCGCTGCGTCGCAAGCTGGCTGGACTGGATGGCTGGATCACCGGTCAGCGCAAGGATCAGAGCCCTACCCGCGCCAACGTTGCTGTCGCGCAAATCGATACCGCATTCTCAACGCCGCAGAAGACATTGCTCAAGTTCAATCCCTTCGCGAATTGGACCTCGAAACAGGTTTGGGATTACATCCGTATGTTCGACGTGCCCTACAACCCACTTCACGACAAGGGCTATATCAGCATAGGTTGTGAGCCATGCACGCGCCCGATCGGGCCAAATCAGCATGAGCGGGAAGGACGCTGGTGGTGGGAAGAAGCCACAGCCAAGGAATGTGGCCTGCACAAGCCTGGCGTGATCGCTACGGACTTTTCCAGTCGCTGATTACTGCCGAGCCGCGAAACCTGTCAGTGATGAACAGGGATATTCACAGTCGTGAAGAGCGCATCAATCTCCTCCTGACCATGACACGCCAGCACTGCATCGACGATCCTGCGATCAAGATGCGGCGCGAACATGCTGATGAAGTCGATCATGAAGCTGCGCAGAAATGCCCCGCGGCGGAAGCCGATGCGAGTTACGCTGTAGTCGAAAAGATGACTGACATCGACTGCCACCAGGTCGCTGTCCTTCACGGCGTCATATGCCATGCTGGCAACAATTCCGATACCAATACCAAGACGCACATAAGTCTTGATCACGTCGGCGTCGGCCGCAGTCACCATCACGCGCAACGACAGTCCGCGATCGTGAAACGCCTCATCAAGCTTGGCACGTCCCGTAAATCCCGACACATAAGTGACAATCGGATAGGCAGCTATGTCGGCGTGGGATACCCTGCCGAGCGATGTCAGCGGATGCCCAAGAGGTAAAAGCAAGACCCGGTTCCAGCGATAACATGGCATCATCACGAGATCACCCACCAGTTCCATCGCTTCGGTTGCGATGGCGAAGTCGGCGGTGCCTTCGGCAGCGAGTTCGGCAATCTGCAGCGGTGTGCCCTGATGCATGTGCAGGGCCACTTCAGGGTACTTTGCCACAAACCGCTGAATGACCGGCGGCAACACGTAGCGTGATTGGGTGTGCGTAGTCGCGATGGCGAAACTGCCAGACTTGTCCTCGCTGAACTCCTCCGCAATGCCGCGGATGTTTTCGACCCGCAACAACACATCTCCCGCCACTTCCAGAATTCTTTCTCCCGCTGGCGTCAGCCCCGTCAGATGCTTACCGCTGCGCACGAAAATCTGTACGCCGAGTTCTTCTTCCAACAACAGGATTTGCTTGCTGATGCCGGGCTGGGATGTAAACAGGCTTTGTGCTGCGGCTGAGACGTTCATGCCCTTGCGGGCCACCTCCCAGATATAACGCAACTGTTGCAGTTTCATCCTTCCACCTTGTGCACGTTGGCACCGTCGGCATTTGCGACCCCATGCGGCACATGTCCGGTGGCCACATGGTTGCGGGCAGAATCACAGTGTCCCTGCTGATCGTCGAAAAACACGTCGGCATTGTACGCACGCAGGAATTCTCCCTTATCCATGCCGCCAAGGAACAACGATTCATCGATGCGGATATTCCACGCACGCAGAGTTCTCACCACCCGTTCATGAGTGGGAGCTGAGCGCGCTGTCACCAGACAGGTGCGGATAGGTGACTCACCCGGCGCGAACTCCATCTGCAACTGTTGCAGTGCTGCAAGAAAGGGTTTGAATGGCCCGCCCGACAACGGTCGATTTGCGGCCTTCAGCTCATTTTCCGTGAACGCCTCCAGACCGCTGGCCTTGTAGATTTTCTCCGCTTCATCAGAGAACAGCACAGCGTCACCGTCAAAGGCGAATTTGAGCCTGCCTTCCGAGTTTGCAGTCACCGTGGACGGCAGAATAGTCGCGGCCGCAATTCCCAATTCCAGGGCGTGACGCACATCGCCACCATCGGTCGAAAGAAACAGGTGACTGTTGAATGCAGAGATATAGCGCCAGGGGCTGTCGCCGCCACAGAAGGCGGCACGGGTGATGCTCAGCCCGTAGTGGCGAATGGAGTTGAAAATGCGCAAACCGGTATCCGCGCTGTTGCGTGACAGCAGGATGACCTCTACGCGCTGCGCCTTGATGAGCGTGTTGAGATTCAGGAGTTTGTTCACCAGCACAAACGCGTCACCTGGCTCCAATGGCTCCTCCTCATGGGCAATCTGGTATTGCTGGTACGCCTCCAGCCCTTGCTCCTCAAAGACTCTGTGACTCTCGTCGAGATCGAACAGTGCACGCGACGATATTGCGATCACCAGTTTTCCCACACTCTTGTCTGCCATATTCACCATCCGCCTTCGTATTGCTGCATCGATGCCCGCGAGCTCAAAGAGAGTATATGCCATTCGCTTCAAAGGATTCCTCTGTCAGTTTAAATACATGGCATTGAACGACGGTGCAAAGCTAGAATCGAACCCCCTGGGCAGACACAAGAAAATCGCGCGAGAATCCAACGCAGGCATGAGCAGCAGTACGGCACAGAACAAGAGAGCACTGGTACTTTCCGGTGGCGGCGCACGAGCTTCCTACCAGGTGGGTGTGCTGCGCGCCGTTGCGAACCTGCTTCCCCGGGATACTCACAATCCCTTTCCAATTATTACCGGAACTTCTGCCGGCGCTCTGAACGCTGCCTCACTGGCCACGCACGCCCAACGTCTGCGTACCGGGGTGCGGACGCTGGAATATGTCTGGCAGAACATCAGCAGCAGTCAGGTGTACAGGCTCGATTCCTCGGGATTGATCGGCAACGCATCCAACTGGGTGTTCTCGTTTCTCGCCAATCGCCGACGCGACACGCCAACATCTCTGCTCAACAACGAACCTCTGGAACAATTGTTGGGCAAAGTCATCAAGTTCGACCGTATTCAGCGCAGCATCGATGCAGGCTTCATGGATGCACTGGCCATTACTGCTTCGGGCTATACCAGTGGCGAGTCGGTGTCTTTCTTTCAGGCGATCGCAGATATAGAGAATTGGCAGCGCCCCCATCGAGTTGGCGTACGAACCGAGTTGAACCTGCAGCATCTGCTGGCCTCGACAGCCATACCTACTCTCTTTCCTGCAGTCAGAATCAAGCGTGAGTTCTTCGGAGATGGTGCCATTCGACAACTTGCACCACTCAGTCCGGCGATTCATCTGGGTGCTGACAGAATTTTCGCCATTGGTGTCAGCAGCAACAGGCAGTACCGCCCACCCGCAGACGCGTCCCCTGCCCATCCGTCACTCACACAGATACTGGCCCACATTCTCAACAGTGCGTTCGTCGACACACTCACCAGCGACCTGGAAACCCTGCGGCGCTTCAACAAGCTGATACCGCTGCTTCCCGCAGAAGTACAACAGGATCCAGTGCAGAAGCTAAGGCACATTGAGTTGCTGGAGATCGCCCCAAGTCAAAATCTGAGCAGTATTGCTGCCGAGCATTTCGGAGACCTGCCCCGCGCCCTGAGGATGTTCATCAAGGACGCCGGTTCGAGCACCATTCTCAGCCTGCTCATGTTCGAGAAGGCTTACTGCCGACGCTTGATCGAGCTTGGCTACAACGATGCCATGGAGAAGGAAGTGCAAATCCTCGAGTTCTTCAGGGAGAGTTGAATGTTCACGCGCTCAGCTCACAGGCCAACCCCAAACCTGCCAGAGCACAGTAGCCGTTCGGATTCTTGGCGAGGTACTGCTGATGATAATCTTCTGCATAATAATAACAATGCAACTCTTTGATTTCAGTGCTTATCACTCCGTATCCAGCACGTTGAAGTGTCACCTGATACTGCTGCCCTGAACTGCTCGCCACGGCCAGTTGCTCAGTGCTGGTGGTGTAAATCGCCGAACGATACTGCGTGCCGCGATCATTACCCTGACGCATTCCCTGTGTCGGATCGTGAGATTCCCAGAACAATTGCAGCAATCTCTGATAGGAGATCAACGCCGGATCGAAGAATACCAACACAACCTCGGTATGGCCGGTGAAACCGCTGCACACTTCTTCATAGGTAGGGTTGGGCGTGATCCCGCCTGCATAGCCCACTGCAGTGCTGAACACCCCGGCCTGCTTCCAGAACAGACGCTCCGCCCCCCAGAAGCACCCCAGAGCAAAGACAGCCATATCGATTCCTGCAGGCAATGGTTGCACGTAGGGTCGCCCGCTGACGTAATGCCGGTTGCTGACCGGCATTACGTCACTGCGCCCGGGCAATGCATTCGTTGCGTCAGGAAGTCTGTCAGGTTTACCGAACAACATGTTTTTTCCTCTTGTGAAATACTGCTCTACCCGGCCAAGTGTGGGCTGCAGGTCACGTTACACGTGGCTCTGCGGCTTGAATGATACACCTCGATAGTGCATGATCGCGCCTCACTGAAGATGCCAGAACCAGGAACTGACCGATGACTTCCGCACTGATGAGCAACTATGGCCACCCCAAGCTCGAATTCGATCACGGCAAGGGCTGTTTTCTGTATACCACTTCTGGCGAACGTTATCTCGACTTCACCATGGGGATTGCGGTCAACTGCCTCGGCCATTGCCATCCTCATCTGGTCTCTGCACTGCAACAGCAAGCAGAAAAAATCTGGCACAGCTCCAACCTGTTTCGAATTCCCCCGACAGAAAGGCTGGCCAGCAGGCTTGTAGAGTTGACGTTTGCGGATCGCGTCTTCTTCAGCAATTCCGGAACCGAAGCTGTAGAGGCCGGTTTCAAGATGATGAGGCGCTATCACTATAGTCAAGGCGACACGGATCGCGTGCGCATCATTGCCCTTACACAGTCTTTCCATGGTCGCACGCTGGCACCGATTGCTGCCAGCGCCAACCCACTGCACTGCGAGGGATTCCTCACTGGCGATCCGGGTTTCGACCAGGTGCCCTGGGGCGACATCGACGCCTTGCGTGCCGCCATCACCAACAAGACGGCGGGCGTCATCCTGGAGCCCATCCAGGGCGAAGGCGGTATTCGTGTGACACCGTTCGACTATTTACGCAAGGTGCGTGAATTGTGTGATGAGCAGGGCATCCTGTTGATGTTCGATGAGGTGCAGTCCGGCGTCGGTCGTTCCGGGTATCTCTACGCCTATCAGGCTTCGGGGGTGACGCCAGACCTGCTCGCCTCCGCAAAAGGACTCGGCGGCGGTTTTCCTATTGGCGCCTGTCTGTCTACTGAACGTGTCGCTGCCCCCATGATTGCTGGCACCCATGGCAGTACATTCGGTGGCAATCCGCTGGCAACGGCAGTCGGCAATGCTGTGCTTGATGTCATCATGGCTCCGGGCTTCCTCGAGGAGTCCATGCAGATTGCTGCCTGTTTGCGTGCAGGACTGACGGATCTGATCGCTGACTACCCAAGCGTTGTGTCAGAACAGACTGGCCTTGGTTTCATGATTGGGCTGAAGTGTGCTATTCCCAATACAGACTTCATCGCTGCCTTGAAAGACGCAAAAATGCTCGTGGTGAAGGCTGGCGCCAACACCATCCGCCTGCTGCCACCGCTCAACGTCACGAGAGAGGAAATCGATCTGGCTCTGATCACACTTCAAGGCGCCTGCGAAAAACTCAATCCGCCCAACTGAAGCCATAACGCCACACTGAGGCTCTAACTCTGGTTGTGGCCTCCGGCTATCCTCACGACACTGTCGTACTAACCCGCGAGTTGCTCACTGCACGAACAACTGTAATAAACTCTGTGACGTCCTTCACATCCACACACGACACTGCCCTGTCAACGCCCCGGCGCACGACAGCTTTGTTGTGTGAAGAAGGTTACCGGACTCAGCATAAGACTCGATTCAGACAGAGTATTCCAGAGCAATGAAAGAAGTCTCCTCCAGAGAAAATCTGACGCACGGGTTTGCGGAACACGAATTCCGCATGCTGCTGGATCTCTGCGCCGATTACTATTGGCAGGAAGATGCAGATTTTCGCTGTCTGTTCCTGCACAGCAGCCGCTCCGAAAATCCCACCGAAATGCTGCTTGGCAATCTTGAAGGAACCACTCTCTGGGAGTTTGGATTGCTTGTCATAGGCAAGGGAGAGGGTTGGGCTGAACACCTGTACTTGCGCAAGCAACACGCCCCTTTCCACGATCTCATTTGTCAGATTCCGGCTACAGATGTCGATCAGGAACAACCTCGCTATCTGAGTATCAGCGGCCAGCCACGCTTCGACTGCTTAAACAGATTCATTGGTTATCACTGCGTTGCCCGGGACATCACGAGCCAGGTCGACAACGAGCACTCCTTGCGCCGTTTTCGTGCTGCAATGGATATGTCTGGAGACATGATTTATCTGGTGGATCGCACCACGCTGAAGTTCATCGACGTCAATGAAACTGCATGGCGTAATGCGGGAGTTTCACGGCAACAATTGTTGGCCGCCGACCTGACTGTCGCTCTCGGCGAATCCATCGAGGAAATCGAAAAGCGCTACGACAGATTGATTCTCGAAGGAATCAGCAGCAGAGTCGAAACCCGCAGTGTCAATCGGGAAGGAAGCCCCGTCATTCTGGAAACTTATAGCCGTGCCAGTTGCATTGATGGCCAATGGATCATAATTGGTGTCACGCGTAACATCACGCGTCGCAAGAATTCCGAAACAGCGGCGTTGAAGTTGCAGCAAATGTTCTCTGCATTGAGCGAAACGAATACTGCCATTCTGCGAGCTGACTCACCTCACACGCTTTACCATAAAGTATGCGAGGCAGCGATCAAGGGTGGCAAATTCAACATGGCTACTGTATTGATTCCCGATAACAAGGGGCGCATGAAGGCTGTAGCCTCAGCAGGAACAGTGGCCACGGTCCTCAAGGATATTCGCATCTCTGTTGATGAAAACAGCAGCGAAGGCCGGGGGCTGGCGGGCACGACGTTTCGCACTGGCCGTGCCTGCATCAGCAACGACTTCCTGCTGGATGAACGTACGCGAGCCTGGCACGATCTCGCCATAGTTCAGGGCGTGGCCGCTGCGGCGGCCTTCCCTCTGCTGACCAACAAGATTTGCAGCGCCGTGTTGTTGTTCTATTCCAGCGAAAAAAATCCCTTCGATGAAGATATGATCGAACTGCTGCAAAGCATGGCCGACAATGTCTCTTTCGCTCTGGACAACTTCCACCACGAGCAGCAGAGGCGAGAAGCGGAGAAAATCCTGCGCGAGAGCGAGGCCAGATTTCGCAGTCTCACGCACCTGTCATCGGATTTCTACTGGGAGATGGACGCCCAGTTACGTTTTCTGAAATACGAAGGAAAAATTGTCGGCGACAGCAACACAGAGGCTGTCTCGCAACTGATAGGTAATCACATCTGGAATATGGATGTCGTCACGCCAACATCCATGAGCTGGGAGCAGTTCAGGCACATACTTGAAAAACACGAACGCTTTCGCGATTTCGAAATCAGTTTCGTAAATAATGACCAGATTACGTACCATTTTGCAATGAACGGAGAACCAATTCTGGACGAACAAGGGGGCTTCCATGGTTACCGTGGAATTTCCCGCGATGTAACTGAACGAAAACGCATCTCCGATCACATCAAATATCTGGCCACTCATGACAGCCTGACCGGACTTCCCAATCGCGTCATGTTTACTGAATTGCTTGAACAGGCCACCAAAATCGCTGCACGTTACAATGATCGCGGCTTCTCCGTCCTCTTCATAGATCTCGACCGCTTCAAACTGATCAATGATACCTATGGCCATCATATGGGTGATGAGCTACTCAAGAGCGTTGCCAGACGATTGCGTCAACCACTGCGAGCCAGCGATGTAGTGGCCCGTATGGGAGGGGATGAGTTTGTGATCCTCCTGCAGGAAGTCACCGATCGCAGAAAAATCAGCAAGGTCGCAAGCAATGTCCTGCAGGCATTCGCCGAGCCGATCATATTGAGTGGCAAGGAATGCAGAGTGACTGTAAGCATCGGCATCAGTGTCTACGGTGTTGACGCGCTGGATGAAGAAACCATGATGAAACATGCCGATGCCGCGATGTATGTCGCCAAGGACGAAGGCAAGGACAACTTCCAGTTTTACTCACGCAGCATTCATTTGCGCACACAGGAAAAGATTGATCTTGAAGTAAACCTGCGTAACGCTCTGAAAATGAACGAACTGTCACTTCATTATCAACCAAAACTGAATCTTCGCAGCGGACTCGTTGCCGGAGTGGAAGCGCTTCTGCGCTGGAAGAATCCACAACTGGGCAATATCTCGCCGGAGCGATTCATTCCGATTGCTGAAGAAAACGGCATGATTATCCCCATCGGCGAGTGGGTGTTGCGCACGGCCTGCATGCAGTCCGTGCAGTGGCAGAAGGAAGGTTTGTTTCCCTTTTGCATCTCCGTGAACCTGTCTGCGCGACAATTCAACGATCCGGAACTGATGAGCAAGATAAGAGCGGCTCTGCATGTCTCAGGTATGTCAGCGCATCAACTGGAAATGGAGATCACGGAAAGCATGGTGATCAATCATCCGAAGCGCGCGATGAAAGTGCTGGAGGAAATGAAATCAATCGGACTGAAAATTGCGCTGGATGACTTCGGTACCGGTTACTCATCTTTGGGGCAGCTCAAGCACTACCCTATCGATACCTTGAAGATTGATCGCTCCTTCATCCGCGATATTCCTCAGGATGAAGACGACAAGGCCATCACCACTGCGATTATCTCGATGGCAAAAACGCTGGGGCTGACAGTCGTGGCAGAAGGAGTGGAAACGCAGGAACAGTTGCAATTTCTTACACAACAAAACTGTCACCATATCCAGGGTTTTCATTTCCAGAAGCCTCTACCCTCTGCCGAGTTCCTGATCTGGTGCAGGAATCATGATCCAAAGCAATTCCTGGGCTGTACCAAAGTTCGTGTGGAATAACCGAGTTATGATTCTTCATGCAGCTCCTGCCAAGCCTCATACCCGCCATCCAGGCTGTAAGTCTGCAGGAAACCATTCTCGGAAAAATATGCGGCAGCACTCTGGCTGGTGTTGCCATGATAACAACACACAATCAACGGGCGGGTAAGATCGCTACTGCTGATAAACTCGTCCACGTTGTCACCATCGATATGCACTGCATTCTCAATGCTACCAACAGAAAAAGATTGCGGATCTCGAATGTCCACAACAATGGCGTTCTCAGCGATTAATTCACGTGCCTGTGCGGCATTGATTCTGATAAAACTCATTTCCTGCCTCAAACTGTGAGACCGCATACTGCGGCTTGATTTTGATTGAATGTGATGCACGTCGCCGTAATTGTATAAGAAAAGAGAGCTGTTATACTCTTCTGCAATAAATTTTCCGTTCTCAATACACGTCCCTGTACGCCACGCGAGTATAACAACAATGAGTAATTCCGAGTCCAATGTCCATTTCTGGAATCACTTGCTGGCGACAGCTGAACTGATGGAGAGTGTCGATGCAGCTCAGGCCAGGTCCATGGTCATGGAGCAACTGAGCACGATCCATGAGGCATTTGGAGATTGCGCCGATCCAGTGGAATCTTTCGAAGAGTATGTTGTGATCAAGCTCAGCCAGGCCATTCATACTGCACTGACACTGGAAGAAAACAGCACTCAGCCTGCCAGCTCGCTGACATAACCACGATGCCAGTCGAATGCCGCATCTGCTGTCAGCAGGCGAGCGATCACATAGCCCTGTGACACGATCTGCAAATGACGGACTTTTCAGGTGGCAATGTTTACTCTGTCGCGGCCTTCATGCTTGGCTCGATACAGGGCTGCGTCGACTCGCGCGATAAGCGAAAACAGTTCCTCGCCAACCCGATACTGGGACACACCACAACTCAGCGTAACGCGAATATCTTCACGACCGTAGGCTACAGATTGCTTCTTCACAGCCTTGCGAATAGTTTCGGCACGCTCTGCCGCTTCTTCTACGCTGCAGTCATCAAGCAGCAGCAGGAATTCTTCACCTCCCCAACGACATAGAGTGTCGGATGCGCGGATATTCTGGCGAACGACATCAGCCACGGCGCGAATGACCAGATCTCCCGCCTGATGCCCGAATGTGTCATTGACCTCCTTGAAGTGATCTATGTCGATACAGACGAGGGTTACCTGCTTACCCCTGCGGCGGGCGCCACGCTGCACATTATCGAAGACAGCGTCGAACACATGACGATTGGCTGCTCCGGTAAGCCGATCGGTAGTAGCCATCTCCTCCAACCGTCCCTGATAGGCTTGGAGAGTGAGATGCGCTACCAACAACACCATCGTCATGATGCCAAGCGAAATACCTATGTTGATGAGTAGAGTATTTTCGATACGTGCTTCTGCAGCGCTGTTATGTTCTTCTACCATCAAATACCAGTTGAATTCGGGAAGTAGTCTGCTGTTGAGATAAACAGTCTCCCCGGGGACGCGCTCATACGTAAGAGAAGCACTGGGGGTTGTCAATATCTGTGTGGCCAGAATGCCCAGACCTGGCCTGTCCTGTATGCGCTGTGCCGGACCGGAAAGGTCCTGGGTCAGAGCCACATTACCTTCCCTGTCGATGAAATAAATGTTCCGTCCATAACGCAACTGATACGTCTCTATCAGACTGGTGACAGCACTCACGGCAAGCCCCACACCGGTAGTCCCGATATAGTTTCGCTGGCTGTCCAGTACCCGGTAATTGATAAAGATACTCAGACGATTTCTATCTGCAGTATCAACATCAACATTGATTTCATAGGGTTCTCGCATCGCGCGAACCCGGAAATACCATGCATCGTCCAGATTATCTGCTGACACGGTCTTGATGATGCCATCGGGATGATAATAATTGCGGGTCGCCTCAGAGATGAAAAACGAGGTGATGGTGCCGTATTCCTGCTGTATTTCACGCAGATAGTTGCGAATCAGCTCCGGATCTTCCTCACCGTTGACTACCCAGTCCTGTAGAAAGGTGTCAGTTGCCATCAATGAAGAAATCAGAATCGGACGCAACAGATCGCGTTGAATTTCAGAATAGATGTTGTCGCTGGTCAGGGGCAGCATCTGCTCCGAGATATTTTCGGAAAGAGAATCACGCGCCACAAAATAGCTGGTCAGGCTGGTCGCCATGAACCCGACTATCATAAGGATAGTCAGTGCTGCAACAAAATAGAGTTTTCTGCGATGCATTACGAGCAAGCCCCTTCCTGGCTTTTGGACACAGCCCGGGCGGTACTCGCCCGGTACGCGAGTGTAGCAAACAATCATGGTGTGGGCCATTCACCAGAGGTTATCGACAGTGTCACCTGGAACTCAAGTTTCGAAACCTCCGGTCGCTATTTGTACTTGAAAGGTTCACTCTCATCCAAGGTGCACAATGGCGCGCAGACTCTTCAACAAAAACGAAAAACTCGTATCAACAACCGACTCCAGAGGAATCATCACTTACGCCAATAAGGCTTTCATTGAAATTTCAGGCTATCCAAGCAATGAGTTAACCGGCTCGCCACACAACATTGTCAGGCATCCAGAGATGCCCAAGACTGCTTTCAAGGGGCTTTGGGGCAACCTCAAGCAAGCCAAACCCTGGATGGGCATGGTCAAGAACCGCTGCAGGAATGGCGACTTTTATTGGGTTGATGCCTATGTCACGCCGATTTTGAACAATGGGGTAATCACCGGTTTTCAGTCCGTGCGGACATGTCCACAAGAGCATCACGTCGACACCGCCGAAGCGATCTATGCCAGACTGAACAAGTCCAATCCTGAAAAGCTGCTGCGAGGAATCTCTCTCAAAACCAAGATCATGTTTGGTTACATGCTATCCCTGTTGGGTGTCTCACTGACCTTCGCCCTGCCTGACATTAGCCGGCTACTGGCCATTTCACTCGCTCTGGCTTGTGCTGGCGCTGGTGCGAGCTGGCTGCTTTACCTGAGTTCGTGTTGGAATACACTGGTGGAGCGCTGCAAAGCCGTGCACGACGATGACCTGGCACGGTTAGTCTATACCGGGCGCAATGACGAAATCGGGACGATTGAGTTGGCCATGAAATCACTGGAGGCAAGGATCGACACCATCCTCTGCCGCGTCAACGACACCGCCAGCACTCTCGACACTCTGTCCACCAGTACCAATGATGCAGTGATCGCCACGGACTCTGCCATTCAGCGCCAACAGGCAGAAATCGTTGGCGTCTCCTCGGCCATGCATGAAATGTCCTGTGCCATCTTGAATGTCTCGGAGAACACTACGCATACATCTGAGGCTGCAGAAAAAGCTGACCAAAGCGTCGATAGTGGTCGTCGCTCCATTGATGAGAGCCTGACCGCAACCAGTCAGCTGGCCGACTACATCGACGAAGTTACCCGCACCATCGAAAAACTGGGCGTCGATAGCAAAGCCATCGGGTCGGTTATCGACGTTATCAATACCATTGCTGGCCAAACCAATCTGCTGGCTCTCAACGCTGCCATCGAAGCAGCGCGGGCTGGAGAGCAGGGACGCGGCTTTGCCGTGGTGGCCGACGAGGTCCGCACACTGGCCCAGCGCACTCAAGACTCCACCATTGAGATCAAGGATATCGTGTCGCGAATTCAGGACAGCACCCGTACTTCGGTGCAGAGCATGGCTACCGCCCAGGAAAAGGCACAGCAGTGTGTGAGCTTCAATCAGAAGGCCGGCAGCTCCTACTCCTCTATCAGTGATGCCGTTTCATTGATCCGCAACATGACGCAACAGGTGGCAGTTGCGCTGGAACAGCAGAGCAGCACGGCGGATGAGATCAATCGGAATATCATCAACATTCAGAACCAGTCGGAGGACACTGCCCTTGCCTCGAAAAACACGGCCACTAATAGTGCACTGCTAAACCAGCACATCAACAATACACGAGAGATGGTCAGACAATTCAGTCGCTGAATAGCGTACTGGCTGATCTTCGGCATTACCGACATTTGTCTAAACCGTCGTTCGCAACATCCTGTCACGGATAGAGGTGGAAAGAATCAAAGACTGCTTTTCATTAGTCCGGCTTGATTTGCTCGAAACTCGTGACTACCGGATGGGGTGACTTCAGCCGCACCCTTTCCGGATCAAGTGAAGTGTCCTCTGGCCTGATTACCCAGGTAGTGTGCAGACCTGCTTCTGCAGCCGCATCCAACTCTTCACGTGAATCCGACAGGAACAGAATCGACTGGGGCTTGAGCGCGATCGCTTCGGCGATCCTGCGGTATGAACTCGCGTCACCCTTGGCACCAATAGAGGTGTCGTAGTAGCCGGAAAACAGCAGACGCATATCCCCATAGATCGAGTAGCGGAAGAACAACTGCTGCGCCTTGACCGAGCCTGAGGAAAATACATATAGGTTACGTTCCTGTTGCTGCCAGAGCTGCAGTTGATCGGGCACATCAGGATATATATGGGCTTGAAAAAGCCCCTGCTTGTAGCCCTTCTCCCAGATCATGCCCTGCAGGGTTTTAAGCTCGGTGATCTTCTCATCGTCTCTTATCCACTGCTGCAACTGGCGAATCATGCCTTCGATGTCATGCAATGGGATGCCGGTGTTGTTACTGATGCGCAGCAACACTCGCATCACGTCACGTTCTTCCTGATGCTCGCGTACAAACCCGGCCATGTGCTTCAAGGAATAGGGAAACAGGACATCATGCACGAATCCGATACCGCTGGTGGTACCTTCGATGTCTGTCACGATTGCTGCAATCTTCATCAGGGCTCCATGGTTAGCTGCCGGGCGATTATAGCCCGATTTCAATCCAGCCTGCACACCAGTCCTTTCAGATAAAGGCTTTCGGGAAATGGCAACCCTACCGGATGATCAGCACTCTGATGCATGTAGTGCTGAATCTGCCCACGCCGACCTGCATCCAGGACTGCATCGGCGGTGATTTTCTGGAACAGCGGCAGATCAATGGCCCCGGAACAGGAAAATGTCACCAACAGGCCACCAGGATTCATCAGCGCAGCCGCCTGCAAGGCGATATCCTTGTAAGCGCGGGCCGCACGCTTGAACTGCGCCTTGGTTTCGGCAAACTTGGGTGGGTCAAGCACGATCAGATCGAAGCTGCGCTGCGTCTGTTTGAACTCACGCAGAATCTCGAAGACGTTGGCGTTGTTGTTGGTGTACTGCCCCGCTTCGAAACCATTGCGCCGGAAATTTTCTGCCGCCAGTTCCAGTGAAGGAGCAGAGGAGTCGACGTTGAGCACATGTGTTGCGCCGCCCTGCAGAGCGGCAATGCCGAAACCACCGGTGTAGGCAAAACAGTTGAGCACTGATCTGCCCTGCGATAATTGCCGCACGAGCTCGCGATTGTCGTACTGGTCCAGATAGAAGCCGGTCTTGTGTCCGTGAGCGATGCTCAAGGCATAGCGCCTGTCCTGCTCATTGATCTCGATCAGTTCCGGCGGCGTCTCTCCCCACAGCACCCCCTGGGCCGGGTCCAATCCCTCGCGGGCACGCACAGCGGCTTCGGAACGCTCATAGATTCCAGCACACGGAACCAGCGCACGCAGGTGCTCCACAATGACGTGCTTCCATTTCTCGACACCCGCAAACAGGAACTGGCACACCAGAAAGTCGCCATACCGATCCACGATCAATCCCGGCAGATCATCAGACTCGCCGTAAACGAGGCGGCACCCGGTGCGCTGCGGATCATTGAGCATACCCTGACGACGCGCCACTGCCTCACGCAGTCGACGCAGGAAGAACGACTCATCGACAACCTCATCCTGAGCGAAAGACCACATCCTGGCACGGATCTGTGAAGTGGGTGAGTAGCCCGCAACGCCGAGGCTCTTGCCCGTGGCATCGTTCACACGGATGGTTTCACCGGGGGCAGGATTGCCATTCACACGATCAATAGCACCCGAGAATATCCAGGGATGACGACGCAGCAGGGAAGATTCCCGGCCCTTGTTGAGTTGCAGTGTTTTCATGAGGATCATGGACCAGTTTGTTCGAGACGGGGCAGGATGAGGCGTAATGAATGATTTGCGCAGGATTCTACCCTGTTTGGCCCAGAGGACAAAGCCGCCTAGCCAGCACATGCTGATAGCGGCCAAGTGCGCGATATGGCTCCTGTCGTGACAATTCCAGCTCCAGGGCCAGCAAGTCTTCAGCGGACATAGCACGTCCCTCCTCTGTCAGCAGCAGATCATGGAAAACACGAATACCACTGTGGCAGAGAATCTGCCAGACACCAGTCTGCTGCATCCAGTCCAGCACCTGTTGTGGGTTCAATGGCCGGGTGGGAGTCAGGCTTCCCGCACTGGGCAGGAAATTGTCATCAAGAATGGGCGGTCGCCTGCCGCGCAGCAGATTTTTCATCACCAAACCATGCCGGTTATAGAACGTCAGGGACAGATGGCCATCAGCGCGCAGCAAGGACTGCAATGCCATCACCAATCCCTCTTGATCGGCAACCCACTCCAATACTGAATGACACAATACCAGATCGAAAGGTTCACGCTTGCCGTCATTGATCTGCCGTGTGACATCCTGAATGGAAGTGTGTACAAACTCGACGTCCGCGACGCCGGAACTGACAGCCTGCCGACGTGCCAGGTTCAACATCTCATTGGAAATATCGCAGAGAGTCAGGTGATGACCGCAGGCGGCAAGCTGCAGACTGAACTGGCCCTGCCCTCCTCCGGCGTCCAGCACTCGCAAAGGCTTGTCGATGGTGGAAACTGGCAGGAGTGCGACAGGGATGAACTCCAGAAAATCCCGACGCAGCACCGCAAGACGCAGTTCGCCCTTCAGACCACCATACACATTACGCGCAAAGCGAGGCGCCAGGTCATCGAAATTTCTGTCTGAGCTCAGGCACACTGGCGTGCGTTTGCGCGGGGGTATCGTCATTTATTCGACAACGGCGCCAGTGGTATTCAGCTCCACAATCGGATAACCGAGTTCCACCAGGGATTCTCCAATCACTGCCTTGTCACCCACCACCAGAATCAGCATACGCTCGAAAGGCAGTTTCTCCTGTGCCAGTGCGTTGATCTCTTCCTGACTGATGGTGTTGATGATGCGTGCCTGCTCGGTGACGTAATCCGCAGGCAGATCGTACTCCATGATCCTGCCCAAAAAACCGGTCTTCTGTCCTGGGGTCTCATAGTTCAGTGCATCGCGTTGTCCCACCGCTGCCCTGGTAAAAGCAAGTTCTTCAGCAGTGATACCGGCATCTCGATAACCGGTGATCTCATTGACAAACTGGCGCACGGAATCCGCGCTGCTGTCCACGCGAACGCTGGCCGACGCTGTGAAATCACCGGGGCGTGCAGTACCGGAAAAGAAACTTCTGGCGCCATAGGTATAGCCCTTGTCTTCGCGCAAATTCAGATTGATACGGCTACTGAAAGCACCACCGAGCACATAGTTCATCAACGAGGACTTGAAGTAGGGGCCAGTAGCGTCCCAGGGCATATCGGTCGCATAACCGATGCGTATCTCTGATTGTGCAGCACCAGGCTTGTCAACAAGATACAGCGTATTGCCATCAATCTGCGGTAACGCAGGTTGTTCACGTACAGTCACAGGATCACGCTGCAGGTTGTCGAGGAATGCAAGGCCGTCAACGATCTGCGTCTGTTCGACCGCACCCACGGCGACGATCTGCAAGGCTCCCGTAGCAAGACTGGCACGTGCGAACGACTCTACGTCTGCCAGCGTCACTGCCTCCAGTGCTTCAATCCGACCGTTCACTGGAACAGCAAAAGAGTGGCCTTCACCATAGAGGAGCTTGCTATACACTTCTTCTGCAATGCTGTTGGGTTGCTCACGTGCAGCCTGCAGGGATTCGATCTGTTGCCGACGCAGACGATCCAGATTTTCCTGAGTGAACGAGGGCTGCAACAGTCGCTGTTCAAGCAGATCGAGCGTGGCATCGAGATTGCGACTGAGCGCTCCCACCGTCACTGTCAGGTTTTCACGCCCGGCACTGACGTTGATGCGACTACCCAGCTTTTGCAATTCCATCTCGAACTGCTCAGCACTCAACTGCTGCGTTCCCTCGCTCAGCATCGACGCAGTCAAGCGTGCCAAACCGTAGTTATCCGGACCATTGAGCAGGTGCCCTCCCGCAAAGATCAGGCGCAAGGCAACTGTTGGAATTTCATTGCTGACGGTGCCAATGATCTCTGCACCGTTGGCAAGCTGTTCTCGCCAGAATGGTGGCACTTCGACCAGAGGAGTCTGTCCGGCGCCAGGTCGCACAGCACGATTGAAATCATCTGTCACTGGGCGCGGCTCCAGGTCATCAAGGGAATTGTCTGACAGACGCATTGCCGACACAGGCTCGAAATTGTCCGGCCTGCTCTGCGCATCGGGGGCATCCCTTGTCAACACGCTGAGTACTACTGCAGGCTTGCCAGCAACATATTGATTGAATACACGCAACACATCTTCTCTGTTCACACTGCGCAGCGCTTCCAACTCCACGGGCAGATAATTCGGGTTGTCGATCAGGTAATCATACAGGGCAAGACGCGACGCTTTGCCCTGCACACCTTCCAGCCCGTTGACCAGTGCCGCTTCGGTACGACCCTTGAAGGTTTCCAGCGCCTCATCACTGAAAGAGTCACCACTGAACTCGCTCAACATCCTGCGCATGTCTGTCTCAAATCCGGACAGATCAGCTCCCGGGAATGCCTGCACCTCCAGGCTGAACATGCCGCTCAATTCCTGCGCGCTGTTCGATGCACTGGCGTCAATGGCGCGATTGCTCACCACAAACTCCTGGTAGAAGAGCGAGTTCTTGCCCTCGCCAATAATGCTGGCCAGCGCCGCGAGTGGCACGCGATCGGGGTGCGAGTACGGCACACTGGGAAACGCCATCACCAGCAATGGAAAGCGAATGTTCTGATCGACGTAGGAAACATAGCGATCACGATCCAAAGTGATACTTTCCGGCACAGCGCGCTCAACTGCCGGCCCCACTGGAATGCTGCCGAAATACTTGTCGATGAGAGCGAGCGTGGAATCTTCTTCCAGATTACCAGCAACGATCAGCGTGGCATTGTTAGGCCCGTACCAGCGCAAGAAAAAGTGCCGCAGATCATCCAGCGTGGCGGCATCGAGATCTTCTGGATAGCCGATCACCGGCCAGGAATAGGGATGACCGGACGGATACAGTGCGGCAATGATTTCTTCGTAGACGCGCCCGTAGGGACGGTTCTCCACATTCTGGCCACGCTCGTTCTTCACTGTGGAGCGTTGAATCTCGAACTTCTCCTGCGTCACAGCTTCCAGCAGGAAGCCCATGCGATCTGCTTCCAGCCAGAGAATGGTCTCCAGTTGATTACTGGGCACAGTCTGGAAGTAGTTGGTGCGGTCGGTACTGGTGGAACCATTCAGTGTCCCGCCCGCCTCGGTCACGATCTGAAAATGCTCGTCGTCTCCCACATGGGCCGAACCCTGGAACATCATATGTTCGAAGAAGTGAGCGAACCCGGAGCGCTGCGGCTCTTCGCGGGCAGAACCCACGTGATAGGTGATATTGACGTGCACCAGTGGATCGGAATCGTCTTCGTGAAGCAGGACTGTCAGACCGTTGGGATAAATATATTTCTTGTAGGGAATGACGATGTCGTCGCCACTGCTGGTGATTGTCTCGACAAGTTCGTAGCCAGCGGGATCAGCAACAGAGCTCGTAGCCGGACTTCCAGCAGCGCTGCTTTCGGGGGTGTTGTCCGTGCATCCCAGCAGGAATGCAACGCCAATGACCATCACCAACAATCGAATCATGACAACCTCACTGTGCTTGCGGAACGTGCCTGTCTTATAGCTTTTTCTGTCTCAAAAGGCCACTTTGCGCGGTCATACTTCTTTCAGATATCCGGAGCAAGGCCCCGCTCCCACTGGGTGGCAGTGAGTGCGGAGGCAGAATCTACAAATCCGGTCGTTTTGCACTCCACTCGGCGGCGGGAGACAGGGCCCGGTTCAGCGGCATCAAAGACCGGCGCCGAGCGCAGCAAAAAGACCCCAGGCTTTTTGCGGAGAGAGGGCACCGCGGAGCGGCGCAGGTCAGCCGCAGAACCGGGCCCTGTCTCCCGCCGCCGATCGAAGCTACATGCTACCAATCTATTCAGCAGAACGCCTCTCATGCATCACCAGCCACAGGGCAAGCACAGTAAGAGCAGTCCCGAAAAGAGTTGTGAAAGTGATCGGCTCCCCAAAGAGTATCCATGCCATCAGTGCAGTCAGCGGAGGCGTCAGGTACAGCAGACTCGTCACACGGGTAGCAGCACCATCGCGGATCATGATGAACAACAAAGTGATGGCACCAATCGAAAGCGCGAAAATCGACCACAGCAAGGCTCCTATCATCGGCGGCTGCCAATCGATCTCCCTTGTCTCGAACATGAACATCAATGGCACACACAACAGCGCCGACGCGCCGAACTGAATGACTGACCCCGCCCGCAAATCGAACGCTGGACAATATCGCTTCTGATACAAGGTGCCTATCGTAATACTCGCCAGCGCGATGGCGGCCAGTGCCAGACTGCTCATCGTCAATCCTATCAATGAGAATTTCGCCATCACTACCATGCCTACGCCGGTGAGACCCGCAAACAAACCCAGCCACTGCCGTGATGACACCTGTTCCGACACCAGTGATGCAAGCCACGCGGTAATGATCGGCTGCAATCCCATGATGAGCGCCACGAGACTGGCCGACATACCCAGCTTCACTGCTGCCCATACGCCACCCAGATAGCCGGCCTGCAGCAGCAATCCTGCGAAGGCGATGTGTCCTGCCTGCGGCAGCGAGGGCCATCTGGCACTCCACAACAGGGCCACGGGTAACATGATGACAACTACGCCGACAAAACGCAGAAACAGAAACGTCATCGGCTCCGCATAGGGCATGCCATAGCGTGCGACGATGAAACCGGTGCTCCAGACAAACACGAAGACAATGGGAATGAATCGATGTGTGGAGTGCGGCATTCAAGAAGTCTTAGTGTGAGTACAGCTCTTCAATGTAGCGACGCACGGACACGTCCCAGGAAAAGCGACTCGCTTGTGCAGCGCGGCGGATACTTTGCCATTGCGCAGGACGCGTTACAGTGGAACAGGCCAGTCGCGTCACATCAAGCATATGCTCTGCCTGTTCTCCTGGCGTATTGCCAGTAAAGGCAAAACCATTGACGCCGTGCTGCACGGTGTCACGCAGACCACCAACATGATGTACGACGCAAGGCGTCCCCGCGCGCATCGCCAGCATCTGGCTGATGCCGCAGGGTTCATAACTGCTCGGCATCATGAACAGATCGCCAGCACTGTAGAGTGCATCAGCCAATGTCTCGGAAAAACCGCGCAGAAACAGGAAGTTCTCGCAGCGTGACATCACCGAGGCAAAGAAATGTTCGTAGTCTTCATCACCACTGCCCACCATGATGAATACACCATCGCCAAGCTCCTGCAGCATGCGCTCCAGTGCGCTTGTCACACCGCCCTTGCCGTCGCTGACAGGTTCGCGCAGGAGGCGTGATTTCTGTGCGGTGATGCGTCCGACCGAAGTCAGGGTGGTAGTGACGGGCTTGCGACGCCTGCGCCACTGCGCCACTGTTCTCTGCGCATAAAAATGCGCTGCGGGGACATATTGCTTGTCACCTACCCAACTGAGCAGACAGCTTTCAATCAGATCGAGCAGTTGTGCGCGCGAACGATGCGGTGTAGCCGGATAGTCGTAATCGCAACCGTTCAGAATACCGATGAGTTGCCCCTTGTCCTGCAATTTCAGCAGATCTCGCTCCAGACTTTCACCGCCGATGAAACCGTGAGCGAGATCAGTCGGTACGAGAATCTCGCGGGCATAACTCGGAGACACCGCATGTACACGATCAGAGAGCGTGATACCGGCACGCATCAGATTGATGCAATCCCAGTGGCGTGGGTCCTGGATACTGCTGAGATCGGGAACAAGTTCAGGAAACCAACTGTGCAACGATGAGCCATCGCCCGACAGCGGGCGAATGCCTTGCAGCGACAAATTATGAATGGAATAGACAACCGGAATATCGCGCAGGGCGCGATAGGAAACGGCATGACGACGCAGCACAGCAATCATTGCTGCGTGCCAATCATGCAGATGCAACACGTCCACGTCAACCAGCCTGCCATCACACAACAACTCGCACACCGCCGCACTGAACAGCGCAAACTTGTGCGCATCAGTGGCGAATGGACCAAAGTGATCGTTGCAGTAAATGGCGCCGGGGCCACAAGCAGCAAACAGCGGATGCTCCAGCACATAATGAGTGACACCAGAGACCTTCTTCTTTTTGGCGGTCGGGCTCTTGCTCGGTGATGACGTGCTGACACGCGGCTCTACCCGGTACAATTCCAGAGTCTCCGGCTGGCCGCAGAAACGAACCGTGACACTTCCAAGCGAAGTCGCTGGATTCTGCACCGACAGTGCTTGATAACCAGGCGTCACCACCGACACTGTTTGCCCCTGTGCTGCCAGTGCCAGCGGCACATCGCGGATCACATCCCCGATACCACCAACCTTGCCTCCCGCCAATGCCCCGTTCTCGGCGGCTATCATTACTATGTGCATGCGACCTTCAATTTGATTCGTCAATCCCGATCATGTTTCATCAGATGCCACCCACCGATTGGCCGAGCATCTCCCGCGTCACCAGCGTGACACCCTTGGCGGTCACGCGAAAACCGTTCTTCACATCCTGCTTCTTGTCATACCCGATCACGGTCCCTTCGGGAATGGTGCAGCCGCGATCGATGATGACCTTGCGCAACTTGCAGTGACGCTGAATTTCGACATCCGGCAGTACCACCGCCTGTTCTATGGTCGAGTAGGAATGCACTCGGACATTGGAAAAGAGCAGCGATTTTCGCACCGTTGAGCCGGAAATAATACAGCCACTTGAGACCATGGAGTCGATGGCCGTTCCGCGCCGGTCATCGTCATCGAAGACGAACTTGGCGGGAGGCAGCTGTTCCTGAAATGTCCAGATCGGCCAGCGCGGATCATAGAGATTGAGTGGTGGTACGGGCTCCACGAGCTCCATGTTGGCCAGCCAGAAGGAATCCAGGTTCCCTACGTCACGCCAGTAGGCCTTCTGATCGCTGGCGGGATCAACAAAACGGTATGCGAATACGCGATGGTCGGCAATGATCGATGGGATGATGTTCTTGCCAAAATCGTGGTCAGATCCGGCAGTCTTGGCATCGCGTCGCAATTGCTCGAACAGGAACTCAGTCTTGAAAACGTAATTGCCCATGGAGGCCAGACACATATCAGGTTTGTCAGGCACGCTTTCCGGGTGTGCGGGTTTTTCATTGAATGCCAGAATACGGTGCTGGCGATCCACGCTCATGACACCGAAATTACCCGCCGCTTCTTCAAGTGGTACTTCCATGCATGAAACCGTCATGTCAGCATCGTTCTCCGCATGGAACGCCAGCATTTCGCCGTAGTCCTGGCGGTAGATGTGATCTCCCGACAGAATCATCACGTACTCAGGCACTTCGCCGCGAATGATGTCCACATTCTGAAACACAGCATCCGCTGTACCCATGTACCAGCTGTCAGAGTGACGCTGAGACGCGGGCAGAATCTCCACACCTTCGCCCAACTCCTTCTTGAAATGGCCCCAGCCGCGGACCAGATGCTTGATCAGTGAGTGCGCCTTGTACTGTGTCACCACGCCGACGCGACGCACGCCGGAGTTGATGCAGTTGGAAAGTGGAAAGTCGATGATGCGAAACTTGCCACCGAAAAACAGTGCCGGCTTGGCACGCCAATCGGTCAGCTCGTGCAGTCGCGATCCGCGCCCACCCGCCAGAATCAGCGCATAGGTATTGCGGGTGAGTTTACTGACGTACCGTGGTCCTTTTTCCATTTCTTATACCTCACTACAGAGAGCCTGGTGTTTGTAAGTACAGCATTGGTAGTACTGCTTTATAAGTGCCAGATCTCATCCGCATAGCTGCGGATAGTACGATCACTGGAAAAATGTCCACTCGACGCCGTATTCAGCACGCTGATGCGGTGCCATTGCGCCTGATTCTGGAATAATGCGCCAGCACTCTTCTGTGCGTCGACGTAACTGCGAAAATCCGCTGCCGTCAGCCACTGATCATGCGGATTGCGGATACTGTCGATGATCGGGCTGAATAGTCCTGGCTCGCTCGGATTGAAACAGCCGCATTCCAGCAGTGCCATCACAGCTGCCAGATCCCTGTCGCCATTGATGATGGCAGCAGGGTCATAGTGCTGACGGACACCCGGCACTTCATGTGCATGCAGTCCGAAGAGAAAGAAGTTTTCCTCTCCTGCTGCTTCACGAATCTCGATGTTCGCTCCGTCCAGCGTGCCAATGGTAATGGCGCCATTCATCATGAACTTCATGTTGCCCGTGCCCGATGCCTCCTTGCCCGCCGTGGAGATCTGTTCCGACAAATCAGTTCCCGGACAGATGATCTCCATGGCGGTCACGCGATAATTGGGCAGAAACGCCACGCGCAGGAAATGCCTGGCTCTCTCGTCGTTGTTGATGACATCTGCCACATTATTCACCAGCTTGATGATCAGCTTGGCCATGTAGTAGCCAGGCGCTGCCTTGCCTCCAATCAATACACAGCGCGGCGTCATGCCTGCAGTATCACCCTTCAGAATGCGTTCGTAGAGGTGGATGACATGCAACACATTCAACAGTTGTCGCTTGTACTCGTGGATGCGTTTGACCTGCACATCGAACAGCATATTGGTATCAAACACAACTCCGCAACTCTCCTGTACCAGTGTGGCAAGAGCCTGCTTGTTGGTCTTCTTGATCTTTGCCCAACGTTTGCAGAACGCCTTGTCTTCCGCCAGAGGTTTGAGCGCTTCAAGCTCATCCAGCTTTGTGAGCCACTTGTCACCAATATTGTCAATGATCAGTTGGGCAAGGCCGGGATTGCAGAATGCCAGCCAGCGTCTTGGAGTCACCCCATTGGTCTTGTTGTTGAACTTCTGCGGCCACAACTCGTAGAAGTTGCGGAACAGTCCCTCCTTGAGCAGCTCGGTGTGCAATTGTGCGACACCATTGACAGAGTAGCTGCCAACAATCGCAAGGTGGGCCATGCGTACCTGCGGCTCATCGCCTTCCTCGATCAGCGACATCTCCTTCATGCGATTGCCATCACCGGGCCAACGCATGGCAACCTGCGCCAGAAACCGTGAATTGATCTCGTAGATTATTTCGAGTATGCGCGGCAGCATCTCGCGGAACAGGCGCACGGGCCAGCGCTCCAGCGCCTCCGGTAATAATGTATGGTTGGTGTACGCCATGGTGGATGTAGTGATCTGCCAGGCAGTATCCCAGCTCAAGTCATACTCATCCATCAACAGACGCATCAGTTCGGCCACCGCTATCGACGGGTGTGTGTCGTTGAGCTGAAAGCAATTGTATTTCGCAAAATCATCGAACTTGCGGCCGTTGCGCTGCACCCAGCGAGCAATCACATCCTGCAGACTGGCCGACGACAGGAAGTACTGCTGGCGCAGGCGCAGGACTTTCCCGTTTTCGCTCACATCATTCGGGTACAGCACCATGGAAATCTGTTCGGCCTGGTTCTTCTGCGCAACGGCCTCAGCGTATCCGCCAGCATTGAATTCGTTGAGATTGAATTCCTCCGACGCCATTGCCTTCCACAGACGCAATGTATTCACGGTTTCATTGCGATACCCTGGAACAGGCATATCGTAGGGAACTGCCAGTACATCTTCGGTATCCACCCACTGCATGACACTGCGGCCGGTGATGTCCTTGCCCATCTTGGTGTGGCCACGAAACTTCACACGGCGCGTGTCCTCTGGAGCATCGAATTCCCAGGGGTTGCCAAACTCCAACCAATGATCGGGACATTCCACCTGATTGCCCTGCTCGATACGTTGATGAAACATGCCGTAGTCATAGCGAATGCCGTAGCCTGTGACCGGCAATCCAAGCGTGGCGCAGCTATCGAGAAAACACGCAGCCAGACGGCCAAGGCCACCATTGCCCAGCCCGGCATCACGCTCCTCCTCCGCCAACTCTTCAAGAGAAACCCCATAGCCGTGCAGCGCGTTGCGCAGCGACTCTTCCATGTCCAGATTCAGCACAGCATTCGTGAGCGTGCGTCCCATCAGGAATTCCAGAGAGATATAAGCAACTCGCTTTGGCCGACCTGCCAGGTAACGAGCCCGGGTTGCACGCCATCGCTCCACCAGGCGATCCCGCACTGTGAGTGCCGCAGCATTGAATAGATAGTGATGATTTTCACCGCCCTGATCACGACCAAGCGTAAGATGGAAATGCCTGCCCAGATCTATCTCCACCGCCTTGCTGGTCATAGTCAGCGGTTTTGGAGTGGCCGAAGTTGGAGAACTGTCGGATCTACTGCTCATGACGAATACCTCTGTCATCAATTCGGTTCATGTCGGAATTCATACTGCCGTACTCATAATGCTCAATAAGGTTTCTCTGCAATGGCACACGCTTCCGAATCATTGCGTGCCAACAACATCACGGTGGAACAGGAATACAGATTCAGTCTGCTAACGACGTAGCAATTCTCAGGATCAGGAATTCCGCTTTGAGTACCCGTATCCAGAAGAATTTCCCAGAGAGCGACACCAGGCACTTCAGGCAGATGCATGCCAAGAGCTGCACGATCGGCATGAAACACGATCATGAGTTGAACCCGTTCTCCGGTCACAGGATCCTTGCCACTGAGCATGTATCCCAACGTTCGCGCATTGTGTTCCTGCCAGTGGCCTGGCTGCATACGCTCACCACCGCTGTTGTACCAGGCGATCTCGGGATCATCCTGCTGAAGAGGCTCATGGACATAACGATCAAAGAAAAGGAACGAAAAACGTCTTCGCAGTGCTGTCAGATGGCTGGTGAAACGCTGCTGCCATCTGCCATCGTCACCAATGCTTTCCCAATTCATCCAACTGATGACGTTGTCCTGGCAATAGGCATTGTTGTTACCGTGCAGCGTGCGACAGAACTCATCACCACCCAACAGCATTGGTGTGCCCTGGGAAAGCAGAAGCGTGCACAGGAAATTCTTCTGCTGACGCAATCTCAACACGTTGATCGTGGTATCTCTCGTGGGACCTTCCACGCCGAAGTTGTCGCTGTAGTTTTCGCGGTGCCCATCCTGATTTTCTTCACCATTGATCTCGTTGTGTCGTTCGCGATAGCTGACAAGATCATTGAGAGTAAAACCGTCATGACTTGTCACGAAGTTGACACTCGCGGAGGGGCGACGACCATCGCGTTCGAAGATGTCACTGGAGCCGTGCAGACGCCGCGCAAACTCCGGCAGTACACCTGCGTCACCACGCCAGAAGCGTCGTACCGTATCACGGTAGCGATCATTCCACTCGCTCCAGCCTGGCGGAAACCGTCCAAGCTGATAACCACCGGGCCCGATGTCCCACGGTTCGGCAATCAGTTTGATGCCAGCCAGCACCGGGTCCTGTTGCACAGTATCGAAGAAACCGCTGCCCTGATCAAAGCCATAGGACTCCCGACCCAGCACCGGCGCGAGATCGAAGCGAAAGCCATCCACTTGCATTGTCGCTGCCCAGTAGCGCAGGCAATCCATGATCAGTTGTACCACGCGCGGATGCATCAGGTTGAGCGTGTTACCGCAACCCGTATCGTTGATGTAGAAACGCTTGTCTTCCGGTTGCAAACGATAGTAGGACAGATTGTCGATGCCCCGCAGCGACAGCGTGGGTCCGAGTCGACCACCTTCCGCAGTGTGATTGAAGACAATGTCGAGAATGACCTCGATGCCGGCCTCATGAAAGGCTTCCACCATTTGTCTGCATTCGAGTATCGAATTGTGACTGAGATAGTCCTGATGCGGCGCAAAGAAACACAGTGGATTGTAGCCCCAATAATTGCTGAGATTCTTGTCTATCAGAAACGATTCGCTGATGAAACTCTGTACCGGCAGCAGCTCGATACTGGTGATGCCAAGGGACTTGAGATAGGCAATGATGTCCTTGTGCGCCATTCCGAGAAAGCGGCCGCGATGTTCCGGCGGAATCGCAGGATGAGCGATGGTGAAGCCCTTCAGGTGTGTCTCGTAGAGAATCGTTTTTTTCGCAGGAATGCGATGATGTCGCAATGTACTTCCCGGTGTATCGGTCACCACGACACACTTGGGCATGAAAGCCTTGTTGTCGCGTTTGTCGAATTTCATATCCTTGTCTGGATGGTTCACATCGAAAGCGTAGTGCGTATCCGACCAGATAAACTGACCGCAGAGTTGTCGACAGTATGGATCCAGAAGCAGCTTGTGAGGATTGAAGCGATGCCCGAGGTGAATCTGCCAGGGTCCGTAAACACGGTACGCATACACAGTGCCAGGGCCAGCCTTGGGCAGATAGCCGTGCCAGACTTGATTCGTGAGTTCGGGCAGCACGAGGCGTTGCAGCTCACGCGATCCATCGGGCGTGAAGAGACACAACTCGACGCGTTCGGCGTTGGCGGAAAACAGCGCAAAATTGACGCCATCACCATCCCATGTCGCACCAAGGGGATAGGGAAGTCCGGGCAAGAGTGATACTGACTGCTTCATAAACGTGCTCTTGAAAATGTTCTACTACTTCTGCCTGCAAGCAGGCTCCTAAATATTTTCCTTGACGAACAGTACAGTTGCCAACGGTGGCACGATGATCTCTATCGAATACTCACGGCCATGACTGGAAATTTTCTGTGTGTGAACACCACCGAAATTGCCAACACCACTGCCACTGTAGTCGGCACTGTCTGTATTGACAGCCTCGCGATAGAAACCCGCTTCGGGTACACCTATACGATACGGACTGTGCAACGTCGGGGTCATGTTGCACACGGCCACAAGCAACGGCGAACTCGCAGCATTGCTGAGCGGCTCACGTCGCACAAAGACAAACACCGAGTGCCCACCGCTGTCGGCATCAATCCATTCGAAACACTCAGGATCATCATCGTATCGATACAGTGCCGGCAGACTGACATTGGTGCGATTCAAATCCCTCACCAGTTGCTGCACGCCTCGATGTGGAGCCCAATCCAGCAGTTGCCACTCCAGCGCCTGGTCGTGATTCCATTCACCGCGCTGAGCGAATTCTCCGCCCATGAACAGCAGCTTTCTGCCTGGATGTGTCCACATGAACGCAAGATAGGCGCGCAGATTGGCGAATTTTTGCCAATCATCACCGGGCATTTTTTCAACGAGGGAACGTTTGCCATGCACGACTTCGTCATGACTGAGCGCAAGAATGAAGCTCTCGGAGAAAGCGTAGAGAAGACCAAAGCTCATGTCAGAGTGGTGGTACTTGCGGTGAATCGGATCGCGCGCCATGTAGCGCAGCGTGTCATTCATCCAGCCCAGGTTCCATTTGAACCCGAAGCCAAGTCCTCCGCGGGATGTGAAATCAGTGACTCCGGGCCACGCTGTCGATTCCTCGGCAATCATGGAGATACCGGGAAAATTGCGATAGGCACGCTCATTGATCTCACGCAGCAGGTGAATGGCCTCCAGATTTTCGATGCCACCATAGTGATTGGGTAACCACTCCCCTTCCTCCCGACTGTAGTTCAGATACAACATGGAGGCCACCGCGTCGAAACGTAGACCATCCAGATGAAATTCATCCAGCCAGTAGATCGCGTTGCTGAGCAGATAACTGATGACCTCGGCCCGCCCGAAATTGAAGATCAGTGTATTCCAGTCTGGATGATAGCCCTGACGCGGATCTGCGTGTTCATACAGATGACTGCCATCGAAGCGCGCCAGTCCGTGTTCGTCAGACGGAAAGTGTGCGGGCACCCAATCAAGAAATATCCCAATGCCTTGTTGATGAGCATAATCCACAAAATAGCGGAACTCGTCTGGTGTACCAAAACGTCTGGTCGGAGAAAAAAGACCAATAGGTTGGTAACCCCACGAACCATCGAATGGATATTCCGAAATCGGCATCAACTGGATGTGAGTAAAACCCATCTCCTTGACATATCCGATCAGTTCGTGAGCGAGTTCACGATAGTCAAGAAAGGAATTGTCGTGCCAGTGCCTGCGCCAGGAACCCAGTTGCACTTCATACACCAGCATCGGTTCCGAGTGCGGTTCTCGCGCCGCGCGCTGCTGCAACCATGCGCTGTCCTGCCAGGCGTATTGCGTATGATCTGGCACGATGGACGCTGTGTCCGGACGTAATTGTGTTGCCCTGGCGTAGGGATCAGCTTTCCATGGTTGTATCACACCGTGTTCGCTCACCAATTGATACTTGTAGTGCATCCCAGCGACAACGCCGGGAATGAAAAGCTCCCAGACACCAAATCCCGGATGTCTACGCATCACATGCGCATCCGGTTGCCAATGATTGAAATCCCCTACTACCGAGACATTTGACGCATTCGGCGCCCACACAGCAAACAGCACGCCATCGACACCGTGCAACTGATAGTGATTGGCTCCCAGAAACCGGTACGCTCGCTCCTGTTCGCCACGACTGAACAGATAAAGATCCTCTGCCTTGAGCAGCAGCGAATCTGCCACTATTTCCTTCTTTTTTCTGGTCTTGCTCATTCGCTCTATTCCATTTTTTAATTATTGCTGGCTGCTGGTCCGCGCTCTATCGCAAATCCAGCCAGCAATGCGTTATCCAATTTCGAATCAATCAGCTCGTGCAAATTCATCGGCAATCTGCGGCGCCAGTTCGGATACTCTGTACTGGTGCCGGGAATATTGACAGGAGTCTCCAGCAATGCCAGATCCTCGAGTTGTACCGACACCAGTTGCGAGCTGCTGCGAGCACAGCAGCGAAAAATCGCCGCGCATAATGCCTCATCAAAGACTCTGGAATCATCCTCGTCACCCAGTTGCCACTGCGCAGGCAAAAGCCATTGATCTGCCAGCCATTGCAGTACCTGACGCTTTTCTGCCCGGCGCCAGTGCTTTTGCTGTTCCAGGTCCGCCTCGTCAGGAATCAATCCCAGCTGATGTCGCAAATCAAGATCACTGCAATTCCACCACGCAGCCAGTGTAGGCACGTCATGGTTGGCTACCATTGCCAGTGCTTTGGGATTGTAGTGCTCCGGGCGCTTGAAATGGAAACCATCATATTTCTCGAAATAGAAAAGTACGTTGGAGAACACTCCAGATGAATTCAGATAAGTGCGCACTTCCGGGGGCACTACACCGAGATCTTCACCTATCACCATGCACTTGTTACGGACACTCTCCAGACGCAAAAGGGCAAACAGATCGTCCACGGGATAGTGCACATAGGCGCCGCCACCACGTCCGGGAAATCGCGGGCACCACCACAACCGCATCAACGCCATCACATGATCGATACGCAGGGCACCGCAATGAGCCATGTTGGTCCGTAGCAGCTGAATGAAATGACTGTAGGCGTTGTGTTGCAACTGCACTGGATCAAGAGGCGGCAGTCCCCAATTCTGTCCTTGAGGCGCAAGTGGATCTGGCGGCGCGCCGATACTGGCATTGTCGCAATACAGGCCACGATTCAACGATACCTCGGCACCGCTGCCATCGCCGCCCACTGCCAGATCACGGATCAAGCCGAGGCGCATACCGTTTTCCTTTGCCAGCCGCTGACACTCTTCCAACTGCATCTCTGCCAACCATTGCGTATAGAGCGTAAAGCGCGGATCAAGCTCTACAGCGTCGCTGATGGGTTCATGACGGCGGCTGACTTCAAACTCGGCGAAGGCTTGCAGCGACTCGCCTTGTGCGGTGACGAAACAGTGATAGGCAGCAGCGCGTTCGCTGTTTGGCTCCAGATGCTGTTCGACAAAAAAGAGGAACATCTGCAGCAGCGCATGCTTCTTGAAGTCAGCAACCGCTTTATAGTCAATCGCGGCACAATCCTGCAACTTTCCAAGCCGTTGCTTCCAGGCTGCAGTCTTCGTCTGCTCCTGCAGCGCGGTATTGTTCCAGAAATCCGGTTCCTGCGTGGGATCAATATAGAGGATGTTGAGGCGTCGTCTATCGTTGGGGCTGTAGGGGCTGCAATTGTCCGGATGATTCAAATCCAGCGCATGCAATGGATTCAATACCAGAAAACCGGCGCCATGACTCGCTGCCAGCGGAATCAGCGTGCGCAAGTCACTGAAATCACCCATGCCCCAGTTGCGTGTTGATCGCAGACTGTAGAGCTGTACGGAAAACCCCCACAGTCTCTGTCCCTCTACTACCCACTCCGGTTCATGGCACCGTGCCGGAGCCACGATGAGGGAAATCGCAATTTCCATCTCGACATTCGATGGTTGTTCATTGTCCCGGCAACGCAGAAACAATTGGTGATAGCCAGACTGCAGGGCGCCGTTGCTGTACGGCGACAAAGAAAGCTGTCTGGCGCTGTAGTTGATTCCGTCAATGCAGATCTGCGCGGATTCAGGAGCATCCGCAGGGATGAAATCCTGCGCGAACTCGCGACCATCTTCACTCATTACTCGCCATTGCCAGCGACTGTGCAGCGATTGCACTGGCAGACGCAACTCCAGGCTGTCTCGACCACCAGGCGTCAACACCACAACTGAAGGCAGCGGCGAAAGCCACGGCTCCTGCGTCAATGCGCGAATATGTGATGCCAGTTTTTCTTCATCGAGAGTACCGGCTGTGAACAGATCAACACCCTTCAGTTGCAGGATATCGACGCGATCACTCAGAGGAATGTGGGCGATGTCGCCCGAGTATTCGATGTATTCACTGGCGACGCCATGAAGACACAACAATTCATCAAGCCGTTTCAGCTCGTTCGCACTCAATGCAGCACAGGCTGTCACGAGTGTTGCGTAATCGGCAGGAGTGGAGTCGTTCATCAAGTTTGCTCACTGCTGAGACTGCGGGCATATACCGCGCAACCGAGCAGTCCGGGATAGGCCAGCGTCACGCGTGCAATCGGCACTTCCCTGCACCAGTTCTGAAATGGTCCCTTCGCCTGAAAACGCGACAGGAACACACCTTTATCGAATAGAGAGCCCATCTTTTCCAACATCCCACCTGATAGATAGAAACCACCAAGGCTGCCCATGGACAGCGCAATGTCGCCGCAGACCGACCCGAGAATGGCGATGAAGTCCTGCACTGTATCGAGTGCCAGCGGATCGCCGTTGCGTGCCTCCTCCACGATAATGGCTGGCTCCGGTGTGGGGACACGCTCCGGCAATCCTCGTAATCGCACGTTGGCCCAGTACAGGTTTGCAAGCCCCGGGCCAGAAAGCAGATGTTCGACCGAGACACGCGGATAACGTTGCCACAGTTCCCGGAGCACGTTGCTCTCGTGCTCGCACACCGGAGCGAAGGAGACGTGACCCGGTTCAGATTCCAGTACTTCCCCGCCATGAGTCAGTGTAGAGGCTCCGAACCCGGTACCGGGTCCCACGATCGTACGAGCACCCGCCACATGGGTGATCGGGCGTTGCAGCCATTGCAGATCGACATCGCCCAGCATCGGCAGGCATAAAGCTTGTGCCGAAAAATCATTCAATACGTTGACGGGAATACCCAGGGAGGCAGCAAGTTCGCTGCGGCTGAAACGCCAGTCGAAGTTGGTAAGCGCAATGATGTCGTGGTGCACCGAAGCGGCCACGGCGAGTGTCAGACTGACAGGTTTCGGGGCATGCTCCTTGCGAAGGCCCGCAAGATATGCCTCCAGCGCATCCTCGAAATGCACGAAATCGGCACAACGATAGCTGGTCACGCACTGTAACAGGGCATCGGTCTGTGCGCCCGGATCGATACTGCTTTGACCAAGCCATGCAAAGCGGGCATTGGTGCCACCAATGTCGGCAACCACGTGGCAGATATCGTCCCTTGCAGCAATGCTCACAAACACTTCCTCACTCAAAGGTCCTCACAAGTACTCCCACAACGACTTGCTCTCACACTCGGTTCAGCTCGACAACACAATCACGGGACAGTTGCTCTATGCTGGTCCAGCGCTCCTGTTTCACCAGCGCCGACTCCACCATCCAGGAACCACCAATGCACAGTACATTCGGCAGTGCGAGATAGTCGAGGAAATTATGGGGCCCGATGCCGCCGGTGGGGCAGAACGTGATTCCTGCAAATGGGGACACCAGGGCCTTGAGCAGTGGAATCCCTCCTACTGCCTCTGCGGGGAAAAGCTTGAAACTGGTGTGCCCACACTCCGTACCTGCGATGATCTCGGAAGGTGTGCTGACACCCGGCAGGAATGGCAGTCCGAGTTCGCGCGCACAGGCCGAAAGCGCAGGTGTGAAACCGGGACTGACGGCGAAGTCGACACCTGCCGCCGCCACTGCACGCATATCGACAACAGTGCGAATAGTACCCGCCGCCACGATGAAATCAGGCCGTGCCTTCTTGACTGCCGCAATGGCCGCCAGCGCTCCCGGCGTGCGCAGCGTGATCTCGACTGCGTGCAGACCACCTGCAGCAAGGGCTTTGGTGACCGCCAAAGCCTCGGCTTCGGTATTGATCGTCAGCACCGGCAGTACGCGTGCGGTGGTCATCATGTCAACGAGATTTTTCATCCTGAATCCTCCTGCAGGTAACAGTTCTCAAAACACCGACGCGCCGCTCTTTGCCGAACTCGTGGCGTAACGGAAACATTCGAACAGATTGCGGCCCAGTGTGCTGTGAAGCATCGTATCCTCAGCGCTGAGCGCAGGTACGGCGAGTGAGCGCGCCGCGAATTCTTCCGCATCCACCAGTACCTCCAGCGTACCCGCCTCAGCATCCAGGGCCACCATGTCGCCGTCGCGCAACCTTGCCAATGCACCACCATCAAGTGCCTCAGGACTCATGTGAATCGCTGCAGGCACCTTACCGGAGGCGCCAGACATGCGACCATCAGTGACAAGTGCCACCTTGAAACCCTTGTCCTGCAGCACGCCCAGATGCGGCGTCAATTGATGTAATTCGGGCATCCCATTGGCCTTCGGCCCCTGGAATCGCACCACTGCCACGAAATCCCGTTCCAGCTCACCCCGGTCGAGTGCTGCCACCATGGCATCCTGGTCGTTGAAGATCACACATGGCGCCGTCACGCGGCGATGCGCCGCCTTGACGGCCGAAGTCTTGATGATGCCTTCGCCCAGATTGCCGTGTATGACGTGCAGCCCGCTGCCGCTGTCGAAGGGAGCCGAGATTGGGGCCAGCACATCCGGCAACATTGAAGCTGACGTATGCCTTACCCACTGCAGCCTGCCATCGACAGCCAATTGTGGAGCATGCTCCATCGGGTCCAGTCCTGGTCCCATCAATGTGACTACGTCTTCATTGAGCAGACCGGCGCCACGCAGTTCGCGCACCAGAAACGCCATGCCTCCCGCTTGCTGGAACGCATTCACATCGGCCTCACCATTGGGGTAGACGCGAGCCAGCAGCGGTGTAACTCTGGAAAGCGCATCGAAGTCCTGCCATGTCAGCAAGATGCCGGCGGCTTTCGCCATCGCCACCATATGCAGCGTGTGATTGGTGGAACCGCCAGTAGCCAGCAGTGCTACCAGAGCGTTCACTACCGATTGTGCCGTCACCATTGCCGACAGGGGTAGCGGTGCAGTGGTGGGATCGGCGGCAGCAATCACCCGCAGCACGGTTTCCCGTGTCAGCGCCTGCCGCAGTGGATTCTCGGGGTTGATGAACGATGCCCCGGGAAGCTGAACTCCCAACATCTCCATCAGTACCTGATTGCTGTTGGCGGTACCGTAAAACGTGCAGGTACCAGGACTGTGGTAGGAGGCAGACTCAGCTGCCAGCAGTTCCTCGCGTGTTGCCAGTCCCTGAGTGTAACGCTGCCGCACCAGTGCTTTTTCCTTGTTTGGAATACCCGATGGCATGGGCCCGGCCGGTATAAAGCCAGCGGGCAGATGCCCAAACTGCAACGCTCCGATCAACATGCCGGGCACGATCTTGTCGCATACGCCGAGGCACAGTACACCATCGAACAGGTTATGGCTGAGACTGACCGCCGTGGACATGGCGATCAGATCACGGCTGAACAGACTCAGCTCCATGCCAGCCTGCCCCTGCGTCACACCATCGCACATTGCAGGCACACCACCGGCGACCTGAGCGCTGGAACCCACCTCACGCGCCACCTGCTTGATGTAGCCGGGATAAGTTTCCAGCGGTTGATGGGCAGAAAGCATGTCGTTGTACGCAGTGACGATGCCCAGATTGGCGCTCTGCATCAGGCGAATGCGTTGCTTGTCGGGCTCGCCACACGCAGCAAAACCGTGGGCCAGATTGCCGCAGGAAAGCTTGCGGCGCGGTGGCAACTCTTCGCGAGTGCGCTGCATCCTCAGCAGATAGGCTTTTCGCGACTCCTCACTGCGGAGCTGAATGGTGCGGGTAACAGCTTCTATTACGGGGTGCATGTTGATCTCCGGTCCCCAGCGTGGGAACAAACTCTGGGTCTAATTGGCAGCATGGTATATCTCCAATGACACTTTTCTTTGATGCAGCACTGCGCGCACGGGCAGGTCATTGACCGGCCCGGGTTGCATCGCGGCCTGCAGCACCGACAGTTTTTTCGCGCCGATGCAGTGCAATAGCAGATGTCGCGCGCCGAGCAATGTATTCAGCGTCAATGTCATGCGTTCGTGGGGGGCGCCGTTTGGTCGTATGCCGGCACAGGCTTCTGGGGTCTGCATTGAAAGAGCCATGTCCAATCCTTCAGCGTTGCTGAAGAAAGAGGCGGTATGACCGTCGTCACCCATACCAAGTACAACCATGTCGAGCGGCAACACATCCGCCCGCAGACGAGCATCAACCTCCGCCACTGCCGCAAACGGATTGCGGTCGACGCTCTTCAACCCCACAAACAATGCGCTGGCGGCCAGTCCACGCAACAGATGCCGCTTGACCAGTAGTGCATTTGACGCTGGATCATCCGTTTCCACCCAGCGTTCATCTACCAGCGTCACGACTACCTGTGACCAGGGAATGTCGAGCTCAGAGAGCGCATCGAACAGTGTGCGCGGCGTACTGCCGCCGGATACTGCAATCGCCGCTCTGCCACGTTCCTGAATCGCTGTACTCAACAGTGCGCCAATCTCCAGCGTCAATGCAGTAACCAGTTTCTCGTTGTCGGCAAAACTGTGCATCACCCAGGCCATACCCTACTCCTGCCAGTTGCGACCATCGCGTGCGATGAGTGCAATACTCTCCGATGGCCCCCAACTCCCTGCAACGTAAGGCATAGGTCTCTGCTTGCCCGCATGCCAGCCAGCGGCAATGCCATCCACCCACTGCCACGCTGCTTCCACCTGATCTGCGCGCATGAACAGAGTGGAATTGCCACGCATGACGTCCAGCAACAACCTTTCATATGCATCAGGCACACGTCGATGCGTGAAGACATCCGACAATGAAAGATTCAGCGACACCACCTCGAGCGGCATGGCATCGTCCAGCCCAGGCACCTTGTTGAGCAAATGCAGACGGATACCCTCTTCCGGTTGCAGGCGAATCACCAGCCGGTTTGCCGTCCCGGAACGCATCTGGTCACCAAAGATGGCATGTGGCACCTCGTTGAATTGCACGACAATTTCCGAAAAACGCTTCTGCATGCGCTTACCGGTACGCAGATAGAATGGCACGCCCGCCCAGCGCCAGTTGTTGATCTCAGCCTTGATGGCCACGAACGTCTCCGTCAGCGAACCACTGGCTTTCGCGCCCTCTTCCTGCGTATAACCTGGCACCGCCTGTCCCCCATTGTTGCCAGCGACATATTGGCCACGCACGGTGTTGTCGTGCACGTCACGCTTGGACATTGGTGCGAGACTGCGCAGAACCTTGAGCTTTTCATCGTGCACCGCCCAGGGTGCCAGCGATGCCGGGGGCTCCATGGCCACCAGACAAAGCAATTGCAGAAGATGATTCTGCACCATGTCCCGCAGCGCACCTGCCTCGTCGTAGAACTGCCAGCGCCCTTCCGCACCGACGGTTTCCGCAGCAGTAATCTGCACATGATCAATGTAGTTGCTGTTCCACAGCGGCTCGAACAGTGCATTGGCAAAGCGCATTGCCAGCAGGTTCTGCACTGTTTCCTTTCCCAGGTAGTGATCGATGCGATATACCTGATCTTCATCGAAAAGCGCCGCGAGACTGTTGTTGATCTGCAGGAAGGACTCCCGGTCATGACCAAGCGGCTTCTCGATCACTATTCGCATGTTGTCGCGCACCAATCCCACTGCCCACAGCGACTGACAGATCGGCGCAAAGATGGCTGGTGGCGTGGCGAGATAAACGATGAGATCGCGACTGGTGTCGGTAAAGACATGGGTACGCAGCCTGGCCAACTCCGCTTCACTGGTGGCATTGATAGCCATATGCTGCAGCCGCGCGGAGAAGCGCTTCCAGACCGCCTCATCCACAGCTTCCCCGTCTTTGTGTTTGAGCAGCAGAGAGCGAACCTTGTCCGCGAACCCTTCGGCGGAGGCCGAATTACGCGAAACGCTGACTATCCTGAGACAGGAAGGCAGGCAGCTATCGAGATCCAGGTGGTAGAGGGCTGGGTAGAGTTTGCGGAATGCCAGATCGCCATCACCACCGATTATCAATATGTCGCAAATCATCTGAACCTCCCATGGGCTTGTCCAAGACAAGCAACTCCCTTGCCATGTCATGGTGTGCGGCGATGGGACTGGTGTTGAGTCTACCTCATTCCCATGACAATCATTGTACGGAGAAGAACAGTCAGCTGATTTCAATCGCTGCTTGCGTCATTTTAGTAAGCTAGCTTATTATATGTTTCATCATGAATAAGAACTTCGACAAGAGCCTCGGCTTTGCCATCCACGATGTCGCACGTCTGCTGCGCTGGAGCTTTGATCGCCAGTCCCAGGAGATCGGGCTTACGCGCGCGCAGTGGTCCGTACTCGCCCATCTGCATCGCGGCGATGGTATTCAACAGAAGACTCTGGCGCATTTGATGGACATCAAACCCATCACTCTGGCCCGTCATCTGGACAGACTCGAAGTGGAGGCCTGGATCGAGCGCAGGGACGATCCGGATGACCGCCGTGCCAAGCGGGTGTATCTGAATCCGAAGGCGACTTCGGTCATCGAGACATTGAGCAGACTGGGACAGAAAGTCCGCAGACAGGCGATGGCAGGCATCAGCGCGGAAGAGGAAGAACAGTTCATGCAGACTCTGCTGCGCATCCGCAGCAACCTGTGCGCGAACGACGCTGGCGGACCTGACCTGAAATGCAGCACTGAACACGACGAATAGAGAACAAGGAACAATCCGAATGAAAGGCAAATCCATCTTGAGGCACCTGGTACTCCTGATAGTCGGCCCGGCCGTCATCGCAGGTGTGGCTGCATGGGTCTATCTGCATGGAGGGCGTTATGTCAGCACCGACAACGCCTATGTCAAGCAAGACATCATCGCCGTCAGCAGCGAGATCTCCGGCCGTGTCGTGGAGGTTGTGCCAAAGGACAACCAGCGCATTACCAAGGGTCAGGTGCTGTTTCGCATTGATAACGAACCTTATCGCATCGCGCTGACAAAAGCGCAGGCAAACCTCGCCAGCGTCGGTGGCACAATCGAGAGCGAGAAGGCCAAGTACAGGAACGTGCAACTGGATATCCAGAAAGCTGAAACCGATGCGGAATTCCGCAGAAAGGAAATGGAACGTATCCGCCAACTGCTGACAACCCGCTCCATTCCAGTCGCGCAGTTCGATCAGGCGGAGTATGCATGGAAGAGCACGCAGAACGAATTGAATGCACGCAGGCAGGAACTGGAGGCAGCCAGAGCCGCGCTGATCGATCCGCAACTGCCGACTGAACAACATCCTCGTTATCTGCAGGCCCTTGCCGAACTGGAAAAGATTCAGCTCGACATCAGTCATCTGGAGATTCGCGCACCGGCGGATGGCATTGCCGCCAACGTATCCGTGCATGAAGGTGAATATGTGATGGCCGGGGCACAACTGTTCAGCATCGTCGATGACAGCAGTTTGTGGCTCGAAGCCAACTTCAAGGAAACGGATCTGACCTGGGTACGACCCGGTCAGGAAGTGACTGTGACCATAGACGCCTATCCAGGCGAAGAGTGGCTGGCGCGTGTCGATGGCATCACGCCTGCCACCGGTGCGGAATTTTCTCTGCTGCCCGCGCAGAACAGCTCGGGCAACTGGATCAAGGTGGTGCAACGCATCAAGGTCAACATCACGCTTGATGACTACAACGGCGAGCTGCCCCTGTCCGCCGGCATGAGTGCCGTCGTCAATATTGATACCGAACGCAAACGGTCATTACCCTGGATAGCGGCAAACTGAGTGCGAACGAGATCTCCGGCATGACCACCTTTACCGCAACACCAACACCAGCAACACCAGCAACACCTCAATCGACAGAAAAGGACATTCCCTTTCGCGGATTGGTCACACTGTCCATCATGCTCGCGACGATCATGCAGGTGCTCGACACCACGATCGCCAACGTTGCCCTGCCCCACATGCAGGGCAGTTTGTCAGCGACGCAGGATCAGGTGACCTGGGTTCTGACGTCCTACATCGTCGCCTCGGCAATCATGACATTGCCGACCGCATGGCTGGCCGGACGCTACGGTCGCAAGAATATCTTCCTGTTCGCCGTCGGTGGTTTCACCCTCACATCCGTTCTCTGTGGCATGGCGATCTCCATCGAACAGATGGTGCTGTTCCGCGTACTGCAGGGTTGCTTCGGCGCTGCGCTCGTGCCATTGGCCCAGGCCACCATGCTGGATATCAATCCACGCGAACGTCATGGCAAGGCTATGGCGATGTGGGGTATGGGCGTGATGATCGGGCCGATCCTTGGCCCGACTCTCGGCGGCTGGCTCACCGAGTATTACAACTGGCGCTGGGTGTTCTACATCAACCTGCCATTGGGCATCGTCGCATTCACCGGCATGTTGCTGTTCATGCCTGACTCCGAGCGCTCGGACCGCGCCTTCGACAAGTTTGGCTTCCTGATGCTCTGTGTGATTATCGGCAGCGCACAGCTGCTCATGGATCGCGGCGAACACTCTGGCTGGTTTGGCTCACGGGAAATCCTGCTCTATGCCGCACTGGCAGGTTCCGCATTGTGGATGTACATAATCCACTCCATGCGCACTGACAATCCGTTCCTGTCACCCGCGCTATTTCGTGACAGGAATCTGATAACCAGTCTGGTGTTCATCTTCTTCATCGGCATCATCCTGTTGGCAACCATGGCACTGCTTCCACCGTACATGCAGAACCTCATGGGTTACCCGGTAATGGATGTCGGGATCATCATGGCGCCACGTGGCATCGGTACGATGCTCGCGATGATGATGGTGGGACGTCTGAGCAACAGCGTGGATGTGCGCGTCTTGATTCTATTCGGCCTCGGTTGCACTGCATCATCGCTGTTCGCCATGACTGGCTTCAGCACCTATGTGCCTCCACAGACGTTGGTATGGACCGGAATGCTGCAGGGGTTTGGCCTCGGATTCATCTTCGTACCGCTAAGCACAGTCGCCTACGCCACGCTCGCACCGCAGTTACGGGCAGAAGGCGCGAGTGTGTTCAGCCTCTCACGCAACATGGGCAGTAGTGTTGGCATCTCGGTAGTGATGGCGGTACTGAGCAGAAACATGCAGACCAACCACGCCTACCTGACCGAGAACGTCACTGCGGAAGCGGTTGGTGCCAACTGGTCGCAGGTGCCACAAAGCCTGTTCGACAATGCCGCGGGCATGCTGGGAATGATTGACGCAGAGATTACCAGACAAGCAGCAACCATCGCCTATCTGAACGACTTCAAACTGATGATGTGGGTGGTGATTGCAGCGGCGCCACTGGTGCTGCTGCTAAGAAAGGCGGCGCCGAGAACAGCACATTGAACTACCTCGGCAAATAGACCTTATGGCAATTCTCGCAGGGTGGGTAAAGCTCGTCGTTGCCTGCGGCAAACAGCGCTTCTTCATCGCGATTCTGGATGGCGCGGATGGCACTTCGTGACGCGGCCATCATGGCCTGAGTATATTCCTGCCAGTCGGCATTCTGTGCCTGTTCCCGATAAGCACCGTCCGGCCCGCCCTGGGAGATCAAGGTGCCTGCCGCAATGACCGTCAGCGCTGCCTGTTCCAGTTCC
This sequence comes from Gammaproteobacteria bacterium, assembly GCA_030682575.1. Lineage (GTDB taxonomy): Bacteria > Pseudomonadota > Gammaproteobacteria > Pseudomonadales > Pseudohongiellaceae > UBA5078. The sequence goes on from JAUXNX010000016.1 coordinate 180,746, forward strand.
TGCCACTCGGTATCAGTCTGCACATCGTTCGCTGCCCAGATCCTGTTGGTGGTAGGCGCAATCACCGACAGCATGATTTCGCGCATGTTCAATCCCGGATCGGTCTGTGTCCACGCAGGCGCAGCCACAAACAAAATAGCCACCAAAGCTGCTGCAGAACTCACTACTTGTACTCCACGCCCTGTCGTCTTCATGTTGTTCCTGTTTGATAGCCATGTTCGGTTGCTTTCAGCTCTGGGTTCTACCCGAGGACACCATCTCTTCCACATAAAGCACAAAGCTCGGGTCTTCGCCGCGCAAAAGCTTCGGCAGGGCATCGCGAAAGTTGGGATTCTGACACCATTCCAACATATAGTCTTCCCAGGAGTTCCAGCGGCGCACCTGCTTGGGAGCCATGTCATCCTCGTGCAATAACAGATAGGCACGCTCGAATAGTGAAGTCAGCATGGCAAAAATGATAAGTTGCCGCTCCCGCTGCTCTTCAGTCAGATTGGTTGTCTCGACTGAGAACAAACGCAGATCGGGATTCTCCAATGCCACCTTGAGAAAATCCTGATAGTTGTCCGAGAGAAGTTGATATACCGCCTCTTCCTCGTTCTCACGCTCCTTGTGTTGCTCGAACAGAAACACAATGATCGCCAGCGGCAGACCGATCACGGTCACGACGTAACTCAATAATTCCCAGGTTTCCACTGACACCGCAATCTCCCACATCCGTCAGACTGATGCCGGATTATGCGCTTTTTGCACAATAAAAAAAGGAGTGGAGCCACACAGCTCTCACTCCTTGAAAAAGGGAAAAACCTCTTCCTTGCAGGAATTTCAATCCAGATCGAAATCGATCTCCATACCATTGACCAGCACTTGATAGTTGCCTGCCGGGAGATCTTTCACATCCAGTGGGATAGTGTCCTGATAAGGATCGATCACCTGGGCGCAGGCCACCAGGGTCTGCAGCGGAGTCTCGGTCAGCACCACAAAGAAGTGGTTGCCCTTGCGTTTGACGATGGTGTCCACGTCTATGCAGGGATTGGAACGACTGCCCACGACTTCCAGTTCCACCTGCACAGGGTTGGTCTCGATCACCGCCACGGAAATCTCGTCCAGATGTACGAGGTTCTTGGTTTCCGCCGCTATCGCCTGGAAATCGCCGTTCGGGGTCAGTGCCAGGCGAATATTGCTGTAGTAGCGTGTCTCCCCTCCCTGAACCACGATGCCTTCGTCAATGCTCAATACGTTGTCCAGAAACAGCGCCGGTTCTGCCAGCACTGTCAGCGGCAACAAACTGCAAACCATACCAATCAGCCAATCTTTCATACTACGTTCCTCCTTGGGGTTGATGCTTCGGGTGCTTCCCAGCGCACTGTCTGGAAATTGCAGCTATTGTGCAATCCGGCACGCCGTAATTCTGTGGATGTCGTGTATGAAAAGTGTGACCAAATGTATGCAGGAGGGCTGTATTAGTGTCGCCGAGGCCATTGCAGCACGAAGCAGGCGCCATGTGGAATATTGTTCTCGACAATGATGTCACCACCATGGCGCTGTAGTATGCGCCGCGCAATCGCCAGCCCGAGGCCATAACCACCGGATTGTTTATCCCTGCTCGTATCCAGACGCGAGAACGGTTCAAAGACGAGCTGATGCTTGTCGCTGGGAATGCCGGGACCGTCGTCACTGATGCGAATGATCACACTGTGCTGTGACAGTGTCGCCATCACCGTCACTGAGGTTGCGGCGTAGCGCAGACTGTTGCGCAGGATGTTGTTCACCGCGCGCGCCATGAGCTCGGCATTGAAATCAGCAGTGAAGTCAGCATCCCCGGTGTACTTGTCATTCTCACCATCCAGTTCGACCCGGTACCGCACGCGAATGGGACTGGCGGCGTAAAGATCCATCTGTCGGTTCAACCACGCTTCAAGATGGATACTGCTCTGGCTGAAATGCAGATTCTCTTCGCTCAGGCGTGCATAACTGAGCATCTCATCGATCAACTCTTCCAGCTCCTGCACATCCGCTTTCATGGCGTTCAGGTAGTGGGATTTCTTTTGCACATCGTCAGTCTTGTCGAGAATTTCCATGCTGAATTTGAAACGTGCCAGAGGTGTGCGCAGTTCGTGAGAGACGGCATTGGTCAGATCGCGATGCGCAGTCACCAGATACTGAATGCGTTCGGCCATGCGATTGAAAGACTGCGCTACCGGCAAGATACTGGAGCGCGAATCTACTTCGACGCGGCTTGAAAAATCATCTCGTCCGAAACGGCTGGCGGCATGGCGCAGCGCGCTCAGATCTCGATAGAACGGCCGCACCCATAGAAACAGCAGAATGGCCACCAGCACGTAGTAGGAAATTATCACGATCGTTTCGATGGAATCTTCTGAGGTGGTGGGTTCCGGCAAAGGACCCAGCGCCAGTACCTGACTCGAATCGCCCAGCAGTCGATAGAGAATCTCCTGTCCCTGGGAATCGAAACCAGACACCACTGCTCCCGTCAGTAGTGCTGTCAGAAATGCATCCTGCCCGGCAAAATCATCCTGGCTGTACAGTGTCAGAGGCAAACCGAGGGCCTGTTCCAGTTGCGGCTCAAGTGCTCGGAACCGTCCTGTCGTACCGGTATCGGACTCAGCGTCGTTTTGCCCCTGCAGTTGCAATTCAACAAGGGCGAAGTCGGGCGCGTAACGCTGGGCGGCCTCGGCATTCTGTGCCGGTATCAGCCATACCAGAAGACTGTCCAGCGCCAGCGCGATGATGAGAATTCCCGCAGCAATCGCCACGTAGGAGCGCAGGAAAAAGACTGAGGAAAAACGCTCTTTCATCCCCGCTTCAACTCCATGCATTGACGACGAAGAGATAGCCTTTTCCCCAGATGGTTCGGATGCGATAGGGTTGCTCGGAATTATCGTTGAGCTTTTTTCGCAAGCGTGAGATGCGCACATCCACGGTGCGATCCATGCCATCGTACTCGATGCCACGAATATTGCTGTAGATGGTGTCGCGGCTCACGACTGAACCTGCATGCCTGACCAGCACACCCAGCAGCTCGAACTCCTGAGTGGTCAGGTCAACCTCTTTGCCGTCGAGCACTACCTGATGGGATTGCAGATTGACACGCAGATTCCCGAAAACGTATTCCTCTGTGCTGGTCACCTGGGCCGGTCGGGTACGACGCAACAGCGCACGCAGTCGCGCCAGCAGCACTGGCGGCTCGATGGGTTTGGTGACGAAATCGTCGGCACCCAGCTCCAGACCCATGACATGATCGATATCGCCGCTCTTGGCGGTGAGGATGAGAATCGGCCCTTGGTAGCTGCGCCGCAAACGGGTGCACACTTCAAGCCCATTCATGCCGGGCAACATCAGGTCGAGCACCACAATGTCCACCGCAGTTGCATCGAAACTCTCGACGGCAGCGTCACCACTGTGCTGCACAGTAATGATGAAATCTTCCTGTTGCAGGTAGTCACGCACCAGACTTGCCAGCCGCACGTCATCCTCGATCAGCAACAGGCGCACAGGGGCCGGTTTCTCAAGCGGTAATCGGGTGTCGTAACAATTGTCAGTCACAGGCGTCTTCATCAGAGAATGCTCCAGGCATGACGGCGGCGGCGACGCGAGTCCTTCAGATCGCGGCTCACCACGGTAATTTCGGCCTCATTCAACACTGTTTCCAGCGAGGCGTCCAACAACTGCAACATGGCGTTGCTGTCACGCTCCAGTGTGACGGCAAGTTCCCCGGTGCGCTGCTGCTGCCAACATCCGAGCGTCGTATCGGCGTCGCTCAACTTCAGACACACATCAACTACTTGAGTGGCCGACCATGTCACAGCCAGGTCCATCGCGCACACACTGTCACTGGCCAGTGTCACGCAGACGCGGGGTCTGACCTGCAACTCGTAAAGGGAGTCGGCTGCTGCTGCCACCTGCCACTGTAAAGAAGGCATCACCGTCATCAGGAGCAGGAAGAAAAACCCAGGCGAATGCATCCCCACAGGCACACGTGCTGTGTTTCGATTTGCTGTCCTAATGACCTTGCTCAACATTGCATGATCGACGACTTGACCTGACTGGAACTGGCCCCTAAAACTGATAATGCAGGCCGAGAAAGAAACTGCTGATCCTGCTTTCATTGATAATCGGACTGCGCCGAATTGCACTGCTCAAATACTCACGCTCCACCATGCCCACCAGCTTCCAGTGTTCACTCAGCGAATGGCTGGCAGACATGCGTACGACTGCATTGGTGCCCGCGCTCCCACGATAGATCGGGCGGCCGTCCAATGAATCTTCCTTGCGGACGCCGTAGTAGTAATCGACCAGCTCCCTGCTCTTCCATTCGGCACCAATGGTGAAACTGATCTCACTGCGCTGCAGCAGCCAGGGGTAAGAGTAGGAAACAAAGGCGGACTCACCATCGTGGGTACTGCTGACGTCCGTCAAGAACTGTGCCTGCAAATCCCCCCACGGGCTGATGTACACCACCTCCACACCCCCGTTGGCAGCAAAGTCTCGATCAGGCAACGAGCTGTCGATGTTCTGATAAATCAGGTCTTCCAGTTCGGTGGTGGTCAGGGAATCCAGATCTTCCCCACTGGCGACGCCCACGCCTCCGGTAAATCCCTTTTCCTCGGCAATGGCTCGCAAACTGAAGATATCGAGCCCGGAGGAACCGTTGTTGAGGTAGCTGAAATAATTGCGCTCGTTGTCGAAGGTCAACAGTGCGCTGGCAGAAAATCGCGAGGTTTCATTGAATGTATAACCAAGATCGCCGTTGTCGAAGAAGAAACGCTCGCCATACCAGGCCGCATCCACCACGGCATTGAGATCCAGATCATCGGAAGCGACAAAAGGATTGGAGCGGCGTCCTTGCCCCAGAGCTATCCCTAACGTCCATGGTCGGCTGGTATCCGCCTCCCCCGCTCCTGCGGTCGTCGACTCCTGAGCAAGGCTCAACCCCGGCATCCACAGGACAGCCAGCATCAGCAACACGCGCACCACCCAGGGGTAACGGGCGGTGCTCAGGGCGCGGAGTCGGCTGTATCGGGACAAGGTTGATCTCGCTATAAGAGAAGTCGATTGCGGCGCAGTCTATCCGCAACCGGGACGGCAAACTGTATGAATATTGGCGGGGAATTGTAAACAAATGTAAACGCGATGGAAGAGTGGCGTAAATGAATCCACGCCGAGCTCATGGCAGCCAAAGGCCTCACCATGAGCTCTTTCAGTGCAGATCGTCGATCACGGCAGCGCAACTGGCTCAATCACCAGCAGCGCGCCATCCACTTCCTCGGTCAATACGTAGATGTGACCATCCGGCCCCATCTGCACATCGCGAATGCGCTGCTTCAATCCTTCCAGCAGCCGCTCACGCTTGATCTCGCCGAAGACATTGAAAGACACCCGCTCCAGATGGCCAGTACCAGGAATGCGCCCGGTCATGAGCCCACCGACGATCAGATCATTGCGCCAGCGTGGAAAGTACTCGCCGGTGTAGAACATCAATCCGCTTGGAGCAATCGAGGGCACCCAGACCAGAAGCGGCTGCACCATGCCTTCCGCATATGGTTTTTCAAGCGCGGCAGCGGGACGACCACTGTAGTCGCGCCCGAAACTCACCAGTGGCCAACCGTAGTTATAGGTCGGCTGCACAATATTCACTTCGTCGCCGCCCTGGGGACCATGCTCCGCTGCCCACAACTCGCCAGTCTCGGGGTGGAAGTCCATGCCTTCGATGGCGCGGTGGCCCATGGACCATATCTCGGGTTGATAAGCGTCGTTGCCGATGTAGGGATTGTCGCTGGCGGGCGTGCCGTCGTCGTTCAAACGCAGCAACTTACCGATGTGGCTCATGGGGTCCTGCGGCGCCTCCGGGTGGCGGCGGAATGGCGAACTCATGAACAGTTTGCCGTCGGGCGCGAAGCGCAGGCGTGAGCCGTGCCCGCCTACAACATCACTCCAGCCATTGGTGACCAGCAGTTCTTCCACATCATTCAGGGCGGTGCGCTCTGCATTCAATCGGCCCCTGCCCAGTGCTGTGGTCGTCCAGTAGTCCTGACCCTCGGGCGCTTCGCCTGACTTGGTGTAGGTAAAATACACGTAACGGTTCTGATCGAACTGGGGGTGAAGCACGACATCCATCAAACCGCCCCACTCCGCAAACGCGATCTCGGGAATACCAGTGACCGGGTTCGGATCGAGATCACCCTTGCGGATAATCCGCAGCGTGCCCTTGCGCTCGGCGATCAACACATCGCCATCGGGCAGAAACGCCATGCCCCAGGGATGCTCGATACCACGGGCAATGACAGAAACGCGGATCTGGGAGGGTGGTGAGTAGGTGTCGAAGACCCAGGGGCCTTCACCGAGGGGGAACACTTGCGCGGAAATCGGAGCGGCAAAGGCGCAAAGCGCAAGGGAAAGCAGCAGGGAACCGGGGAGACTCTTCAGAAAAGCAACGAGAATGACATTCCTGGCTGTGGAAAACCTTGGCATGGGAAACCTCTTTCTGGAACAGGCTGTAATTTTTATTGGTCCGTATCCGGAGTGTTGGCCATCACCAGCACGCCTGATGTTGTTGTATCACACTTTTAATCTGCGTTGTTATTGTGTTTTCCAACAGCAGATTAGCATTTTCTTAGTATTTGTTTAGGCAAGAATTAGCATTGCCCGTGATCGCTTCGACGTATTCTGCGCTCGCTTGATCAACCCCTAAATCAATCGGAGTTCAGGAATGAATGTCACAAGTTTTTTGCTAAAACGCCCCGCTTTTTGCACTGCGGTGCTTGGCTTGCTGTTATCTACTGCCGCCCTTGCCGAAGACACTGAGGCAGGCAAGGCATCCGTCGATCGTGGCGAGTATCTGGCCCGCGTTGCCGGTTGTAACGACTGTCACACCGCCGGCTATCCGGAAGGAGCCGGCAATGTTCCCAAGAGTCAGTGGTTGATGGGAGTGAACGTTGGCTTTCAGGGTCCCTGGGGCACCAGCTATCCGGCGAATCTGCGACTGTACTTTGCCAACATGGATGAGCAGCAGTGGCTGGAGAGAGCCCGTTTGCCCATGCTGCCGCCCATGCCCTGGTTCGCGCTGCGGGACATGAGCGATGAGGATTTGCTGGCCATCTATCGCTTCGTCAGATCTCTGGGTCCGGCGGGTGAGCCAGTGCCCGCAGCCAGCGGTCCTGCTCAACCAGTCAGTACGCCGGTGATCGAGTTCTTCCCCAAGAATCTGCCGTTGCACGCACAGACTCAATGAATCTCCATCAAGCTGGAAAACCTGTCATGAATACTCTCAGCAATTCTCCGCTGCTTGAGCGTCAACCACGCTTGCATGGCCTCTATACCATGATGTTGATACGGGCCTACGAAGAGCGTCTGGCACTGTTGCAACAAAACGGGGCACCCGGCACCTGCACCAGCGTCGGTCAGGAAGCCTGTGCAGTCGGCGTCATCAGCACCCTGGATTGGCGCGACAGGATCATCACCAATCATCGCAGTGCTGCACACCTGCTGGCACGCGGAGCCGATCCGCAGCGCCTGATGGCTGAAGTGCTGGGACGCGCGGACGGTTACTGCGGTGGCCACAGTGGCAGTCTGCACATATCGGTGCGCGAACTGGGTGTCGTGCTGACCTCCACCATTGTCGGTGGCGGCCTGTCACTGGCACCCGGCGTAGCACTCGCACAGCGCATGGGGCAAGGAGAGGAAGGCGGCGTGGTCGTGGTCTTCTTTGGCGATGGCGCGGCCTGCGAAGGAATCCTGCACGAGTCGCTCAATCTGGCCGTGCAATGGCAACTGCCGCTGTTGTTCGTCTGCGAGAACAACCAGTGGCAGGCCTATGTACACCGACTCGAAACCATGGCCGACGATGCCATCTATCGCTGGGCCTGTGGTCATGGCCTGGAGACACAGCGTATCGACGGCAATGACGTGGATGCGGTGAGCGCGGCGGCGCGGCAGTCAGTGGCAGCCATCCGCGCCGATGGTCGGCCCCGCTTTCTCGAACTGCTGACCTACCGCCAGCGCGGTCATCTGGAGCCTGACGATCTGGCTTACGTCGACCATGCCGAGCGCGAGCGGTGGCTGAAACGCGATCCGCTTGTATTGATGCGTGAACGCCTGAGAGCCGAGGGAGTTCTGCAAGACAATGACCTCGCCGCCATGCAACAACAGGTAAGCCAACGCATCGACGCCGCGCAGAATTTTGCCGAGTCCAGCGCCTGGCCTGACCCACAACAACTGCTTCAACATGTATACGCCTGACAAGGAATAGAACTCATGCCGATATTGACTGTAGAACAGGCAATCAATCAGGCGCTGCATGAGGAAATGCAGCGCGACCCGCGCGTTCTGGTGATGGGCGAAGGCGTAGCGAAATCCCGTGCGTCGCTGCTGCACAGTTTCGGAGCGCAGCGGGTACGCAATACCCCGCTGGCTGAGGCTGTGATCAGTGGCACAGCAGTGGGCGCTGCAGCCAGTGGGTTGCGCCCTGTCATCGACCTCCTGTTTGCCCCGTTTCTGACTTATGCCATGGATGCGCTGGTCAACAGTGCCGGCAAGCTTCGATATCTGTCGGGAGGACAACACGAGTTCCCGCTCGTGACACTGAGTATGACCGGCGCAGGCTGGTGCGTGGGAGCCCAGCACAACCATAACCTGGAAGCGATGTTCGTCCATGCACCGGGTCTGAAGGTCGTCATGCCGTCCACTCCTGCAGACTTCAAAGGCCTGCTCAAGACGGCCATCCGCGACAACAATCCGGTGCTGCTCTTTACCGACATCGGCCTGCTGCATCAGGCTGGTGAGGTTAGCGATGACACCGAGTTCCTGGTGCCTCTGGGCAAGGCCGCTGTCCCGCGCATCGGCTCGGATGTGACGCTGGTGAGCTACGCCAAGACAGTCGGCATCTGCCTTGAAGCAGCGCAGCAACTGCGTGAGACCGGAATCAGCGCTGAGGTGATTGATCTGCGCAGTCTCAAACCCCTCGACGAGGAGGCAGTGCTGCGATCGGTGCGCAAGACCGGACGTTTGGTCATCGTCCATGAAGCCAGCGGACTGTGCGGCATGGCCGCCGAGATTGCCGCGCTCGCGGCGTCGCGGGCATTCGATGCGCTGCTCGCACCGGTGGTGCGGCTGACCGGCCCCGATGCGCCCGTGGGGGCTTCGTGGGCACTGGAGCAGGCCAGCGTGCCCACATCGGCTGCGGTCGTTCAAGCCGTGCGGGAGATGTTGCCGAGAACGGCTCACGCAGCAGAGAAACCACTCACGGAACTGGCCTGATCAGCCGACTGCCTCATGCAGATTGAGCGTGCCCGTCACCCGCAGACGAAAGCGCCCGCGGCCCGTCTTGTCGATCGCCAGCACATCACAACGCTCCACCAAACGGCGCTGCAACAGGATCAGTCGCGCCTCCAGATTGTCGACCACATCTGGCAGGCGCAGACTGGTGTCGTGGCGCAGCTCGCGATTGGTGAACTCGTCGCGGCCCACTGCACTGTAGTCGCACAACAGCTTCCACAGGATGGCTCCGGCAACTCCCTTGATGAGGTAGTCATTGTTGATGAACACACTCTGATCGGCGCGATAGAAGCACACATGCACCGGCTTGCCGACGGCCTTCGCGTCTGCAGCGGCATCGACCACAGACTCTTCGGCTGCCTCGCTGCAGCACTCCATTGACGTGATTGCCAACGCCAGATAATTCGCCAGTGCTACCAGGGCATCCTCATCGTCCCAACTGAAGCGCATCTCCTGAGGGCTTTCCACGTAAAGCACTCCCGTCACTCGCTCGCCACTGACGATGGGAACTGCCATCTGGCTGCCCGACTTGGCGAGGCCCGGCACGGGAATGCTCATTTCGATGTCAGTCGCGGCATAACGCTGCAAATACGTTTCACGAACGGCGCGACCATACAGATACTCGGTAGCACAGTGACCAATACGGATCGGCACACGCTCGCGTGCGGCCACGCCAATCATGCCTTCGCCCAGACCGATCTCCGACCCCACGCCGGAGTGGTGATAGCCGCAACTGGCCACGGTATAGAGTTTCTCGCCTGCGGGGTCGAGCATCAGCAGCATGGCATGCGGCATGTCGAACTCCTCAGCCAGACAAGTCAATGCACTCTCGAGCAGCTCCGACAGATCCTGGCACGCCGCCAGGCGCGCCATGCTGCGCCGCAGTGTCGGCAACAGATTAGATGTTGGCGCAGACGCCAGAGGCGGCGGCGCACCCGTTATCAACTCGATGCGCTGCACCCGGTAGATGTCGGAACCCTTGAGTTGGAATACTTCGCTCATGCCGCTGTGGGACGCGATGCCGGCAAGACGCGCCTTCATCGACTCGAACAGCGGACCTTCGGAGACGGTTTTCAGATAGGAAATGTGCAGGTAATACTGTTCGGCCGTGACGGGGTCCATGAGCAGGATAGTTGCCGCTGGATTGGCCAGAATATTCCGCCGTGTCGTGTTGAAAAATTGAAACGACAGCGCGACGTGTTCCTCATCCATGTAATGCACCTGTGACAAGTAAGCTACATTGGGCGTGGCATTGGCGTCACAGGTCGCAATGATCGCGGGGACAGCGCCTTCAAAGCAGCGCCGCAATGTACTCAGACTGGGCATCACGTGGTCACCCCCAGCGGCTGCCCTGCTCCCGCTCCGGGTGTCTGGTCGAAGGCGGCGTTGGGCACAAAGCAGACACAAACGGCGTCTGTGATGCCGGGCGCCATCAATGCCTGCGAAAACGCCGGGGGATAACCCAGGGAAATCAGTTCGCCAGAAGCGCGCAGCCCATATCGATCGATCAATGCCTGATCTCCGGGCTGCAGTGGTTCAATGCGCACGGCAACTGCCTTTAGCTGCACTGTGCGGTGAGTCGTTGGCCGACTGAACACCACCGAGAACGCACCGCCATCACGCAGGTCGCGCAACACGTTGGCCGAGCGCGATTCCGACAGGAACACGCAGACCTCATCCACGCCCGCTCCGTTCGATGAACGCGACACCCGGCACCCGTAAGCTTGCGAAATCGAAGGCACCAGATCCCTGCTGCAGGAACCCGCTTTCATGGAAATGGGGCCGAGCACGAAATCGACAAGATCGCTGGTGAGTAGCAAGGCGCCATGAACAGAAGAGCTCATGCAGAGATTCATCCAATTGAAAGAGTAACGGGAAAGAAAAAGTGCGCAAAAATCTATTCCAGATTGCGATGGGCGTCAATCGCAGAATTCAGGCAATCAGAAAGTGCTGCAGCAAGGTGTTGGTCGAACCCGCCCCGAGTTACTGCAACAACGTGCGCCCGTGGGTCTGCCGCACTGGAATACCCCTTGGATCGAAATTCTCCAGACAGAACACGTTGATGCCATAGCAGTCCGGCGCGGTACGCTTGCGGTGAAACGGATAGATGCCGCAGACCCTGCAGAAGAAGTGCCACGCGGTCTGCGTATTGAAACGATACTCCGTGAGAAACTCTTCGCCGCTGAGCAGCTTGAAGGCGCTCTCATGCACCTTCACCATCAGCGCGTTCTTGCGCGCACAGATGGAGCAGTCACACATCGTGAGTTCAGGAAAATCTGTTTCTATCTGGAATTTGATGGCGCCGCAGTGGCAGCTTCCCACCAAGGTTTGCATGGGTCTAACGTCTGTTCTCATATGGTAGTCTCGCAGTACACCTCAGCCAGCACCTGACCGCCTATCGTGATATTACGGCTTCTTTGCGGATTCTCGACAAATCCCTCACCACAGTAAAATTTTCGCGCACGTGTGTTGTCTTCCAAAACCCAGAGCATCACGCCGGTAAACCCGCGCCGCTGCAATTCCTCTCGTGCCGCCAGCCATAGTGATCGACCAAAGCCACACGACCAGAATTCCGGATGCACGTAGATCGCCATCAACTCACCCACCGAGGGGGCCTCACCAGTTTCACGACTGGCTCCGAAGGAAATCAGCCCTGTAATTCTTTGTGAGGACACCGCTACCCAAAGCATCGGCATTCCCTGCCCGATCATCCGCGCCCAACCCTGCTCCCGAGCATCGATTGAGAGCGAAGCGAGATAGTCGTCAGGAACAATACCCGCATACGCTTTGCGCCAGGCTTCGATGTGCATTTCTGCAATTTCCCGTGCGTCGCTTATCAATGCCGGTCTGACATTTGTTGATTCTCCATTCATCTCTGCATCATCCATGAATTCATTTGATTCCACGTCTACACCGAGCGCCCCATCACCACCACATCGATGAACTCGGCGCCAAGCCGAACAAGGCATGGCCGCAATCCATCGACATGAAAGCCCATTCGTTCATACAGTGCGATAGCGCGTGGATTGTTGGCAAAGACCTCGAGTTCCAGACGCGTGACGCCGACACTCTCCGCTCTCTCGAACAATGCATTGAACAGTGCGGAACCAACCCCCTGTCCGCGCACATCTCTGCGCACGGTAAGTCCCACATATCCCACATGCCTGCACTGCGGATGCCGCATCCCCTGCATGTCCATCGCGCCAACGATTTCGCCGTTGCGTTCTGCGAGGAGAAAGAGTGAATTCGGAGAATCATTCAGACGCCGGATTGCCGCAAGTTCGGACTCAATCGTGAGGCGATGTTCCAGCGTGTAGATGGTGGGCAGCGCCTCGCTTTCCAGACGCAGCATGAAATGGTTCAGTGCTGGAGCATCGGCAAGAGTAGCGTCTCTGATGTGCAACGGACTTATGTTTAAATGACTGTGCATGCAGTGCCTTTCACTTCTTGTTGTCACTCTTTCAGCTTCATGGCATCCCTGAGCCCCGCGAACGGATTATGCGTTGCAGCTTTCGTCTCGGTAGCGGTCGTGCTGCCATAGCGAATGAAATTCGCGAACTTGCTGTGTTCCTCGTCGTGACAATACAAACACAACAATTCCCAGTTGCTGCCATCGTTGGGATTATCGTCGTGATTGTGATTGACGTGGTGAACAGTCAACTCGGAGAGATTGGCGCGTGTGAACTCGCGAGCGCAGCGGCCGCAGATCCAGGGATAGAGTTTCAGCGCCCGTTCGCGATAGCCCTTCTCGCGTTTGGCGATGTAGTCGCGTTGCTCGGCGAGGGCGCGGTCGGTCTTGCTGGAGTTGGAATTATTCATCGCCACAGGGTACTACCTCTCACCCTGCGGGGGCTATATGCCTTGAACAGGATCGCAAAAATTCCATCCTCTCAAGATCTTTCCTCGCAATATCAATGAGTTGATTCCGGCCAAATGAAAGCATTTGTCCGACTATCTGAAATTTTCAGGAAATTGATCTTGCGAGGACGGAATGATTTGGTGCCCGGGACCGGAATCGAACCGGTACGACCTTTCGATCGAGAGATTTTAAGTCTCTTGTGTCTACCAATTTCACCACCCGGGCTTGAGAAGGTGGCCTTTCGAGGTTTGCCTGTTACAGCACGAGTAAAAACGGTAAAGCACCGGGTCGAGACCGGTGTTGCTATCGGGGAGTGATTAATGGAGGCTGGGGTCGGAATCGAACCGGCGTACGCGGAGTTGCAGTCCGTGCCTTCAAGTAGCATATTTTCCTTTCTAATCAGCACCTTAACTCGCTTTTCACGCCTGCAAAGTACGGCGGTCTTGAGCACTTTCGTGCATTATAGATCAATAACTTACAAAACTATAGCTGCGGTTTTCAGCGGCCACTGGCTGGCACGGGCACGTTATAATGCCCACGAAGTTCCATGTGCCACCGCTTTCTTGTATATTGGTCCCGTCAACAGCTTTCCAAGACAGCCTTCACGCGGAAAGGATTTCAAATACCTAAAACCAAGGGGATAAAAATGGGGAAGACACGGCTAATAATCTTATCGGTTTTCGTGATTGCGCTCACGATGGGCGCCTCCTCGGCGCAGATCATTCAGCTCCTGAATGATCCTGAAATTGTTGAAAGCGATGTCCAGGTAAACGGGAAGCTGCTCGTAAAAGGAGTGCCCTGGGGCTCTGTTGGCTTCCAGTCAGCGCTACAAGTGCTGCCAGAGGACCCGCTGGTCGGCGGGATCTACTCGGCAAGCTTTCAGGCCAACGGCATCAGTGGTTCTACAAGAAATGGGAACGCTGTTCATGCCCTATCGTCTGGAGACGGGAATGGTGTTTATGCTGTGGCCATGCAGCCGGAAGGAAGGGCGGGCGTTTTTCAGCACGTTGCGCAAGACGGCATAGCGCTTGAAGTTAGAGGGAAAATTGTAAAACAAATCGATCCAAAAAACAGAATCACTATTTACGATGATTCAGGCGCAGTAGTCGGTTCTTGGTTTTTCAGTTTTGAATAGAGTTGCTCAACCCGGCACATACTGCGTGCCGGGGAGCGGCTTCCCGAATCAGGTATAGAGCAGAGCTGGTCCGTCAAGTTGCTGGCCAACCATAATCGATGTCAACCGAGGCAAGCTGCGTGATGGTGGTGCAGTCATCGATTGACTGCTGGATGAGGAAGTAGTTGTCTTGGCATGCTTGGAGAAAATTGTCCGCTGCAACGACCATTTGATCAAACTCATTTTTACTGAGTACGACCCGTGCATGCCTGGTGACTACACGCCGAGAATTTTTTCCCCCAACTTTCGCGCCGATCAGCAAAGCCAGCGATCTGGCGTCTGTGCCTATTCGAATCCCCGCGTAGACAAAACCTCTCTGACTGACTTGGTCGTATTTCTCTGCAAGTGCATCCTTGAGAAACCCCTTGGCTTCGGTGATCGAGCGATCCGAAACAGCCCAGGACTGCCGCCACTCCCCCGCTTCGAATGCCGCCTCCCATGTGCTCACCTGGAGTCGGGCGTCAACGACGGGAGGCAGCACTTCGATCACTTCGACAATACCCTCACGCTCCATCCATTCGGCAGGCATTCCCTCCGGCGGCGACACATTCGGATTGGCCAGTCTCCACATTTCTTTGGTGTACGGACACACCGCCAGTTCACCGCTCTCGTCCAGCAATCCATACATATTAAGCCACCTTGAAAAGTAGGGCGTTGGTCAGCCAGGTATTGCTGTATGACGCAGCTTCTGCCCTTGATGTCGATGTGCCAGCAGCCACAGGGAATTCATCCACAACGCGAATGTTAGTCAAATTATTATCTGAGTTGCCCAACAGCCTCTGATTAGTACTGCTGACGGTGCCAATGTCATCGTTGTTCGGCGCCTTACAAAAATGCGAGACAATCAATGCTGGCAGATCGGCAATCGACTGCGTGCCGGTTGATGCCGTGGTGCCGCTACCGTCATTTGTGGCGAGAGAAACAAAAGACACCGAGCCGCCTGTAGGTTTATAAGCAATCATTCCACCACTCGTTCTTGATTGACTATTACCGAGTGTAAAGCTGGTTTCACTGCCCGTTGCGATCTTGAAGAACGTTGTGATGCGCGTGGTGCCGCTGCCACGATTTGCGCCGCTTGGCAAAGTCCAGCCGCTCGGTGTCGTGGTATCACCGCCGGAACACACGCACAAAACGAGTAAATCACCAGCAGCAAAGCCAGACGGGAAGGTTACGGTAGGGCTAGAGCCGGAGAACATCGAGCTTGCTGCCCGAAACTCCAGAAGTTTTGGAGCTGCGGTCGCTCTTAATCTGTGATTCAACATCAGACGCCCACCTGCATCCCGTAAACAGTTGAACCGAGCTTAACCAACTCAATGAATGTGTAGCCGGTAGTTTTCAGGGTGGGTGCAGTGCCGCCATTTGTGCGCCACTCGTCAACTAAGCTCGCCCAGTTGATCGTGTATGCACTGCCATCGTCGATGGCAAGGAGAATTGACTGCCCGCTCGCGGCAATGCCGTCTGTTGGTGTCGAATTGCCTGTCAGCGTCCAATACTGAATGTTGCCATTCGTTGCCGCAATTGTCGGTGTTGTGCCAGTGATGGTGTATTCACCTTCGGTGTACCCCGTAATCGTTTTTGCCGTCAGTGTCTGAGCGGCATCCGTGGTCACGACGGTGGAATTGGCGTTCGGAAATGTGTACGTTTTAGATGACGTGGCCGGACCCGACACTGCGAAAAATGCGTTGTTCGTGCCCCCGTTTGCGACAGGAAGAATTCCTGTGATTTGAGATGTGAGATCAACCCCGGATAAACTCCCCCCCAGCGTCAGGTTGCCTGAGCTGTCAACGGTTCCCGTCAACGTGATGCCGTTTACCGTGCCGGTCCCTGACACCGACGTTACAGTGCCAGCGCCCGAGCCATCAGAGCCTTTCGCTGCGATCTTTATCCAACGGCCAGCAGCCAGGTCAGTCGAAAAGGTTCCCGATGTGTGCGAAATGTCGCAGACGAAAGTCTCGCCTCCCTCTGTAACCACGGACTTAGGATCATCGGCGGTGTACGGTGTATCTGTTATCCATGCTGTGACCGCCTGCCACGCGGCGGGGCCAGTTGCCCCTTGTTCGCCCTGTTCGCCCTGTTCGCCCTGTTCGCCCTGAATTCCCTGTTCGCCCTGTTCGCCCTGAATTCCCTGTTCGCCTTGGATACCTTGCTCGCCCTGTTCGCCCTGTTCGCCTTTTAAACGACTGGAAAAGTCGCGGATGTCGGCAATGCGCGCAGTGATGATTCCGGTCTCATCGTCCTCGACGTAGATCCTCGCGACTGGCAATGCTCCTATTGGCAGAGCGGCATCAGTGTCTGCATCATAAAACTCGTCATTCAGTCCGTTCGTGTCAAAATCGGTTTTCACAGCAGTGCCAGGTGTGCCCGTTGCGATTGCAAAGCCTGGCCCTGTTGGGCCAACGAAAATGTAGGCAATGTCATATCTGCCAAGACCTGTCGCCGGAACAGGCTCAACTTCCGCAGTCATGTCGGCGAAGTAAAACGCTGCCGCTTTCGTGACGGCCAGGTTGGCATACTCGAACGGATAAACAGGAGTCGCAGAATAGTCTGGGTTCCAGTGCGCCTCATCGCCAGTTGCCAGCCCGCTCAGTGCAACGGCCATGGTGCTGCCGTCGTCAACTTGAGTGACCTTGCAGCCGAATCCGACATACTGACCGGCAGCTGCATAGATCCCAGGATGGGGCGAAAGTCCGGTTACGCGCGCAGAAAGACCTGTCAGACGAGAGTTGATCAGCGCAATCTGTTCACTGGTGCTCGCCATTCTCGTCCGCCTCTTTATCAATTAGTTGATTCGCGCCATGTTCGAAAACGGCTAGAATCCCTGTGGCCAGTTCAGGAGTGAGCGTGTTATTGACGTTGCGCTCCAGGATGCCTCTCAGGGCCGTAACCATCTGTGCGTGCTCTTCTTTTTTCATTGCATTCCTCATATGTGGAAACTGTATCGATAGGTTCCGATCAGGGCATTTGTGGTTTCGTCATATACGCTCAAATAGTGCCCACTCACATTCGACTTCGTTATGTATCCCGACTCGATAATCAACGCTGCGCCCCCTGCTGTATTGTGGGCATGGACACCTGCACCCGCTGAATTGTTGCTCTGTCCGTACACCCCAGTCATAGATCCTCTGCCGTATACACCTATGGCACTACTCAGCCCGGCAACACCGATCTTATCCGACGGTAAAATGGCCAACAGATTAGCGCGCCCGACGACACCAACATCGTCGCCGCTACCGACAACGCCCGTCGGGCCATCGCCCACAACACCTGCGGCGTTTGTCGAAACGCCTTTCACACCTGCAGAATTGACTGATCTGCCAATCACCCCTATGACGCTGGAACTGGCGGGCTCGCCAACCAGGGCTGCAGTATCGGTGACACTTAAAATACCCCCAGTGGCCTTGACATGGCCGGTCGTGTTTATGTCTCCTGCGAATGTACCCGTCGCGGCAGCTAGAGCCCCTGCGAACGTCGCATTACCATTCGATGCCTGAATTGAGAATGTCGCTACGCCGGACGCTGCGCCAATGATCCCCCACTCAGTAATCGCAATGCCCGTTCCACCGGTCAACGCGCCAGTGGTACTGTTCCACGTGATGCTGCCTACGCGGATTGCACCCGTGTTATTCGGCTGAATAACGCCTGCGAGGATTGCTGTGCCGGAAACCAGCAGCGTATCGCTGATTGATTTTCCAGATGCTGCATTGCTGGATATCGTACTGAGAGCAACGCCACCGACGGTCACAGAGCCAGCGATGATTGATCCTGCTGTGATTGACCCGGAAATGGTCAGGTCAGAGCCATCAAACAAAAACTTCGGAGCAGAGCTGCCACCCATCGCCATCGTTCCAGCATTGAGATTCAATGCTGTGCCTGCACTGGCACCCCAGTTGTTCGAGAGGATGGTGCCTGTTCTAATCACATCACCGACAATCTGCGTGATCGATATCGGAAGAGCCCCGCTGGTGGTGCCATTCTGCTCTGCGATGATCTGGGCAATTGTCACAGTGCCCACAAGCACAATGTCCTGCGCCTGAATCAGAACCTCTTCATCCGAGTAAGCGATCAGCGTGCGAATGCCGTTCGCGTTAGCCTTGCCTTCCAGTATGGTTTCGACGTTCGACAGGCGGTCTATCAGGCCAGCGATGATCTCGTCAGTGGATGGCAATGCGTCTGGCAGCGGGAAAGGAAGTGTTGGGGATTGCGCAACATCATTGAACAATCCAATCGATGATCGGCCCCTGATGATGTTGCTCATGCTGGGCCCGCTACTGTCAGTGGAATGATGTTGCTACGCACGTACTGAGTTGTTTCGCCTGAGGTGGCTCTGCGCACAAGACAGCAGGTCACACTGGCCCATGTCATATTGCTGGGAATTACTACCGGAATCGTGCCGGAATAGACAAACTCACCGCTCTCATCCTCAACGAATTCCGCTGCCATGATCTCGATGGCGTTGGTGAGCGGGCCCAGCGCAGGGTAGTAATGGCCAGTCTTGTTGCTCTGGTTAGCCTGCGTGCTCCCTTCTGCTCCGCGCTCCTCAACCTGCAGGTAGTACTGGCCGTCATACTTGATGCCGCTGTGCCTTATGACCTCACCATCCACCCACAGCAATTTGAATTCAGGCAGACGACTGTCCCCGTAGTCGAGCTCGGCAATGTGGATGGTGTCACCAGGAGCGGGCACGAAGGGAAGTTCTTCCCCCTGCGGCATGACGAGTTCTGAGCTGCTGGACTCCGCGACTTTGAAATACTGAGTGATGCCGTTGATAGATGACTCGATCGACATCCACCACATGCCGCTCAAATCAATGTCAGCAGTCCCAGCAACATCTGTGTACCGCACACGTTTTAATGTGCTGCCTGCTGCTACCGGCAGCGTAAAAAGGCCTGCGATGCCGACGCTCTTGATGTACAGCTTGGTCCCCGTGTCGGAGCCGATCTCAAAAGCATTCGGGGTGTCTGCTGCGCTGTAGAAAAGAACGAACCTATCGGGCACCGCTGCAGCGTCGTATTCATAACCTGCCGTGATCCGGATATCCGCAGTTGCCTTTTCGCGATTCGTGCTGATGAATAACTTCGGATCGATGGGCTCATTCAGGCCGATCGCAGCGATCGCGGTGTAGGTTCCCAGGTTGGTGAGCGATGTTTCTGCCCAGTCGCTGAACACCTCGCCCTGCACGTATACCGTGCGCACACGTACCTGGTGCTGCCCTATCTCACCGGTCTGCCATTCCCAGCGTGTTTCCAGTGCGTTGTACAACGGCTTCCAATCTGCGTGCCGAGCAAGGCGATACTGCGCCTCAAACGACTTAACATGGACGTCGTCGGCAGGGGCCGTGAAAGAGAACACCAGGTTGGTAACATAGTCCCCTGATGAGCTGAGCGCGAGCTCTGCAGTCAGAGACAAAGCCGTGGGCGAATTGATGATGTATTCGCCGACCGTTCCAGCCCAGTATTTCCACGGACCTTTCGCACGCCCTATTCCAGCAACGCGCAGTTCAAGCGCACCGATCGGCGCTGGCATTTCCAGGTGCGTGTTCGTCGTAGTTGCCCATGTTTGCCAAGTAGCACCTTCGTCAAGACTTCGCTCCAGCACGTAGGATGTCGCGCCTGGTGCTGGCGACCAAGCGATATACAGGATCGCGGGATTAGCAGTGTTCTCGACCAGCAACGCACGTATCACCGGGGCATCGGCGTCACTTGCAATGGGAGCTGGCGTATTATCCGGAGGCGGGGTTGCTTCATCGGCAGTATGGACTGCGCCAACTTCTGCAACACACACCAGCTCCACCACGTTATCACCGCGCGGGCGAATTTCCTGCACGATCCACTCCACCAGAGTCGAGCCGGTCACGCCGATCTGATAGAGCGTGCGCACAGCAGCGCCACCAGTTTCTGGCGTCCAGCTCAGCGGGGAATTAAGGACGCATTGATAGGGAGTGCTGCCAGCAGTCACGATGTGCGGACCAACGACAGTGCCATCTGGCTTTCTCAGTCTGATCGCATACGACCCGACACCAAACGTCAACGGCTCAGATGTCGTGAGCGTGGTACCAGACACAGCAACAATTTCTCCGCCCTGGTCCTGCCTGAAATCCTCATTCACGATGATGACCATGTCACCACGGTTGGGAATGTAGCCCTCTAGCTCTGTTTCAAACCTGCATACCTTGCGCTGCTTGAGTGCGCAGGCGGCGTCATACACGCCCTCGCGGAATGCCTGGTTGCGATCTGTCACGCCACGGTAAGGAACGCGCTTTGGTCGCAGCGCAGAACTACCCACTGGCTGACACAGCACTTGATTCGTGACCCAGCCAGAAGTGGGGTCGATGAATTCTGCCAGGACGCTGTCGTCTGATTCCTCGTTGAGCAGCGCATACTCCGCCTTGAAGTTGCGCAGGTTGTTGCGATTGAAGAGCGTTGCCGGCGCTGCTTGAGCGGCCGTGCGCACGAAGCTGATCACGGAGTTGTTCATGATCGGGTAAGCGCGCCCTGCCCTTGCAGCGACCTTCAGCGCCTCCCAAAGCGTGAGCGTTGTGTCGAAACGATAGTTGAATTCATCACCCCGGTTTTCCCACACAGCATCGAGTGTCAGCAGTCGATCCAGATCAATCTTGCTATCTGCCCGCTCGGCTCCGTACTCGGCACGCACGATGTCAGCCAGCGCCCAGGCAATCGAGCTTGTGGCTGTTGGTGCGGACCACTCGTCACCATCCCAGATCGGCAGCTTTCGCGTGGCCACGACATTAAATCTGCGCTGACTGTTGCTGTTCAGGTTTCCCGTCGCACGGGCGCGCACGGCGAGAACAGTCAGTCCGGCGTATGTGGCAGCGTCGTCCTCCAGATAAGCACGCAGGCCTTCCCACACGCAGCGGGTGAAAAGCTTCGTGCCATTCTGCCCAGCCTCACCTCGGCGCAGTCGCACCTCGTAGCGGCCAGGGTCTACTTCCGCACCGCGAGTGATGCGTAAAGGCGTGCGCCTGGCATCTGTGATCGTCTCGCTGAAAAGTGTTTCCCAGTCGCCCAGCGGATCGCCATTGCTGTCAGTGGCAATCTCTCGGTATTCGCAGATGAGCGACGTAGTAGCCTGATCGGTGTCGCCATCAGAGCGCGCGCGGAACAGGCCTGACTCCCAGACAATATCCACTTCGAGTCTGTTAGCAGTGGTGTTGGAGGCAGAGGCCACGAACGGGCCGGTGAAGATCTCGCTAAGCTCTTGGCTGGCAGGCTCTGCACTGCTGACCACATTGGTCGGAAACAGCCTCACGGGCTCGTTGTAGTAATACTCGAAATCAATCTCTTCGAAGCTGCTGACATTGGTGTCTTCAATCAGGAGGTCTTCGCACTCAAACTCGCCAGCGCCCAGGCAGAACAATTGATACACGTACTGATCGTTGTTGTTGTACACGTGGAACGGCTGAGCGAGCAGGTCCATCCAGATCCGATGGCGGCCGTAGTGGATCGGCACCGGTGCGCCCAAGCGGGCGGCATTGCTTTGTGCACCGAGGCTATACGCAGGGCTTGTTTCTGCCTCTGATGGCGTCTTTGGGCGCGGCGTCAGGACAGCTGAAACGACAGACAGAACCGTCAACCCGATCTGTATCCAGGTGAGAGGATCCCCCGGCTTGAGCATCACATAGATCTCGTCTGTGGAGACAAGCGCTTCGCTCCACTGCTCTTTCTCCAGCAGCTGGCCATTACGCACAACGATTGCGATGTGCTGCTCACGGCCTCGGTAGTGACTTTCTGACCACGCGGCAAAGCTCAGACCATCGGGAATGCAGTGATACGCCCGCTCGCGCAGGTCGAAGGCGTTCGGAAACTCAGTGATCAGCATAGCGATAGTACTGAACATGCTGAAAGTTCATGCGCTTGAGCCCGCCGCGATCGTTGCACAGCACACCGGCCGGAGTTGCATGCAAGACCTTGCCGCCATCGACATCGAGCCAGACACCGACGTGATACGCCTCGCCTGCCCTTCTCATCACCACGGCATCGAATTGCTGAGGACGCCATACCTCACGCCAATCGCCAGACAGTATCTGGCCCTGCACCGCCGCATTGATGCGCGCCAGATGCCCTTCCATGTTGTCCATCCTGGGCAGTTCGATCCCACCCTGGTGTTTGCACACGTGCCAGAGCAGTCCGTAACAGTCGAAAGAATCCGGGCCGTAGGAGTCGTGCTCGAACGGCTTCTGCATATACTCGAGTATCCAGTTCAACGTGACAGCCCTGGGTGGTCGTAGATGTTGTAATTGATTGACGGAAACTTGCGATTGATGTTGTCGGAGTTGCGCGCCTTGGCCACCACTTCCGTGGCGGTTGCGATCGCGCTGTCCAGAGTCAGGCGAGTGGGTGGATCCTCTGCAGGGCCGCTCGTGTCAGTGCTCAGGAATATCCGGTAGATCACCGTGATCGGGCCTGGGTTATCCATCGCGATCTGCAGATAGTCAGATGCAACCTGGTCGACGTTGCTGATCGTGATGTCGATCGTCTCGGTACCGGCGTCACCTGCACGCGGAAGCACCAGGGCAAATCGGCTGGCCTCGAAACTCACCTCAGTGCTGGCGTCTTCCGGGGCTGTCGCCTCGAGTGTTGCGTCAAAGGCAGCAAAGTCGTTCACCAGTCGAATCGGCGAAGGGAAACTGTCGTGCAGAAATTCCAGCGTTTCAACGATGACGACGCCGGCAGGAGCCGACGCGCGGACGGTGTTCAGATCAGGCATTCAGATAGGCGTCCAGGGAACTCTCGCTGGGGATTGCGGTGGTGCGCTGCTCGATCGAGAAGCTCACCAGTATTTTCAAACCTTGGGGCTGTGGACTGTAAATCCCGAGCATCCGTACTTCCTCCCAAGACATTGAGGAGCCGCCCCACACCTTGAAGTTGAACCATTGCGTACCGTTGTCCAGCTTGTGCAGATGCCATGCCTGGAAGTTCAGATACTGCACCTTGCTCATCAGCACCTGATAACTGCCATCCAGAATCGGAGTCAGGAATTGCTGGCGCACTTTACCGCCGCGCTCCATCGGTGTGCGGATCGTTGGGTCCACAACAGACTGCCCATGTGCCAGCAGCGGACTGCCGAACTTGTCGTATGGCCATGTCTGCAGAGCGCCATTCGGAGAGCCAGCCATCAACCTGCTCCTCGTGCGCGCGACAGGCCGAACGATCCAGCCAGCACATCGTCTACTGAGCCATCGGTGATCGCACCACGCACGGCCTCAATGATGATGTCCTGCTGCATTCGACCACCCTCCATTCTGCGAGTCCCTTGAGTCACCTGAACACCGGCATTGTTGATGATGTTCACTTGCACGCCGGCGCCTCCCATCATGCGGGCTGTCTCAGCGCGGCCAGTGATGGCAGCAGGGCCTCTGATAATCTCCGGACCATACTCGCCAGCGATGCCCCACTTGCCAGCGGGCAATG
Organism: Gammaproteobacteria bacterium; assembly: GCA_030682575.1. GTDB lineage: Bacteria > Pseudomonadota > Gammaproteobacteria > Pseudomonadales > Pseudohongiellaceae > UBA5078. Next base: position 204,498 of record JAUXNX010000016.1, read on the forward strand.
TGCCACCAGAATCGAACATGCCGCCGAAGGCTGCGAGAATCGGATTGGCGTTGCCTGCCAGCCCACCGAAAAGAAACTTCAGAGCCTTCTGGGATGCAACCTCTGCAGCGGCCTTGCGCACTGTATCGCCCAGGCTCTTGAGCATGCCTTTCAACCCTTCGTCGAATGGGTCAAACAGGAACTCGGCGAAATTGTTTTGGATGTTGCGGGCAGCTTGTTTGCCGAACTCTTCTATTTCCTCCATGTTCTTCTTGATCTGTTCTGCTCGGACTTTGTCAGCCTCCTTTGCAGCGTCCAGCACATCGATTTCTTCGGCCAGTGAAATCAGTCTCGCCTTCTGAGCTTCGTCCAGCATCACCAGGTTTCCGAATGTTGTTTCGAACCGGATGCGATCGGCTTCAGTGATTTCACCGTACAGCGCTATCTCGCGCTCCATCGCATCTTCGGTAGATGTGAACAGCTCTAGGCGCTCCTTTTCCTTTTCTGCAGCGGCGTCACTTGCAGCGAGCGCGTCCAACTGGATAGCGAGATTCTCCAGACGCAACGTCTGCTCTTCGTCAAGGCCTACCAGAGACCCAGAGCTCACGTCATAGCGCAGGCGCTCCAGCTCTGTGATCTCGCCGACCAGTGCCAGTTGCTCTTGATACTGCGCGATCCTTGTCGCGAAATCCTTGTTGAGCTTTTCGCGTAGAGCTGCCTGCTCAGATTGTTGGTCCTGCAAAATCGCGTTAGCCTCTACATCGACTTTCGGGACAATGACGCCAGCGACTGGATCAACATCTGGCCCTGCCTGAGCTGGCTTGCGAAGCGAATTAACCAGGTCAATCTGAGTGCGCAGCTGACTGATCTGCTCATCCATCTCTGCTCGCTGTTTCGCAGCGTTCGCTCCTCGGATGCGTGTGCGACGACTCTCAAGCTCTTCAATTTTCTCCAGTATGCGAGGAATGTCGTCCCAGGCAGGGCCGTGAATTGCAGCAGCAAAAGCCTCTCCCAGCCATTTCGAGAATTGCACCAACTCCTTCGCAGCATTGGCGGCACTGATTGCAATGTCAGCGATGCCGGTGACAACGAGCCGGATAGACTCCTGTGTTGCTGGCTCATTGATCAGATCGGTGAACTCAACCATCTGAGGAAGGAGATCCTGCGCGAGCTGATTACCAGTGCCAGAGATCACTTTCCCCATGCGGTTCAGGTTGTCATTGAACTCCTCCGCTGCCTTGCCTGTCTTCTCATCAAACACCTGACCCATGCGCTCTGCTTCCGCACGCATTTGCGCCAAGCCTTGACGACCACCATTGAGCAACGGGATCAGCTTGGCGCCTGAGCGGCCCAGAATATCCTGTGCAAGCGCCGTCTTTATTGCCCCGTCTTCCATCCCTGCGAAGCGGTCAGCGACGTCTTCGAGGATCTCCATGTTGGAGCGCAGTACGCCGTTCGAATCGCGCACCTTAATGCCCAGAGCAGCATACGCATCTGCGCCAGCTCCGCTTCCTTGGGATGCTTCCTCAATCGCTCTTGCGGATCTTGTCAGACCTGTCGACAGCTGCTCGAAGGAAACGCCAGCAAGGTCTGCCCCGTAAGCGAGCCCTGATAGATCATCGATCGCCACTCCTACGATTTGGGACTGCTTGGAAAATGCATCGGCCTGATTGATTGACGACTTGATGAGGGCGGCGCCAGCGGCCACGCCCGCGATGGCAAATGCAGCAGCAGCTTTTGCCCCCTTGTTGAGGTCCTTTTCGATCTGACTCATCTTGCTGCGGGACGTGCGCGCGGCCTTGTCCATGCCCACTTCGAAGCCACCCATTTTGAGAAGCAGGTCTATGGTAAGCGAGCCAAGTGAACGTGAGGCCATTACTTCCAACTCTCCATTGCGTCTTTGAGGGACAATTTCTTCTTACGTTTTTGCGAGTACGGCATGTAGTTCTTCATCTCTGAATCGCCGCCCATCGACCTATTGAAAACCATCGCCAGCATTGCGAAGCCACGCTCCAGTTCACGATTAACATTCAGTGGGCCGTAGCGCTGCATGTACTGCTGCCAGGCATAGAACTCATTCAGAGTGAGATTTCGCTTTGCTTCTTCGACTGTTCGCCCGCCGATTCCGTGCAGCACCAGTTCGTGCCATGTCTCCTCCGCTGGCTTCAGCTTTTTTTTTTACGCGTAGGCTGGGATTTACCCGAACAACAGCGGAGAGCATTGCCGCTCCCAGCCCCGGGTGCAGGTGATACGCCTGCTCATAGGTCAGGCGCTCAGATGCGTCATCGCCCAAACGAACAGCAGCGCAGATTAGCTGCGCGGTATAAACGCGCCGTTGATCTTTTCCGGTGCTGTTTTCGGCAGAGATGGTGTGCACGTCCCCGTATGCGAGCTGAACAACGTGGATGAAGAAGGAGTCTTCCTTCTCCCCCTCTTCCGTATCCCTCACCCACGTGATTTCCTCGCGCTGAGGAGCAGATGGAATCACCCCTCCCAGCGCGGTGAGTTCAGCTAGATTCACGCAACCACCTTCTTGGTCCATCGGCCCTGTCCAGATCGCTTGATCGCCAGCGCTGTTGCCACTGTGGAGTTGAGCTGGAAGTCCATCGGGAAATCGGTGACGTGGCCTTCGAACTCATACCAGGTGCGCGTGGTCGGAAGATTGAACTGGCCATTGGAGTCAACGGTCGGCGCTGCCGTCCCATCACTCCAGCCTACAACCCACCATGTGCGGTTTGTCTCGGTGTCTACAGAGAGCTCGTGCAGCCTGATGTGGGATGGCTCTTGCGGATTCGCCATTATGTTGCCGCTGGCAGATCCAGGGGTCAGAAGCCCCTTCTCGTACTGGCGCGCAACCGTCTCGTCCAGATCTGTGGTTTCAACATCATCACCTGGGGAACTGCCAGGGTTGAATGCAGTAAGCTTCTTGACGCGCACCAGACTGTTGTCTGCCGGGTCGATGAAATAGAGGTGCGTACCCTTGGTTAGTATGTTGCTCATAGCAGTGGTCCTTTCTTGGGGTGAGGTTAAACGGAGTTCAGCGCTGGGTTATCCATTCAGCGTCGAAGCGGTAGCTGTAGTTTTTTGTAGTGGGGTCTCGATCTTCGCCACGGAAAGCGACGACATAGCCGGTTTGATCTGCCTCGATGGCATTGCGAATTGCTTTTGCAACATTGCGCGCGGTGTCTAAATCTGCGGCCCACACGTTAATCTGCGCTCCCCAGGTGTCGCTCTCGGCGGTGTCGCCAAGCGTGTTGTCTGGAGATCCGTAAACCGTCTGCCAGGTGACATATGGTTTCGCTACGGTCTGCGGGGCCTCTCCTGCCGGATACATCCTCATTGGCGAGGAGCCGAGAAAAGCCGTGACGGCCGGAGCGGCAAGACAGATTGTGAAGATCGGTGGAAACATCAGAGCAGCTCCAGCTTGGTGACCTGTTTCTCAAGCTCGGTGGCAACGGCCTCGAGAACGTTCTGATGGTTCGTCTCACCGGCAGGCCTGAGAAACGGTTGCGCGGGAGTATCTTCAGTGCCGAACTCGACAAGTCTCCAGTGCTGAGTTGCGCCGCCAGGGAGTCCTGATTTCTCGTCGCGCTTCCTTATGTCAGCCCCGCCCATAACGCCAACTCGGATCGCAGCACCGCTGATCTTCCTGCTCAATCGGCGCGAGCCCTGTGTGCTGATGTTCTTTGCAATCAGTTCGGCAGTTTGCGGATCATCGATGGCCCTAGCATTGGCTCTGGCAGCATCTCGAATCACATTGGCGCCTTTGCGTGCAGCCGCAGCCAGACCCCTTTTTTGCAATTTTGGGCTGAAACTCTTCATGCCGCGCACCGCTGCATCAAGCCCTTGTATGTTGAAGTCAAGACCGTCAGTCACAATTCACTCCAGATACTCGCAACGCTGCGGCCAGTGGCATTCTGACAAAGCACGCCAGCGCTGTTTCTTTTGAGCAGTTGATGATCGTGGTTCCAGCATTTTCGGCATGGGCCGCCAATGCTGAGAAATGCACCTGCCACTGTTGGCATCGCTTCTCATCGGGGTTTTTTGTCTTCAGGTGATCGCCGTGAAAATGTGTTCCACGTGCAACAGAACAGTCATAGCCGAGCATCAGCACGCGAGCTGCACCAGCATCGATGCTGAACTGGATCGCCATGGCACCGCTGTTGGTAACACCACGAAACTTTCCGTGACGGTTGATGCCATACGTCAAGGCCGTGTTCTCAAGACAAGTCCAGCGCTCTGCTGGAATGTCGATCTCCGCCCCGTACTGCTCCCACCAGCAATCGTCACCGGCATAAATGACGTCGGCGAACCTGGCGTACTTCCACGCGCTGTTCACGGCGACACATGGCAGTCCTGAGGCTTGAACCAAAGAGCAATCAGCGGGCGTAAGGGAAGGCCCGCTGGCGATACACACCACGGTTTTGCCTTTCCAATCGGGATACATTCAGATTAGCTGTTGGCTGCTTCGAGCCACAATTCGTCGTGCTCTTGAGGTTTCCAGCCTGGAGTGAACGGTCCACCAAGAGTGAAATGTGCAATCTTTGGCGTCACAGGTTTAGGCTGCACGTTCACCAGCCAGTTGAACTCCGCTGGCAACTCTCCGATCTCAGAATCATTGAGCCAATAGAACCTGTGCAGATCCCGACCTGGGCGCTCGTTGACATCTTGGAGAGACAAGCGATGGTTGGCTGGATGATCACAGTTCCACAACATAACGCTCGACCAGTTCTTCCGAGGATAAAATGTCTGCTCTTGCCCGTCCATTTTCGTCTTTTCCGTTTCCGGCTGCTGGTGCTTGACGACCATAACTGCTTTGTCAGGATCGGCAAGCGCGAACAGATCAGCCATGTCAGCAAGGAATACCACGTCACAGTCGACAAACAGAGCGAATCCGCTCTGACATAGCATAGGAACCAAGAATCTGGATATTGCAAAGTCTGTGGCCTGATTGGCATTGCTGCGAATGTCGTAGGTGTTACCGCGCCTGTCCTGCGGCCGGCGAAGCAATCCGTATACGGCTAGCATTTCCGCATTCAGTGGCGTGACTCGCACTGGCGTTGATGAACGTCGTCGCAAAGACGATTCCGCTACACGGTAAGCGTCCGCCTCTCTGTGATCGAACCCGATAAAGACGTGTTCTGGATTCATGCCGCGCGCGCCCTCCGAACTGTTCGCCGATTCACTCCCAAGGCACGCGCCACCTGCGAAACAGAATCTCCCCGATCAAGCCGCATTTTTATTTCCAGGTCTAGATGAGCAAGTGGGCGACGATAAATAATACCTTTGGGGCGCGCGCTCCGAGGCAGGCCTTTTTTTATGCCCTTGGCGGCGGCGTCAGCGTTGTTATCCGCGCGAGTTCCGATAAATAAGTGCTCTGGATTCACGCACTGCCGTATGTCGCATTTATGGCAAACACACATTCCACTGGGAATTGCCCCAATGAACGCCTCATAACTGGCCCTGTGCGCAGAGTAGAGCTTGTCCTTTGTTCGTATGCTTCCGTAGCCGCTAGATTTTCCCCAAGCCCATATCCAGCAGCCAGAGCTTGGCATCGGCACGGAGCGCTGCTGAATCAGGTCGCGCATTTGTTCTATATTCACGGCTTCCTGGCCTCCACTCGCATATCTCGATTGGCACGGGCGCCATGTGTCTTCGGTGGCATCATCACCACGCGCGTGAATCCGTTGCCTATCAAAAGCTGCTGGACAGTCTTTGGGGTATATCCATATTTGTGGCACATGTAAGGGTCTCTGTGACCCGGGTCGCCATACAGCGGCCACATGCACATCTGATCGTTCATCCCGGCCAACAAGTTGCGCGCAGCAGCCTCGATGTTCGGCAGCTCCAGCACCAAGCGACCGCCAGCTTTCAAAAGCCTGCGCCACTCCGACAGGAGCGCCGGGGCCTCCCAGGCATACACGTGTTCCAGAAAGTGCATGCTGTGGATCTCGTCTGCACATCCGTCCTGCAGCGGCACTGGATTGAGCAGTACCCCCTGAGGGTCGAACTGCAGAGCATGCAGCAGCTCAGGATCGCGAGGAGCCTTGGGGTTTCTCACAGCGTCAATGTTGTAGAAGCCTGGCCAAACCTGCTTACCGCACGCGAAGTTGATGCGCATCACGCTGCCTTATAGATTGTTGTGTGGGCTTTCGCTTGAGGAGGTTCCGGTGTGTAGTAGTACAAGGCCAAGGATCTTCGCTGAACATCTGCAGGGCAATCGAGCGGGGCCGGATGCCCGTGCCAGCTTTGATCATTGGTTTCGAATATGACGCACCGTCCGCCGATCGGAGCAATCAACTTTGGATTCTCCAGACCCAACTGCAGGTGACCGCCCCAGGAATCTTCCCAGCGCTCGTTCAGGTAAATCAGAAGATTGACCCTTCGATGCCAGCCCTTCGGATGTACATTGTAGTCAATGTGTGTTTTCAGATATCCGCCGCGGGGAATGCAGTGCAGGCCAGCGCCGTAGAGATCAGAATCCGCGAACAGTCCGCTGATGCCGGTAGCTTTCTCCACCAAGGCAACGTCAATGGACTCAATAACGGACCGCGCGGAATCCGGTATCCGTTGGGTGTGCCACTTGACGCTCGTCTTGCCGGACTTCTTCGTCCAGTTCGTTGGCCAGTCCTGGTTGATCTGACGAACCACTTCCTGGCTGAGAAAGTCTTCAATCACCACGTGCGGGAATGGGGTTTCAAACGCCTGCATTGAGCACTCCGATTAGCCACGGCCATACGGCTCCCCTGGCGCATTCGTCCGGAGACCATTGCCACCACGCTAGCCGGTGAAGAAATTCGATTCTTGTTTGTTCGTCCGGTTGGTTCTCGGCATCTGCGAGCAAAGATGGATAGATTGCTGCCGCAGCTCCATCCTCACACACAACCGGCACACCAGCCCTGCATGCATCAACAGCAACGTTCGAGTGGCGGCACACAACCAGAGAAGCACCTGCGACTGCTTGCTCGATCGAGCAAGTGGACACCAGATCGCACGACACTCCACGCTCTGCAGGCTTTTTTGGTTTGGGACGATAGGCGATCTTTCTGCCCGGGAATGCAGCCCTGATCTCGCGCGACTTCATCTCGCTCCATCCCTGGGCGCCAATCGCGTTCGACTTCGGACCGTTGCCGGCAAGAAGTATCGGTCCGCCCGGATTGCCACCAGTGTTCGTTATTGACAGTCCGGAGCATTGCCACCTGGATGGATCAGGTCGGTTGCCTTTCATTACGAAAGCAGGAGGATGGAGGCCATCAATCGACACACGATACCTGCGCGCATTATCTGTCAGCGCTCTGTCCCAGTAGCCAGCGTCAAATACCACCAGCCTCCCACCGCTTCTGACCTGGCTCTCAGCCAGCGGCAGCCTGTCAGCACCGCCCATGCCATACAGCATCAGCACGGACTCTGGATCCGCAGAGTGCTGGCCGACGATCTCAGCACTGACTCCCGCGGCCATGGCCCCACGAAGCAGAGCCTGTATCAAGTTGCGGCCACGAAACGGGGTCTGCTGGGTGATCAGGAGCTTGAAGTGCATTTCACACCGAAGGCAATTACCTCTGTTCTGCACAGCCATCGGTTACCCCACCGATCGTTCATTGCTGGCTGACGCTTCACTTTGCGGCCGCTGGAAAGGAGAGTTTTTTCCAGCCAGCGAATCTGTGGAAACAGAACATCGAGAGCCTCTGGTGTAAATCTCCAGTAATCATTCGGATATGCGTGAACACGCCAGATGAATGGCACGCTCAGAAGCATTGTTCCTTCCTCTACCAAGCATTCCTGTAGAGTGCTGGCCACTTCCCAAGGACGAGATGAATGCTCGAGAACGGAACAGCAGTCCACGTGATCGAACTTGCCCAACTCTCCTGGAAGCCGCGCTTCCAGGTTGTGCACGTGATCGACGCCGTCGCCTTCGAGCATGTCGACGCCAATAGCATTCCCGTAGAGGTCTCGTCGATCTGATCGACCTTCGTATATCTTGCTGCCGGATACCAGCGTCCGACCTGGCCGAACATCATGCTGCTTCAACAACGAGTCAACGCTGATCATCAGAGAGCTTCCATCCAATTCTTGTAGGTGCGTGCGACATCGGACAAGGTCAGCTGAGCCGCCCTCATTTCCCGCGCAATTTCTGTGCGAACCTGGAACGAGGTGAGCCTGTCAAATGCGCCAGCAAGGTCAACGGGAGCGGTGACAAAAGTCTCTGCTCCACAGGCCACAGACTGATAGCCAGCTTCAACGCTGCACACTGCTGGGAGTCCGAGCGCATGCAGGTTGCTGAGCTTCGTGCCAGGCTTCCAATTGCGCGCCGGATACCCGCCGCCGTGACGCAGGGCAATGCCAATATCCGCTCTGCGCATATCTCCGTTGATCATCAGCTCCCATCCGCGCCGGGCGCACTCCGCATCCAGAGCCCAGCGCCAGCGACCAAGATACCCTTCATCCCCTTCGTAACCGACGACTGAGATTGTCTCGCGAATCTCTGCAGGGTGATCAACGTATCGCTGCCACGAGTGGTGAGGCAGCACGGTGGAAGGGCCCAGAAAACCAGAGTCCGTCTGCATTTGCGGTGTTCCGAAAATCACTGCATCAGGCCGCAGCCTGGCCAGCGTTCGGCGAATCCACGCTCTTGATTCATCGGACTCCCAGAGCGAAGGCTGCGGCCAGCAGTCCACCATGTCGAACACCCAGCGCTTACCGCTGCGGCGGATAGTGTTCAGCAGCATCTCTGGAACACGCTTCACAACGACGATCAGGTCTGACTCTATGCAGTCACGCAGCGCGGCCATCGGCCTTACGCGCGCACCGATTGCTGACCCGAGTTGCTCGCCGCGAATACGCCAGCTGCCGGAGATGCCGCCCTTTCCTGTGACCAGTATTTTCACTTCAGCGCAGCATCCAGGAGGCGTCGAAAAGGAATTCCATCGGTGATTTCTGAGAGGCGCCACTGCGCCCACGCAAGCCTGCGAAACATCTCCAGCCGGCCATTGTCGGTATTGTCTTGTTCCGCGATCCAGTTCGGCATATGAGACTCAACCGGGATGCCCCACATCAATGCCTTGATTGCGGCACCACTTCCCCACGTGATCACCTTTCCGGCTCTGGCGAGATCTGCTTCCAACGAGATCGCCGCTCTGATGCCTGGGTGCTGTCTGGTCCTGCCCGGGATTCCACTGCCCCACGTTCTTGGCATCGCCACAGGTGCGCTGCCGATTCCACGCTGCAGCAGGATCACCGTCTCACCCTGCGTGCGCCACGGCAGCAGATCAATTGCGAGCGAGTCCCATCGCTCCGAGTCTCCTACTGGAAAGTTTCCCGCAGTGTTGTGATGGCTGCGCGCGATCGTGTACCAGCTTTCACCAGCGAACTCATTTCCCCAGGAAGCATTCTCTGCAACAACTACCGCGTTGCCAGCGGACTCAAAACGACGAGCCGCAGCATCTGCATCGCCAATTCTGTTCCAGGTGACAAATATGTCTGATCCTTCCGGCTTTCTGGGTATCCCATCAACAGCGAGGAAACCGAGCGAGGCGAGGCCTGCGACAAACGCTGCACGGCGAGCTGGAACTGTATACCGCAGATTGAGCCACGCGCGAGGTCTAACCATCGTTCACGCCGTCCTCGCAGCGCAGCCTCCACTCCTGCCTTCCCGTCACGTCAGTTTCTATCGACCTGATGTTGAAGACTCGGCCATCCCAAAGTATTCGCCATTTGTAGAATGCCTGGATATCAACATCGAACCAGCGCAGATTGATTCGAGCGGTAGTCTCCGCCTGAATCGCCCCGGCTGCGACCATCTCCTTGCCGGGACCCGTCAGCACTTCTGCCGGTACGGCCTCAAGCGGCGTGTTGGAATCCAGAAACACAGTTGCCCAAGCGGTGGAAAAACCACCAGAGGTTTGGCTCTGTATCTCAAGTGGCCACTGAATTTCGACGCGGTGGCGTAAACGACCAGCCCTCATATCCCCAAGCCTTTGCGATGGAAGTGCAGGATATTTTCTGCAGCAGGATTGGCAACGAAGATCGTTCCGACAATTGAGGCCTCTCGCAGGTTAAAGTAATCGCCTACCAGAAGAAGAATTGCTCTGCGCACATCAGCTGGAACAACATCTTCTGAGGACTCTGAATCAGATACCCAAGGCACCAGCGGGCGATTCATGAACTGCTCTGCATATGCTTCCGCAGAATCGATGCAGTCCTGAATGTCTGCATCCTGCGATGTGCCGATGACATTCAACTGCCGCCTGGCGCTCTCTAGTGTGGTGATGCTCAATTCAATGCTTCCTCGAGAGTCATGCGCGGAAATGCAGTAAGCGCTGTGGCTCGGCTGCAGTTGATGATTTCAATACTGGGGTTGTCTCTTCTGAGCTGCGCAAACTGCGATGGCCAGGTGTGTATGGCACCGGCGTTGGCAAGACTGGCCGGATGGTTTCCGTGCCAGTGGCGCTTACCTTGGCTATGCTTCAGGTCGTAGCCCAACAAGATCACGCGCGTAGCACCGCGGGCGATCGCCAGAGAGATCGCGCCGGCCCCCGAGTTTCCATATCCCTTGATCTGGTAGTGCGGCACTGGATTGGTGCCCTGGTTCAGGGTTGCCAACTCACCTTCGAACTTGGTGACAACTTCAGGCAGATATTCACCCCACCAAGCTTGATCCATGGCCCAGAGAACATCTGCCCACGGGGCTATTCTGAAGCTGGTGTTGGTGACGATGACCGTCTTGGTTTGCGCGTCGCAGTCTCCGGCTGTGAGGCTGGGTCCGCTGCTGGCTGGGCCGCAGTGTCCCGGCTCGCAGGCTCCTGTGCTGGTGTCGGCGTGGCGTCCGCAGCAGCTGCAGCTTTCTCTCCACCGTCTGACGAGCTCGCAGTCTCCGGCTGTGAGGCTGGGTCCGCTGGCAATGCAGACGACGGTTCGCCAGCGGGTGGCGCTGGGGGGGTGTTGCCGACTGTCACCTCCTTGACAAGGCCATTTGCAGAGAGCTTGTCGAACTTCGCCTTGCTCATGAGATACGCGGGTGAGCTGGCCGTTTTCATCTTTCCGTCGAGAAAGGATCTGATCGGTTTGGCAAGAACGTCTTTCATTTCATCTCCTCAAAATGCGGGCCCGTCTCCAGGCCCGCATCAGCGCCTATCAGTTGGTGTTACCAGCTCGCTGACAGCGAGCCAGTGACGAAGGCTTCGGGGCGATACACGGAAAATGCCAGACGCTCTTCAGCGCGGATGGTTACCATGTTCTTCTCGAAGTCCTTGTCGTTCTCAGTGGAGATGAGAATTTCAATGCCCATGCGATCGAAGATCTGCGCGGCCATTGAGAAGGCACCGACCAGGAATTCGTCCTGATTGATGGCCTGAGTTTCAGCAACAGGCAGATTCCACAGGCGTGGCACAGTGCCTTCCTGAGGCTTGGCGATGATGTAGCGATTCTCGCTGTCCTTGGTCAGCTCGATAGTCGCCCAGTCGGTTGGGTGCAGCACGATACCTGTGGAGGGGAACTCCGCCAGTGTGGCCTGCAGCAGCGCCAAGCGAATGCGATCGATCATCTGGCCAGCAGTGACTGCAACACCAGAAGGCATTGAGTAAGCGCTCGCCTGAGGGATGATGCCGTGCACATTGTTGCCTGTGCCGTTCCCGTACAGCAGTTGCGCTTCTTCAGCCAGCAACAGACCGTAACGCGCCCGCACATCAATGTAGCTCTGAAGTGCAGGCGCATCGTCCAGGATCTGACGAGACGCTTTGAACAGGTGCGCGATCGTGCGTACGGCCGCTGTTTCCAGTTCGAACGTGATGTCGGAATACGGCTTGCCATTCGCCGGATTCTCGCTCACGGTCGTTGCAGCGTTCGTGAAACCGCTCTCCCGTACGTACTCGATGCTATTGCTCTCGGTAGTGCCAGGAGCAACGAGTTCGCGAATCGTCATGCGGCGAGTCGGGGGCGTGACCACACCTGGGATGCGCTGTGCTTCCACCAACGCCCCGCCGGAGGTGGAGGTGATGGCGGCACGTGGAACCTGCACGCGCTGTGAGCCACGGAAGGAGCTATTCACATTGCCCTCCTTCAACGCGTTCACAACCAACTGGCCGGCGCTTTCCTGAACTTCAGGCTCGTCGCGCTGATCGGCTTTCACCAGTCTCTGCTCGGCGGCCTGCAGCCTCGCCTGCAGTTCGCCCTGCGCTGTCAAAAGCTTGTCCACCTGATCGCGAGTCTCGGCATTCATTTCGCCGTAATTCTTGATCTGGCGGTTGGTTTCCTCAGCAGCAGCTTTGATGCTGTCGCCTACGACCTTGATGCTGTCGTTGAGCTGTTTAACCTGTACTTCAATTGAATCGGCCATGGTTAGGCTCCTTTGATTCTCTGGATGTTTTCGAACGCCTCTTGAAGCGAAGCGGAGATTGCAGTCTCGACAGCGCTGGGCGTGTCGGTCGTGTCAGCGCTGGGCGTGCCACCGCCAGCAGCGCTGAGCATGCTGGACTTGATTTCGTTGGTGAGGGACTTGCGCTCGCTGCGCGGGATTCCGGCGCGAGCCAGGGCGGCATCCATGCGCCGCATCGTGACGTTGCGATCCGCTTCTGCAGCGGGCTCTTCCTTGACGGCGTCAGACTCCAGCAGGGCATCAGCCCAACCTTTGTCCACCGCTTCCTTGCCGCCTATCCATGTTTCTGAATCCATCTGAGCAATAACTTCGGCGATATCCACGCCTGATCGCATCGCGTAGATATCCGCGATCGTGTTGTCGAAAGGCTCAAGCCACTCGGCAATCTCGCGCAGGTCATTACGATTGCCGCATGCACAAACCCAGGCGTTGTGGATCATGAAGAAAGCGGCACGGCCAATCCGGATTACGTCACCCGCCATGGCAATGAAGGATGCCGCTGATGCCGCCAAGCCGATCACATTCACGGTAACCATGCCCTTGTGCTCTCGCAGAAGGTTGTAAATAGCCAGCCCTTCGAACACGTCTCCGCCCGGGCTGTTGATATTGACGATCACATCAGTGTCGTTCCCGATCGCACGCAACGCTGCGGAAATTCTCTTTGCAGTCACGCCCTCACCCGTCCACCAGTCATAGCCGATCGGCTCGTAGATCGTGATGGTGCGATCAGGATCGTCACCTGCGGCAGACTTCACTGATGGATTCCAGCGGTCAAGCGCACGCGGTACCAGGTCGCACTGAACGCCCGCGCGAGCGCGTGCCTCCGGAGCTGCCGGAAGGTTATGTGAATTCATGGGGTTGTCCTCAAGAAGTTTTCGGGGTCGGCTGCTCAGGGTCGTTGAGCCAGTTGATCAGTGCATTTCGAGCTGCTGCTTCAGATCCAGATTGACCAAGCTGATCCAGTGGCACGAGGTTGCTTTGCACTGTCAGCACGTCTGCGTTTCCACCACGCCTGGGCAGATTTTCTTTTACGCGCATGTCGTCGCGGGTATAGATTCCGTTCTGGCCCATGATGGAATAGAAAGAGGCCCTGGCAGCGCTGTCTGCCTTCAGGAATCCCTCCAGGGAGAATTCGGAATACAGCTTTATCCGGTCCACTGGGGTCATGAGCCACTTATTCACGCACTGTTGTATCTGCGTGGTAATGGAAGATATCCCGAATGTCAGGAACGCAATCATCTGCTGCTCCAGGCCAGTGCCCCAATTGCTGCCTTTGTCGGTGTGGCCAACCATCCAAGGAGGGCATCCGAACCAACGGCATATCTCCTCGACACTATAGTTTCGAGATTCAAGAAGCTGCGCATCGGCAGGATTTATCCCGATCGACTCAGGCTTTACTCCCTGCTCAAGGACAGGAGACTTTCCGGCGTTGAGAGCCCCGGAAATTGTGGCGACATACTCCCGAAATTCGTCTCGCTGGGCAGGCTTCAGAACACGATCAACCGAGAACGCTACAGCGGGCATCATTCCGTTTTTGAATGTGCTGTTCGCAGCATCGTCCGCAGACATCGCTGCGCCGAAAACATCAACGCCATACCGGATTGCTGAGAGCCCAACCTTTCCATCCAAGGAGAATGCAGGGATGTGAAACATGTCGGCGCGCTTGATCTCTCGCTCTGCTCCCTTGGGGGGCGTGTAGTAATAGCGCGGCACGCCGTCTGCCTTGCCAAGATCCAGCCTCACTTTGCTCGGCAGCAGGAAATCCAGGGCAACAACACGGCCAGCAGATCTGTGAATCTCGCAGTAGGCGTTGCCCCACAGAAGCATAGATGCAACCACCGCCTGCCAAAACTGGAAGGCTGTCATGTCAGCATTGGGATTCGCGTGGACCACGTCGTAAAGTGAGAAGGACCTGGCGTCGACTCTTCCTCCGTCTGCCTGTCTTTCGTAAATGCCCAATGGCAGGCCCGCAACGGCAGTGGACAGCAGTCGAACACAAGCCCACACGGTGGAGAGTTTCATCGCGCTGTTGGCTGTGACAGACTTGCCGCTGCTCGAAGTCACACCGCTGAACTGCGACCAGAATGAGCCATCCGTAAGCGCTATGGAGCGGCCGAACCAATCCGCCAGAGATGCCTGAGGCGAAAGGGTCGCCCGAGCAATTACCTCCCTCAGAGACCTACTCACTCGTCATGCCCTTGCGAAGGAATCCAGTGATCGCGAAGAGAGAAAAGGCGGCTGCAATAAATGACCAGCCGACGCCGGCCAATAGGAAAACCCCGCATATCAAGCAGCCAAATCCTGCCAATGCTGTGAGGATGAAAATAGTCAGCGGTGTATTCATTATAGGTAGATTGGGTTCCTGATTCCGGCCATGAAGGATTCGTTGTCGTCGTCTTCTTCTGCTGTCTGGCCAACACCAATGGCCATCAGCAGAGCGCACATGTCATCGATCTTGTCTGCTGATTTCTTTTTGTCCGGAGCCATGCTCAGGTTCTGGTCTCGCTTGGCAACGAGATTGGACGCACACCAGTTGAGCAGCTCATCGCCACCGTGCACCAGCTTGCCAGCGATGTATGCGAGCTCCAGTGCCTGCATGGCTGGATGGTATGACTTCGTACCCTGAACGAACTGGATCATGGGTAGCTCTTTGTCGACGAGACGGTTGACCAGATCAGTCGCGTTCCAATCGTCGTATCCGATGCTAGTGACGCTGAACCTCTCGCAAAGTTCGAGAATGTCCTTCTCGATCACTGCGTAGTCGGTGACGTCCCCTTCAGTCTGCTTGAGCTGCCCCGTCTCTACCCAGCCGGCATATGGAACTGTGCCGCGCTCGGTCCTGTAAGCAACCGCACTCTCTGGCGCCCACCGCACCCCATACGTGTAAAGCACGCCTTTGATATTCCAGACGAGTCTGAACGCTGCAATGTCTCTGGTGCTGGCCAAGTCGAGGCCCCCGGTGCACGGGTATTTCTCAAGCCACTTCAGATTCAGCGGCGCGTTGCAGGCCTGCCACTTGTTCAGATCCACCCAACCATCAGCAGTTGCCGCCTGACGGTTCAGCCTCTTGATGCGAAACTCTGCGAGCTTCGAGGGCATCTGCTTCGCTTCGATCGCTTCTTTGCGAATCGCGGTGAGCAGATGCGGGTTCGCATCCATCAGCGGATTGGCTTTGATCCAGCACGACTCATCAAACTCGTTGTCGGCTTTGATCTTGAGCGACTTGTTCTCGTCGTCAACGCAGTAGAAGACCACCAGGAAGTGGTCCGCCCTATTGCCGAAAACGCCACCGAGCAGGCGCTTGGCGAACATTCGTATTTCAGCCCAGGGCCCGGGGTTTGTGTACCCCTCCGTAGTGGTATACAGCCACAAAGGGTTGCCCCTGGCGCCGGCTGCCGAAGTCAGAACGTTGAGAAGGTCCGGCGTCTTGTGCGCGTGGATCTCGTCGAGACCGACATGCGACGGGTTCAAACCATCCTGCGTGCTGGCCTTGGCGTGAATCGGTTTGAAGCTGGCCCCAGACTCAGCGCGGCTGACCGATTTCGCCCAGACTTCCAGGCCAAAAGCTGTTCGCAGATCGACGGTTTTTTCAACCATCCGTTTTGCGACATTGAAAATGATAGAGGCTTGCGGGAACGTGGTGGCGGCGCTGATGACCTGGGCGCCTTCCTCAGGTTCGCAGCACAGACAGTAAAGCAATATCCCCGAGCTCAGCGTGCTCTTCGCGTTCTTTCTGGCTACTGCGAACAGCGCTGACGTGAATCGCCTTGGATGAAACTCCCCATAGCCTTCGATGTATGTCGACTCACGCCTTCTGAAACCGAAGAGCTGGACAGTGAAGAAGACGTGCGATGCGTGCAGCGTGATCGTCTTGGTTTCCCACTTGCCTTCAACGTGGGGCAGCTTCTCGAGGAAGTCGCAGGCATCATTTGCGTGCCAGTCGTCAAAGTAAAAGTCGCACGCCTTATTCTTTGCGCGCTTCAAGTCATCCAGAAACCGCTTCGCAGCCTGTCTGATCAACAGGCCATGCCGCTTTCTATGCCTGTCCCGGATAGCGCCTTTCGCGTACTCGGTGGCTATCTCGACGTAGTCACGCACCCGGCCTACCGTTCTTAGCGAAAGCGTTGCCCTTCGGCTTCTCTCCGCCACTGGTGACTTTTCGGCGGCTCGCCGGCGACATGCCGAACTCCGAGAGTAACGCCTTCAGCGCCATGTGCTCGGCTGACGTGGATTCCATATCCGCCTTCGCCTTCTTCCTCATGATCTGCCAGGCAACGCAGAGCTGCTCCAGCATATACAGGTCAACAGTCTGCAAGACCTTGGCGGCAACAAGCTGTGATCCGAGATCTTTCCACATCGCCGCACCATCCGGATTCAGATGCTGGGGCGCGGCGGGGAACTTCTCGATCAGATCGAACTCGGGCGCGTCTGGCACCTCGCGATCAGGGCGATTCGTTCCCGCCAAGAGCTTGAGGGCCGGAGCCGTTGGCTTCCGTCCTCTGGCCATTTTCATACCTCAAATTTTCAAATCTTAATTTTGACTGCGCAAAAATCTGACTGGAGGCGCGGTCTATAGGCGAAAGGGCCTATGGTTTCGACCCTCCCCCCCCTATTCGCTGCCCCTCGGCCGTTGATTGCCGAATCCGCCGTCTTCCGATGCTGTCTTCGTCGAGTGGCACGCATGACAAAGGCCCTGCCAGTTGTCCCTATCCCAGAACAACACCATGTCGCCACGGTGAGGAATGATGTGGTCCACATCGGTGGCGGCAGTTACTTTGTCCTGGAGCTGGCAGTGAACGCACAGCGGATGCTTTGCAAGGAACCCCTTGCGGGCCTTCTGCCACTTGTATCCATAGCCACGCTGCGCGCTGGTGCTGCGCTGTTGCTCAGGAGCTTGGTGGCGCTTCGTGGTGTGGGCGTGGGGACGGTGGGTTGCTGGCTTAACCGGCATCGTCATCATCCAAGAACGATGGATGGATCCCGTCTCCGTCCATCTCAGCCGCGATCGATTCGGCCAGCAGCGCGATAAGATCCTGATTGGTCTTGCACATGTTGTTGATCGCTGCAGTCTGGGCCGTAATAGCCTCAGTCTGTGCATGCAGCGCTGCAATCAGATCGTCTGTCTTGTCACTCATAGTAAATACCAGATCACATCCGGAGCGGCCTTGGAGGTGAGGCCTTCGGAACGCATCACTCGATGCGCAGGGATTCAATCCGCAACGCTCTGGCTGCCGGTGATATAACGCTCTACCGGCTTACGCCGACCGCTTGGGGGTCGTGGGGGGTCAGTCGCAGAGGACGCGCTCCAGGCGCTCGAGGTCCTCTACCGTGGTGATGGTGCTGGCATCTATGCTCGCCGGTATCTCTATACGCTTGGCCGAGGCCCGGGCATTGGTCATCGGGTTGGGGCTGTCCGCGCTCACCTGTACGCACAGGCTGGCATTCTCTTCAGCGGCGACACCCAGCATCTCGTCTATCGTGGACGAGCAGGCTGTCAGCATCAGCAGACCAAGAGCCAGAACAATCATTGTGATTCGACGCATCTTGCATACTCCTTGCTGTAGTCGGTACTACGATGATCTGTGCCACGCTGATGCTGGCCCAGGGTGATAGTGCGATCGATAAACATACGCAGCCAGCCCGGGTCCAGCAGTCGTTTGCCACTGTTGCTGAGATAGACGCATGTGCCGGCGTGGCTGTACTTGAAGCGGGGCAGACGGGGAACGATGTCGCTGCCGTTGACTACTCTGATGTACTCACCAAAGAGGGCCAGGCGCAGCTCCTGAGCAGTCGCAACCTTGGGCTGGCCGAATGTGATCAGCCGAATCGCCTTGGGGCGAAGCGCAACAGCCAGCAGTGTGGCGATCGCTCCACCCAGGCTGTGTCCAGTGAGGACAACCTCGGGGCGCGGGTTGCGGGCAATGATCTGCATCACGTCAACCAGAATAGACTCGGCAGCTCTCGCAAATCCTCGGTGCGCTTTGATGCCGTGAAACGAGGCCTTGATAATGCGGCTATTGCCGATCCAGTCACGCAGGCTCTCACTACCTGCCACTGCGATGTACAGAGCACCCTGCGTCACGTAAACCATAGCCAGAGTGTCAGTGCCCTCGCACAGTATTTGCTCATATCCAAGAATGCCGAGTCCGTCCGGAACCGATGCGCTGTAACATGCATGGCTCAGGATCGCGCAGGTCTGGATAAGGTCAGCCACCAACGATCTCCCAGGCCGCAGCGAATCGCTCATTCCATCGATCAGGTTTGGGCTTACCTGGACGCCACGCCCACAGATACTGTTCCCAGGCTTTCGCGGGCTGGGTGCGGGTGGGCAGAGGATCCGGAACGGTGAACAGCAGCAGGCGGGCAAAACAAACCGCCAAAATGTCATTGTGGATAAGGGCCTTGTAGATCGTCTCGACGTCAGCCGGGTATCCCAGCTTGTCCAGCACAACACGAATAAGCGGGCCGGTGATGCGATGCTCGAGCACTCCACGAATGCCGATGCGCTCGAACTGCCAATAAGAAACGGCTGGACCAGAGAGAGACTGCCACCAGTTGCGATGGTTGCCGATCAACTGCTGGCGGTGCTTGAAGTCTGACTCCTGCAGGCCGATAGCAATGACCATGGCACGAGCTTCTGGGGTGTTGTACTGGGAGGGAAAAAGTTTGAGGCAGGAGGCAAGCAGAAAGTCGTGTGCGACCTGTGGCTTCATGGACCTTCACCCTTCCAGAATTTCAGGCCAGCGCCCAGTGCCAGAGCGCCGAGCAGGAAAGCCGTGAACATATTTGCGGCCGTTTTAATCATGGACATGCGGACAGTCCGCCAGGCCAGCAGCAAGGATCTAAGCTCAGCAACGTCGTGCGCAGCGTCGTTGTCTTGCAGCCCAACAGAATGCAGAGCCTTGATAGCCCCACGCTCAGCGGCGCGCTCTATGATTTGCTCGATCTCTGATGGGGTCAGCTCTGACATTCCTGTCTCCAAAAAAGAAGGCGCATCCCCGCTCGTAGAAGGGATGCGCCTTTAAGGGTCGTCGGTAGTACTTGGTAAAACAGTCAAATTAAATCAGGCAGCGAGCAACTCACCCCTGGACCGCAACATCGCCACATGGCTGCGGGCTTGATTACATGTAGTCAGCTTGCGTTGCGGTGCCTTGGCCTGGAAAGCGGCCTTCAGCTTGCGCCCTGTGTGATACACCTGCTCGAGACGAGTCTGGATTGTCGGGCCGAGCTCACGCACGGTGACAGAGAGAACGTCGACGAATGCTTCGACTGGCCAGCGACAGATGAACATCACTGCACTGAGCATCGTATAGAGGCCCCTGGTAAAGCGACTGGTAGTTCGCATGATCGATTCCTTGTGTGAAGGTTTGTGGAATTGCGGGCATAAAAAAACCCGCGAGAGCGGGTTTTGATTGTGGACGAATGCACCAAAGGGAACATTGTCCAGCTTAGAAAAAGATACCCCTATTTTGGGCACATTGCAACCGAGCGCCTGCGATGCTCTTCGGCCTCTGTCTTTATTTGTGCACACCCGAAAATTACGGCCCGGAACAGATCATGCTCGTCCTTGTGCCACCGGGTCAGTGTGTTGGGGTGCTTGCCAGTAATCGCGGAGACTTCCGCAAGGCTTTCCAACCCTGCGGCTTTGGCCTCCTTGCTTGCAGATGACTGGGGCTTGGCCGTCATGCTCTCCCCGGCTGGACAGAGAAACCGCCTCCTTTCGCGTCCTCCAGACGCACCTCGTCGATCAGATCGTCTGCCACCGGATCGGCTTTACCTCCAGCCAGCAGATGGTGCGCATACCACGCGATGATCAGCCCGGCGACGTTGTCCTCATGGCCCATAACAACATCCAGATCAACGTTGTTGGCAACGCATATTGTCTGTATCGCCTCGACCCGGAAAGTCACGTCTCCGGTCTGGGTGTCGCGCCTCAGTTCGAGCATGGAAAAATCCAGGTCTTCGGGGATACCCATTTTCATTTCATCACCTCAATTCGCCCCACGATTTTACGCAACGCCTTGAGCCGCAGGTCGAGATAGTAAGCGGCTGCGATCAGATGGTGCGCAGGGTCATCCTCTGGATCGGTAAAGGTTGACGATGCTTTCGCCAGGGCTATTGATGCCTTGATGGCCAGGGCTCTGTGACGTTTCTGCTCTGCTTCGAGGTCATCGATCCACTCCAGCAGCGTTTCGCGCTGGGCCCCGATACTCCCAGCCCGGTCGAGGCGCTGGGAGATTGATCGGTCGGGGCGGCTCACTCGTCGTCCTCGAATTCTTCGATATCGAACATCGACTCGTCGAGCTGGAGCGTGACAGGAATCCTGTTGGCAGTGTCGAGGACGCCCAGCTCAATCAGGCAATCTTCACCCATCTGCATTGGGCTTGCTGCATTTTCTGCATCCGAGAAAACGGGAGTGCAGTTGTAGTATTTACCGGATTCTGACTTCAGGTGATCATCATAAGACTCTGACCACGGGCCATCTTTCAGATTGGCCATCAGAAAATCTTTGATCGCCTGCTTTCCGGTCTCGTTAATGGTGTAGATTTTCATGTATTTCTCCTGCTCATATAGAGCGTGATATGGGGTTGGTGGCCGTCCGTGGCCGGGACTGTTACTGCTCTGCGAACCACTGCGCTAAACGAGCATTGAATGCGTCAACGTAGGCGGACTCTGCCGCTCTAATGTCTGCATCAGGGTAGAGGCGATTCAGCTCGCTATAATCGCCATCAGCGAACTCGGTGGCTTCTGTGCAGGGGATGGCCGAGTCGGTCTCATCACAAATAACCCAGTTCTTTTTGTCTGCGATGAGCTGCTCGCAGTATTCGGTTCCGGCGTCTGTTGCGAATTCGATTGCAGTTTTCATCTTCTTTCTCCTGCCCGCTTGGGGCGGTAACTGGTCGGCGTTATTGCCTTCCATGTGTTGTATATTACACCACTATGGTGCATTTACAAGGGGTATTTTGCATTCTGCCGCTATATTCTGTCTCCTTGCCGTAGCGATCAGCCGATGGCATGCATGGCATCGCTGAACAGCGCCCGAAGATCCTGCAGGCATTTCTGGCTGGCGGCGGCGCTGCTGCGAGCAATCTGCAGCTCCTCCTCCAGCGCGGCCACATCTCTTCTGGTGCCAGCGCTTGGCGCGCGGCGACGACTCTCGCCGGGCAGCGCAGTGCTGGGGGGATGCTGGCACTTTTGCGACCCGGCAGAGCCAACATGCACTTCTGCGGGCATTGGGGGTACGCCCAGGAACATGCACAGAGCCGGATACTGCTCCTCGCGCACGTCTTTGTAACTCCCCACGCTGAACTTGTCTTTGATGGATCGGTAAACAGCCGCGAATGAATTGCCTGGCACGCGGGCCAATCGTGACACAGCGATCTGAATATGACGCTGCTGGGAGGGGCTGAGGCACTTCCTGGGCACCTCATAGCGGCCCGTGGTCCTGATTGATGGCAACACTTGTGTCACCACCCAGTCAGTGAATTCCTCAGCACTCTGAAGCTTTGATCTGAACGTCAGCCGGTACAGATCAGACTCGGGAATCAGGGTCAGAAATCCACCACCCTGTTTCGGGGTAGTGCTTGTACGCCTGCAATGGCGCGAGATTGCGTTCTCTGGCTTGGCGTATCCCAGAGCCCTGGCAACATCGACAGCGACGAACATAGGGTTGAGCGGATCGTCTGAAAAGACCCTCACTGCATGGTTCTGAAAGTCGAACGGAACAACGTTTTGCATGTTGCCTCCCGGGCACTTACACCCTGCGTCTGATTTGCTCTTCGCCAGCGATCTCTGCATCCTGCACGGCATTGATGATTTGCCGGTAGCGACTCTCCCACTTCCTGTCCCACTCCCGATGCCCGCCAGGCAAGTCTAGGAGCTGAGCCCACCTTCGATCCGACAGATCTCGAAACATTGCAGGCGCGCAGATGTGCTCAATCACGACAACGGACAGGGATTTCTCAAGGAACTCAAGCGGGCGACTGTCAGACTCAGCTTTTGACCAGCCTTCCCGTTTGGCAATGGCGACTGCCACATCCCAAACGCCTTGCACAAGGCTGGCGTGCACGCTGAAATCGCCAAGATGTTTATAGATCGCCAAATCACATGCCAGCTTCTTTGTCCTGTAGCGCCCGATCAGCTTTTCAACGTTCGGTGCCGGCACCAACTCGAAGGCAAAGGCGCTCAATATCTCGCCAGCCGTGAGCCCGGTGCCAGATCCACCGCAAGCGGAGAGAGGATCATTGCTGCGCAGGTTCAATCTGGTCAGCAGAGATTCCGACTTATCTGCGGGGGGATGCGAGAAACCGCTGATCGTCGGGCGAATGTGCTTCACGCCAGTGCCACGTCCTGGCTTTCTGTCTTCAGGGTCGACCAAGGCGACACTCTGTTTCTTCTTTCGATGAGGCGCGACCGGCTGTTGTGTTCTCTCCTGCAGCGATGACATCAACATTGTTGCCTTCTCCTCTTCTCGGGCTTCTTCCAGCTGCCGGGCGGCACGCAGTTCTGATGCTGCCTTTCTGGCGGTTTCAAAGTTCTGTGGTGTTTTGTCTTTCAGCCATTCTTCCCGCAGTTTTTCGTACTGACGCTTCAGACGCTTGATATCCACAGCCTCGGTCATGCTGATGCACCCCTCGCGCGCGTCTGGCGCACTGCCACAAAACCGAAATATGCGGCCGATCTTGTCTCTGAGTTGCTTCTGCCGCGCCACCCGGTCAGGCGTTCAAAAAGTTCTTTTTTCTTCGCCCAGTTCGCTCCAGTTGGCTTATGAAGCACATATGGGATGCCACAATCATCCAGTTCACGCATAACCTCTGTTTGGGCCTGTTGACATCGACCAATGCTGACACCTACAGCGGCATGAGCTGCCTTGCTTGGTTTGGCATGGGCGGCGTAAACAAAGTTCTGTGCCAGTACGTCCTCGATGCTGAAACGCAGTGGCCGGGTCTGCTGGGCGATCCATCGGCGTAATGCAGGGAGATTGAGCATCAGCAGCTCGGTCAGCACGCCATCCACGTATACGGCCACACCATGCTCTTTGCTGTCCGGGTCCAGACCCACCACGATCTCGCTCATCGCTGGCCACTCCCACCACGATAGTCTGCGCAGGCTTTTGAGCTATTGCGCTTATACCTGTTCCGGTGAGAGCGCAGCGACCTCACCATTCTGCGGTCGCTTTCCTTCTCTCGCGTCGATTCCCAGGGGATCAAACCAAAGCGCTTGCCCAGTCCGGCAAGCATCGGGCCATTCGTGCCCACATCACCATCAGGACCGGCTGCGTACAGAGTACGGATCGTTTTCGGCACCAAGCCAAACAGATCGCTCTGGTGAAACTGCGCATGCTCGATAATCTTCCACTGAAGCGGCGTCATTAGAGTTTCAACCTTATGAACTTGCCCGGAATTTTTATCCGCCTCAGGTCAGCCGCATTGATTGCTCCGTAAGCGATCAGCACGGACGGGGCTCCTGAGTTTGCTTTCGCGCGCGTGCCATCAACGTGATGGAAGTGAAGCCTGCCCTCAATGAACAGAACCGCGTGAGCTTCTGGCCAGACATGATCGAAGAACATTCGGGTCTCGGTGCGAGCGAACACCAATGCAATAGCGTTTCCGTGATCTGCACATCGAGCGAGCCACTGAGCAGCCTCCAAGCCATACGGTGGATTGCACCAGACTCGTCCATGCCACGGCATCTGCAACCCGTTGTCGAGGATCGTGTAATGCGCTGCAGCGGTCGGCCACGGCCTGTTGATAGGCGAGCATGGATCAAGGTCGAACTCCCCGAGTGCCGCAATGATGTGGGGGGGGGTAAGCCATTCATCCTTCAGCGCAGCTGCGCTCTGGTGTGATCCCATTCCGCTCATGCCGCAATCCCCGCACGCATAAGCGTCTCGATATTCATGTCTTCGTCATGCCAGCCGGCCATCCACCATGAGCGCGCTACACGCTGACCAGATCCGCGAAGGTTGCAGGCGTTTCGACCGTAGTTAAATCTTCGGGCCTCACGACCGAGTTCGTAGTTTCTGGATTCGGAGGGGGTCATGCCGCAGCCCTCTCGGCCACCAAAATCACCACGGAAACACTCGCTCCTGGGAACTGGTTGTCATAAGGCCCGTGCCAGTGCAGCCGGAAGCCCGGCAGTAAGTCCATGGCAGTCTTGGCGCCCGATGGGAGAATTGCCACAAGCCTGCCGTCTGCCGTCAGCATGCTTGCCGCCGCTTCCAAATGAGCGCGCCATCGGCCTTGGTCGAACGGGGGGTTCATGACGACACGGTCGAAAGTGGCGTTCTGTGTCAGGTCGGCCGCTTTCAGGAAGTCGCCCGTGAGTGCGTAGTGTCCCTTGGCGCGCAGGATCGTGGCATGCAGCTCACTAATCTCAATGCACGTCATATGGCGACAGGTTGGCACCAGGTCGGCAAGGCCTCCGGTTCCCGCGCTTGGCTCCAGGCAGGTATGACCCGGCATGATGTCGGCAAGATCAATAACGCGCTGTGCTAACTCCCTGGGCGTCGGGTAGAACTGATGCGATTTATGATCCGGTATGCAGCCGCTGCAGACTATCTCGCCGATCACCTCGTCAGGATCGTAATCGAACTGGAAATAGCCCTTCTCGGTTTTCACGCCTCCAATTGATAACAGCACCTGTTCGGCTTCGGCAGTGACATGCTTATCGGTGCTGTGGCGGCGAAACTCCCGGGCGTTGTGAATGCGAATGAATGTATCGACTCGATAACCCTTGATCGGATTCAACTCCCTTGCCTCCTCCAGTCCGGCCAGCGCCTCAATTACCAAGAATGGCAGCGGTCTCTCCATCAGCACGAAATCTTTGATTTTGCGCTTCGGCTTTTCTCGGAACTCGGAAGGAATGGCGGCGGGGTAAAGATTCGCCAGAATGGCGTTTAGTCGCCATGCCATTTCAGGATGCACTTCCAGGTGCGCCGTGCCTACGCCGTTGTAGATCCTCATGCGAAGATTTCCTGCATCAAGTGACACCCACTCTCCATTGCGGCGACGGATCACCTTCATGGCGGCGTCGGTGGATGTGTAATGCGGGTCATCGCGACCCATGAACTTAGCCACGATGCAGCGCAGATCGTTGATCAGGCCGGCTGTTGAGGTATTAACTGTGTCATAACTGGTGATAGCGCCAGCGATAATCATGCGCTTGCTGAAACCTTGCGGGCAGTTGGTAACATGGGTTCGGCTGAGCCCGCGAAAGATCCCGTCCACGCGCTCCGCAAAGAATTTGCCGCGGCTTAGAAGTAGATCGCCAAGAGTTGACCGCACAGCCTCCTCTGTAAATTCAGGTATTGGCAGAACATCCCATTCGTTATTATGGCCTTTGCGCTTCTTTCCCTGGGGGTTATTGATTTGCTCAAACCATTCATCCCTGCGCTTCTGGGGCATGACATTGAGGACATCGGTCATCTTCAGAGCGCGATCCCAATATGTGGCATTCAGTATCGGCAGCGCCTTGCTCAAGTCGAATATTGCAGATGGCTCGGGGGCGAATCTGGAAAAGCTGTCACGCGACCCTTCAATGAAATTGTTCACGGCAACCCGATAGCGGGTGTCGCTGAAGTACGACGCTATCTCTTCAACCTTGGCGCGCTCGGCCCGGTACTGTCCGACCAAACCATCCACCAAATCACTGGACACCGGGGCGAAGAACTCTTCCGTACTTAGCAATACCGCTGCGCTCATGCCGGCAACCCCTCGACATCGATGTCATAACCAGCGGCGTGGAAGACGTTGTAGCCGACAGCCCTGCTCACGGTCTTCAGATGTTCAAACTGAGCGCCATAGGCCTTCTCCCAACTGATCACACCCCTGTTGCCGTCGATACCATCCGGACCCACATGCAGATCAAGCAGGATCGGAATAACCAGCCAGTCGGAAGGCCTCTGCCCTACTCCACGATTGATGCCAGCATCACTCATGCTGCCGCTGTGGCAGTGGTGGAGGGTTACATCACGCATGCCGGTCACAACACACGGCATCTGGCGTACTGCATCGTGATGGGCTGCAATGGCTTTACGCTCACGTAGCGGCAGGCGCTTCCAGGCTTTCGTCGATCGATTCATCAGAACAGGCTCTCCTGAGCTGGCACCGGTATAAACACGACGTGTGGCCAGAGGCCTTCGCTGCAGTCCCTCGGGTCTGCTTTCTCGTCGAGAACGGCAATCTCGAGCTTCCCAACCTGGAACTGAGGCTGAGACGCAATGTTTTTCTTTGCGTCCCGCATGGCAGCATCGGTGCTCGTACCAATACCCCACACCACGCAGTCCTTTCTCTCGATGGCAGCGAACAGGCTCATGCGCAAGCCCTCGCCTTGTAGTCGATCGGCTGCTCACGAACCGGCCTGTCAAACACCATGCCCAGCTTCTCGCCGATGGAATACAGGTAATTCGCCTGGGCCGTTGTCAGTCGGTAGTGGGATGGCCAGTTCGCAATCTTGCGGATGAATCGCTCTTCGTCACCACTGATCAGCCCGAGCTTGGCTTCGGCAGTGTTGATGATCTCGCGCTCCAACGCCTTAACACTCACGTAGTCAGATTGCATGTCAGCCCCCTGTTCCGGTCGCAGGCTCGGCCCAGCTGCGATCTGTCAGCCTGTGAAGAGCGCCCGCAACGCCTCGCTCGTTCGGTGTGCTGATTTCTGCCGGACGCTGATTCCACATGCGCAGGGTGTTTTCGAAGAACATCGCGTTCCAGGCGTGGCGTGGCTCGTTGCGTTCGCGCCAGTACATGGCAAACCGCGTGGCCTGATCCCAAATGAAATCCACAGCGACACCCCCGACACGCAGGCGCTGGATGGTCTCCTGATCTGGCTCCCAGCCCTCTGGCATTCGTGATGCCGGGGTGCTGGATTTATACAGATCCCAGGTTTTAACGCATTGGCGAAGGAATGCCGCGTCGTGCGCGCCAGCGCTCTTCACGGCCCCTCGGTGATACAACGTGAATTCAGGAATGGCGTCCTCGCAGAAAGTTCTGGGAACGCCTCTAGTGTTCGTGATCAACTCGAGAACTTGCTCGCTGGGCTTCCAGTCCTTGGTCATCTTGACCATCGCGCGATTTGGCACTTGAGAAGAAAACACATCAGCATCATAAGTATTACTACTGATGGGTTTTAATTGATGGTTAGATGGTGGTTCATGGGCCACCTGGGTGGCACCATTATGGGTGCCAGAGCTGTGGCACCATTGTTCGGAAGACGGTGCCAAATTGGCACTATTTAATGGTGCCACGGTGGCACCATCTTGTGCTTCCGGGCTATCCAAAGATGGTGCCAATTTGGCACCATTGTTTTCACTGACCACTGTACGCGCTTCCAGTAGATCAAAACTCTCCTCCAGCCGCAGCCGGTAGCTGTTTCTGCGCAGATTTGTCTGCACCTGCTTCGTGATTACAGAGAAGACATTAAGGTCCTTCAGCGCTGACATCTTGCGCTTGAGCGATCGCAATGGGATGCAGGTCTTCTGTTGCAGATCAGCCTGGGATGGAAAGCAAATGCCGTGATCATCCGCTCGCTCAGCCATGGCCAGCAGGATCACCTTGTAGTCCGGTGAGCACTTCACGTTGTTGAGCGCCCAGTTCACTGCCTTGATACTCATGCCGCCTTCCTCTTCTGCGCCACATCTTCTTCCTGATCGAGCTGGTCACGCGCCTGGTGCATGGCTGCGTGGTAGATGTGCTCCAGATCGTGACGCTTGAGCCAGTTGTACTTTTCCTGGGATTTCCAGCAGTAGTAGTAATGCCCGCGCCTGTGCGCTCTCTGGTGCTTTACCAGCAGATCGAAAAGCTCAGTGAATACCTCTTCAGTGGATGACATTCGCAACGCCCCCCTGTATCGCCAGCACCTGGCAGACCAGCTTCATGACAGGGTCCGGGCCAGAGCGAAGCGCGGCGATCAGCTCGTCATAGGCTTCTGTGGTGAGCATCCGGAATTTGGGCACCAGCCCATCTGTGTAGCCATCTGGAATGAATTCGAAAAGACGGAACACCACACTGGGCATGTTGATGAAGATCTGCAGCACCCGACACTGGAAGGTGTCCAGTGGGCATAGCCGAACAGCCGCCGCGAGCTGCGTCACTGGATTGCAATCTGGGCGCTCATCAATATCGAAAACTACGTCGCGGACCTGTGACATACCCTGACTCCTGTGCGCTGCTTGTGCAGCGTTCTATGGTTTCCCGCCAGATAACCCGCTGACGGCACCGGGACAGTTCATCACCTTGCGATGCTTATGCATCTGAATGACGACTGGTGCGCCCCCCTGGAACCCCAGAGGACAATCGTCATACAGATGCCCACTCTCTCGAATGGACAGCCGCCGAGGTTTTGCTATAACCAGATCCCCATTTCTCCAGCCTCGGAAAGCTCAATGGTTGAGTCAGTCTCTCGGGCTCCCCGCTTCGACGGCTGACAGCCTCGGCGGATCGACACCTCTCGTCGGGTATTCCTGCCCATCTTCTGTAATTTGGTAGCGGGGGCAGGATTTGAACCTGCGACCTCCGGGTTATGAGCCCGGCGAGCTACCAACTGCTCCACCCCACGCTTGTCTGTTTCACAACTCAGGTCTTTCCCCGATTATCAGCACCAGCAGTCCGCCGTATGCTGTAGTGGGAACTCTCGTACTATTCAGGTTCCCGCTGCGTTATCCGGCTTCGCTCGCGGGGCTTTACATCTTCGATGGCCTTGGCACCGGGCCAGCTTCTTGCTCTCAACTGCTCTGCTGAGATATCGCTCTGATCAACTCCATCACACCGATCTGGATGGACGTTCTGCCCATTGCCGCCCACTTGAATGGCTCGGCCTTCTCGAATCTCTGCAGCTCAGCGGCCTCAGCATTGTTGTCGTGACGCCGGAACACCCGCTCTGCCGCGAACTTCTTTGCACGATGCTCAGCTTCAAGGTGAGAAACCGCCTCGGCGTGCAGATCCAGCAGCGCCTTCTCTGCCGCCTTCACCCGGCGCTTCCAGTCCACTGCGTAATCCCTACCACCCTTCCCCTCTACCATCTCCAACCTCTACTGGATGGGTGTACACCTGTTGTTTTTACCAATTACCAATAAGCGACGAGGCGCTTATGCTGCAGCTGTGTCACTTGAGCGCTGTTCGTACAGAACAGGGTCGTATACCAACGCACCATTCGTCAGTCGCTCAAGCCTCATGGCCTGGGCCTCTGGAATGATGTCGCCCCACTGAGATATCGCTCCCTTGCTCAGCTTCAGAGCCTTGGCGACAAGCACCTGCTTGCCCGCGAAATGTTCGATGACCTTGTCTTTGCGCATGATGACCCTCTAAGTTTCGGAAAGTTTAGCGCAGTAAACATGAGCGGTAAAGCTCAATAAACATATAAAAGTTTAGAATGCTAAACATGAACACATCGCACAAACTTAAAGACCGAATGAAAGAGCTGGGAATAAAGCCCGTTGATCTCGCGCGCGCTATAGGTGCGAGCCGGTCATCGTTGAGCCAGTGGTTGAATAGTGACGTGGAGCCCAGCGCGAAATTCATCCCTGCGCTGTGCCGCGAATTGCAGGTGTCCCCAGAGTGGATCGTTGAAACGGATTACTCAGTCAGATCGCCTGCGCCGCCTCCATACCACACCGGACCAACCCTTCGGCAAGTACCGCTGATCTCTTGGGTGGCGGCTGGCAACTGGTGCGAGTCTCCAGATCCATATCTGCCAGGAGATGCCGAGGAGTGGGTGCCATGCCCGTTCGATTTCGGGGTGGGCTCTTTTTGTCTGAGGGTAGTTGGAGATAGTATGTTTCCGGAATATCGCGAAGGGGAACTGATCCTGGTGGACCCAACAATTGAGGCCGCTCACAACGACGACGTGATTGCGAGAACGCCCGAAAGCAAGTACACGTTTAAACGTTTGCAGATCACTCCAGATGGCAGCTACTTGCTCGCACTCAACCCGGATCACCCAGAAAGAAAACTGAAGTTTCCGCCAGACAGCCACATCTGCGGAGTAATCACAGGCTCTTGGCAGCGCAGGAAAAGATGATCGCCGGAGCAAATTTCGTAATGCACATATGGAGGGATAAATAGTGAAAAAAGCCATTCTGATGGCCGCCACATTACTGGCCTCTCACGCTCAATCGGCAGAACTTTCCGAAATTGCCGCTTGCGCGGCGCTGCAAAACGATATCGCCAGGCTTCAGTGTTTTGATGGTATGGCGGCTTCTGCCGGGGCCGCCCCGATCGTGACAACTACCGGTGGCACCGGAGGCGAGGCCGGAATGTGGACGACCCGGACCACAATAAATCCCATGGACGATACCACCACGATCGCGCTGGCATTACAGGCAGACACCGGCACAAACCGCTGGGGCGCCCCTATAACACTTATAGCTCGTTGCCAAAGCAAGGAGGTGGATGTGTACATCGATTGGGGTGAGTATTTGGGTGACGACCCGACGCCTACTATAAGGCTCGATGGCGGCCAGGCATCGGAACAGGCGTGGAATATCTCAACTGACAACACATCAACGTTTAATCCAAACGGCAAACGGTTTCTCGCGCGTCTCGCAGAAGCGAGCCGACTGGTTGCCCAGATCACCCCGTACAGCGAATCTCCAAGAACGGCTGTATTTACCCTCGCGGGCATAGAAAAGGCAGTCGAGCCCATATGGGCAGAATGCGGGGCCCCGGCGGTTCGCACGCCGAGTGCGACTAGAACAGTAAGGATTGCTGCAGGATCGCTCTTGTGCGAAAGCCCAGAGCAACATCAAGCTGCCATGACCGCAGGCAACTATCGATCCCCTGGTTGCTTCGCTTTGGAAAATGAAAACAGAACGTTTGAGCAGGTCGGCGAAGATGATGGCCTGATTCAGGTGCGCAGGTTTGGCCAGACCCACTACACTTCCTCCGGCGGTCTTGAATAAAGCCCGACAATCAATCGGGTGATTTGTTTATTTATATAAACTTTCCCATTGACACTATTGTTTAGCCTGCTAAACTCTCTTCCGTAATCACACGGCGGAGAACAAGTTGTGTCAAACCTCGAAATCATCGGCTTACCCCTGCGGGAAGGTCAGGCTCTTGAGCTCACAGCTCAAGGCCTGACGACAAAGTTTGCCGCCAAGAAAATGGCGTGCAGCCCGCGCAACGTTGAAGCGTTGCTGAGCGCATGCATGAATCGCGTTGGCGCGAATAACCGAGCGCACCTCATTGCAAAAGCCTTCGAGCGAGGTTTTTTGCGCGTCGGTATGGCTGTCCTGATCTGCTCCACCCTCTTTTCCTTGGCTCCAACTCCCGCTTCGGCAGATGACGACCAGGTCATGGTGCGCCGTTCTCGCAGAGTGTCATCCAGAAGGCTCAAGGCTTTGCCGGCAGCCTCTGATCTTGAATCCGTAGACCTTTCCCGCCCCCACGATCTGCTGTGGGACGGAGCGCTGTTCGTGGTGTACCTGTGAAGCCATCTGCCCTTCAAGTTCTCGCATCCGCTGCACTCACGGTTCTTGAGACCCTCGGAGTGCTGGCCGTCCTGATAGGACTCTACACGCTTTTTGAAATGGCGGTGATGCGATGAATGCACTTCAATCCCGAATTCTGGATGTCCCCGCACCAGCGCAAGTCTGGACCTACACCGATCTGACAGAGACGGCAGAGAAGCAGATCGAGCGCCTGTTGGAGATCGCTGCCGAGAAACAGCGCCAGGGCGACCCGCTCCTGGCCAAGATCTATCAGGACTTCGCGCAGGGCGCATTCGTTCTGTGGAAGACACTCACCAAGGGCCGCTTCGATGATGTCGATCATGACCGCATTGAGAGAATGCTGGCCAGGAAGGTGATGCCATGAACCAAAACTACAAGGTCATCTTCGACCACAACGGCAGGCCACAGACTTTCGTCACGCAGTCCAATTGCCCAGAGGGAGCCGAGGAGCGTTTTCGATCCTCGCCCTACGGGTCATTCCCCATCACCAGTATTGAAGTCCTGCCCAAAAGAGGAGCCAGAGCATGAGCAACGTGATTCCGTTTCGCACTTCGCAGGCCGTGGTTGCAGTTCCGCGCGCCAAGCGCATCAAACTCGGCTGGTACGTCGTTCGGCTTCCGGGCCTTGCCTGGTATCGGCGCAGCCGCGAGCTCGCCGAGGAGGCCTGCAGAGGCTGGCTGATGCAGCAGCGCAACAGCACAGAGGTTCAGGGTTACAACAACGCGGGAGTCATGGCTCCCACATACCAGGAGAAAGCGTAATGCCAGTGACTGTCGATATATCCGATGACGGTTTTCTCAATCTTCTGCGATGCCAGAACGGCGGCGCACTGATTGAGGAGCTTGACCGTGAATTGATCAAGGGGGTGGGTGCCGTGCTGGATCACGGCGGTGCCAGCAAGATAACCCTGCAGATCAGCCTCAAGAGAATCCGTGACCTGGACAGCGCGATGACCATTCATCACGACGTCAAAGTGTCGCACCCCAAAGAGCCCCGCCCAGCAAAGGCGATGTTCGTTACTCAGGGCAACGGGCTTGCAGATCAGAAAGCCGACCAGATGCGCTTGAGCCTTTCCGAATCCGCAACCCAACGGGCATCCGTGCTGAGTGCAGAAACAAGCTCTGGCAAGGTCTCCCGCCTACCTTCAGCAGGAGATAGAACAGCATGACTCAGACATCAGATCGCGGAGACTTTCAGTCCGCATTCGAGGCCGGCCAGGCCACACAGATCGTAACTGCCGACATCGAGGGCGTGCAGCACATTCTCGTGCCTCCCGGCTGCACGCTACAGTCGATGGAGCGTCTCATGGATGCTCCGATCCGCATCAAGGCACACCCGTCGTTCAATGACGTTGCTGGCTTTGCTGAGTACGTCAAGGAGTTCGCCGAGGAAGGCTCTCGCGTCTTCGTTGATGACGCTCAGTACCGCTTCACCACCGTGTTTGATTGTCACGCCAAGGACCAGCCAGCCTGGGGCGATCACAGCGCCAGCATCACCATGGGACTTGCTCCCGAGTGGAAGCGCTTCCGAGAGTTCGACAGCAAGGCCATGAGCCCGAAGGTCTTCGCGGAATTTCTGGAAGACAACGTGGCATACGTGGACACAGCGCGCAGCGGCATGTCCGGAGCTGATGTGCTCACGATGGCCCAGACCTTCAAGGTGGACATCAAGGGCGAACTGGACGTGGAGGAGAGTTTGAGCCAGGGCCTGCGAAAGCTGGTCATCAAGGACGACTCCACGCTCAGGGGAAAGAACGTGCAGGGGAAAGAACTGTCATTCCCCGAGAAGCTGCACTTCAACCTGCGCATCTTCAAAAACCACAGCGCCTATCCGATCGAAGTATTCCTGCGCACCCGCACCACGAAAGAACAAGTGGTGTTCCTGATCAAGATCCCAGATCCGGAAGGATTGCTGGAAGAGGCTTTCGATCGAGTGATCGAGGACGTGTGCAATGCGACTGGCCTGCCAACACTCAAGGGCAGCTTCGAAGGTCCATCCCACAAGAAATAGCCCATCCGAGCGCCTGCAGCAGATTCCGGCTGCAGGCCAGGTGGCAAGGATTGAATGATGCTGATTGTGTTTGAAGGCATAGACGGCTCTGGCAAGAGCTCGGTACTCGCCGCGGTAAAGCAGCGCCTGGCTGATCTGGGTGTGGAGTGTGAAGCCACGTCCGAGTTCGGCAGACCAGAGGACTGGAGCGTGGATGCCAGAGAGAATCTGATGGCCTCACGCAACGCGCAGGAGGAACTGCACTACGTTATGGGCACTCGAGTGGTTCACCACGAGAGGATCCTCGGGCCCCTGCTGGCTCTGAATCACATCGTGCTGATGGATCGCTTTCTCATGAGCACCATGGCTTACCAGTCCAGCCTGACAATCTCTGAGGATTTCCTGCTGCAGCGTCACATCGGCCTCGAGCTGCCAGTGCCGGATATCACATTCCTGATTGATGTTGCCTCTGAAACAGCGAAGCAGCGAATCGCGCACAGGCAGGACCAGAGCAAGATCGATCAGCGGCCAGTGGCGTTCTTCGACGAGGCTCGGGGCCGTTACCGCCGCGCAACTCAGAAGCTCCTGTCTGTCGGATGGGACGTGCAGATCATCAACGGGGAAGTCCCTCTGGCAATAATTGCCGAGAACGTCGCTACCCGTGTCATGGCCAAAATCAAAGCCACCGCGGGCGTCGCGGCATAAACCACAACAATCTCCCTCGGAGGCAACAATGGACACAGCAACAGCAGTAGCAGCACCACAGATCAACACTCAGGTAGTCGGCACTCTTGAATGGTCTAACACCCTCCTGGATGGCCGTCGCGTCTTGCGCAAGGAGGCAGAGGCTGCAGTGGCAGAGCTCGGCGATGGATGGCGCCTGCCGACTGTGGATGAACTCCAGACGATTCTGGACCGCAGCCGCTACAACCCTGCCATCGACACCGAGAAGTTTCCAGACACGAAATCCACCTGGTACTGGACGAGCTCACCATGCGCTTGGGATGCCAGTGCCCGTTGGGTCGTCTATTTCAGCTACGGCAGTGTCCTCGACAGCTACGACTACGGCGACGCCTGCGTCCGGGCGTGTCGCGCCAGTCAGTAACTCTTTGATTCTTTGACAATAACCCAGCAACACACTCAGGAGAACAACATGGGCGATCAGACCCCAGCACCACAACTCGAATGGTCCAGCACGCTGCTGGATGGAAAGGACGTGACTCTCGCAGAGGCTGAGGCCGCAGTCGCCGCTCTCGGGGAAGGCTGGCGTTTGCCAACAGTGAAGGAGCTGTTCTCCCTCGTTGATCATGGCAGACACGCGCCAGCGATCGACACGGAGAAATTCCCCGATACCAAATCGGACTGGTACTGGACCGGCACTCCATGCAGCTGGAACGCCAATGCCCGTTGGGTCGTCTATTTCGGCGGCGGCAGTGTCAGCGGCTACTACGTCAGCAGCTACGCCTGCGTCCGGGCGTGTCGCGCCAGTCAGTAATTTTTGCCCTTTGAGTCTTTAATCATGAAGAAAGACCAGCAACCAGAAATCGCGAAGATGGCCGAACGGCTACTTGCAGAGCTTGAGCGAGTGGTCCGAGGTTTCGCGCGGTATCACAAATACACTCTGGGCACTGACATTCGCAATCAGGCCATGACGGTGGTGCGCCATTGCCACCGTGCATGGAGGGATCGCGCGCGCCAGGAGTATTGGAAGTCGGAGTTGGTCTGGGCAATTGATGAACTGAAACTGAGCCTGCAGATCGGCTCTCAGATACATGCGTTCAAAAGCTTCTCCCAGTTCGAGTCGCTGATTCGCACTGCCGAAGAACTCGGTCGGTGTGCGGGCGGCTGGAAGCGTGGAACTTACCTTAAGGGCCAGAATTCGACGAGCGAAGCCTCACCGGAGCGCGCCCAGATACTGAGTGGCCGTGCCGCCTCTGTAGCAATGGGGGCCAACCTATGACGAAGCCATGCTACCTACAAGGATGCCTGCCAGAGTCGAAAGAGCACGGCAAGAATGCCCGTTGGGTCGTCAATTTCAACAACGGCAATGTCAACGACAACAACGACAACAACAACGCCTGCGTCCGGGCGTGTCGCGCCAGTGAGTATCAAGGTAACGTCACACTTAGAGAGCTTTACAATGCCTGGCGCATGGCCAGGCGTGGGAAGAAGCCCAGCAAGAATCAGCTGAGCTTCGACGCCAACTGGAGCGATGGCCTGCTGGAGATTCAGCGCCAGATCAACTCCGGCACCTGGGAGCCACGGCGCAGCGCCTGCTTCATCGCGGCCAGACCGAAGGCCCGGGAAATACACGCTCCGGATTTCGCTGACAGAGTTGTGCACCACTGGCTTGTGCCTCAGTTGGAGGCAATCTGGGAGCCCCTGTTCATCTTCGACAGCTACGCGAACCGCAAGGGTAAGGGTAGCCACGCTGCTGTGCAGAGACTGCAACAGTTCGTGCGTCAGGTCGACAGTGGCCAGGGCGGCGGGTGGTATCTGCAGCTGGACATCCACAACTTCTTCAACTCGATCCACAGGCATTCGCTCTGGGTCGACATGAAACCAAAGCTGATGCGCGCTGGCGTGTCTCCCGAAGTCATGCGCACCACGCATGCCCTGCTTCGGCGCTCTCCTCTGCATGCCGGTGTCGCGTACCACGGCACTGCGGCAGAGCGAGAAATGGTTCCACCGCACAAGCGACTGGAGAATGCCGCCCGAGGCTGCGGGCTCCCGATAGGCAACCTCAGTTCCCAATTTCTTGCCAACGTGCAACTGGACAAGTTGGATCAGTTCGTCAAGCACACGCTCAAGGCGAAGCGATATCTGCGTTACGTGGATGACTTCGTCCTGGTGCATCACGACCGCGAGCAGCTCGCCGCCTGGCTGATCGAGATCGAGAAGTTTCTCGCCCGAGAACTGCAGCTGAAGCTCAAGCCAGACATCCGGCTCCGACCACTGAAGGACGGGATCGACTTCCTCGGATACATCGTCAGACCTACTCACACGCTCGTTCGCCGCCGTGTCGTTGTGCATGCGCGCAGCACTCTTGCGGCGTGGGAGCAGCAACACGTACACGCCTCCCACATACAGGCAACGCCGCAGGAGCTGCGGGCGATCCAGTCCACGGCAGCCAGCTACGTTGGGCACATGAAGCATGCCGACAGTACTCGCCTTCAGCGTGGCATCAGAAGGCGTTTCCGCTGGCTACCTGCAGCCACCCGCCGCCGTCACTTTGATTACAGGCTGGAGGATCAGCAGGTTCGAATACCGCTTTCGAACAGTCAACGCTCACGCCTTGAGGTCAGAACATGAAAAACATTCTGCAGAGCAGATCAAGACGGTATGGATTCGACGGCTGGTCCTTGAAGCACCGAGATAGCGCCAAGCCATGGAGCAATGCAGTTTGCACAACCCGGGAAGAAGCGCGCGAAATCAAAGCGCAGGAGTTGCCAGAAATGCGAAGGAAACTGCAAGTGGTAAAGGTTCGGGTTGTCGTTGAGGTGGTGTCATGACTGATCACATCACTGCATACCCGTTGACCTGGCCAAACGGCTGGAAGCGCAGCAAGGTTCGCCAGCATTCGCAGTTCAGCAAGAAGACCGAGCGCACAAGGCGCGACGTCACGCTCACCGATGCCGTCACCTTTGTTCTCGACGAACTCAGACGCATGGAAGTGCGGGACTGGAACGTCATTATTTCCACCAATGTGGAACTTCGTCTGGATGGATTGCCGCGCGGGGGCAAGCCCGCCCCTGTCGACACCGGAGTGTCAGTCTGGTGGAAGGATGGAAACAAGCAGCTCGTTATTGCCATCGACAAGTATTACCGGGTTGCAGACAACCTATACGCCATAGGAAAAACCATCGAAGCGATGCGCGGCATTGATCGCTGGGGCTCTGGCGAAATCCTTGAGCGCACCTTCACAGGATTCCAAGCTCTTCCAAATCCCGACGCCGTGAACTGGCGTGACGTGCTCGACTACCGAGGTAATGATCTGGCTGAGTGCAAGGTTGCATATCGCCGTGCGATTGGCAATGCGCATCCGGACAGAGGCGGTAATGACGCTCAGGCAGCGATAGTCAACAAGGCGTGGGAAATGGCCCAAGGAGAGTTGTCATGAAGAACAAACTGACAGACCTGAACAATCATCTGTTTGCGCAGCTTGAGCGTCTCGGCGATGAGAGCCTCGATGGGGAGAAGCTGGAACAAGAGATCAACAGGTCAAAGGCGATCGCTGGTGTTGCCGATCGCGTGATCCACAACGCTTCCTTGGTGCTAAAAGCCCAGCAAGCTTTCCACCAGGGAGAGTCACAGGCTCACCCCATGCTCTCCCAGGATCAAAAGTAATGAAATATACCCCAGAGCAGCTTCAGTTTCTCAAGGAGCAGTATCGCGTTCTCTTGCTGGACGAGCTCACAGCTGCCTTCAATTCCAAGTACGGCGCCAGCAAAACGCGCACTGAAATTCACTCGACGCTGAAGAACCACGAATTCACCTGCGGCAGGCGCTCTGGCGAAGCCAACCTGGGAAAGTACAAGATACTGAATCCCGCGCAAGTCGAGTTCCTGCGGAAGCACTATCCGACCATGAGCCGCCGCGAGATTACTGCGGCCATCAACCAGGAATTCGGGCTCTCCCTCAAGTTGAGCCAGATCATCGCGTTCGTGAAAAACAACGGTATCAAGAGCGGACGCACAGGTCATTTCGTCCCTGGGCAAACATCTCACAACGCTGGAACGAAAGGGCTGATGAAGGCCAACTCTGGCAGTTTCAAGAAGGGGCAAACGCCGGACAACAGGCTGCCCGTCGGCACAGTCATAGTGGACTCATACGGTTACAAGAAAATCAAAGTGGCAGATCCGAGCGAGTGGGAGTTCGTCCACCGGCACCAGTGGGAGCAGGCTCACGGCCCCATCCCGGCAGGGCATGCGGTCGTCTTCGCTGATGGAGACAAGAACAACACAGCCCTGGATAACCTGGAGTGCATCCCCAGGGCAGAGCTCGGCGTCAGAAACAAGTTTGCCTATGGCGATGTTGCGGAGAAGCTGAAGCCAATTGCGAAGACTCTGGTCAAGCTCCGGATTAAAACCGGCGAGCTCCGGCGACGGAAGAAATCAGCGAGGGCGGCGTGATGACAGTTACCTCAGTAATTCAGCCGAAGCGCCCGACCTCCCCGGACTGGAAGCTGATGGATGTTCTTCCGAACCTCGGATTTCCTGCAGAGCGATGGTATAGCCGGTTCGGACATCTGGCGATCACAGCAGTTGAGGTAGTAGAGAACAGTGGGCTCGGCCCCGAGTATCACGTTTCTTTCAGCAAGAACGGTGGGCGCGTATCAGCTGACGAAGTGCCTGGCCTGCTGAAGGTGTTCGGCATGGAAGGCTCCGACGAAGACAACCATGTGCCAGGAGCAATCGCCAGAAATTTCTGGATGCCAGTAGCGGAGCGGTTGCACGGGTATGTATGCCCATGCAAGGACACAGAGCCAGTGGTGATTGAAGGCGACTACGAATGGCGGCCAATTGATGAGGGGAAAGCGTGATGGGTTCCTGTGAGTACGTCAGAGAGTACTACAAGGTGCCGGCTGAGATCGGCAGGCGAGTCATCGTCAATGGAAAGCTTGGCGTGATTGCCGAGGACAGAGGCAACTACATCGGCGTGAACTTCGATGCGGACAAGCCCGGAGTCATCAACAACTGCCACCCAACATGGCAGGTTGTGTATGGAGAGATGGGGCCAATTCGCAAGATGACTCGCAGCCAACAGCGATACGAAAGATACCGCGAGTACTCCGATTGCTTCGACAGCTTCAGGGATTTCCTTGCATGGGATTCAGAGCCGGAGCGTGAATGGAACAGGAGATGGTGATGGGCTACGCACAGAAGCCATATCAACCGAATCTGTTCACGCCTGGCGGCAAGCCTTTTACACCACGGGCGATGGCTGACGAGACAAAGCTGTCCGTGCTCACAAGCCTTGGCGCGCTCTACGGACAGATCTCCATGGATGAACCTTGCCCGGTTTGCACCGCCCCACAGATTTTCATTGTCCCGATCCCTGCAGCTTTCGCGTACTGCAAGGATTGTGGCTGGCACATTGATGACATTTTTGAAGAGGAAGCGTGATGAGAGGTATGAGAATGGCAAAACCCAGCGAGAAGGATATCGAGTGCGGCGGCAAGCTTATGCAGATACTCAACGCTATCGATGGGCGTTTCGGTGGGCCATTTCCAACTGATGGCCCAGAGGATCTGCTTGCGCTGCTGGGGGACGATGAGTTTGATTCAGACCGGGTCGAGCATCTTCAAGCGCTATACAACAGCCTGGCGGCACTGCTCAGAACATCAGCGTCATTCCACAACAGGATCATTGCTGGAATGTGCTACGTCATCATGTATGACAAGAACGAGATCATCGATCCCGATTCAGACACGCTGGATTTACATCCTCGTTTTAAAGCGCCAGCCGATTCAGCAGTGCCCGAACCGGACGCCACCCTGGCCGTCGACCTGCTCAGCGCTCTCGAAGCATCGACTCGCGAGATGATCGCAGAGCGTGACTGCTTCTATGAGGGATGCAGCAATGACGAAGGTGTAATCCCTGACGATGAAGACCGCGATGCCTTGAGTGACATGGATGCAGCGATCGACAGGAACCAGGCAGTGATAGCCCGGGCCAAGAGCTTCCACCAAGCACCAGGCAGGAGTGCGACATGACACTTACCCAGCAGCGCCAGGAATACATGCGCAAATTTGCTGGCATCAAATCCAGCGCAGAAATGGCGACAGACCTTGGTATCTCGAAGACGAATGTTTCGGTGATTGCTCACAAGGCAGGCATCAGTCTGGCAATGCCAAAGCTGAAGAAATCTGCCAAAGGTGCTCCGAAGCCGAAGCAGAAACCGGTCAGCCGGATATCCGCACCCACCGAGAAGCAGATCGAGACGATGAAAACCTTCGGCGGGAAAATCCCGTTCAAAGAGTTGGCCAAGCTGGTGGGCATGTCTCAGTCGACTCTACGCATTGAGGCCTCCAAGCGCGGCATTGGCATTCGATTCCAGAAGAAACCAGCACCCAGAGCCAAGAAGCCGAAGGCGCCGAAACCGGAGAAGCCTGCGGTTTCCGTGACGATGGAGTCGGAAAGAAAACTTGAGGAGGCAAGCAGGCTTCTACGCACTGCAGGCTGGACAGTACTTCGACCAGATCCGTTCCTGACTATCGATCGGCAAAGACTTCAAAACAACAATCAATCATCAGCAGGGTCGTCACTATGAATGAGAACTCTAAGTTCACGCCAGCCACACTCTTCGCCAAGAAGAAACTCAGGCAGACCAGGCTCGATAAAGGCTGGACTGTCAATCACGCTGCACAGCAAATAGGAATAGAGCGGAAGGTTCTGGAAGACGTCGAGGCCACGCGCTACTACGGCTGTCATCTGTCACTGGATCGAATGCTCCAGATTTGTAAGGCATATGGATTGTCGCTGAATGATTTGGTCAAGCCTGGGAGAGCGCGGTAATGGCTGATCAAACTGGCATCGAGTGGTGCGACTCTACGCACAACGAATGGATAGGCTGTACCCGCGTGTCGCCTGCCTGCGATCACTGCTATGCCGCTGTGAGCACGCCCGCACGAACTCATGGCATTGAATGGGGCGCCGGGAAGCCCAGAACCCGCACGAAAATTGCGAACAGAATGCGTCCACGACGCTGGAACAGAAAAACTTTCTTCCAGTGCGACGACTGCAGATGGCGAGGAGATAACCCCGCATCGGAGCAGTGTGAGAGCACGGATGATCCCGTGTGTCCGAAGTGCGCCGGGACGGTTAGCGAAGCCCGTCGCCGCGTCTTCTGCTCTTCCCTGTCCGACTGGCTCGACAACGAAGTGCCCATAGAGTGGCTGGTGGACCTCTTGGACACGATCAGGGTGACGCCGAGCCTTGACTGGCTGTTGCTTACAAAGCGTATTGGAAACTGGCGACAGCGCATACACGCCTCGCTTGCTTACATTGAACAGAGCCGCACTGGTGATACGGCGAACGCTCTCAGATGTTTTGCTATATCAAAATGGCTTCATGACTGGCTCGAAGGCAACGCTCCAGCAAATGTCCAGCTAGGCATTACGGTAATCAATCAGCCTGAAGTTGACCGAGACGTGGGAAGGCTTCTCGCTGTTCCAGCTCGCATTCACTTTCTGAGCGTCGAGCCAATGTTGGGGCCAATCGAATTGCCTTGGGCATTTCCTGATATTCGTACTTCTTGCTGTCATGTCTGCGGCTTCCGCACTAACGCAGTGGGCGGCTTATGTCCTAACGATGGGCATGCGCTCCGCGGCGATATCGGGATTAATTGGATCATCTGCGGCGGCGAGTCCGGGTACAGCGCTCGGCCCATGCACTTAGATTGGGTGAAGTCTTTGCGCGATCAGTGCGTAGCTGCTGGCGTCCCTTTTCTTTTCAAACAGTGGGGCGAGTGGCTGCCAAGCGACGAGTTCACTCCTGAGCTGAATGCCGAGGATGGTAACTGGCCACACCACGGAAACAGCAAGTGGCCATACCTCGATTATCACGACGGCGATCAGGAATGGCGCGAGTGGCCGGCGCCCGGAGAAGAATCAGTCTGGCGGGTCGGGAAAAAGCGCGCTGGGCGAAGACTAGATGGCCGCACATGGGATCAGTACCCGGAGGTGCCGGCATGAAAGCCGATTTGATAAAGCAGGCGATCCCGTCTGAGTCCGCATTGTGCGAATTCTTCATGGAGGAGTTCAATAGCCTCGACGGATGGATCTGCTACCCAGAGACGGGCGAGTTCGACATCCTGGTTGTGCATGAATCCGGCCGTCAAATAGGAGTGGAAGCAAAGCTGCAGCTGAATGCCAAAGTCGCAGACCAGATTCTTCCTTCACGCCATTGGTATAGCCAAGACGGCAAAGGCCCAGATCACCGGCTTGTGATCGTCCGTAGCATTACAGAGGCAAACGCTGGCATTGCCAAGATGCTGAAAATGATGGGTGTCGATGTCTGGTCACCCTGGGTTAGCGAACAATCTAGAAGAAATCCCATAACTCGTGATTACGAGATCTTCACAAAAGTGGAATTCCAGATTTCCACCAAGCTCTGGGAAGACGACCGTTGCTCGAAAGCTGATCATCACAATGGACACTGGGCCTGCGCGCTGTACGACTGGAACCCGAAAGAGCGTCTACAGGTGCCGGGGGCTGTCCCGAACCACCCGGCTGGAGTGCCAGCGCCAGTGAGAATGACGCCATGGAAACAGGCGGCCGTCAGGGTCTTCGCCAGGCTGCGCAAGCAAGGCTATATCACCACCAAACAAATTGCGGCCGAAGGCTGTAGCCCGACCGTATGGACGCAGAAATGGCTGGACCGCCACGCCGAGCGCGGTAAGTGGATCGAGACAGACCGTTTACCAGCATTGGACAAACAGCATCCTGAACTTTTCGAAATCGCGATGAATGCGGAGTTGACCCCCGAACCCGGCACCCGGGATCTGCATCTGGAGGTAAGATCATGAAAGCCACCCCCATGCTCATGCAGGGCCCGCTCGTTCTGGCATCACTTCGCAACGAGAAAACTCACACCAGGCGCCTCAGCGGATTGGAATCAATCAATGCAGCGCCAGACATGTGGTCACTGCTCAGTGCAGGGCGCCTGGATAGCGAAGAGCACCAGCACCACGGCAAGTACGGTGCGACGTTTTCAGGCCCTGAGTATTCCGTCTTCGTTCCCTGCAGATATGGTGCGCCAGGCGATCTGATCTGGATCAAGGAAACTTTCTACGCCTGGGGACGATGGGAGACACGCTTCAGCCAGAAGAAAGAGCGTGACGAGTGGCACTTCGTGGACATGACTCTCGAGTGCGGCAAGGAGTATCGAT
The DNA here is from genome assembly GCA_030682575.1 of Gammaproteobacteria bacterium. Taxonomy (GTDB): domain Bacteria; phylum Pseudomonadota; class Gammaproteobacteria; order Pseudomonadales; family Pseudohongiellaceae; genus UBA5078. Next base: position 248,176 of record JAUXNX010000016.1, read on the forward strand.
ACGCAGCCGATGGCATGTTCACCTCTGCGAAGAAGAACTGCGTGACACCGGACTGGCACATGCGCCCGGCCATCTTCATGCCACGCCAGGTCAGCAGACTCACCGCGCAACTGATCAGCGTACGGGTAGAGAGGATCCAAAGCATCACCGAAGCAGCTGCAAAAGCAGAAGGCACGAAGCTCACAGCACAGCCTCAGCGATCGGCAGCACCCCTCACCTACCGCCTTTGCTTTTCCCATATGTGGGTGCAGATCAATGGCGTGAACAGCTGGGCAAATAACGACTGGGTGTTCGACCTGGAATACAAGGCGATTGCTCAGAACATTGATGCCGTGATTTCCAAAGGAGAGTACTGATGGCAACAACAGTGAACTGTGACATCTGCAAGCAGGAGCTCAAGGGCCCGAATCTGTTCATGATGGATGGTGGCGTTTATTCAATTGCCGTGCATCCGCATCACGTACCTCCTGGCCTCAAAAAAATTGAAGACATCTGTGCACGATGCCTGGCAAAGAGAATGAAGCCGTTGGAAGACATGGAGACCGCAGCGTGAACAACAGTGCCATCATCGCCAGTTGCCAGCAGTACCGGTACGCACTGACCAGAGCCCCGCTCGCGGCGGTGGTAAGCAATCCACCGGCTGTCTTCATCATGCTGAACCCCAGCACCGCAGACGCCACACAGGACGATCCAACGATACGCCGCTGCAGAGGCTTTGCCAGCAGCTGGGGAGCGAACGGCATTGTCGTTGTGAATCTCTATGGTCTGCGAGCAACGGATCCTGCAGCGCTGTGGCAGCACCCTGATCCTGTCGGGCCAGAGAACGATGAATGGATCCGCCGATTCGCACTCGAGGCAAAGTCAGTGGTCTGCGCCTGGGGTACGAATGCCAGGGCGGATCGCGTCAAGACAGTGACTTCGATGCTCATCGATGCAGGCGTGCACCTGCTGTGTCTGGGAGTTACCAAGCACGGAGCGCCACGACACCCGCTTTATATTCGAGCAGACCAGGAACTGGAGGCGTACACCCTGTGCTGATCGCAATTGACTACGACAAGACATGGACCCTTGACCCACATTTGTGGGAGATATTCGCGGGCAATTGTCGCCTCTACGGCCACCGGCTAATTTGCGTTACGGGCAGACATCCATCACAGCCAGTGCCGCTTCAAATGCCGATCGTGTATGCACACAATGAATTCAAACGCCGAGCTGCAGAACGAGCTGGGTACAAGGTGGACATCTGGATTGATGACATGCCGGGGGTCATCGAGGACACCCGCATTCTTTCATTCGATGATGATGGCGCTACGGCGCGGGAGGATTCATGACACTCGGTAAATTTATAGTTTGCACCATCGGCGTCGTGCTGGCATCGATATATTTCGTAACTGCATATGTCGGGGCGAAGCATCAGGAGGCCACTGTCCGGATCGCTGAGCTCGCAGTTGAGGCTGCCCGCATCGAATTGCGGCATCTGGAATTGTGGGGCGAGCTGTGTGTCACCTACGAAGCATGGAAGCACCATCAGCAGTACATAGGAAAAGACCTCATGAACGGAAAGTGCGATGACGTAATCTCGGCGCAGGAGTCAAACCAATGAGCATGCAACCTATATCGCCAGACAAGAACGGCACGATGCGATTCCATGAAAACAAGATCGTTCGCGATCTTCTCGACTTCGCATCATCACGCGGCTTCGGCCTGAACGAGATCGCATGCGGCGATTACACGCGCGAGGACCGGCAACAGCTTGCACAGTTGATCGGTTACAGCCTGAGCGGATATAGCGAATTGTCCTATGTCGATGATGAGAGTTTCGCTGCGGCCGTCTCGATGTCAGAAGATCAGTCTCTCAGTGAAACCGAGGCGCGGCTCGCGCATCTCACCGAAGTGGTCGCAGAGCTCCGGGAGAAGTTGCGCGAACCAATGGCCACCCTTTTCGGGATTCACCCGGACGATCTTTCAGAGGAATCGTAACAGTGCAAATCGTCCCGCTCCAGGAATACGCCAGACTGCGCCGCTCTACCGAAAGGAAGGCGGCCTGCTCCTGGGCGCGTGACGCCAAGGCTGGCAGGATCTGGGGGGCGTTCCGGTACCACCCGACTGGCCCCTGGTTCGTCGACCTTGACATCCACGATGAAGAAGTGCGAAAAATGGCAACCTACAGGCCTGTCAAGAAGCCCGCCAACGAGGATTTGCCACCCGACTTCCTCAAGCTGGCCGCAGAGATGGGCCTCGATCTCACCAGTGAAGATCTCCAGGTAGCCGCAAGAGCTGCCAGAGCATGAAACTTATGGCCCCGCGAGCTCGTACTGACAGTAACAACCATCTGTCCAGATTCCCAGGCCTCGGCCTGAGAAAGGATGGCCGCTACTATTTCCAGAATCCCTACACCGGGCGTCAAACCACCCTCAAGACCAAGGACCTGAAACAGGCTATCGCTCGATGGGCGCTGGCGAAAGCTCTGAGCGACAAGGCTTACGGTGACCAGGCCACCACACACCTGGCGCAACGTCTGCAGGAATCGAATACGCCTGTCAGTAAAGGCAGTCATATCCATCTATGCGACTTCCTCAAAAAGTGGCGCGTGGAAGTACTTGAGCAGGGCAAGGTAACGATCAAGATCAAACGCAACGAGGGCCAGCCTCTCGCTCCTCGCACGCAAAAAGACTATACCAAGCAAGCCAAGCAGCTGGAGAAGTCGCCCGATGCGAAGTTTGCGCTCTCCCATCCTCAGTCCCTGCAGAAGATCCGCATTCTGATCGCGCCCTGGGCGTTGAAGGCAACCACATACAATCACCTCAAGGCGATGCTCGGTCGGATGTATGACCATGCCGTGTTGGTCGGGCTCATAGATAAGAATCCAATGAGGGACATCGACAAATTGCCAGTGCAGGAAAGGAAAGTACTCGTCCCCGACGATGCTTACATCAGGATCACGGAGCAGCTGCTCATACACAAAGAAAACAAGCGGGATATGGATGGCACCTGGCGCGTCAAGATTTGCGACCTGATGTACATGTTTAGCCAGCAGCCCATCGACCTGTTCGCACTCAGGATTTCACAGTTCCACCTGGAGGCGATCGACAAATCAGATTCCAATCCGATCAACTGGAAGCACGGTGAGATTCATCTCGCCAGATCAAAGACATCTGTCGGCGGCATCATCGAGATGAATGCTGAGATGCGCGCAGTTGTCGACTGGCTCATGGATTTCCGGAAGGAGCAGTTCAGGCTTGCGAAAAACGTCTTCAAACTTCCGACCACAGATCACTTGTTGATCTATCCGAATTACATGAAGAGAGTCAGGCTGCAGCCACTCAAGCACCGAACATTTTCCGATTGGTGGAGAAAGGCGAGAGCTGCCGCCAAGATCACGGAAGACTATTGGTTGATGGATATGCGCAAGAAGGGATTGACCGACGAGTATGTCAGCCAGGGAGATAACGAGAAAGGATTGCATGCGACTGATGCAATGAAGTGGCACTACCGTTTGATCGTACCGCCGAAGCGATCGAAGAACACTCTTACATCAATCCGCTCACGCGCAGTGGCGAAATAGATAGAAGAGATCGAAATTATGGGGAGAGAACCGCGATGAAAGAGTCACGCTTCAAGCGTCAAAATAACTGCGGAATAACTGCGGAATTACTGCGTTTTTATTTCGGGGTTTTTTGCTTGAAAAAAGCTGTTATAAATCAAGAGGTAGTGGAGGCTGGGGTCGGAATCGAACCGGCGTACGCGGAGTTGCAGTCCGCTGCATGACCACTCTGCCACCCAGCCAAAAGTCCTACACACTTACCTAACAGCTAGACTGGCCGACGTAGGGTTACGCTGTCGTATGGCCTGAAGATAGATAGTTATGACATGAAATTGGAGCGGGAAACGAGACTCGAACTCGCGACCCCGACCTTGGCAAGGTCGTGCTCTACCAACTGAGCTATTCCCGCTTTATTTCTGTCAATCCTGTTGAGTCGTGCGACTAGTTCAACCGGACTCCTTGTCGCTGTGGGTTGTCACCCCGGACTGCCATCTTACCCGGTACTGGTAAGCTCCGTAGCTCGAAAGAGGCGCCTATTCTAATGCCATAACAAACTATGTCAAGCGATTAAACCCGGAATTTCCTGACTTGTTTCATTGCCTTATGGCAATCTCGAACGTCCTCGACGCGATGCCTGAAACAGGCAAAAAGTCAACGGGCCTCTGGGCATTTTACTCCCCTACTTCATCTTCAACGTCGGCAATGCTGCCCGCAAATACGTGATCATTGACCACATGCTGAACACCGCAGAGAGATAGATCAACGCATAACCCAACTGCACAAAAATCGGCGGAGTCTGCACATCCACCCCGATCAGGATCGTGATCGCGATCATCTGCACCGTGGTCTTGACCTTGCCGATGTAGCCAACTGCCACGAGGTTGCGCTGATTGCAGTTGGCCATCCATTCGCGCAGGGCAGAGACAAATACTTCCCGGGCAATGATGATCGCGGTGGGCACCACGAACCAGGGGCTGGTGTAGTTGGCAGCCAGCAGCACCAGGGCCATGACGACAAGCAGCTTGTCGGCCACAGGGTCGAGGAATGCACCAAAGGGTGAGGTCTGGTTGAGTCTGCGGGCCAGGTAGCCGTCCAGCCAGTCTGTGATGCTGGCAATGGCAAATACACCAGCGGCGTAAAGGTTGCTATGGGGAATTGAGGAATAGTAGAGCGCGACTACCACGGGAATCATCAGCACACGGGAGCAGGTAACCAGGTTGGCGATGTTCATTGTTGGGGTGGGTCTCCTTTAGGCGGCTGATTCTACTCGTTATGCAGATAGGCATAAATGTCTTCTGCCAGCTTTTTACTGATGCCTGTCACTTTTGCCAACTGATCCTCACTGGCGCGCTGGACCTCCTGTTGACCACCAAAGTGCTTCAACAGTTCCCGGCGCCGCTTGGGGCCCAACCCGGGAATCTGTTCCAGCAGAGATTTGTTGCGCGTTTTTGCACGGCGCTGACGGTGCCCGGTGATGGCAAAACGATGCGCCTCGTCGCGGATCTGCTGCAGCAGATGCAGTGCAGTGGACTCGGTGGGCAACACAATCTCCTTCACGCTGTCACCCGTGGAGAGAAACAGGGTCTCCTGCCCTGCCCTGCGGCTGATGCCCTTGGCTATACCGATCAGCATCACACTGGCCAGTTGGCATTCATCAATCACACGTCGCGCCTGAGCGAGCTGCCCTTTGCCACCATCGATCAGAAGGATATCGGGCACCTTGGCACCTTCAACGGTTTCCGCAGCCTCTTTGGCCACTCGCGCATAGCGTCTGCTCAGTGCCTGGTCCATCGCGGCATAATCATCACCACCAGTAATGCCCTCGATGTTGAAGCGACGATAATCGCTCTTCAATGGCCCGTTGACATCGAATACCACACAGGATGCCACAGGGCTTTCACCGGAGGTATGACTAATGTCAAAGCACTCTATGCGCTGCGGCATGGCATCCAGACCCAAGGCCTGTTGCAGTTGTTCAAAACGTTGCTGCACGTTCTGCTTGTTGCTGACGAAACTCTGCAGACTCTGCTGTGCATTCGTCACCGCCATTGCAAGCCACTTGGCACGGTGGCCGCGCACTGCGCTGCTGATCTTCACTACTTTTTGTGCGTGGTAACCGAGTCCATCGGCAAGTGCCTTTGCTTCTTCTATCGCCGGATGAATAATGAGTTCGCGTGGAATATTCGCCGCATTGTCTTCCTGCAGGTAATAACTCGCGATGAATGCAGAGAGCAGCGCGCTCTCTGAGCCGGCGAGCTTGTCGCGGGGAAAGAAGCTCTTGCTGCCGATCAGGCGGCCACCACGAATCACGATCAAATGTACGCAGGCGTATGCAGCCGTGAGTGATGCTGCCAACACATCCGCATCACTGCCCTGATCAGAGATGTATTGTTGCTCGTGAATGCGGCGCAAATCGATGATCTGATCGCGAATGACAGCAGCGCGTTCAAACTCCATTGCCTCCGCCTTGTTTTCCATCTTTTGCGTCAGCTCCTTGATGAGTGTGTCGCTTTTGCCGTTCAGGAACAGCGTTGAATAGTGCACGTCCTGCGCATAATCCTCTGGCGAAATCAGCCCGACGCATGGGCCGGTGCAGCGCTCGATCTGATATTGCAGACATGGCCGCGAGCGATTGCGGAAATAGCTGTCCTCGCACTGCCGCACACGAAATACTTTCTGCAGAATGGTCAGACTCTCCCGCACTGCACTGGCACTCGGGTAGGGACCGAAGAAGGTCGCATCACGCTTCTTGCTGCCACGATAGAACGCCAGACGCGGATATTCATCCTTGTTGGTGAGCATGATGTAGGGGTAGGTCTTGTCGTCGCGCAACTCAATGTTGTAAGGCGGGCGGTGCTGCTTGATGAGATTCTGTTCCAGCAGCAGGGCTTCGGTTTCGTTGCTGGTGATGGTGACTTCAATGGCGGCGATGCGCGCCACCAGCGCCATCGTCTTGGTGTCGAGCCCGGACGCACGGAAATAATTGCCAACACGTTTCTTCAGGTTCTTTGCCTTGCCGACATAGAGAATTCCGCCCGTATCATCGAACATGCGGTACACACCGGGGCGTGTACTCAGGCTCGCGATAAGGGCTTTGGGATCAAGGCGCGGAAGATTATTCGTAGGTAATTCTGGAGGTGTCGGCATCGCTGAGACCATGCTTGACAGCGAGGATCGTCAATTCCACGTCACTGCTGAGACCCAACTTCTCGAAGATCCGGTAACGGTAGCTGTAGACCGTCTTCGGGCTTAGGTGAAGCTGATCGGAAATCTTGTTGATCTTGTGGCAATCAATGAGCATCAGTGCCACCTGCAATTCGCGCTCGGACAGAGCGCCGAATGGGGTCTTCTGTGCTTCCAGATCAAAGGGATTGAGTGCCAGACGTGTCGCAATGCGCTGGGTAATGAAACGCTCGCCGCTGTGTACCAGACGGATCGCCAGCAACATCTCTTGAACAGAGACGCACTTGGTAATGAAGCCAACAGCTCCTGCACGCAACATGCGCGTAGGGATCAATCCCACTTCGAGAGCGGAAATCGCAATGACGCGCATACCTGGATAGGCACGCATGATTCGCTGCGTGGCATCCACACCGCCAATGCCGGACATCTTCACATCCATCAGAATGACGTCGGGGATCACGGATGCAAGCTTCTCGATGGCATCCTCGCCTGACTCTGCCAGGGACACCACTTCCATATCGGGCTCATCGTCGATTATCCGGGCAAGGCCGCAGCGAACCAGCTCGTGATCATCCACAAGCATGACACGAATCTGTGCAGGGTTGTCAGAAGGCAGCATCATGTTTCATCTCTTCGGGCTATGGAGGAAATACCACCAGTTACGTGAATCAGGTTTTACCACAGCAGCTGAGGCAAGTACATCGGCACAGCTGATGCCCCAGCACTGTGATTAATGGATCAAGCGCTGGATCGGGGTGGAATCCATTGCACCTCCAGCTCCAGTTGAATGCCAAATTGCTGAGCGACAGTGAACATGATCTGCTCGGCCAGTGCAAGGATATCGGCAGCACTGGCATCGCCATGATTGACCAGCACCAGCGGCTGTTGCTGATAGACACCCGCCTGACCAAACTTGCGCCCCTTCCAGCCGGTTTTTTCGATCAACCAGGCTGCAGGTACCTTGACCCAATTCGAAACGCTGTTGCGGTCATTGTCGACAGCCACTGGAAACGAAGGCAAGTCCGGCCAGTCCTGCAAAACCTTCGCGAAAGCCTCCCTGTTGATGACTGGATTCTTGAAGAAACTGCCGGCATTGCCAAGCACTGTCGGATCAGGCAGCTTGCTCCGCCTTATTGCACAAACCGCATCGAATACCTGCTGCGGCGTCGGGTCAGCAATGCCCGACAGCGCCTGCGCCAGTGCCGCATAACCGAGATTTATACAAGGACTCCGGTGCAGACGGAACGTCACCGAGAGGATGATTTTCCTGCGATGCAAATTGTGTTTGAAGATGCTGTCGCGATAACCGAATTCGCACTGCGTGCAAGTCAATGTTTCAATCACACCAGTCACTGCATCGAGAACTTCCACATCCGTGATCAGTTCCTTTACTTCAACACCGTAGGCGCCGATATTCTGAATTGGAGCAGCACCGACGCAGCCCGGAATCAGCGCCAGATTTTCCAGCCCATGCAAACTGGCATGCAGACAATATTCAACGAAACCGTGCCAACTCTCTCCGCTTGCCGCTCGCACCCATACTGCTTCTGCAGTTTCGGCAACAATGTCGATACCACGATTGGTCATGTGCACGATGACGCCGGGATAGTCCTTGCGGAACAGCACATTGCTACCACCGCCAAGCACCATCAGTGGCAGATTTCTTGCCCTGGCAAACTGCAACGCATCACGCAACTCCTGCACATCGGTAATCGCACAGAAGTAGCGAGCGCGAGCACTCAACTTGAAGGTGTTATGTGCTTGCAGATCGAAATATTCCTGCATGGCTTATCCGTTCAGATCATGAGTCTTGATATGTTCCAGCAGCGCATTACTCGCCTCTTCCACCAGATTGAGGACCAGTTCGAAGGCATCCCCTTTACCGTAGTATGGATCAGGTACCGCGCTGTAATTGTTGTCAGCAAAATCCATCAACAGCTTCAGTTTGTGGCGAAACGGTTTGGGGCAAAGTGTCGTCAGGTCACGCAGGTTGTTGTCATCCATGGCGAGAATGTAGTCGAACCTTTCAAAGTCTTCAGCTTGCACTTGTCGCGCGCGCAGTCCACCCAGGCTGTAACCGCGCCGTTTGGCGGCAGTGCGAGCGCGCTTGTCAGGCTTTTCACCAACGTGATAGTCACCTGTACCGGCTGAATCCACCTTGATGATTTCCTCGAGGCCCGCACTCTCAATGCGATGCTGGAATACGCCATGGGCTGTCGGTGATCGACAGATATTGCCAAGACACACCATCAACACACGGACTTTTTTCTTCTTCCCACCCACGCGATACTTCCTCTATGGTCTTTTACTCGCGAGCAAATAGTGGCGAACAGCCTCCAGATCTTCCGGAGTATCGACACCTCCGGGCATTTTTTCGCTGGCGCGCCCCATATGAATACGCACACCATGACTCATCGCACGTAATTGCTCCAGGCGTTCCGAAATTTCCAGTTCAACTTGTGACCATGTCACATACTGATTGAGTGTAGCGACGCGATAGGCATAGATGCCAATGTGCCGCTTGCCAAAAACTCCAGACACAGTAGTGGTGCCGGTCACTGTATCCACCGCGCGCCATGGCACTGGCGAGCGACTGAAATACAGCGCAAAACCCTGCAGATCGGTAACCACTTTCACTGCGTTGGGATTGCGGAATTCCTCTTCATTTTCGATATCTTCATAGAGGGATGCGATGCCCGCAGCGGGATTCTCATGCAGATTGATGGCCACCTGATTGATTGCCACTGGCGGTATCAGAGGTTCGTCACCCTGCACATTGACGACAATCTCGTTCTCCTCCAGGGCCAACTGTGCAGCCACCTCTTGAATACGATCCGTGCCGGATTGATGGGTTGGCAGTGTCATGCATACGTTGTCAGTAAAATGTATCGCAGCGTCGCGAATGCGTTTGTCATCTGTGGCGATGTAAACCGCGCGCGCATCACTCAGCAATGCTCTCTCATATACATGCTGCAGCATTGGCTTGCCCGCGATGTCGAGTAGCGGCTTGCCAGGCAGACGCGTGGAAGCATAGCGGGCTGGAATGACGACAACGAAAGACATCAGCGTTTCTCCCTCTCCTCGGCAGTCAGCGCTCTGGCCTCGGACTCCAGCATGACCGGAATACCATCGCGTATGGGAAACGCCACTGCGTCTCCGAAGCAGATAAGTTCTGCAGCGGTGCGATCGTGTTTCAACGGTCCCTTGCAGATGGGGCAGGCAAGAATGGTCAACAGTTTTTGGTCCATGGTAATTTCCTCTTACGTTAATCTGACAGTGGCAACTTTTCCACGAATGTCAGTGAGCAGCCGTTGACGAAAATCTTCAGACAGCTCGGCCTCTATGGCGAGATACCAACAGTCGGCCTCGGCGAAACTTTTACACTTCACTGCATCCTTGTATGTCATCACGATGGTATGTCCAGCGGCAAAGCGCAGATCATCAGCAGTAAACCGATAGTGGTCAGGAAACGGGTGACAGAGTGGCGAAAATCCCAACCCCTGCACGGTTCTGAAAAATCGCTGAGGATTGCCGATGCCCGCAATTGCATGCACATTGCCTGTCGCAGTCACTGGCAACGCGTTCAATGCCACTTTTTCACCGCTGCGCAGATTCACCCAGCCCGTCGGTTGCAAATGCATGGAAGCTGTCTCAGTCGATCCGAGCGTATCCTTCGCATCATTGCAATCGCCGTTGATGACAATGTAATCCACTTCCTGCAATCTTGACGCTGGTTCACGTAGAGGTCCGGCAGGAAGACAAAGCCCATTGCCCAGCAGACGCTCCCCATCGATCAGCACAATTTCCAACGCTCTGGCCATGGCATAATGTTGCAATCCATCATCGCTGATGATGACATCACAGGATTGCTGTTGCCGCAGAGCTTCGATCGCACGCACTCGATTGCTGTCCACCAGCACGGGACAACTGACGCAGCGACTAATCATGATCGCCTCATCGCCCGCTTCCTCTACCGAGGATGTTTCGGTGACCAGAAAGGGATGGCGCGGCGGGTTACCGCCATAGCCTCGTGTAATGATCGCTGGGCGCAAACCATGTTCCTGCAGCAGTTTGACGAGCGCAATCACGAACGGACTCTTGCCCGTGCCCCCCACCGTAATATTGCCAACGACGATCACGGGAGGCGATCCTGCCACTGTTGTACGAGTCCGTTCAAGACGCCTGCGGCGCTGACGCGCCAACAAAACAAATAACAACGAGAGAGGCCACAGAAGCCAGAGCCAGGCACGTTTCTTATACCAGGCGTCAACAATGGACATCAGATATCCTGTACCGGTTCGGAGAACTGAATTCTGTGCAGTCCGGCATAGTGTCCCTTCAGTGCCAGGAGTTCCTGATGAGTGCCGGACTCGACAATACGCCCCTTGTCCATCACCAGAATAAGATCAGCGTTCTCGATTGTGGAGAGACGGTGCGCAATCACGAAAGTTGTGCGTCCCTCCATAAGCGTGCTCAGCGCCTGCTGAATGTGCTGCTCCGATTCGGAATCGAGTGCAGAGGTCGCTTCATCCAGCACGAGAATCGGCGCATCCTTGAGGAAGGCACGGGCAATGGCAACACGCTGACGCTGACCACCGGAGAGCATCAATCCCGCATCACCGACAATGGAGTGAATTCCATTGTCGAGCTTTTCAATGAACTCCATTGCGTGAGCGTTTTTGGCCACCGCAATGATGTCCTCATCGCTGACTGTGCCCTGATTGCCGTAGGCGATGTTCTCTGCAACGGTGCCTTCGAAAAGCACCACATCCTGACTCACCACCGCAATCTGTTCACGCAGATTACGCAGCGTGTATTCCTGTACCGGCACGCCATCAATCTTCAGCACGCCGGAATCGACATCGTAGAAACGTGGCAACAGGCTGACAAGAGTAGATTTTCCGCTGCCGGATTTTCCTACCAGAGCCACACTCTGCCCAGGCTTGACGTGCAGGTTGATATTGGAGAGTACCGCTTCGCCCTCTTTATAACTGAAGCTGACATCTTCGAACTGTACTTCGCCGCGCACTCTCTCCACTACATGCGTACCAGTGTCTTTTTCCTTGGTCTCATCGAGCAGAGAGAAGATACTGTCGGCGGCGGAGATACCGCGCTGCACCACGGAATTGATCTGGGACAGCTGACGAATCGGCTTTGCAAGCAATCCTGCGATGGTCAGAAATGTCACGAAGTCTCCAGCAGTAGCACTGGCAAAAATCTCCGGCGACATGGCAAACCAGATCAGTACCGCCATCGCGAGACTGACCAGCAACTGAATCGTTGGAATGGCAACGGACTGGGTGCCGACCATCTTCATGTTCTGACGACGATTGCGTTCACTTGCGCGACCAAAGCGGGCGAGCACATAGTCGCGAGCGTTGAACGTGCGCACCACACGCTGTCCCTTGATCGACTCGTTGGTGATCTGAGTAACGTCACCCATGGAGTTCTGCATCTGTGCACTGTAGCGACGAAACTTTGAAGAAGCCAATGACACGACCAGCGCAACGCATGGCGCCATGATCAGGAATACCAGACTGAGGCGCCAATTGCTCCAGAACAGCGCCGCGAGGAGCCCCACTACCGTGAGACCTTCCCGAAAAATTACCGTGACGGCATTGGTTGCAGCACCACTGATCTGCGCCACATCATAAGTGACCTTGGAAACGAGCCTGCCTGCAGTGCTGTTGTCGTAGTAGCGTACAGGCAGATCGAGCAGTTGGGTCATGATGTCGCAGCGCAGTTTATGCACGATATGGTTGGCGATGTACTCCAGCGAATAACCGCCCATGAATCCGCCAATACCTCGCACGATCACGATCACCACGCACAGGATAGCGCTGATATTGCGTGCGTCAGGATTCTTGGCAGTGACCTGATCCACTGTCCAGCCAAGCCACTCTGCCGTTGCCACACCGGTCATGGAGAAAATGGCGTAACCGATCAGACTTATGATGAACACAAAGCGATGCGGCCGCACATAGGTCAGCAGCCGTTTGTACAGATCCCATCCCTTCTTGTCGACGCGTTGTCTTGTCATGCTGTGGTCTGTTTTCTCTTTTCAGTCAGTGCAGCGCAAAACACGCGACGCACGCTAGGGTTGAGTTACGAAGATATCAGTTGTCATCAGCCGGTTGGCGCGTGGCAATACTGAGTCGGCTGAAGCCGGATTTCCCGATGGCGTCCATAGCCGTCACGACAGCCTGGTGGGTCGCTGCCGCATCTGCGATCAACAGCAATGCCACATCACGATTACCTTGCGTGACTTCCTCCAACGCACTCATCAACGTGCTCAGTTCAGAATTCACCAATGCTCTGCCGTCGATTGCGTAGCTGCCATTCTGGCTGACAGATATTTCGATCTGCTCGCTGGTCTGCTGCACTGGTTCACCATCAGCTTCGGGCAGATTGACGGCGAGGCGTGTCTCGCGGGTAAAGGTTGTAGAGACCATGAAGAAAATCAGCAGCAGAAAAACCACATCGATGAGCGGTGTCAGATTGATCGACAACTCCTCGGTTATGCGGCGCTGAAACTTCACTGGTTTCCGATCTCTTTGACTTCCACGCGGCGGTCACTGTGCAGCGCATCGACGAGCTTGATGGATTCCTGCTCCAGACTGAGCACCAAAGAGTCGACACGGCGCATGAACATACGGTGGAACATGAAAGTGGGAATAGCGACACTCAGGCCTGCTGCTGTCGTGATCAGTGCCTGCGAGATGCCACCCGCCAGCGCATTGGCGTTGCCAGTACCTTGCATCATGATTTCAGTAAAGACATCGATCATTCCGATCACAGTGCCGAGCAGTCCCAACAATGGTGTGATGGCCGCAATGGTGCCCAATGCACTCAGATAACGTTCCATGTCGTGGATAACCTGACTCGCCGCCTGTTCGATGCTGACAGTCATGGCGGCACGGCCATACTTTGAATTCACCAGCCCTGCCGCGAGAATCTGTCCCAGCGGAGAAGCGAGGCGCAGCTCGCGCAACCGTGCCGCGTCAAGCTCATTGTTCTTGATCCAGGTCCAGACCTGGCCGAGGGTGTAACGGGGGGATATCCGTGCCGCGCTGAGCGTCCAGAATCGTTCGATGACGATGGCTATCGCGACGATGGAACACAGAATGATCGGCAGCATCAGCCAACCGCCAGCCTTGACTATTTCAACCACAGTTTACCTCCCGGAATGACGGCGGCTACTTTACCATACTCGGACTCCGGCCCGTGAGCGCGAGTTGCCGCATCTCCCTTCCACAACGGTCACTCCCCGTTGGACGGGAGACGTCCGGACTCGGCTATCCCGTGCAGTCGCGCAGATTCATGAGTGATGGGCGCAAACCAGTAACGACGGTGTGTCTGGCGATACTGGACAGGTGGTGCGAGCTTTGGTGATTCTCCCAGCCTCAGCGTCAACGCACCCGACAAGGCCGTGTTCCAGGCAATGGCGCCACTGGCGACATAGCGCTCCACGACTTCAGTCGACGGATGCCCGAACTGGCTGCGATAACCGGCTGAATAAAGAACAACAGCAGGGCTGACCGCAGCGACAAACGCGGGCGTGGATGAACTGCGACTCCCGTGATGAGGTGCAATCAGAACATCGCTGTCTACAAGGTTTTCCAGATGTCCATCCAACCCACGCAACAACCGCGCTTCGGCCCCCCTTTCAATATCTCCCGACAACAATGCACTCTGACCGCCTGCTTCTATTCTCAGCACACAAGAGCTGTCATTACCGGCGTATGGTGATCCAGGCATTGGATACAACATCTCGAATTGCACATCATCCCAGACCCAGCGCTGGCCGGCCTCACACGGGGTAAACAGATCGAATGCCCCGGGCAAATCCGGAACCACGCTCCCGATGATTTCTCCGATCTCGACGAGTTCCAGCAAGGATCCGAGGCCCCCCGCGTGATCGTTATCACCGTGACTGACGATGACCCGATCCACGAAACGCAATCCCCGTGCGCGCAAATAGGGGTAGACCACGGCGCTACCCGTATCGAAGGACTCGCTGAGCCGGGGCCCCGTGTCGTAGACCAGCGTGTGACTCGCCGTTCTCACTACCATCGCCAGCCCCTGCCCTACATCCAGCAATGCCACTTCGGCGACTCCCGTTGGCAACTGTGGACGTACCGGAAAAAACATGGGCAAAAAGAGGATTGACGCCAGCCACTTGTCCGGCCAGCCACGCGGCAACAGCAGCAGCACCGTTCCGGCTGCTGCCGCCAGCACCGACGCAATCGTCAACCCGAAAAACTGCCAGAGCACGATGCCGGAACCTGTCAGCATTCGCAGTCCCCACATCATCAGATCAAGCAGTTCGTTGACCAGCACCAGCAGAAACATGCCACTGGTTTCGTGAACCCAGAGGAGGAAGGCGCCACATAGTGACAGTGGCACCACCAGCAGACTGACCAGAGGAATGGCGAGGATATTGGCCAACGGCCCCAAGAGTGATATTTGCTGCATCCACACTGCCAACGGCACCGACATACCGACGAAGACAACCCATTGCGGCTGCCCCCATTGCCGCCAGAGTTGCAACCAGGACCAGCGCCCGCCTGCAGCGCCTTCTTCCGTCACTGCGCGCAGACGCCTCACACCACTGAAGGCCAGCAGCAGTGTGCCGACAGCACCGAACGACAGCCAGAAGCCAGTGCCAATCAGGCTCAGGGGATTGCTCACCAGCACCAACGACAGCGCGAGGCAGTAACTCGTCGATGGCGCGAACTGTCGCCCCAGCAACTGTCCACTCATGAAGACACACACCATGATGAACGCGCGCTGGGTGGGCACCGAAAATCCGGCCAGCAGGCTGTAGGCAAGCGCTCCGGCGATGGCAGCAAACGCCCCCAACTTCTGCGCGGGAACTCGCAACATCAGCGCGGTGCTGATGCGGGCCGAGCGATCTGCGAGCAGATAACAAAGCAGCGCGATGAAACCGACGTGCAAACCGGAAATCACGATCAGATGGTTGGTACCGGTGTCCGTGAAGAGAGTCCACCCCTCCTCGCTGATCTGCTCACGATCACCTAAAACCAGCGCGAGAATGATACCTGCCTGGGCAAGTCCATCGGTCGCTTCCAGCAATCGCTCGCGGATCGCAAAGCGCAACTGCGACAAGGTTATTGGCGCATCTTCCAGGCGCACATTGAAAGGATTGTCGCGAATATAGCCCTTGGCGGCAAAACCCTGCTGGAACAGCCAGCCTTCATAATCAAAACCTCCAGGATTGGCGAAGCCGCGCGGTTTGTTGAGCCGCACACGCAACAACCAGCGTTGACCTGACTCCATCACATCAGTGCCGTAAAAGTTGAGCATGATGCGCCTGTGGGTAAATACCCGCGACTGCGCCGGACAGTCGGTTGGCAACAAACTGAAGCAACTGCGCTCGACAAAAAACGTGAATTGATGGGCTCGCCCGGAGTTCTGGGGTAATCCCCTGATCGTGCCTGTGACCCAGAAATCCTCCCCTTCCAGGTAGTCGGGCAGCATGCTGGCGAGGCGGGCGTTGCCAAACACCACCGCCCACAGCATGCCAATAACCAGAGCCGCCGACAGTGCAACCAGCAGATGACGGCCGAAGAGCCCATGCACAAGCAGCATGCCAAAGGCCGTGAGCCAGCCCGCGTGGAGTACGGGCAGGTCAGGAAAACGGGAAACAAGAGCGATGCCGAGGCAGAACGCGATCATCCTTGAACGCATGATAGACAAACCTGCAAAGTGGGTTTGCTTTCAGTATAGGAGTGATTGTCCTAGCAAGCGCTTTACCCGGAAAACAGCACCTTATTCAAAGCGCAGCGCTTCCGCAGGCTGGACACGAGCAGCCCGATAAGCAGGATACAGGGTTGCCAACACAGACAGCAGGAACACGCCGATACTGACCCCGACGATGTCGGTCAGACGCAACTGCGAAGGCAGGAAATCCACTGGATAAACCTCGGCGCTGAGCAACTTCATACCAAGGGCCTGTTCGATGAATGCAGCAATATCACCAATAGTGAGGGAGAAGAACACACCAACCGTGATACCAATCACTGTTCCGATCAGACCGACAATGCAGCCCTGAGTCATGAAGATGCGTCCAATGGTCTGCGGACTCGCACCGAGCGTGCGCAGAATCGCGATATCGCCACGCTTGTCACGCACGATCATGATCAGGCTCACCACCAGATTGAACGCCGCCACTCCGACCAGCAGCCACAGAAGAAAACCGACGATAGTGCGGGAGAACTGGATGTTCTCGTAGATGTTGCCGAACAACTGAGTCCAGGTCTGCACTTCAAAGCCGGGAGGCAGTTCGTTGAGCAGATCCAGCCGAATCTGCCGTACAGCAAACAGATCATCAATGCGAAAGCGCAGATCGGAATAGCTGTCCCGATAACGATAGAGAGCCTGAGCATCCTGCAGCGTGATCATGGCCATGGCACTGTCCAGCTCCAGCGTGCCCACGCGGTAAATGCCCGCCACGGTGAATTGCCGCTGAGTCGGTAGCGGTGCCAGCGGATTGATCGAAATATTCAAAGAATAGAGACTGACTTTGTCCCCCACGGCAACGCCAAGGTTCTCCGCCAGCGTGGCGCCCAGCACAATGTTGAAGCGCTGCTCACTGAGTCCGGAGAGACTGCCGCTGAGCATGAAGCGCTCCAGAATCGAGATGCGCGCCTCCTGCTCCGGATCGATGCCGTTCACCACCACACCTTTCGCGTAACCTGGCACAGCCAGCACACCGGTTTCCTCGATCAGGGGAGCACTGGCCAGCACCGCAGGATGTGCATCAAGCCCCTGCTGGATCACCTGCCAGCGCTGCAGCGGTTGCCGCTCCTGCGCCTTGATGGTGGCATGGGGAAGGATGCCGAGAATATTTTCCCGTACCTCGCGATCGAAGCCGTTCATTACAGACAGCACCGTGATCAGAATGGCAATGCCGAGCGCCAGACCGCTGATGGTCAACATCGACATGAATGACACCAGTTGGCTGCGCCGCCCAACGCTGACATAGCGCAGTGCTATCCAGGCGGCGAAGGAACTGGAGGCGGTGGCACCGATCACAGATGTTCCGGAAGCATCAGCGGCCATCAGCATCCCCGGTTGCCGCACTGTTTTCCACAACCAGCAACTCCAGCCTGCCATCGCGCAGCAGCATGACCCTGTCCAGTGAGCTGGCGAACTCCTCGTCGTGAGTTACCACAATGAAACTGGTGTCGAACTGCGTATTCAGATCCGCCATCAGCGCATGGATCTCGCGGGCGGTGTTGCGATCCAGGTTACCTGTTGGCTCATCAAGTAATACGCAGCGCGGCTCTGTGACCAGCGCGCGCGCAATCGCCACACGTTGCCTCTCGCCTCC
The DNA here is from genome assembly GCA_030682575.1 of Gammaproteobacteria bacterium. Lineage (GTDB taxonomy): Bacteria > Pseudomonadota > Gammaproteobacteria > Pseudomonadales > Pseudohongiellaceae > UBA5078. The sequence continues at coordinate 266,259 of JAUXNX010000016.1, forward strand.
AGAGAGCTCAGACGGCTTGTGCTCAAGCCGGTGTCCGAGGCCAACCCGGACGAGCATCGCCTTGCCCTTGCCTACGGCTCGCTTGACGTCATGTCCGGCAATCAGAAGTGGCATGCAGACATTCTCCAAGGCCGTGAATTCCCCAAGCAAGTGGTGGAACTGGTACACAAAGCCCAGGTAGCGATTGCGCATCTGCCCTCGCTGGGACTCGTTCAGACTCGCCAGATTCATGCCCGCGACCAGCACATCGCCACTGGAAGGCAAGTCCAGCCCGCCCAGCAGGTTCAGCAGCGTAGTCTTCCCCGAACCAGAGCTGCCGACGATGGCGATGCGTTCCCCGGCATAGACCTGCAGGTTCAGGTCCTGCAGCACACGCACCTCTTCCGGGCCTGAGGAGTAGGTCTTGCACAGATGGCGGCATTCCAGCATCAGATCCGGCTCCAGTACAACGTCCGGCGCGGTTGCATCAAAGGGTAGTCTTTCGATCATGGCTATTCGTACCTCAGCACTTCGGCGGGCTGGATACGCGTCGCCCGGTAAGCAGGATAAAGGGTGGCGAGAAAACTAATCGTCAAGGCGCTGATACAGATCACCACCACGTCCTCGGCACGCAACTCGGCGCGCAGATAGGAAATCATGTACACATCCTGTGGAGAGAAGACTGTGTTCGCCAGGTTCTCGAGGGTCTGCATGACCCGGGTCAGGTTCTGCGAGAGTAGAACACCAAGGATCGCCCCCAACAGAGTGCCGAAAATACCCACAGTGGTGCCCTGAGTGATGAAAATGACCAGGATAGTGCCCCGACTTGCGCCCATGGTTCTCAGAATCGCGATGTCCGCACTCTTGTCAGCGACCACCATGACCAGTGTCGACACTATATTGACGGCTCCGATGACGACAATCATCAGAAGCATGAATCCCGTCAGTGTCTTCTCCAGACGCAGTGCGTCAAACAGGCTGCTCTGTGTGTCGCTCCAACTGCTGGTGGTCATGGTCTCTGTTGGCACCGAGGCTGGCAAGGACGCCAGAGCATCCTCAGCTATCACACCGGCATTGAAGACATCAGTGACACGCAGCCGCACACGAACGTCCTGCGCGGCGTTGCCAGTCCCGAACAACGTTTGCGCGGCATTCAGCCCGATCATTACGGTATTGTTGTTGCCATAGAACCCGAAATCGGCGGCACCGATCACCCGGAAATTCATTGCTTCACCGAGTTGCCGTGAAATCAGACTATTGAGGGACATCAATGTCAGCCCATCATCCAAATAGATCCCCAGGCGATTGGCCAGACTGATGCCGAGAATGATGCCATTGTCCGTAGCCGCGAGCGTCTCCAACAGGAATGCAAAGTCAGGGCTGTCGACCTGTACGACATCAGCCTCGGAGGCTGGATCGACACCGCGGATCTGGATGAACTCACCGCCTCCGTCATAACGCAGCCAGCCTTCTCCCTCGATATAGGGCGCCGCACCACTGACCTGGGGATGGCTGCGCACCGCCGTCACGACTTCCGGCCACTGTGTCATACCTGCGGCATCTCCAATGCTCGCATGGGGAACAGCTTTCAGCGTTTCATTGCGCATGGTGCTTGTGGATCCGTTGATGACGGACAACACTACGATCAACGCCAGCACTCCGACCGTGATGCCAAGTGTGGAGACGATGGAGACAAACGAGATAATCTGGCTTTTCTTGCGCGTCCGGGTATAGCGCAAACCAATGAAGAGAGCGACAGGTTTAAACATTGCGCTGCAGAATCCTCTGCACGGTCTTGAAGCTGATGGGGGCCACCGGGGTGCTGACCTCCTCGGCAATGCTGCGCAATGACAATCCTTGCTCTCGCAGCTGCATGATCTTCTTAAGCACCTTCTGCTCCATGGGGTTTTCGATGAGACGACCGTTCGAGTGGATCATGTAACCAAAGGGACGACTGCCCCCAAGATATCTGCCTTTGCCGCGCTGTGCCCTTTTCACATTCTTGATTCGCTCCACCGAGCGGCGCCGCTCAAGCCCAGCAAACAGCCGTGCTGCATTGACCATGTCGAGTTGCAACTGTGGATCGGTGGCATCGCCGTCCAACTCCACTACATGCAATCCAATGCCATCAGCCTTGAAGCGCTCCAGCATGGCGCTGGCATCATAGCAGGAGCTGAAGAGGCGCTCCAACGCGAACACCACCAGAGCATCGCCAGGTTGTAGCCTGTCCAATAGGTCAGAGCCACCTTCACGAGAGGCAAAATCGGCATTCCAGGCGGCACCAAAATCCGTCACCAGACCTGCCGGACGCAGGAAGTGCCGGTTACAGTACTCTTCCATGGCATCCTCTTCCGACTGCAGAACATCGTCGAGTGCGAATCGTGACGCAGGACCAGACTCGGTACTTTCGAACTCGGTGGTTCTTACATAGAGATAAACTGACATCATTTGTGTCCTTGTTTGCACAATGCCACGCGATGCGGCATTCTAAACCTGCGTTCATGGCAGGGGCAAGCAGCAAGTAAGCGACCAAACACACACCTGTATTGAATGTGCCCATGATCAACGCCAGGTGTTTGAATTAAAAAGTATTTACTGGCATACTGCGCGGGCGCTGCGAACCATCGGGGCAGAGCGGCCTGAGCAGGCAGTCCCCCAAGGTGCGAAGACTCTGAACCTGTGACCCCATGTCATTTTGTCACTTCAGGCCAGACCAGGCGCCGCATTGCAAAGATTTCAAGGCAAAGATCCAAGCCCTGGGTATCAAAAACAGATTTCAAGAAAGTGAATGCAACAAGCAAGGTGTCGGAAGTACGACACAAAAAATACGGAGTGGCGGCGTTAACTGCCGACACGAAAACCCAATACAGCCAGATAAATTCGGGTCGTATCAAATTCAGGACGGTGCGGCGTTACGCCATCAACAGATGACGCCGCACCAAAAGCAGTCAGATTTACATGAATCGACTTTATGACAGGAAGTGGCAACAAACGCCTATGTCTGTCAGCGTGATGCTGCGATGCAGCCCCCGCAAAAGTCAGAGATTTTCGTTATCGGATTTTCGGTTCCCAGGTCACCAGGGTCAGCAATGATTTTCAAATGTCACCATGGTTCTCTTGAAAAGAAAGCAAATCCGCTTTCCGTAACTCACTGCCCGCAGGTTTGATGTACCCCGGGTTTACTGTTCTGGCTCAACAGAAAAGTGAACCTCAAAATGAAGAGAATGTTGATCAATGCAACTCAAGAAGAGGAGTTGCGCGTAGCCCTCGTTGACGGCCAGCGTCTTTACGACCTGGACATCGAAAACCGTGCAAGAGTCCAGAAAAAGGCCAGCATCTACAAGGGCAAGATTACTCGTGTGGAACCAAGCCTTGAAGCCGCTTTTGTCGACTTCGGTGCAGAACGTCACGGCTTTCTCCCCCTGAAAGAAATTTCTCCCCAGTACTTCTCCAAGCGTGGCGGCGGCGATAGCGGTCGCGTCAACATCAAGGACGTCGTTGCCGAAGGCACCGAAGTCATTGTGCAGGTGGAGAAGGAAGAGCGCGGCAACAAAGGCGCTGCACTCACCACATTCGTCAGCCTCGCTGGCCGTTACCTTGTCCTGATGCCAAACAATCCTCGCGCAGGTGGAATTTCACGCCGTATCGAGGGCGATGACCGCTCGGAGATCCGCGAAGCACTCGGCAGTCTGGAAATTCCGGATGGCATGGGCATGATCGTGCGCACCGCCGGTGTCGGCAAGCAACAGCAGGAACTGCAGTGGGATCTCGACTATCTGCTTGCTCTCTGGCAGTCGATCACCGATGCCTCCGCACAAAAAGCAGCTCCTTTCCTGATCTATCAGGAAAGCAATGTCATCATCCGCACCATCCGTGACTACCTGCGCCAGGACATCGGCGAAGTGCTGATCGACACCAAGGAAGCTTTCGACGAAGCCATCACGTTTGTGCGTCAGGTCATGCCGCACTACGAAGCTCGTATCAAGCAGTACTCCGAGTCACTGCCACTGTTCAATCGCTACCAGATCGAAGGCCAGATCGAAACTGCCTTCCAGCGCGAAGTGAAACTGCCCTCCGGCGGCTCCATCGTGATCGATCCGACCGAGGCACTGGTATCCATCGACATCAACTCCTCACGTGCCACTCGCGGTTCCGACATCGAAGAGACTGCACTGAATACGAACCTTGAAGCAGCAGACGAGATCGCCCGTCAACTTCGCCTGCGCGATATGGGCGGTTTGATCGTGATCGACTTCATCGACATGAGTGCCGCACGGAACCAGAAAGAAGTGGAAAACCGCATGCGCGATGCACTGGAAGCAGACCGTGCCCGTGTGCAGGTCGGACGCATCTCACGCTTCGGACTCCTTGAAATGTCGCGCCAGCGTCTGCGCCCTTCCCTGGAAGAGACCAGCACAATTGTCTGCCCGCGCTGCAGTGGTCAGGGAGCAATCCGTGATGTCAAATCCCAGGCACTGTCCATCCTGCGTGTTCTGCAGGAAGAGGCCAACAAGCGCAAGAGCACGGAGATCCGCGCCATTGTTCCGATTGCTGTCGCCTCCTATCTGCTGAATGAAAAGCGTGCCACAGTAGCCGGCATCGAATCTCAAAGCGGCACCAAGCTGGTGATCGTTGGTAATGCGTCGCTGGAAACTCCCCACTACGAAATTCAGGGTGTCACCCAGCAGGACGGTAACCAGACCGCCAGTTACGAGATCGAAATCCATCCGGAAGCACCAGAGCACAGTCATAAGCATACGCGCCCCGCTCCTGCACCACAGCAAGCGGCCGTACAGGCCCCTACGCTGTCGCAACCACCAGCTCCGATCATCTCTCCTGACAAGAAGAGGGAGACGAAAAAGAAAGGCTTCTTTGCAAGTATGTTCGCTTTCCTCTTCAGCGATGACGAGGAAGAGCTCAAGAAGGAAGAGAGATCTGCTACCGGTAATCGTAGTCGTGGCGATGGTCGACGCGACCGTGGTGATCGTGATCGCGACCCGCGTCGTGGTGGCAAGCCAAACAATCGTCGCGAAGGCGGCGATCAGAGACCTGAGACCAGAAGTGAAGCTGGTGCAACCGATGCCGCGCCACAACGTGAAGGCGGTCAGGGTCGCAAACGCGGCAATCGTGGTGGCAGAACTGCCGAAAGTGGTCAGGCACAGCCTGGCAATCGTGAAGAACGCAAGGACGGACGCAGGGACGGTCGTCGTGACGAGCCCCGCCGTGATGAACCACGCAGAGATGAGCCGCGCGCGGAAGAAGCGGCCGAAGCAGGAGGTGATGATGAATCCCGCAACGCGCAACGTCGTAGCGGCAACCGTCGTCCGAAAAACACCAATCAGCGTCGTCGGGGTCCACGTCCGGATGATCTGAACGGTGTTGAGCCCGGCACAGAAGTGAATGCGGAAATCGCTGCGCCTGAAGATGCAGGCATGGTTGTCCAGCAGGCAGCACTCGAACCAACCCGCAGACCTCATCCACAACGCGAGTCTTTGGCCGACTCCGAATCTGTCATCGAAGCGGTTGATGAACTGGATGACGATGCAACACTAGGCAATGAGGCTATCGGAGGCGATGAAGCTGGCGTGGAAGGTGGCAGACCGGCACGCCGCAATCGTCGCCCGTCCGAGCGTCGTCGCAATCGCAGTCGTGGTGGTCAAAGCGCCGCTGCAGGTGTAGATGCCAGTGCAGTGGAAGACAGTACAGCGGAAGACAGTGTAGAGGATGGCAACACAAACTCTGACTCTGTGGTTGAACCTCTGATAGAAAGCAACCCGACACCTTACATGGATATAGCGCAGGAGACTCTTGACATCAATGTCAGCGAGAGCGAAGTCTCTGAACCTGCTCCGCTGGAAGTCGCACAAGTGTTCGTACCAGCACCGATCGACGAGGACATCACGGAAGCAGCCCCGACTGCACAGGTTGAACATACCATGCTGGACACCACAGAGGCTGAAACTGCCGTTACTGGAACCGCAGTGACTGCCACCGAGGCGATGGTTATCGTTCCAGTGATCGCTCCCGAATCTGTTCCTGCACCGATCATCCCTGCACTCTCTGGGCGAGCACCGAACGATCCGCGTGAGATCAAGCGCAGACAGCAGATGTTGGCCGCAGGTATTAACCCTGATACAGGTGCCAACGAGTAATTAACTGGCAGAAAATAAAAGCCCCGTGGCACTTTCATGCCACGGGGCTTTTTTATTTCACCATGACTCCAGCACCGAACTTCGCTGGACTACGCCTAAGCCCGCTACAGCAGGTTTATCAATAACTTAGGCGAATTCATCATATGCCGGTGCTTTCTGAAACTTGACCCGGCTTCCGTCCGCTTGGCTCCCAACAGGCTCCTGGAAACCGCGTCTTTCCGAGGAGTCATCATGGCTAAGATCAAACTCACCAAGTCCGCAGTCGATGCGGCAAAACCCCAGGCGCAGCCCATCGAGCTGCGTGACACTCTTGTTCCCGGCTTCCTGTGCAAGATTACACCGGCCGGCCGCAAGGTCTTCATGCTCCAGTACCGGACGAATGCCGGCGAGCGGCGCAAGCCGGCGTTGGGCATGTACGGAGAACTGACCGTCGAACAGGCCCGCTCGCTGGCGCAGAACTGGCTGGCCGAGGTTCGCCGAGGCGGCGATCCTGGTGCCGCCAAGACCGAGGCGCGCAAGGCGCCCACTGTTGAGGAGTTGTGCAAGAAGTTCATGGAGGACTACTCCAAGAAGCGCAACAAGCCCAGCACCCGAGTCGGCTATCAAGGCGTCATCGACCGCTGCATCATCCCGCTGCTGGGCCGCAAGAAGGTTCACGACGTGAAGCGGCCCGATGTTGCCGGACTGATGGAAAAACTTTCGTACAAGCAGACCGAGGCGAACAAGGCGTTCAGCATCCTGCGCAAGATGTTCAACTTGGCCGAGGTGTGGGGCTATCGGCCTGACGGCACGAATCCTTGCCGCCATGTCCCGATGTTCCCTGCCGGTAAGTCCACCCATCTCATCAGCGACGAGGACATGGGCAGACTGTTCCGGCAGCTCGACAAGATCGAGGCCGAAGGGCTGGAGAACTACGTCATCCCTCTGGCGATCCGCCTGCAATTCGAGTTTGCCGGCCGCCGCTCCGAAATCGTCACGCTCGAATGGGAATGGGTCGATCTGGAGAACCGGCGGGTGGTCTGGCCTGACAGCAAGACCGGCGGCATGTCGAAGCCCTTGAGCGAGGAAGCCTACCGGCTGCTTTCGACGGCGCCGAGGCAGGAAGGCAATCCCTACGTGCTGCCGTCGCCACGCCATCCGGGGCAACACCTGACGACGGGCGAGTATTACGGCGGCTGGTGCCGCGCGCTCAAGGCGGCGGGCGCGACGCATGTGGGTACGCACGGCATCCGCCATCGCTCGGCGACCGACATTGCCAATTCAGGTATCCCGGTCAAGGTCGGCATGGCGCTGACGGCGCACAAGACCGTGACCATGTTCATGCGCTACATCCACACCGAGGATGACCCGGTGCGCCAAGCGGCGGAACTGGTGGCGAACCGGCGCAAGATGATCACTGGGGCGCAGCGTCGTGAAGAGGCAACGGCATGACTTGGAGCCTCATTTCTACCACTGCCGATCGCAGCCGGTGTGGGCCGAATTGTCGCGACGCTGACGCGACAATTCGGCTCTTGCGTCTCATATCCGAACGGATATAATCTATGTCTGAGAAACGTAAGCTCCTGTATTGGGAGGGCTCCTCGAAGAAGGACTTCAAGGAGTTCCCCATTCCCGTCCAGAAGGACATGGGCGTCGCGCTGTTCGTCGTGCAGTTGGGCCGAACACCTGATTCGGCGAAACTCTGGAAAGGTCTCGGCCCTGGTGTTTATGAGCTAGTGGAGGACCACCGGGGCGACACCTTTCGCGCGGTCTACACCGTGCGCGTCGGCGATGTTGTGCATGTGCTACATGCGTTTCAGAAGAAATCCAAGTCCGGAATTGCTACGCCACAGCCGGACGTGGAGTTGATCGAGAAGCGGTTGAAGGCAGTGCTCGCCCGTTATGGGTTGAGCGGGAGATCGTAATGACGCGCAAAGCTAATCCTCAAAGCACCGACAACGTGTTGGCAGACCTCGGCTTCGATGATGCGGAGGAACTGTCAGCGAAGGCCGCTCTTGCGGTCAAGCTCAACGAGCTAATTGACAAACGCGATCTTAGCCAGACGGAAGCGGCCGCCATTACCGGTATGACGCAGCCCAAGGTGTCCCAAGTTCGCCGCTACAAGCTACAGAACATTTCTCTCGAACGGCTGATGCAGGCACTGGTGTCGCTCGACCAGCATGTCGAGATCGTCGTACAGCCTGCGCGTCGCGCGCATGCGGCCGGCATTACGGTTGCCGTGTGATGAGCGGTCCGCTGACACTTAGCTCGGGGGTGAGATGAAGTTCGCCTACGAGGATATGAGCGACGATCAGTTCGAAAAACTGATCGTTTTCTTGTGCCAGCATCTGCTTGGCATTTCCGTGCAAGGTTTCGCCAAGGGGCCTGATGGAGGACGCGATGCCAAATTCGTTGGCACGTCCGAGCTACATCCGAGCAAAGCTGCGCCTTGGGTTGGCACGACCATCGTTCAGGCCAAGCACACCAACGGCTACAACCGGAGTTTCTCGGAACCAGACTTCTTCAGTACGAACGCGGCGAACACGGTACTCGCCAAGGAGATTCCACGCATCAAGAAGCTACGCGAGGCCAAGCAGCTCGACCACTACATGCTGTTTGCCAATCGACGGTTGGCTGGCAACGCCGAGAGCGAGATACGCGCGTACATCGCAGCACAATGCGGCATCCCCGATTCGTCGATCTACTTGTGTGGCCTGGAGCAGTTGGAAGTCCTGTTGAAGACGTTTCCTGACGTAGCAGGAAAGGCCGATCTCGACCCGGTCGATTCACCCTTGATCGTTAGTCCGGACGATCTTGCTGTGGTCGTTCAGGCGCTGGCCCGGCAGAAGGACAGCATATCGGCATTGCTCGACGATCCGCCCACTGAGCGGGTCACCTATGAGCAGAAGAATCTCCTGAACAACATGAGCGCCGAGTACGCCAAGGCGCAACGCAGGAAATACCTGAAGGAAACTGCGCAGATTCGAGCATTCCTGGCCGCGCCGGAAAACCTCGAACTGCTGCGCATGTATGAATCTGTGGTCGATGAGTTTCAACTCAAGATCATTGCCAAGCGCAAGGACTACCAGACCTTCGATGACGTAATGGAGTACTTGGTAGACCTCCTGTTCAACCGCGATCCCGTGTTGCGACAGCATGCACACAAGCGCTTGACCCGTGTCGTGCTGTTCTACATGTACTGGAACTGCGATATTGGGGAGGTAAGCGATGCTGCGGCCGACTAAACACTCGCACCCGGATCGCACGGTTATCAACGTTGCGTTGTTGTTGCTGATGCGACTGAAAGATCGCCGCGTGGATGAATACGGCGCACTGCGCAAGTATGCGAAGAAGACCGTTACCGGAGGCGATGTGTTATTCCTGCCGGCGCTAAATTTTCTCTATCTAATGGGACTGATCGACTATCGCCCCAAGACCGACGCCGTGGAATATGTGGGGCCAAATGAAGCTGTCTAGACTTTATTCAAACAAGCCAGACTTGTTCGAGCCCGTCGACTTTGTGCAGGGCTTGAATGTCATCATGGCTGAAATTCGTCTTCCGGAGAATCGCGAGAAGGATACTCACAATCTTGGAAAGACGACCCTAGGGCGTTTGCTCGACTTCGGATTCTTAGCCGGACGTGACGCCAAGTTCTTCCTTTTCAAGCACCTCGATCGTTTCAGAGATTTTGTTTTCTTCTTAGAGATCGAGCTGGAAGACGCCTCATTCGTTACGATACGGCGTAGCGTGGAGGAGGCAACCAAGATCAGCTTCAAGAAGCACGAAGCGGGACATCAGGACTTCTCTGCGTTGTCGATCTTGGCATGGGACCACCAAGATGTGGCTTTCGAGCGCGCCCGCGACCTGCTCGATGGCCTACTTGATTGGCGCGCACTAAAGCCATGGTCATATCGCAAGGGATTGGGCTATCTGCTGCGCTCGCAGGAGGACTTTCGCGAGGTATTCCAACTGCGCAAGTTCGCGTCCAAGCATGCCGATTGGAAACCATTTCTTGCGCATATGCTGGGTTTCGACGCGAAACTAATCGCTTCGCATTATGAGAAGGAAGATGAACTCTCCAAAAGGCAAGATACTGCCCAGACTATTAAGAACGAACTGGGTGGGTCGATTGAGGACATCAGCAAGATCGAAGGCATCCTCTTACTCAAGCAGAAGGAGGCAGAGAAGAAGCAGAAGCTTCTTGATGCCTTTGATTTTCGTGCTCAGGATAAGGATCGAACCAAGCAGTTGGTCGATGGCATAGACGAGCGTATCGCGACACTCAACAGCGAGCGCTATTCGCTGACTCAGAACAGAAAGAAGATACTGACTTCGCTGGAAGAAGATCAGATTTTGTTTAATCCGGAGGAAGCCCAGCGCTTGTTCGAGGAAGCGGGTGTCCTTTTCAAGGGGCAGGTCAAGAAGGACTTCCAACAATTGATCGCCTTCAACCGGGCGATCACGGATGAGCGTCGTGGCTATCTTCAGGAAGAGCGTGTGGAGATCGAAGCCGAGCTGAAGCGTGTCAATGCTGAACTCGGGTCGCTGGGTAAAAAGCGCTCGGACATGCTTTCATTTCTGAGCGAAACCGACATTTTCGGAAAGTACAGACAAGTTTCCGACGAAATGGTAACGCTGCGCGCCGACATCACATCCCTAGAGCGCCAGCGCGGCTTTCTGCACCGTTTGCAGGAATTGCGCACTGACATTAGGGCGCTGACTGAGGCGCGTGGTCATCTTCAAACCCAGATAGAGGTTGACGTCGAAAAGCAGAACTCGGACCCGGATAGTTTGTTTTCGTCGATTCGGGTCTTTTTCAGCGAAATCGTTGAAGAAGTGATCGACCGCAAGGCATTGCTGAGCGTCTCGCCAAATCAGGCAGGGCACCTTGAGTTCAAGGCGGAGATTTTGGATGAATCGGGCAATGCGACCAGCGCCGACCTTGGATACACGTATCGCAAGCTACTGTGTATTGCCTTCGATCTTGCTGTATTGCGTGCCCACCTCGACGACAAGTTCCCGCGCTTCGTCTATCACGATGGTGTGTTCGAGTCTCTGGATGATCGCAAAAAGGAGAACCTGTTAGCGGTCATTCACCGATACGCCGAACTGGGGCTACAGCCCACCATCACGCTGATCGATTCGGACTTGCCAGCGCGTGCCGATGACGATGAGCCGGTGTTTGCTGCGGACGAAATCGTCGCGACGTTGCATGACGAGGGTGAGCGGGGACGGCTGTTCAAGTTTAAAGCATGGTGATGACCTCGAACCGACCCTGACGCATTCCGCGCTATAGGCGGATGCCGGCAGACTTCGGCGTTGCAAACTGCTCCGGCTCCTTACCGAGTGGAAAAGCCACCACGTACAACACGCTGGCGGGCATCGGCTTGCTGTCAAGGTTTGCACCCCACTTTACCTGCACCTTGCGCGTGGCGTAACACAGCGAGACACCGAGCGCCTTGAGCGCGTCGATGTGGGATTGGATCTCGTCGTACACTTCGAACTTCTGCGTTTCGCTGTAAACATCGGCGCAATCTCGGTACTCCCGAAAATAGTCCACCAGCGCGGCGAAGACCTCGTCCGCTTCGCGGGTCAGCTCGAATCCCGGCTCCGATAGATCCATCGTGCAGGACTCGGCCAACTTGGCCAATTGTTTGCCCGTTGTCAGTGGAGTGGCCGTCAACGTGACGTGCTCCCGATCGAACTTCTCCTTCGCCGCCTTGAATTCTTCTTCGGATGGAATGGTGAACGGCTTGTTGAGTGTGTCGATGTCCTCGAACTCGAACGCGCTGGCAAGAGCGCGACGTGTATCAAGACTAGCGGACAAACCTTGCTCGACTCGCTGGATCGTTCGCACATTGAGGCCGGAAATGGCGGCCAGTTGTTCCTGCGACCATTGCCGCATCTCTCGGAATAGCTTGATGCACACGGCCAGCTCAGCCGGAGTCAGCAGGCGGGTTTGTTGAGCATGTTCTGTAGCGTTCATTGGTGGCTCCGTCGTTTCAGTAGACGTGGCGAAGTATGGGGAGCCAGGAACAAGGACAACACGACAGTAACCCGACAGCCGACCGACAGGACAAGACTATAAAGGTCGTATGCGGTTCGCTCCAAAGGATATTCAGGGCGCGAATCAGTGCGTCCCGGCGTACCGCCGTCGGGCTCGCGGGCTGCGCCCCGCGCTTCGTGTCGAATCGCGGCCATTCGGCTTTGATCCCTGACGCCTACGGCCCATAAGGACCTGCGCGCTCCGCTTGCTCATCCAGCCTTTGTTTGAGAGGTGGGGTGGGCGGTCTTGCTGTTTCCCTTCACCGTACCACGGCGTTCTCGCCGTCAAGGGCTGCGCGTGCCTTGCACGCTTGCGGTCGTGACCGTCTGCGACCCTGTGACAGCTTGCGCTGCGCCGTGCTGACGCCGGTTCCGGGCAATTCCGCCCGAGCAACCGGAGCACGATCATGTCGCAACTCTCTCTCACTCTCGATTCCTCGCTGCTGGTGCGTGACGACCAGGGGCGCTATCTCCCGGCTACCGCTGACCAGATACTTGCAGCGGCCCGTCAAGTCATCGACCAGAAGATCCCGCGCGGGGCGCAGTTCACATCGCCGGCGCTGGTGAAGGACTATCTGCGCACCAAACTGGCTGGCTTTGAGCACGAGGTGTTCGCGGCATTGTTCCTCGACACCCAACATGGGCTGATCGAGTACGCCGAATTGTTCCGAGGCACCATCGACTCGGCGGCGGTGTATCCGCGCGAAGTCGTGAAGGCGGCGTTGCGGCTCAATGCGGCGGCGGTGATCTTTGCGCACAACCATCCGAGCGGGAATCCCGAGCCGAGCCAGGCCGACAGGCAGATAACCCAGCGGCTCAAGGATGCGCTGGCGCTGGTGGAAGTACGCACGCTGGATCACATCGTTGTCGGCGGCGAGTCCACAGAGTCCTTCGCCGAACGTGGGCTGCTTTAACCTAGGGGGCTTCGGCCCCCCTTTTGCTGCGTCCGGTGCCGACGATCTCCGGCCCTCGCGGGCCTGCGCGCTGCGCTTGCACTTCAGGGGAACGGCTTGCAGCCGATCCCCGCCGCGCGTTGCTTGGCGCCCCTGACAGCCGCCGAACAGGTTGCACCTGATCGGCCTTCGCGCCTGCGGCGCTGAGCGCTTCGCTTGCGTGGGGTCTGCGCCATCTGCGGCCGTTGCCACAACCGCCGTCTTCCCTCGCTCATCACCTCATCCGCGACTGTAGCCCGCGCCCGTGTGCCGTCAAGGCGCGCCGGGCCGTGTCCTCGCTGCGCTGCGGGCCGCACCAACCCGTCGCTTGTTTCCTTGACGGCCCCCGTTCGCGCGCTCCTGACCGTCGCGGGCGATGAACTCAGGAAAGACGGTGGCAACGAGGCCGGCCCAGGTCTCCGCGCCGACCCCACCGGACAACCGCAAAAGCGGGCTCCGAATCTAGGAATCCGGTGGGGCTTTCAACAGCAACCTTGTCAGGAGTAACCACCATGCAACTCGCATCCCGTTTCGCTTCACGTTCCCCAATGCTGCGCGCCAATCATCCGCTGTCGGATGGAGAAATCCAGCGCGTAGCCCCTTCCATCTTCGCGGAAGCCCCGCACGAAAGCCGCTCCGAGCGGTACAGCTACATCCCCACCGCCGCCGTGCTGACCGAGTTACGCCGCGAAGGCTTCCAGCCTTTCATGGTCTGCCAGACCCGTGTGCGCGATGAAGGCAAGCGCGAGCACACCAAGCACATGATCCGGTTGCGCCACGCCAGCCAGATTGCCGGAGCCGAAGCCAACGAAATCATCTTGCTCAATTCCCATGATGGAACGAGCAGTTATCAAATGTTGGCCGGCATGTTCCGGTTCGTGTGCAGCAATGGCCTTGTCTGCGGCGATACCGTCGCGGACGTGCGCGTGCCTCACAAGGGCGACGTGGCGGGCCACGTCATCGAAGGCGCTTATGAAGTCTTGCACGGCTTCGAGCGTGCGCAGGAATCCCGCGATGCCATGCAGGCCATCACGCTTGACAGCGGCGAGGCCGAAGTCTTCGCCCGCGCCGCACTCAGTCTCAAGTACGACGACCCGGACAAGCCCGCCCCGATCACGGAAAGCCAAGTGCTGGCCCCGCGCCGTTTCGACGACCGCCGCCCCGACCTGTGGAGCGTATTCAACCGTACACAGGAGAACTTGACGCAAGGCGGACTGATGGGCAGCAGCGCCAACGGACGCCGCCAGCGCACGCGGCCCGTGCAGGGCATCGACAACGGTATCCGCCTCAATCGCGCCCTGTGGCTGCTGGCCGATGGCCTGCGCCAGTTGAAAGCCTGAACCCCACGCGGAGGGGCGGGCAGCCCCTCCATTCATTCCCTTGTTTCACATTCTTTCTGTAGGAGTCATCACCATGAACGCCGTTACCCAAACCGAACCCCGCGCCATCCACCCCGCCGCGCTGGAAGTGGCCGACCCCACCAAGAACCTGATTTTGGTGCCTCTGTCGCAGCTTCGCCCGTCCAAGCGCAACGTGCGCAAGACCAACCGCCGCCTTTCCATCCCGGAACTGGCCGCGAGCATTCAGCGTGTCGGTCTGCTGCAAAACCTGATCGTCAGCCAATCCGAGGACGGCGAGCACTACGAAGTCGAAGCCGGAGACCGCCGCCTTGCCGCGTTGAAGCTGCTGGCGAAGAAGAAGCGCATTGCCAGTGACCATGACGTGCCTTGCCTGCTGGTGGCAGATAGCAGTGCCCGTACCGTGAGCCTCACCGAAAACGTGCAGCGCGAAGCCATGCACCCCGCCGACCAGTTTGAGGCATTTGCCGCGCTGGTAGCCGAAGGCCGCCCCATCGAGGACATTGCCGCCGACTTCAGCGTTTCCCTGCTGGTGGTGCAACGCCGCCTGAAACTCGCCAACGTCTCGCCGCGCTTGATGGCCGACTACCGCGCCGGTGCCGTCACCCTTGAACAATTGATGGCCCTTGCCATCACCGACGACCACGCCGCGCAGGAAGCCGCGTTCTACGGCGCGCCGCAGTGGCAGCGCAGCCCGTCCGCGTTACGCGAGCACCTGACCGAACGCGAGATCGACGCGCAGCATCCGCTGGTGCGCTTCGTCGGGCTGGATGCCTACACGGCGGCAGGCGGCGGCACCCGCCGCGACCTGTTCGCCGAGGATGACAGCGGCGTGTATCTGGACGACGCGGCACTTTTGGAACGGCTGGTGCGCGAGAAGCTGGCGACGCTGGCCGAGGACGTGCGCGCCGAGGGCTGGGCATGGGTGGAGGCTGTGCCGCACCTGAGTCATGCCGACCGGCAATCGTTCCAGAATACCCCGCGCCAGCGGCGCGAACCGAACGCCCGCGAAGCCCGGCGCATCGCCTCGCTGCAAGAGCGCCTCGACAAGACCGATGCCCTGCTGGAAGACGCCTACGAGTCCGAGGACGAAGCCGAAGACAAGGTGGAGTCGCTGGAACAGCGGCGCGAGCAGGTGGCCGCCGAACTGCAAGCCATGCACAACGCCCTGCAGGAGTATGCGCCAGACGTGCGCGCCGTGGCCGGTGCCATCGTCACCATCGATCGCGACGGCGAGGCAGCAATCCATCGCGGGTTGCTGCGCGAGGCCGAAGCCAAGGCACTGCGCACACTGGAAAAGCTGCGCCAAGGCTTCACCGGCACGGAAGGCGCGACCGACGACGAAGGCGAGGACACCGAGCCACCCAAGGCCGCGAACCTGTCTGACCGGCTGGCGCAGCGCCTGAGCGCGCACCGTACCGCCGCGCTGCAAATCGAAGTGGCCCGGCATCCGCAGGTGGCGCTGGCCGCGCTGGTGCATAGCATGGTGCAGCGTGTCTTGCAGGACGGCTATGCAGTGGAACTGCCCATCGGCATCAGCGTGCGCCCGCAGAACCGGCTGGACACCTACGCCCCCGACTGGCCGGAATCGCCCGCCGCCATCGCCTTGCGCGAACTGCAACGGGCATGGGGCGAACGGCTGCCGGAGGACAGCGCCGAACTGTTGTACGCACTGCTGGCGATGGAGCAAGGCGAACTGGTGCAACTGCTGGCCGTGTGCGTGGCTGGCAGTGTGGACGTGGTGACGCCGCGTGCCGCGCAGGCCGCGCCCGGCGCGGAACTGGCGCAGGCGGTGGAACTGGACATGGCCGCATGGTGGAAGCCAACCGCCGAAGGCTATTTCAATCATGTGTCCAAGTCTGTGATTCTCGACGCCGTGCAGCAGTTCGCGCCGTCGCACGTCACCCGCCTGTCCAAGCTCAAGAAGGCAGACATCGCCAGCGAAGCCGAACGGCTAGCACAGGGCAGCGCCTGGATGCCCGCGATGTTCGCGGCGGAGAGCAGCGCCGCGCAGGAGGACATGCAGGAAGCAGTACCGCAGGACGAAACCACCATCGAAGCGGAAGAAGTGGCCGACACGCTGGCCGCATGACGTAGCCGCGTGACACATGGCCCCGGCGCAGATCGCGCCGGGGCTTTTTCCTGAACATCAAAAACCGGGCGCGGCAAGTTTGCCGCGCCCGGTTTCCAACGGCCAAAGCAAAAACGCCCCGTCGCCGCCTTCGATCAGGCGGCGACGGGGCGGCGCACCAATGCCTGGTGGGCAGTGCGCCGGGGCACGCTGCACCTTGCTGCGTCCGGTTGTGCGAAAGCCTGCCGTCCTCGACGCTGGCGGGGGCTGTCCGGGCCATCACGCCGGCCTGTTCACCGACATGCCCCACGGCCTTGCCATGACGCATCTACACCACGCCTCAAACCGTCCGCCGCTGGATGCGGTGGGCATTCCTGTCTGTCGCTGTGGGCCAGACCTTGCCGGCATCAGGGCGCGTGCCGGCGACGCCTTCATGCGGAGCGCCGAGCCGGCCATCGCTCCATTCGGGTCAGTTCGGCCCGTTGCGTCCTTGGTTCGTTGTGAATCCTGGCGGGAGCGCGGCTGCGCCTCGGGCTTCATGGCTGCAACCGTCCGGCGCAAACAATTTCCCCTGCGCTGCGCGCATTCCTCGCGGGACAAATTCTTTGCGCCTCCCGGTCCTCCACGCTGTTTCGGCCGCTGCGCGATGCAGCCAGCCCGTCCCCCGCCGACCGGATCACAACAAGGACGCGATGGGCGCGACCTTGGCAACCCGAAAGGAGCAAACATCATGGCCAACATCGGCACATTCACCGCACAGAACGACGGCTTCACCGGCACGGTCCGCACCCTGACACTCAACGTCAAGGTCAAGTTCGTCCCCAACGACAAAGGCAGCGAGAATGCCCCCGACTTCCGCATCCAGGCGGCGGACGGCTACGACATCGGCGCGGCATGGAAGAAAGTCAGCCAGGCCGAGCGGCCCTACCTGTCGGTGACGCTGGATGATCCGTCGTTCCCGGCGACCATCTACGCCCGCCTGATCGAAGAAGAAGACGGCTCGCACAACCTGATCTGGTCGCGCAGCAAGCCAGCGGCCTGACGGCCGCCACAGCGCCCCGCCCACAGTGGCGGGGCGCCCCCATCTAAAGGCAACTGGCGACCCTAAGCGATCGCTCGGCACTCTCCGTATGTTGCGAGGCTACTGACTGGGGCTGAGAAAAGGCATGGCGTAGCCTAGAAACTCAGAGTGAGGCGTCCTGTTTTCCTTCCATCTGTAAGGGTTGGATGGTGGGGTGTCTCGGCGATCACTGACGGTCAACATCAACCGTTTCTTGGCCCGGGAAATGCCGACAAAAAAAGCACAACGCTCTGCATCTTCCTCTCCCCAAAAGGACTGATTTTCAACGCCGAGGATGACAACCGTATCGAATTCAAGCCCCTTGCTCTTGTGGATGGTCATAAGGCGCACAGCCTGATCGTCGGAAAAGCGCTCCAGTGCCTTGGGCAAATTGGGTTCCGACTTCAGCAGTTCATCTATGCGAGTCTTGGTGTCATTGACGATTTGTACGAGTCGCGCTTTTGACTCGTAATCATGGGAAAGCGCAGACAGGGTCTCGATGCCTACTTTGTTCAGGAAGGCGCGGACAAAATCCCACCAGCCCATGGATGGTTCACCCAGTGATGCGACCTGTGCCGCACTTCTCCGCTGCTCGGCAATAAAGCGCTGGAAGTCCTGTCGGACGCTGGACTGCACATCGTCGTCAGCGAAAGGAATGAGCTGCGCCATCAACCGAATCCAGGCTTTGGGTTCACGCTGCCCATAAAGACTGGACAGATAATCGACGATAAGCCTTGCGGCCGGTTCGACAGAGATGTCCTGAATCTGCTGCTCGTTGCGAAAGGGGATGCTCCGCCGTTCCAATGCCTGGATCAGGTGGTCGCCATAGAGGTCTGGTTGCCGGACGATCAGAACCGCAATTTCCGAGGGGGAAAGCTGCTCATGGTTAATCCACGTGTTGATTGTATCGGCTAGGTACTCGGCCTCTTCCTGACAGCTCGAAAATCGCCACGCGAAGATCTGGCCTTCCTCACCTGCGAGTTGTTCATCGGGCATGACGGAGGCGGGGTCCATCACTTTGATGATCTCGTTCTGTACACGCAGCAGGCGGGGCTTCGAGCGGAAGTTGCGATACATGTTGAGTGGTTCAGCAGCAAAGTCCGCTGCGAAGGTTTGGAAAATGCCGTCGAGGGCACCTGCCCATCCCATGATCTTTTGCTTGGTGTCGCCGACTGCCGTCAGGCGGATAGCCGTACCCTGGAACGCGAGCTTCACCAGCGCGTACTGGTGGTCAGTGCAATCCTGGAATTCGTCCAGGAAGACATCGCTGTAGGTCTGACGGACGGCGTTGCGAGCTGCAACGGATGTATTGAGGATCTGGATGGCCAGAGGCACCAGGTCGCTGAATTCGATCTGCCGTCGTGTCACTCTCCGATCGCCGATCTGGTAGTTGACGTCGAGGGCATCCTGTCCGGTTAGCACCGGACGGAAACGGTCGATGATCCGCTTGGCAAAAGCATGGAAGGTGTAGCTGTCGAAACGTGCTGCCAAGTCGGAACCACAACGGCGTTGCACGCGTTCCTTCAGGTTTTTGCTGGCATCAACCTTGAACGAGATGGCCAGTATCCGTTTCGGGTAGCGACAGGTTCCTGTGCGCAGCAGGAAGTCGGCGCGCTGTGCAAGCATTTCCGTTTTTCCTGCACCCGGCCCGGCTGTCAGCGCAAGACAGCGCTCTGTCTCCCGTGCGGCACGCAAGGCATTGGGTTCAAGCGTCAGCCCGTCTGCCGGTTGCCAATCGCCTACGGCGATCATTCAGGCAATTCCTCCAGCTTGGCGATCACCGCGTCCGCCAGTCGCGCCAGTGATTCAGGCATGTCGTTGTGAAGTTCTTCATCACTCAATTGGGCCAGAGCATCGATATGGGCCGCTGGCTTGCTGCCTAGCTTGAAACACTTGTGATAGGTTTTGAAAAGCGCACGCTCATCGTCATCGTACTGTTCTGCGTCGAAATGGCTGTCGCCGAGGACAGCTTTGACCGTAGTCTCACTCGGCGGATTAGACTTGACACCATACTCATCGGGAAACGAGAGCAGCATCGCGAAGTCGAGGTCCAGCGGATAGGAGAAAAAAACGTCTCTATTCTCCAATTCTTCAAGGTAGTGGAGATAGTCACGAACCTTCTCTTTCGCATCGTTCCAGGCGGGGATTCCGTGGTCCTGCGGGAGCTTGTTGGCAGGAGCATATTCACCTAACTGATCGTTGACGTACTTGATCCGGCCCCAGCCTCCTTGATGCCGGGCGACATCCAAATCGAGCAAAGTGAGATAGGGAATTTCGAGGGCCGAGAGCAGGCGCCAGAAGTGATTGACATGGCGACCGCCCAGGGGGGCGACGGTTACAGCAGACTCATCGACTGGAATACCTTTGGCACGCAGGATACGGGGCAGAACGATTTCCTCGCTATCACCTTCTCCAAGGATGACCAGCCGGGAGAAGTAGATTTCTGGATATGCCTGCACGGCTTCGCGGACAAACTTGTGGGCTTCATCGGACCTTTTTGGCAAGCGAATGCGCGTGGTCTTGGTGGTTCGCTCGCTGGTAAGCCGTAAGTAGCGAATGTGCCTAGGGTCTACTCGCCGCAGCATGGAAGGTGCATGGGTGGCGATCAGGGCTTGGGCATCCTCGTTACCCGCCATGGTGACCAGAGCATTTACGATTCGTCCCAGATAGTGAGGCGAGAGGCTGTTCTCAGGCTCCTCAAGGGCGACGATCGTAAACACCGGGGGGCGCAGCTTGTCTGGGTCGAAGGTATCGTCGTCACCGGCAAGGACCGCGCGCCCAATCGACTGTGCCGAGAGCACCAGCGACAGATAGAGCATGGACTTCTGGCCATCACTTAGCCTGGAGAAATCGACCAATTCCTCGTCATGCCCGGGAGAAAATGAGACGGACAGATGTCGCAATAAAGATTCGATCTCGGATGCGACGAAGGTGATTTTGGGGTCGGCGAAGAAACTGCCTTTGTGCAAGGTGCTCCAGGTTGTCTTCAGGCTCTCGCTCAATGTTGCGATCGATGGATTACCAGTAAGGCTTTCGCTGATTTTGTCCGTGAAGCCTTTGATTTCTTCTCGCTCGTCCTCCCAGTTTACGGCTCGCAGCATGCGGCCGAGCAGAGCATTGGCGCCGTAAGCGATGTGCTCGGCGGGATCTCGTCGCGCGGGTAGGTAGTGGACTTGCACATGGTTGCGTTCCGCTCTCGTAACCTGTGCCGTCGTGAGGGGAGAACCATCGGTATCGAGGTCCAGTACATGGACCAGGGTTTCCTCTATGTCGCCATTCACGCCCATCGTGGCGTCCAGGCGATACCGGACACGAGGCGGGTCATCGGCGGAGTCCAACCGCATATGGCCGAAGTGGGGAGCTATCGTCGCGACATCATCGTCATCTTCAAGTTCGGGAAAGATAAAGTCGGCTTCGATCCAGAGCTGCCTTTCCTCGGGAACTTCCTTTTCGTTATAGGGAACGTGGAAGTCCGACCGCTGGATGCGCCGTAGCGAGGGATCGAAGGCAAACAAGCGACACAACGCCTGAAGTGCTGCCGTCTTGCCCGAACCGTTCGGGCCGATCAGATAGGTGATGTCGTTGAGGGTCAGTTCGGTGGGTTCTGGTCCAAACGACTGAAAGCTGAACAGTCGGATACTCTGTAGTTTCATGTGAAGCGCTAGTTCCTTTGTTTTGACTTGGCGTTTTCGAATGCGCGCTCACTGAACTACACGCAACCAGTTACGGGTCATCGCTCGTTTGTGGCCGACTGTCGTTCCTCATAAACCATCGCCGGCAATCTCTTTCAGCTCCTGTCGTACTTGTGCTAGGAGCTGGTCAGCCTGCGTCTCGCTGTTGCCGGCATAAGCCAGCGTCAGCAGGGTGAGCGGATGCACCTCCATCACCTCGCACAGCTCTGCTAGTTTACTGAGGGTTGGGCTTTTCAGGTCGCGCTCCAAGGTGCTCAAGTAAGTGCGGCTCGATACATCCGAGAACGCTTCTTGGCTCAGACCACGGGCCTTTCTGATACGGCGTAGCGCGTCTGGCAAAGATGGCTTGACCGTTGTCATGCTGGACTACCCCCAAAATCCAGAATGACAACCGATTGCACCCTATAGGACTACAATCTATAGTGTTCATTTGGTGTTGCTCTACGCATCCGTGCCTCTACGGAAATCCGTATCTGCGACTGGCATCAAATTCATGGAGTCGCATCCGTGTCTTTGCTGGCTTCCGTCAATGCGCCTTCGTGCCTTTACGCGACTGCGGATGTGTTGGCTTGCGCTTTCGCGCTTGTACGTAGACGCGCAGACGCGATTCGGCGGCTCCGTGCATCGGAGAGGAAGCGTGACCATGAACCCGCTTATCACTGACGGGCAACGCGCGCGGCTATTGGCCAACGGCGAGGCGCGTGCTGCCGGCCACGCCACCGATCTGCTGCCGGTAGTGCGTCTGTTCACCCCGGACGCGCACGCCACCTGGTTGCTGGCCTCGCTCGATCCCGAGGACGGCGACACGGCTTATGGGCTGTGCGACATTGGCATCGGCTTGCCCGCGCTGGGCACCGTGCGGCTGTCCGAGCTGGCGTCGATCGCTGGGCCGCTTCAGCGGCCCGTCGAACGCGATCTGTACTTCGTCGCCACGCGCACCCTGTCGGGGTACACGCGACTGGCACAACGCAACGGGTCGATCATCGACTGATCGGCCCTGCTGGCGCATTGTGTCTATTTCGGTCTGGACTCAGACCACCAGCGCATCAATCGGCATTCATGCACCAGCACGGGGCGGGCAAGACCAAAACAGTCCTGATCTCCGATGCGGCTTGCGGCAACGTGTTCATGCTGCGCACTGTCATCGTTCGCGCAGCCGTCGCATTCGGACGATGCGTGCAATGCCCTGGAGCCAATCGGTCTTGACACCACCAGTTTAGTGAGTGCCCGTGACGATACGCCGATGACGCCGTAGCTCCCCCTGACGCCCGTGGCGACGAGTCCTGCTGTTCGACAGGAGGCCGCGTCATGGCAGAGTCCGATCACTGGCACCCCGGTGCCGCCTACCTCTACGTCCTGCACCTGGACGGTCCCGCGCTGGCCTGGGAATACCTGCGCCGCCATCCCGATTACTGGCGCGACTGGCTGCATCGCCGCCGTCATCCCGAAGCGGCGCAGCACTGGGGGCTGCGCCTGCTGGAAGACCCGACTCTGGATGCGCGCGACGCGCACCCGGCCTGGTTTCCCGACCACGACAGCGTGGTGCAGCTCTATCCCGATGCCGACCCGCCGCCTGATGCCGAACGCTTCGCGCTCTGGCATCTGCCGGGCCGAAAGCACCTGATCCACGATGGCCGGCGGCTGGTTCTCGCCATCCGCTGGGCAGGCTGCTGCCTGCGCTTGGCCTTCGCGTCCGATCTGGCGGATGGCATGGCCTACGCCTACGCCTTGCGCGCCTCGCCCGATCCTTGTTCGCGTTGCCGCGCGCTGGTGGGCGAGCTGGGCAAACTGGTGGCGAACGCACCGACAGCATTGGCCACGCTACGCCCCTCTACGACCGCGCTGTTGGAGCTGCGCACCTTGCAGGCACTCGACGGTACCCTGGCCGGCGCATCCTTGCGCACCGTAGCGGACGTGCTATTCGGTGCAGCGGCCGTCACCGGAGACTGGCACGCCGATGGCGCACTGCGCGCTCGCGTGCGCCGCCTGGTGCGGCGGGGCCAGACCCTGATGCGCGGCGGCTATCGCGGCCTCGCACAGCTTCATCCGCACAGGCAGGGACGTTCCGCATCCTTCGCAAAACGTCCCTGAGCACAGCGCCTTTCTTCTCTGAGACTGCCTCCATCCGGCCGCGCTGTCGCGGTCAGCGATTCAGACCGATGGAGGTTCACGCCATGAGACCCGCACCGCTGCGGCCGCAAGCCGCTCCCGCTGTCACGCAGCAACCCGCCCAGCCTTCGCGCTACCTGACCAACGACGAAGCAGCCGACTACCTGCGCCTGTCGCCGCGCACGCTGGAGAAGCAGCGCGTGATCGGCGGCGGTCCGCGCTTTCGCAAGTTCGGCCGTCGCGTCATGTACGCGGTGGCCGACCTCGACGCCTGGGCGGACGCGCGCAGCTTCGAGGCCACGTCCGACCCCGAATACGCCGAACGCCACGCCGGTGACTACCGCGATGGCCGCTGAGAGCCAGCGCGCGAATGGCCCTCGTCGTGTCCAGCCTGGAGAAGGAGCGCGAACAGCTCGACCTGTTCCGCGCGCTGCCGGGCGACATGGCACCGCGCGATGCCCAGGACCTGATGGCCTATCCGTTCTTCTCGCTGGCCAAGTCGCGGCGCACGGCGCCGATCGACTTCCGCTCCGCTGGCGTCACCGTGCGCGTGGAAGGCACGCAGGAGCACGGCATCGCCACCATCTGGGATGCCGACATCCTCATCTGGGCCGCCAGCCAAATCGTCGAAGCGCGCGATGCGGGCATTCGCCCGTCGCGCAGGATGCAGGCCACGCCCTACGAGATCCTGCGCTTCATCGGGCGCGGTACGTCGCTGCGCGACTACCAGCGCCTGAAGGCCGCGCTAGATCGCTTGCAATCGACCACGATTGCCACGTCCATCCGCGAGACCACCGGGCGGCGCCTGCATCGCTTCTCGTGGATCAACGAATGGAAGGAGCGCACGGACGCCAGGGGCGCACCGCTCGGCCTCGAACTCATCCTGCCGGACTGGTTCTATGCCGGTGTGATCGACGAGGCCCTGGTGCTCACCATCGACCCGGCGTACTTCAAGCTCACCGGCGGCATCGAGCGCTGGCTGTACCGCCTGGTGCGCAAGCACGGCGGCAAGCAGCGCAACGGCTGGCAGTTCGACTTCCCCTACCTGTATCGCAAGTCGGGCAGCCTGGCGCAGCCCCGCGACTTCGCCCGCGACCTGCGCACGCTGGCTGCTCGGCAATCGCTGCCCGGCTACGTGCTGTCCGTCGAACGCTGGCCCGGCGCGCCGGAGATTCTGGCCTTCCGCCCCGTGCCGTCCACGGCACGTTGATAACTGCGGGGATGAAAACGGGACAAGCTGTGAATGAGCTCGTGCTATCGGGCGCGCCAGGACTCGTGCTATCAGGCGCACTCCTATCGTGCTATCAGGCGCGCGAATCGCGTCTAACTTCAGTGGCCACAAGGATTTTTTCGGCCCTTAACTTTATATCTAACTTTAAAACCTATCTAACGAATAACAAGACCTTGTTATTGGGCAGGTGGATAACCGCCGAAGGTCAACAGCAAAGGCGTTTTTCAGGCTGTTCATCGAGCCGCTTTCCACAACGGAGGGCAGCGCCATGATCGTCGCCTTGCTCAACCAGAAAGGCGGCGTCGGCAAGACCACGCTCGCCACCCACATCGCTGGTGAACTCGCCTTGCGCGGTCAACAGGTCATCCTGCTGGATGCCGACCCGCAAGGCTCATCATTGGACTGGACGCAACGGCGCAGTCAACAAGGCTTGCCACGGCTGTTCAGCGCCGTGGGCCTCGCCCGCGAAACGCTGCACCAGGAAGCGCCGGAACTCGCACGTCGCGCCGATCACATCATCATCGACGGCCCACCGCGCATCGCCGCACTCGCGCGCTCTGCGCTGCTGGCGGCCGATTGCGCGCTGGTCCCGGTGCAGCCGAGTCCCTACGACCTGTGGGCCAGCGCCGAGATGGTGGCGCTGGTCCGTGAAGCGCAGGTGTTCAGGCCAGCGCTGCGCGCGGCCTTCGTCATCAACCGACGTGTGGTGCGTACCGTCATCGGACGCGAAGCCCGTGGCGCGCTCGCGGAACAGCCGCTGCCCGCACTGCACGCCGAAATTCGCCAGCGCATCGTCTTCGCCGACAGCGTGGCCGCTGGGCGGCTCGCCTGCGAAACCGCACCGGACAGCATGGCCGCACACGAAATCACCGCGCTGGTGGACGAGCTATTGCGGTGGTTGCCATGAGCAAAGAGCGCGGCAAACGCATTGCCATCGGTGCGCGCCCGCCGGCGAATCCGCAGGCCGAAGCCTGGATTCGCCAGGGCGACGCCAACGACGTGCAGAAAGGAGACCTCTACACAGCACGCCTGACCCTCGACGTGACGCCAGCGATGCGCGCACGCATCAAGGTTTCGGCCTTCACCCAGAGCGTGACGGTGGCCGAACTGCTGCGCGCGTTGCTCGAACGAGAGTTCCCGGAGCACAAACCATGACTATCGCCACCCAGGCGGCCACGGCTGCGCCGCTGCCTTCACCGCAGCCGCTCGCTACGCTGGACAGCCGTGTGCCGCTCACGCGCGTATCGCTCGCCTACGTCGCACAGCGCATCAATCTCTATCTGCGCTTCGGCAACCCGACGCGCACCGTGCAGATCGACCGCTGGCGGCGCTGCGCGGTGTTCCTGCCAACAGCAATCTTCTGCCGCATCCGCTGGGAATCGAACGACTACGGCACGGTGCGCTGGCAGCTCATGGTGCTGCAAGCCTGTACGCCGCTGGATGCCATGCAGACCATTCCCGGCATTCGCCCCGGCGCGCGCCTACTGCTGCATGCCGAAGGCGAACAGAAAGTGCGAGCTGTGCTCGCGCAGATCGACGCTATCGAAGCGCTGGGCATCAAGGCCATCGACGTGTCGCCCGCGTACTGGCGCACGCTGGGCAACCGTCTGGCTGCGCGCCTGCCGCTGCCGGAGTACAGCACCGAACGGCACGCGGCCTGGCTGGCTGGGAGGGCGCTGCAATGACCGCGACGACCACAACCATTCCTTGCTCGCGCCTGCGCGCTCTCTTCGCGTTGGCTGCACTCGCTGCCTGCGGCCTCGCTGCGCTGGCCTGGGCGGCCTTCGTGCAGCCATCGGCGCGCATCGTCTACAACCCATCCGACAGCGTTCCAGTCGGCTGGTATCGCATCGAACCGGCGCACTCGCTGCACGTCGGCAGCATCGTGCTGACCGCCTTGCCGGCAGACGCCGCCGCGCTCGCCGCGCAGCGCGGCTACCTGCCGTCGCACGTTCCGCTGCTCAAACGTGTTGGCGCGGTCGCGTCGCAACACGTCTGCATCGTGAATGGCATCTTGCGCATCGACGGCGTGCCGGTGGCCGCCGTGCTGCACACTGACCGCTGGGGCCGGCCGCTGTCATCCTGGCCGCAGTGCCGTCCGCTCGCCGATGGTGAACTGTTCCTTCTGAGTAACACCAACCCGGCATCGTTCGACAGCCGTTACTTCGGGCCGGTCAGCGCCGCCGCCGTGCTCGGCGTGGCGCGACCGATCCGCTTGGAGACTCAGCCGTGACGGCGCACGTTGTTGCGCTGTTCGGCATGTCGTTGCTGTGTTCATGCCGGTGCAGCGCGCGTGCATTCGCACCGCGCATCGCCCGGCACTCCCCCGTGCAGACAGCTTGCCCCGAGCGCGCCATGCCGCAGGCATGGCTGACGCTCGCCGGCGGCCGGGCTGCGCGTTGCGCAGCGCCGCCGGGGCATCGCACCCCCGTGCCGTCAGGCCGGGGGAAGATGCAGGGCAAGATTGAAGGGTGCGGCACCAAGGTGCGCGCAAAGCCAGTCTGCACGTGGGGTTGGCGCGGCACGCGCCATATCGCGGCACCGTGCCGCGAGCAGCGCCAATGCCATGTCGTCATTGGCGAAAGCGCGTGCATCGCGCCCTCTGGCGCGATGGACTTAGCCGGAGCCGCCGCATGAGCCGGAGCAGCGGCGACGACGCCGACCGCTTCCGCATTCGTCCCGGTGCGCCGAAGCAGCGCGGTGACGCCTTTATCTCCAAGGTGCTGCGCCAAGCCACCAAGGCAGCCAATGCCACTGGCGGCAAGCGCGGCAAGGCGCCCGGCTCGCGGCTGGGGCGCGGCCATGTGGCGGCGCGCTTCACCGGACAGTCGCTGTCCGCGAGTTCGCGCCGCGCCACCGTCAAGGTACGGTTGGTGTATCTCAAGCAAGCCGGCGCGCGCTCGACTATCACGCACCTGCGCTACATCGAGCGCGAGGGCGTCGGCCGCGATGGCGAGCCGGGACAGGCGTACAGCACGACGAGCGATCACGCCGGCCTGTCCGCCTTCGAGGAACGCGGCCGCGAAGACCGCCACCAGTTCCGCTTCATCGTCTCGCCGGAAGATGCCGCCGAGCTGGAAGGCCTGCGGCGCTACACCCGCGACCTGATGACCCGCATGGAAGCCGATCTGGGCACGCGGCTGGAGTGGGTTGCGGTCGATCACTGGAACACCGACAACCCGCATACCCACGTCGTGCTGCGCGGCAAGGACGACACCGGCAAAGACCTCATCGTCTCGCAGGACTACATCACCCGCGGCATGCGCGAGCGCGCCGCCGAACTCGCCACCGAATGGCTCGGGCCGCGCACTGAGCTGGAGATCCAGCGCGCCATGCAGCGCGAAGTCGATCAGGAGCGGTACACGAGCCTGGATCGCAGCTTGCAGCGCAAGGCGGTGGACGGCTTGGTACACGTCGAACGCTTCGATGATCCCCGTCTGCAACGCCAGCGCCTACTGTTCGTCGGCCGCCTACAACGCTTGCAGCGCATGGGGCTGGCCACTGAAGTCCAGCCCGGCGTCTGGGCCGTCCATACCGAGGCTGAATCTACCTTGCGCGCGATGGGCGAACGCGGCGACATCATCCGCACCATGCAGCGGGCAATGGGCGGCACGCAGCGCGAGTTGGCGGTGTTCGAGGCGGGCGACAACGCGCGCCCGATCATTGGCCGCGTCGCTGCCAAGGGCCTGGCCGATGAGCTGTACGACAAGGGCTACTTAGTGCTCGACGGCATCGACGGCAAAGCGCATTACGTCGCGGTGCCAGCCAAGACCGAACTGGAGCAGTACCCGGCCGGCGCGGTGGTGGAGGTCAAGGGTTCGGCCGGAGTGCGCGCGGCGGACAGGACCATCGCCGAGTTGGCCACCGATGGTCTGTACCGCACCGATCAGCACCTGCCCCACGCTAAGGCGCAGGCTGTACCCGGCCGCAATCCCGCCGACGTGGTGGTAGGCCATGTCCACCGATTGGAAGCCCTGCGCCGGGCCGGTATTGTCGAACGCTTGGCTGAAGGCGTCTGGCAAGTGCCGGCTGACCTACCCGAGCAGGGTCGGCAGTACGACGCGCAACGCGCCGGGGGCGTGGCGGTAGAGTTGAAATCGCATCTACCCATCGAGCGGCAGGCGCGCGTGATCGGCGCCACCTGGCTGGACCAGCAGTTGATAGGCGGTGGTGAGGGGCTGGGCGAGCTTGGCTTTGGTGGTGACGTGCGGCAGGCGCTCCAGCAGCGCGCCGACTTCCTGGCCGAACAGGACCTCGCCGAGCGGCGCGGCACGCGCGTGGTCTTGGCCCGCAACCTGCTGACAACGCTGCGCAACCGCGATCTAGCCCAGGCGGCGCAGAACATCGCGACCGAAACCGGCCTGGAGTATCGTGCGGTAGGTGATGGCGAGCGCGTCAGCGGCGTCTACCGGCGCAGCGTGATGCTGGCCAGCGGGCGCTTTGCCATGCTCGATAATGGCAAGAGCTTCAGCCTGGTGCCCTGGAAGCCGGTGCTGGATCACAGGCTTGGGCAGTCAGTAGCTGCGACCATACGTGGAACCAGTGTGTCTTGGGAGTTCGGGAAACAGCGCCGCCTGGGGATTTGACATAAAGCTTTAGTCGGGCGCCGTCTTAACGCAACCATTGAACGCACCGCTATCTTGTCTTCAGCCTTGACATAACGCGCGGCAATAAGACGTCGATCTCATGCCACCGTTGAGCCAGGTGTGGCATGCGGTCAGCAATCCTTCTGGACTTGGCGCGGTGATACGCCGCAAAGGCGTGTCTAGGTCAACCGCGAGCGGCCAAGTCTTGCAAGATGGGGCACGAGTCAGTGGGCCAAATGCCAGAGCATTTTTTTCGCAATGACATTAAGTGCTGCTTCAACCGCAACAAGGTCTCAACCCGTACTTCCACCTCGCGGATGTGCTCATCTATCAGCGTGTTGACTTCAGTGCACTCCTGAGCGGGTGCATCCCTCAGCACCAGCAAAGTGCGTACTTCCCCCAGCGTCATGTCGAGAGAGCGGCAGTTCCGGATGAACTGCAACCGTTCGATGTGCAGGTCGCCGTACAACCGGAAGTTCCCCTCATTACGCGGAGGCTCTGGCATCAGCCCCTCCTTCTCGTAGTAACGGATGGTCACGACCTCACATCCGGTCCGTTTGGCGAGTTCACCAATCTTGATACTCATAGCAGAGCCCTCACAATATCGCTTGACTCTATAGTAACTATAGGTGCTCAAATGCTCAACGAAAAATGACCTACTGGAAGGCTTGCAATGAGCACATGCGATTCAAGGGGCTGCGGCGGTAACTCGGCGCCGCCCACCCTGGCTCCACCGCACGAGATGCAGGCGGATGCCGCGTCTGGGCTCGCGCTGGCAATCTATCGTATCGACAATATGGACTGCCCCGCAGAGGAAGCACTGATTCGCGACAAGCTCACCGGCATGCAGGGTGTTGCGAAGCTGGACTTCAATCTCATGCAACGCAGGCTGAACGTGCATCATGAGCTGCCATCGCTGGCATCTGTGGAACAGGCTCTTGCAGCGGTGGGCATGCATGCAGTTCGGACGGATGAGACGGCGGCCGAGCAGGCCACGAAGCTATCCATCCAGGCGATGGATTGCCCTACCGAAGAAGCGCTGATTCGAGCCAAGCTCGTTGATGTGCCTGGGGTATCTAATCTCGACTTCAATCTGGTACAGCGCACGCTAACAATTCACCACGCATCGGGCGTCCGGCCAAATGTGCTTGCCGAACTCAAGACTATCGGTTTCGATGCGCGCGTAATCGAGCCGGCAGAAACATCTGGCATTCCGGCGCCAGCACAAACGAAGTGGTGGCCGCTGGCGATCTCGGGCGTGACGGCCGTCGCCGCCGAGATCATGTACTGGTTCCACGACGGCAACCATTGGTCGGTGATGACGCTGGCGCTGATCGCCATCCTTACGGGGGGCTTGCCCACCTACAAGAAGGGCTGGATGGCACTCAAGAACCGCAACCTCAACATGAATGCGTTGATGTCGATTGCGGTTACCGGTGCCGTGCTTATTGGGCATTGGCCTGAAGCGGCTATGGTCATGGTCCTGTTCGCATTGGCCGAAGTGATCGAAGCCAAGTCTCTGGATCGCGCGCGCAATGCGATTCGCGGCCTGATGGACCTCACGCCAGAACGGGCCACCGTGCGACAACCAGACGGAACCTGGAACGAGATAGACGCCCAGCAGATCACCATTGGCAGCCAGGTCCGGGTCAAGCCGGGTGAGCGAATTGCACTCGATGGCGAAGTTGTGGAAGGCCACTCCACCGTCAATCAGGCTCCAATCACCGGCGAAAGCATACCGGTCGAAAAAGGCCCAGGTGATCAGGTCTTTGCCGGGACTATCAACGAGTCCGGCTCGTTTGAGTATCGCGTTACCGCGGCTGCCAGCAATTCAACCCTGGCGCGCATCATTCACGCCGTGGAGTCTGCCCAGGGCAGCCGTGCGCCTACTCAACGTTTCGTCGATCAGTTCGCCCGCTGGTACACGCCTATCGTGTTTGTGGTGGCGCTGGCTGTCGCCGTCTTTCCGCCGCTTCTTCTTGGTTTGGCATGGCTCGATTGGGTTTACCGCGCGCTGGTTCTACTCGTGATCGCGTGCCCGTGCGCACTGGTCATTTCCACCCCCGTCAGCATTGTCAGTGGCCTGGCTGCTGCAACACGACACGGCATTCTTGTGAAAGGCGGAGTCTATCTGGAAGAGGGTCGAAAACTGGAATGGTTGGCACTCGACAAAACCGGAACGGTCACTCATGGCAAACCAGCCCAGACTGATTTCATCGCTTGGCGCGATGCCGATCCAAATAGTGCCCGCGCATTTGCCGCCAGCCTGTCCGCACGCTCCGACCATCCGGTCTCGAAAGCTGTGGCACTGGCCGCCGAATCGGACGGGGTCACGGTTAGGGAGGTGCTTGACTTCAGCGCTCTACCCGGCCGGGGAATTAGCGGTCACATTGGTGGCTCGACTTATTACCTGGGCAACCATCGGATGGTTGAAGAATTGGGGAAATGCTCATCTGAACTGGAGGAACGTCTGTCAGCACTGGAAACTGAGGGCAAGACGGTGGTGATGTTGGTCGGAGACGATGGCGTACAAGCCTTGTTCGCAGTCGCCGATACGATCAGGAATAGCAGCCGGGAAGCTATAGCCGATCTGCACGCGCTGGGCGTAAAGACCCTAATGCTGACCGGCGACAATCCTCATGCCGCCCAAGCGATCGCCAAGCAGGCGGGTATTGACGATGCCCAAGGCAATCTGCTTCCAGAGGACAAGCTACGCGAAATCGAACGGTTGGCGCGTAACGGCAAGGTCGGCATGGTTGGCGATGGGATCAACGATGCACCGGCGTTAGCACGCGCGGACATCGGCTTCGCCATGGGGGCAGCCGGCACCGACACCGCCATTGAGACGGCGGATGTGGCGTTGATGAACGATGACCTGCGTAAAATACCAACCTTTATTCGCCTCTCCCGCGCGACTGCCAGAGTGCTGATGCAGAACATTGTTCTGGCACTCAGCATCAAAGCTGTTTTTCTGGTGCTCACTTTCACTGGACAGGCGACCATGTGGATGGCCGTATTTGCTGACATGGGTGCGAGCCTGCTGGTGGTCTTCAATGGACTACGGCTCCTGAAAAGATGATTGGATTGCCTACCGGGAACGACAAGGCCGCGATGTACCGCGTTGGCTTCACGCTCGCCGATGAAATCGAGGAAGGGCTCATCGCGGAGCCGGTCTGGCGCGGCCCACTGGTCCTAGCTGTACCGGCCACGCCTCCCTCGCTGGCATCTAAGCGTGTGCTGCTGGACGACGTACTGAACTACCGTTGGTATTTTGTTATCCCGGTCTATGAAGGTTGCAGCCGACAGTTGGATCGCCTGGCTGCGTCCGGCAGGTGCGTGGCCGAGCACGTGCTAATACACGATCTGATACTGGCGATGATGTATGACATCGGGCTCTCCAACACAACGTACATTCGAGGCATGCAAAATCACGGATGCCATCGCTCGCCGCTCCTTCATGCTCACCACGAGTTCGTCGAAACTGATTGCCAACTCACCTCATCTCTTGCTAACCTGTAAGAATGGTGCGTACTTCTTTCAGACATAGGCTGATGATAGTAGCGTTGTTTCTCGCAACGTTCATAGTCGTCCCTATGGCTGACGCATTCTTGTGCGCATCTGAGGGTGGCGATACGCATTCATACGTTCAGATCCATAGTGACGGTGATGATAGTCGGGGCAATGGTTCCGGATCGGACTACGACCCTGACGCCTGCAGCCACGGTCATTGTCATCATACGCATGCTCACGTCTCCCCGAATTCCGCACCCAAAACCGCTTCCCTTCACCTGACGCACGCATGGCCAGAAAGTGATGCTATTGCGTCACACACGCCTAATGGATTGAGGCGCCCCCCCAAAGCCTGACGAATTCGGACCGTGCTGCTTGCACGGTCGTTTCGTCAACTCGTTTTAGCTTTGGGAGTCTTCTCATGTTTATATCGTTCGACCGACCGCTATGCGCGGTTGGCTTTGCTGTGGTCGCTACAACGATCACGCTGGCATCACCAGCAAGTGCCGAGCCCGCTCCGCCCTATGAAACACTGATCGAGTATCTCGATCGAACCCCGGCGACACTTGAAGCCGAAGCGTTGCTCGACGCCGCCAATGCACGCGCGCAACAGGCCCGTGCATTACCTAATCCTTCCGTCACCCTGCAGGCCGAGAATGCTTACGGCCGCGCGCCGTTCACTGGCTATGACGCCGCAGAGACCACGTTTTCCGTCAGCCAACCCCTGGAACTGTGGGGACAGCGGGGTGCACGTATTGGTGCCGCCCGGGCGGAAGCTGACGCGGCTGCTCTGCGCCGCGACCAATCGCGATGGGCAGTGGCCGGCCGCCTGGCGCTGATCTATGCCGAGGCGGAAGCCGCTTCCTTGCAGTATGAGCTGGCCGTCGAGGCACTGTCGCTGACGCAGGCGGATGCAAGCGCGGTGATGGCCCTTATAGAAGAAGGTCGTGAGCCTACGCTTCGTGGCATCCAGGCCGAAAGCGAGGTGGAGGCTGCTCGTGCCGTCGTGGACGAAACACAGGCAAACCGAGATGCGGCTTTCGCGCGTCTCGCCGCAGCAGCGATGCTGACCGAACCTGTCACATCTATCGGAACCAGCCTGCTAGATCGCGCACCCAGCCCCTTTGCACAGGATGTACGCAATCCCTTGGCTGTTCAGATTGCCGAAGCCGAACTGGATGCGGCTGGTCAATCCGTAACCGTGGAGCGACTGCGTGCTCGTCCCGACGTGACCGCGTCGCTCGGTGTCCGACGATTCCAAGAATACGACTCCCAAGCACTTATGTTCGGCATCAGCGTATCCGTTCCGCTGTTCGATAGGAATAAGGGCGCTATCAGTGCAGCGCGTGCCGAGCAGCGAGCTGCCGAGGCGCGGCTGACCGGTTTGAAGTTGGAGGTCCAGGCAGATCGCAGTGCTGCACAAGCCCGCCTCACTGCATCGATCACCCGGACACGTGCTGCCGATAACGGCGTCGCTTCTGCCGAAGAAGCCTACCGCCTTGCACGCGCTGGCTTCGATGCGGGGCGCATCTCGCAGTTGGAGCTGCGCAGCATACGGTCTGCCTTGATTGCCGCACGCAATACCGCTGTGGACGCACGCATAGCGCGCGTCCGTGCAGAAGTCGAACTCGCGCGCCTTGACGGCCGCACCCCATTTTGAGGAAGCATAGATGACAACCACAAATATCCGGCTCCTCTGTGGAGCAGTTCTACTTGTTGCCCTTGGTACTGGCTTCGGCCTTGCCCAGCTCATCCCGCACTCGGAGCACGCCGCTCACGTCGAGGAGGATGAGCACGCCGCTCACAATGATCCTGACCAGCAGGACGAGCACGAGGATGCGCCATCCGAGGAAGGTGTCGTCGCATTAACCGCGAGGCAAATCGAAGCCTCGGGTATCAGCATCGTAGACGTGGGCCGCGGCGGCGGTAACGAGTATCGGCTGTCAGGCCGGGTCGAGTCTGCAGTGGGCGCTCGGGCAGTCGTAGCGGCGATCACGGGCGGAAGGGTCGAGCAGATACACGTCGCTCCGGGCTCATCGGTTGAAGCCGGTCAGCTCCTGGCTGTCATAGTCAGTGGCGATGCAGCTACTTTGCGTGCAAACGCCGATGCTGCAGTTGCCGAGGCCGAAGCTGCGCGCCTCGCTTATCAGCGCGACTTGAACCTCGTCGAACAGGGGATTGTCGCTCGTCAGGACATGGAAGCGTCTCGCGCCCGCTCACTCGCCGCTGATGCGGCGGCAAGGGCGGCACAAGCTCAGGTCGCGGCAAGCGGTTCACCGAATACCTCGGGACGCTTCAGCGTCGTCAGCCCAATCGCGGGTGTAGTCGGCGCGGTCAGTACCACTGTGGGTGGCTTCGTCGCATCTGGTGGAGCCGTCGTGGAAATCTCCGATCCTGCGCAAGTGGAACTCGTCTTCAACGCTCCTCCCGCATTGGCATCCGAGGTGACCTCTGGAGCTCGTCTCCAAGTCACAGGTCCGTCTGGCAGCTTCGAAGCTGTGGTCGTTGGCGTAGCCGCCAATGCGCGCGAGCAAAGCGGTGCAGCCGTTATTCGCGCGCGATCTACTTCAAGTGCCTTACCGCCTGCTGGGTCCCCCGTGACAGGGACCGTCGTCACAAACAGCCAGGAAGGTGGTCTGACCGTCCCCGCCGATGCCGTTCAAACCGTGGAGGG
>JAUXNX010000018.1 GCA_030682575.1 Gammaproteobacteria bacterium
CTCGACAAGTGTCCCGATTTCCGAGGACTTCTCAAGGGAAGTGCCGGGCGCTGTGGCAACCATGACAGTCAATGACCCCTCATTGAAAGACGGCAGGAAGGATCTCCCTATAAAGAGAAGCGGTATGAGCGAGAGCGCAAAGCCGATTGCTGCGGCAGTAATGACCACGCCCGGTTTCATTATGGCGAAGTCGAGGGCCGGCTTATATGCCTTCTTCAGCCAATGGACAAGGCGGCTGTCACCGCTTTCTTCAAGAAATTTACCCTTGCGAAGAAGATAAGCGCACATGGCCGGCGTTACCGTCAGAGCAACGAGAAGGGAGGCGCCGATCGAGACCATATAGGAGATCCCGAGGGGCCTGAGCAGCCGGCCCTCAATTCCGCTTAAAAAGAAGAGCGGCGCAAAGACGACGATAATGATCAATGTTGCATTGATGATCGGCCCTCTGATCTCCTTCGAGGCGTCAAAGATCACCTTCATGGCTGAATGGCGCATGGCCTCAGGCTTGTGATGGTTTTCGTTCATCCGCCGGAATACATTCTCTACATAGATTATTGCGTCGTCCACAATAACGCCGATCGCTATAGCTACGCCGCCAAGGGTCATGGTGTTGATCGTGATGTCGAAATATTTCATCACAAAGACCGCAAATATCAGTGACAGCGGCATCGCGGTTACCGAGATGACGGTTGCCCTGAGGTTTCCGAGGAAGAGAAGGATGATCGCGATGACAAGGATACCGCCTTCGAGCACAACCTTCCTGACATTATTTATGGCCCTCTCAATAAAGTCCGCCTGCCTGAAGATGTCCGTGTCTATGACGATGCCTTCGGGCAGGGTCTTTTTGATCTCTTCAAGGATCCCTTCGAGCCGTTTTGTAAGCTCCACAGTGTTTGCATCAGGATGTTTCTGGATCGCCAGAACCACCGCAGGCTTCGCATCCACGGATGAATCACCGATCCTGAAGGCAGGGCCGATTTTCACAGCAGCGATATCCCTGACGAGGACCGGGACGCCGTCCCTCGAGGTTACTGTCGCGTTCTCGATATCTGCAACAGAACGGACCCTGCCGATGCCCCTGATGAGGTAGTCCTGACCTCCTGATTTCATGACCCCAGCGGAGAAGTTCTCATTAGTATTTTTGACCGCCTCGACCACTTCATTCAGAGACACGTCAAAGGCGCTCAGCTTGTGGGGATCGATCTGCACCTGGTACTGCTTTGCTTCTCCTCCAATGCTCACGACCTGCGAAACGCCCGGAACGGATAGAAGGCGTTTTCTCACCACAAAGTCAGCCGTCTCTTTCACGGCCATGATCGGCATTTTGTCGGATCTGAGCCCGATGTACATGATCTCGCCCATGATTGACGAAATAGGAGTGAGCACAGGGACCACTTCCTTCGGCAGGCTGGCTGAGACAAGCTGGAGTTTCTCATTCACCACCTGGCGGGCACGGTAAATATCAGTCCCCCAGTCAAACTCGACGTACACGGTCGAGATGGCAAAGGTCGAATGGGACCGGACTCGCCGGACGCCGGTTGCGCCGTTGATGGCGCTCTCGATCGGATAAGTGACGAGGGCCTCGACCTCCTCCGGCGCCATGCCGTGGGCGTCGGTCATGATCGTGACGGTCGGCGCAGTCAGGTCAGGGAAGACATCCACCTTCATCTTCATGCCGACATAGGCGCCGACAACAAGAAGGACAAAAGAGACTGCCATTATGATCAATCTATTTTCAAGACATATTTTAGTTAATCTGTCGAGCATGGCTGTCTCCTTTTAGTGCCCGTGCCCGGCATGGGCATCAGGCATCCGTGATGAAAGCGAGGCGAGCTTCACATAATAGCCCCCCCTGAGGACCACCCGCTCATCTTCCTTGACACCCGAGAGGACCTGTACAAGGCCGCTGCCGCGTATGCCGGTCTTCACCTCACGCCGCTCAAAGGCCTCGCCTTGTGCCTGGATAAAGACAAAGAACCTTCCTTCATCCTCAAAGAAGGCCTCCTCAGGCAGTGTTAATGCATTTTCAGCAT
The DNA here is from genome assembly GCA_030682575.1 of Gammaproteobacteria bacterium. Taxonomy (GTDB): domain Bacteria; phylum Pseudomonadota; class Gammaproteobacteria; order Pseudomonadales; family Pseudohongiellaceae; genus UBA5078. Next base: position 2,034 of record JAUXNX010000018.1, read on the forward strand.
GCCCTGTCCTGATCGACACATCCGCGAACATGCCGACCTTGAGTCTGCCTGCGCTGTTTCCAACCTCAAAGATCACAGGCACTGTCCTTGTCTTTGGATCAACCACATCGTTTACGGTAACGAGCCGCGACGGTTTCATCTCGCCTTCGACCCCGGGAATAGTGAAAGATGCCTTATCGAGATTCCCGAGGCTGCCGATCTCGGTTGCAGGCACGTTGGCCTTGAGCCATACTGTTGAGGTATTGATAAGCCGCAGGACCGGCTGGCCTGCCTCTATGGCCTTGCCGTTTGCAGTAAACAGTTCCACCACTGTCCCGCTGAAAGGTGCCTTGAGGATAACCTTGTTCCCGGAGACGCCCTGTTTCATCTCCTGAACCGACCGCTCCAGAGGCTCGAATGCTGCCTTTGCGCTTTCAAGGCTGAGTTCAGCCTCCTCAAGTCGCCGCTTCGGAACGGCCTTTGCTTCATAGAGGCGCTTTGCCCGCTCATGCTCATTCTGCGCCAGGACAACTCTATTTTTTGCCTCTGCATAGGAAGCGGTGAGACTGCCAAGGCCGCCCTGCTGTGAGATGGGCGGGTCAATTACGGCAAGCAGTTCGTCCTTGACAACCTTCTTGCCGATGTAGGGCAGCTGTTTTGACAGCGACAGGGTCCCCGAGAGCGGGGCAGAAAGAGTGGCCTCGGCATTTGCAGCCGGGATCACCTCACCTGTTGCTATAAACGATGAAAAGACCTGCTGCTTTGCGGGCAGACCGGCCATGAAATCTATTGTCCACTGCTGTTCCTTGAGAAAGGATATATCACCACCGGCTGTCTCTTCATGGTGCGCCTCATCGTGCTTTCCCTCTTTGCCGATGACGTCGATATCAGGCACAATTATCTCATCGGAGAATGTCTTACCCCTTAATGAGGCGGTCATTGTGTAGGCGCCAGGCTGATTGAATGTTACATCTGTCTTGAAGATGCCTGGTCTTTCGGGTTTGTCGATCTTTACGATAACAGCCTCTCCAGTTTCAGGTCTGAAGGTGAGGGTCAGCGTTCCCTCCGAAACAGGCTTGAAGTCCCTGAGATCGGTCAGGTGAAGAAGAAACATGGTCTTGTTCCCCTGTTTCGGTTCGTCATACTCCATAAACAGTTCTGCCTTGGCTGTCCAGACAGTCTTCTTATGTGTCTCCGTCTTCTGAGCTGCCGGCTCCTTTTGCGTTGCCGTGCATCCAGCAAGAAGCGCCAGGACCAAAAACGTACTAACAATATATTTCATTTCGTGCCTCCCATGTGTGCCATTTTAGCGCCTGAGACTTTTTCAAGCTCGAAGAGCGAAGCCCAGTATTCATAGATAAGACCGTTGTATTCAGTTGCCAGTTCCTTCTCTGACCGTACTGCATCGAGAAGGTCGAGAAGACCGGTTTCGCCTTCTTCATAGGTGATGCCGGCGATCTTTGTCAGCTCTTTTGAGGTTTCGATCTGGATCGATAAGTCGACAATCCTTGTCTGGAGTGAGGTGATTCTTTCGAAGAGGAGACTCGCCTCGTATACTGCGGTTTTCTTCAGGGCCTCTAACGTCACCTTTTCCTGGTCGAGCCCGGCCTGTCCACGGGCAATGCCTCCCTGATTTCTGTTAAACAGGGGAAGGGGGATGGAGACGCCAAAGATAAAACCATTGAACCCTCCTGTCCGTTTCTTATAACCTGCCTCCAGATCGATTGACGGCAAAGCCTCTTTTTTTGAGGCAGCAAGCAAGGCTTCAGCCGCCTCGACAGTTTTGTCCTGACTCTTTATATCGAATCTGTTCCGCAGTCCTGATTCTGTCAGTTCCCCTATTCTGAGATGCAGAGGCTTGTATGCAAATTGTCCTGAAATGTCAAAATCAATTGGTTGGATGTTGAGAAGCAGGGCCAGCCTTCTTTTTTCGGCATTCAGGTCTGTGCGGAGCGCCGCGAGCCCCCTGACCACCTTCTTTTTTTCGCTCGTAAGCTTCATGAGAACTGCCTCTGAAGCGTCTCCCGCTCTAACCCTGGCGTCTATCTTATTTTCGACATCGGAAAAAATCGCAACTATGCCTGAAAAAGCCTTTTCATTCTCTTTAAGTAACAGGACCTTATAAAAGGATTGCTTCATCTGTACAAGAAGCCCTGCAATTTCGTGGTTCAGTGACAGCTCTGCGGCCTCCCTGCTCCTATGGGCTGTATCGAGCCTTCCGGACCGCTTGCCTGTTACGTCCACCTCCTGGCTGACAGAGTATGTCTCCTCAGTCTCTCTGGCGCCGTTTTTAAGCGACTCCAGAGAATATCGCGCAGACGGATTGGGCAGTGTTTTCGCGTCGAGAATCGCTGCATCGCTCTTTTG
>JAUXNX010000024.1 GCA_030682575.1 Gammaproteobacteria bacterium
ATACAGGCCCTGTGTGCAGTGATGCGCAAGTACCTGACGGGACTTTGGGCCTGCATCAAGAACGATGTTCCGTTCGATTCAAGCAGCTTGTTCAGCGACATTCATCTGAAAAGCACTTGATCTCGAACGGAGTATCTACAGGGAAGGTGGTTCCTCACGCACCGATCCTGGACGCACGACCTAATAGCTCGATCAGCACCGCCGTATCAGCCTGGCCCATATGTTCGATGAACGCGGTCTGTGCCTTCCTCCACATCGGCAACACCTTTTTCAGAATCTTCTCACCGGCAGTAGTGATAGCGACATCACGCGTACGATGCCACCCTTCGTCGCCCACTGACACGAGTCCTTGCTGCTGCAGAGGCATCAGGTTGCGACTCATGGAGGTGCGATCCAGTCCCATCTTGTTGGCCAACTCGGTAATCGACAGGGGGCCGGAAACGTGCAGGATGAACAGCACGCTGAACTGGGTCACCTGCAAACCGCTGCTCTTCAGCGCCGCGTTGTATTGCCTGCTGACTGCGAGCGTCGCCCGGCGCAGGAAGAACAGATTGCACGGACTCTCCAGTGGCGTGAATGACGGATCGAGTGACGGTTTCGCTTTGCCTTTGCCAGCCATGATCAAATCCCTTCTCAAGAAGTACCTGTTGTAATCAATTGCGTTTTCAGTATATCGCCAGTTGCCATTCGATGGTCATGCGTCACAAAAAGACACACATAGTGTATATACACGTTTGAGGGCGTATTGTAGTTTTCAAGGCAACAATAACAACCGCTGGGTGGAGAAGTCTATGTCGAATAATGCTGGGTTGCGATTGAGCGCGCGATCAGGGGCGATTGCATTCTGTTTTCTTCATGGAATGTCTTCTGCGCTGGCGCAGGCGCCTGAAACCGATTCGACTGTGATTTATGGGGCGGAGTTCTTCCAGGCGTCCGGAGCCCTGACGGTGAATGACATGCTGGATCGTGTGCCCGGCATCGACATGATTCTACAGAGCAGTGGCGCGTCGTCGGTGTCCAGCGATGGCAATCGGGGACTGGGCGCGAGTTCGCAGATTCTGATCGACGGCAAGCGCATGGCGGGCAAGGCCAACGAAGCGCGGGCCCAGTTGGCGCGCATTCCGGCAAGTCAGGTCGAGCGCATCGAAATCATTCGTGGCTCTTCCAGTGACCTGGATGTGCAGAACGCCGGCCAGATCGTGAACATCGTGTTGCTGGAGGCGCTGGCCAGCAACAGTCTCTCTACGGAAATCAATGCCACGCATTTTGCGGATGGGACGCTGGAGCCCGGAGGCTCGCTGGCCTACAGCGGGCAGAGCGGTCGTCTCACCTATCTGGTGAGTGGGCAGGTGGTGAGCGCCTATGAGCATTCGGAAAGTTTTGAAACCAGCATTCTTGGTGACTTTTCTCTCAATGAAACCATTGCCGCAGATCGTTATCGCGATCAGACGAACTACACGTTCAACACAAATCTCACTTTTGCGTTGACCGAGAATGACCGCATCGCATTCAACGCGTTGTACGGTGAGCAGGACCCGCCCATTAAACTGTATCGCACATTCACCGACTATCAGGTGACGCCAGCCAATGTCTACTACGAGACAGAAACCATTCCCAGCACAGCAAGCAACTGGGAGATTGGCGGTGACTACGAACATCGCTTTGCCAACAGCAGCCGACTGAAGTTCCTGGTCATCGCCAACAACAGGGAGAACGATTCCACTCGTGAGCGCTTCCGGTCGAACACGCCCACTGACCTTGGGACCAAGAATCTGTATCTGGATACCACCAGCCGTTATCAGGAAAAGATCATTCGCTCTTCCTACACGTTCAACCTGGCGCCAACCCATGGTATTGAACTGGGCATGGAGCGCGCGCAGACCACGCAGGATTCCGGATTGCGTCAAGGCGTTCGTACTGCCGCGCCAGGCAATCCTGAATATGGCGGTCTAACCCCGCTCGTGCTGCCCAACGCGTTTTCAACCGTGGAAGAGATCCGCTACGAACCTTTCGTGGTTCATAACTGGCAGATCAATTCGCGCATGACACTGGAGAGTTCGTTGGTTGCAGAGACTTCGGAGATAGCGCAGACCGGCGATGTGTCGCGCAAGCGCGATTTCGATTTCATCAAGCCGAAACTGGATTTCCGTTTTGATCTGAGCAATACACTGCAGTTCAAGGCTCTGCTGGAACAGTTTGTGTCGCAACTGACGTTCGCAGATTTCTCGCGCGCCATCAATGAACGCGATGACGATCAGGACACAGTAGCCGGCAACCCGGATTTGAGTCCGGAAGAGAGCATCAGGGCTGAGCTCAGTCTTGACTATCGGCTGCCAAGCGATGCGGGCACGCTCAATACGCGCTTCTTCTATTACGACTTCGAAAACAAGATTGGCAAGATCGACATATCAACGTCGGTCAACAATCTGCAATCCACCAACGGCAATATAGGGCCCGCCGTGGCGTATGGCCTGATCAGCAATGCCAGCCTGCGACTCGGTTTCCTCGGCTTGCCCCAGGTGCTGGTGACTACTGCCCTGACCGTGCAGGCCGCCAAGTTCGAGGATGATCCTTTCGTTCCCTACTCGCACCGATTTCCGCCGTACGATCGCGGCAGTCTGCGCATCGGATTTCGGCATGATGTTCCTGCCTATAACCTGAGTTACGGCATGACCTACAACGGTCGCGCCCACGATGGTCGCTACATCTACGAGAACGACAGCCGGTTTACCTGGATCATTCCGACCAATCTGAGTGCATTTGTGGAAATGGTGGGGTTCGCGGGGCTGACCTATCGACTGGAGGGAAGCAATCTCGCCAACTTCGAAGCCTGCGCCATGCGGCGCCGCTATGACGGCTACATGCGTGATGGCATCATCAAGGAGATCGAGCGTAACTGTTCCACCACGGGCACGCAGGTCGCGTTCAAGGTGCGGGGGACGTTCTAGATATCCTTCGAATAAAACTGAAACGCGTTCTTGCCCTTCTCCTTGGCCGCATACATCGCTGCATCGGCATGGTTCATCAGCAGTTGTTCGTCGTCACCATCCAGTGGGAACAGGCTGATGCCGATGCTGGCGCTGACGCTGCATTCCTCGTCACCGATGCTCACCGGTTTGCTCAGCGTTGCCAGCAGTTTGCCGGCAACGGTATAGGCATCCTCGGGCTGATTGACTGCGGTGAGCATCGCGACAAATTCATCGCCGCTGATGCGGGCGACGACGTCGCTGGCGCGTAGCGTATCGCGCATTCTGTTGGCCATGACCTTCAGCAATTGATCACCTGCCGCGTGTCCGAGCGTATCGTTGATTTGCTTGAAGCGATCGAGGTCGATGAACATCACAGCGAAGTGGCGTTTGTGTCGCTGCGCTGAACGTATCTCTGAATTGAGCAGCTCACTGAACAGCATGCGGTTGGGCAAACCGGTGAGACTGTCGTGCGTGGCCATGTAACGTATGCGCTCTTCGGCGCGTTCGCGTTCCGCTTCCCGTTCTATGGTGTGCAGTGCGATCGTGAGATTCTGGGTGATCCGTTCCAGCAACTGCAGTGTCTCGTCATCGAACGCGCGCTTCTCCCTGGCGCAGAGCATCAGCACTCCAATGGGGCGATGATCCCGTATGATGGGAATGGCGGCAGCGGCCTTGATGTCGGCACCGGCGGCCATGGAGTGCCACAGCACTGTGCGAGGATCATTCAGGAAGTCGTTGCTGATGCTGGGCTTGCCGGTGTTGTACGCTGCACCGACCAGACCTGTACCGTCTGTTTCGGAGTAGTCGATGGGAACACTGAGGTCGCGCAACACCTGCTTGCCCAGCCCTGCGATGGCGGTCATCTTCGCGTGCGAGGAGCCAGGTTCCACCAGCAGGATGCTGGCACTGACGAAGCCGCCGAAGTCTATGGCGGCGCGGCATATCTGTTGGAACAGTTCAGCGGAGGAGCGTGCCCGTACAATGGATTCATTGCTGGCGTTGAGTGTGGCGTACATTCGCGCGGCACGCTGCGCAGCCTGTTCGGCAAGGATACGGCGTGTCACATCACTGGAGATGGTGCTCAACAGCCAGCGCCCATCCACTTGCACGGCGCGGCGGTGAAACTCCCACCATGCCTTGCGTGTGCCAGACTTGTCTGCATAGATCTGCGCTTCTGCTGTCAGACCGCTGTCGCCTGCAGCAATGACCTCTGCGTAGATCCGTGCGATCTCTTCGGGAGTCTGTGATGTCGACTGATGCGGCTGCAGTTTCATGTATTCTTCGCGCGTGTAACCCGTCAGGTCGAGCAGCGTCTGGTTTACGTACAGGAAGCGCTGGGATTCCACGTCGGTGATGATGATGCAGTCGTGAGAAGCGTCGATCGAAGCACGGAACCAGCGCAGCTCGGCCATGGCTTGTTGTGATTGCGTGACATCCTGCCCGACACCTCGATAGCCGAGCACTTTACCGTTTGCATCGTTGAACGGCGCACCACTCACACTGACATAACGGCGCGAACCGTCTGCGAGTGTGCGCTCCATGATGACATTGCTGAAGGATTTCCCTGCGTCGAGCAGTGCCTGATGAGAGGGCCAGTCAGCAGACTCGCCTGCCAGCTTGAGCCCGATGTCCCAGCGCGATTTGCCCCGGAACAAGGTGGCATCAGCTCCGGGATCGCCCTCGATATTCCTGCCATGAAAGCGCGTGAAGCGAAACGCACTGTCCTGCTCCCACACCCAGTCGGCAGCAAGGCCGACGAGGCTGCACAGGTGTGACCACTCTGGTAGCTGGTGTTCAGTGGTGTGATTCACAACGCCCCCTTTTCTTATTATTTTTTGTTTTTCAGTAGACCGTCGCGTCCTTGCATTTATCCCATCGGGTAAGGAATCTCCTTGTGGACTTCAATGCACTTCTTCATGACATCGTCGCTGAGTTTGATATCCAGCGCAGCAAAGGAATCGTCCAGTTGTGATGCATCCCGCGCTCCGATGATGGTAGAGGCAACGAAGTCATGCTGCATGCTCCAGGCCACCGCCAGTGTCACGGGCGGAATACCCGCCGCTTTGGCAATGTCGATGTAGCGTGCAGTGGAGGCCAGTGTGCCCTTGTTGAGGAAACGGTCGGCCATCGCGCGCTGCCTGGGGTTCTCCAGTTGCAGGTATTCACCGAAGCGGCTGCGTGCCGGAATGGGGTCTGCATTGTACTTGCCGCTCAACATGCCGCCGCCGATGGGCGAGTATGGAAGCAGGGACACGTGTTCCTTTCGGCATACAAGTGCCAGCTCGTCCATAAAGCGTCGATTGAGCAGGGAAAAATTATTCTGGATGGACTGGAAGCGCGCTAATCCTTCGTACTCCGCAATCGTGTTGGCCTTGGTCAACCCATAGGCGTTCTCGTTGGAAGTGCCGATGTAACGCACCTTGCCCGATTGCACGAGGCGATCGAGTGCCTCCATGGACTCAGCAATCGGAACCACGGTGTCCGGCCAATGCACCTGATACAGATCAATGTAGTCGATGCCCATGCGCCGCAGACTGCCTTCCACTGCGCGCTCGATGTGGTGGCGATCGATGGCGGTGAGGCCGCTGCGAATTGGTGGCACGAACCAGCCGGATGCGGCACCGGCTACCTTGGTGGCAATGATGAGAGAGTCACGATTACGAGTCTTGATCCACTTGCCGAAGATTGTCTCGGTGGTGCCGGCCAGGTCACCGGTGGGTGGTACCGGATAGACCTCGGCGGTGTCGTAGAAGTTGATGCCGCGTTCGTAGGCCTTGTCGAGGATGGCCAGTGATGCCTTCTCGTCGCTCCATGTGCCGAAGCTCATGGTGCCCATGCAGATGGGGCTGACCCGCAGGCCACTCTTGCCGATGTAGCGATACTCCATGGAGATTCCTGTTGCTGATAGTTGTTATTGATGGCCGTTATTCATGAACATTCTGTGACGAAATCATAGCGCGCTGACAAGCGCCTGACCACCCACGAACAGCTTCAGCGGAGAGCACCAGACAGTTACACCACGACAAACTGTCCCATCATGCCGCGGTCTTCATGCTCCAGCATATGGCAGTGATACATGTAGGGCGTTTCGGGATCGGTGTAATATTCGAAACGCACCAGCACCCGCACCAGCTCACTGGGACGCACGCGCACAGTGTCCTTCAGCCCCTGTTCTTCCGGGGGCGGAGGGGTGCCGTTGCGATCCAGTATCTGGAAGTGCACGTTGTGAATGTGAATGGGGTGCGTCATGGGAGAGGTGTTGTTCAGCTCCCAGATTTCGATATCGCCCAGCGGTACCTGCTCGTTGACGAAACCCAGGTTGTGATGGCGCCCGTTTATCGAGTAGTTGCCGCCGCCGAAACCGCCACCGAAACCGGAGCGCAGCCCGGAGTGTGCGCCTCTGTCCTCGCCGCTGCGATGCCCGTGTCCCATCATCAGGTTCAGGCGCCGGGTCGTCACTGCGGCTGAGGGATCAAGTTTCGTGATCACTGACAACGCTGCAGGCACAATCGGCGACGGCGCCAATGACGACTGTGGTCGAATGGACAGAATCTCGAAACTTTGTGTGTCCATGCTTCGCAATAAACGACTCAGATCACCTGGATGCTCAGGGTACGTGGACACCATGCCGTGACTGAGCAAAATGACCTCTCGACCATCACTCACATCGACAATAATGTCTGCGCGTTCCGCTGGCGCCATCATCATGCTGGTGCGTTCGAACGGAGTCTCAAGAAGACCGCCGTCACTGGCAATCTGCACAAAGGGGCGGTTGTCACTGAATGCGAACGTGAAGGTTCGTGAGTTGGCGGCATTGAGAATGCGCAGGCGCATTTTCTGTGTCGTGGCGACAAAGTGTGGCCACACTGTTCCATTGACCAGAATGGTGTCGCCCTGAATGCCCTGCACGAGTTCATCATAGCGGGTGATGTAGCGGAACGAGCCATCGCGATTGAAGTTGCGATCCTGCACGATCAGGGGAATGTCATCGACCCCGTACTGTGAAGGCAACTCGATCGACGCGCTCTGCTCATCCTCCACGATCATCATGCCGGCCAGCCCCTTGTAAACCTGAGGGCCGGTGTTGTGCATCATGTGGGAGTGATACCAGTTGGTCGCTGCGCGCTGATGCAGAGTGAACTCCGGGCTCCACGTTGTGCCCGGTTCAATGGTCTGGGCAGGGCCGCCGTCGCAGATCGCCGGTACCAGAAAACCATGCCAGTGCATGTTGGTGGCTTCCTGCAGATTGTTGGACACATTGAGGCGAATGGTCTCGGTGTCGCGCATCCTGATGGTCGGGCCAAGAAAATTGCGATTGATGCCCCAGGTGGGGGTGGTCAGTCCCGGCAGGAATTGCGAGGTACCTTCCTGCAGGCTCAGATTGTAATGACGAACACCGTCGATCAGCGTGCCTTCGAGCAACTCAGGGATCTGCAGGGGATTGGGGAATTTGTCAGCCTCCTGCGCAATGGCGTGCCATGGCAACCTGACGCCGCCGCTCAGGGCTGCTGCACCGAGGGCAATGGATTTCAGGATGGTGCGTCTATTGGTCATGGTGGTCTGCTTCGACAACTGGAAAGACAATGGCTGCGCAGTATAACGGCGATGCTGCTCTGGTTGAACCCTGAGCAAACTTGAGGCTGGTAAAAGGTCATATCGTAGTCTTGAGCGTCATCCTGTAAGATCGCATTCTTTGTTCCAGGCCGTGAGACAGAATTCATGAAACAACTTTTTACCCTGATCCTGCTGGCGAGTTTCAGTCTGAATGCCTTTGCCGATATCTTCGCTGTGTTCCGAGAAGAAGACGGCGGCACCAATTGGCAATATGTTGCCAATACCAGCGCCAGTCTTTTGATTATTACTCTTTCGATCGTGCTGGCCTTCCTGATCCGCGCCAATATCCGTGCAAAACGCTCGAACAAGGCGCTGACTGAAATCAAGGCCACGCTGGAAGAACGCGTCGCGCAGCGCACAGCTGTGCTGGAGGAAACCACGGCGCAGTTGAGCAAGCGCGAGGCGTATATCGCCAGTATCGTGAACTCCATGCCAGTGATGCTGATCGGCCTCAATCAACAGTTGCAGGTGACGCAGTGGAACAAGACTGCCGAAGACACCACCGGGCGCCCGTTTGAAGACGTGGCTGGAATGAATCTGTGGAAGGCGTACGCGGGCATCACACTCACCGAAGAGCAGGTGAACAATGTCCTGATCACCGGCGAAACCATGCACCTCAAACACACGCAGCGTGGCCAGTACAGTTTCGACATTACGCTCTATCGCCTGGACCTGCACGACGACACCGGTATCGTCATTCTGATCTCCGATATCACCAAGCAAGTGAATGCAGAGTACAAGGTGGCGGAGCGGGATAAAGTATCTGCGCTTGGCGAGCTGGCCTCGGCGATGGCCTACGACATCAGCTTGCCGATCAACACCATTTTCCAGCGTGTCTCCAGGGCCAGGCAGCAGATCGAAGCGGCGAATCTGGGGCCGGTGCAGGAGCTGTTCCTGCAGGAAGTCGATACCGTCCGGCAGAGCACTGAGCAGGCCAAGGCCATTGCCCAGAATCTGCTCGACCTGTCGAGCAGTTACCGCAACACGAAGCAACACGCTGATGTCGCGACCATCATGGAGCGCAGTATCGAACTGGCTACAGAACTGTTCGCAGACGTGGACAATCTTGCATTCGGTGACATCGAGATTCGTCGCGATTACACACCGTCGTTGCCGCAGATTCCCTGCTACCCCGAGGAACTGGAACAGGTATTTGCGCGCTTGCTGCGTAATGCGTACTACGCGTTGAAGACGAAGCAGTGGGAGGCCGACAGCAAGCCGTCAATCAGGATCGAGATCGGCGAGTTTGTGGATTCAATCTGGATCAAGGTGGACCACAAGGGGCTGTGCCTGAACGCCGACGAGCAGACAGAAATCTTCGAGCCTTTCTTCTCGGTCTCAGCCACGGCGACCAGTTGCCCGGTCGAGCATCGATTATCGTATCCCTACTTCATCATCACGGATCGTCATCGTGGTCACTTGTCGGTGACGTCAGATGAGAAGCACGGCACGAGTTTCAATATTCAGTTGCCGATGGTGTGAGGGGGGGGTTCAGGCTCTTCATCGCCAAACTAAAAAGCCCGAACTTCCTTGAAGAAGTCCGGGCTTTTCAATTTGGTGGAGGCGGGGGGATTTGAACCCCCGTCCGTCAGTCCGCTGCCTTTGGATCTACATGTTTAGCGTCGTCTATTAAGTTAACCCGGGCCGGCCCGACGGGCAGGGCGGTTTGGGCGAGCCCAGTACTTTTAGCTGCTTCGCGCTGGGCGCGCTAGGCTGGCGATCCTGTTCTATATGACAGTCACAAAAACACCGGTTTACAGGCATCCCGGGGTGACCGCTAACCGCACTAAGCGGCTAGAGCGTAGCTATCGTCGTTGGCAACTATTAAGTTGCATGAATTGATTTACGAGAGTTCATACCCTCTCGACATGCACCTCAGGGTTTGATACCGGCGTCGAATCCAAAGCGCCCCCGTTAGTGTGTGCAGCTTAGCACAAGAGTGTAGATGGGGCCGAGGGATGATTTTTCAATGCATGGATCGCGCAGGAGCTATCGATGTGCGTGCCGCACCACGCGCTGCTTCTCGATCGCCCATTCGCGATCCTTCACGACATCGCGCTTGTCGTGGGCCTGCTTGCCCTTGGCCAGGGATATCTGGCACTTGATGAGGTGGCCCTTCCAGTAGAGCTTCGTGGCCACGCAGGTGTGTCCCTTCTGCTGTACGCTGGAGAACAAGCGTGCCAGCTCCTTGCGGTGTAGCAGCAGCTTGCGCGTGCGGTCGGGCTCGCAGATCACGTGAGTGCTGGCAGTATTCAGTGGCACGACGTTGCAGCCGATCAGCCAGGCTTCGCCGTCTTTCAGAATGACGTAGCTGTCCGTCAGCTGCACTTTCTTCTCGCGCATGCTTTTGACTTCCCAGCCGAGCAGCATCATGCCGGCCTCGAAGGAGTCCTCGATGAAATAGTCATGAAGGGCTTTCTTGTTGCGGGCGATGGTGGTGTCGACTGTCTTGGGCTTTCCGGATTTTGCCATAGCGCGGCATTGTACCTGCGCTGCCCCTGTGGGAGCCAGTCTTGCTGGAGATTGAATCTGCTGGATCGCCTTAGCGGGTGAATCTAGCTGACACTGTCGCTTTTCATGCCGGTTCTCTTGCGCTACCGTGTTGTCCTTCCTCCCATGCACAGGTGAGCACCATGAAAACAAGAAAAAAAATGCTGGTTCTGGCCTTTATCCTCCTTGCGGGTAGCAGTTCCTGGTCCGTATTGGCACAGACGAAGATTCCCTATGGCCCCGATCCGATGCAATACGGAGAGCTCTCTCTGCCTGCCGGTGATGGGCCGTTTCCTGTGGTCACCTTCCTGCATGCTGGCTGCTGGCGCTCCACCGAAGGCATGATCAGCAGTTATCGCGCCATGGCAAAGGCGATGACCGAGCATGGAATTGCCGCTTGGAATCTGCAGTATCGCGGTGCCACCAGCCCGGGTGGTGGCTGGCCCGGCACGTGGTTGGACATCGCTAATGGCTTCGATGCATTGGTCGGTCTCGCCGGGCAATATCCCCTCGATCTGCAACAGGCCGTTGTGGTGGGTCACTCATCCGGCGGGCACTTCGGCGCCTGGCTGGCCACTCGCACGCAGTTGCCCAAGGACAGCGAGATCTATGTCGATCCAGCTCTGAACCCTTCCGCGTTGGTGATGGCCGATGCCTACATTAATCCAATGGTCATCGATTCCATCGGCGTAAGTGGCGAGATTTATTGCGGAGAGCCTCTGCTGGAGAAGCTGACGGGGGCACCGGTAGACGAGAAGGGAGCAAACTTCCGCGCGATCTCCCCGCTGGAGTGGTTGCCTTGGGGTATTCCACAGGAATACGTGGTCAGTACTTATCGCTACCCTCTTTCCCTGCCAAGGGAGTTGGCTCAGGGCAAGACTGCGTTGCAAACCTTGCCGGACTATCCGGCCCTGGCAATCATGGCCGGTGACGAGGTCAGTGTGCGTATCATCGCCAACGAGGAGCATGGGGACTTCGTGAAGGAAGGCGCACGTGGTTATCACGCGACGATCTCGGCCGTGCTGCGACTACTTGACAAGGCGAGTGAGTAGAACCGGTAGCTCAAGGTAATGGTCCGGCGTGAACCAGCCAAAGCAATCGTTGGCGATGTCCGGCGCCGACTTTTTTGTCCACCACCACCGTTCTGACCTGTCTGGCCGATAGGGTTGGCATCACACAGTATGGGAGGTATGTGCTGCGCGTGCTATCACCAGCGGGGCTGGCTCCTGCAGTGGAGGGGCTGCTAGAATCGCGCAAAAGTTTTCTGGACCAGCAAACTAAGCGATTGAGATAAAAGGGTTTTCCATGGCGATTGAACGCGGTCAATTCAGCTCCAAACTGGGTTTCATTCTCGCGGCTGCAGGCTCGGCCGTTGGGCTTGGCAATCTGGTGGCGTTTCCGGTGATGGCCTCCAAGAATGGCGGAGCCGTTTTCCTCTTCGTGTATGTGCTGTTTGTCGCCCTGATCTGTCTGCCGGTGATGATGGCCGAGATTGCGATGGGGCGACGCACCCAGCGCAATCCGGTTGGTGCGTTCGTTGCGCTGTCGGACGGTAGCAGGGGTTGGCGTATGGCAGGGAATCTCGCCATTCTCACGCCGTTCATGATCGCTGTGTTCTACACCATCGTGACAGTGTGGATCGTGATCTATCTGCTGAAAGCGCTGACAGGCGGGCTGGGAGAACTGGCGCTGCCGGAAACATTTGGTGGCATGGTGGGGTCGCCTTCCGTGTTCATATACTTTGTTGTGGTGCAGATTCTGGTGTTTGCTGTGCTGCTCAGTGGTGTGAAGAAGGGGATAGAGCGGCAGGCGAAAATCCTCATGCCGACGCTCGCCGTCATGCTGGTCGGATTGATCATCTTCGTCATGACGCTGGATAACGCCAGTGCGGGCATTCGCTACTATCTGGTGCCGGATTTCAGTCAGTTGGACAGTACAGTGGTCAATGCAGCGTTGAATCAGGCGTTCTTCTCACTGTCTCTGGGCATGGGCATCATGATTACCTACGGCTCCTATTTCAGCAGCAGTGACAGTATTCCCGGATCGAGCAGATTGGTGGCAATTGCAGACACCGGGGTGGCATTTCTTGCCGGCCTGCTGATTCTTCCCGCAATCTTTGCGTTCAATCCGGCGACCAATCCGGAAGATCTCTCCAGCAGCAGTGTGGGGCTGATCTTCACGTATCTGCCGCAAATATTCCTCTCCATGCAGGGAGCGGTCGGCATGGTGGGGGCCAGTATCGTGGCGGCGGTGTTCTTCGCGCTGGTGTTCTTTGCAGCGTTCACTTCGCTGGTGTCCATTCTGGAGATCCCGATTTCCTACATGATCGACGAGTGGAGTTTTTCGCGAACCAGGGCTGTGCTGACACAGGCAGCGTTGGTGAGTTTCTTCGCGATTTTTGCGGCGATGTCTTTCGGCATGTCACCATTTTTGACTGATTTCATTCCCTATGGCGGTGGACCGAAATCTTTCTTCGACCTGCTCGCGGATACCTTTTCGGAAGTGATCCTGCCGTTCGTCGGTTTCCTCGCGTGCACCCTTTGTGCGTATCGCTGGCGCAATGGTGGGTTATCGTCCGAGCTTGTTGTCGGGGATGACAGCTACGCGGGTTCCCTGGCAGAGAAATACATCAATTTTTCTCTGCGTACCTTCATTCCAGTCGTATTGCTTTTTGTGTTTCTGAACTCTCTGTCGCAAAAGTATTTCGCGTTCGATCTGCTGAGCCTGATATGACAACCCGGATTGACCGCAGTGCACTGGTGATGTTCTCGGCGCAACAGATGTATGACCTCGTCAATGACATCGAGAGTTATCCGCTGTTCATGCAGGGCTGCCAGCGTGCCCAGGTATTGAGCCGTTCCGACACCGAAGTGGTGGGAGAGCTCACGCTTGGCAAGGCAGGATTGCAGCACTCGTTCATCACGCGAAACACATTGAGGCCCTGTGAAGAAATGCAGATGAATCTGGTCGAAGGGCCATTCCGGAAATTCAGTGCGTCATGGCGCTTTCAATCCCTTGGAGAGAATGCATGCAAAGTGACTCTGCAAATGGAATTTGATTTCGCGGGGGGACTGATGGGTTACGCACTGGAGAAACTTTTCAATCATTCGGCCAATACTCTGGTAGATGCTGTCGTCACACGTGCCAATCAGCTCTATGCTGCGTCCGGACGATGAGGATCAACACATGAGCTCTGAACCCGGGATGATCGAGGTGGAAGTGGCTTTTGCATTGCCTCATGAGCAACGCATCATCGCGCTGCAGGTTGCGCAGGGGACCTCGGCACTGGAGGCAGTGCAGCAGTCGGGAATCCTTGGCCACTTTCCAATCATCGACATAGACGCTGCGGCGATCGGGATTTTCTCCCGTGTGCTGGATGGCAAATCCATGCCCCTGCCGGGGGACTATGTGTTGCAACCACGCGATCGGGTGGAGATCTATCGTCCACTGCAGCTTGATCCCAAGCAGGTGCGTCTATTGCGTGCTGCCAGGACGAAGAAGGCACGACAGTCACAGAAGAGCGGGCGTTGAGGGGGCGCGGACATCAGGCGTATACTCGCGACTCAGGAGAAGACCATGGATCAGAACGATATTCCCGGCAATGACAAACGCAAGAGCCTTCTCGCTCGTATCGAAGACGGCCTGCGTGAGTACTATATCGGTCCGCATCGCCGCGAATTCGCCCGTGCCCAGCGTGACGAGGATGATCTGTTCATGCTGCTGGTATTCTCCGAGAGTCTCGGTATTCCCAATCCCGCTACCTACTACACACTTGAGCTGTTGCCCGTGGTGTACGACCGGTTTCATGACTGGCATCGTCGCATGGGTATGGAGCGCTCACCTCTGGATCATGTCACATGCTGTTAGAACTGGCTCGATCCAAGCGTATTTTCTTCTTTGGCGGTAAGGGCGGAGTGGGAAAAACCACTGTATCGGCGGCAACAGCCCTGGCCATGGCGATGGAGGGCAAACGTGTGCTGCTGATCTCCACCGATCCTGCACATAACCTCGGCCATCTCTTCAATCGTGAGATTGGTCCTCGTCCAGTGCGTCTTGCTCCCAATCTCGATGGTATGGAGCTTGATCCCCAGCTGACCGTCAACGAGCACCTGGATGAAGTCTCCGGTTCACTGCGAAAACTCATGGCGCCGCATCTGGCCGGAGAAGTGGACAAGCACATTGAACTCTCACGCGACGCACCCGGCATGCAGGAAGCTGCAATCATGGAGCGTATCGCCGAGGTGGTGGAGCAGGGCGCCCGCGATTACGACATGCTGGTGTTCGACACGGCACCTTCTGGACACACAGCGCGTCTGATTGCGCTGCCGGAGATGATGTCAGCGTGGACCGATGGGTTGATCCAGCGTCGGGACAAGGCCGAACGTTTCAGCTCCGTGCTGCGGAATATGGGTAGTGACAGGTCGATGGGTAATACGGTATTTGGTGGTCCAACAGATCCGCTGGTAGAGCGCGAAAGCACCATCCGCAGTTTGCTCAATCGGCGCAAACGGCGTTTCAGCGATTTGCGCTCGGCATTGTCAGATGCTGAGCGCACGTCGTTCATCATCGTGTTGGCTGCCGAGCGGCTGCCGGTGTTGGAGACCATAGAGCTGCACGATCAACTCAGGCGCACGGGTGTGAAAGTGGGCGGACTGATCGTCAACAAACGTCTGCCCGACGGCTTGGGCGACTTTCTGACAGAGCGGCGTACGCAAGAAGAAGTACATCTGGCTACTCTGAAAGAAGCCCTGCCTGAATTGCCCAGACAGGATCTGACGCTGGTGGCTCACGACGTGGTGGGGCTTGAAGCGTTGGAGCGGTTTGCGAAAAGCCTGAAATAGTTGTTGGCAGACGTCGAAATTCGATGTTATGTTACAAGATAACAAAACGTGAGTTTGTAACAGTTTTCACTTTTCTGAAACTTTTCCAAAATGCCAAGGTCAATAGGATGTGCCCGCAAGTCCGCCTCCAGACAATCGAAGAGCTCATCATGCTCCCTTTGATTGTTCTGGAGGCTTTGCGTTTGCGCCTCGTTGACCTGATGAGCCAGAGTCTATCGTGCGAATGACTGAAGATAGAATCAACAATCTGAAGACGAGTGTCGGGAAATTCCTGGCGTTCAGTTTCGTGCTGGTTTTCCTGTTTGCTCAAAGCACCTCCCTGGTGCATACGCATGCTGGTGATCTCAAGAAGCATGTCGATTGTGAACTCTGTCTGAAAGTAGGTTCCGGCGACGACGTGCTCGCCACCACGCATTCGATCCATGAATTTTCTGCATCTGCGGAGCACACCGCGCAACAGCCAACCCTGGCAACCAGCTTCAAGGCTATTACGGCCAAGTCCCGCTCGCCCCCCCTGTTCGTCTGATCCTGACAACCGCCAAGGCGGTAATTCCATGTTTTGCGCCTGACAGCTTGTCTTCGTGACGATTGGCTGTCGTTGCTTCATCCACTTCAGTTTCAGAATTCTTGCAGATATTTAAGGACTTACTATGCTATTCAAACGATCTCCTCTTAGCCTTGCTGTGACACTGGTTATTGGCGGCGCTACCTTGAGCGTGCCATCAACCCTCTTCGCGCAATCAGTATCAGCCAACGAAGCCGCCATTCCCGTTATCGAAGTCACTGCTTTGGGAGTGGATGAGAACGCCAACCTTATTGTTGCCCCCTACAACATTCTGGAGGAGCGTGAGGTGTTCACGCGCGGAGGCAATCTGGGCGATCTTCTGAATGGTTTGCCCGGAATTCATTCTGACAGTTTTGGTGGTGGCGCGAGTCGGCCGGTGGTGCGTGGACAAACCTCGCCGCGCCTGAAAGTCTTGTCTGATGGCGGCTCCATTCTCGATGCGTCGGACATCTCTCCGGATCACGCGATTTCAGCCGATCCGTTGCTCGCGCAGCGCATAGAAGTTTTGCGCGGCCCGGCAACTCTCCTTTACGGGGGGGGAGCGATAGGTGGTGCGGTTAACATTCTGGATAACAAGATCCCAACTGCCATGCCTGACTCAGGCATCGACAGTTTTATTGCGATCCGCGGTAATACAGTGGCGGACGAAAGAGCGGGAGCGGCCAGTGTGACTGCGCAGGCTACTAACAATATTGCCTTGCATCTCGAAGGCTCTTTGCGTGAGTCCGACGATTACAAGGCCCGCAACTGGACCGAATCGCGCGTCGATGGCACCTTCTCGGAAAGCAAGAACAGCAGCATTGGTGCTTCCTGGATAGGGGACAGTGGTTACATGGGATTGGCTTACACATATCGAGATGATGAGTACGGACTGCCGGGCCACAATCACGAGTACGAAGGGTGTCATCCCCACGGCAGTGCCCTGCATTGCGGCAGCGATGAAGAGGAAGAGCATGATCACGAAGAGGAGTACGAAGAAGTGCCCGTGGTTGATCTGAATAGCAGGCGAATCGATCTGCGCGGGGAGTACAACGATCCTGTAGCAGGCATACACCGGATTCGCCTGCGCGGCAGTCATACGGACTATGAACATCACGAACTTGAAGAAGGTGTTATTTCCACTACCTTCCGTAACAAGGGCTACGAAGGCCGTATTGACATTGATCATGCTCCCGTTTTTGGCTGGCATGGCGTTGTCGGTTTACAGTTTTCTGATACGCGCTTCAGTTCCATTGGCGCTGAGACATTCATTCCCGTAACTGATTCCAGCATGAGAAGTGTTTTCGTGGTGGAGCATTATGAGTTGACCGAAAGCTGGCACATTGAAGGTGGGGCGCGATATGAGAATCAGTCTTACAAACCTGTTCGCGATCCACGTAATCGCCCGAGCTACGACAAATCTGCATTCTCGTGGTCCGCTGCATCCATCTGGACATTGACAGATGACACTAGCCTGGCGGCGACATTCTCCAGAGCGCAGCGTCTCCCGCAATCTCAGGAGCTGTACGCCCGCGGCGTTCACCTCGCGACGAATACCTACGAATGCGGTTTGGTGAATCACCCGCTGACGTGCGGTGGCGCGGCAAACAATGCCAGCATCGAGAAGGAAACGTCCCGCAATATCGATTTGTCCCTGCGTAAACATACGGGGGCGCTCACCTACAGCCTGAATCTTTTCCGCAACAATGTGGATGGTTACATCTTTGCCCGCACGCTGGATCAGTACGAGGATTTCCGTCTGATCAAGTACACGCAGCGCGACGCTGTCCTCGAGGGCCTGGAAGCGGAGATCAGTTACGAGTTCAGTCCCGTTCTCGCGGCAACGGTATTTGGTGATCGCGTGGAGGCGCATCTTTCTGGCGTCGACAGACTGCCACGTATTTCACCGCAGCGAGTTGGTGCGCGTGTGAACTTCATGGTCAGCAATATCGAGACGGAGATCGAGTATTACCACGTGAGCCGACAGACCGATGTGGCTGCCTTTGAATCTGAAACACCAGGTTACAACATGGCAAACATCAGTTTGAATTACAGTTTCCCTGCAGATGCGAGGTACTCGGTTTTCCTGCGTGGTTCCAATTTGCTGGATGAGGAAGTCTGGAGTCACACGTCCTTTCTTGCCAGCGTGATTCCGATGCCAGGCCGTAGTCTGAGTGCAGGGTTCAAGATGAGTTTCTGAATCCGGAAATGAATCTCTGCTACTAAATTGAAAACGGGTTGTGCCTAGCGGTCAGCCCGTTTTTTTTCGACAGCTTGTTTTTTGTGAGAAGTGCCATGTCGTTATATGAAAAATTGACCGAACTGCAGGGCGAAAAACCTTTGCATGGACACGACTACATTGTAGTCGCGGAGCCAATATCTTGAACTCTCATCAGGAGTTGCTGCCAGTTGGCGCTGTAACTGAAGTGCCGCCGGCAGTTTCTTCGGTTGGCTTGAAGTCACCCGTGAAGTGCGTCAACAGATCATTCTCGAAGAACATCGTGATTCGCTCCTGCCCCCTTATACCCCCGCCAGGTTGATAACTGTACACATAGTCCCAGCGATCCTGATCGAAGGGATCACGCACCAGCGGTGTGCCCATCACGAAGATGACCTGCCGCTTGGTCATACCGGGGCGCAACTGATCCACCATTTCCTGGGTAATGATATTGCCTTGCTGGATATCGATCTTGTAGACGCCAGGGAACTGCAGCCTTGGTACGCTGCATGCGCCCAATACTAAAGCCATAACGACAATCAGCAATGCCCGACCTGAGCGCAATCCTGCATTCTGGTGGGACTTGCGGGTATTTTGTTTCTGAAACATGAAGATTCTCGGCATGATGCAAACTTTCATCTGGTTCGGTTAGGGGGCATAATACCTCACCTGTTGCGGCGGACCAAAGAGAGAATCATGTCAGGAGAAAATCAGGAATTACGCAAGGCCGGCCTCAAGGTCACGCTGCCACGAGTCAAGATTCTGCAATTGCTGGAGAATTCCGAGACCCGTCATCTGAGTGCCGAGGATGTCTACAAAGCGCTGATTGAAGCAGATGAGGATGTGGGACTGGCGACAGTGTATCGCGTGCTGACTCAGTTTGAGACTGCCGGTCTGGTGATGCGCCATCATTTCGAGGGTGGTCATTCGGTATTCGAGTTGAGTACCATGGAGCACCACGATCACATTGTCTGCAACAAGTGTGGACTTGTAGAAGAGTTCTACGACGAGGTGATCGAGACGCAACAGGAGAAGATTGCTGCGAAGTTTGGTTTCGAGATTACCGATCACAGCCTGTATCTCTATGGAATCTGCAAGACGTGTCAGAAAGCGCAGGCCTGATGCTCTCAAGCGCTGAGCATTTCCTGCGCGTGAGCGAGAGACTCCGGCGTAAAATCTTCCGAGCCTGATTCGCCCCCGAGCATACGGGCAATCTCCCTGATTTTTTCCTCACTGCTCAGTTCTCTGATGCGAGTACCTGTAGCGGCAGCCTTGCCATTTTCAGACTGCACCAGCTTGCTGACGAACAGATGCTGGTGTCCCTGACTGGCTACCTGTGCCTGGTGGGTGACACACAGCACCTGCCCACGTCCCCCGAGTTCCCGTAACAACCTCCCAACGGAACGTGCCACACCGCCGCCAATGCCCACGTCCACCTCGTCGAACACCAAGGTAGGTGTTGATGAGGTCTGGGCAGTGATGACCTGAATGGCGAGGCTGATGCGGGAGAGTTCGCCGCCGGATGCGATCTTGAGCAGAGGTCGCGGCTCCTGGCCAGGGTTGGTGCTGACGAGAAATTCCACACTCTCCAGACCATGTGGTGATGGATTGTCGGAGTTGCCCGGTGTCAACGCTACACTGAGTCTGGCATTGCTCATTCCCAGCTCGGCTATCTGCAGATTGATTTGTTCGGCCAAGCGCATGCCTGCATTCTGGCGATGCTGAGACAGTTTCTCCGCGAGTTGCAGATACCGTTGCTTCAGCTCGCGGTCCTGCGCCGCAATCTGCGCCAGAGCCTCATCGCTGTGCTGAAAACCGTCGAGTTGCTGGCGAAGTCTGTGATGCAGACTGGCCAGTTCGTCAGGTTTCAATCTGTGCTTGCGTGCAATCTGATGTATGGCAGCCAAGCGTTGATTGATCTCCTCCAGACGCAGAGGGTTGGCCTCAAAGTCGTCGATACTGCGGCGCAGCTCCACAATGGCCTCGTCGATCTGGATGGAGGCAGTGTTGAGCAGTTCCGCCACGGGATCCAGTGCACGGGTCCGCGTGGCGAGTTCCTGCAACAGATGCAGGGCCTGATTGAGGTCGCGCTGCAGCGTGTGTTCATCATTTTCGCAGCACATATCCAGCAATTGCTGGGCGGCAGCCAACGTGGTGTCGGCACTGTTGAGGCGGCGGTATTCCTCATCGAGCGACTCCAGCTCTCCTGCTTCCAGAGCGAGTTCATCCAATTCGTTGAGCTGGTAACTGATCAGTTGCACCTGGGCAGAGAACTCCTCGGATTGCTGGCTCAGCTCCTCCAGCCGCTCCCGGTTCTTCTTCCATTCCCTTACCACTTGGCGTAAATCCTCCACTAGAGCTTTATCGCCAATGAACTCATCCAGCAAGCGCAAATGAGTGGCCCGGTCGAGCAACGACTGGTGTTCGTGCTGGCTGTGAATGTCGATCAACATCTCGCCAATAGTCTTCAGTACCTGGAGGGTGACAGGAAAACCGTTGACCCACGCCTTGGAGCGACCATCGTCGCTGACCACACGGCGCAGCAGGCATTCCTGCTGGTCATCGCCAGTCAGCAGCTCGTTCTCTTCCAGCCAGGCTCGCGCCAGCGGCTGATCATTCGTATCGAAATGCGCTGTAATATCGGCCTTGCTGGCATTGCTGCTGATGATACCCTTGTCCGCGCGATCCCCCAGTGTGAGCCCGAGCGCCCCCAGGATGATGGACTTGCCAGCGCCGGTTTCACCGGTGATGACAGTCATGCCGGGGCGGAAGTCGATCTCCAGATGGTCGACTATTGCGTAATGGCGAATGGACAGCTGGGTAAGCATGGGGCCGAGGGATTCCAGAGTGGTCAGTGGGCTTTTTTGTGGAACTGTAGTTGCTGGTGAATATAGCGCATGAAGCCCGGAGTTGTCAGTGTCGGGCAGATCCGGGACGAACCATGCCAGGCAAAAACCATGGAATTAATCCAGATTTGGGTTGAATAGGAGCGCACCGCCCCCATATCCGCATGCAGACCGAATTGTGATACTCCCTGACTCCCTTAATTATTGGTTGAATGCATAGATACTGAGCGACAGGTGGACGAATGAGCGATAACCCGGAACAACAGAACATGAACGCAGAAGGAGAAAGTGGCGTGGAAGAGAATGTCGGATCCGCAGAGCTGGGGGAGCAGAATCAAGGTGGCGACGAGCAGTCGCAGTTGCGCGAAACGCTGCAGAAGCTGGCTCAGGCTGAGACTCTGATCATGCATCAGAAGGACGAAGTGCTGCGAGTACAGGCCGAGATGCAAAACCTGCGCAGACGCACCGAGCAGGATGTCGAGAAGGCGCACAAATTCGGTCAGGAACGCCTCAGCACTGAGTTACTCGCCGTAATGGACAACCTCGAACGCGCATTACAAGTGTCGATGGATCGTGAAGACGAAGCCGTCAAATCCCTGTTGCAAGGAGTGGAGTTGACCCTCAAGAGCTTTGTGGACTGCTTCCGCAAGTTTGGTATCGAGCAGATCGACCCGCTGGGTGAGCCCTTCGATCCGCAGTTGCATCAGGCCATGGCCATGCAGGAGAACCCGGACGTTGAGCCGAATACCGTGACGGCGGTCATGCAGAAGGGCTACACCTTGCATGGCCGCGTGATACGACCAGCGATGGTCATGGTCTCCAGAGCGCCAACTGTCAGCATTGATGAAAAGGTGTGAATCAGAAACGCAAGAGCGAAAAAGGAGCGAGGAATTACCCCGTTCTGACTTGAAATAAAGCGCACCGGGCCAATATAGGTGGCCAGAAGCAACACAAATACTTCCAACTGAATTTAGTAA
This sequence comes from Gammaproteobacteria bacterium, assembly GCA_030682575.1. Taxonomy (GTDB): domain Bacteria; phylum Pseudomonadota; class Gammaproteobacteria; order Pseudomonadales; family Pseudohongiellaceae; genus UBA5078. The sequence goes on from JAUXNX010000024.1 coordinate 21,500, forward strand.
ACAGCTCATCCGGCAACAGACTGTTGCCCGGACTTGCGAGGCGGAGAAACGAGAATGGGTAGAATTATCGGGATAGACCTGGGAACCACGAATTCATGTGTGGCAATCATGGATGGTGGCAAGGCACGGGTAATCGAGAATGCGGAAGGGGATCGCACCACTCCGTCGATCATTGCTTTCACCAAAGACGGTGAGACTCTGGTAGGTCAGCCCGCCAAGCGTCAGTCTGTCACCAACCCCAAGAACACACTGTTTGCCATCAAGCGTCTGATAGGCCGTCAGTACAACGATGATGTTGTGCAGAAGGACATCAAGATGGTGCCCTACGAAATCATGAAAGCCGACAACGGTGATGCGTGGGTGCGCGTGAATGGCGACAAGATGTCTCCTCCGCAAATTTCCGCGCAAGTGCTCAAGAAGATGAAGAAGACCGCCGAGGATTTCCTGGGCGAGCCGGTGACCGAAGCGGTGGTGACAGTGCCTGCCTACTTCAACGATTCCCAGCGTCAGGCCACCAAAGACGCCGGCCGCATCGCCGGTCTGGAAGTTAAACGCATCATCAACGAGCCGACTGCCGCAGCGCTGGCTTATGGTATGGACAAGAAGGGTGGTGATGCCACCATCGCCGTGTTCGACCTCGGTGGTGGTACATTCGATATTTCCATCATCGAGATTGCCGAGACCGATGGCGAGCACACCTTCGAAGTGCTCTCTACCAACGGCGATACGTTCCTTGGTGGTGAAGACTTCGACCTGCGCCTGATCGAGTATCTCGCAGCCGAATTCAAGAAAGAGACTGGTATGGATCTGCACAACGATCCGCTGGCACTGCAGCGTCTGAAGGAAGCTGCTGAGAAGGCGAAGATCGAGTTGTCCTCTGCCCAGCAGACCGAGATCAATCTGCCGTACATCACGGCAGATGCGAGTGGTCCGAAGCACCTGGTGCAGAAGCTGACGCGTGCCAAGTTCGAATCCCTCGTGGAAGATCTGGTTGACCGCACCATGGGTCCGGTCAAGACCTGTCTGCAGGACGCTGGCCTCGATATCTCCAAGATCAACGACGTGATTCTGGTCGGTGGTCAGACCCGTATGCCGATGGTGCAGAAGAAAGTGGCCGATTTCTTCGGCAAGGAAGCCCGTCGTGACGTGAACCCGGATGAGGCGGTTGCGATTGGAGCGGCGATTCAGGGCGCGGTTCTGTCCGGTGAAGTGAATGATGTGCTGTTGCTGGACGTGACTCCTCTGTCTCTGGGTATCGAGACCTTGGGTGGCGTGGCCAGCATCCTGATCGAGAAGAACACCACGATTCCGACCAAGAAGACGCAAGTGTTCTCGACTGCGGACGACAATCAGACAGCCGTGACTATTCACGTGGTGCAGGGCGAGCGCAAGCAGGCGTCGCAGAACAAGTCGCTGGGCCGCTTCGACTTGGCAGACATTCCTCCATCACCACGCGGCATGCCGCAGATCGAGGTGGCGTTCGACTTGGACGCCAACGGTATTCTGAACGTGTCCGCGAAAGACAAGGCCACTGGCAAGCAGCAGTCCATCATTATCAAGGCGTCCAGCGGTCTGTCGGATGAAGAAATCGACAGAATGATCAAGGATGCCGAGGCTCATGCGGCAGATGACAAGAAGTTCGAACAGTTGATTACCGCGCGCAATACTGCGGATGGTCTGGTGCATGCAACCCGCAAGACGCTGGAAGAAGCTGGCGACAAGGTTGATGCCGCCGAGAAGGAAAAGATTGAAGCGGCAGTGGTAGCTCTTGAAACGGCGATCAAAGCCGGCGATATCGCCGACATTGAAGCGAAGACCAAGGAGCTGACTGACATCTCTTCTGATCTCGCTCAAAAGATGTATGCAGAGAAGCAGGCCGGTGCGCAGGCTGATGGCGGAGCGCAGAGCGGTTCCGCTGACAACGACGACGCCGTAGATGCCGAGTTCGAAGAAGTCAAAGACGACAAGTAAGCTGCGATTGCCGCTTCATAAGCGGTGCCAGCAGCAGACGGCAAGAGCAGAAAACCGGATGGGTAATTCCTGTCTGGTTTTTTGCGTTACAGGACGAGATGGTTTGATGAGCAGAAAAATGTTCTGAAACCACGAAACGAGATATTACAAAACCATGTCCAAGAGAGACTATTACGAAGTGCTGGGTGTTGCGCGTGACGCATCGGAAGCCGACTTGAAGAAGGCCTATCGGCGTGTTGCGATGAAGCACCATCCTGATCGTAACCCCGACGACAAGGATTCGGAGGAGAAGTTCAAAGAGGCCAACGAGGCCTTCGAAGTGCTCTCCGACGCTCAGAAGCGCGCCCGTTACGATCAGTATGGCCACGCGGGGGTGAATCAACAGGGTGGCGGTGGCGGCGCGCAGGATTTCGGTGACATCTTCGGCGATATCTTCGGTGATATCTTTGGTGGTCAGCGTGGTGGCGGTGGTCGTAGTCATGTGCGAAAGGGTGCGGATCTGCGCTACACGCTGGAGCTCGATCTTGAAGAGGCGGTTCGTGGCACGAATGCAAAGATCCGCATACCAACGGCAGTGGCGTGCAAGACTTGCAATGGCAGTGGTGCCAGGAAGGGTTCCAGCCCCGTGGATTGTGGCACCTGTAACGGTATTGGTCAGGTTCGTATGCAGCAGGGCTTTTTCTCCGTGCAGCAGACTTGTCCTCGTTGCCAGGGTTCCGGCAAGCAGATAAAAGATCCATGCGGCACCTGCCATGGACGCGGTAGCGTGGAAGAACAGAAGACTCTGTCGGTGAAAGTGCCCCCTGGTGTTGATACGGGTGACCGCATTCGATTGACTGGTGAAGGTCAAGCGGGCACTCACGGTGGGCCATCCGGCGATCTCTACGTGCAAGTCTCAGTGCGTGAGCACAAGCTGTTCCAGCGCGATGGTATTGATTTGCACTGCGAGATCCCCATCAGCTTTGTTGATGCTGCCCTGGGTGGAGAGTTGGAAGTGCCCACACTGGATGGTCGTGTGAAGTTGAAGATTCCACCGGAGACTCAGACCGGCAAGTTGTTCCGTCTGCGCAACAAGGGTGTGGTACCCGTCCGTGGCGGTGTGACAGGGGATCTGTTGTGTCGGGTAGTAGTAGAGACGCCTGTGAATCTCACCAAACGGCAGAAAGAAATTCTCGCAGAGTTTCATGATATTGCTGAAACCGAAGGCAAACAGTCACCGAAGAAGACGTCATGGTTTGATGGTGTGAAGAAGTTCGTGGATGAGTTGCGCGCCTGATTTCAGAATACGTGCGGAGCGAAATGCCGAATTTGCTCCGCGCATTGTTACCCTCTGCACGAACTTGCTTGCCCCCGAGGATTATTCCAGTACTCACGTTCTATTCACTCAGTTCAAGCCGCTCCAGAATTTCGCGATGCTGCTCTGCACTCAGCCGAGGACCGAACTGTGAAACCACCAGCGACGAGGCCAGGCTGGCAATTTTCCCTGCAGTGTTGAAGTCGTAACCTTTGGCGATGCCGTAGAGGAATGCGCCGGAGAACATATCGCCTGCACCGTTCGTGTCAACTGCTCGCACGGTGTGTGGTTCGACATTGAGATACTGTGCGCCATCGAACAACAATGCGCCGCGCGCGCCGAGCGTAACAGCAAACTGTGCAGCCTTTTTCTCAAGCGCCTTGCATGCGTCCTCCAGCGAGTTTGTGCCGGACCACAGCAGGGCTTCCTTTTCGTTGCAAAAAAGCAGATCCACGCCCTCACCAATGAACTCGTTGATACCTTCCTTGAAGTATTCGACCATTGCGGGGTCGGAGAATGTCATGGCGAACTTGACGTCATGCTCTTTCGCATATCTCTTCAACTCCAGAACGGCTGATCGCGCAGTTGGTGATGTCACCAGATAACCTTCAGTGTAAGCATACTTGGAATTGCGAATGGCATCGTAGTCCAGCTCGTTCACTGAAACCAGTTGTGATATAGCCAGCGATGTCAGCATGGTGCGCTCCGCGTCCTGTGTCACCATGACCAGGCATCGACCTGTCACGCCGTCTTCCAACGCAGCGGAAAGATTGGTGCTGATATTCTGATTGCCAAGTTCCCGCACGTAAAAGTGTCCGGTTTCATCATTGGCAACCTTGCACGAAAAGAACACGCGGCTACCAAACTGACTCATGGCATACATGGAGTTTGCCGCAGAACCACCGCCAGCGCGTTTCTTCAGGCCATAGCGTCTGGTCAGCAGGTTGATCAATTCCTGTTGTTTGTCATCATCGATCAGTGTCATGAATCCTTTCTCGATGCCCGCATCGATGAAGAACTGGTCGTCCACCTCGAACTCCTTGTCCACCAGTGCGTTGCCGATGCCATAGACGTCGTATTTCTTCATTCAACTGTATCCTTTGATTACTGTTCTCTTGTTTGGGTAGCGAAGGGCTTCAGAGTGCCGCAAAGGCGCGTTCTGCAGCATTGAGGGTCAATTGGATTTCCTCCTCGCCATGTGCTGCAGAGACAAATCCTGCTTCGAACGCGGAGGGTGCCAGATAGACGCCATTGTTCAGCATCACGTGGAAGTACTTGCGGAACCGTTCGACATCGCAGGCCATGACCTGCTCGAATGTCGAAATCTTTGCTTCATTGGTAAAGAAGCAACCGAACATGCCGCCGACTTGATTGGTGGTGAAGGAAATCTTCGCGGCATCGGCGCGATCTTGCAGCCCCTTCATCAAGGTGCTGGTACGTTGAGTCAGTAAAGTGTAGAAATCCGGCTTCTGAATTTCGTTCAGCATCGCCATGCCTGCTGCCACAGCCAGCGGACTGCCTGCGAGTGTACCTGCCTGATAGACTGGCCCCATCGGTGCAATCATTTCCATGATGTCGCGGCGACCGCCAAAGGCACCAACGGGAAGGCCGCCACCGATGACTTTGCCAAGCGTGGTCAGATCAGGTGTGACATTGTAGACAGACTGAGCGCCGCCGAGAGCAACGCGAAAACCGGTCATCACTTCGTCGAAAATCAGCACGCTGCCGTATTGATCGCATACATCGCGCAGTGCCTGCAGGTAGCCTGGAAGAGGAGGCACACAGTTCATGTTGCCTGCGACTGGCTCCACGATGATGCAGGCGATGTCCTTGCCGTTGGCCGCAAACAGTTTTTCCAGTGCATCAACATCATTGTAGGGAAGCACATAGGTTTGATCGGTGTAGGACTTGGGGACACCGAGTGAGTCCGGCTCACCAAGAGTCAGCGCTCCTGAGCCTGCCTTTACCAGCAACCCGTCTACGTGTCCGTGATAGCAGCCCTCGAACTTGACTACCTTGTCGCGACGTGTGTAGCCACGTGCCACACGAATTGCACTCATGGTAGCTTCGGTGCCGGATGTTACCAGGCGCACTCGTTCAATGGATGGCACCAGCGTGCATATGGTGCGCGCGATGGTGATCTCCGCTTCAGTGGAAGCGCCATAGCCAAGTCCATGTGTCAGTTGTTTCTGCAGAGCTTCAATGACGGCAGGATGTCTGTGTCCGAGAATAAGAGGACCCCAGGCACCTACGTAGTCGATGTAGCGGTTCTCGTCTTCGTCAATGAGCCACGCCCCTTCGCCGCCTTGAAAGAATAGCGGGTTGCCTCCCACGCCTCGAAATGCTCGCACGGGGGAGTTGACACCGCCGGGAATGTAGCGCTGGGCTTCTTCAAACAGTGCCGCTGAGCGGCTGACTTTTTTATCGGGATTACTCGCAAATGCAGACATGATTCCCTCTCACCGATTTTTCAGGTGGTAGATGGTACAAATAGTGTGTTCAGTTGGCGTATCCGAACGGCGACGTCGGGAAAGGCGAACAAGTAGTGAATGACGGCCAGCAGATCGGCGCCGGCGTCCAGCAAGGCTGCGCCATTTTCAGCGTTGATGCCGCCAATTGCAACAATCGGGAGGGCCAGTGTCTGCCGGGCACGATGCAGGATTTCAAGGCTGGCCGGTGCTGCCAGTGGCTTGGTGCTGGAGGGATAGAAACGTCCGAATGCAACATAGGAAGCGCCTTGCTTCTCTGCCTTTTGCGCCAGCACCAGATCACTGTGACAGGTGATGCCGATGATGGCTTTGTCTCCAAGACGTAGACGCGCTTTTTCCAATCCGGAGTCACTCTGGCCCAAGTGAACGCCATCAGCTCCTACTGCTATGCACAGGTCGACATCGTCGTTGATCAGCAGTGGGGTGTCGTACTGATTGCAGAGGCTCTTCAGGAGTTGGCATTCCAGGAGGCGCTGCGCTGAATTCCCTTTCTTGTTGCGATACTGCAGCAGGCTGATCCCGCCTATCAGGGCTTCGGTCACACGTTCTTCGAGCAAGCTGCCCGGTAACTGGGTTTCGTCGGTAATGGCGTAGACCCCCCTCTTGCACACAGATCCGGCGGTCATTCAACGATTCCAGTAACTGCGGTTGGGGAGGTGCTGGCCAAATCCGGTGCGAATGCCATTCTTGAGCGACTCCCATGTAAAGCGTTGAGCCTGCTGAGCGGCTTCACCGATTTCCAGGCCATGAGCCAGATAACCAGCCAGACACGCGGCCAGTGTGCAGCCAGAGCCATGATACTCGTGTTCCAGTCTTGGCCATTCATAACTGCGAATCGGTTGATGGCGAGTATAGAGGCGATTGATTACCTGCGGACTGCTGGCGTGAGTGCCCGTCAGCAGAACGTAGTCACAGCCACGTTCGAGCATTTCATTCGCACAGGCGTCAAGGCTGTCGGCGCTGGGAGACAATGCCATAGCCTCATTGGTATTAGGTGTGGTGATGGTTGTCAGTGGCAGCAACAGAGTGTTGATGGCGTCCACGATATTGTCCTCGGTGAACTCGTATCCTCCTCCTGCACGCATGATTGGGTCGAGTACGACCGGAATGTCAGGATAGTCTGTCAGGAGTGTATGAATGACTTCGATGGTTTTGATGCTGCTAAGCAGGCCGATTTTGAAAGTCTGGACGGGAATGTCCTCCAGAATCGCCCTGGCCTGGGAAATCAATAATGTCGGATCTGTTGGATAAGATTCCATGACATTACGCGTATCCTGCACTGTCAGTGCGGTGACAACAGGCAGGCAATGGCAACCGGTGCTGAAGAGCGCTTCGATGTCTGCCTGTATGCCGGCACCACCCGATGGGTCCAGCCCGGAGAAGCACATGACATTGGGTTTTCTGTCAGAGAATTTCTGCACAGTGATTTGGCCTTGATGATCAAAGCGGAGATCAGACTACTCACTAGAAAGGTCTGACAACCACCAATATGACGATTGCGATCAGCAGCAGAACCGGAAACTCGTTGAAGTAGCGGTAATATACATGACTGCGTGAATTCTTGTCGGCTCGGAACTGCAGCATGATGCGCCAGCACATGACGTGGTAAATGGCCAGGAGCAACACCAGACCGAGTTTGGCGTGCATCCAGCCGGAGCTCATATAGTAGGACGGGTTGAATGAGATCAGCCAGATGCCCAGCGCAATAGTCAGTATGGCCGAGGGTGTGCCGATGCCGTTGAAAAGCTTGCGCTCCATGATGACGAAACGCTCCTTGCTGGTGCGATCTTCGCTCATTGCGTGGTAGACGAACAGGCGAGGCAGGTAGAAGATTGCGGCGAACCAGCAGACGACAGCGATGATGTGAAATGCCTTGACCCAGAGCATATCTGTCCTCATTTACCAGGATTTGATGGAGAAGCGGCAGTACGGGAACTGTACCAAATCTGTGAAGCTGTCCGGCGCGAGAGGCTACACTAGCACAGCTGATAAAATGGATCGAGCCGGAAAACAGGGGTATTATCCCCGGCTCGCAATTTCCCGTAGTTGAACGAGTCCAGCATTTACAAGCAGGCAGGAGGAACCAGTGATCAAGGTCGGCATAGTAGGAGCAACAGGGTATACCGGAGTGGAGTTACTGCGTCTTCTGGCTCCCCGCAAGGATGTCAGTCTGCGAGTGATTACTTCTCGCGAACAGCAGGGAACAGCAGTTGCAGACCTGTTTCCCAATCTGCGTGGACACATTGATCAGGCATTTTCTTCGCCCGACTCCGAAGAGTTGTTCGGCTGTGATGTAGTGTTCTACGCAACACCACATGCGGTGGCCATGAAGACGGTGCCGGCCTTGCTTGCCAGAGGCGTACGTGTCATCGATCTGTCCGCTGACTACAGGCTGCGAGACCAGCAGCTTTGGGAGCAGTGGTACAACGTGACCCACGAAAGTCCGGAACTGCTGAGCGATGCGGTGTATGGTCTGCCTGAGGTCAACAGAGCGAAGATCGGCGGGGCACGTCTGCTGGCAGTGCCCGGTTGCTATCCGACAGCCATTCAGCTCGGGTTCCTGCCGTTACTGGAACAGGGTTTGATCGAAACTGGCAGTCTCATCGCTGACGCGAAATCGGGTGTGAGCGGCGCAGGACGCAAGGCTGCGGTTGGAAGTCTGTTGTCCGAAGCCTCTGAATCGTTGCATGCCTATGGCGTAACAGGTCATCGACACCTGCCCGAGATCTGCCAGGGCCTGGACGCTTATGCAGGTGAAAAAGTGAAACTCACCTTCATTCCTCATTTGACTCCAATGATCCGAGGAATTCATGCCACGCTTTACGCTCCGCTGAAAGCTGGCAGGAGCGGGACGGACCTTCAGTCTGTATTCGAAGAGAGATACAAGAACGAGCCCTTTGTTGATGTCCTGCCAAAAGGCCAGTTCCCAGCAACGCGTAATGTCAGAGGCGCGAATCACTGTCAGATTGCTGTCTGCTATCTGGAACAAAACAATATGGTCGTGGTCCTCTCTGTTATCGACAATCTGGTTAAGGGAGCCTCAGGCCAGGCTATACAGAACATGAACATCATGTTTGGCCTGGATGAAACGGAAGGTCTTCACACCATAGCCCTGTTGCCATAACTGACAGTCGAATCGGAGCTGTTCCATGCCAAATGTCGTCAAAGGAAGCCGGCAGCAACGAATGATAGTGGTGCCGTATAGGCCCTGGTACCGTGCAACCGTTGTCGGATTGCTTGCAATTGGCTTGCTGGCAGTTGCCGCCGGAGGTTTTCTTTATGGCCAGTTTGACGCCTCCCGCGACTACCTGGTCACCGCTGCCGACAACGCAAGGCTGACGGCAGAGGTTGCCAGTATTCGGGAAGAAGCAGCTTCACTGCGCTCGCAGGTAGCGATCTCGGGGCGTACCAGCATCATGGATCAGCGCGCCAATGAGGAGGTGCAGAGCACCATCAATGGTCTTCGACAGCGCATCATGCAGTTGGAACAGGACGTTATGTTCTATCGACAGGTCATGGCGCCAGAGCAGACGGAAACCGGCCTCATCATTGCAGAATTCGCTGTCGTTCCGACGGAGCTTCAGAATCGGTATCGTTACAAGGCTGTGTTTCGTCAGGCGGGTACGGGTGACAGTGTCATGGAAGGAAGTGCGCAGATCGCGGTCAGTGGCACCCGCAACGGCGAGCATGTACTGATTCCTCTTCAGGAATTGGTGCCGGAACCTGCAGTGGTGGATTCAACCCTCAGATTCCGGTATTTCCAGAACATAGAGGGTGACATGGAAGTGCCTGAGGACTTCATGCCAGGCCAGATCGAAGTTCGTGCAGAATCAATCAGGCCGACGCCAAGGAAAGTCGAAAAAATCTTCAGTTGGACGGCAGTAGTGGAGGGTTGAGAATGTTTGGTTCTGGTGACAAGGGCAAACCTGTGCAGGGACCTGCGCATACATTGATTTCAGGGCAGACCGAGATCAGTGGCGATCTTCGCTTCACAGGTGAATTGATCGTCGAGGGCAGGATTCGAGGCAATATCTACGCGGACGATGAATCGGCAGCGGTTATTCGTGTAACCGAATCAGGGGTCGTGGAGGGAGGAATCTGGGTACCTTCTGCCGTGATCAACGGCTTGGTGAAGGGCGATGTGCACTGTGTCAAACACATCGAGCTGGCCGCAAAGGGTGTGATCATGGGAGATGTGTATTACACATTGATAGAAATGGTTATGGGCTCCGAGGTCAATGGCAGTCTCATGCACATTGCCAGAGTTCAGAAAGAAACAGAGCGACTTGCTGCAACTCCAGGCAACGTACTTTCCTATGATGCGGAGAATCACGAGCAGGACTCTCGCTATGGTGCTGCAGACAGTGAATGAATAGTTGACTGATTTACTGGGTTTTCGCCATAATCGCGCCACTGCAAGGCTGGCGCTTGGCGCCCTGCACCTCTCCTAGTATCGATGGTGAAACAATGTCTGCTGTCCAATCTCACGATCCGACGATAATTTCCCTCACGCAAAATGCTGCGAACAAGGTAAAGACGCTCATTACGGAAGAGGGGAATCCGCATCTGAGGCTGCGGGTTTTCGTCACAGGAGGTGGTTGTTCAGGCTTCCAGTATGGTTTCAGTTTTGATGAAGAAGTTAACGAAGACGATACGGTAGTGAGCGACTTCGGTGCGGAAATGTTGGTTGATCCCCTGAGTTACCAATACCTTGTAGGTGCCAAAGTGGACTATGTAGAAGGGTTGCAGGGTGCGCGCTTTGTGGTGACTAACCCGATGGCGTCGACTACCTGTGGTTGCGGCTCCTCCTTCTCAGTGTAAATTGATTCATCAAAGAGGCGGCTTGCTTCCATTCTCTGCCAGATAGATTCCTCCCAGAATGCAGGGTTTTCTGGCCCCCGTCACACTCCTGCAGTCGATCGCCTCTCCCTTCCAGGTCTTGCTGGCCATCCAGGCGAATGCCATGCCCTCGACCCAATCCGGCGAAAGCCCGAGTTCTGCACTTGAAAACACTTTGATGTCTGGCAGCAACTTAGAGAGGCGCCCTAACAGGGTTTTATTGTGAGATCCACCACCACATACGGCGATCTCCTGAATTCCTCTGCTCGTCCAGTCAATGCTTTGAGCTATGGAGAGTGCTGTGAGTTCGAGGAGAGTGGCTTGCACATCCGCGTCGGAAACATCCTCGAATCCCACCAACTTTCGCTGCAGCCAGTCGAGATTGAAGAGTTCACGCCCGGTACTTTTGGGAAACGGTAACGCGAAGTAGGGTTCATCCAGCAGCCTGGAGAGGAGGTCTGGGTGGGGAGAGCCAGATGCTGCCCACTGACCGGCGCGGTCATATGGCAGGTCTTGCTTCAGATTGATCCAGGAGTCCATCAGAACATTCCCCGGGCCATTGTCAAAGCCGATCAGATCGTTTTGCAAGTCGTGTTTCAAGAGAGAAATATTGGCGATACCGCCAATGTTTAACACAGCGCGTCGCACAGCATCGTCATGGAAATATGCTTGATGAAACAGGGGGGCCAGCGGAGCTCCTTGCCCGCCGACGGCCATGTCCTTCCTGCGGAAATCTGCGATCGTTGTAATACCGGTGCATTGACTGATGGTGTTCGGGTCGCCAATCTGCAGAGTGAAGGCGTCAGGACCGGCGGGGTGGTGCTTCACTGTTTGCCCATGGCTGCCGATGGCCATGATGTCGCTGGTCGTGAGGTTGGCCTTCTTGAGAAGGTTATTCACAGCATGTGAAAAGACTCTGCCCAAGGCTACATCGGTTTCACCGAGAAGGACAAGAGATAGTGCCCTGTCTGCACACAAGGTCAGAATGTTATCGCGTAGAGTTTTTGGGATGGGCTCGCTGTGTGTGGCCAAAAGGCTTGGTTTGGTGCCTGAGAAATCGGCAAGAATGCAGTCCACCCCGTCGATGCTTGTGCCGGAAAGCAGGCCGATAAAATACTGGGGGGTTGGCATGGAGAGCTTCCTGGCTGACTGCAGGGTTGGGAGTCAGCATTGAAATGTACACTCTAGTGGTGCTGCTCCGACACTCCGCTTCCGTTAAGACTCAGCAGTCTGGAATCATCGTGGTGGTTCAGAAACTTGACTAACAGTTCTCTGGTTTGGCTCCTGAATCTCTGCATTTCCGACGGGTCGATGGATATAGCTTTGGGCATTTGATCAAGCACTGTGCGCGGATCCTTATGTACTCCGTTCAGAACAAATTCGTAGTGCAGATGTGGGCCCGTGGAACCGCCAGTAGTACCAACAAAGCCAATAACCTGCCCTTGCTTGACACGAGCGCCCTTCTTGATGCTTTGCCCGTAGTCGTCCAAATGAGCGTACTTGGTCTCGAATTGGCCATTGTGCTGGATTACCACTAATTTGCCGAAGGAGCCGTTTCGTGCCGCCCAGGTTACTACGCCATCAGCCGTTGCGCGCACAGGAGTACCTTTTGGAGCGGCGTAATCCGTGCCTTTGTGTGCTCGGATGGTGTTAAGGATTGGGTGTTTACGATTGAGATTGAAGTTGGAGCTGATACGGAATACATCAAGAGGCGTGCGCAGGAAAGCTTTACGCATGCTTTCACCCTCGGGATTGAAGTAACCAACGTCCCCTGTTTCATTCTCATAGCGGACGGCGATGTACTGTTTACCTTGATTCGTGAACTGTGCGGCGATGATTTCTCCGTTGCCGATGAATTCACCATCGAGATACTTCTCTTCATAGAGGATGCTGAAACTATCACCTTGACGCGGATCTAGAATGAAGTCGATCACGCCACCAAATATGTCAGCCATTTCCATGATTGATACGGTGGGAATATCGGCACGTTGTCCTGCCATGAACAAGCTATCATTGATCACGCCTTCTTTGAATGTCGGAACAATCTCAGCAGTTCTCTTGATGGCTTCGACAACGTAATTATCGTTATTCAGTGTAAAAACATAGCCGTCCAGGGGAGACTTCAGAACCTTCATCTGTGTCAGCGTGCCAGGCTCCGGTATGTAGAAGCTCAGTTGGTACCCAGGGTATAGCTTATTGAGTACTTGTGCTTCCTCGGTACTGTTCAGCACCTTATACATATCTTGAGCATTCAGTCCGACTTTTGTGAAAATTGCTGAAAGATTGTCACCTGACTCAACTTCCATCTGCGTCCAAAACTCCCCGGTGGCGTCTGATGTCGCTGCGGCAGAATCTGTTTCGGGATGGGTGGCGAGTTCCTCATGCGGAAGAGCTGTCAGGGGAGGGGGGAGGGAGAATCTGGCTCCATGTGCTGCCTCTTCCGTTGCTAAAACCATCAGCACAACCAGTCCCAGCCCCAAAATGCCAGCAAGCATCAGATGGTGACGAGGAAGGTATTTGCTAAGGATCGCTATAGCAGAGTCAACAAAACCCATGAGAATACTAATAATCTTTCTCTTCTTTTTCTGTGCCTAAACAAGGCGTTTTAGATGTAAAACGAGCGGCAATTCTTATGATTTTTCCTGAGCGGGTCAAGTCTTATTCCGATTAGTAGTGTAAAATCTGCGGCCTTCTCAAATGGCCATCATCGGATTGGACAGCAGATTTTGCAAATAATTCTATGATGTTGCTGTAGTTCGAGGGGTTTCGGTGTTTTTAATTTTCAGGAATAGGCTATGTCAGCTACATCTATAGACATTATTGAGGATTTGGAGGCCAGGGGGTTGGTCTCCCAGATGACCTCAGGGGATGAACTCAGGGTGTTTCTTAATAAAGGGAGAACTCTCTATAGCGGCTTTGATCCCACAGCAGAGAGCCTGCACATTGGCAATCTTGTTCCTCTTCTTGCGCTACGTCGATTTCAGATGGCAGGTCACCGGCCTATTGCTCTTGTCGGTGGTGCCACCGGGCTGATCGGCGACCCTAGTTTCAAAGCGTCAGAAAGGATGCTCAATTCCAACGATACGGTTGCCATATGGGTTAATCGCTTAAAAGGGCAGGTATCTCAATTTCTCGACTTTGATCGTGGAAGTAGTTCCGCCCTCGTCGTGAATAATCTGGATTGGGTCAGAGATCTTAATGTGCTGGATTTTCTTCGTGATGTTGGTAAGCATTTTTCAGTGAACGCGATGATTCAGAAAGATTCTGTCAGGCAACGTCTTGATAGGGAGGGGGCGGGTATTTCCTATACAGAATTCAGCTACATGATTCTGCAGTCCTATGATTTCGCGGAATTGTATAGCCGTCATGATTGCACGTTGCAAATCGGTGGTAGTGATCAGTGGGGTAATATCACAGGCGGAATTGATCTGGCGCGGCGCTTACATCGCGCACAGGTGTATGGACTGACTATTCCGTTGGTCACAAAAGCTGATGGTCAGAAATTTGGAAAAACAGAGACAGGAACTGTCTGGCTGGACGCGAACAAGACGTCCCCCTATGCTTTCTACCAATTTTGGCTGAATGCAGCGGATGCGGATGCTTATACTTTCCTAAGATTCTTTACGTTTCTCAGTCCTGCAGTCATTGCTGATATAGAGGTGGCGGACAAGTCTGCGCGAGGAAGGCCTGAGGCCCAAGGGATTCTTGCCAAAGAAGTTACGCGGCTTGTGCATGGCGAAGAGGGGCTTGCTGCAGCTGAGCGAATCAGCGGGGCATTGTTCTCTGGTGATTTGACCTCTCTGAGTGCGAAAGACTGTGAACAGTTGAAGCTTGATGGGTTGCCCTCTACCGCGCTGGCCGGAGCGGCGAGAAATATTGTTGATGTTCTGGTTGATGCTGGGTTGGCGCAATCAAACAAGATGGCCCGCGAATTCATCGCCAATAATGCCGTTAGTGTTAATGGCCAGAGAGTGGCGTCAGATGGATTTTCTTTGATTGCCGATGTGGCACTATTTGGCAAGTACTTCATTGTTCGGCGGGGCAAAAAACTATTCCATCTTGCCTATTCTACCGAGTGAGACAACTTTGCAAGAATTAGCGATTCTGTGGTTGCCACAAATGCGCTTTATGGCATAATGCGCGCCCCTGTGATGAGTTGGAGAGGTTTGGGGAAATCGGTAATCTGATTTTCTGGGAAGAGTAAGAAATTTACAATCCCCTCTTGCCAAGATCTCACATGTGCGTATAATACGCGGCCTCCTGACCACGAAGGTTGAGGAAAAAGTTCTTTAAAAAGTTGAGATTAAGTAATAGAGGTGGGTGCTTGCTGAAGGTGGTTTTGCATAAATTGCAAGATTATCAAAGGTAAGCAACTGCGTTAATTTATTAAGTTAGAAA
>JAUXNX010000025.1 GCA_030682575.1 Gammaproteobacteria bacterium
TTTCTAACTTAATAAATTAACGCAGTTGCTTACCTTTGATAATCTTGCAATTTATGCAAAACCACCTTCAGCAAGCACCCACCTCTATTACTTAATCTCAACTTTTTAAAGAACTTTTTCCTCAACCTTCGTGGTCAGGAGCGGGCGTATTATAGGGCCAAATTTTGACCTTGCAAGTTATTTGTCAGATTAATTTCAGAAAGAGAATCCGCACGTAATCCGTCGAAAATCAAGCCATATCAACCCTTGACAATAGCCCGGCTTTCGCCCTTCGCGCTACAAAATACTTATAGGCACGGTAGATCAAAAGCGGGAGGAGGATACTACCATAAATTACTGCTTCTGTAAGATCTGTTCGCAAAATCCATATCAAATGAATCAGGCCAAGAATATTGGCCAGGTAAACCAGTGTATGGATTTTCTTCCATCGGCGCCCCAGCTTGCGCATCATGACCTTGCTGGAAGTACAGCCTAAAACGACAAGGATCAGGAATGAGAGAAAGCCAACGGTGATATAGGGTCTGTCGAGAATATCATCGAAGATCTCCAACCAACGAAACTGCAAAAGAAAAACAATGTAAGTAAGAAAGTGAACGGATGCATAGAAAAGTGCAAATAATCCGAATGTTCTTCTATAAGGCACCAGTCTCACCCAACCACTCAGCTCCCTGAGAGGAGTAATAGCAAGTGAGAGAAGTAGAAAGCGCAGCGTCCACACTCCTGTCTCGATAGCAAGCGTATCAGCGGGATCAGGCCCTAATGTATCTTGAATAGCTGCGCACAGCAGACTGATGAATGGAAGGAGACTGATTGAGAAAACCAGCCATCGGATTGCAGTCAACATCAACGCCCCGTTTGTTGTCGCATGCTTCAGTAGTACCTGGACAGATCCATGCCGCTATAAAGAGAGGCCACTTGCTCCCCATATCCATTGAACGGTAAAGTGGGTATGCGAGAATTACTGAACAAAGTTTGAGGCAGCCTTGTCTCCATATCCTGACGCCAGCGGGGATGATGTACTTCCGGATTAACGTTGGCATAGAATCCGTATTCATTCGCAGCAAGCATATTCCAGCTAGTAGCAGGCTCGCTCTCCGTAAACCGGATTTTGACTATCGATTTGATACTCTTGAACCCGTACTTCCAAGGCACAACAAGCCGGATTGGGGCGCCATTCTGAGGGGGCATGTAGTTGCCATAAACCCCAACAGCCAGAAACGCCAGCGGATGTGTGGCCTCATCTATCCTGAGACCTTCTCTGTAAGGCCAATTGATAGTAGTGAATCTGGAGCGTTGACCGGGCATGCTCTCCGGATCCAGCAAGGTCAGGAATTCAACATACTTCGCTTTTGAGGTCGGCTGGAAACGTCTGATCAAATCAGCCAGTGGAAAACCGACCCAAGGAATTACCATCGACCAGCGTTCAACGCAACGCAGTCGATAGATTCTCTCTTCCAGGGTGTGAGGCTTGAGAATGTCCTCCAGGGTGTAAACGCCCGGTTTGTCGACCTCTCCTTCCATGGCGACAGACCATGGATCAGCCTTGAACGCCCCCGAGTTCGCAACTGGATCACCCTTGTCGGTACCGAACTCATAAAAATTGTTGTACGAGATAACATCCCTGTATGGTGTCAGCGGCTCTCCCGTATAAAAGTCTCCCCCAGCCTCAACCGGTTTGATGGACTCGAACTTGCCTTCCCACCAATCCGCCGGAGCAGCCCTCTCCAAATCCGCAGGGGCCCGAGCTCGCAAGCCATCACCTGCGGCCGCATCAACTCTCGCAGGTAGCAGCCCCGAAACCAAGGCCCCTGTCGCCAATCCCAGACTACCGGTCATGAAATGACGGCGCTGATGATAAATACTTTCAGAGGTGATTTCAGATGAAGGGATATCTTGTGACGATTTGATCAACATGGAATTTACCTTCCTCAGTACCAGCAGGTTTGCTTGATTTGCAGCATATTCGAGGCAGTACGTCCAGTCGCAACCATGACCTCAAACTGTCGCGCCATACCAACCAGACAGAAATTCACAATCAATTGTTACAACGCACATCAATCGTGAGATGACTGCCCGCCAGAATAATTACGCAGAGGGTTTGTCTCCAGATTTCCGCCCTCGTGAAAACGGCATTCTATAAAGCCAGATCGCCGGTCCTGATGCAGCGTAGACAAGACACATTGTGAACAGGACTTCATGGGGATTCTGTGCAATCACTACCAACAGAACCACAGCCATCAGAAACACTACATAGGGAACTGTTCCCTTGAAGTGTATTTCCTTGAAACTGAAATAACGGAAGTTCGAAATCATCAAAATACCAGTGAAAGCTGTAAGAACCGCTGTACCGAAAGCCACCAATGGCGTCATCTCGACATCATATTTGTACCCTACCCACACCACAAAAGTGACGAGTCCCGCTGCCACAGGGCTCTGTAGGCCAACGAAAAACCGCTTATCCACAGTGCCCAACTGCACATTAAAACGCGCAAGACGCAGCGCAGCGCAAGATATATAGATGAAGCTGGCCGCCCAGCCCGGCTCTCCCAGCGACGAAAGCGCCCAACTGAAGACTATCAAGGCAGGAGCGACTCCAAAGGAAACCATATCGGACAGACTGTCAAACTGCGCTCCAAAGGCACTCTGAGTATTAGTCAGCCTTGCGACCCTGCCATCCAGTCCGTCCAGAACAGCTGCAATAAGGATAGCCCATCCGGCTTCATTGAAGTTCCCACCCATACCGGCAATGATCGCATAAAAGCCCGCAAACAGGGCTCCCAGAGTAAGAAGATTAGGCAGCAGATAGATACCTCTGCGACGAATCTTCTTGCCGCCCTCCGAGACGACCTCTTCATGCTCATCAATTGGAAAAAGGCTATCTTCCTCACTCGCATCTTTATCGTTATCAGTATCCATAAAGCGGAAGTTTCCTCGGAACAGAACATTGGTATAGAGACGACTATCTTCTCAGCGCAAAGATTATACACATCCTGAATTCGATTGGCGTTGAAGACGAAAAGGAGGGGTGGCGATGTGTTCGAGAGACATGTCCCAGAACGCCTTGATAAGCGGATTGTTCAGTTTTCTCGTCAATGTACACAATCCAATCGAAAAAGGCTCCATCTCGGGCTGAACCCTAAGAATTTCAATCTTTCCTCTCATTGGGCTATTCTCCACAACAAGTTGTGGCACAACCCCCACACCGAAGCCAAGACTGACCATGCTGACTATGGCCTCGTTACCACTGACCTGAGCATAGATGTTCGGGCGAATCTTCCTATCCTGTAACCATTGATCTACCCTCGTTCTTGCCAAGCCTGACTCTGAGAGGATAAGAGGGATACGCTCCCAAGGCAGTCCGTCGCCGTGCTCCCCGAGTAACTCACGCAGCGGACATGCAACGAGTGGCGCAATGAATACCAGTGGAGATTGCCGAATCGTGTGAAAATGGAGTTTTTCAGGCAAACGATCTGGACGTGCAGCAATCCCGACGTCCTCCTCCTCGTCCAGAATGCGCTGAATGGTCAGCGCGGTATCGCCAGTGTGCAACTGTATTTCTACAGCCGGATACTGCAATCGAAACTGATCCAACAACTCATGCAGGAAACTATAACTGGCAGTCACTGAACAAAATATGCTCAATCTCCCTGAAAGCACATCGGATTGTTGTTGCAACTCCAGTTTCAATGTCTGCCAGCGATCCAGGGTCTCAATAGCGTATTCACGAAATCTTTGTCCTGCCACGGTCAGAGTTGCCGTGCGGTTGTCCCGCTCAAACAACAACTCACCCACCTCATGTTCAAGTTTCTGGATAATACGGGTCAATGTCGAAGGGCTAAGGCGAAATTCCCGGCTGGTCTTGCCAAAATGCAGCGTCTTACACAGATGTAGAAAGAGTTGCAGTTCCTTTATTTCCAAGATTAGTGTTGCTCCCTCAAGCGCAGCACTTTGTGCGCCAATCAATTATTGCAAAAATAAGAATATATTGTTGCATATATATCGTTTTACGCAACCAAAGAGATCACCTATGATGCGCACCTGACTTTCTGCGACTCTGTCGGAACTGTCGCCACACCAGCACATACCTGGAATCAGGAAGTAAACCTGGTCCAACCTTAGTAACTGGAGAGACACGATGAACTATTTCAATACCCTGCCACTGCGGCTGCAACTGCAACAACTCGGTAAGTGCCGTTTCATGGACAAGCACGAGTTTGCCGATGGCGTGAATTACTTGCTCGGGAAAAAGATTGTCATCGTTGGCTGTGGCGCTCAGGGTCTGAACCAAGGCCTGAATATGCGCGACAGCGGTCTGGACATCTCTTACACCCTGCGCGCGGCCGCCATCGCGGAGAAGAGACAGTCCTGGAAGAACGCCACTGACAATGGTTTCAACGTTGGCACCTATGAACAATTGATCCCAAGCGCGGACCTGGTCTTGAACCTGACGCCGGACAAGCAGCACACCCCTGTCATCAAGGACATCATGCCGTTGATGAAAAAGGGGGCATGCCTCGCCTACTCACACGGCTTCAATATAGTAGAAGAAGGAATGCAGATTCGTCCTGACCTGACAGTGGTCATGGTGGCACCGAAGTGTCCCGGTACCGAGGTTCGCGAAGAATACAAGCGTGGCTTCGGAGTTCCGACGCTGATTGCGGTCCATGCCGAGAACGACCCCAATGGTGACGGCCTGCAGATTGCGAAAGCCTATGCTGCGGCAACTGGTGGTCACCGCGCCGGCGTGCTGGAGTCCTCCTTCATTGCGGAAGTAAAGTCCGACCTGATGGGCGAACAGACAATTCTCTGTGGCATGCTGCAAACCGGCACCATCCTTTGCTATAACAAGATGGTTGAGAAAGGTATTGACCCGGCATACGCCTCCAAGCTGATGCAGCACGGCTGGGAGGTCGTATCCGAAGGCCTGAAGCACGGCGGTATCACGAACATGATGGATCGTCTGTCCAACCCGGCGAAGATCGTTGCCAATTCACTGGCCACTGAGTTGAAGGAGATCATGGCTCCGCTGTTCCAGAAACACATGGATGACATCATCACTGGCGCCTTCTCCAAAGGCATGATGGAAGACTGGGCCGATGACGACCGCAAGCTGCTGGGCTGGCGCGCTGCCACTGCAGAGACTGCATTCGAGAAGTCCACCGCCGGCACCATGACTATCAGCGAACAGGAATACTATGACAACGGTATTCTAATCGCCGCTATGCTGAAGGCGGGAGTAGAACTGGCTTTCGAAACCATGACCGACAGCGGCATCATCGAAGAGTCTGCGTACTACGAATCCCTGCATGAGACTCCGCTGATCGCCAATCTCATAGGTCGCAAAAAGCTTTATGAGATGAACAAGGTAATATCTGATACTGCCGAGTACGGGTGCTATCTGTTCTCACACGCGTGCGTGCCGCTGCTGAAGGACTTTATGGCCAAAGTCGATCTCGACGTGATTGGCAAAGGTCTGAACCTGAAGGACAATAGCGTGGACAACGCTGAACTGATCGCTGTGAATCAGAGTATCCGCAATCATCCGATCGAAATTGTCGGCAAGAAGCTGCGCTCGTACATGACGGCAATGAAGAAGATCATCTGAGTATTCAGGTGACCTTTTCGTCGATAATAAAAAAGGGCCGTGAGGCCCTTTTTCATTGACTCAGTAATACGCGAAATTTACACGCTGAGAACTTTTTCACCTCTGGAGATACCAGAGACTCCAGTTCTTGCAACTTCCAGTACCGTTGTCCCACTGATAGCTGCAAGAAAGCCATCCAGTTTCTCAGACGTTCCCACCAGCTGAATGCTGTAAATGGTATTGGTAACATCCACGATCTGACCGCGAAAGATATCTGCCGTACGTTTTACTTCATCCCGCTGCGCACCGGTTGCCTTCACCTTGATCAGCATCAGTTCACGCTCTATGTGTGCACCCTCTGTCAGATCCACCAGTTTCACCACATCGATCAGTTTGTTAAGGTGCTTGGTGATCTGTTCGATCTTCCGATCATCACCGATGGTTGTAATCGTCAGACGCGACAACGTGCGATCATCCGTTGGCGCCACAGTGAGCGATTCGATGTTGTAGTTGCGCTGGGAAAACAGGCCGACAACCCGTGACAAGGCGCCGGGTTCATTCTCCAGCAGAATAGAAATAATATGCCTCATCTCAGGTTCTCTCCGTCTTGCTAAGATACATGTCTTTCATCGCGCCGCCCTTGATTGCCATCGGGTACACATGCTCCATCGGATCAACCATGACGTCGATGAACACCAGCCTGTCCTTCAATGCAAAGGCCTCGGTCATCTTCGTGTTCAGATCCGACAATTTTTCGATGCGAACACCTACGTGGCCATAAGCTTCTGCCAGCTTCACAAAATCAGGCAGCGATTCGGCATAGGTACTGTGTGAGTAGCGACCACCGTACTGCATGTCCTGCCACTGTTTGACCATACCCAACGCCTGATTGTTCAGGCAAACGATCTTGATCGGCAGTTGATACTGCAAGCAGGTTGCCAGTTCCTGCAGATTCATCTGAAAGCTGCCTTCGCCGGTCACGCACACAGACACCGCATCCGGAAATGCCAACTGCACGCCCATTGCAGCCGGGAAGCCGAAACCCATCGTCCCCAGTCCACCGGAGTTGATCCAGCGGCGGGGTTCATCGAATTTGTAATACTGCGCGGCAAACATCTGGTGCTGGCCCACGTCGGAAGACACGTAGGCCTCCCCCTTGGTTATTTCATACAGACTCTGAATGACCTGTTGCGGCTTGATGACATCATTGTCTGCAGGAATGACTTTCAGCGAATCTTTCTCGCGCCAGCCATCGATCTGCTTCCACCATAGATCCAGCGATTTGCTGTCGACACGAGTCTCGGACAACTTGATCAGCTCCAGCATCTCTTCGAGAACGCAGGTGACAGATCCAACGATGGGAACGTCAGCGGCTACCGTCTTCGAAATGGAAGCAGGATCAATGTCGATATGCAGAATCTTGGCGCCAGGACAGAACTTGGAGACGGCATTAGTGACACGGTCATCGAAGCGAACGCCAATTCCGAGCACAACATCGCTGAAGTGCATCGCCATATTGGCTTCATAGGTGCCATGCATCCCCAGCATGCCGAGGAACTGTCTGTCAGTTGCCGGATAGGCACCCAATCCCATCAGAGTATTAGTGACAGGAAAGTCCAGTTTGCGCGCAAGCTCTCTGAGCAAATCACTGCCATTACCCTGCACCACGCCGCCGCCGGTATAAAGAACCGGGCGTTTTGCCGCCAGCAAAAGCTCAACAGCCTTCTTGATCTGACCAGTGTGCCCCTTGCCTGGCACAGAATAGGAGCGCAATTTGACCGACTCCGGGTACTGATATTTGAACTTTTTGCTCGGATCCGTTGCATCCTTTGGAATATCAATGACAACCGGCCCCGGCCTGCCTGTAGTGGCAATATGGAAGGCCTTCTTGACGATCATCGGAATGTCTTCCGGGTTCTGAACCATGAAGCTGTGCTTCACGATCGGGCGGGAGATACCGACCATGTCGGTCTCCTGAAAGCCATCGGAGCCGATCAACGAGCTGTCGACCTGTCCGGAAATGACGATCATCGGAATGGAGTCCATGAACGCCGTGGCAATACCTGTAATGGCGTTGGTGGCACCAGGGCCCGAGGTCACCAATACCACGCCTGGCTTGCCGGTTGCCCGCGCATAACCATCAGCAGCGTGAGTCGCCGCCTGTTCGTGACGCACAAGTATGTGCTCCACCTTGTCCTGATTGAAAATCGCGTCATATATGTGCAGAACGGCACCGCCAGGGTAGCCGTAGATCATTTCAACGCCTTCGTCGTGTAATGCCCGGATGAGCATGTCACCGCCGGATAATTGTTCCACTTTCATAGACCTCTGTGCTGTCGTGTGTACAGTCATTGAACCTGCTTCCTGCCGATACTTGCAAAATAGCAGCGGTTTCGTCCGCTTGCTGCGACGAAATAAATTCTGACTGATATAAAATTCTAGGAGACGTCAGCGGGGACGAGCGAATGAAGCACTCGGACAAACCCCTTGGCTGACTCTTGTCGGCCCTCTACGCGGTAACGTGTCGGAGCCTCAGGTGGACGTTGTTTGACACCTAAGAAAGTCACGGTGCCCGGTATTTTTTTGCCGGGCATCCACTGAATCAGATCGGGTGAGGGGATGATCTGGTCAGTCTGCAAACCAAAAACGCTGCCAATTTTCCCACCAAATCGCTTAAAGTCAAGCGATTAAATGGCTGGCATGCTGGCTTGCAGATCAATCAGACCAGGATCTGGCGCCTATTTCTTCTTGCTGAACTGGAACTGGTCATCAGCCACATCGATGAAGATGCAATCTCCCGGCTCGTAGTCGCCCTTGATCACCTGCTGGGCAAGTGCATTCTCGATACGGTTTTGAATCGCCCGCTTGAGAGGTCTTGCGCCGTATACCGGGTCGTACCCCAGATCAGCTATCTTCTCGAGTACTGCATCGCTGACTTCCAGGCGCAGGTCATTGTCCTGGAGACGCTTGTTCAACAGTCCAATCTGGATATCCGCAATGCCGCGGATCTGTGACTTCAGCAGCGGATGGAACACGACGGTCTCGTCGATCCTGTTCACAAATTCCGGGGAGAAGTGCCTGACCACAACAGATAGCACTTCCGCCTTTACACGCTCATAGGTGCTCTCGTCGGGAACACCCTCGCTCATCATTTCCTGAATACGGTCAGAGCCCAGGTTGGAGGTCATCACGATCACCGTGTTCCGAAAATCCACCGTGCGGCCATGGCCATCGGTCAGGCGACCATCGTCCATGACCTGCAGAAGAATGTTGAAGACATCCGGATGCGCCTTCTCTACTTCATCCAGGAGCAGAACGGAATATGGACGACGGCGCACTGCCTCAGTCAGATAGCCACCTTCCTCGTAACCTACATAGCCGGGTGGCGCACCGATCAATCGCGCTACGGAGTGCTGTTCCATGAACTCGGACATGTCAATACGTACCATGGCATCTTCAGTATCGAAGAGAAACTCAGCCAAAGCCTTGCACAATTCCGTCTTGCCCACGCCCGTCGGCCCGAGGAACAGGAACGAACCGTTGGGACGATTCGGATCAGAGAGACCGGAGCGTGAACGCCGCACCGCGTTCGCCACCGCTGCAACAGCTTCGTGCTGACCAATGACCCGCTTGTGCAGCGCATCTTCCATTGCCAGCAGCTTCTGCTTGTCACCCTGCAACATCTTCGACACAGGGATGCCTGTCCAGCGCGACACTACTTCTGCGATTTCTTCTTCGGTCACACGGCTGCGTAACAAACGCATGTCCATCATCTCCGCCTGGGCTGACATGTCGAGCGTCTTTTCCAGATTCGGAATGATGCCATACTGGAGCTCTGACATACGTGCCAGGTCGCCCGCACGACGTGCCAACTCCAGTTCGTTTCGTGCCCGTTCGAGATTGCTCTTGATGGACTGCGCGCCCTGTACCGAGGCCTTCTCGGCCTTCCAAATTTCTTCGAGATCGGAGAACTCCAACTCCAGCTTCCTGATCTCATCGGAGAGCTTCTCCTTGCGCTTGCGCGAAGCCTCGTCCTCCTCTTTCTTCAACGCCTCCTGTTCAATCTTCAATTGAATCAGACGACGCTCCAGTCGATCCATCTCTTCCGGCTTGGAATCGATCTCCATGCGAATAAGACTTGCCGCCTCGTCGATCAGGTCAATGGCCTTGTCGGGAAGCTGGCGATCAGGGATGTAACGCATCGACAAACGCGCTGCCGCTATGATGGCGGCATCGGCGATCTGCACACCATGATGTACCTCATAGCGTTCCTTCAAACCTCGCAGAATCGCGATCGTGTCTTCCTCGTTAGGTTCATCCACCAGTACTTTCTGGAACCGGCGCTCCAGTGCTGCGTCTTTCTCGATGTATTTTCTGTATTCGTCCAGTGTGGTTGCACCCACGCAGTGCAATTCCCCTCTTGCCAGTGCTGGCTTCAGCATGTTGCCCGCGTCCATAGAGCCTTCGGCCTTGCCAGCCCCCACCATGGTATGCAACTCGTCTATAAAGAGAATAACTGACCCCTCCTGTTTGGAGAGTTCATTGAGAACACCTTTGAGACGTTCTTCGAATTCACCTCGATACTTGGCGCCCGCAATCAACGACCCCATGTCGAGCGAGAGAATTTTCTTGTCCTTCAATCCCTCCGGCACCTCACCATTAACAATACGCTGGGCAAGTCCTTCCAGAATGGCGGTCTTTCCTACACCGGGCTCACCTATCAAAACAGGATTATTCTTGGTGCGTCGCTGCAAAACCTGAATAGTGCGGCGAATTTCACTGTCACGACCAATGACGGGGTCCAGTTCACCATTGGCTGCTTTCTCCGTCAGATCCACACAAAAGCGCGACAACGCCTGCCAGGAGTCCTCAGCTCCGGCCTCAGTCACCTTGTCCCCTCCGCGCAGATTGGCGATTGCGTTCTCAAGCGCCTTGTCGCTGACACCATAGGAATTAAGAAGCTTGCCAAGTTCACCCTTGTCTGCCATTGCTACCAGGATGATCGCTTCACTGGAAACAAATTTATCCCCACCTTTCTGAGCCAGTTTGTCTGCCTGATTCATCAGACGACCGAGTTCATTGGAGAGCGCCACGTCTCCACCGTTCCCTTCCACCTTCGGCAACTTGTCAATCAGTTGTTGCAGTCGAGTACGCAGGTCGGCAATATTGAAGCCAGTTTGCGAGAGCAGAGGGCGCACAGAGCCGCCCTTCTGATCCAGCAGGGCTGTCACAAGATGCACCGGCTCGATGAAATTATTGTCGTGCCCCACGGCCAGGGATTGGGCATCGGCAAGCGCGGCCTGCAACTTGCTGGTCAATTGATCCATGCGCATGTACTTACCTCAAGAGAAAATGGTGATCCAAAGCACTGTGGCATTAAGTGCGGGCTGCGAGGTGAATTTCAAGCGAACTTGCAGAAAAGTATTGATCTGGATCAGGAAAACTTCTTCAAACCTATCACGCTGGCCATGCGACCTGTGTCCTGTTCCCGCCGATAAGAAAAGAAGCGTTCTGCATCACAGTGAGTGCAGAAACCACCACCATGAATTCCGACAACGCCACACTGCTGCAGTCTCAATCGGGCAAGGCTGTACAGGTCAGCATGAAACTTGCCTGACTCCGACGACAATCGGAACGCCACGCGCAGCATCTCGCGACGCTGGGTGTCGTCAACACAGGCGTTCAGAAATACGTCACGCACTTCAACCCCTACCTCAAAGTGACAGGGGCCGATTGCAGGCCCCATCCAGCAAATGATCTCAGCGGGCGAGACAGAAAAGGTTTCCAGCGTTCGTTCGAGTATCCCGTCGGCCAGACCGCGCCAGCCTGCATGGGCAACCGCCACACTGCTGCCATCCAGCGCAGCAAAGAACACGGGCAGGCAGTCCGCCGTCATGACTACCCCGGCCACACCAGGCTGATCAATGAAAACCGCATCTCCACGTTTCTCTCCAGCGTTGCGGCCGGCTTGTACAACCTCCGTGCCATGCACCTGTTGCAACCATTGCAAGTCTAGATCTTGCTCAAGGTGCTCTTGCAGGATGGCGCGATTGGCCAGTACATCAGCGGGTTCATCATTGACGTGCAGGGCAAGATTAAAGGTATTGAATGGTGCCTTGCTGACTCCGCCGCCCCGCGTGGTGACCAGAGCGATCACGCTGGCCGGCACAGGCCATTCAGGGCAAATCAGAATGGGGCTGACTGTCGGCGCTGTCACGGTCGCCACGTTTGATATCTCCTGAACAGATATGACAATTCAGTCACATGTCATCCTTGAGGGCAGCGATCAGAGCCACCATGTCCTCTGGCAACTCCGATTCCCATCTGCACACTTCACCAGTACGAGGATGCACGAAGCCCAGACGGCGGGCATGCAGCGCCTGGCGGCGGAACTGTTGCAGCTGTCTTGTCAGCTCGCCACTGCAGGCCTTGGGAATCTGAAGTCTGCCGCCGTACAGGGGGTCTCCGACCAATGGAAAGCGACTGTGACTCATGTGTACACGGATCTGGTGGGTGCGACCTGTCTCCAGTTTAACCACGATATGAGTATGGGCTCTGAAGCGTTCAATGACGCGATAATGAGTAACTGCTTCTTTGCCACTCTCCAGTACAGCGCGCTTCTGACGATGGACAGGATGCCTGCCAAGAGGCAGATCAACGGTGCCACCAGCAGTCATGACTCCTATGACTATCGCCTCATACTCACGCTCGACATCTCGTCGTTGCAACTGTTTCACGAGAGTCTTGTGAGCGGGCAGATTCTTGGCCACCATCATCAATCCGGAAGTATCCTTGTCGAGGCGATGCACGATACCGGCACGGGGAATCTCGTTAAGCTGCGGACAATGATGCAGCAGGCCGTTGAGCAGAGTCCCTGTGCGATTGCCTGCCGCTGGGTGGACTACGATACCCACCGGCTTGTTGAGAACGAGCACATCTTCGTCTTCGTACACTATATCCAGCACGGCCGGCTCAGGCACCCAAGCATCTTCGACTGCCAGTTCCGTTTCCAGTGTCAGTACGTCACCGGCATAGATTCGATCCTTGGAGCGGAGCACCTTCTGATTGACCAGCAGAGCACCTTCCTTGATCCACGTCTGGAGACGTCCGCGCGAATAATCCGGAAACAATCCGGCTGCCACCTGGTCCAAGCGATTGCCGGAAAGAGTCTCAGGCACCTCTGCCTGCATTGAAATCTTCGTACTCATATGGCCTTGTGTCGTTGCAATTCGGAGATCCAGTAAGCCAGGCGGTGCATTGAGCGCAATCGCGGCAGGTTTTGCCTGATCATGGAATCGAGAAAGAATACAGCATAACTTGGGTTTGAGAGGAATGCTGTGGTTAAATACGCCATCGTTCAGACGGCTGAAAAAGCGAGTCTGATCTGGTTTTGCGGGCGGCATTATACCCGTTTAATTGGCCAGAAAATTCATTATTTTCCTGCTCCCATTGTGGTGAGACAGGGTACCGGAGGTTGTGGTCGCGTGAGAATCCTTGTCCTGATGACGCTGTGTCTGGCGTGCGTGTCCTGCTCACTTTTCAATAGTGAGGAACGCGATGAATTCGCTGGCTTGAGTACTGAAGAGCAATTCTATGTAACCGCCCAGCGACAGCTCTCGTCCCGCAACTACCGCGCCGCGATCAATACCTATCAGGCTCTGGAATCCCGCTTTCCGTTCGGCCGCTATGCCGCACAAGGCCAACTGGAGCTGATCTATGCGTACTACAGCAATATGGATCTTGAAGCCGCACGCACAGCGGCGGATCGTTTCATCCGCCTGCACCCGGATAACCCCAACATCGATTACGCCTATTACATGAAGGGAATGGCATCGTTTGCAGAGGACTCCGGTTTCATGAGCCGTTTTCTGCCTACTGACCCGTCCAAACGTGACCCCGGTCGCGCACGCGACTCCTTTGCAGAATTTTCTCTGCTGCTGGCCCTGTATCCGGATAGCGACTACGCAGCAGATGCCAGGGCCAGAATGATCTTCCTCCGCAATACGCTCGCAGCCTATGAAGTGCACGTAGCGAATTACTATCTTGAGCGACGCGCCTATATGGCGGCGCTTAACCGTGGTCGTTATGTCGTGGAGAATTTCCAGGGCAGCCCGCTGGTGGCCGATGGTACAGCTATCATGGTAGAAGCCTATTTGCGCATGGGGCTGGATGATCTTGCAGCAACTTCGTTGAGCCTGCTCAAAACCAATTTCCCCGAGCACCCTGCGCTGGACAACAACGGCAACTTCATCGTCCGCACCGATGTGACCAATCCTTCCCTGCTCTACACGGTGACGTTCGGCCTGTTGGGTGACAACGTGGACAACACGCCGCTGGCACCGACAACACGCCCCTTCAGTCCCGCCAATCCTGTCATGGATAACGTGCCGACCGGGCGACGCTCATGGCTGAACATCCTCACTTTTGGCGTCTTTGGCTGATATCTTCCCGGAGCTGATCAGTAGTTCTCGGGGCAGAACTCTCTTTCGATAAGCTCGATCAGGATGTGGATGATCTTGATGTGAACTTCCTGCACACGGTCTGCGAAGGCACTTTTGCCAGCGCTGATGTCGACGCAGGCGAGTGCGCCAAGTGCCGAGTCCCCCTGTCCAGTCAGACTGATCACACGCATCCCGTTCGCCCGTGCAAACTCGGCAGCCTTGATCACATTGCGGCTGCTGCCACTGGTGCTGATGGCCAGCACGCAATCACCTTCACGTCCGCGGGCCTCCAGATAACGGGAGAATATGTATTCGTAACCAAAATCGTTGGCGACACAACTGATATGCCCGGGATCGCTGATGGCGGATGCAGACAGTCCCAAGCGGTTCTGACGATATCGGCCGGTAAGTTCTTCCGCGAAATGCATGGCATCACTCATCGAGCCTCCATTCCCGCAACTGTAGATGGTTTTGCCGTCACGTAAGGCAGCAATCATCACTTGTGCGCTGGCAGCGATTGCATCCACGTTACGCTCGTTACTCATGAAGCGCTGCAGGAAATCCCGGGAGTCGTTGAGGGTGTCCACAATGTGTTGTTTCACTGCTTACCTGCCTTTCTGAAATATAGTGGTGAAGGGGTCCCGGCTATTCGCCAAGTTCCCAGGCGGAGGTGATTGGATAACGTCGGTCGCGCCCGAAGCCGCGCTGGGTCAATCTGACGCCGACCGGACTCTGCCGACGCTTGTACTCATTGAGATCCACCAGGCGCAGTACGCGTCTCACGGTGGACTCGGCATATCCCCGAGCGATGATCTCGGCGGCGCTGCAATCCTGCTCGACATAGAGTTCCAGTATGGCATCGAGTTCATCGTAGGGTGGCAGGCTGTCCTGATCGACCTGTCCAGGTGCCAGTTCGGCGGTGGGCGGCCTGTCAATAACCTGTTGTGGTATGACTGGAGAGTCCACCGCATCAGGACAACCATTCCGATAGACTGACACCCGATAGACCATGGTCTTCGGCACATCTTTCAACACATCGAAACCACCTGCCATGTCCCCGTAAAGCGTGCAATATCCGACGGCTATTTCGCTCTTGTTACCCGTCGTCAGGACCAGATGCCCTTTCTTGTTCGAGATCGCCATCAGCAGGACACCCCGGCAACGCGCCTGAATATTTTGCTCGGTGACATCCACAGACAACCCCTTGAACTCGTCTGCCAGCGCTGCGGTAAAACTGGCATAGGCATCACTTATGGGAATGACACTGTAGTGCACACCAAGCCTCATCGCCTGGGATTGGGCAAGGTCAAGGCTCATCTGCGAGGTGTAGGTGAAAGGCATCATGACTGCCTGCACTTTATCGGCACCCAGCGCGTCGACGGCAATCGCCAGGGTCAATGCTGAATCTATGCCGCCCGACAGGCCAAGTACCACTCCCTTGAAACCATTTTTCTGCACATAATCACGGACACCGAGCACCAACGCCTTGTACAGACCCTCCTCAATACTGTCGGACTGCGACATTCCATTGGCATCAGGGCAGAGAATTGCCTTCCCGTCAGTCAGTTCGAAGCGCACAGGGAAGAGCCCCTCTACAAAAGATGGTGCCCGCACGAGACAATCGCCCTGTGCGGTCACAGCCATTGAACTGCCATCGAAAACGAGCTCATCCTGCCCTCCGACGAGGTTCGCGTAAACGATCGGAATATCAGCTTGTCGGGCACGTGTCTGCAAGAGCATCGCCCGTTCTGCGGCCTTGTTGCGGTGAAATGGAGATGCATTGATATTGATGAGCAAAGAAGCACCAGCCTGCGCGGCCTGCACTGTAGGAGCCTCTTCCCACATGTCTTCGCAGATGGTCATGGCCACCGGCACGCCCTTGATCTCCACCACACAAGGGCAATCACCCGAGGCAAAGTAGCGTCGTTCGTCAAACACTTGGTAGTTGGGGAGACACTGCTTTCGATAAGTCGCCAGTACTCCGCCCCCTTTTATCAGGGAAAGTGCGTTGTAGAGCTTGCCCTTTTCATGCAGCGGATAACCCACGATCATGTGAATGTCTATATTTTCGTCCAGCAACCGTTGCAATGCCCTGTCGATGCGAATTTTCAGACTCGGACGCAATAACAGATCTTCGGGAGGATAGCCGGTAAGCGTCAGTTCCGGGAACGCTACGATGTCGGCGTCAAACTCCTGCAGCGATTGCCGCGCAGCGATAATCACCCGGTCAGTGTTGCCCTTGATATCGCCGACCAGCAGGTTCAGCTGCGCCATCACGACGGTTAACTGCCTTGGCATACACTTTCCATTTCGGGCCCCATTTTCGATCGGCATTTCCTGTGGCTAATGTGAATCAAGTGCGATATTGTCCGACAAACAAACCGCATAAGCAAAATGCAAATCGCCTTGCCTTGATATCTTCAACCCCGACATACCCAGACACCATGGAAGCCAGCCATCTGCCTGAGCAGAACATCCGGATTCTGCAGATATACAACATATACCGGCTTCTGCTTGTACTGGTTCTTCTGGTCACCTTCCTCACCAGCGCGACCACCACTCAACTTGGCATTCATGACCCTGGCTTGTTCATCGACACACTGCTGGCCTATGGCATCTTCTCACTTCTCGTCATGGCTCTCATCGCGCCAGCTCGTACCTTCAGTTCACGTCAATATTTGCTCAGCGCACTTTTCATCGTCGATATCTTTGCCATTGGCCTGATTACCTACAGTTGCCGTGGTGTGGTCAGTGGATTGGGACTCCTGCATCTGGTGACGATTGCAGCAGGGGGCATCCTGGTCGTCGGGCGAATCAGCACTTTTCTGGCTGCCATCGCCAGCATCGTCACCATTTACAGTGAGGTATACCTCAGCTTTACAACTGATGGGGTGTCCAATCAATACGTGCAGTCGGGCCTGCTGGGAGTCTTGCTGTTTGCAACCTCACTCTTTCTCCAGACTCTCGCGGAGAGGATGCGTCGCAGCGCAGCTCTAACGGTCGAACAGGCCACCAGCATCGTTAACCTGGAACAATTGAACCATGTGATCATCCAGCGTATGCGAACAGGCATCATGGTGGTTGACAATCGGGGCAGCGTCATCACCACCAATGATGCAGCAAATCGCATGCTGAGCCTGAGCTCGCAAGACGATACGACAAACCCGCAAAGCGATGCACCTCGCAAGTTGATTCTGCCGGAGATTCTGGAGCAACACCTGATCGCCTGGAAACAGAATCCTGGCAAGCGCCTGCCGACATTCCAAAGCAAGAAGTCAGGGCCGCAACTGCAGGCCAGCTTCGCATATCTGAATCCGAATTCAGATTCCGGCATCCTCATTTTTCTGGAAGACAGCAGCCAGTTCATTCAACGAGTCCGGCAGATGAAGCTTGCTTCTCTGGGACGGCTGACGGCCAGCATTGCTCATGAAATTCGTAATCCACTCGGAGCCATCAGCCATGCCAGTCAATTGCTCCAAGAAGCAGAAGGACTGAGCGAACCTGATCGCCGCCTGCTCGACATTGTCCTCAACCACTGTGCGCGAGTGAACCTGATCATTGAAGATGTCCTGCACATGTCCCGACAGAAACAGGACAGTGCAGAACGGATAAACCTCCATGACTGGCTGATGGAATTCGTCGCCAATTATTGCGAATCACATGAGGTCAGCGGCACAGTCAGCGTGGATATCAAACCACGCAGCACTGAAGTGCGGATCATCACCAGTCAGTTCGAACAGATACTCAACAATCTGTTCGAGAACGGGCTGCGCTACAGTGCAAAAGCCACTGGTACAGCCACACTCAAGCTCAAAGGTGGCATTGCCCGCAAGGGGGATCAGTCAACGCCAGTATTGCACGTAATTGATGAAGGCCATGGGGTTGACGCCACCAGCGAAGAACAACTGTTCGAACCTTTCCATACAACGGAGGCGACCGGCACCGGACTTGGACTTTATATCTCCAAGGAACTGTGCGAAGCTAATCAGGCCCAACTGTCCTACCGCAGAACCAGAAAAGGCAAGAGTTGTTTCAGCATTCATTTTTCCCACCCAGACAGAAATGTGAATTGATCGAACCATCCAACCTTCTGCTTTGGAGACCCCATGACTGATAGCGTCCTGATCGTTGACGATGAGCCCGATATCCGTGAGTTGCTGGAAATTACATTGGGTCGAATGTCACTCATTACGGAAAGTGCAGGCAATCTTGCCGAAGCTCATGAACTCCTGCAGAAGAAACGCTTCAGTCTCTGCTTGACCGATATGCGCCTTCCGGACGGTGATGGCATCCATCTTGTCGAACATATTCAATGTCAGTACAACCATATGCCGGTTGCTGTCATTACTGCGCATGGCAATACAGAGACGGCTATCAGGGCGCTCAAGGCGGGAGCCTTCGATTTTGTCTCCAAACCTGTCGATCTGCAAAAACTGCGAGATCTGGTGAACTCAGCGTTAAAGCTGTCACAGCACTCCACCCGGACAATAACCCCGACACCAATCACGATTGAAACCACGATTACGGGAACATCTGCCTCCATCGCAGCACTGCGACAGCAGATCGCCCGACTCGCGCGCAGCCAGGCTCCGGTATTCATCACCGGCGAGTCCGGTAGCGGCAAGGAGCTCGCTGCGCGCTCCATCCACAACCAGAGTGCACGTGCTGACGCTCCATTTATTGGAGTCAACTGCGGCGCCATTCCGGCGGAGCTGATGGAGAGCGAGTTGTTTGGGCACGTCAAAGGCAGCTTTACTGGAGCGGACAAGGACAAGACCGGTCTATTCCAGGCAGCAAGGGGAGGTACGTTATTTCTCGATGAGGTTGCCGATCTGCCTCTGCACATGCAAGTAAAACTGTTACGCGTAATTCAAGAAAAGTCCGTAAGGCCCGTGGGTTCGCAGACGGAAATTCCAACCGATGTGCGCATCCTCAGCGCCAGTCACAAGAATCTGGCAGAAGAAGTCCTGCGACGAAACTTTCGCCAGGATCTCTACTATCGCATCAATGTTATCGAATTGGCAGTGCCGAGCTTGCGTGAACGCAAGCAGGATGTCCCGGAGTTGACACGGCAAATACTTTTGCGAATCGCTGACGAAAATCATATCCATCCCATCCCGACACTCAGCGACGAGGCATTGCTGGCGCTCTGCGAATATCCGTTCCCAGGCAACATCCGCGAACTGGAAAACATTCTGCAACGCGCTGTCACTCTCTGCGAAAACAATATTGTTTCGCTCCAGAATCTCGACTTGCATCACAGTGCCTCGGCGTTCTCTGGAGTCGCTGCGATGATTGACTCGCCAACAGAGCAACAGACTCAAACTGATTCATTGTTTCTGGCTCCAGGTTTCTCGCTGGAAAAACATCTTGATACTATTGAACGCAAAGCGATTGAAACGGCATTGGCGGAGACCCGCTGGAACAAGACCGCAGCGGCACAGAGACTTGGCATGACATTCCGTTCCTTGCGCTATCGCATGAAAAGACTCGGCATGGGATAACGTTCTAATGAGGTATATAGGGATCATATGGACTTGGATCGATCTCCGGTTTACGCTTCAGAAGCAAATCAGCCAACAGTCTTGTGGAAGCTGGGGCCAACACCAAACCGTTGCGATAATGTCCCGCGTTAATGTAAAGATTTTTCCATCGCCCGACACGACCAATATAGGGTATACCTTGCGGAGCTCCTGGGCGCAGTCCCGCCCACTGCTGAATTACTGGAAATTCTGCCAGCTCGGGTAGTAGTCCAATCGCCGATTGGTAAAGACTACTCAGCCCCTCCTCTGTGGTACTTTTATCAAAATCAGTGTGCTCAAGAGTGCTTCCCACCAACAGATGATTGTCTCTGCGTGGAATCAGATATCGGCCTGCTGTCAGCAATATACTGCTGGTCAATTTTCGATCAGGCCGAAACAGAAGCATCTGCCCCTTTACCGGTATGATCGGCAAGTGAATTCCTAAATCAGAGAGCAGCCCCCCCGACCAAGCCCCAGCTGTTACGACGAAATTTCCTGCGGAGATATTATCTCGCTGACCTTCGCGAAGAATTTCCGCATGTGCAACACTCCCGTCGTGAGTCACAAGCGACACTACTTTGGTTCGCTCCAGAATGCGAACCCGTGGATTGTTCTGGAGACTGCTGATCAACGCCTGGCCCAGTCGGGGGTTACGAATATTAGCAATTTCCGGCATCCAGAGACCTCTGTCAAAGCGCTTGGACAGACCAGGTTCATGAAGGTTAATAAAACCAGACAATACTTTCTGAACATTTCTGCCGGTTTCCGCGGCCCAGTCTAATGCTTGATGCTCGTCATCAGCATCCAGCATCAACAGGCCAGTCTGTTCAAATTCAGGATCTATTCCTGTCTCGTCCCGCAAAGCAGTCACCAGCTGCGGATAGCTTTGCTGCGCCTGGAAGGCCAACGCTGATACAGGCAACGAATAGCGCCAAGGATAGAGGGGTGACACGATACCTCCACCTGCCCAGGATGCTTCCCGGCAGCACTGTCCCTGCTCGAGAATTGTTACTGTCGCCCCCGCTGCAGCTAGCTCTCTGGCAAGTAAAAGCCCAATGACACCACCACCAATCACTACATAATCGTTCATCGTACAACTTGTCCTTATCGCATCATTGAGAGCTTGCCTAATAAACGGTTGCCCATTATCGGAAACTTTGGCTGATCAATTCCAACTGTTTTGCTACACTGCAGCCCCTCGATTGCTCCGCAACACCACGACTACCATCAATCTGAGTCCATCGCATTCATGGAATACAACATCACGCTACTCTTCGTTCTGGCCGCGGTGGGGTTTCTAGCGGGCGGCATTAATACCATTGCCGGCGGTGGCTCCAATCTGACTCTGCCCGTCCTCATGCTGCTTGGACTGCCGGCCGATGTCGCCAACGGCACCAATCGTGTTGCCGTGGCATTGCAATGCGTGGTGGGAATAAGAGGTTTCAAGAACCATGATCGACTCGACGTGCCAGCAATCATGCCGACCCTCGTTCCAAACCTGCTCGGCGGAGTGCTCGGATCCCTGGCCGCTGCGGTGATGCCAACGCTGCTCCTCAAGCCGTTGTTGCTGGGCACCATCATCACGATGTCGGTCATCATACTCCTCCGCCCGAATTTCATTGCTCCTCCTGATGGGACTCCTGTGATTGCGGTCAGCGAGAGCCGGGGCGCGTGGTGGACACTTTTTCTGGCAGGGATTTACGGCGGTTTCGTACAGGCCGGGGTCGGGTTCATTCTACTGGCAGCGTTGGCGGGAGGACTGCGTTATGACCTGGTACGTGCCAACGCGCTGAAGATGGTTTGCTCACTTGGGTTCACACTGATAGCGCTGGTGGTGTTCATTACCTTCGATCAAGTGCGCTGGATGCCGGGCTTGATTCTCGCGGCCGGCACCATGGTCGGGGCGTGGCTGAGCGTGAAGTTTGCCGTGCGAGCGAAGCAGAGCACCATCAAGTGGTTCCTGTTTGGAATGACACTTTGCTCCTGCATCGCAGCGCTGGTCTTCTGATGCTTAGGTGGGCAATTTGTCGTCGTTTGAAATCTGGAAATTGCTGAAAACGAGTTGGATGCTGGCACCTCCATTCGCGGCGCTGCCAACCTCGATCTGTCCACCGTAGCTGCTCATGATGTCTGTCACCACAGCCAGACCAATTCCCTGACCATGCGCGAGAGTATCCAGCCTGGCACCACGCTGCAACACCCACTCCTGATGCTGCTCTGAGATACCTGGACCGTCATCCTCCACCACAATGCTGAGCTGCCTGACCGGCTCCATGCTCACCCTTGCTGCAATGGAAAGCCAACTGGCGCCATACTTGTAGGCATTGTCCAGCACGTTGCCGAGGACTTCCATGAGATCTCGCTCATCACCCAGAAAGATTATGCCCTTGTCGATGTGAACCTGTGCACGCATCTCCTTGGCGGCATAAACCTTGTCAAGCGCACGAATGATCTTGCCCACCACCTCTGCAACGTCAACACGGCGGGCCAGTGCAGTCGTGCCATTGGATTTTACTGCGCGCTGCAATTGATAGCCCACGATCTGGTTCATGCGCTCCAGTTGTTCGTCCACTGCCCTGACTTGTTCCTCCAGTTCGGGTTCCTGCAGTACTCGTTGTCGATCGGTCAATGCCTGCATGACACCAGCGATTACTGCCAACGGAGTCTTGAGACTGTGGGCCAGATCACCCATGGTTTCGCGATAACGCAACTGTTGCTTGCGCTCACTCTTGATCAGCAAGTTGAGATTATCGGTGACCGCACGTAACTCCTTTGGATACCTCTCCTTCAATTGCTCACTATCGCCCTCCTCAATTCTCTTCAGATCGATGGCGAGCCTGCGCAGCGGTGACAGTCCCCAGCGCATCAGCAGCAACTGCAGCACCAGCAACAGAATGGCAACACCACCGAGCCACGACCACAAGCTGGTGCGGAAGCGGTTCACTTCCAGCAAGTAAGTGCCAGTTGATTCTATTACGGTAAAATTGTACTGATCTTCGCCATTCTC
Organism: Gammaproteobacteria bacterium; assembly: GCA_030682575.1. Lineage (GTDB taxonomy): Bacteria > Pseudomonadota > Gammaproteobacteria > Pseudomonadales > Pseudohongiellaceae > UBA5078. The sequence continues at coordinate 22,555 of JAUXNX010000025.1, forward strand.
CCAGACGACGCCATAACCAGCGACGAAGTATTCCTGACCTGTTGGAGAGACAAACCGCGTGAAGAGATTCTCACCGCGCCCCAGATTCTGCCAGAAGGAGCCGAAATTCTCGAAGTCGATTTCCAGTGCGGAAGGCGTCCGGAGCACCTCGCCGGTCAACGGACTGCTGACCAGCCCATAGAGCCCGGAATTCAACTGAGAGAAACGTGGCTCACGCAGATCCTGCAGAAAATAGAAGTCACCGCCCTCCTCTTCCACTGCCGCCAACAAGACATAAATCTGCACTTGCAGTTGCTCAGCAACACCAGCCTCAACGCTGCTGCGAAAAGCACGATCCAGCACAATACCGGTCAACCCGAGAAAGATGAACAGAAGGATGCTGACGGCTGTCAACAGGCGGGTCTGCAGTGAGTATTCTGTACCAGAAGCGTCAGGACTCATTTCTGCTCGCTAGTCACTGCGGAAACGATAGCCCTGCCCTCGAATGGTCTCGATAGGCTTGAGGGTATCTTCAGGGTCAAGCTTCTGACGCAGGCGGCGTACGAACACTTCCAGCACGTTGCTGTCCCGGTCGTAGTCCTGAGCGTAGAGGTGTTCGGTAAGTTCGGTTTTGGAAACGACTTGCCCCGGATGCAGCATCAAGTATTCCAGCATCTTGTATTCATAGGCTGTCAGATCAACACCTTTGCTATCCACGGTTACGCGCTTGCCGCTGAGATCGAGGGTGAGGGGACCGAACTCTATGAGAGATTTCGCGAAACCCGCTGCGCGACGTAGCAACGCATTGAGACGCGCAAGAATCTCTTCGAGCTGGAAGGGTTTTACCACGTAATCATCGGCACCGGCATCCAGACCCTCCACCTTGTCCTGCCAATCCCCACGAGCTGTCAAAATCAAAATGGGAAAAGTTTTGCCCTGCGCCCGAATCTGCTTGATCAACGAGATGCCATCCAGCAGGGGCAGACCCAGGTCAATGATCGCGGCATCGTAATTGTACTCCGTGGCGAAATAGAGCCCTGCCTTACCATCGGCGGCATCGTCGACAATATAACCATTCTTGCCGAGTCCAAGACTGAGCTGCTGGCGCAGAAGGCTTTGATCCTCAACTACAAGTAAGCGCATGAGTTACTGTTCCCTCCTGATGGCGCCAGTCGTCGCATTGACGTAGACAGTAAAGATATTGCCATCGTTATCCATACGCACACGGTAGAATCGCTCCCCTTGTTGCTGGACTTCGTTGATACTGATGACATTTCCCGAAAAGCGGGCACGCACAAGCTCAAGGGCCTGCCTCTGGGATACCTGTGCTACCTGTTCCACAGCCGGACTGTCGGCGTTCTGCTGCGCCAGAAAATGATCCTGCGCCCAGAGAGCAGGGGCGTACAACAGCAACAGCAGGACAACGATGCTGCTGGGCCGCCTGTATCTCGTTCGGGCCTGACCTGGCAGTGACTTTGACTTCGACTTCAACACGGACTCTCTCCAATAAACAGCGTTGAGCAGGCTGCATCCAACAGCGGGGGCGCAGCCTGCAAGTCACGCGAGTCGACAGCGAGGGTCACCCGGGCTATTGCATTGACGATCTGGCTGGCTCTCAGAAAACGGGTTGTACATTCACCCGGACACGCACCCGATCTCCTGGCTCCTCATCCATTCGCACCGAATACTCTTCGTTGTTGTAGCGGTAACGAACGTCATAGCCAATCAGGCGATCCTCTTCGCGATACTCATAGACAGTCTCGCAGTGACGCACAGTTTCGTAGTGAGTCTCGCGGTTTCTGCCATTCGCGGTGACTATATCACGTCCAATCGAGTGCCCCAACACCGCGCCGACAACGGTACCGACGCGCTTGTTGGACTTGCCGTGACCCACAGCATTGCCCAGAGCACCACCAATGATTGTACCGACAATGGCGGGAGTACGACTCTCGGAGTGGCTGCGGCGATGACTGACCACTTGCTCGTTCCAACATTCCTGGCGAGGTGTGGAAATCTCGACGGTTTGATAAATCGGTCGCGATGCTATCACCTGAGCATACTCATAGCTGGTATTGGCACTGGTTGGTGCAGCCCATACAGAGGTGGCCAGCAACAACGCTGCAGCACCAACAACACTCTCTGACTTGCACATAACGCAGTATTTCTTTGCCTGGATATTATTCATAAGCTTTTAACCTCTCTGCATTGGAAGCCCACGAAAACTGACTGTGAGCGATATTGCGAGTTCTCCAGGGGCAGCCCCTGCAACTCTTGGGCGCATATTCGCAGTCACAAGCTGAATACCGGCTTAATCATTGTCTTGAGGGGCTGTGGATTTTGATGATATCAGTCACTGATCTTCGCAACCGGAGTGCCAAGGGTTTGATTTATCAGTAAAGCCCGTTAGAATTGATCACCTGAAGCAGATCACCCCCCCGAACACAAAAGGGGGTGGGTGTCTTCAGTAATAATAATTATAAGTAGCCAAGAGAGTCGTCATGTTCAATTTCACCAAGTCGCTCGCCATTGCCCTGATCGTCACCGCTTTTGTTGCAGTTGCCATTTTCGTGATCGAAATCAACTACTCCACTTCTGTCGTTCTACTCGGTTCATTTGTGATCAGCCTTTTCTCCGCCGGCCTGGCTTCGCGAGACGGGAGAGGTCGCTCCAGTAGAAAGCGCATTGAAGAGAATCGCGTCCCCTATAATCAGTCACGCCGCGAAAGCGGGAGTGTCAAGTGGTTCAACGCCAGCAAGGGTTTCGGATTCATTACCCGCGACAGTGGGGATGACATATTTGTGCATTTTCGCTCGATTCGTGGCGAAGGGCATCGAGTTCTGCACGATGGCCAGCGCGTCGAATTCGCTATCAGCGAAGGTGACAAAGGCCTGCAGGCCGAGGATGTGGCGGCCGCGAAATAGCGCGACAGTCCACTATCAGATAATCCGGGCTGGAATCAGTAATGTGGTGGCCTGTCGTCAGCGAGGGCCGTTGCTGCGCTCTTGTCCGGCAGGTTATCCATGACATGGGTGATCCTGTCCCTGTGCAGCAACAGTTCTCGCTGCAGGGCGTCAATCTGCAGTTGCTGTCTCGCTACTACATCGTTGAGTTCGCGCAGGAGGTCCTCCTGAAAAGCGAACTGCGACTGCATATCCACCAGCTGCTCAAGCAACTGATCGTTATTCATACCACTGCTGATGCTGTTGGTCATGATCGTTCAGCCGATAACTCACAAGGGCGCCAATTAAAACAGATCAAATACATCCATGACCAGAGCGCTTTTTTTTGTTGCGCCAATCGTGCAATAATTTTGCGCGATTTGCTGTCAATGACTTCACTGAAAGCCTGATCAACGCCCTCCGGAGCAGGAACCGTTTTATGCATAAGCCACCCGTGAACTGGACCAATACACTCCTGTTCAGTCTTACCCCTCTCTTTGCTGTCACACTGGTCCCGTGGTACGGGTTCACGCAGGGTTATGATCTCTACGAGTGGACAGTGTTCATCGTATTGATGGGTTTCTGCGGGATGTCCATCACCGGAGGCTATCACCGCCTCTGGTCACACAAGAGTTACAAGGCCCATCCGTTGTTGCGCTTCATTTACGCCCTCGGTGGTGCCTGTGCCCTGCAGAACGACGTTCTGCACTGGGCCTCCGACCATCGGCGTCACCACGCCCATGTTGACAATAACGACAAGGATCCCTACTCCGCCGGGTTGGGTTTCTGGTTCTCGCATATGGGCTGGATCCTGCGCGAGTATGAAAGCGGCAAAGAGGATTTTTCCAATGTGAAGGATCTGCAGCGCGACCCGATCCTCGTCTGGCAGCACAAGCACTACCTTGCTCTGGTTCTGCTGATGAACATCGGACTGCCGGCCTTCCTCGGCTTTCTCAATGGCGACATCATCGGCTGCCTGCTGCTCGGCGGCCTGTTACGTCTGGTACTGAGCCAGCACTTTACCTGGCTGATCAATTCCATTGCCCACATCTGGGGACGCCAGCCCTACAGCGACGCCAGTTCTGCGCGGGACAATGGCCTGCTGGCACTCATCACCTATGGTGAGGGTTACCACAACTACCACCACACTTTTCAATGGGACTACCGCAATGGCATCAAGTGGTGGCACTACGACCCTACCAAATGGTTCATTCGCACCTGTTCTTTCCTGGGCCTGACAAGTGATCTGAAACGCTGCGCTCCGATCGTCATTGAAAGTGCCAGACTGGACATGCAGTACCGCCATGCCACCAGGAAGTGCAGCACTATCAGCAACGCCGATAAGTGGCTGCAGCGCCTTGAACATGAATATCAGCAGTTGCAGGCAACCCTGCAATTGTGGGCGGAACATCGCCAATCGTGGTACGAGGCCAGGACCAGCGAATTGCATGAAAAATGGAATCACTGGGACCGCAGACAGGTGCGTGACCGTTACCGGGAAGTGAAGTACAAACTAAAGATTCAACGCCAACGCTGGCATGAATTGCTGCAGAGCTTCCACACCGACCAAGGTCTATCTCCTGCGTAACCGACCTGCGCTCCGAGGACTACCTATGAGATTTCGCGAACTTCCAATATTGTCTGCCCTGCTTTTCAGTGCAGCCGCTGTCCCTTCAGCCATGTCACTGGAAAAGGGTGAGTTGGCTCCCGCGTTCGTGCTACCGGATATCGAGGAAGGCAAGCCAGCAATCAGCCTGGAAGCCCTCAGAGGTAAAACAGTCTACGTTGACTTCTGGGCATCCTGGTGCGCACCGTGCCTGCGTTCTCTGCCACAAATCAATGAGCTCTATGCTGAATACAGAAATCGTGGTTTCGAGGTCATCGCCATCAATGTGGACGACCCGATCGAGGACGGTCAGGACTTTCTGCTGGATACTCCGCTCGACTATCTGATCGCGGCTGACACTGACAACGCTGTGCTTACAGAATACGGTGTGTTTGGCATGCCTACCTCCTTCCTGATTGATCCGGAAGGTGTGGTTCGCATGGTGCATATGGGTTTCAAAGAGAAGGACATTGAGGTCATCGAAGCTGAGCTTACTCAGGTCCTCGACGAGTTCAGTCCTCGATAGTAGTCAGAACAACTGCAAGAGCGGCTCATCCAGAGCAGACATCTGCTCGCGCAGCTCCAGAATGTGCTCTGCCCAGTAGCGCTCGGTGTTGAACCAGGAGAAAGTCCTGGGGAATGCCGGATCTTCCCAGCGCCGCGCCAACCACGCGCTGTAGTGCATGATCCGCAGAGTACGCAGTGCCTCAATCAGGTCCAGTTCACGTGGATTGAAATCGTTGAACTCGTTATAACCCTCCACCAGCTCCAGCAGTTGTGCCTGCTTCTGATCCCGCTCTCCAGACAACATCATCCACAGATCCTGAATGGCCGGACCGGTCATCGTGTCGTCGAAATCCACGAAGTTCGGCGTTTCGCCGCGCCACAACACATTGCCTGGATGGCAATCGCCGTGAATGCGAAGACGTTCGACTCCTTTATTCCGAGCAAAGACTGTCTGCACCCTGCCAATGAGATCACTGCTCAAAGTGTCGTAAGCGGGCACCAGACTGTCGGGAATGAAGCTGTTGTTAAGCAGGTATTCGCGACTCTCTATTGCGAAACGCTCTACTGTCAGTTCGTTTCTGGTCTGAAAGGGCTTGGTCGCGCCGACCAGATGTACGCGGCCGACGAAGCGCCCCATCACCAGCAGGTTATCGAGGTTATCCAGATCCGGCGCGCGGCCGGCCAGACGTTCGAACACCGCGAAGGAAAACCCATCGAATTCGTAGAGCGTGTCGCTGCCGTTAAGCGGAAGGGGCGGCACCACGGGAATTTCCAGTTCGGCCAGTTCCGTCGCAAAGGCATGCTCCTCCAGAATCTGTTCACGACTCCAGCGCTCCGGACGATAGAACTTCACAATGACTGGCGGACCGTCCTCAACACCTACTTGATAGACACGATTCTCATAGCTGTTGAGCGCGAGAATGCGAGCATCAGTGCGAATGCCAACACTTTCCACAGCATCGAGAACACATTCGGGAGTCAGGCGCTGATAAGGATGCACAGCGAGCGTAGCTATAGGGGAGTCTGCGGAATCTTCGGGAAAGTCGTCCTGAACGGCGGGCATACTGTGGCCTGTAAAGTGTCAACAGGCCCTAAGTCCTGATCGAGTTTGCACGGAGTATACTGTAAAATCCCGGCGCTTGTTCGCGGCCAGCCGAGAAACCCGGTAGCGCCACCCGTCAATTCAGCCCGAGGATAGCTCCTTGAAAGACCAGCTCTTGAACCCCCAGCAACTACAAGCCAGACAACAGGAATTGCGCCAACAGTACGAGGCAGTCAGTTCCAAAAAACTGAATCTGGACCTGACCCGTGGCAAGCCCTCGACGGAACAATTGAACTTGAGTGACGAACTGGACGGCATCCTGAAGGGCAATTACAAATGTCAGGATGGTTCCGATGCCCGCAACTACGGTGGCATCATGGGCATTCCTGAGGCGAGAAAACTGGCTGCAGACTACTTGCAGACCATTCCCGCTCGCACCATGGTTGGCGGTAACAGCAGCCTGCAGTTCATGTATCAGTTGGTGACCAGTGCACTGTATCAGGGGGTGCGCGGCGCTGCCTCGGCCTGGAGCCACGAAGCTGCGGCGACGGGAGGCAAAGTGAAATTCCTCTGCCCGGCGCCTGGCTATGACCGACACTTCGCGATCTGCGAATCCCTCGACATAGAGATGATCCCGGTTGCCATGAATACCGATGGCCCGGACATGAATCAGGTCGAAGCCCTGCTCAAGGCTGACCCGCTCATCAAGGGCATCTGGTGTGTGCCCAAGTATGCGAATCCGGATGGCGTAGTGTATTCCCATAACGTAGTGGCACGAATGGCGCAACTCGGCAGGATTGCCGGTGCCAACTTCCGCATCTTCTGGGACAACGCATATGCTGAACACCATTTGGTAGACAATCCGCCTGAACTGGCCAACATCTTGGCATTGAGCGAAGCGGCGGGCACACTGGACAACGTACTGGTGATTGGCTCGACCTCAAAGATCACCCACGCTGGTGCCGGGATATCGTTTATCGCAACCTCTGAAGCAAACTTGGTGAGCTTCGCGGATCAATTGAACATCGCAACGATCGGTCCAGACAAGATCAACCAACTGCGCCATGTGCATTTCTTGAAGGACATGCCTACGCTGCGTGCGCTCATGCAGCGTCATCGCGAAATTCTGCAACCGAAGTTCGATGTGCTGCTGAACGTTCTTGAGACTGGGTTGGGTAGCCGAACCATCAATGGCAAGACACTCGGCAACTGGACCAAGCCCCAGGGCGGCTACTTCGTGCTGTTCAATACTCAGTCAGGGCTCGCGGACGCAGTAGTGAAACTAACGGCAGCAGCAGGCGTGAAGCTGACACCGGCAGGCTCTACCTATCCCTACCGTAGAGACCCGGCCAATACCAATATCCGTCTGGCACCTTCATTTCCGAGTCTTCCGGAGATCGAAGCAGCGATGCAGGTATTCGTCCTGTGCGTGGAGTTGGCTACTGTAGAAAGGGAATTGGGGCTATAACACGACCGGCGGTAGTTCCAGGGAAGGAGCAGCCGCCGTTTCCGACTATTCGGACTTCTGGTTGTCCGTCGTATTGCGGGAAGCCATGAAGGGCACCGGAAACGGAGTAATATTGTCGCCATTGAAAATCTTGCTCACGCCGCCCTTCTCGACCTCGTCAATTCTGACGATCGCCTGAATCGGAATGAAGCTGCGTTTGACACCATGGAACTCGGCCTTCAGTTTTTCCTCGCTCGGATCCACCACGACCTGACTGCGCTCATCGAAGATATAGTCTTCCACTTCGATGAACCCATACAGCTCACTCTGGTAAACCTGTTTGGCGAAAACTTCGTAGACCTTGCCTTTGTTGAGAAACGTGATGCGATAGATTTCGGGAGGGTTAGCCATTCAATGCGATCTCTTGACGTTGACGCTCCTTATATCGGTCTGCAACGCACATAATTCAAGCGCGCACAGCGATATTCACACGGTGAAGACGGAGCAGGCGGCTATTTTACAGCAATTGTTCCACGCTCACCCGACAATCTTTCGGCAATTTCCAAACCGGGTTGATGGCCAATGCCGCTGGTTCTTTGCATGCCGTATAGCTGGTACAATCCGCGCTCTGAAAAAACTGCTCTATTCTAAGACCCTTTTGGGGTTGGAAACACTGAGTCATGACCAGCATTGATACACGAAACCAGGCGGATGAGCCTGCCATGCCTGTCACAACCCCTGGTGCCGCGTTGGCAGGGCCTGATGTCATGAAGAAAAATGGTGTGAAGAAGGTTTTCATCAAGACGCATGGCTGTCAGATGAACGAATACGATTCCTCGCGCATGCTGGATATGCTGCGGGAATCTCACGGCGCGGAGCTGGTGGGCACGCCAGAAGAGGCTGATTTGCTGCTCCTCAATACCTGTTCCATCCGCGAAAAGGCGCAGGAGAAGGTGTTCCATCAGTTGGGCCGCTGGAAATCCCTCAAGAAGAAGAATCCGAATCTGAAGATTGCCGTGGGTGGCTGCGTCGCCAGTCAGGAAGGCGCTGCCATCGGCAAGCGAGCGCCTTATGTGGATGTAGTGTTTGGCCCGCAGACCTTGCACAAATTGCCGCAGATGCTGCGTTCCGCAACCGGAAGCAACACCGTGGTTGACATCAGCTTCCCCGAAATCGAGAAATTCGATCGGCTGCCCGAACCACGTGTGGACGGCTGCGAAGCCTTCTTGACCGTGATGGAAGGGTGCAGCAAGTATTGTTCATTCTGTGTGGTCCCCTACACGCGTGGCGAGGAAGTGAGCCGTCCGCTGGACGATGTGCTGGCAGAAGCTGTGCATCTGGCCGGCCAGGGTGTGCGTGAAATCAACCTGCTGGGACAAAACGTCAACGCCTATCGCGGCCTCACTCATGATGGCAAGGTGACCGACCTGGCAACCCTGATTCAGTACATATCAGCCGTAGAAGGTATTGGTCGTATTCGCTTCACCACTTCTCATCCCATGGAATTTTCCAGCAGTCTTATCGAGACGTATCGACACGTACCCACCCTTGTCGATCATCTGCACCTGCCGATCCAGAGTGGATCGGATCGGATACTGGCGGCCATGAAGCGTGGGCACACAGTGCTGGAGTACAAGTCGATCATCCGCAAACTCAAGGCGATCCGTCCCAACATCAGCCTCTCCTCGGATTTCATCGTTGGCTTTCCCGGCGAAACCCAGAAGGATTTCGAGGACACCATGAATCTCATCATGGAGATCGGCTACGACACCTCCTTCAGTTTCATCTACAGCGCGCGCCCCGGTACTCCGGCGTCTGATTTGCCGGATACCACCTCCGAGCAGGAAAAGAAGCACCGTCTGGCGATCCTGCAGGCCCAGATCATCCAGCAGGCTTCTGCGATCAGCGAGGAGATGGTCGGCACGACGCAGCGCATTCTGGTCACTGGCGTTTCCCGCAAGGACCCCGGAGAACTGCAAGGGCGCACCGAAAACAACAGGGTAGTGAACTTCCGCTGTGACGATATCCGCCTGACGGGTCAGTTCGTGGACGTAAAGATCACCAAGGCTTACGTGAACTCCCTGGCGGGCAGCTTATAGTAGTTGCAGATTTTCAACGCTGAGCGCCATGGAAATGGCCTTGTCATGAAATAGTGCAAAGCTGCTTACATACTGCTATAGATTGGTATACTACCGGCACCTGAAAACCTGTATTTGTAACCTCAGGGAGGTTTATAAGCTGTCTTAATGGCAACACAGAAATTTACCCAGCGGCTCGTTCTGGAGCCCGAAAACACACACCGTCTGGCCAATCTATGCGGCCATCTCAATGAACATCTGCAACAGATTGAGAAGTCGCTGACGCTTAAAATTCAGCATCGCGGCAACGAATTCAAGCTTTCCGGCTCGCAGAGCGCCGTGGAGAGCGGCAGCCGCATCCTGGACAAACTCTACCAGGCGACGACTACCGGGGATGGTGTCAATCCCGATCTCGTTCACCTCGTTCTCAAGGACAACGAACATAATGCACCTGCCACGAACGAAGTCTTCCGCTACGACGTGGACAAACCCCTGATACTCAAGACACCAAACGTCTCAGTGAAGCCGCGCGGTCCACATCAGAAAGACTATGTCGAATCCATCTACACACACGACATCAATTTCGGCATCGGCCCAGCCGGTACAGGCAAGACTTATCTGGCCGTGGCTTGTGCCGTCGAAGCCCTGATGCAGGATCGGGTTCAACGACTATTGCTGGTACGTCCTGCCGTCGAGGCTGGTGAAAAGCTCGGATTCCTGCCAGGCGACCTCACCCAGAAGATCGACCCCTATCTGCGTCCACTCTACGATGCGCTCTATGAGATGCTCGGTGTAGAGCGTGTCGGCCGCCTGATTGAAAAGAATGTCATCGAAATTGCGCCGCTCGCTTACATGCGCGGACGCACACTCAATAACTCCTTCATCATCCTTGATGAAAGCCAGAACACCACGACATCTCAGATGAAGATGTTCCTGACCCGTCTTGGTTTTGGTTCCACGGCGGTTATCACGGGAGACGTGACCCAGATCGACCTCCCCAAGGGAACTCGCTCTGGTCTGATCGAAGTCACGCGAGTACTCAAGGATGTGGAAGGTATCGCGTTTACGTGGTTCAACTCCAAGGATGTGGTAAGACACGCACTTGTACAACGGATCGTGGATGCCTATGACCGTTACGATCAACAGAACATTGGCAAGTTGAGTGGCCAGGATGACTCCCAGGACAAGGGACATGATCGCGACGCTTGATTTTGACAACGCATGCCCGCAGGCTGCTGTGCCGATGCAAGACGAGTTTCAGCGCTGGATCGAGTGTGCCCAGCAGCAGGCTGACGTTGCCACCAAACCTGTGAATATAGGCATTCGCATCGTGGACGAGATTGAATCTGCACAGCTCAATCGCGATTATCGTGGCAAGGATTATGCGACCAACGTGCTCTCGTTCAACAGCGATCTGCCCGAGTCGTTACTGAACGAACTCGACGAAATACCACTTGGCGATCTGGCGATCTGCGCACCGGTTGTGCAGCGCGAGGCAGTAGAACAAGGTAAAACGTTGAACGCCCACTGGACTCATATGGTGGTGCATGGGGTTCTGCATCTCAACGGTTTCGATCATGAGAATGATGACGACGCCGAACGGATGGAAGCTCTTGAAAAGGCCATCCTTGCCACTCTGGGAATTGCAGATCCCTATTTGGATATTGCAGTACAACAATAAGGCTTCAGGAACATTCAGTTTTGTAACAGGCGGAGAAAGCCCCCGAAATGGCAGACGACCAATCGAGCATCGATCCAAGACCGCGGTCCTGGATCGATAAAATAGCGCAAGTCTTCTCGGACGAGCCCACAGATACCAAGAGTCTTCTTGAGCTGTTGCGAAATGCCGAGCAGGATCATGTTCTCGACGCCGATGCGCTGGCGATCATCGAAGGTGCCCTGCAGGTTTCCAACATGCAGGTGCGGGAAATCATGATCCCACGCCCTCAGGTCATCACGGTTTCCGCCACCGATTCGCTGGACGAAGTTCTCAATGTGGTTGTTACCGCATCGCATTCACGCTTTCCGGTAGTGGGAGAGAATTCCGACTCCGTAATCGGCATTCTTCTGGCCAAGGACATGCTGCCTTATTTGCTAAGCAAAGATCGCAACGAGTTTAATGTCAGGAACATGATGCGCCCTGCCACCTTCGTGCCGGAAAGCAAAAGACTCAATGTTCTACTGAAAGAGTTTCGTGAAACCAGACACCATATGGCTATTGTCATTGACGAGTATGGCAGTGCTTGCGGCGTTGTGACCATTGAGGATGTTCTGGAGCAAATTGTTGGCGAAATCGATGACGAGTATGATGTCGACGATGAGAGTTTCATCAAGAAGATAGATGCCACGAATTTCATCGTCAAAGCTCTCACCCCTATCGACGAATTCAACGAGTATTTCAAGTCCGAGTTCAGTGATCAGGACGTTGATACCATTGGTGGACTCGTGCTTCAGCAACTCAACCATATACCCGAACGCGACGAGAGCATCGATATCGGCATCTTCCATTTCACTGTTCTGAATGCTGACAGTCGTCAGATCCGCTTGCTGAAGATCAATACTGCAGAGCGCACCGCCGAGAACTCTGCTTCACGTCAATCCACGAAAGAGCAACCCTGAGAACAGAGCATGCAGCATATTCGTCATTACACAGCAGTTCTTTGCATGTCACTTGTACTGGCAGGATGTGGTTTCGCACTGCGCGGCAGCGAGCAAACGGCCATGCCAATCACCACAGTGGAATTGCGCGCTATGCAACAGAATAGCCCCTTCATGCAGCAACTGCGCGACGCACTTGCCAATGCCGATGTATCCACCAGCCCTGCTGGCGGATCAGCCACTTATATTCTCAGTGTAGGGGAGGAACAGACAAGTACGCGCACAGCATCAGTAAACAGCAGAGCACGAGCCGCACAGTACGACTTGCAACTCGCGGTCAGTGTGCAACTGGACGGTGCTGGCATAACTGTTTTCGGACCAGAAACACTCTCTGTGCAAAGAAGCTACTATGAGGACATTGCCAACATTGCCGGCAGTAATGAAGAAATGGAGTTGTTGCGCACAGAGATGCGTCGAGAGCTGGTTGAGCAGTTACTGCGCAGATTGCGTGTGGCGGCAAACAGCGCAACCTCGCAATAGAATCCAGAGGCAATCGTATGCAGATCAACTCCGACCAGCTCAGTGCTCACCTGCAAAAGAAACTGCACTCACTGTATTGGATCGCGGGTGATGATGTATTGCTGGTACAGGAAGCGCTTGACCGTTTGCGCAGCCGTTGTCGACAAGAAGGCTTCACCGAGTGGGATCTGTTCTTTATTGAGCGCAGCTTCAACTGGCAGACGATGCTGCAATCAGGCAACAGCCTCTCATTGTTCTCCGACAGGAAAATCATCGAGCTGCGACTACTGACACCGAAGCTGGAAGAAGCGGGACGCGATGCTGTGCAGCAGTATCTTGCATCACCGAATCCGGACAATATCCTGATCATCGTCAGCCCAAAGCTGGAGTACAGTGCCCTGAGCACCAAGTGGTTCAAGGCCATCGAAACAGCCGGCGTCTTCGTGCAGGTGTGGCCAGTTGATGCCAGTGGGCTACCGCGCTGGATTGCCACGCGCCTGGTCAGTCATGGATTGAATGCAGGGGAGGAAGCTATCTCCCTGCTCTGTGAAAAGGTGGAAGGTAATCTGTTGGCAGCCAATCAGGAAATCGAGAAGCTGCGTGTGCTCACTGGCGCTTCTCCCAACAACAGAATACATATCGATACAAAACACATCATGACGCTGGTGGCAGACAGCTCTCGCTACAATGTCTTCAATCTGATCGATGCGGCGCTTGTGGGCGATGCCAGACGCTGCCTCAAGATCGTCAATGGCCTGCGCTCGGAGGGCAGCGAACCTCTGAGCATTCTCGGCATGATCACGCGGGAGCTGCGCAGTCTCATTGCCGTCGCGACTCGCATGGCCAGCGGTCAGAACGCGTCCAGCGCAATGCAGAAAGAAGGTATCCGCAAAACTCACGAAGGTCCGGTAAGTCGAGCTGTTGAACGCCACAATCTAGCAACGCTGGAAGGCTTGCTTCAACAAGCGAGAACGGTCGATATGGCAGTCAAAGGGTTAACCAAAGCGGATCCGTGGACGGAGCTCAACACACTTCTGCTCACACTTGGCGGCACCCGCCTCTGCACCGACGGCTTCTCTTCAGACTACCGATAGCCACCCGCGTTGTGTCATCATGATCTCTCATGACCGTTAGTCTGCGGTACCATCGACAACGGTCACCTTGATTGGAATGGAGCACTCAGTATGTCATCGCTTATGCAAACCCTCGTAGTTCTCGCGCTGATCTGGGTGTTTGCCTATCGCCGAGCTCACATGGGCACGATCCTCATCAGCATCGCTGCTGCACTTCTGGCCATGACATGGTATGGCGGCATTGCCTGGTTGCTGTGGCTCGCACTGGCTGTTGTCGCCTTCTTCTACTTCGAAGACAATTTCCGGCGCGAGAAATTGACGAAGCCCGTCTATAAGTTCTTTCAGGGCGTCCTCCCCCCCATGAGTGAAACGGAGCAGGAGGCACTCGAGGCTGGCGACACCTGGTGGGAAGCCGATCTGTTCAAAGGTGCTCCAGACTGGAAGAAATGGCTGGCCATTCCTTTTCCCACCTTGTCCCAGGCTGAGGAAGATTTTCTGAACAATCAGACTGAACAACTGTGTCAGATGCTCAATGACTGGAACATCGTGCACATCGACAAAGATCTGTCGAAGGAAGCATGGGAATTTCTCAAGAAAGAGAAATTCTTCGGCATGATCATTCCTGAAGAATATGGCGGACTGGGGTTCTCAGCCCTTGCCCACTCCACTGTGGTAACCAAGATTGCAACCCGCAGTTGCAGTGCAGCGGTGACCGCCATGGTACCGAACTCGCTTGGTCCGGCCGAGCTTTTGATGAAATATGGTACCGAGGCACAACGCCAGCACTATCTGCCGCGTCTCGCCTGTGGTGAAGACATCCCCTGCTTCGCACTTACTGGCCCGGAAGCCGGCAGTGACGCAGGAGCCATGACGGACACCGGTATCGTTTGCATGGGAGAGTTTGAAGGCAAGCAGTGCCTCGGCCTGTCGCTGACGTGGAACAAGCGCTATATCACCCTCGCCCCCGTCGCGACCGTGGTCGGACTTGCCTTCAAGATGGTCGACCCTGATCACCTGTTGAGTGATGTCGAAGAGCGCGGCATCACCGTCGCACTCATTCCTGCCGCGCATCCCGGTGTTCAGATCGGCAATCGTCATTTCCCTATGGGTATGACTTTCATGAACGGACCCACTCGAGGCGAGAACGTTTTCATCCCTCTGGAATGGATCATCGGTGGTGTCGAACATGCAGGTCAGGGCTGGCGTATGCTGGTGGAGTGCCTCTCCGAAGGCCGAGCCATATCGCTGCCGGCCCTGAGTACTGCCACCGGCAAACTATGCTATCGAATGACCGGTGCCTACGCCCGCATCCGCTCACAATTCAATCTGGCGATCGGTAATTTCGAAGGAGTCGAGGAGGCACTGGCCAGAATTGCCGGACATGCCTACCAGTTGGAGGCAACCCGGATAGTGACGGCGGGTGCCGTCGACAGCCACATCAAACCTTCAGTGGTCTCGGCCATCGCCAAATACCACATGACGGAAAAATCGCGCTCTGTCATCCAGGATGCTATGGATGTGCATGCAGGCAGAGGGTTGATCATGGGTCCGGCGAATTATCTGGCGCATGCCTACATGAGCATGCCAATTGGCATAACGGTTGAAGGTGCGAATATTCTTACACGCAATCTTATGATTTTCGGACAGGGAGCTGTGCGCTGCCACCCTTTTGTCGCCCGCGAAATGCAAGCGGCAAAGAACCCCGATGCCGAGGCGGGTCTGCGAGACTTCGACAGCCTGATCTTCAGACACTTCGGATACGGCATCAGCAATTTTGTCCGTACACTCTCTCTCGGCATCAGTGCCGGGCTTGCTGCAGGACGCCCGGTCAAAGACGCAACAGGATGCTACTACCAGCAGCTTACTCGGATGAGCTCTGCACTGGCGCTGGTATCCGACATCTCCATGTTGATGTTCGGCGGTGAGCTCAAGCGTAAAGAAAGACTCTCGGCGCGTCTGGGCGATGTACTGAGTCAGCTTTATCTGGCATCCACAGCACTCAGATACTACGAAAGCAACGGCAGAGATGCAGCAGAACTACCATATGTTAAATGGAATCTGCAACTCTCCCTGTATCATTGCCAGTGCGCCCTAAATGAGTTCTTCGACAATCTTCCCAATCGCGTCGTCGCGACTATTCTCAAGAAAGTAGTTTTCCCATGGGGAGATGCCTACCGCCGCCCCGACGACAGACTCGATCACGAACTGGTACAAACAATGTGGAGCGACACGGAAATACGCAAACGCATCACACGCTACACGTTCATTGGTAACAGCGAGAAGGATGCCGCATTCGTGATCGAAGATGCATTCAGGAAAATCACTGCCAACAAACCAATACGTGACAATATTCGCGCCGCCATCAAACAGGGTCGACTGACCAACACGTCAACACTGGAGGCGACTGTAGCGGAAGCTGTGAGCAAAGGGGTGTGCAGTGTCAGAGACTCCGAAGACTATGTTGAGGCGGAACGCGCAAGAGATCATGCAATCCAGGTGGATGAACACATATCACTGCAATTCTCCAGAACCTGATGAGTGCTCGACAACTGCCCTGAACGCCAGTATGGATGTCAGGCGTCACCGCATCTAGATTCCGATGCGACCCAGGCTGTCTATCAATTCACGAATAATTCGCTCGGCAACGGGGTGATTTGCCGCAAATCTGGCCTCCAGAGCAATCGCATCGTCCAGCACAGGACTATTGACGTCCTCGGCCGATGCGATGAATGTTTCGATGTCGTTATCCAGCTTTTTGACCATTTCCAGGGTTTCATCATCCACCTGCTCCGTCTCGGCAAGCGCCTTCTGCAACTGATTCAATAAATTTTTAATATTTTCGCTCAAGTATTCTCTCCCAATGCCGATACTGTTTAATGACAGTATAAAGCGCATCTCTACAGTTGTTGTGTTACGTCTGTAGTCTGACCCAATGCGGATGCTTTGCGCAAGCGCGAAGCAAATCTGCAGGCGAAGTATTGCCACGCAGCATGAAATGCCGCCCAATCAAACGCTCCCTAATTCAATCGGGCAGCATCAGCGCGTGCTCTTCAGTTCTCTACCCTGTGTAGATTCTACAATTCAGCCTGTCTTAATTCCCTGCTGTATGCGCGTTCCTTGAGACGTCTGTTGAAACGCTTTTCTCTGTTCTTGTATTCCATCCAGTACCTTGGAATGTTAAGCACCATCTGCCAGCGAGTTGTATAGCTTACACGGATAGTAGAGTGACTCTGGCTGCCGGCCATCAACATGGGCGGGCCTTCATATAAAAGTTCCGGACTGGTGAGATTGTGGATGTTTTTTACGTTGCCGTTACGTAGATCAGCCATCAACAGTACGTAATTTTTCCTGGTCATGAAAACGTCCCACATCATGTGAATCCAGATGCGGAAATAATCAATCGCGGATTTCAAGGTGACGCTGATCCACACACCGTTGACCTCCATCATTTCGTATTGATCGTTCTTGAAAAACTCATGCTGCGCTTTAACACTATCAGGAACAAACATTAAACTTCTGAACTCCGGCTTGGTGACGAGCATGTAGCCGCCAACCATTTCCTCACCCTTGAATACTCCGATCATTTTGCTGCGCATCGAGTAATCGTAGGGCAATTTCACCCCCACGAAACCTTCAAATTTACCGAGGTATTTCTCTATTTCATTTTCTGTGGTCAGGGTCTTGAACTTGATCGCTTCCATTTTTTTCATCCTGGGTAGGAACATTCCTACAAGTTGAATACAACACATCCATACTCAATTGAGTACACGCCTTTTGCAGCGCACCACTATCCGAATCAGGCAGGAAATCGGTGCAATGCAGGGGGCAGTGTAATCCACAAGATTGGTGAATTAAACAGCAAACTGATGTGCGTTCCAGATGATGAGATGGATGTCGGACGACGAGGATTCGATGGGCTCGTTATGACAATGTCGATGCTGGGGAGTCGGCTTTCTCCGGCGGACAAAGTCAATGCGGATATTCCACGCATGACTTCAAAGCGACATAGAACTCTGCTAATGACAAGCGGGCTTCCGTGGTCATTGACCGACTTGTCAGCGCCATCACACCGACACCGCATCACATCACCAGGCACTCTTTCCCAGCAGCCAACTGCCAGTTGGCAGCGCTGACATCACGAATATCGTGACCCAGCTCCATAAATTCAACATGTTGATATATAACAGAATTGCCCGATGATGCTATTACTGTATAATCACGCCACTCTCTGGAGTCCTCTGGTTTCAAACCACCACTGGAAGGTGACGGGTCAGAGTCCATATGGCATGGATCATTGTTATGCGTGGACAAAAAAACATACATGAACTCAGATAAGTATTCTGCTTATTGCAGAGAGCACGTAAAAGAGTTCCGGGACGAATTGAGAGACGAGGCCTCCAACGCCCTGATCAGTTGGCCTGGCAAGTCGGCGGCAATTCTGCTGGCTGCCTCCTCCATCATGACCTACATAACCCGTTCTGAGAGCAACAACCCTTACGCGTTTCATACATTGTTCGCGTATTCTTTGCCGATTCTGATCATCTTCCTGTTTCCCATTGCGACACTGCTGTTTTCAAAGGTCAGCAAGTATTCCAGGGAAATTCTGGACATAGCGAGCTTCACCGTCCTGCTGGGCTTCTGCCTCACCCTCATGTATGTGCTGGAGCCAGCCCTCGCCCAGAATCCGGAATCAGCATTCCTGTTGGCACCGTCCGGCCAGATCAATTTCACACTATTGATGACAACTGCATTCTCTTACCACACCTCCTACAAGATTACGTTTCTTCGCAATCTTATGTTTACCATTGTCATGGTGGTACTGATTTATCTCATTAGCCCCGAATACATGCTGGCCAATATCATGCAGGTGATACAGGGTTTTCTCGCTGGAACTATATTCAGCTTGATGTTCTTCTCCCGTATCCAGACACGCTTCTATTACCGTTCAACTGATGCCGATACGCGCCAGCATCTCTATAACCAACTTTCCAAGCTCGTCTACCCACATCAGCTTGAGATGATCAAGGCAGGAGATGAGCTGGAAAGCACCATGCCCGTCGAAAAAGGCCGCGCCATCATCAACGTGTTCGATGTACAACGCTCCAGCGAGATCAAGCATGAACGTACCAAGTCCTTCTTTCTGGATGTATTCCGCTCTTTCTTCCATATCTGCATGATGGGTTATCAACACAACCCGCTGAAATCACGTGCCTTCAGGCTAAAAGAAACAGGTGACGGGTTCATCAGCTCTATCGGTTACCCTTTCCTGTCAGATGACCCTGAGTCACTTGCGGATCACGCCATTGCAACGGCATTGATAATGTTCAGTGAGTTCAACGAAGAGGTCCGGCGCTTCGAGTATGCGACACCGATCAAGGGGGCGATGGGCCTTGCGTTCAATTCCGTACAGGGGACATTCCAAAGCAGCGGGATCAAGTCCTACGATCTGTTTGGTGACGCACTCATACAAGCATATCGCTACGAGGAGATGCGCAAGCATCCAGCCGTGGAGAAAATAATCCATGAGTGTGCGGAAGCGCTTGGGCTGCAGCACTACAACATACTGATCATTCAGGAAGTCATCTACAACTCATTGAAGCCCGAATACAAGGCTCTGTTCAACAGCATCGACCTGCATGAGATTGGTTATCAGATCAGACAGGATATCGACGCACATTACATATATTTCCACGTCTTACCCTGATTATTGCATAGCAAGATCACATACGCCCTGCCTGCGCAGATAACCCAATGCCCCTTGCCCTGCAATGCGTCCGCTGGCGAAACAGGCGTTCAGCAAATAACCGCCAGTTGGTGCCTCCCAGTCGAGCATTTCACCCGCGAAGAAGAGTCCCGGGTGGACGACACTCATCAAATTGTCATCCAAGCCCTGAAACATCACCCCACCCGCTGTACTGATGGCTTCGTCCAACGGGCGAACACTACGTAAAGTCTGCGGCAGGCGCTTCACCAAATTCGCCACGTTCTCGCCAGCTCGGGCCGTATCACCACCAAGTTCGTAGAATAGACTCAGACGCAGCCCTTCCAGGCCCAATCGTTTGCGCAGCCAATTGCTCACCGACTCCTTGCCTCGGGAAGGTCGGAGCAATTCACTGACTTGCTCCAATGTTTGATCGGGCAGTAGATCCCAGTAGATTTGTGCCTCGCCATGTAACTCAATCTCATCGCGTATCATGCTGGACGCTGCATAAATGAGACTTCCCTGTACGCCATGGCGACTGACCAGCACCTCTCCCTTGCGATTGAAGTCCGTACCTGCAACTGTCAGCCCCACTGTCTTCAACGGCTCTCCTGCATAGCGAGCCAGTAACGTATCGGACCACGCATAGTCGAACCCACAGTTTGTCGGCTTGAGGGGAACACTACGGATACCCGCATTGCTCAGTGGCACCACCCACTTCCCGTCGCTGCCAAGGCGTGCCCAGCTGCCCCCACCCACTGCGAATATCGTTACACCAGCAGCAACTTGTTGTTGTCCATCAACAGTGTCGATGCTGTGAAGAACAGATCCATTCTCCAGGGTTGTCTCAAAGCCAAGCCAGCGTTGCCGGGAATGAATCACTACGCCCTGTTGTCGCAATCGCTGCAGCCACGCCCGTAACAATGGAGCCGCTTTCAGACCCACAGGGAACACCCGCCCCGAACTACCAACAAATGTCTCGATACCCAGAGCAAGCGCCCACTGACGCAACGCCACTGCATCGAATTGCTGGAGCCAGGCGCCAACCCTTGCCGGGTCAGAATAGCGCTCGGTAAATCCAGGAACACTTTCTGAGTGAGTCAAATTGAGTCCACCAATGCCGGCACGCAGAAATTTGCGTCCCGGCGACGGCATGGCATCAATGACATGGACAGGAATTCCGGCAAGAGCAAGTTGCTCGGCGGCCATCAACCCGGCAGGACCGGCACCAATAACCAGAGCTGGGACAATCTTGACATTCTGGTGCATCAATAGTGCCGTATTATTACTGAGGCATGCGTGCAAGTGCGCTCTGGAACGACGGGCGTTCTTTCATTTCGACATACCAACGCTTGATCGAAGGGTAAGTATCGAAGCTGACAGAAGTCACCTCTTGAGCATGGAAGTATGGCAGTGCAATGGTATCCGCTAGTGTGATCTCGTCACCGCACAGAAACCTGCCTACTGCCAGGGTCTTGTCGATGAAGGGAAGCTGTTGCTCAAGGAAGCCTCTAGCCTCCGCAACGGCCTTCTCTTCCGGGGCCTTGTTGTAGTACTTCTTGAGGACTACCTCCTGATAAAAAAATACGCCTAGCCAACGACCAACATGGTGGCAGATCATGTCCACCATTTGATCGATTTCTGCAGCACGCAGTGGATCGGCTGAGTAGAGTTTCTTATCACTGATATTGGCCAGATAGCGGCACAGAGAAGCACTCTCGAAGAGGAAATGGCCGTTATGTTCAATGGCAGGCACCTTACCGAGGGGGTGACGCGCCAGATGCTCCGGACTCTTATGCTCGCCTTTCACGAAATTCAGATGGATATACTCATAAGGGGTACCCAACTCTTCAGCAGTGAACAGCACTTTTGTGGCATTGTAGGTACTGCCGCCGTATATCTTGACCATGATGTCTTCTCCGATTTCCAGCTATCGATTTTGTCGATGCGTTCATGCCAATGTATAGTGGTGCCTATGAATCCTTGCAGTGCAGATGGTGAGGCAATGTACAGAAGCCCTTTTTCTTATGCAAGTAGCGACAGAGATTGTGAATGAATCACCTGAGAGAAGTAATGCACAACGGCAGATGGATTTCGACACCGAAAAAGAAATCACCTGACCCCCTACCAGTAGGGTCACAGATATGACATTGGATATTGCCCGTATAAGGGAGCACACACCGGCCACTTCTGAGCTGATTCATTTCAACAATGCTGGCGCGGCGTTATCACCAACACCTGTTCAGGAGGCCTTGCTGCAACATCTGGGGTTGGAGCAGCGCATCGGTGGATACGAAGCTGCGACACACGCACACCCACAGATCGAGAATTTCTACAGCGCATTCGCTCGTCTTTTCAACTGTGACACCGATGAAGTTGCCTGGGCGGAAAACGCGACCCATGGCTGGAATACACTGTTGCATGCAATTCCCTTCAAATCTGGAGACAGGATACTGACCGGGCAGTCCGAATATGGCAGCAACTATCTGGCGTTTCTGCATCTGTGCCGACTTCGGAACGTGCATATAGAGGTCATCCCGAATGACGCCAACGGGCGCATCTGTCTCGACAGACTTACGGCGGCAATTGATAACAATGTGCGACTGATTGCACTTACCCATGTGCCAAGCCAAAGCGGCGTCATTCATCCTGCCACCGAAATCGGTCAAATCGCTCGCACACATGACATTCTCTATCTGTTGGATGCATGTCAGTCCGCAGGACAACTGCCTCTTGATGTCAACGCGCTTGGCTGCGATATGCTGACCGGCACCGGTCGCAAATATCTGCGCGGTCCGCGTGGTACCGGGTTTATGTATGTGCGCAAGGAAATAATCGGAACACTCACCCCTGCATGGATTGATCTGCACTCTGCGAGCTGGGCAGCGGAGAACACCTACCAATTACGCGACGATGCACGACGCTTTGAAAACTGGGAAAGCTTTGTCGCCGGTAAAATCGCTCTTGGTGTAGCCGTGGACTATGCAATGGAGATCGGGATGGAAGCAATCGCGAAGCGAGTCGGTTATCTCGCATCCTGTCTTCGAGAACAACTGTCAATGGTGAACTCCATCAGTGTTCACGAGTCAGGTGAGCACTTGAGTGGCATTGTCACTTTCAGCAAGAAAGACGAAACCCCGCAGGAGTTGCAACACCGTTTGCAAAGCGCGGGAATCAACATCTCCACCAGCAAATTGCGAAGCAACGTATTGGATTTTGGCAGACGGGGCTTGGGGGATATAAATCGGGCATCGGTACATTACTACAACACCGAGGAAGAAGTGGAACGCTTCTGCCAAGTGATTACCGCGACATGACGCCAGGGGACATGTTACTGCACATACATAGCCAGAATGGCCAAGGGACATATGTAACGAATATAGAAGGGCCATATCTTCCAGAACAGCGAGTGCTCTACCCCTGCATATCCCTTCTGAACCTCCTGCAGCACGCTATTGCGATTCCAGATCCAGCCAACGAAGATCGCCAAGAAGAAACCCAGCAGCGGCTGGCTGTATTCGGTGGTGAGTGTCACGACCAGATCAAAGAGCACACCGAAATTGAAGACGATAGTGAGACTGATGAATGTCACGGCAGAGCCTATCAGAATCGTGGTTTTCCTGCGTTCTGTGCCGAGAGACTCCACAGTATAGGCCACTGGCACTTCCAGCATGGATATGGAAGATGTCAGTGCAGCTATTGTCATCAGTGCAAAAAACACCAACCCCACCACAGCCCCTGCCAAGCCCATGCTATCGAACAGCGTTGGCAACAGGCTCACTATCAAACCCGGACCAGCCACCAGCGCACCTGCATCATCATAAATCTGCACCCCGGTGGCCAGAGCGACATAGATAGCAGGAATAATCAGCAGGCCTGCGAGAAAGGAAAAACCAGTATCCAGCATCACCACGATGCCGCCTGTCTGTGGTAGATTTTCGTTGCTGCTCAAGTAGGAGCCATAGATCAGCATCGTCCCTACACCCAGCGAAAGTGAGAAGAATGCCTGGCCGAGAGCGCTCACGATCAGGCCGGTATTGGCTACCCGACTGAAATCGGGCACGAGATAGGCACGCACCCCTGCCATGGCACCATTCAGGGTGAAGACGTAGATAATCAGCAGAATCAGAATAACGAGCAACGACGGCATGAGCCTGGTCGCCCACTTTTCGATACCGTTACGCACCCCAGCACTGACGATATAGATTGTCAGGGCCAGGAACACGACAGCGAACAGTGCATTGCGGGGTACAGCATCCACAGCAAGCCAGCGCGATGCTGTATCCAGGCCAATCATGCTGGTGATGGCCTCGAACATCCAGGCCATCATCCAGCCACCGATAATTGCATAGAAGCTGAGAATCAAACTGACCGTAATCAACCCGGCCAAACCCACTCCGGTGCCAATCTTTCTCGAGACTGGACCTGTAGCCAATTGCCTCAGCGCTCCCACTGCATTGGCACGGGTATGCCGGCCAATGATCAGTTCGGCCATCAACGCCGGATACGCGAGAGAGAATGCCATAAGGATGTAGGTAAAGAGAAAGGCGGCGCCGCCATTGCTGGCAGCATTGGTAGGGAAACCCCAGATATTGCCGAGTCCGATTGCCGAGCCGGAAGTGGCCATCAGAAAGCCAAAACGTGAACTGAACTCTCCACGCGCTGTACTCATCCCAGCCGCCCCGTCTTATGCAGGTTGATCGTTATTGTTGGTCGTAGGATTCCAGCGTGAATTCCCAGTTGACGGCATCACTGAGGACCAGTATCACATTGGTGAAGGAACCAACATTGCCGTTATTGTTGACCTCAAGGTAGGGAATGCGCAATTTGTTGTCGGACGTGGCAAAAGTGGAAATACCTTCGGGCTTCACTTCCAGATCAACCATGCTGTCGGTGTCCAGCTTGAAGACGACGTTCGGTCGGTCTGGCACCAGCGTCAACGCCAGACTGTAGGCACCAAGACTCTCCCCTCCATCCACGGAGGTCTGCAACACACCCGACTGATATTCAAAAACCGAGACTGCAGAAGTGAAACGCTGCATCACCTCCATATTCATGGTGACGAAGTGTTGTGCCTTCACTACACCCAGATCGAAGTTGCGCAAAGGTGTCTGCGGATGAGTATTTCCCAGGCTGATGGCAGGCAACTGGTTGATTCCATCGACATTGACCATCCCGTCACCCAGCACCTGACCGAACACCGTGAAGCCACCATTATTTGACTCATTCAAAGTCTCTGAATTGTCCTGCACATTGATGAACCACTGACTGGTGGCGCTGTTGGGGTCACCCGCAAACTTGGCCATGGCGATGGTCCCACGCGTGTTGGGAATACTGTATTCATTGATTACCGGTGGGTCACCCGGTACTTCAATTGGGCCCACGAAGGGTTGGAATCGATACCCACCTCCCTGCAATACTTCCGGATCAACCTTGGACAGACGGTGGAAGTAAGTTCCGTTGTACGCGCCGCGATTCACATAATTGAGGAAGTTCTGCACGGTGGCAGGAGCCACAGTATCGAAGAGTTCGATGGAAAAGTAACCGTAGTTCGTGCTGATACGGACGATGGTGTTGGCCTGCACTGCTCCCGTCGCCACCAGCGACAGTACCAGGGCTACGAGAGCCACCAACCTGCGGTGCCTGTACAATGAAAATTTGTGTGAAGACTGCTTCCTGATTACTGCCATGACAACTCCTGAATCCTGTTTCCGTCACTTCGTAGTATGGGCCGGTATTCTAGCCCGAATAATCCGCTGGCGCGAAATGCACCAGGCATCATCAAATCAATTCGCCTTTGGCCTGCTTGTCCGCATGATAGGACGAGCGTACCAATGGACCACTGGCCACGTGGGCAAAGCCCAGCGCTTCGCCATAGCGGCGCAGCTCATCGAACTCGTCAGGATGCACGAAGCGGCTCACTGCCAGATGGCTGCGACTGGGCTGCAGATACTGCCCCAACGTCACCATATCAATATTATGGGCCTTGAGGTCGCGCATCACTTCCATCACCTCTTCCTTGGTTTCTCCCAGTCCCAGCATCAGACCAGACTTGGTCGTGACCGATGGTACCCGTTCCTTGTAGAGCCTGAGCAGCTCCAGCGACCACTTGTAATCGGCACCTGGACGAGCCTGCCTGTACAGACGAGGGACTGTCTCAAGATTGTGGTTGAACACATGCGGAGGGGTTTTTTCCAGAATATCGAGAGCAATCTCCATGCGACCACGGAAGTCCGGCACCAGCACCTCGATCTGAATGTTGGGGTTAAGACGGCGCGTCTCGGTAATACAGTTGGCGAAATGCTGGGCGCCACTGTCCTTGAGATCATCACGGTCAACAGAAGTGATTACAACGTAGCGCAACCCCATTTCCGCGATGGCTTCGGCAAGCTCAAGCGGTTCGTTCTCGTACAGCGGCTTCGGTTTGCCGTGGGCCACATCGCAGAACGGGCAACGCCGGGTGCAGATTTCACCCATGATCATGAACGTGGCGGTGCCGTTGCTGAAACACTCACCCAGATTCGGGCACGATGCCTCCTCGCAGACGGAAGCGAGTTTGTGTTTGCGCAGGGTTTCCTTGATGTGGTTGATCTTCGGCGACGCCGGTATCTTGACCCGGATCCAGTCCGGCTTCTTGAGCAGGTCCACAGTCGGAATCACCTTCACGGGAATGCGGGCCACTTTATCCGCACCACGAAGTTTTTCGCCCTCTATCAATACATTGCGTCTTGGCTGATCTGACATGATCTCTGGAAACCTTTGCTGCCTGTCTGTTGGTAACATTGCTCGCTATTGCCGCGCGGCCATCATTGCTGTGGTCTGAAATGTGAGTGCTGCTGTGCTTGTCTTTGTGTAGCCCAGGGTTACTGTCAGAATTCGAAGCAGCCGCTCCGCTGCCTCGTTCATCAGGCCTGGGCCAGGAGGCGGCACCAGATCCCTGAGCTGCGTGACCTGCATTCCCTCATATCCACACGGGTTGATGCGGCAAAACGGCGACAGATCCATATCAATATTGAAACTGAGACCGTGATACGAGCATCCCTGGCGTATCCGCAAACCGAGGGCGGCGATTTTAGCACCCTTTACATACACGCCGGGAGCCTTTCGCTGGCTCTCTGCCACAATCCCATATTCGGCAAGCACAGCGATCACGCTCTGTTCAATGGTTTCAACAAGTGCGCGCGCTCCAGTTCCGGCACGGCGCACGTCGACCATGATATAGACCACCAGTTGTCCCGGGCCGTGATAGGTTACCTGGCCACCTCGATCTATCTGTACAACAGGAATGTCGCCCGGATTCAGCAGATGTTCGGGCTTCCCGGCCTGCCCCTGAGTGAAGACTGGCAGGTGTGTCAGCAACCAGACTTCGTCAGGGGTTTCAGAATTGCGATTCTCAGTAAAACGGCGCATGGCCTCCCACACGGGAATATAGTCAAGTGATGTGTTCAACGCTGCTGAGCGCACCACAAGAGTACCTTTGTCCAGGTTTTCTGCGAAGTGATGCTGAGAGAATGCGCTGTCGCCAGTGTCGATGTGCGCACGGCTATCGGCGGGGGTCATAACACCATCTTGACGCTGGCATGAGCCTTGAGGTCTGCAAACATCACGGTCAACTGATCGATGCCAGTAGCCTCGATCACGATGGTGATGGCCAAATAGTTGCCGTTACTGCTTGGCCTGACGCTCACATGCTCGCTACCTATCTCAGGCGCGTGGCGCTTGACCAGCGAGACCACTTCAACTTCGAAATCCGGTGTGGCCAGCCCCATCACCTTGATAGGGTAGGCACAGGGAAATTCGATTTTGGGCATTTCCGGTGTCGACATGAAGACGGCCTAGCTGAAGAGATTGATGAAGAACATTGTCAGGAAATCGATCAAACGCTTGAAGAAACCACCACGCTCTACGGCTTGCATCGCCACCACGTTGCCGTGATACAGAATTTCATCATCCAGAGTAATGTTGACTGTACCAAGCACCTGGCCCTGAGCCACTGCAGCCGTGATGGTTCCCTCTATACTCAGGCTTGCCTGCAACTCTCCAGCCTTTCCTCGAGGAATGGTAATGAACACTTCTTCTGTCACACCCACATCCACTGCGTTTTCACGACCCGACCAGACCTTTGCCGAGGTCAGCACTTCATCGCCTCGATAAAGTTGATGGGTTTCGAAGTAGCGAAATCCGTATGTCATCAGCTTCTGACTTTCTGCCGCACGGGCATCCTCGCTGGCTGTGCCCAGCACAACCGTTATCAGACGCATACCATCACGCTCACCGGAAGCAACCAGACAGTAGCCCGCAGCCGTGGTCCACCCTGTCTTCATACCGTCGATGTTGCGATCACGAAACAGCAGGGTATTGCGGTTGGGTTGTGAAATCCCGTTATAGGTGAACTCACGCTCAGCATATATTCCGTAATGGGCAGGGTGTTCCTGAATGGTGGCACGCGCAAGGATTGCAAGATCGCGGGCTGACATGATGTTGTAGTTGTCGTCGGTATCAAGCCCGCTGGAGTTCATGAAGTAACTGTTGGTCATGCCAAGCAATTGGGCATGCTGATTCATCATGTCGGCAAAAGCGTCTTCACTGCCAGCCAGATGTTCGGCCATGGCGACACTGGCATCGTTACCTGACTGTATGATGATGCCGCGTAGAATGTCTTCAACACTCACCTTGCTGTTCAGATCGACAAACATCTTGGAACCCTGGGTACGCCAGGCTTTCTCGCTGATATGCACTTCGTCAGTCAATTTCATATTGCCATTGTCGATCTCAACCTCGGCAATGTAGGCAGTCATGATCTTCGTCAGACTCGCTGGAGGAAGCTGTTCATCAGCATTGTGTTCGACAATTACCTTGCCAGTCCTGGCATCGATCATGATGTACGCAGTGGCTGCAATTTCCGGGGCCCTCGGAATAATCGCCTGTGCTTGAGATTGCGGTTGCGCCGTAGCAAGACTCGCAGGCAAGACAGCGACTACGCCTGCAAGAACAACTGCACTACAGGACAGAGCCAGCGAGCGCAGAAGCTCTGCGGGACCGCACCGCCGAGAGTGCTGCCGTGGAGTGCTGTGAGTTACAGTGGCCGTCATGAGATTCTCCTGCATAATTTCTTATCCATTCATAGCTTGGTTTATTGCCTGTTACGTGCCTGACCAGCGAGTCAATCACGAACAGCGTAAGGTCTACCCAGATCTGCGGCTACCACACTGTTCGTGATCCGCGCCAATTCAGCAGCGTCCGGAATCGGACCCACTCGCACACGATGCAGTGACTGCCGCTCTTCATTCTCTACAGACCGGATGAACACCGGCCTTGTTGTCAAGGAGCGCAGCTTTTCCGACAACTGCTCTGCTGCCCGCAAATCTGAAAAAGCACCCACCTGTAAAAACTGCCCGGCGCCACCAGGGACAGTCGCAGGCATGGGCGCATTCTCCAGTGGAGCTCTCGACACAGGAGCCGATTGATTTGCCAGAATCGGTGTCGCCGGAGGTACGATCGCCTCTATGTGTACCATGGCCGTGCCCTTGTTGTGGAAACCAAGCATATAGGCTGCCGCATAGGAAAGGTCGATGACGCGATCGCTGTGGAAGGGGCCGCGATCATTGACGCGAACAATGATGCTGCGGTTATTTTCCAGATTGGTGACGCGCAGGAAACCAGGAATCGGCATGCTCTTGTGCGCGGCTGACAGTTGAAACATGTCATATGTCTCGCCGTTGGATGTCTTGTGTCCGTGAAATTTTTCGCCGTACCATGACGCAAAACCACGTTCGTTATACCCCTCTTCCGAGCGCATCACCTGATAGGTTCTGCCGTTGACTGTGTAAGGGCTACGGTTGCCGGCACTGGTGCGACGGACCGGCGCCGGAACGACTTCACGTATCTGCCTGACATCCAATTCTCCGGCAGGGCCACGATCCTGTTGAATACTGTAACGGCTGGCCTGATAGGCGTCCGATGCCGACATTGTGGGCGTCTGTGTGGGAGGAGGAGAACTGGCACAAGCGGAGAGCAATACCACGACGGTAACAACGATGACGGTCCTGAGCATGCGTAATTCAAACATCCCCTGGTTCTCTCCTGTCCGTAATGAATTGGCTGTAATGTTTCAGCATTATAATCAATATGTTATCTCGGTAACACCCGTTTGTGGTTTTGAATTGACATCAAAATGCCAAATCCGATCATCAGGGTCACAATCGACGTGCCGCCCTTGCTCACAAGCGGTAGCGGCAGACCCACTACGGGCATCAGTCCAGACACCATTGCCATGTTCACAAAGGCATAGAAGAAAAAGGTCAGAATGATACCGCCGGCCAGCAAACGACCGAACATATCCTGAGCCGTAAATGCGATGTAGAAGCCCCGTGCCAACACGGCCATGTACAGTCCGACGAGCAATAGGACCCCCATCAAACCGAACTCTTCCGCAAGCACGGCCAGTATGAAGTCGGTATTGCTCTCAGGAATGAAGTCCAACTGCGACTGCGCTCCATTGAGCCAGCCCTTGCCCTGCAACCCGCCAGACCCTATGGCAATCTGCGACTGAATGATGTTGTATCCGGCGCCTGTTGGATCGCGATAGGGATCAAAGAAGGTCAGGATACGATTCTTCTGATGCGTCTGTGCCACGAAAATCCACCATGCAGGGGATGCCATGGCAAGTAGAAAAACCCCGAAAAAAACCAGACGCCAGCTCACGCCAGCCAGCAAAATCACGAACACTCCGGACATGATGACCATCAGGGCAGTACCCATGTCATTCTGGAGGAGAATCAAAGCCGCAGGGATAGCGATAATGATGCCACAGACCAGCAGGTCCAGGAATTTCGGAGGCAATGAACGAGTTGACAGATACCACGCCAGCAGCATGGGCACGAGAAATTTCTCGAATTCCGATGGTTGGAAGCTGGGTAGTCCAGGCAAATTCAGCCACGCCTTTGCTCCGTTGATCTGCACACCAATTGCCAGGACCACTCCAAGCAGCATCAGCCCTCCCACGAACATCATGATGGCGCCACGCCGGAAGAAGTTCACGTCAATCTGGGCAATCGCAGCCATCACAATGAAGCCGACCACGATGGCACCAGCCTGACGCTGCACATCAGCCACATTCTCACCGCTGGCGCTGAACAGCACCATCAGCCCGAAGCCTGCAAGGCACAGGAGCGAAAGCATAAGGGGAGGATCAATTCGCAGGGACTGCCAGATATCGCCTTTTCGACTGGGGAGGCGGTAGAAAGCATCACCTAGCGGGCGACTGGCAATACGACTGGTCATATTTTCCTTCGCTATCAGTGATTGTGCGAGGGTGTCACGGCAGACACCTCGTTGTAGGTCTCCTGTTCCGGCAACAGATAGGCATCAAGTACCTCTCTGGCAACCGGAAAGGCAACCGAGCCACCTCCACCGCCGTTCTCTACGAACACCGCGACAGCGATTCGGGATTTTTCGGATGCATCGAAAGCAATGAACATTGCGTGTGTGCGGAACGCCTCCGGCACTTCGGAGTTATCGCGATTACCCGCACTATCAACCTGAAACTGCACAACCTGAGCAGTTCCGGACTTGCCACCCATTGGATAGAGCAACGGCTCCCCACTGTCTCTGAGTACTGGATATGCCGAGCCTTCGTGACGTCGGTGCTCGCGATCATAGGGCTTGTTGATGACATCGACCATGGAGCTGCGAACCAGAGCAACCTGCTCGGGAGATGGCAACAGTTGTTTCGCTGCCGCCGTATCCTCGAATATGACATCCGTCACTTCACCATCGTTGCCGATCGTGCCACGCAGCATTCGCGGCTGCCTGATGATGCCGTTATTGGCGATGGCGGCAGCAGCAGCAGCCATCTGTAATGTGGTGGCCTGGAAGATGCCGTTACCGATCCCTTCATAAGGTGTCTCTCCGGCGTACCAGACCTCGCCGCGATTCTCCATCTTCCAGGCCTGCGAGGGCACAATCCCACGGCTGGCTTCGGGGATGTCGATCGCGGCATTCGTCCCGAAACCGAAGGTCAGGAGATAGTCGTGAATCTTGTCGATGCCAAGATCCACAGCCAGCTGATAGAAGTATGTATTGCAGGATTGATAGATTGCCCTGCGCAGATCAATCGGCCCATGACCGCTCTTGTCGACCCACCACGTCCAGTCGTAGTAAGGACGTGTACGACCTGGCAAGCGGTAATAGCCAGGATCATTGACTACAGTCTCTGGCGTGATCGTGCCATGGTAGAGACCTGCCAGGCCGATGAAAGGCTTGATGGTGGAGCCCGGAATGCGCGATGCAATGGCTCGATTGAATAGTGGCGTATGTCCAGACCGATTCAAGTCAGCCAACTGAGTGCGGCTGATGCCAGTGACAAACAAATTGGGGTCGTAACCCGGCTTGCTGACCATTGCCAGTACTCCGCCGGTTGCCGGATCTATGGCCACCACGGCGCCACGCCTGTCGCCCAAGGCACGCTCCGCAGCCGCCTGCAAGCGACTGTCCATATGTAGCACAATGTCCCGCCCCGGTACGGGATCTGTACGGTCCAGTACGCGCATCACCTGACCACGGTTGTTTTTCTCCACCGTCTCATAACCTACCTGGCCGTGCAGAAGGTCTTCATAGGTCTTTTCGATTCCGGTCTTGCCGATCTGATGGGAACCACGATAGTTCGCTATCTGTTCCGGCGACATTGCCTCCAACTCTTCCCTGTTGATCTCAGACACATAGCCCAGCGCATGGGCCGCAACTTCGCGGAAGGGATAATGCCGCACCAACTGTGCCTCTACTGCGAATCCCGGCAACAGGTGTTGATTCACAGCGATACTGGCGATCTCTTCCTCACTCAGTTGATAGCGCAAGGGTATTGAGGTATGCGGTACAGCACGACGACTCTGACGCACACGATACTGCTCAATATCGTCATCACTGAGCTTGATCGCGGAACGCAGAAGGTCGAGAGAAACATCAAGATTGGTGGCGGTTTCACGTACTACGGTGAGGTTGAAGATTGGACGGTTGTCCGCAAGCAGGACACCATTGCGGTCATAGATAAGCCCACGGTTGGGGGAAACGTATTGGGAATGCAGGCGATTGCCGTCTGAACGGGCAGAGAAATAGTCGTGGCGGTAAACCTGCAGATACACCATCCAGGCGACCAGAGCACTGACAAGCAGAAAGATGAAGACTCCTGCGACAACCATGCGCCTGTTGAAAATCAGTATCTCTCTTTCGTGATCATTCAGCTTGAACTTTTCTGCCATATATCCTTCTGCACGTCTTCTGTTAGCTGATGAGTTCAGAGTAAGACAAACTTTTTCCGGTTTAGTTTAACGAATCTGTATATTTCTCAGCAATATCAAAAAGCTGCATTCATGCTCGGTGATATGGATGAGCATTCAGAACGCTCCAGATCCTGTATATCTGTTCAGCAACGACGATTCTGACCAGCGGATGCGGAAGTGTCAGGGCCGACAGCGACCATTGTTCGTCGGCCCTCTTCAGGCAGGCGTCCCCAAGACCATCAGGTCCGCCTGCCAATAACACCATGTTCCGCCCTTCCATCCTGATCGCATCGACGCGTCGGGCCATCGCCTCTGTGCTCAATGTGCGCCCTTCCACTTCCAGTGCTATCACATGATCTGTCGGCTTGATTTTTGCCAAGAGCGCCTCGCTTTCTTTGCGAATCGCCTGGTCGATATCCAATCCTTTGCCACGTTTTGCCAGTGGCACCTCAACAAGGCTCAGAGCAAAATCGGCAGGCAGTCGTTTACTGTATTCCGCCACCCCTTCCTCTACCCAGGACGGCATGCGTGTGCCAACCGAGACGAGACTAATCTTCATCCCTGGCCTGGCGCACATTCCTGGATTCGTCGCTGGCAATGGAATCGAAATTCCACAAATCTTCGAGACTGTACAGTGCCCGCGTCCTGGCCAGCATGACATGCACAATGACTGGCCCCAGATCAACCAGAATCCATTCGGCCTGCAAACGTCCTTCTTCACCCACCACGCGCTCTCCCGCAGCCTTGAACTGCTTGATCACTTCGTCGGCGAGTGAGCGAAGATGCGTTGTGGAAGTGCCGGTGACGATGACCATATAGTCTGTGATCTGTGTCAGCTTTTGAACATTCAGGCAGACGATGTCCTGCCCCTTGACCTCTTCGAGTGCGTGTACTGCAAGTTGCGATAACTGAGTTGTATTCAAACTGTCCTGATCCTTTCTCTCGTGTCACATACAGGCGACATGCCTGTGCGGGGTTGCCAGGTCGCGTTGGGCGACCTTTCAATTCTGTGTTCTATCCAACTGCACGGTACAAGCCGTGTACTTTTATATAGCCAGCTACTGCGTCCGGCAGGAGCGTGTCGATTGCGTCATGTGACTCCAGTTTTTCCCGCACCAGCGTCGACGATATTTCCAACTGCAGATTGGAAAGCATGATGAGCTTACCCTTCCGTGCTGCAAACAGTTGTTCTGCACAAGCCACCTGGCGCCCTTGCAGTTCACTCGCACACGCATCGGGAATCTCGTTCAGCACACCGGGCCTGCTGACGACTGCGATATGGGCAAGCTGCGGAATCTGCTGCCAGCAATGCCACCCTGCCAGTCCCCGAAACGCATCTGCTCCCATCACCAGCACTAACGAATCCTGCGAAAATTCTCTGCGAAGTGCTTCCAGTGTATCGACGGTGTAGGACACGCCGAACCGGAAACACTCGCGTTCATCTATCAGCAGTCTTCGGTCATACTCAGTCGCCAATCGCAACATCGCCACTCGGTCCTGTGCTGACGCCGCAGCAGGTCCACGATGACTCGGCAGATGACATGGCACCATGCGTAATTCATCGAGATCAAGAACATTCAGCGCCTCCGTTGCCACTGCGAGGTGCCCTCTGTGCACGGGATCGAACATGCCACCCATCACACCGATTTTGCGCACTTGATCTCCCACCAGATCATTGTCTGATATGACCGTCTCCCAGTACGATGTACTTCTGCGATGTCAAACCTTCGAGCCCCACCGGACCGCGCGCATGCAGTTTGTCGGTGGAAATTCCGATCTCGGCACCAAGACCATACTCGAAACCATCTGCAAAACGCGTCGAAGCGTTCACCATCACGGAACTGGAATCCACCTCGCGCAGAAAGCGCTGTGCGCGACTGTAATCTTCAGTGATGATCGACTCTGTGTGAGCAGAGCTGTAGCGGGCAATGTGCGCCATGGCCTCATCCAGATCGGCGACAATCCTGATGGAGAGAACTGGCGCTAGGTACTCAGTGCCCCAGTCTTCTTCGGTGGCAACACTCACGCCGTCGATCAAGGCGCGCGTCTTTTCGCAACCGCGCAATTCAACACCGGCAGCTCGATATGCGGCTGCAAGTGCAGGCAGCACTGCCGCAGCCACACCTTCAGCCACCAGCAACGACTCCATCGTGTTACAGGTGCCATAACGTTGAGTCTTGGCATTCACCGCCACCTTCACTGCCTTGTCGAGATCGGCGCGATCATCGATATAGACATGACAGTTACCATCGAGATGCTTGATGACAGGCACGCGGGCATCAGCACTGATACGTTCGATCAAGGATTTGCCTCCACGGGGCACAATCACATCAACAAATTCAGGCATGGTGATGAGCTTGCCTACAGCGGCACGATCTGTGGTGGCCACCACTTGCACAGCATGTTCGGCGATACCAGCGGCACGCAGACCAATAGCGATACAGTCCGCGATTGCCTGATTGGAGTGCAATGCTTCTGAACCACCTCGCAGAATTACCGCGTTCCCGGATTTCAGGCAGAGACTCGCAGCCTCGCAGGTCACATTAGGACGAGATTCGTAAATGATGCCCACGACACCGAGCGGCACGCGCATCTTGCCAACCTGGATTCCGGAAGGGCGATAGCGCAAATCTGTCACCTCTCCAACGGGATCAGGAAGTTCGGCGACCTGGCGCAAACCTTCGATCATGTTGTCGATTCGCGCTGAAGTGAGTTCGAGACGATCAAGCATTGCCGCGTCCAATCCCTTCTGACGACCAGCGGCGAGGTCTTTCTGATTGGCACTGATCAGTTGTTCACGATGCTGATCGATGACATCAGCAATGGTAAGGAGCGCTGCATTCTTTTGCGCCGTAGTGGCCCGTGCAATATCCCGAGCAGCCGCACGCGCTTGCCGACCAAGTGTCGTCATGTAACTGTCGATGTCGACTGTCTGGCCTTCTTTCATAGGGTTTGCGATGCGACTTGCTGCGTTCATGGCCATAGCCCGATCCTGTTCCCCGATCCTGGGGCGCGCCTGTTCGTCAGGCCTGAAAAATGGGGCATTATAGCCCCGCGAAGGGGGCGCAGACAAAAAATTGCGGATATGTCATCAAATATCGTTTTGCAGGCTCATTTCTGCAGGGTAGGGCCGCATGTACCAGGATTCTCGAATGTAGTCATTCGGGTGCTTGCGGAAGTGGTGATTGAGCAACGTGATGGGAACTATCAGCGGCACCTGACCCCGCAAGAACTGGGCAATCGCCTCGCTCAACTCGGCCTTGTCGTCAGCATCCAGATGTTGTTTCAGATAACCTTGAATATGCTGCAACACATTGACATGATTGCCTTTTGTTGCTCGAACCTTGAGTGCCGACATCAGCTCGCCGATATAGCGCTCACAGACTTCTGCAAGATTCCTGCGGTTAGCCCCGGCCACCAGTGGGCCCAGAGCACGATAGGTCTTCTGACAGTGACTCATCAGGATCAGTTTGTGTCGGGCATGGAAGTTCACCAATGCCGACACCGTCATACGCGGTTGTAGTGCCGCCTTCCACCGCGCCATCACATAGACGCGCTGAATGAAATTTTCCCGCAAAACCGGATCTCCCAGGCGCCCCTCCTCCTCTACAGGCAGATTAGGAAAGTTTTTCATCAGCGTAGCCGCATAGATACCGACACCATCACGGCGGGGATAACTGCCTTCATAGACCTTCACACGCTCCATGCCACAGCTGGGCGACGATTTCTTGAGAATGTAGCCGCATAACTCGCTATGCCAGTGTTGCTGTTCATCGGCACAGTCGGTCAGTGCCGTTGTGTAATCCAGAGCCGCATCGACAGTGGAGACGCAGTGAATCGAATCGCCACGACTGATCAGCCGTATGGGCCGACGGGGAATACCTAGGCCGATCGCAACTTCCGGACAGAAGGAACGAAACTCGAAATAGGCACCCAGCGTCTTTTCGACATAGGAGTCGAGCTGATGTTGCCCGTCGAAGCGCACCTTTTCCCCAAGCAGACAACTGCTGATGCCCACGGGAATTCTCGGACTTTCCACTACGACGTCAGCCAATTCAGTCACCTTCTCAATTCATTGCAGGGAAATTCACGGGGGTCATGCTGCAGGTATCAGGGATAAACCAGGCTTGGCATGGCATCGTGAGGAGCAGCGTTGTACACCTCCACAATCCTGTCTACCTCAACACGAAATGCGGGAGAGTAATTCATCCTTGTTGCCACCCACGAATCGCGTATCGATTTGATCCGCATCATCTGTCTCCATCTCTCCATACGTGGTTCGAACTCATTCCGATCAAAAAGACCCTGTTGAAACTGATAGTGCGAATTCTCCCACTCGCGCCAGACTCCCGCGAGGAAGTAGCCGTGCATCACGCGCTCCCCTGGATCCAGCGGCTCTCCGGCATTCACCTTGGCAATGGTGATGGCAAGATCCATTTCCGTGGCCACCCATTCGGAAAACATCATCTGTTTCTCGGAAATCGCGTCCCGGGTCTGGGAACGCATCATGTCGGTGTTCTGCCTGATCTCCATACCCAGAAAAAGGATACCCATGATCACGGCGATACTTGCCGAAAAATTCATCCAGTTGCTGACTTTGTTCATGATTCAGTCCTGTTCATTGTTATCCTTCTTGATGTTCTTATTGACGTCAGTTGAGAGTATGTCGAGGCATCCTGCAATCAGGTTCTGTTTATCTGCCCGTGTCAGACTCTTGACTCTATTCTCCAATGTCGAGGCAAGTGCTCGATCCCCGGCGGGAATTGTATACACCAGCTCAAGCGGTCCCTTGCCCCGCAGGTAGCGGGCGGCGCGCACTCCCCCCTTTTGATGTTCGGCAAAACGCCTCTCAACATCGGTAGTGATGCCTGTATAAAAAGTGCCATTTCGGCAGCGCACCAGATAGAGGAACCAGCCGCCGTTGATGGCCTGCTCAGTTGATTCCAGAGAATCAGCCATAAGCATGTACTCCCGACCATTTGTCTCCAGTCCGAAACACGCGGCCATCCTCCTCCAATTTGATGAGATGCGCGAGCAGGGTGCGCTGCGCCCATGGCAACAAATGCTGCGGCACATCGTCGTAGACGCGCAGCGCCAGAGCTTCCAGACTGGCTGGGCCACTAACCGAGCTCAATTCCAAGAGCCCGGTCACGGTCTTCTGCTCCCTGCGCAGACGATGACGAATCAAGGTGTCGATTACGCCATTGGGATCATCCATCATTCGACCATGTCCTGGTGCGAGAGCACTTAGCGGCAGAGTCTTCAGCTTAGTCAGGGACTCCAGGTAATGGCGCATGTTGCCATCGGGGGGCAGGATGACAGGAGTGGTGCCCTCGAGAATGTGATCTCCGGTGAAGAGTATATTCTCCTCTTCCAGCAGGAAGCAGAAATGGTTGGAGACATGACCTGGCGAGTGCACAAGCCGCACGCGAAACTCTCCGCAATCGATCACTTCCCCGTCATGATAGATACGTGAAGGCGTAAAACTATGGTCTTGATGAGTGCTGCCTGCTGATGGAGAAAGACCGATGACCTCCGCCCCGGTTTTCTGCTGCAACAGCACTGTACCGGGAGAGTGATCGCCATGAGTATGGGTCACGAAAATCCAGTTCAGACTGCGACTGGCAAGAACCCGAAGCACAGCATCGATATGCCCTGGATCTACCGGTCCCGGATCGACGAGGGCCAGCTGCTGAGATCCGATGAGATAGCTGTTGGTACCAGGCCCGGTCATCAAACCGGCGTTGCGCCCGAGCACTCGCTGCACGGGCACACGCCCTGAACCGACGGCCACAGCTACTCCCGCGACCAGTACAGATCTGCTTGATTCCAACGTCAACTCTGCCCCCGGCTATACTGCTTGACTCGCTTGTTTTACGGCCATGATAGCCCGTTTGCGGCACAGCGAAAACCCGCGTCGACGAACGCAGGAAAGCTCGCCAGCGGTTATCTCGGAAGCAACGCCGGACTGGCATTGAACAGCGTTTCAGGATATAAAGTGCGCTTTCAAAAATTCACACGCGCGCTCACAAATTGATCCTCTTCCTTGTCCCTGGAGCTTCAGCAAACCAGCCTCCTGCGTTCCTGGCGCTCGGATTCAACCAAGGCTTCAACGCAGCATTCAGGCTGGCGCGCACAACCTTCAGTACCAAACCAGTAACCAGCATCAACCCTGAAACCAGCATTTATCAAGTAACAGCAAGGTAACCGCGATGTACAAGATTCAGACCTTCAACCAGATTTCCAGCAAGGGCCTCGTCCGTTTCCCATCCACCTATGAGGTAGGCCCGGGCCTGAGCGACAGTGATGCCATTCTGGTGCGCAGTCACAAGCTGCAGGAGAGCGACGCGAACGCGAATCTCAAGGCTGTAGCGCGCGCGGGTGCCGGCGTCAACAATGTGCCCGTCGCCAGTTACACGGAGAAAGGCATCGTCGTTTTCAACACCCCGGGAGCCAACGCCAACGCGGTCAAGGAGCTGGTACTGTGCGGATTACTGCTATCTTCGCGCGGCATTCTTCCTGGCATGGCATACGTGAATTCGCTGTCCGAGATGAAGGACAACGCTGCCATGTCCAAGCTGCTGGAAGCAGAAAAGATCCGTTTCAAAGGCACCGAAATTGCCGGCAAGACATTGGGCATCGTCGGCCTTGGCGCCATCGGTTCGCTGGTAGCAGAAATGGCAATCAGTCTCGGCATGAAGGTACTGGGTTATGATCCTGCTCTGTCTGTAGATGCCGCATGGCGTCTACCCAACCAGGTGCGCAAGATCGAGAACATTACCGCTCTGCTGGCAAACTCCGATTTCGTATCCCTGCATCTGCCGGTGATAGAAGCCACCCGTAATCTGATTGATGCCAATATGGTGACCGCGATGAAACCGGGTCTGTGTCTGCTTAATTTTTCCCGCGACGAAATTGTCAATAATCAGGCGATCATCAATGGTCTGGATAGCAAACAACTTCGTATGTATGTCAGCGATTTCCCCTGCTCCGAATTCATCGGACGCGACGACGTGATCCTGATGCCGCATATTGGTGCCAGCACGGACGAAGCAGAAGACAATTGTGCGGTGATGGCAGCAGATCAACTGATGGACTTTCTTGAGAACGGCAACATCAAGAACTCGGTGAATTTCCCCACCATTGCGCTGGATCGTGCACCAAACGCAGCAAAGGGCACGCGCCTGGCGATCAGCAACAAGAACGTGCCGAAGATGCTGGGTCAGATTCTGTCGGTGCTGGCGGATCAGAACATCAACGTGATTGACATGATCAACAAGAGCCGTAACGAGATCGCCTATAACCTGATCGACGTGGAGAGCTGTCCCTCGGACGCAGCCCTTGCCGAAATTGCCGCGATCCAGGATGTGATCAAAGTTACTGTTCTGTAGGTTTATTGTCAGTGCCCGGGAGGGCAGCAACCCGTGCCATCAGGTGGCACAGAATTCGAGAGGGTCAGGAGTCCGGCATTGGCTGGCGTGACCACTGACCACTGACGACGAAAAGAATTCAACAATTTTTAACTAGCAACCTCAGGAAACCACTATGACACGCGTATACAACTTCGGTGCTGGCCCCGCCATGTTGCCGACTGCAGTGATGGAAAAAGCCCGCGACGAGTTTCTCGACTTCAGGGGCATGGGCGCCGGACTCATCGAGATCAGCCACCGCTCCAAGGAATTCGATGCCGTCATCGACAGAGCCGATGCCTTGTTCAAAGAGCTGTCGGGTCTGCCGGACAACTACAAGATTCTGTACGTCCACGGCGGTGCACAGATGCAGTTCTCTGCCATCCCTCTGAACCTGCTCGGTCTGAAACCTGCCCACAAGGCAGCTTACGTGGACTCCGGCAACTTTGCACAATTGGCCCGCAAGGAAGCGGCTCGCTTTGGCAACGTGATTGCCGCAGCCAGCAGCGAAGCGACCAACTTCGATCGCATCCCTGACTTCGATCCCAAGAAACTGGACACGGACACTTCCTACGTCCATATCACCAGCAACAACACCATTTTTGGCACTCGCTGGAACAAGTTTCCCGATACTGGCAGCATTCCACTGGTAGCCGACATGACTTCCGAGCTTTTGTCACGCAAGCTCGACTACAACCAGTTCGGCGTGATCTTCGCCGGTCTGCAGAAGAACCTTGGACCAGCCGGGCTGGCCACCGTGATCATCCGTGAAGACCTGCTCGGTCACGCGTTACCCTACA
The DNA here is from genome assembly GCA_030682575.1 of Gammaproteobacteria bacterium. Taxonomy (GTDB): domain Bacteria; phylum Pseudomonadota; class Gammaproteobacteria; order Pseudomonadales; family Pseudohongiellaceae; genus UBA5078. The sequence continues at coordinate 63,530 of JAUXNX010000025.1, forward strand.
CGCCGTCGCTGCTCGACTACTCCGTGTATGCGAAGAACCATTCCCTCTACAACACCAACAACACCTTCGCCATCTACATGATGATGCTGGTGCTGGAGTGGCTGAAGGATCAGGGCGGTGTACCGGCGATCGAAGCGCTGAACGAGAAGAAAGCGAAACTGATCTATGATGCAATCGATGGCACTGACTTCTACATTGGCTCCGCGCACAAGGATTCCCGTTCCGTGATGAACGTAACCTTCAACATCGTCAACCCGGACCTCACCGACGCATTTGTCAGTGAGGCCAACAAACAGGGGCTGTACGCGCTGAAGGGACACCGTCTGGTGGGCGGCATCCGTGCGTCCATCTACAACGCAATGCCGCTGGAAGGCTGCCAGAAGCTGGTGGACTTCATGAAAGACTTCGAGAAGCGTAACGGCTGAAGAAACGGGAGCGGGCAGGGCTCGCTCCCACACTTTCGATTACAATGGCGCCCATGAGCGCCATCCGCAAAATCATCCACTGTGATTGTGACTGCTTCTATGCGTCGATCGAGACTCGCGACAACCCCGAGCTGAGAGGCCTGCCTGTGGCTGTGGGCGGCAGTGCGCTACACAGAGGCGTAGTCGCCACCTGCAACTATGAAGCCCGCAAGTATGGCGTGCACTCCGCGATGCCCATGGCCACCGCCTTGCGTCAGTGCCCGAACCTGATCGTGATATTTCCCCACATGGACAAATACCGGGAAGCATCCAGGGCGGTACATGCGATTTTTGAAAACTATACGGCGCTGATTGAGCCTCTCTCCCTCGACGAGGCTTATCTTGATGTCACCAATGCGGATGTCTTTCAGGGCAGCGCTACCTTGATCGCGCAGGAGATTCGCCGTCGCGTGCGTGAAGAGGTCGGCATCACTATTTCCGCAGGCATCGCACCAAACAAGTTCGTCGCCAAGATCGCGAGCGACTGGAACAAACCGGACGGGCAATTCGTCGTCAAACCCGACGAGGTGGATGCTTTCGTGAAGGCTCTTCCTGTGAAAAAAATCTATGGTGTCGGCAAAGTCACCGCCGGGCGGCTGAACGGCATGGGCATCCAGACCTGCGCCGATCTGCGCAGCTACTCGGAGGAGGAACTCACCTCTCACTTCGGCAGTTTTGGCATGAATCTCTATCGCCTGTGCCGTGGCATCGACGAGCGTGAAGTTTCGACAGATCGCACACGCAAGTCACTCAGTGTCGAGAACACCTACTCTACAGATCTACCCTCACTGGAAACCTGTCTGGACAGACTGCCGGAACTGCACGAACAGCTATTGGTTCGCCTACAACACGTCGAAGCGGAATACCGCATCACCAAAAAGTATGTGAAGCTGCGTTTTCGGGACTTTGTGTCAACCACCGTGGAAGCCATCTCCAGCGAATCCGAAATAGCGGGTTACATGACGCTCTGTACAACCGCATATGCTCGCGGCAACCGTCCAGTGCGCCTGCTCGGATTGGGCGTGAAACTGGAGCCGCTGAATGCTCATCCGGCTGGTGAAGCTTTTACACACAATCCACGCAGCAGACAGTTGCCTCTACGCTTGGAAATCAAACAGGAATAAGTTGGATGCATGAAGAAAAGAAACCACTCCCCAAAGTCTCCAACTACATCACCGTAGAGGGAGAAAAGCGCCTGCGCGATGAGCTCAATTATCTGTGGAGAGTGGAGCGCCCGATAGTGACACAGCAGGTCAGTGACGCAGCGGCACTTGGAGATCGCTCGGAGAATGCGGAATATATCTACGGCAAGAAGCGTCTTCGGGAAATTGATCGCCGTGTTCGCCACCTGCGCAAACGTCTGGAGGTATTGACTATCGTGGACAAGTCCCCCTCTGACTTGAGTCGAATCTATTTTGGCGCGCACGTTCGTGTTGAGGATGATGCCGGCACGGAGCATGACTATCGGCTTGTAGGGCCTGATGAAATCGGTGAAGGACCGGGCTATATCAGCGTGGATGCACCGCTGGGCAGAGCGTTGCTCGGCAAACAGGCGGGCAATGAAGTCGACATTACCACCCCCGGGGGCAAGCGTTCGTGGTACGTACTCGATATCAAGTACGAAGGTGCCGAATGAAACACGTCACGATTCTGGCAATTGAAGAAGGTCTGGCGTCCAGCATCACCATTCCACTGGAGATGATTCATGCCGCTGATGTCATCAAGCGCATTCGCAACAAACGTGCGAAACGCAGCCATTTCGTTGTTGCCAGTCATGACGGCGAGGCGCTGACCATGACGGGAGGTATAGGAATTCAGCCGGCTGTCAGTATTTCTGAAATCGCACAAACTGACCTGATCTTCGTGCCTGCACTATGGGGCAACCCTAACGCAATCGTTCAGAAGCATCCACAAATCACGGCGTGGCTTGCAACTCAGTACCTTGCCGGAGCCACTATTTGCAGTGTTGGAACGGGCAGCTACTTTCTCGCCGAGGCCAGTCTTCTGGATGGACGCACCGCCACCACACACTGGTACTACTTCGACGATTTCGCGAAACGCTATCCGGCGATCAATCTGCAGCGAAAACGCTTCATTACCCACGCAGACCGCCTCTATTGCACCGGCAGCGTGAACGCTGTCCGCGATGTAATGCTGCATTTTGTGGAGCAACTATTCACACCGGAGATCGCAGACGAAGTCTCGCACCATTTCACTCACGAATTGAAACGCTCCTATGAGTCGATGCTCCTCGCCAGTGAAGAGAGAGACACTCATCACGACGAGCAGATCATCAAAATTCAGGAATGGTTGCAGCAGAATTACCAGAGCGACATACACCTGCAGACACTGGCGCAGCAATTTGATATCAGCGTGCGCTCCTTCAATAGACGCTTCCGAAGTGCCGCAGGCCAGACCCCCTTGCAATATCTTCAGGAAGTCAGGCTGGAACAAGCCAAGGCCCTTCTCAAACAAAGCAATCTGAGCATCGCCGAAATCGCCTTTGCTGTGGGCTATCAGGATACGGGTTACTTCTCATCGCTGTTCAAGCGGGCAAACACCATCACGCCGAATGAGTATCGGCATCTGGTGCGAAATAAATTGTTCAATGTGGAGACGGTTTGAGGTTGGGCGAACAGGCTAGCTGTAGGATCTTGTTTGCAAGCTCCTACAGTTAGCTCAAGGTTTCTGATATTTTCCTTTCCACTCGGAATAAGGCATTCCGTAAATGATCTCCCTTGCACTTTCGTAGTCGACATCAAGCCCCTTGTCCTGGGCCGCTGCCGCATACCACTTGGCCAGACAGTTGCGACAGAAGCCTGCAAGGTTCATCAGATCGATGTTCTGTACATCCTTATTCTCATCCAGATGCTGCAGCAGTCTCCTGAATGCTGCAGCCTCGAGTTCGGATTTTTCCTGTTCACTTAATGCCATGAGTGATTTCCGTCTGCCGCTGTTGATCAGGCCGCCTGTGTCGCATAACTTGCACGGTCGTCCGGTTCGTCAGGGGAATAGAGTGTGAAGTCAGTATCGTCGTCATCAGTCATCATCATTTCATCCGCATCATCAGCGGCAACCTCCGGGAGGACTTCAAAGTTTTCAACGGCCAGCGTTGACTTGCGTGGCTTCTTGCCATTGGCCTTCAATTGTCGCTCCGCTGCGTTGAAGGCATCACGGACCGCGACATAAATATCTTCGTGAGCAGGCTTGTCATGCTGACCCTGCTTCACAATAACTTCCTTGCCTGATATGTGAATTTCAAGGGTTACAGAAAACACTTTACCCTTGTGGTGATTGTTGTGAGGAGAATCCAGCACGACGCGCCCACCTATGATGTCGTTGCTGTAGCGTTGCAGCTTCTGGATCCGTTTGTTGACATTCTCTGTCAGCGCGGCTGATTGATCGATATTGTGAAAAACAACTTGGAATTCGTTAGACATAAGCTATGGTCTCCTTGTTATCGTGACACGTTGGTTAATTTATTCTCTGATGTCGATATAAGCCCTCCTCAGTCAATTTCAAAGTGTGTGGGAATCAGTACCCGATGAAACTGTCGGCCAGATACCCGATCGACAGCGCGTAATTGTTGGCACAGTTGTATCGCAGGATGGAGCGAAAATTGCCATACGTCAGGAACGCTCTGCCACTCTCACCATCGGGCAATATGATGGATGCGAGAAGATCATTCGTCGGCAGATCCGAACCATCCGCTCTGCGCACCCCTATTGCTTGCCACTCGCTCAGGGGCAGTGAAACAGTGTGATGACGCACGACACTGCAGGAATGTTCTGCGGGTGGTTGACGCCACTGTTCAGCACGAGCGTGGTAGTCGGCAGGCAATTGCACTTCACGACCCCAGGTCTGCTCGCTGCTCCATTCGGCACCATTCAGATAATGTGCAATGGAGGCGAACACATCAGCCTCACTGCCCCAGATATCGCGTTTGCCATCACCATCGAAATCCTGCGCGTATTGCAGAAAGCTGGAAGGCATGAATTGACTCTGCCCCATTGCGCCGGCCCATGAGCCTTTCATGTCGGCGTGGGTGATGTGCCCCTCATTCAATATCTGCAGAGCGCTGAGAAGTTCGCGGCGGAAATATGCTGCACGACGCGGGTCGTAGGCCAGAGTCACCAGCGCACGAATCACATCAGTGCCACCGGTAAAGTTGCCATAGTTCGTTTCAACCCCCCAAAACGCCACGATGAAGCGTGGTTCCACACCGTAATGTTCGCCGACGCGCTCAAGAAGTTCTCGATGCCGCTGCAGGCGCGCACGACCTGTGTCGACACGCCACTGCGTGACACGCTTTTCGAGGTATTGCTCGAAGGTTTCCGTGAATTCTGCCTGATTGCGGTCGTTGGTGATGACCTGGGGGATGGGCGTTACAGGAATGAGCGCCTGCTCTATGATTTCCTCACGTATGCCCTGCTCTCTTGCCTCTGTGATCAAGGCTGACAGCCATTCCTGAAAGTCTATCTGCGGTTCCTGGGCGTATGTCCTGACAGTGATCGTCAGGCTGAGGAGCGCCAGCAGAATCGAGCATACGGCGGTTCGAGCGGTTTGCATTCATTCTCCTTCCAACTGCTTACGATCCAAGCCTACCCCAATAAAAAAGGTTTGTCTAAGGGAGTTTTGCCGACTTTTTGCGTCGAGGAACGTCCGGAATTGTGGCCGAAATCAGGCGGTCCTTTCGAGCATTTGCTGGTATACAAAGGCGTGCAGGAAAAGACGTATTTCTTCCGTAATTGACTGAAATTCCACACCATAAACGGCAGGTGCAGACGCCCTCTCGGTCACATCTCCGGCCACGGAAGCGATGCGTGCCCGAATGATTCCCACCAAGGTGACACTCTTCTCCATCTCGCTCAGGCGGAACTTTCCCGTAAGACTTATCTCGTCTCCAATATTCAAACCCAATGAGCCGGCTTCCAGTCGTGCGCCGGTAGGACTGATATCCACAAGTCGCGCCGGTTTTTCTGCCGTGCGGGGAATCTCGGAAAGCACTAGCATACTGACGGGCATCGTCACCGCAATGCGTGGCGAGCGCCGAATCCGGTTCATGCTGATCATTTCCGGATAATCCAGATGAAGATAAGGATAGGGGCTGGAGCAAAGAGCTTCGACATTGGAGGTGAATGCCACGGCGGCACTGTTGGTCATGGCCCGGGCAATCACCCGCTGACCATTCCTGATGCGCAGTAAACGACCATCCTGTACAGGATGGGTCACCAGAATGCTGCGCCCTTCAAGATGTCCCATCAAGCGTGACGGAAAGCGCTTCCGAGAGTCATCGATAAACTGCAGTTGGATCACCGTGCCGGAAGCGAGGCGCAGATCGTCGAAGTTCATGGCGGTACGATTCCTCTACTGATTGGTCGGTGACCATTTTCAATGGAGTTATCGACTGGATGCCGTCGCACTGAAGTGCCGGTTGCCTTTTTTCAGGAATCTGGCGATGGCTGTTGCTGTGGGTGATAGCACCAGTGCCACGGCTCATAGCTGATCCCGCAAATGTTGTCGCGGGGATAGGAAAGAATGAATCCGAATTCACCTGCGTGATTCTGCAGCCACTGGAATGCAGGGGTATGCTCGAACCCCTCTTCAAGCGCCGGACACCCTTTGGTGCCAACATCAATGGCACGGCCAGTGTGATGCTCGCTGTAGCCGGGTGCCGCATTGACACGAAGGATTTGAGAAATGGTCTGGCCAGCATCCAGCTTTCTGCGAATCAACTGGCACTGGTAGTCAACACTGCGAAATCCGGAGATCAGGAATATTTCCACACTGTCAGTCTGTGCCTTCGCCTTCATCCCCTGCCAGGCAGTCAACGCTGCGGGGGTGAGATGCTGATCACGACCGTAGAAGTCGAGTTCTGTAGGCACCAGTTCATGCGGCTCTTCGTGCAGCACAAGGGGGGTGCCTTGCGCATAGTCCTCCGGGATACACAACTGCTGATGAATCTGCCTGATGCGCTCTGCAAAGCGGCTGGGGATCATGTTGGACTCTCAGGCATGGGGAACTCATTGGGAAGTTGAGTCGCTATGCTATAGCGCTGCCCCTCGACAGCGCAACCTTGGCACCGGACGGTAATGGACAAACACCACGAGAAAATGGCTAAAATACCACTAATAATGTCCAATATGACCTATTTCTGCGCCCCACCATTGTCTATATTACAAGCACATTTCACCCCCTCTGTTCTCAGACCTCTTCAAGGCGATAGCAGGGGGCACAGAATTCAGAGGATTATCATGTCGAAGTTGCCGGTGATCATCGGTCTGGGCGGAGTCAATCCAGCCGGCCGCAGTTCCAGTCACCATGGCTACAGACGTCTCCTCCTCGATGTCCTTGGCGAACAGGACGCGCTGGCCACTCGCGCCAGCCTTGCCAGTCTCATGGGACTGCTCAGAAAAGCAGGCGGCCAGTGGTCTGATGGTCAGGGTAATCCCATAGAGCTTGCTTCGTATTTACGCAGTATTGATCCCGCATTGAAGGCCGGCACGCTGATCCGTCGCCTGGAAGATAACCTCTTCGACCCCGCCAATGTCCTGTTCCACAAGCGTGCTACCCTGAACGCTGATCCGGACAAGCCTTTCAGTTTCCTGATCCGCAAGCAGCACCTGCCCGACGCGATTCCGCTGGATTGGCAACTCAGTGAACACGGCGAAGGGCAAGTCAAGGTGGACGTCCATGGCACCATGGATGTGCTCACCGAGAACTACCAGCGCTCCACGGTAAACAGTGCCGGCCAGTTGCCCACAGGTTTCGATCCGAAGGACCTGTATGCATCCCGCAATCATCCGCGCGGCCTGCAGATGACGATTTACGGCGCGAGCGACGCCATCCAGTCTCTTGGCATCGACTGGGACACCATCCTGGGCCACGTGGCTCCCGATCAGATCAGTGTCTATGCAGGCAGTTGCATGACGCAACTGGACTACAACGGCAATGGTGGCCTGCTGCAGGCACGTCTGCTTGGCAAGAAGGTTTCATCCAAGCAATTGCCACTGGGCTTTGCAGAAATGCCCGCCGATTTCATCAACGCCTACATCCTCGGCAATCTGGGGACAACCGGCACCAGCGTGGCAGCCTGTGCAACTTTCCTCTACAACCTGCGTCAAGGCATTCGCGACATTCAGGCGGGCACTCATCGTATCGTTATCGTCGGTACCAGTGAGGCGCCAATCACACCGGAAGTCATTGAGGGATACGCCACCATGGGTGCGCTGGCGGATGACGAGGCGCTGCTGGCACTGGATAAGCACAAGAATCTGCAACATCCCGACCATGCCCGTGCCTGCCGTCCGTTTGGCGATAACGTGGGATTCACTCTGTCAGAGTCTGCACAGTATGTCGTGCTCTGCGATGACGACCTGGCCATTGAACTTGGCGCGAATATTCTCGGCTCTGTGAACGATGTGTTCGTCAACGCCGACGGTTACAAGAAGTCCATCGCCAGCCCTGGCGTCGGTAACTACATCACCATGGCGAAGGCTGCAGCAGCGACGCGCAACATCATCGGTGAGGAAGGCTTGCGTCACCGCAGCTATGTGCATGCACACGGCACTGGCACGCCCCAGAATCGCACTACAGAATCGCACATCATGAGCATGGTGGCTGGCACCTGGAAAATTCCGCGCTGGCCCGTGACTGCCCTCAAGTCCTACATCGGTCACTCTCTTGCGAGTTCGGCAGGTGATCAGCTGGCCTGCAGTCTGGGCATGTGGCAATACGGCATCATTCCCGGCATTCTCACCACTGAGCGAATCGCCGACGACGTGTACAAGAGCAATCTGGATTTCCTGTTGCAGCATCGCGATGTTGGTGTCACAGGCATGGATGCTGTGTTACTCAACTCGAAGGGTTTCGGCGGCAACAATGCCACTGCTTCCATCCTGGCGCCTCATGTCACACTCAAGATGCTGGAGAAGAAGCACGGCAGGAACGCAATGTCGGCGTACGCACAGCGGAATGAAGGCGTGCGCGAAAAGGCACAGCGTTATGACGAGGCCGCCACGGCAGGGGAAGTCGGGCCGATCTACCGTTTCGATCATAATGTGCTGGACGGTGATGCATTGGAATTATCGCAGTCCACACTGCAGATCAAGGGCTCACAAAAGAGCATTGATCTGCAGGTGCCGAATCCCTATGCGGATATGTGTGAGTGAGGTTTCTATCTCACCACCACTTTCTGCGCGATCCTCTCCTGCCACTCCACCGGCCCGGTCCTGTGCACTGACGTGCCGTTGACATCCACCGCCACCGTTACCGGCATGTCCTCTACTTCGAACTCGTGAATCGCCTCCATCCCCAGATCGTGGAACGCCACGATCTTCGCCTTGCGGATCGCTTTCGACACCAGATACGCCGCCCCACCCACTGCCATCAGATAGACCGCCTTGTGCTTCTTGATGGCATCGATGGCAATCTGGCCACGTTCCGCCTTGCCAATCATACCGAGAAGTCCGGTCTTTTCAAGCAGCGTCTCGGTGAACTTGTCCATGCGTGTGGCTGTGGTCGGACCTGCAGGCCCAATCACTTCATCACGCACCGGATCAACCGGGCCAACGTAATAAATGAACTTGCCCTTCAGATCCACACCGTCGGGCAATGACTCACCTCTGGCAAACATCTCCACCATGCGTTTGTGTGCGGCATCACGGCCGGTCAGCATCCTGCCGGACAGCAGGAGCGTGTCGCCGGGCTGCCACTGTTCCACTTCTTCCTGCGTCACAGTGTCGAGATTGACACGACGCGCACGGGGGCCGACATCCCAGGTGATCTGCGGCCAGTCTTCCAGACGCGGGGGCTCCAGATGCGCTGGACCGCTGCCATCAAGTACGAAATGCGCATGACGCGTGGCTGCACAGTTGGGAATCATTGCCACCGGCAGAGAGGCTGCATGGGTCGGGTAGTCCTTGATCTTGATGTCCAGCACCGTGGTCAGTCCGCCAAGACCCTGGGCGCCAATGCCCAAAGCATTGACCTTGTCCATGATCTCCAGACGCAGCTCTTCCACACGGTTTTGCGGGCCGCGCTTGCGCAGCTCGTGAATGTCGATGGGATCCATCAATGCTTCCTTGGCCAGCACTGCCGCTTTCTCGGCCGTGCCCCCGATACCAATGCCGAGCATGCCGGGTGGACACCAGCCTGCACCCATCGTCGGCACCGTCTTCAACACCCAGTCAACGATGCTGTCACTGGGGTTGAGCATGACCATCTTGGCCTTGTTCTCGGAGCCTCCGCCCTTGGCTGCCACTGTCACCTCCAGTTCGTCACCCGGAACGACTTCCATGTGGATGACGGCGGGCGTGTTGTCCTTCGTGTTCCTGCGGGCACCAGCGGGATCACTGAGGATGGAGGCACGCAGCACATTGTCCGGGTTCAGATAGGCACGACGCACACCCTCGTTGATCATGTCGGCCACACTCAGCTCACCTTCCCACTGCACCTTCATACCAATCTTCAGAAACACAGTGACGATGCCGGTGTCCTGACAGATCGGCCGCTTGCCCTCGGCACACAGGCGCGAATTGATGAGAATCTGTGCCATTGCATCCTTGGCGGCTGGAGACTCCTCACGCTCGTAGGCCTCGTTGACGGCCTGAATGAAATCAAGCGGATGGTAATAGGAAATATACTGAAGGGCATCGGCGACGCTCTGGATGAGATCTTCCTGGCGAATGACAGACATGGTGCGTTCCTGTTCCGGCTATGAGGTTCTTGAATAGGGAGTCGGGCAAATTTGAAAGGCGGCGATTCTAGCACGATTGCGCGGGTATTTAATTGCTCCGGCATGACATAGAATCAACTCCACTGACTGCAGAAACCAGCTCCCGAGCGAATAACCATAATCAGACACGTGCGCCCAGAATGGTGATCCCATGACAGAATCCTGCGACCCCAACGTCATCTACACAAAAGACGGTGCAGTCTTCATCCTGCAGATGCTCAGACCCGAGAAGAAGAACGCACTGACCCAGACGATGTACCGTGCACTGGCCGAAGGGGTGCGCTACGCCGATGCCGACGAGACCGTGAATGTGATCCTGATTCGGGGCACGGACGACTGCTTCACCAGCGGCAATGACGTCAACGATTTTGTGGCCGCGTCGGATCGTGGCACAGAGCGACCATCGGTGCAGTACATGAAGGCCATCAGCCATGCCCGCAAACCTTTGGTGGCCGCCGTAAACGGTCTGGCAATCGGCATTGGCACCACAATGCTGCTGCACTGCGATCTGGTGTACACCGCCGACGATGCCTGGCTGCAGCTTCCGTTCACACGACTTGGGCTATGCCCGGAGGCCGGTTCAAGTTATCTCACCCCTGCGCTCATGGGACATCAGCGCGCAGCCGAACTGCTTTTGCTCGGAGAACGCTTCACAGCCGCAAAGGCCAGAGAGTATGGGTTGGTCAATGAGGTATTGCCGAGCGGCAATGTACTTGCACACGCCATGCAGAAAGCACGTGAACTAGCCGCGCTGCCGAGCGAGGCGGTGCAGACATCCAAGCACCTGCTCAAGCGCGGTCAACAAAGCGTGATTGATGAGACGATCTCGCTGGAGCTTGTGAATTTTGCGCGACTGCTGCACTCACCCGAGGCTCAGACCATCATGCAGGCGTTTCTGAACCGCAAGAAAGGGTAGCCATTCTGTGGAAGCCCATCCTGCAGGGCAAGGCCCCCACGCCTGGTGACGCTGCCGAGCAATCCTCCTACAGACGATCCAACAAGAAATCCCGTGCGGCATTGATTTTCTTGGCCAGATAATCCGAACCGCCACGGTCCGGATGCATTTTCTGCATCAGGCGGCGATGAGCCTGCACCACATCGTCGCGCGAAGCTTCCCGCTGCAGCCCGAGAATTTCCAACGCCATCGCTTCAGTCATCACCGCTTCGCTGCCGCCAGCGCCGTCCCGGGGCGATGCCTGTGAAGCAGAATCACCAGCTCCGGCACGCCACTGTGGATGTACACGATCCAGATAGGCCTCCAGAATTTGCAGGGAGTCGGCATCACGAGCACACTCAACCGCCAGCTCCAGAAGCGCATCCATACTCAGTGTGGACAACTTGGCGCCCTTGAATTTTCCCTCAAGCACATCACCATCCATATCACCACTGCTGAGCTGCAACTGCATTAGCAGGAAGCGAGTGCGGATGCTCGAAGTATCGGCGGCCCCGGCAGCACCGTAAGCACTTTTCGCCGTTCTGCTGCGAAACATCTGCACGATAGGCAGAAGCCGAATCAGCAATGGCAAGTTACGCAGCATGAAGGTCAGAGCCACCATGATGGGCGCGACAATGAAGTGAACAGGAAGTCTGCCGAGGAGAATCAACACAACGACAGTGACAAGAATGGCGGCCAACACCAGCAGCATGTTGAACTGCCGCTGATTGAGCGAGTAGCGAATCGCCAGCTTGCGCAGCCCCATATAAGCCAGCACTGGCAACAATAGAATGAGGATATACCGCAGCAGAAACACCGACGCTAAACCCCCATCTGCCGACTGAGACGTTTCACTGCCTCACCAGAGGAGCGGCTGAAATTCTCAAGCGCTTGCAAGCCACCGCTGGCATAGACCGCCACAGCCCTGAGCAGCTCACGCAATTGATCAGCACTGGCGCTGTCGAATTGTGAGTAGGCACCGCGCGAGGCTTTGGCAAGCATCTGGAATGTGTTCCTTGTCAGTGGATCTCCACCTTCCTGAAACAGGAACACAGGCACATTCAAGATGCCCAGTTGCCCCGCGAGTTGAGCAAGCACGTCCGCATTCTCTTCCATGGCATCGCCTACATAAACGAGGCAGTGGATGCGCTGCTCTCGATTCTCTGCAAGCGCATGCCGCAGAACGCGCTCAATCTGCGTAGTACCCGCACGACACTGAATGCCGGTCATGAGTCCGAGCAACGCGGCAGAATCCCGGCACCAGGGCGTCTTGTAGAATTCGGCAAAACCACGAAAATACGTCAATTGCACCTGCAGCCCGCCCTGTGCCTGTGCGGCCAGAAACATCTCCGCCTGCAGTTTGCTGGCCTGATCCCAGGTGTGCTCACGACTGCCCGTGGCATCCAGCCCAAAGAGCAGGCGCCCGGCACCAGTGCCCTTGCCAACGGGCGGCAATGCAGCCACTTTTTGCAGGAACGCAGCAATTTCGCTTTTGTCTGCAACGGTTTTGCCTGCATCAGACTTGATGAGATCTTTATCGGAACCGGACATGAAATCCTCTGGAGATTAAACATTCACGGTGAGAATAGACTGTTCCAAGTCGGCACCACAAGGGCGCCAGGGTCAGTCTGTACATACGGGGAGCCCCACTGGTGCGGACGGAGAGACTCGAACTCTCACACCTTTCGGCGCTGGAACCTAAATCCAGTGCGTCTACCAATTCCGCCACATCCGCATTGCGGGGCTGCTCTGTTCAATCGATCACAAAGGTGAACAATTGTGGAAGCGGGTCGAGAAGCACACGACGGCGGAGCCGTGCGCGAGAAGGCGCGCATTATACCCGAAGCGGGTTACTTGCCAATCGATAAATCAAGATCACCAGTTCTCTGTCATGGAGCGGCACGGACAGAGTTCTGTATGTTTTCGATATTCTGCTGCAGCCTGCTGAGCGCCTGATTCACCTGAAGACGATAGGCATCTATCGACTCAACAGCCTCCTCGACATTCCCCATACGATCCTGAAGCCCAACCAGCGTACTGTCACCATTATTGAGACTGGAGCGAATATTCGCCATGTCCTGAGCCACGTTCTGCACACTTTGCACGGTGGTGTTAAGGCTTGCGATGGTCTGCTGAGCCGCTTGCAAGTCTGTCTGCAACCGGTTCACTCCTACCAGACTCTCTTGCACCTGCGCCGCGTTGCGAGCAAGCAATTGACTTAGCGTATCCGTAGTCTCGGTGTGGCCTTTGCTCTGATCAGCAAGCACCGTCACTCTGCCGGTCAGTTCGTTCACCGCCTGATTGGTGGCATTGCGGGCAGCCCACAACTTGTCGATCTCGGAAAAATTGAAGTCCAGACGCTGGATGACATTGGCAGTGGTTTCCTCTGCGGAGTTACCTACCAGCGCAAGTCTGTTTTCCAGATCCTCGATGCGCAGGTTGGCCTGTCTGAGAGTAGCGAGATTATCCATGTAGACACGATAACCAAGTGCCCCGCCAGCACCGATGGCAAGAGTCAGCAAAAACAGCATGATCCGCACAGGCCAGGTACTGACCTTGATCACCTCGCCGTAGCGCATGGGTTTTTCTATATCAGACTGCTTGCGGCGCGTCTGTCGCTGAACCACCTCATCCCTGGGAGGAATCATTGAAGGGATATTGATTAAATCGTCATTGTCTCTCATGGCGGCATTATCCTTGATACGGTACCCAAAAATCCACCGTTACACAGAGCGGCAGACCCATTCCTTGAATTGACCTGCGGAGTGCATTAACCTTTGCCCTCTCTTTCACGGCTCCATCTGCATACTGTCCTGATCTTGCGGCACCGGTTATTGCGTGCGATTCACTGTTTGAACACGCAAGCACGCAGAACACAGCGGCGAATGTTAGCCACGGACGTGGAAAAAGCAAGGTTCATCAAGGAACAAACCAACGAGGTCACCATGAAATTAGAATTGCCCGCTCTCCCCTACGCCACCAATGCACTGGAACCGCACATGTCTGCGGAAACTTTCAGCTTCCACCATGCCAAACACCACAATGCCTATGTCGTCAAAGGCAATGAGTTGCTCGCCGACGCCGGTATTGATGCTGCCAACCTGGAGGATCTGGTCAAGGCCGCTCACAAGGTCGGTGGTCCACTCTTCAACAATGTTGGCCAGTGCTACAACCACGAATTCTTCTGGAAAAGCATGAAGCCGAACGGCGGTGGCGCACCCACTGGCGCCATTGCAGCAAAGATCGATGCCGACTTTGGCAGCTACGAGAATTTCAAGAAAGAGTTTGTGAACGGCGGTGTGACCCAGTTCGGCAGCGGCTGGGTTTGGCTGGTGGCAGACGGTGGCAAACTGAAGATCGCCAAGTCCGGCAATGCCGAGACTCCACTGACCAGCGGTGCCACTCCGATTCTGGTTTGTGACGTGTGGGAACACGCCTATTACATCGACTTCCAGAACCGTCGACCCGATTTCCTGGCAACCTTCGTTGATCATCTGATCAATTGGGATTTTGCCAACGCGAATCTCGCCAAGGCCTGATTCCAACCTGAGGGAGCTTGCCCTGCACGCGATGCATCCAAGTCATCACTTGCTAGGCAAGCTTTCAACCACAATCGATTTTGAGTATACAAATTCAGGATCGAGATCCACACCAGCTGGCCAATCCACTGTATCGAACGATACGCGCACCTGGTTGAAAGACTCTGGATTCTTCAGTCGCTTGAATACGCCGAACTCCAGATAAGGTTTCATATCCAGACTCCGGCTCTCTCCGTTGTCGAAATCAACTGCCAGAATATAGTCCGAACAAGCGACTACCTTTTTAACGGCTGGATACATCTCACGTCTCCTAAAGTAACGGGGAAATCCTGAAAGGCTCTTCGCCACTTTCCACCAGTGCCCAGTTGGCAATCAATTCCTCACGGCGCAATTCTGCCCAAGCAAGCACCAATTTCAGTTGCCTTGCAGGCAATTTACCTCTGACCACCGTTCCGTGGTGGATATCAACGACAGCCGTGAACTGTGCGTAATATACATGAAAGTGAGGCGGTGGATGCTCCGCCGGAGCAAAGTACATACGCACGATAATTCCATAAAACATGCTGATGGTTGGCATGAACACTCCTTGTCTAGCCACGAATACTTTCAGGAGTATAGGCACCAAAAGGAATCCTCGCCTCCTGAACTGCTGGCGGGGCATACCATGCCTTATAAAACGTGCCTCTGTCATTGCGTGGGAACTCCCGCTACTATCCCGGCAAGGCTTCATAACAATTATCCATAACACCAGACGACCTCACACAGCCCCGCACCACGGAAACCATATGGACAAACTGGACCGTATCCAGAAGCTGTATCAGCTATTCATGTCCCACCGCTACCCCATCAGCCTGCGCACGCTGGCAAGCAAACTCGACTGCACGGAAAAAAGTGCCCGCCGCTTGATTGACGTGCTGCAGGATTTCACCCTCGCCACCATTGAATATGACGAAGAGCTCAAAGGCTGGGCCTACACCTGCACGCCGGAAGAAAAGAACCTGCTCCCCGGCCTGTGGCTCACTGCTGAAGAACTCCAGTCCATGGCCCTGCTGCTGCACATGCTGCAGGGATTCGGCAACGGCCTGCTCAGCGATGAACTGAAGATTGTGGAGAAAGGTATCCACAAACTGCTCAAGGCGCGCCACATCTCCCCCGAACAACTGATGAACCGAATCAAGGTGCTGCCCATCGGCCACAGCAGCGTTCCCAACGACATCTACCTGCGTGTCAGCGACGGCCTGCTGCGCAACCGACAACTCACCATTCGCTACACAGACTACAAAGGCGACACCACCACCCGCACCGTCAGCCCGCAGGATCTCGTCTACTACCGCGACAACTGGTATCTGGATGCGTGGTGCCACAAGAAGCGCGACATTCGCCAGTTCGTGCTGGCCCGCATGGAAAAAGTGATGCTGACAGAGACCCCAGCAAAAGCTGTATCAGTGGCAGAACTGGAAGCTCACTTCGCGCGCAGCTACGGCATCTTTGCGGGCAAGCCCACTCACATTGCCAAATTGCGTTTCAGCGGAAACGTCGCGCGCGAAGTATCGCGACAGAACTGGCATCCGCAGCAGCAAGGACATTGGGACGGTGAGGAGTATATGCTGCAGTTTCCGTATGGGGATGAGCGGGAGTTGGTGCGGGATATTTTGCGGTATGTGCCGGAGGTGGTTGTGGAGGGTCCGGAAGCGCTCAAAAATAGCGTATTGGAACAACTGCAGAAAGGGATTGAGAGGTTTCAGGCTTCCTGATCTCGCTGTATAGATCAACAGGACACAAATTTGCCAGGCAGGCATATACCGTTAAATGTTGGATGGGCTTTTTGCATACTTACCGGACCAACCGGTGACAATTGGTCACCAGTTGACTTGAAGCAAATTGGGAAAGCGGTCAGTCGGTGACAGATTGTCACCACCTTAAGCGGGAAGAAAGCTGATTGGCAGTTGGTTACAAAAGTTAACCAACTGAAACTCTGGATTTTTATGCCCTGTTGCGGCTATTACCCTAAAATCCCTCCCAATAATGCGGGATACTTAATGGAGAACTGAGGATAGCGGGGAGCAACAATCCGAATATCGGGAAGCGCCACATAAATTGCGGCCAAAGAAACGTTTGATTTGTAGGACACTATAGAAACGAAAAGCCCGGCATTGCTGCCGGGCGGGTACAGTCATCTTTCGATACTTTATTGTAGCAACGGCTCTCACCCCGGATGAGCTACGCGGCTATTATTGAGGACAACACGTATGACAAGCAAGCACAAAAATTCAGGCCCCATTACTTTCGGTCTCGATATCGGAATTGCCTCAGTGGGGTGGGCGGTATTGGGCGCAAATCGAATCATTGGACTCGGAGTTCGCTGCTTTGATAAAGCAGAGACAGCGGAAAAAGGTGAGTCTCTCAATCTAGTCAGGCGAATGGCACGTCTAACGCGAAGAAGACTTAGACGTAGAGCATGGCGGCTTACAAAGCTTGCCAGGTTACTCAAGCGGGAAGGTCTGATTGCAGATGCTCTATTTTTCAAAAAGCAGACACCAATTACCCTGCATGCCGAAAACCAAGCAATTAATCTGTGGGAGCTGCGGGTGCAAGCACTGGACAGATGCCTTATCGCTGAAGAATGGGCAAGGGTTATATACCACGTCTGCAAACATCGAGGTTTCCACTGGACCAGTCGCGCAGAATTGAAAGCCGCTGACAAGGATAACGAAGGAGGCAGAGTAAAGCAGGGACTAGCTGGCACCAAAAAGCTCATGCAGGAAAAAAACTACGACACTGCCGCGCAAATGATCGTCAATGAATTCCCGGACGCTCAGAGAAACAAGGCCGGTGACTATTCGAAGGCACTATCCAGGGAGTTACTCGATGAGGAACTCAAAACTCTCTTCGAGCGTCAACGAGACCTTGGAAACGTGCATGCAGACGTGAATCTTGAGACTTCAATTCGGGGGCTAGGTGACAAGAAAAGTGGACTGTTCTGGGAACAGGAGCCAGCGCTATCAGGACAGAGCCTCCTGAAAATGCTCGGGAAATGTACATTCGAAAAGGGAGAGTACCGAGCACCGAAGGCAAGCTTCACGGCTGAACGTCACGTCTGGATGACCAGACTCAATAACTTGAGAATCATAGTAGACGGACACTCTCGCTCACTTTCAGAATCAGAGCGCCGCGCTGTCTTGATGTTGCCTTATGAGAAAACAAGCCTCTCGTATCATCAACTACGAGCTGCTCTCATAAAAACCTGTAGCTTGCCCGACACCTTCAAGTTTGGTGGACTCTCCTACCCAGCTCAGTCAAGTGATGAGAGCAAAAATCCAGAAGATGAAAAAGTGGTCAAACTGATTGCGTGGCAAACACTCCGCAAATGTTTCAGCGATGCCAACCTTGACGCCGAATGGATGAAGATATCAACCAGTGCGCTTGAAGGCGATCCGACACTACTTGATCAGATTGCCTGGGTGCTAAGCGTCTTCAAAGACGACGATGAAGTGCAAACAGAACTCAGCAAACTGGATATCCCGTCGAAAGACACAGTCATAGACGCACTTCTCGAGGTTCGCTTTGACAAATTCAGCAACCTATCACTCAAGGCGCTACGTAAAATTCTTCCCCACATGGCAGCCGGACAGCGATACGATGAAGCGTGTGCAAACGCAGGATATCACCACAGCCAGACCTTCAAGGCTGGCGAAGGCAAGTTCTTGTACCTCCCTTCTCTTTACTCCGGCAGAGATGAGAGAGGAAGCATGAAATTCAATGAAAACCTGGATGTCCCACGCAATCCCGTAGTTCTTCGCTCTCTCAATCAAGCCAGAAAAGTGGTCAATGCCCTCATTCGAGAGTATGGATCGCCCCATGAGATCCATATCGAAATGGCGCGAGATCTTTCCCGATCAAGTGAAGATCGCAGGAAGGTCAAAGATGCGCAGAGCGATTTCCGCATTCGCAATGAGAAGGATCGAGAAACATTCGCTGAAGAATTTAGCTCCATTGGTGGTGTGAGTGGCAGAGACTTCGAGAAGTGGCAACTCTATCGCGAACAACAGGGCAAGTGCGCTTACTCACTGGAGACTCTGGATATCACGCGCCTCCTGGAACATGGATATGTTGAAGTAGACCATGCCATTCCGTATTCACGGAGTTACGACGACAGTAAGAATAATCGAGTTCTGGTGCTGACCAGAGAGAATCGAAACAAAGGAAATATGACTCCTTATGAATACCTGGGTGGCAAGAATGACAGCGTTGCCTGGCGAGAATTTTCCGCCTATGTCAATGTCAACAAGTCCTATCGACAAGCGAAAAGGAACCGATTGCTGAGGAAAGACTTTGACGAAAAGAGCTCCCGCGAGTTCATGGAAAGAAACCTGAATGACACTCGTTACATCTGCCGATTTTTCAAGAACTATGTAGAAGAACATCTTCAACTGCATGAAGACAGTGATGCCAAACGATGTGTTGTCCTGAGCGGACAAATGACCTCGTTCCTGAGAATGCGATGGGGCTTAGCAAAGGTGCGTAAGGAAAGCGACCGTCATCATGCAATGGACGCAGTTGTTGTTGCGGCATGCGGTCACGGAATGGTCAAACGGTTGTCAGATTACTCGCGACGTAAGGAACTTGAGAACGCCAGAAGCGGTTTTGTCGACCCCGCTACGGGCGAAGTCTTGAACCCAGAAATGCTGGATAAACTCGAGAAGCACTTCCCATTACCATGGCATGGGTTCAGAGACGAACTGCTGGCGAGACTCTCCGTCAACTCTGTCAATATCCTTCAAGAGGAATTGGCCAAATTAGGCACATATCCTCCCGACGAAATTGAGCGCGTAAAACCTTTGTTTGTGTCCCGCGCACCACAACGAAGAAATGGCGGAGCGGTACACAAGGAAACGATCTATGGAGACAGAAGGACCGATCAGGCCACAAGTGCTGTATCTCAGAAAGTATCTGTCACTACTTTAAAGAATTCCGACATCGAACAGCTTATCGAACCACACAGAAATGAAAGACTTTACACAGCCCTACAAGAATGGGTGAGCCAACGAGATGACAGAGAAAAGACTGCAAAGGACATTGAGAAGCGCGCGAAGACTGAGCGCAGACCTTTGGACGATAGTGAGAGATCAGAGATTGAGACCCTTCGTGCCCTGCCCCGCAAGCCGGACAAGAGTGGGAATCCGACTGGACCGATAGTCAGGTCTGTCACCATGATTATCGAGAAGCTCTCTGGGATACCGATACGATCAGGTATCGCAAAGAACGACTCTATGCTGAGAGTGGACATATTCAAAAGCAAAATTGACAAAAAATACTACGTAGTTCCCGTATACGTACATCACGTCGCCAGCGGATTACCAATGCTGGCCATTATTGCCTACAAAGATGAAAGTGCGTGGACAAAGATCGACGAAAATTTCGATTTCCTGTTTTCTCTTTACCCGAATGATTTGGCTAGAGTTACTTTAAAAAGCGAATCTATTCTCGGCTACTATGCGGGGTGCGACAGATCAACAGGAGCAATCAACCTTTGGGCTCCGGACAGGAGCGAGAAAGTTGGAAAAAATGGCCTTATTCGAGGGATTGGCGTAAAGACAGCCATGAACATTGAAAAGTTCAACGTCGATGTGCTCGGTAATATTTACCCTGCCCCGCCGGATATCCGCCGTGAGCTGGCGTAGTATTGTGATCTCCCGGCCGTGCAAACTGAGTCGGGATCATTTTCAGCTTGCAATCAAGCAAGAGGAAACTGCGTATGTACCATTCGAGGACATTGCAGTAATACTACTTGATCACAAACAAATCAGTCTTACCCACGCCGTGCTTTCTGCCTGCGGAGAGTACGGGATCAGTCTTTTTGCTACAGGAGACACGCATCATCCGAGTGGTGTTTTTCTACCCTTCCTTTCTCATTCCAGATCGACTCGCTGGTTAAGGCTACAGCTAAGTTTGGCTCGTCCTCTGGCTAAACGGTCTTGGGCGGAAATAGTACGCAGAAAAATTTCGAATCAGGCAATGGCTCTTCAACTATCAGAATGCGACGGCGTGGACCGACTTATGTCGTATGCGCGCCGGGTACGCTCAGGAGACACGGACAATCTTGAAGGTCAAGCTGCAGCTTATTATTTCACGCAGCTATTCGGGAAGGACTTCCGCCGCACGCAAGAGATATTTATAAATTCTGCCTTGGACTATGGCTACGCAGTGCTGCGCGGAACCATCGCACGGGGGCTTGTTGCGCACGGACTTATGCCATCAATTGGCTTGTTCCACGCCAGTGAGCAAAATGCATTCAACCTCGCGGACGATGTCATCGAACCATTCCGGCCACTTGTTGATTTGCATATCAAGAAAGTCATGTTGCCGCGGACAGAGGTGGAGTTGCTGCCAAAGGACAAAGTGTCGTTAGTGAGATTATTGAATACAGATATGGACATGCCACGCGGCAGGATGTCGGTGCTTTCATCGATTGAGCAGACCATCGAAAGCCTGGCTCGTGTCTATGATGGTGGAAACGAAACGAATCTTGAATTACCCGATTTGATTGGACTGGAGCAACATATTCTGGAGTACTGACTCGTGAGTGCGGAGACGAAACGGTTTATGCGCATGATGGTATTCTTTGATCTTCCCGTTGTAACAAAGGCTGAACGGCGGGCTTACACTATTTTCAGGCGTTTCTTGCTCAACGACGGTTACGACATGATTCAATTCTCTGTTTACGGTCGCATCCTTACCGGCACCGATGGACACGATAAGCACTTCAAGCGGCTAGTCGACAATCTTCCCCCTGAAGGTTCAGTGCGTTGCTTGACCCTCACCGAAAAGCAGTTTGCCAGCATGAAACTTCTGGTTGGCCTGCCGCTTTTTCAAGAAAAGGTCGTTAGAAGCGATCAACTCCTCTTGTTTTAAGGTCTTTTCCAAAGGCTACGCCCCCGCCTAGCCTAGGCCGGACGGGGGGTTGCTGTGGGGCTATCGTAGCTCATCCGGGGTGAGAGAGGGAGCTACAACTCTTATCACGCCCTGTCGATGGACCTTGCTATCGTAGCTCATCCGGGGTGAGAGAGGGAGCTACAACTCTCCGTTGATCGACTGGGCGAAGTTTAGGATCGTAGCTCATCCGGGGTGAGAGAGGGAGCTACAACTCTAGAGAGGCGTTTCCCGGCATGGTGTATATCGTAGCTCATCCGGGGTGAGAGAGGGAGCTACAACTTCCAGGGGGGGTGCCCCATGAGGGTATTTATCGTAGCTCATCCGGGGTGAGAGAGGGAGCTACAACCTGGATAGTGGAATTGTCAACAGAAATTCAATCGTAGCTCATCCGGGGTGAGAGAGGGAGCTACAACTGCGCGGAATAATGCTACCCACTGCCAGGTATCGTAGCTCATCCGGGGTGAGAGAGGGAGCTACAACGTTCTCCAGGATGTCCCGCGACATACTCAGATCGTAGCTCATCCGGGGTGAGAGAGGGAGCTACAACGAAATTGATTAGGGGTTATGCGGCGGCATCATCGTAGCTCATCCGGGGTGAGAGAGGGAGCTACAACTCCAGCACGTGCATGTGGCCACAGCCGGGGATCGTAGCTCATCCGGGGTGAGAGAGGGAGCTACAACCAACATGAAACTGAAACTGAAAGAGTGCATATCGTAGCTCATCCGGGGTGAGAGAGGGAGCTACAACGCTAGTCGCCGCCTCGACCCCCGGGTTCCAATCGTAGCTCATCCGGGGTGAGAGAGGGAGCTACAACCATGGCGCAGGGTTCGACCATGATGTCGGGATCGTAGCTCATCCGGGGTGAGAGAGGGAGCTACAACACTGTTGGCGTCACCCAGCGTGAAGTCGATATCGTAGCTCATCCGGGGTGAGAGAGGGAGCTACAACACTATAGATACGCAGGATGTCCAGCACGGAATCGTAGCTCATCCGGGGTGAGAGAGGGAGCTACAACCGGTATGAACGTGATGTTGCACCTATCGAGATCGTAGCTCATCCGGGGTGAGAGAGGGAGCTACAACGCTGATACTGGGCAATCCTATCGGCATCGCATCGTAGCTCATCCGGGGTGAGAGAGGGAGCTACAACGTCATAGGCAGTGGCTTCACGTTGTTGTTGATCGTAGCTCATCCGGGGTGAGAGAGGGAGCTACAACGTTGATACTAACAGAGCCTCCTGCAGTGCTATCGTAGCTCATCCGGG
>JAUXNX010000001.1 GCA_030682575.1 Gammaproteobacteria bacterium
AAGCGGTGCAGCCGTTATTCGCGCGCGATCTACTTCAAGTGCCTTACCGCCTGCTGGGTCCCCCGTGACAGGGACCGTCGTCACAAACAGCCAGGAAGGTGGTCTGACCGTCCCCGCCGATGCCGTTCAAACCGTGGAGGGACGATCAGTGGTGTTCGTGGCTGATGACAATGGCTTCCGCGTCACCCCAGTGCTCGCGGGTCGGCGCGCAGGCGAGTCCATCGAGATTCTCAATGGACTGTCTGGCGATGAACGCATTGCCGGAATGAATGCCTTCCTGTTGAAGGCCGAACTCGCCAAGGGCGAAGCCGAACACGGCCACTAAGGACTACTCATATGTTCAAGTTCATTATTGAAACAGCGGTCCGCTTCCGTTGGGCCGTGGTCTTCGTCGCGACGCTCCTCGTGGTTTATGGCCTGTTCCAGCTCAGCAAGCTCCCCATTGATGCCGTGCCAGACATCACCAACCGCCAAGTGCAGATCAACACCATAGCGCCCGCGCTCGCGCCCGGTCAGATCGAGCGCCAGGTAACCTATCCACTTGAAACAGCCTTGGCCGGCATCCCGGGACTGACTAGCACCCGCTCGATCTCACGTAACGGATTCTCCCAGGTCACCGCCATTTTCACCGACCAGACCGACATCTACTTCGCACGCCAGCAAGTGGCCGAACGCATGCGCGAAGTGGAGGAGGAGTTGCCCGAAGGGGTGACGCCGATGATGTCGCCGGTGACCACGGGTCTGGGCGAAGTACTGATGTGGACGGTGGATTTCACGCCGTTCGATCCGGCGAACGTCGGTCAACCGAACGAACCGGGTTGGCAGGCCAACGAGGTGTATCTGACGCCGGAAGGCGACCGCCTCACGACGCCAGAGGAGCGTGCCACCTACCTGCGCACTGTGCAAGACTGGATCATTGCGCCGCAGATGCGCTCGGCTCCGGGGCTTGCGGGCGTCGACACGATCGGTGGCTATGTCAAGGAATATGCCATCCGCCCGAATGCCGAACAGCTGGCAGCCTACGGCCTCGGCCTGGGTGATCTCGTGCAGGCGCTTGAACGCTCCAATGTCCAAGCAGGTGCCGGATTCATCCAGCGTGCTGGCGAGGGTCTTATCGTTCGGACAGATGCCCTTGCGCAGACCGTCGACGATCTGGCGCAGGCGCCTGTCGCCAATCGCAACGGCTTCGTCATCCGCGTCTCGGACGTGGCGAGCGTTGGTCTGGGGCAGGCGCCGCGTCTGGGCGCCGCCACGCGCGATGGGCACGAAGCCGTGCTCGGCACTGCATTGATGATCGCCGACGGCAACAGCCGCACCGTGGCGCAGGCCGCGGCCGAACGCCTTGCCGAAGTCAATCGCTCCCTGCCACCGAACATCGTGGCCGAACCCGTACTTGATCGCAGCGAACTGGTGAATTCCACGATCAAGACGGTCGCCAAGAACCTGACCGAAGGTGCGCTACTGGTCATCGCCGTGTTGTTTCTGTTGCTGGGCAACTTCCGCGCAGCAGCTATCACTGCACTGGTGATCCCGTTGTCATTCCTATTCGCAGTGATCGGCATGAATCGCTTCGAGATCAGCGGCAACCTGATGAGCCTGGGCGCGCTCGATTTCGGCATCCTCGTCGATGGTGCGGTGATCGTAATCGAGGCGACGCTGCTCATGCTTGGCCAGAAGCGGGCCGAGTTGGGTCGTGCATTATCCGCAGGCGAGCGGCTGGGCGTGGCGATCCAGGCGGCGCGCAAGATGGTGCGGCCCGCTGCCTTCGGCCAGACCATCATCCTGCTGGTATTCGCACCGATCCTCACGTTGGAAGGCGTCGAGGGTAAGACCTTCCAGCCCATGGCGGCGACGCTCATGCTTGCCTTGGTCGGTGCATTCATCTTGTCGTTCACCTTTGTGCCGGCAATGGCGGCGCTATTCGTCCGCGAACCCAAGACCAAGTCCCAACATATCCCAGAGCAAGAACATGAAAACGGACATGACGGCGAACACGAGACCCGCCTCATCCGATACGTGCGTGGCAAGGTCGAACCGGCAATCCGCATCGCGGTGACGCGGCCACGTACCGTTCTTGCAGGCGCTGTCATCATGCTTGTGATCGGCATGACGGCATTCGTCTCGCTGGGCCGGGAGTTCATGCCCACGCTCGACGAAGGCAACCTCGCGATGCAGGCCCTGCGGGTTCCTTCTGCTTCGCTTGAGCAATCGCTGTCGATGCAGCTTGCCCTGGAGAGGGCACTGACGAGTGAGCCGGAAGTGAGGACGATCTTCTCACGCACGGGTACGGCGGAAGCGGCCATCGATCCTATGCCGATCAACATCTCCGATAGCGTGATCGTGCTGAAGCCTCGCTCGGAATGGCCCGACCGATCATTGGACAAGGAAGAGCTGATCAGCCGGTTTGAGTCCATCGTCAGCAACCAGATCGGCAATGCGTTCGAGTTCAGCCAACCCATCGAACTGCGTTTCAACGAGCTGATTTCCGGCGTGCGTACCGACTTGGCCGTAATGGTCTTCGGCGACGACTTCGACATCTTGCAGAGAACCGCGGATCAGGTCGCGCTCAAGCTGCGTGGCGTAGAGGGTGCCGCCGACGTCCGTGTGGAACAGGTTTCGGGACTGCCGACGCTCACGGTGCGAGTCGACCACGCCGCCGCCGCGCAGTACGGCTTGACGGCTGCCGATGTCAGCGAAGCGGTCGCGACCGGCATCGGCGGCACCTCGGCTGGCAAAATCTTTGAGGGCGACCGCCGCTTCGATGTGGTGATCCGGTTTGACGAAGACGCGCGCAACGATCCGGCGCAGCTCGCTGCGCTGCCCATCGTCGCGCCTGACGGCACGGTGGTGCCGTTGGCCTCCGTTGCGCGTATCGACGTCAGCGAAGGTCCCAGCCAGATCAGCCGCAACAACGGCAGCAGACGGATCGTGGTTCAGGCGAATGTCCGCGGTCGCGACCTGGGCGGGTTCGTCCAGGAAGCCCAGGCCGCGGTGGCAGATGTATTGCTTCCGGCGGGCCTGTACCTGACGTGGGGCGGGCAGTTCGAGAACCTGCAGCGCGCCGAGGCACGGTTGGCGTTGGTGATCCCGGTCGTATTCCTGCTGATTGGAAGCCTGCTGTACATGGCACTGGGCACGATCCGTGAAGCAGCGCTGGTGTTCGTCTGCGTGCCATTGGCGTTGGTGGGAGGTGCATTGGCGCTGATGCTGCGCGGCATGCCCTTCTCGGTATCGGCAGCCGTGGGTTTCATTGCAGTGTCGGGCGTGGCGACGCTCAACGGCCTGGTGCTGATGCAGGCGATCCGCGAACGCCTGACCGCAGGCGATTCGCCGCTGGAGGCCGCCGCCGGCGGCGCGGCCAGTCGCCTGCGTGCGGTGCTGACCACGGCGCTGGTGGCCATCGTCGGTTTCATTCCGATGGCGATCGCGACCGGCTCCGGGGCCGAAGTGCAGAAGCCGCTGGCCACCGTCGTCATCGGCGGCCTGATCACGGCCACTGTATTGACCCTGCTGGTGCTGCCTACCTTCGCCGCACGAGCTGCGAAGCCAAAGACCCGTAAAGGGGGAGCACGCACATGACGAGCAAGCTGCGTCTCGATCTCCCCATCCTGCTGCCGAACATTTTGCACGACGCCGATGCCTGCGTGGGACGCCTCTTGGCCGAGCTGCGGGGCCAGACTGGAGTAGAGGATGTCCATGTCCAAAGCGATAGCGCCCAAGCAACGCATCAACTCTGTATCCACTATGACCCTGACACGTTACCGCTCGTGCGTATCCGCGAATTGGTCGAGGTTGCAGGTGCGCGCATCACCGAACAGTTCGGCCATCTCGTCTGGGACGTCGAGGGCATTACCCACCAGCGGCGGGCGCGAACGGTAACCGAACAGCTACTGGCGCTAACCGGTGTGCTCGAAGCCGAGATCAGTGTCGGCGGCGTGGTACGGGTGGAATTTGACCGCAAGCAGACGTCAGAGGATGACATTCGTGCAGCGCTGGCAGAAGCCGGGGTGGGCCGCAAGCCCGAAACACATCGGCACGAGGCGGACGGCGACCGACGCAAGAGCGGCGAGGATACCGACCACCGCCATGGCGGCATCTTCGGCGCCAATAGCGAGCTGATCTTCTCCCTGATCTGCGGTGCACTCCTCTCCTCGGGGTTCGCAATCGAAAAACTGACGCCTGTGCCAGGTTGGTTGCCGCTCGCCTGCTATTTCGGCGCGTACTTCTTCGGCGGCTTCTACACCGTCGGAGAAGCGGTACAGAACCTGAAGCTCAAACGTTTCGAGATCGACACGCTGATGCTGGTCGCCGCGGCCGGCGCGGCGGCGCTCGGGGCATGGGCCGAAGGTGCGCTTCTGCTGTTCCTGTTCAGCCTCGGTCATTCACTCGAACACTACGCCATGGGTCGCGCCAAGCGCGCGATTGAAGCGCTCGCCGAACTTGCTCCGGCGACCGCTCGGGTCCGTCGTGACGGCAAGACCATGGAAGTCGCAGTGGAGACGCTGGCGCTGGGCGATGTGGTGATGGTCCTCCCCAATGAGCGGCTGCCAGCGGACGGATTTGTAGTGTCAGGTGAAAGCAGTGTCGATCAGGCCCCTGTCACCGGGGAAAGTGTGCCAGTCGATAAACGTCCCGTCACTGACCGCGTGGAAGCCACCGCGAGGCCCGATCTGCTGGACGCGGCGCATCGCGTGTTCGCAGGCACCATCAATGGTTCTGGCGCGATCGAGATCGTTGTGACCAAACGTTCCTCGGAGAGCGCGCTGGCTCGCATCGTGAAAATGGTCAGCGAAGCTGAGACGCGGAAATCGCCGACCCAGCGTTTTACCGATCGGTTCGAGCGTGTTTTCGTCCCGGCAGTGCTGGCGCTGGCCGTGCTGATGCTGTTCGCGTGGGTCGTGGTGGACGAGTCATTCCGGGACAGCTTCTATCGCGCGATGGCCGTTCTGGTCGCGGCCAGCCCTTGCGCACTCGCCATCGCCACGCCGAGCGCCGTGCTCTCTGGTATCGCCCGCGCTGCGCGGGGCGGCGTTCTGATCAAGGGCGGGGCTCCACTTGAAAAGCTCGGATCGCTCAATGCACTCGCGTTTGACAAAACCGGCACGCTCACTGAAGGACGACCGCGCATCACTGACGTATCACCGGCACCCGATATTGACGAAGCCGAGTTACTGGCAACGGCGGTTGCGGTCGAAGCACTAAGCGATCATCCCCTGGCCCGTGCGATTGTGCGCGACGGCACGCAACGTCTTGGCGGTGCGCCTCTGCCTACTGCGTCCGGCCTTCGGAGCCTGACCGGACAGGGCGTGGTCGCTCGGATCGAAGACGATACCGTGCAGATCGGCAAAGCCGAAATGTTCGGCGCTGATGGCCTGCCACCCTTGTCGGAGTCTGTTGCCGCTGCTGTCGAACAACTCCGCAACGAGGGGCGAACCACCATGGTGGTCCGCCGGAATGGACGCGACCTTGGCGTGGTCGGCCTCATGGATACACCGCGCGCATCAGCACGGTCTGCGCTTGAGCGACTGCGGGAGATCGGCATCACCCGCATGATCATGATCTCCGGCGACAACCAACGAGTCGCTGATGCTGTCGCCAAGCAAGTCGGCCTGGACGAGGCGTGGGGCGACCTGATGCCGGAAGACAAAGTGGAGGCGATCAAGAAACTGCGAGAAGCCGGCGAGGTCGCGATGATTGGCGATGGCGTCAACGACGCCCCGGCCATGGCCAATGCAACAGTGGGGATCGCCATGGGCGCTGCCGGATCGGACGTAGCACTGGAAACGGCCGACGTTGCCCTGATGGCCGACGACCTGTCCCATCTACCGTTCGCTGTCGGACTCAGCCGGCAAGCACGCATGATCATTCGGCAGAACCTGTTCATCAGTCTCGGCGTCGTGGCACTACTGGTGCCTGCGACGATCCTGGGACTCGGTATTGGACCAGCGGTTGCGGCACATGAAGGCTCGACGCTGGTGGTTGTGTTCAACGCGCTCAGGCTGCTTGCCTATCGGGAGAGATAGATGGCGATGCGTACTGTACCAATCACGCACAAGCATTAGGTATCCCATGGAGTTACGTCATCTTCGATGCTTCATCGCCGTGGCCACTGAGCTGCATTTCGCCCGCGCTGCCGAGCGGCTGCATATCGAGCAGTCGCCATTGTCACGCGCCATTAAGGAGTTAGAAGAAGAGCTCGGGGTTCGTCTGTTCGACAGGACGACCCGCAGCACGCGATTGACCCGCGCGGGGAAACTTTTCCTTGAGCATGTGCCGCGTGTCTTTACTGCCTTGGAGCAGGCGCGTGGCAGCGTGAGGGCAGCGGCGGCCGGCTATCAGGGTCAACTGCGCATCGCGTTGTCCGATGGCATCACACCGCCGCGCTTCACTGCCTTGCTGGCGCAATGCCGACAGGACGAGCCGGAGGTCGATATCCGGTTGTATGAAGTGCCACTGTCGCAGCAGATCAGGGGATTGCACGACGATCTCTACGACGTAGGATTCGCGCAGTCCGCCGAGGTGGGTGAAAGCATCCTGGCCGAACCGGCTTGGAGTGATCCGCTGGTGGTCGCCGTACCCGCACGGCATCCACTGCTGACGTACAAACGTATTCCACTGGACGAAGTGTTGCGCTATCCGCTGGTGATGTGCGATCCGCAGTTATGCGAAGGCTATGGCCGGCAGATTACGCGCATTCTTCGCACCGTGGACGCGGAGCCGCTTGTCGCGGAACAAGTGGCGTCGCTGGACCTGATGCTGGCGCTGGTGGCAGCAGGGTATGCACTGGCGTTGGTCGGAGCGTCGCAGCTCATCGCTTGCCGTAACGCCGACGTGATCGGCAGGCCCTTGGCGGGACGTTCCCCCGTGCTGACCACCTACTTGCTGCGGCGAGATGTTGAGCCGTCCGAAACTTTGAGCCGCTTCATTGATCGAGTCAGCCCAATTATCACGGACGCACCTTCGCACACTCCCGAATCCACGAAGGAGATCAACTCATGAGAATACTCACTACCCTTTCGCTCACACTGGTGATGGCCGCTTGCGGCGAATCGGCACGGACGGAGACGGTCGAGTCATTGGTCGCCAATCCAGAACGCCTCAAGGAACTGCGTGAACAATGCCGTGCCGACCGCGCCAAGCTCGGCGACGAGTTGTGCAACGCGGTTGCCGAGGCCACGCGCCAGCGCTTCATGGGGGACGGCGACGTGCCCTATACGCCGCCGACGGAAGAACCGAAGTTTTGATTCAGCGCTTCGCGCAAAAGAACTTCATCCCATTGGTCCACACGCCGCAGCGCGCTGTCGTTCGCGGCGTTTCTCTTGTATACGCCCCAGAGATAAATATTGCGTTTTTGCCTCGAATTGTGCCGATAACAGTCTTTGACCGGCACTGATCCGGCACCGAACCTGA
The DNA here is from genome assembly GCA_030682575.1 of Gammaproteobacteria bacterium. Classification (GTDB taxonomy): domain Bacteria; phylum Pseudomonadota; class Gammaproteobacteria; order Pseudomonadales; family Pseudohongiellaceae; genus UBA5078. Next base: position 7,411 of record JAUXNX010000001.1, read on the forward strand.
CACCTGCGGCACTCGCTTCGCCGCTCAACGTGCAGGAGATATTCGGAGGCCGTGATGCAGGCAACAGGCGTGCTGTTTGGTCAGGTGCTGACCGTGTTCGGTATCGTGATCGCCGGCGTGTGGACCGCCACACAATGGACCGCAGCAGCCTTGGGCTACCAGCTACGCCTGGGCGCGCCCTGGTTCGACTTCTTCGGCACGCCGGTCTATCACCCGTGGCGGTTGTTCGAGTGGTGGTTCTTCTTCGACGCCTACGCGCCCGACATCTTCACCAAGGGCGGCGCCATCGCCGGTTCCAGCGGTCTGGTCGCGGTGGTGGTCGCCATCGGCATGTCGGTGTGGCGCTCGCGGCAATCGCGCCTGGTCACGACCTACGGGTCGGCGCGCTGGGCCGATGCCGCTGACATCCGCAAGGCCAGACTGGCTGGCCCGTCAGGTGTGTTCCTCGGCTTGCACGAAGGCCGCTATCTGCGCCACGACGGCCCTGAGCATGTACTGACGGTGGCACCCACGCGCTCGGGCAAGGGCGTGGGCCTGGTGGTGCCCACCTTGTTGAGCTGGCCCTTTTCAGTGGTGGTTCACGACATCAAGGGCGAGAACTGGCACCTGACCGCCGGCTGGCGCTCACGCTTCTCGCATTGCCTGTTGTTCAATCCGACCGACCCACGTTCCGCCGCCTACAACCCGCTGCTGGAAGTGCGGCGCGGCGCGCATGAAGTGCGCGACGTGCAGAACATCGCCGACATCCTGGTGGACCCCGAAGGTGCGCTGGAGCGGCGCAACCACTGGGAGAAGACTTCGCACGCGCTGCTGGTCGGCGCGATCCTGCATGTGCTCTACGCCGGCGAGGACAAGACGCTGCGCGGTGTGGCCAGCTTCCTCAGTGATCCCGCGTGCCCGTTCGAGGTGACGCTGCACCGGATGATGACGACGAAACACCTGGGCGATGGCCCACACCCCGTCGTTGCATCCGCCGCGCGCGAAGTCCTGAACAAGAGCGACAACGAGCGCTCCGGTGTGCTGTCAACGGCCATGTCGTTCCTGGGCCTATATCGCGACCCCACGGTGGCCGAGGTTACGTCGCGTTGCGACTGGCGCATCGCCGACCTGATTGCCGCCGAGTCCCCGGTGTCGCTGTACCTGGTGGTGCCGCCGTCCGACATCAGCCGCACCAAGCCGCTCATTCGCCTGATCCTCAACCAGATCGGGCGGCGCCTCACCGAATCGCTCGACGGCTCCGATGGCATCCCCCGTCGCCGCGACCTCCTGCTGATGCTGGACGAGTTTGCCGCGCTCGGCCGGCTCGACTTCTTCGAGAGCGCCTTGGCCTTCATGGCCGGCTATGGCCTGCGCGCGTTCTTGATCGCGCAGTCACTCAACCAGATCGACAAGGCTTACGGGCAGAGCAATTCGATTCTCGACAACTGCCATGTGCGCGTGACGTTTGCGACCAACGACGAGCGCACGGCCAAGCGCATTTCCGAGACGCTGGGCACGTCCACCGAACTGCGCGCGCAACGCAACTACGCGGGCCATCGGCTCGCGCCGTGGCTGGGCCACTTGATGGTGTCGCGCCAAGAAACAGCGCGGCCCTTGCTCACGCCCGGCGAAGTGATGCAGCTCCCGCAGGACGAGGCCGTGGTGATGGTGTCCAGCGTCGCGCCGATCAAGGCGAAGAAGCTGCGCTACTACGCCGACGCCAACTTCAAACGCCGCGTGCTGCCGCCGCCCACGCTCGTGTCCGGGCGCTACGTCGATGCGCCGCCGTCACGGCCGGACGATTGGAGCAGTCTGGTGATTTCCGCCGTACCTGCCGCGTCCGCAAATGCTGCGAGCCTCGCTGACATCACAACCGTCGCCGACGAAGGCGGCCCGCGCCACCAGCCCGAGCTGTCCGAAACCGTGGCCTACAGCACCGCATCCGAGCGCGCGGCCAGCGACCTGGCGCTGCTCGATGACGAAGACGACCTGCCGCTTCCCTTGCCGTCCCAGCTTGACCCGCGCTTGCAGCGCGCGGCGCGGCTGGCTGCCCTCGACCCTGACGACGGAATCCCGCTATGAGCCAACTTCATTCCCGCCATCGCCTGAACCTGTTCATCGAACGCGACCACGCCAAGCGCCTGGACGAGCTGGCCGCAAAGAAAGGCGTGTCCAAGTCCTCCATCGTCGCGGCGGCGCTGGCGTCCTGGCTGTCGCCGGACGCGGCCGACCAACGCGAAGCAGCGATGGCGAAGCGCCTGGATCGGCTGTCGCGCCAGGCCGAAAAACTGGAGCGCGACCAGAACATCCTGATCGAGACGCTGGCGCTATTCGTGCGCTACTACCTGACCGTCAGCACGCCGCTGCCGGAGGCGCATCAGGAAGCCGCGAAGGCGCAGGGCAAGGCGCGCTTTGAGCAGTTCATCGAACAGCTTGGTCGGCACTTGCTGCGTGGGCGTAGCTTGGTGCGCGAAGTCTACGAGGAGATCCAGCCCGACACGCAGCGGCTGGACGAGACGGCGGCGCTGGCCGAAGCGCAGGAACGTGCGCGGGAGGCTGCCGTATGAGTGCCATTCCGCAGCAACCATCGTCCTCTGTCACTTCGCTGGACCGGCGCATTCGCATGCTGCGCACGGCGATGGGGCCGCTGATTGCCGCCGCGCTGGAAGACCCGGACGTGGTGGAAGTGATGCTGAACCCGGACGGCACCCTGTGGATCGACCGCCTCTCCACGGGCCGCGCCGCCACCGGCGATTCGCTGTCCGCTGCGGACGGCGAACGCATCATCCGCCTGGTCGCGGCGCATGTCGGCACAGAGGTGCATCGCGGCCGGCCGCTGCTGACCGCCGAGCTGCCGGAGACCGGCGAGCGCTTCGAGGGCATCTTGCCGCCAGCGGCGCCAGGGCCGGCCTTCGCCCTGCGCAAGCGCACCGTCGGTGTGATCGGCCTGGCCGACTACGTGAGCGACGGCATTCTGAGTTCGGAACAGGCCGAGTTCCTGCGCCGCGCGGTGCGCGAGCGCCAGAACATCCTGATCGTCGGCGGTACCAGCACCGGCAAGACCACGCTTGCCAACGCGCTGCTGGCCGAGATCGCCAGCACTGGCGACCGCGTGCTGGTGCTGGAAGACACGGTGGAATTGCAGTGCGCGGCGCGCGACCACGTGCCGCTGCGCACCCTTGCCGGCGTGGTGTCCATGACCGAACTGGTGCGCGCCACGATGCGGCTGCGGCCAGACCGCGTGATCGTCGGCGAGGTGCGCGGCGGCGAGGCCCTGGACCTCATCAAGGTGTGGGGCACCGGCCATCCCGGCGGCATCTCCACGCTGCACGCGAGTTCCGCGCATGGCGCACTGCTGCGCCTTGAACAACTGATCCTCGAAGTCGCCCTGACGCCACCGCGCGCGCTGATCGCCGAAGCGGTGAACGTCATCGTCTTCATCGCCGGACGCGGACGCGCCCGCCAGGTCCAGACCGTCGCCCGCGTGACCGGCTTCGACGGTCAGGGCTACCAGCTCGACGACTCGCTCGCGCCGCTTCCTTCCCCGTCCTCAACCCACCCTGGAGAACTGCCATGACGCCTGCTCACGTTTCCCATGATTCTCGCATTTCCGTAAATCCGCTTTCCCTGCTCGCACGCCTGCGATGCCTGGCCTGGCCGACGCAACAGGGGCTGCTGCTGGCGGTCGTGTTCCTGCTGGCGACCGGCACGGCGCAGGCGGCCGGTTCCAGCATGCCCTGGGAAGGGCCGCTGCAAGCCATCCTCGACTCGATCCAGGGGCCGGTGGCGCGCATCGTGGCAGTGATCATCATCATCGCCACCGGTCTGGCCCTGGCATTCGGCGACACCAGCGGCGGCTTTCGCAAGCTGGTCCAGATCGTGTTCGGTCTGTCGATCGCGTTCGCGGCGTCCTCGTTCTTCCTGTCCTTCTTCAGCTTCTCCGGCGGGGCTGTCGTATGAGTGCGCCCTATGAGTTCGCCATCGGCTTCGAGGTGCCGCTGCACCGTTCGCTGACTGAAACCATCCTGCTGGGCGGTGCGCCACGCACCGTGGCGATTGCCAACGGTACGTTGGCCGCCGCTGTGGGGCTCGGCCTGCAATTGTGGATTCCGGGTCTGCTGATGTGGATCGTCGGCCATTCGCTGGCGGTGTGGGGCGCGCGGCTGGACCCGCAGTTCATGCAGGTGTTCGCGCGGCACATCAAGCACAAGTCGCTGCTGGACGTGTGAGGACGACGCCATGTTGCATCTCGCCGAATACCGCCAGCGTCCCGCTCTGCTTGCCGACTGGTTGCCGTGGGCCGGGCTGGTGGCGCCTGGCGTTGTGCTCAATAAGGACGGTTCGTTCCAGAAAACAGCGCGCTTTCGTGGGCCGGACCTGGACAGCGCAACGCAAAGTGAGCTGATCGCCACGTCAGCGCGGCTCAACAACGCGCTGCGCCGCTTGGGATCAGGCTGGGCCTTGTTTGTGGAGGCCGAACGGCTGTCAGCGGCCGACTATCCGCATTCCGAGTTTCCCGAACCGCTGTCGTGGCTGATGGACGAGGAACGCCGCGCGGTCTTCGAGGAAGACCAGAGCCACTTCGAGAGCCGCTATCACCTGACGCTGGTGTGCCTGCCGCCGGAGGAATCCCGCGCACGCGCCGCGAAGCTGCTCTACGAGAACACGTTGCAGCGTGGTGTGGATTGGCATGAACGCCTGTCGGCCTTCATCGCGGAGACGGATCGTTGCTTCGACCTGCTCGACGGCGTGATGCCGGAGATTGCCTGGCTCGACGACAGCGAGACGCTGACCTACCTGCACGCCACCATCTCCACGCGGCGTTATCGCGTGGCCGTGCCAGAACATCCGTTCCACCTCGATGCGCTGCTGACCGACTGCCCGCTGACCGGCGGGCTGGCGCCGATGCTGGGCGATGCGCACCTGCGCGTGGCCTCGGTGCGCGGCTTCCCGACCTCGACTTGGCCGGGGTTGCTCGATGACCTGAACCGACTCGGCTTCGCCTATCGCTGGAGCACGCGCTTCCTGTGCATGGACAAGGCCGAGGCGGAAAAGGAACTCGGCCGCCTGCGCCGCCAGTGGTTCGCCAAGCGCAAGAACGTCGCGGCGCTGCTGCGCGAGACGATCTTCCAGCAGGAAAGCCCGCTGGTTGATACGGACGCATCGAACAAGGCGGTGGATGCCGATGCGGCTCTGCAGGAGCTTGGCAGCGACCAGGTCGCCTTCGGTTATGTCACCGCTACCGTGACCGTATTCGACACCGATGCCGGCGCGGCCGACGAGAAGCTGCGCATGATCGAGCGCGTCATCCAAGGCCGAGGTTTCGTCACGATCCCGGAAACGCTCAACGCCGTGGAGGCGTGGTTGTCCTCGATTCCGGGCAACGCCTACGCGAATGTGCGCCAGCCCATCATCTCGACGCTGAACCTCGCGCATCTGATGCCGGTGTCGGCAGTGTGGGCCGGGCCGGAGAGGAACGCGCACCTCGACGGACCGCCCCTGATCGTTACACGCACCGATGGCGCGACACCGTTCCGGCTGGTGACGCACATCGGCGATGTCGGCCACACCCTTATCGTTGGACCGACCGGCATGGGCAAGTCCGTGCTGCTCGCCACCCTGGCGATGCAGTTCCGCCGCTACCCCGATTCGCGCATCTTTGCCTTCGACATGGGCCGCTCGATGCGCGCCACCATCCTGGGCCTGGGCGGCGAGCACTACGACCTCGGCACGGACGGCGACATCGCGTTCCAGCCGCTCGCGCGCATCGACCAGGAGAGCTACCGCACCTGGGCCGCCGAATGGCTCGAAGGCCGGATGCTGCGAGAAGGCGCGACCATCGGCCCCGACGAGAAGGCGGCCATCTGGTCGGCGCTGGAAAGCCTTGCCGGCGCGCCGGTGGAGCAGCGCACGCTGACCGGCTTCTCCGTGCTGTTGCAGAACAACGCGCTGCGCCAGGCGCTGGCACCCTACGTGCTCGGCGGCGCCCACGGCAGTTTGCTCGATGCCGACCGTGACCGGCTAGGTACGGCCGACGTGCAGGGCTTCGAGATGGAGGAGCTGATGGCGAGCCGTGCGGCGGTACTAGCGGTACTCGGCTATCTGTTCGCGCGCTTCGAGGAGCGTTTCGACGGTGCGCCCACACTACTGATCCTCGATGAAGCCTGGCTGTTCCTCGACGACCCGGTGTTCGCCGCGCGCATCCGCCAGTGGCTGAAGACGCTGCGCAAGAAAAACGTGTCAGTGATCTTCGCCACGCAGTCGCTGGCCGACATCAAGGACTCCAGCATCGCACCGGCCATCGTGGAGAGCTGCGCGAGCCGCATCTTCCTCCCCAATCCGCAGGCCACTGAACCGCAGATTCGCACGATCTACGAAAGCTTCGGGCTCAACGCCCGCCAGATCGAGATCGTCGCCACCGCGCAGCCGAAGCGCGACTACTACTACCAGTCGCGGCTGGGCAATCGCCTGTTCGACCTCGACCTGGGTCCGGTCGCACTGGCCTTCGCTGGCGCCTCGACGCCGCAGGATCAGCGCGACATCGACGCGGTGGAGGCGGCTTTGTCTTCCAGCTTCGCAGCCGCCTGGCTGCGCCATTGCGGTCTGGACTGGGCGGCCGACCTATTGCCGTCCGTGCCTGCCGCTTTCAACCCACCACAGGAGAACCCGTCATGAAGAAGACACTGCTTGCGATCGTTGCTGCCGCTCTATTTTTCACGCTGCCTGCCGCGCAGGCGCAGTGGGCGGTGATTGACCCGACCAACCTGATGCAGAACACGCTGACCGCGATCCGCACGCTGGAGCAGATCAACAACCAGGTGCGGCAGCTTCAGAACGAAGCGCAGATGCTCATCAACCAAGCGCGCAATCTGACCAGCCTCGACTACAACGTGGTCAACCGGCTGCGCTCGACGCTGGCGACCACCGAACGCCTGATCGCCGAGGCGCAGGGGCTGGCCTACGACGTGGCGAACATGGACCGGGAGTTCGCCCGGCTGTACCCGCAAGAGTATGCCGCCACTGTCAGCGGCGACCGCATGGCGCAGGACGCGCGCGAACGCTGGCGCCACACGCTCGACGGCCTGCATACCGCAATGCGGATGCAGGCACAGGTCTCGCAGAACCTCGGTGAAGACGAAGGCGTGCTGGCCGATCTGGTGGGCCAGAGTCAGTCGGCCACCGGCGCGCTGCAAGCGGCGCAGGCGACCAACCAGTTGCTGGCCTTGCAGGCCAAACAAGCGATCCAGTCTCAGCAGCTCCAGTTGACGCAGGACCGCGCCGCGTCGCTGGAACTGGCGCGGCAGGCGGCGGCCACTGAGCGCGCCCGCGAAGTGCGGCGACGCTTCCACGGCGAGGGCACACCCTACACGCCGCAGACCGTGCCGTTCTACGGCGGCGACTGAGGGCACGCACCATGAACGACATCTCCGTGATCGACCGCTTCCTCATAGTCTTCTCCACCTACATCGACTCGGGCTTCGGTCTGTTGGGCGGAGAGGTGGCGTTCCTCACCGCCACCTTGATCGTGATCGACATGACCATCGCGGGTCTCTATTGGGCGATGAGTCACGCCACCGGCCAGGGCGAGGACGTGATCGCCAAGCTGATCCGCAAGGTGCTCTACATCGGCGCTTTCGCCTACATCATCGGCAACTTCAACTGGCTGGCGAGCATCTTGTTCCGCTCGTTCGCGGGGCTGGGTCTAATGGCGTCGGGTTCCACGATCTCGCAGGCCGAGTTCCTGCAACCCGGTCGGCTGGCCAAGGTGGGCGTCGATGCCGCCGCGCCGATCCTCGAACAGATCAGCGGCATGGCGGGCTTCCCCGAGGTGTTCGTGAACATGACCCCCATCGTGGTCATGTTCCTGGCCTGGCTAGTGGTGATCGTCACGTTCTTCGTGCTGGCGATCCAGCTTTTCATCACGCTGATCGAGTTCAAGTTGACGACGCTCGCCGGCTTCGTGCTGGTGCCGTTCGCGCTGTGGAACAAGACCGCGTTCCTGGCCGAGAAGGTGCTGGGCAACGTGGTGTCCTCCGGCATCAAGGTGCTGGTGCTGGCGGTGATCGTCGGTATTGGCACCGGCCTGTTCGCCGAATTTCAGGTCGCGCCGGATGAACCCTCCATCGACCACGCGCTGGTCATCATGCTGGCGTCCCTCGCGCTGCTGGCGCTCGGGATCTTCGGGCCGGGTATTGCCACCGGCCTGGTGTCCGGTTCGCCGCAGCTCGGCGCCGGTGCGATGGCGGGTGCCACGCTCGGCGCGGCCGGTACGGCTGTCGCGGTGGGCGCGGTGGCCACGGGTGTGGGTGGTGCCGTCGCGGCCGGTGCGCGCATGACGCCCGGCGCTGCCCGCATGGCCGTCGGCGGCGCACGTTCGATGGCATCGACCGCCAGCAGCGCGAGGTCGGCCTTTCAGGCAGGTTCCGCCGGTGCCGGCGGTGGCCTCAGGGGCGCGGCGGTGGGTCTCGGCAACGTCGCCCGGACCGGCGCGCAGTCGGTTGGGCAGCACGTGGCCGCCGGTGCGCATTCGCTGAAGACGCGTGCCGCTGCCGCCATCAATCCCGATGCTTCCACAGGCAGCGCTGCTACCGGCTCGCCCGCTCAGGGCAGCGCGGAGGCCGCGACCGCCAACACCGGGCAACCCGCGTGGGCCAGCCGCCTGCAACGCCGCCAGCAGCTCACCCATGCCGCCACCACCGTCGCACACACGCTGCGCGGCGGCGACGGCGGCGGCTCGGGCAGCGGCCCCAGCCTGCGCGACCCATCGAACTCATAAGGAGAACCTGCCATGCGATTCAAACGACCACAGGTACGCTATGCCGACACACCGCAGCCGGCCACGCCGTACCAGGCCGCCGAACAGGTATGGGACGAGCGCATCGGCTCGGCCCGTTCACAAGCGAAGAACTGGCGGCTGATGGCCTTTGGCTGCCTCACACTCGCGTTGCTGATGGCCGGCGGCCTTGTGTGGCGCTCAGCGCAGTCCATCGTCACGCCCTACGTGGTGGAGGTGGATCACGGCGGGCAGGTCCGCGCTGTGGGCGAGGCCGCCACGCCGTACCGGCCCAACGATGCGCAGGCCGCGCATCACCTCGCGCGCTTCGTCACGCTGGTGCGCTCGCTGTCCATCGACCCGATCGTGGTGCGGCAGAACTGGCTGGATGCCTACGACTACACCACCGACCGCGGCGCAGCCGTGCTCAATGACTACGCGCGCGTCAACGATCCCTTCGCGCGCATCGGCCGGGAAACGGTGACGGTACAGGTCAACAGCGTCGTGCGCGCAAGCGGTGAGTCATTTCAGGTGCGGTGGACGGAGCGCCGCTACGTCAACGGCGCAGCGGCGGGACTGGAGCGCTGGACGGCGGTGGTCTCCATCGTGCTGCAAACGCCGCGCACCGAGGAGCGGCTGCGCCGCAATCCCTTGGGCATCTACATCAACGGCTTGTCGTGGAGCCGGGAACTCGACTCGATCGAAGGAGACAGGCCATGAAACCGTCTTTACGCTTTTACGCTGTTGCACTGATTGCCGTCATGCTGGCGGGCTGCGCCACGCCGCGCAAACCGCCGACCATCACGCTAGACGAGCCGGTGCAGGCGCAGCCCCTGCCCGAACCGCCCCTGCCGGTGGAAGTAGTCGCGGTGCCGGAGCCCTTGCCGCTGCCGGGACAGTTGATGCCGCTGCCGGTGCAGGACGAGACGCCGCCGACGCCCGAGCCGGAAGACGCGCGCGAGCGCGTATCCCTCGCCAACGCGGAAGCACGCATGGCGCCCACACGCGAAGGATACATCAACGCGATTCAGGTCTGGCCCTTCACCGACGGCGCGCTCTATCAGGTCTATACCAGTCCAGGCCGCGTGACGATGATCGCCTTACAGCCCGGCGAGGAACTGGTGACGGTCGCCGCCGGCGACACGGTACGCTGGATCGTCGGCGATACCTCCAGCGGCGGCGGTGACGAGTTGCGCGTCAACGTGCTGGTGAAGCCCACCCGCACCGCACTGAAGACCAACCTGGTCATCACCACCAGCCGCAGGACGTACCTGATCGAGCTGACCTCGACCGAGAGGGCGTGGATGGCGTCGGTATCCTGGGACTATCCGCGCGACCGCATGCTCGCCTTGCAGCGACAGTCACAAGCGGCGCAAAGCACCGCACCGGTCGATACGGGCCTGACGCTGGAGAACATCCGCTTCCGCTACGTGATCAGCGGCAGCAATGCGTCGTGGAAGCCGCTGCGCGCCTTCGATGATGGCGAGAAGGTCTACATCCAGTTCCCCGGCGGCATCGCACAGGGCGAGCTGCCGCCGCTGTTCGTGATCGGTGCGCAGGGCGATGGCCAGCTCGTGAACTACCGCTTCCGGTCACCGTACTACATCGTGGACCGGCTGTTCGGCGCCGCCGAGCTGCGCTTGGGCGGCGACAAGAGCGACGTGGTGCGCATCGAGCGCACGGACGGCGTCGCGCGGAGGAACTGACCATGAGCCAAGACGATTCCCCGGACATGCCTCGCGCCGCACCGAAGCTGGCACCGGAACAAGTCGCCCTGCGGGCGCAGCCGCGTCCGGTCACGCGGTTGAACCGGCGCATGCTGGCGATTCTGGTCGGCAGCGTGGCCACCGCAGTATTGGGCGCAACGCTCTGGTCGCTGCAAGCGCCGCAGCGCCGTGGCGCAGGCGAGTCAGCTGAGCTGTACAACGTCGATCGCGTCTCGCGCTCCGAAGGGCTGGCGCAGTTACCCGCCGACTATTCGCAACTACCGCCGACCTTGCCACCGCTGCCGCCGGAGCTGGGCGAACCGCTGCCCGGCGACCTCGGCGCGCCGATTCTGCGCGCCGAGCAGCGGGCGCAGGGTTACTCACAACCGGGCTATGCCCCGGCAGAGGCCGAGCGCCTGGCGCGGCTCAAGGAGGCCGAGGAAGCGGCAGCTTCGTCCGTGTTCTTCAGCACGGGCGGACAGCGCGCTGCCGTAGCCGCTCCCACTCGGAGCGTGGCAGGGCCGCCACCGCTGACCGGGCTGGCCGCCGGGCCGGCTTCGACGGCTGCGCAGCCCGCCGATCCCACCGCCGTGCAGAACCGGCAGGACCAGAAGGAAGCGTTTCTGAGCAATGCCGGTTCTACGCAAACCCGTAATTCCGGCAACTTGCAACTGCCGACCTCACCGTACCAGTTGATGGCCGGCACGGTGATCGCGGGCGCACTGGTGACGGGCATCAAGTCCGACCTGCCGGGCGACGTGATCGCCACGGTGACGGAGCCGGTCTACGACACAGCCACCGGCCGCCATCTGCTGATCCCGCAAGGCTCGCGCATCCTGGGCCGCTACAACAGCCAGGTCAGCTATGGGCAGACCCGAATCCAGATGGTGTGGCACCGGCTGATTCTGCCGGACACCTCATCAAGCCAGCTCGACAACCTCGTGGGCACCGACCCGGCCGGCTACGCGGGGCTGGAGGATGGTGTCGATTGGCATTGGGACCGCGTCTTCGCTGGCGCGGTGCTGACCACGCTGCTGGGTGTCGGCGCCGAACTGGCCGCCCCGGAGAATCGCCAGGACGGCGATCGCGTCATCGTCGCCGGCCGCGACAGCGTGCAGGATAGCGTGAACCAGATCGGCCAGGAGATGACCCGCCGCAACATGAACATCCAGCCCACGCTGACGGCTCGCCCCGGCCTGCCGGTGCGCATCATCGTCAACCGGGATCTGGTGCTGCGGCCGTACCAGCCGCTGTTCTTCCAGAGAGAATCATCGCAATGAACACGAACAAACTGCGGCTCGGCCCACTGCCCAAGAGCGAGACCGTCAAGCTGACATTCGCGTGTCCGGCCAGCCTGAAGGCTGACCTTGACCGCTACGCCACGCTGCACACGCAGACCTACGGCGAGGCGGTCGATGCGGTGACGCTGATCCCGCACATGCTGGAAGCGTTCATCGCACGGGATCGGGGATTCAGGAAAGGGACGACCGCGAAAACGCCGTCAACGTCCCGGTGGGACGCGCCGCAGACGTAGGCGTACCTCACATCGGCGGCGATTCACGAAGGCGCAGGTCACTGACCTGCGCCTTCGCTTTTCTGGGCTATGGTTCGCGGGAGCCTTGTCATATCATTTGCACGGACATTGCCGGACGCTTGCTCGGCTACGCCGAGACCCGCAACCGCCTTGCTCCTATGTGGCTCCCAGCTTGCAAGAGCAGGTATGTGCGAGAAGCTGGCATAGAAGCCAAAATCCTTGTCCCATATAGACTTAGGTCTTTTGCCTGTCAGCAGAGAATTCTTGACAGGCGACATTTTTTATTGGGTTACTCTGTGAAGAGTCTCAATATGCAGGAGCAAGCTCGCTTCTGCACGCGCGCACAATTGCTGTTCTATCAGAGTTTCTCCGCCAGTTCCGGCAACACCTGAAAAAGATCACCAACCAGCCCGTAGTCGGCTACCTGAAAAATCGGTGCCTCCTCGTCTTTGTTGATGGCGACAATCACTTTGCTGTCCTTCATGCCGGCCAGATGCTGGATCGCACCGGATATACCCACAGCAATGTAGAGGTCGGGAGCAACAATCTTGCCGGTCTGGCCGACCTGCATGTCGTTCGGCACAAAGCCTGCATCCACGGCAGCCCGCGATGCCCCGATGGCAGCACCCAACTTGTCCGCCACTTTTTCGATCAGTACAAAATTCTCACCGCTCTGCATGCCGCGACCACCAGAGATCACGATAGAGGCTGCAGTCAGTTCCGGACGCTCTGATACCGATAACTGCTCACTCACGAAACTGGACAGACTTTGCGCTTTCACAATCCCAACAGCCTCGATTGCCGCCGTACCACCGCTCGGCAACGCTTCGGCAAACGCCGTGCTGCGTACCGTGATGACCTTGACGAAATCGGATGACTGGACTGTGGCCAAGGCGTTGCCCGCATAGATAGGTCGTACAAAAGTGTCAACGCTCTTGACTGCAACGATATCGGAGAGTTGCGCCACATCCAGCAACGCTGCAACACGTGGCAAGAGATTCTTGCCAGTCGTGGTAGCAGCCGCGAGAATATGCGAGTAACTGGCACCAAGGTCGGTAACCAGAGCCGCGACGCTCTCGGGCAACTGATGGCCATAAACCTCGTTGTCTGCCAGTAACACTTTGCCAACGCCAGTAATGGCGGCAGCAGCAGTAGCAACAGCTGCACAGCCTGACCCTGCGACAAGCACAACAACATCCTGTCCAATGGCCAACGCGGCAGTAACAGCACTCAGGGTAGTGGGCTTCAGGACGACATTATCGTGTTCTGCAATAACTAATACGCTCATGAATTAAACCTTTGGGTTCAGCGATTGATAGTTGCCAGGGGCGTCGAACCCCTAGATCACCTTGGCTTCGGATTTGAGTTTGCTGATCAATTCGTCGACGCTGCTTACGCGAATCCCTGCGGAGCGCACGGGTGGCGGTTCGACGCTGACAACGCGCAAACCGGAAGCAGTATCCACACCCATATCCTGCGGAGTGATCGTGTCGATGGGCTTTTTCTTGGCTTTCATGATATTGGGCAGAGAGGCATAGCGTGGTTCATTCAAACGCAGATCCGAGGAAATGATCGCTGGCAGGCTGAGCAGCACAGTCTGTTCACCGCCATCAATTTCGCGCGTGACTTTGGCTTTGCCATCCACCAGTTCCAGACCACACGCAAAGGTGCCTTGTGGCATTCCCGCAAGCGCTGCCAGCATCTGTGCAACCTGATTGTTGTCAGTGTCGATGGACTGCTTGCCAACGATCACGAGATCAATCCCTTCCTTCTTGACCAGTGCGTGAAGAATCTTGGCAACGGCCAGCGGTTGCAGACCATCGGCAGCGTCAACGTGAATGCCACGATCAGCACCCAAGGCCAGAGCGGTGCGAATCTGTTCCTGACACGCCTTGTCGCCGATGGAGACTACGATCACTTCATCCGCCTGCCCCTTCTCCTTGATGCGGATCGCCTCTTCAACGGCAATTTCGCAGAAAGGATTGATCGCCATCTTGGCATTGGTCAACTCGACTCCGCTGTTATCGGCTTTGACGCGCACCTTGACGTTTGCGTCGACAACACGTTTGACTGCCACAAGAATCTTCATGGATTCTCCATAATTAAGAAGTAGAAACCGGCTGTAAAAATTGAGTGTGCATGATGGGCGCTGCTATCTGGCAAGTTCCTGTCACCAATGTGCGCCGGGTGCCCAAAAAAGGCTGGTAATGATGCCCCGTTTACCCGGAGGCGTCAACAACGGAGGGTATTGCAGGCATCGTTGAAGTGTCTTTGCGACACTCCAACGACAATAAATTGTCACTCACCTGGAATTGTACGAACTATACTTTGAACTGCCCCACCAGACGTTTCATCTCCAGCGCGAGTCGGGCAAGTTCGTCCGATCCTGCACTGATTTCCTTCGATCCAATCGCCGTATCGTTGGCTACCTGAGAGATGTTGTTGATGTTCTGCTTGATCTCGATCGTCACAGCCGACTGCTCCTCGGAAGCACTCGCGATCTGATTGCTCATATCCTTGATCACAGACACCGCCTTGGTAATGGCCTGCAATGACTGCCCCGCACGACCTGCGTGTTCAACGCTGGACGAAGCCTGCTCCTTGCCCTTGCCCATCACTGTCACCGCCTGGCGCGCGCCAGTCTGGAGTTTCTGGATCATCTCCTGTATCTCCTCGGTGGAAGCCTGGGTGCGACTGGCCAGTGTTCTCACCTCATCCGCTACCACTGCAAAACCACGGCCCTGCTCGCCCGCTCTGGCAGCCTCGATTGCAGCGTTGAGTGCAAGCAGATTGGTCTGTTCGGCAATACCGCGAATTACATCCAGAACGGAGCCGATGTTGTCGGATTCTTTCTGCAATTGCGTGATTACCTCGGAAGCGCGATCAATGTCGCGAGCAAGTTCATTGATCGCCTGCATCGTCTGCGCCACAACCTCAGCACCCTTGTTCGACTCCAGATCGGCATTCTCTGCATCGGATGCAGCCATGCCCACGTTGCGCGCCACTTCTTCCACCGTACTGGCCATTTCTGCCATTGCGGATGCCACCTGGGCAATCTCCGACTGCTGACGATTTGCACCGTTGGCTGTCTGGTTGGTGGTGGCAGAAAGTTGCTCCGCCGCTGACGTCAGATTGAATGACGAGTCCTTGAACTTGGTGACGACACCATGAATACGGCCAACGAACACATTGAACCAATGCGCCAACTGTCCCACTTCATCGTCAGAGGTAACCTTGATGCGTTGAGTCAAGTCGCCATCGCCTTCAGCAATGTCACGCAGTGCATCAACTACCTGGTTGATCGGTGTGACTATTGAACGCTGTACGAAGAAGGAGATTGCCAGCGCCATGGCAGCAATGCCAATCACAATGCCGAACGCCGACGTGAGATACGCACTCACCACCTGCTGATATTCCCGCAGGCTGACACGCAGATAGATGGTGCCTATCATGTCGCCATCCATGTTTATAGGCTCATACAATTCTATGTAGCCCAGATCCTCATGCCGCAGGATTGCATTCGGACCGGGGCGCACAGGCAATGAAGACGCAGCTGTACCGCGCGCTGCAAAATTCGCAAACGCACTGCCGCTTTCGTCGAAAATTACCGCACCAGTGATGTTGTCATCGAGTTCCAGAGAACTCAGCGTTTCAGTGGCCGATGCAGCATCAAGAAAAGCCAGAGCACCGGTGGAGTTTGCGCCAATCAGACGCGCAGTGATCTGCGCCTGTGTGTTGGTGGATTCCTCCAGCCTATCCAGTTCCATCACGATGAAGATAATGCTGCATACCACTACTGCGAATGTACTGGTCACGGTCACTCCTGCCAACACTTTCCATTTCAATTTCCATTTCATGCTTATCACTTATACACCCTCGTGGGAACTTATAAAGAGAACCTACTGTATGGCTCGCATCAGTTGTTCACGGACCTGCAGATTAGCATCTGCAATAAGAGCTTTCTGCATTCTGATTGCGATCTTGCCGCCGGGAGCTGCTGCCAACCCGATCATGCCACCGCTCTCGGGAAAGCCGTCTGCCTCACCAACAGTCAACACCGGTGAACCGGCTACTGCACTCGTGATTTCCTTCACGCGCGCCGCTTCTGCTGCGCTCACGAAGAGAATATTGCAGCTCTTGGCATCGTTAAGCTGGTTGGCGGAAAGTTCGGTGATGGTAAATGCTCTGTCGCCAGCCTTCTTGTTGCGCAGGTTCTGTACCAATTCGTTGCCTAGGTGGTTTTCGCCAAGGACACAAACCTTGAAGTCAGCTGCAGGAGATGCAAATGCAGCATCGGGCCAGTCTATAAAGCGTCCGAAGTTCAGCAGAAACTTCGCAATCGCATCACGACCGCCGCCTTCCGAGGAAATGCGCTGTGCCAGGGCTCCCGAGTGATAAGTGCAAAGCAACAGGGCCGCAGTAACTGCCGCTACTTTACGAGCAAGGTTCTGAGTGAAAACAGTGCGTAACATGAGTGATCTCCATACATTAGAATTGGGCAATGATTTGCTGAGAGGCACCATTTTTTATGGCGCTACTCGTCATGGCAGCCCGGATAGCAGAGGCAAGCTGATCCTCATACTGCAAATTCAGATCAACCATCCCGTTAGGCCATTCAACACAGGTAGCGACAGGTTTGGCGAAAACTTGAGCACTGATTGTAGTTTTTTTAATCAGAAGATTTTCTGTTCAGCAGAATATCTCCGGCATGGAGATTGCTGTACTCAAGGCAGCAGGCAATTTGATTGGATGAGGAATAGAGATGCTTGGCAAACTGAAGACAGCGATACTGACAACGATACTGGCGTTCACGCTGGCGGCCTGTGGTTTTGTGACGGCGCCGCTGCGTCATGGCATTGCACGCACCGCCCAATTCGGTTTGCAGGGAGTCGATGCGGTCATTGTGCATAACAGGGGGGCGGCAGAAATTGTCGCCGAACCGGCAACTCCTGATACCTCGGTTGCCGAGAGTTTGCCGCCAGAACAAGTAAATCCAGAGACACTGAATGGCGCAAGGACCTACCCGTCACCGCCTCGCTAGTTGTTCAAACTACCAAGCACAAAACGTGCACCATGACTCCAAACGACGAGTTCGGAGCCAGACGCCGCTGCCTTCTCCTCCACCGCCATATCAACCAGTTCATAGAAGACATTTCGTGACAGCAGCGCTTGCAACCCGTTTCGCACATGCACGACAGGATGCGGTTCGGCGCCTGCCGTCCCGTGCGAAACCTGTATCTTGTGCTCAGGACCAGCCGCCACGCGTTCTCCCGTGTTCAGCACAAAGTCCAGGCTCTGTTCTTTGTCCCGCCCGGAACGCTCAACCAACTGTGCCACAAAGGGACAATCTTCCACCTGGATACCGAGTTTCTCCACCGGAGTGACCAGGTAATGACGTCCATCATCTTCCAGACGCAACACCGAGGAGAACAAGCGGACGAGTTCTATACGGCGAATGGGGTTGCCGTCGTGGAACCAGGTACCGTCCCGGGCGATTCTGATATCAATCTCGCCGCAATAGGGTGGATTCCAGAGATGAATGGGTGCAGGACCTGGAACGGAATCGAGTGTGCGCAACAAACGGACCGGTTCGCTGTTGTTCTCTGGGTCGGACGAGGAATCAACCATCAGTCTCAGTCTCAGGTCTGACTGTCATTGTGTGGGAGCACGACCAACTGCTCCGAGGTTCAAGGTACCAGACTATCCACATACCGGCCAACGGCAGCCTCCAGCAGGCGTTGCGGATTTCCACCGTAGGCCGTCAGCACACCACCGCGCGTTTCAATGGAGACAACGTCCATGATGTGACCACTGCTGGTTTCCAGCAACGTCAACTGCAGTCTGGCACGATCCAACCCGAAAGCATCGGCCACCTCTGAAGACTCTCGATAGCGCAGGCTTTCAGCGACCTCTGTCCACGTCCCGGCGCCGTCCTGCCAATGCTGCATGCGGGGGTACAGTACATAATCGATTCCATGCTGCTGTGCACTCTGCAATGCAGCGAACAGCGACTCATTCTGTTCCGCCCTCAGAACCAGCGGAAAATGTCGGGCGATCTCCCTCGCAACCAAGGCCCCGAGGTGATCCGGTTCCCAGGGATTAACTGCTTCCCCCTGATCTGGTGATGTCACGACCGGGCGCAGTACCTCCAAATCAGGAATTTCTCCCTGTGCCACATAGAAGCTGGTGTTCCGCGGCAGTACCCAATGTCCGCTGCGTTCAATGCGGTGCTCTGAGGTCAAACCTGCCTGACTGGTAACCGCAAGACCATCAAGCCAGAGACTCTGCACATTGGTGCAGGAAATCAACGGCAGGGCAAGAAGACAAAGTGACAGAAGTTTATTGGTCATGGTGGCTGGTCTCGACTGATTGGGCGGCCTGACAGCGGCAATCAACTGCCGCTGCGTCTATCCTTGAGATGTCTGTCAGCAACAAAGCACAATGCTTGCCAATCATGGGATTTGCCAAAATCGAGCTACATCTCCCTTACGCGTGAACAGCGTCGACAGCGGTAGATATGATCAGCACCAGTGAGCACCATGATTTGCGGAGGCCAGGAGCACTTGCATAACAAATAGCCGAACTTCTGCGCCATTTCGATCTCTTGCAGCTTCTCCTGCAACGTGGTCGGAGGCAGGTTTTCCGCAATCTCGGATTGCGTCGGTCTGGGCACCAGTTTCACAGGCACGTGTGAGTCAACCTTCAACAGTTCGATCGCTTCTGGCGAATCCCCAAGCAGTGCCTGCAACTCATCCAGATTCATGCTGCTGCCCTCTTATGCGCCTGCTGCGGGTCAGTCACACCGCAGCGATTGAGCACCACACCCGACACTGGCAATCCACGCTGGAGAAGCTGAGCGAGACTGTTGCGTGCCTGCTGGATTGTTGTCTGGCCCGCCGCAGTCACGTAAAGCAGTTCGCTGCAGTGCCTTGCCAGCAGCAGCGTATCACTCACCTCAGTCACTGCAGGGGCGTCTACCACGATGGTGTCGTAGCGTCGCTCAAGCATATCCAGCACCCTGCGGAAACGCCTGCTGGCGAGTAACTCATGAGGATTGGGTGGCAACACGCCGACGGGGATGACATCAATGCCATAACCGTCCGGACGATGGATACAATCGCGCAGTTGTGCCGCTCCCGCAATCAGATGCGACAACCCCGGCACTCCTGCAGCCAGCCCCAGGCAGGGGCGAGCCGTACGCATGTCTGCCTCGATCAACAGAACTCGCTCCATGCGCCCGGTCGCAAGCGCGAGATTGACAGCCAACGTGGTCTTGCCCTCTCCACTCTGACCAGAAGTCACCAGCACAGTGCGACCACGTGGGAATTGTTCCATTGGTGGCTCGAACGGACGCAGCAGTTGCAACGCCGTGCGCAGCGAACGGAGGGCATCGGCGAATGGCAGATCGTCCAGGAAATGCCCGGAGGACGTTGTGGAAACTATGGGTAACGTTCCAATACATATCAGGCCGAGTTCCTGATGAACGTCCTGTGGAAAATCCAGCGTGTCCCGCATCTTGAAACGTGCTACCAGTACTGCTGCCGGCAGCGCCACAGCGCTCAGATAGCTCAGCACGACCCATAACGGGTGTATTCGCTCCAGTGGTTCTTCGGGTAGTGGCGCGTAGTCCAGAATGCGGGCAAAGGTCATGGGTGTCAGTGAGTCGTCAAAACTTTGCACTACCTGCGTGACCAATGCCGTTTCCAACAGGCTGCTGAAAGCAGACGATGCATTGCCCGGCAACTGGGCGCGCTCCATACCTGGCAACAGTGGCGGTAATGGTGACAACAGATCTTCGTAGATGGTCTCCTGCTGTGTTCTTTTGTCAGTTCCGTCACTCAGATCGCGCAAATGCATATCAGGCGCATCAATGACACTTTCGAGTTTTCTCAGCAACAGCAGGGCAGCCCGCTCAATGGATTGTATCTGAGCATCTTCGGTATAACTGATGAAGGATTGGGCTACCGTATTGGCACCGATCTGGGCTTGAGCAGGATTGGTGGCACGATAGCGTACTGCGAGCAAGTGAGTGTCAGGAATCAGATCAATCTGTAAATGGTCGCGCAAACCACCAGCCACCGCATACGATGCGGCAATCTCGCGCTGAGTGTTCATGAAAAGCATGTCGATTCTCGCGTAAGTCGTACCACCAGCAGTGACCTGCGGCGGAGTTGCGTGCTGCACTTCCAGGAGAGCCCTGGATTCAAATACAGGGTCGGCATAAACCATAAGCAAAACCACGACCAGAGCAGCCGGGATACCACACAGCAGGACGGACAATCGATGTCTACGCAGCGGCCACCACCAGCGCAAGGTCGGCATGGCAGTCGCCAGTGATTTCATTTCAGCAACCTTGCTGCTTTGAAAAGCTGTACTTGCACATCTGGCATATCGCGGTTCCCCTTGTCGCTGTCCTTCCATCCGTGATATATCGACCGCTCTCCAAAGAGCTTGAACCGGTTCTTTTCTATCAATCGTTGTTACTTCCGTGCCCAGGATGGCCATAGGTACAACTGCTGGCCTGGTGTAACGTTCGTGACAAGCAGTTCCCTGATCCGTAACTCAGACGATACCTCGTTACTCCATTCTCTGTTTCTGAATGACGTTCCTCTGCTTGATGTCCGCGCACCTGAGGAGTTCACCAAAGGAGCCTTCCCACTCGCCATCAACATCCCTCTGCTGGAGAATGATGAACGGCGCCGTGTGGGGACAATCTACAAGCATGCAGGTCAGGCCGCCGCTATCGAGTTGGGACATCACCTGGTGGCAGGTACCGTGAAAGACGCCAGAATGGCGCGCTGGCAAGAATGGTGCAGTGTGAATCCGCAAGGCTGGCTCTACTGCTTCAGAGGTGGACTGCGGTCACAGATCACCCAGGAGTGGTTGAGCAGTGTCGGCACACAGTGCCCGCGCGTACCTGGTGGTTACAAGGCAATGCGTCAGTTTCTGATTGAGACCATAGAAAATGTGTGCGCAGAGAGAAGTGGTACAACAAAGCAGTTTGTAGTGATCGCCGGACGCACGGGGTCAGGCAAGACACAATTGTTGCAGCAAATCGACAACGGCGTTGATCTGGAAAAGCTTGCAGGACATCGAGGTTCAGCGTTTGGTACCCAAGTTGCCGGACAGCCTGCACAGATCAATTTCGAGAATGAACTGGCGATTCGCTTTCTGAAACTCGGCACCGAAAACAGACCGGTGCTCTTCATCGAGGATGAAAGCAAGGCAATCGGCTCACTTTCCGTGCCGCATCGTCTCTACGAGGTAATGAAGCAGTCCCCTGTTGCGCTGATTCAGGAATCGCTTGAGTCGCGCACTGACACAATTCTGAACGACTATATCTGCGACAATCTCCACGACTTCGAAGAGCGCGACCCAGCCAATGCCTTTACGGATTTTTCCGAATGGTTGCAAATGAGCCTGTCACGTATTCAGCGGCGACTCGGAGGTGAGCACTATCAGGAAGTGCTGGCCGACATGCAGGAGGCATTGCGGGTGCAGAAGTTATCCGGTGAGACAGCAGCGCACGGAGTTTGGATCAGCAAACTGCTGACGTGCTACTACGACCCGATGTACGCCTACCAACTCGCCAGGCGACAACCTGTCATCACCTTCGAAGGCTGTCGTGAGGAATTTCTCGCCTGGACTCAGGTGCCTGCCACTGCGTAGATGCCAGGGGCGTTGCGCAGATAGTCCTTGTAGTCCATGCCATAGCCGAACAGATAGCTGTCCGGAGCATCGAGACCTGTAAACTCTGCCCGCGTCAGTCCGGCTACGCGACGGTTGTGATTCTTGTCGACCAGCACCGCGCACAGCGCGCGTGCAGCACCCTGCTGCAGACAATAGTCACGGATTCCCAGCAAGGTCTCTCCCTCATCGAGGATGTCGTCCACAATCAGCACAGTGCGACTCTTCAGAGCGATCGATGGATAAGCCTTCCACTGCAGATCGGCGCCGCTCAGCTTGCCGCGATAACGGCTGGCATGCAGATAGTCCACCTGCAGCGGAAAATGAAGTCTTGGCAGGAGTTTGCCCGCCACGACCAGTGCACCGGTCATGACACCAAGCACAAGAGGATTGCTGTCGGCGAGCTCCGCAGTGATGGCCGCCGCCATGCGATCAAGAGCCGCCTCCACTTCCTGCTCCGTATAGATGCAGCGTGCCTCGGCCTGCACACGTCTGGCTTCCTCAATCATGATGTATCTCCTGTCAGTGCCACTACCGTAGCGTGTGCCCTGCCCCACTGTTCAGAGTTGCGCAGTAATTCGGGTGTCCATATGCGCCGACGCTGCATACCACGCAAACGAGGGTTGCCCGGCACCGCCCTTGCCTCCAGATGGGCAAGTGCCTGCAGTGCCAGCGCGCGATCATTGCAGACAAGGATCATGTCGCAACCGGCACCAAGAGCCGCATCGATGCGCTGCTCCATGCCGCCGGCGGCAGCAGCACCAGCCATCACCAGATCGTCGCTGAAGATCACGCCGTCGAAGCCGAGCTCGCCGCGCAGGACTGTGTTGAGCCAGAAATCCGAAAAACCCGCGCAGTGCGGATCCACCTTCTCATAAATCACATGGGCGGGCATGACGCCATCCAGCAGCCCCACGCAGCGCTCGAACGGCTGCAGATCCTGAGCACGAATCTGCTCCAGGGTGCGCTGATCCACAGGGATATCGAGATGGGAATCAGCCACCACATTGCCGTGCCCGGGAAAGTGTTTGCCAGTGGTGGCCATGCCTGCGTCATGCATGCCACTCATGAATGCGCTGGCCAATGCCGTGACCCGCTGCGGGTCCCGGGCAAAGGCGCGGTTACCAATCACCTCACTCAAACCGCTGTCGAGGTCGAGTACGGGCGCAAAACTGAAATCGATACCGTGGGCCAGGACTTCCACCGCCATCAGCCAGCCGCATTGCATGGCCTGCTCAATGGCCAGCACCGGATCTTCGTCCCAGCACTGCGAGAATCTCAGCATGGGCGGCAGGCGTGTAAACCCTGTCCGCAGGCGCTGGACACGCCCTCCTTCCTGGTCCACTGCGATCAGGATATCCGGATTGCATGCGCGAATCTCCGCAGTCAACTCCTGTAACTGCTGCGGGGCAGCGTAATTGCGCGCGAACAGTATCACGCCGCCGACCTGGGGGTTGCGCAGCAGAGTTCGCTCCTCAGGCGCCAACTGATGCCCCTGCAAGTCCAGCATCAGGACGCCGGGAGCCTTTGCGGAATTTTCATTGGGAGTCTGAGTTGATGTGGCAATGGTCATGGCTGATGGGGCCTGATTGGTTGATGAGGGCGATAGTGACGAGGAGACCCGCAGGACGCGGGATTATCACAAAATTGCGGAAAGCGAGCAAAGAACTTGTCATGCCGGAATAGCTGTATATAATTACAGCCTGCGATCCATCAAACCTTATCAACCATCAGGCGATGACATCATGATCAATCTCACACCCCGTCAGGCCGAGATTCTGGAGTACATCCGGGAGTATCAGCAGGAAACCGGGTTCCCACCCACCCGTTCCGAGATTGCCAGAAAAATGGGCTTCAAGTCTCCCAACGCCGCCGAGGAACATCTGCGAGCACTCGAGAAGAAAGGCGCCATTGAGATGCTGCCAGGCACGTCCCGAGGCATCAGACTTCCTGCGCTGGAGAACGTCGGTTTGCCCATTGTCGGTCAGGTAGCGGCCGGCAGTCCGATCCTGGCGATCGAATCGATTGATGATTACTGCGACATTCCACCAGACTTCTTCCACCCCAGGGCAGACTTCCTGCTGACCGTCAAAGGCAGCAGCATGATCAAGATCGGCATTCATGATGGTGACCTGCTGGCGGTACACAAGACCAATCAGGCCAACGATGGTGACATCATTGTGGCGCGCATCGACGAAGATGTAACGGTCAAGCGATTGCTAAGAGGGCGCAACAAGTCCAGCCTGCAACTCATTGCGGAGAATGATGATTTTGCACCGATCGAGGTGGATCTGCGCACTCAGCAGTTCACTATCGAGGGAATCAGCGTGGGGGTGATTCGGCGGTCTATCTAGTGGTGCAATCGATGCTGTGAGAGCGAGACCTGCCCGCGATTGACTGAAAGACAAATCAATCGCGGTCAAGTCCCGCTGCCTCCAGGCATCTTGGTTCAGAGTCTACTTTTCGACTACCCATCGCCCGTTGCGGTAAAACGCCTTCCAACCGGTTGCCTTGCCATCCACTTCGGTCAGCACATACTGCTCGGCAGTCTTTCTGCTGTAACGGATGACCGTCTTGTTGCCATCACCGTCCTTTACTGGCGCGCTAAGCAGGAAGTGATACTTCGGATCCAACTCGTCACCATGAGGCAATAGTTCCGCTACCAGTGGCGCGCGGGTTTCGCGATTCTTGGGAAACTTGCTGGCGGCCAGGAACAGACCTGCCGCGCCATCGCGCAATACGTAATGGTCATCCACTTTCTCACAACGCAGCTCAGACATGACCACGGGCGGCATCTTGGGTGGGGCTGCCTGACCACTGCGCAGCAGTTTGCGGGTGTTCTTGCATTCCTCGTTTGTACAACCGAAGTATTTGCCGAAGCGGCCCGACTTGAGCTGCATGTCGGCCCCACACTTGTCACACTCTATCAGCGGCCCTTCGTAGCCACGAATCTTGAAACCGCCATCTTCCACCAGATAACCCGCACAGTCCGGGTTATTGCCGCAGATATGCAGCTTGCGCTTCTCGTCGATCAGGTAGCTGTCCATGGCGGTATTGCAGATGGAACAGCGTTTGCGCTGACGCAGTAACTGGTTCTCTGCCTCTTCCGCCTCTTCGGCATCATCTGTGCTGATGGCTTCTTCGCCAGGCGTCAGATTGATGGTGGACTTGCAGCGCTCCTTCGGCGGCAGTGAGTAGCCGGAACAACCCAGGAACACGCCCGTGGAGGCAGTACGAATCTGCATGGGCCGGGCACACTTCGGACAGGGAATGTCGGTGTCCGTGGGTTTGTTCGCACGCATTCCGGCATCGACTGACGAGGCAGTTTCAAGCTGATCCGTGAAGCCAGCATAGAAAGTATCGAGCACCTTTTTCCAGTCGAGGCTGCCTGCGGCCACCTTGTCCAGATCGTCTTCCATCTTGGCGGTGAAATCGTAGTCCATCAAATCAGAGAAGCTCTCGATCAGGCGCTCCGCCACGATATCCCCCATCTTCAATGCGTAGAAGCGACGCCCCTCTACCTTCACATAGCCACGTTCCTGAATGGTCGAAATAATGGCCGCATAGGTAGATGGTCTGCCGATGCCTCGCTTCTCCAATTCTTTTACCAGACTCGCTTCGGTGTAGCGCGCGGAGGGCTTGGTGAAATGCTGACGAGGATCCAGCTTCTGCAGGGCAAGCGTCTCCCCCACTTGCACTGCGGGCAGCACAACATCCTCTTCCTTGGTAGGCAGCACCTTCATATAGCCATCGAATTGCATGATGCGACCCTTGGTGCGCAGCTCGAAATCGCCTGCATTCACAGCAATCGAGCTGCTCAGGTATTGGGCTGGAGGCATCTGACTGGCGACAAAGTGCTGCCAGATCAAAGCATAAAGACGCTCGGCATCCCGCTCCATGTTCTGCAGATCATTACTGGAGGTGCTGACCTCGGTGGGACGAATGGCTTCGTGCGCTTCCTGAGCTCCCTCGCGGGCGCTGTAGCGCACTGGCTCCTCCGGCAGATATTTCTTGCCGAATTTCTTGCCGATGTAATCGCGACACATCGTCAACGCATCTTCGCTCAGGTGCGTCGAATCGGTTCGCATATAGGTGATGTAGCCAGCTTCGTACAGGCGCTGTGCAAGTGTCATGGTCTTTTTCACGCCGAAACCAAGGCGTGTACTGGCAGCCTGTTGCAACGTCGAGGTAATCAGCGGGGCCTTTGGTTTGGAAGACGTTGGTTTGTCTTCTCGCTTGCTCACCACAAAGGCGGCGCCTTCAAGCGATTTGACTGCCTTATCCGTTGCCGCCTTGTTGACCGGGCGGAAATTTTCACCTTTCTCTTTGGCCACTTCAAACCGCAGGTCATCGCGCTTCGCAGTTTTCAAGTCCGCAAAGACTTCCCAGTATTCTTCCGGGATGAACGTGCGAATCTCGCGTTCACGTTCCACAATGAGACGCACGGCAACGGACTGGACTCTCCCCGCCGACAGGCCTCTTGCAACCTTCGCCCACAGCAGCGGCGATACCATGAACCCCACCACGCGATCCAGAAAACGGCGTGCCTGCTGGGCCTGCACATATTTCATGTCCAGTTCGCCAGGATGCGAGAAAGCCTCGTTGATCGCCTTCTTGGTTATTTCGTTGAATACGACACGCTTGTAGCGGCTTTCATCGCCGCCAATGGCTTCCTTGAGGTGCCAGGCAATTGCCTCCCCCTCACGGTCAAGGTCGGTTGCGAGGTAGATGGTATCGGCATCCTTGGCAAGTTTTTTCAGCTCGGCAACTACTTTTTCCTTACCTGGGAGAATCTCGTATTTGGCGCGCCAGCCATGTTCAGGGTCGACACCCATGCGGGCGATCAACTGTTCCCGCGCCTTGCTTTTCTTGTGAACGATCTTGTCGTCGTCATTCAGTTTTCGAGTCGCCGCGGCAGCCTTCGCGCGCTCCTTTGTGTCCACTGTCGTCCCATTGCCGCCAGTTGGCAGATCACGGATGTGGCCCACACTGGATTTGACGACAAATTCCTTGCCAAGGTACTTGTTAATGGTCTTCGCCTTGGCGGGCGACTCAACTATCACCAACGATTTACTCATTACTTTGAACGGTTCCTTGATCACTGCTGCGGGGTGTGGACTGGCCCGGCACGCATACCCTGCGCACTCCGGGGCCAAAAAGAAGCGGACATATATAAGTGCTTGGCGCGCGAGGGTCAAGCACTTGTTGAACTAAATGGAGGGTGACTCGCAACAGCGAAGATGAAGCGAGGGCAGCCGAGATGCGGGTTTGCAGGAGGTATGGGCAGCTCGATCATCGCCGCCATTTGGAGGGCTACCTGGCCCCCTGAAACCCGATTGTCGTTCGAGAACTACTCCCACGAGGGGCGTGGCAAACATCTCAGCCAATGGAAACTTCGTAGGTCCAGTCATTCTGATCAGCAACTTCGCCACGCTGAATACCAACCAGCAGGTCGTAGACCTTCTGCATGACAGGCCCTACCTTCTCACCATCGCCATGGAATTTGTGCCACTGGCCATCTACCCATATCTTGCCAACTGGAGAGAGCACAGCGGCTGTACCGCAGGCGGCAACCTCTTCAAACTCGCTGAGCTCATCCCGCAGATTGATGGGACGATTCTCGACCTGCATGTTCAGATGCTGTTCTGCCAGCGTCATGATCGAACGCCGTGTCACGCTGGGCAGAATTGCCCCGGATTTTGGAGACACCAGACGATTACCTTTCATAGCCACAATGATGTTTGCGGAACCTGCTTCATCTATATAGGTTCTCGTGGCTGAATCCAGATACAGCGCCTCGTTCGCACCAAGAGCCTGTGCCTGACGGGTCGCCAACAGACCGCCGGCGTAATTTGCACCTACCTTGTAAGCACCGGTGCCTGCCGGAGCAGCACGATCAATGTCAGATACCGCCAGCGAAATCACCGCCAGACCAGCACTCTTGTAATACGGCCCAACGGGCGAACAGAAAACTCGAAATTCAAAAGACTTCGCCGTGCGCAAGCCAAGATTCTCACCAACCCCAATCAGCATTGGACGTATATAGAGGGAGGCACCTGACCCGTAGGGAGGAATCCAGGCATAGTTGGCGCGTACGGTTTCTTCAACCCCTCGCATGAATAGCTCGCGAGGTACTTCAGGCATCAACAAACGACCAGCTGCCTGGTTCATGCGCTCGCTGTTCAGATCGGGACGAAATAGCAACACTCTGCCGTCTGGAGCAGTCTGGGCCTTCATGCCCTCGAAGCACTGCTGTGCGTAATGGATAGCCGGGGCTCCTTCGTGCATTGCGATAATGGGAGAATCCAGCAACTCACCCTGAGACCAGGCTCCGTCCGCGAATGTGGCGCTGAAACGAAAATCTGTCTGCCTGTACTGAAAGCCCAGATCCGCCCAATTGAGGTCCTTTTTTGCCTTTGCTATACCCACTTCACGTACCTTCAAGATCAGAGTTGATTCAGTGTCCCGGCCTGGGCCCAGTCGGCTCGCAGCCATTAATGGCGGGCTATTATGGTGGAATAAACCCTCAAGGTCTACCGGCGAAATTCACGATTCGCGACACTTGTGGCCCGCTTCCTTTCGGCAACGCCAGGAGTACAATACGGCATCCAAAGGACCATAAGACAATCCCATGACAGTTCGTCACACACTTCTGGCCAGACAGCCAATCTACGATGGCAACCTCAATATCTCAGCCTATGAGTTGTTGTTTCGTTCAGATCATAACAATCACGCTACTGTCCTTGACGGTGACTCGGCGACGTCCCAGGTCATGCTCAACGCCTTCAACGAACTCGATATCAGCGAGGTTGTTCAGCATTACCCGGCCTATATCAATTTCACGCGCAATCTGATCCTGAACCCGCCTCCGTTTGACAGGAATCGCTTCGTGATCGAAGTGTTGGAAACCATAGAGGTCGACGATGAGCTCATCATTCATCTGCAGGCTCTCAAGAACAACGGTTACACCATCGCACTGGATGACTTTCTTTATGAAAGCAAATGGGATCCGGTATTGCGCATCGCAGACATTGTCAAACTGGATGTGCTGGCACTGGATGTAAAAGAACTGGAACGTCACGTGCAACTCCTGAAGCCCTTCAACGTCGTCCTGCTGGCAGAAAAAGTGGAAACACATGAGATGTTTCACTACTGCAAAGCGCTGGGCTTCACCCTGTTTCAAGGCTATTTCCTGAGCAAACCGGAACAAATCAGCGGACGCAAGGTGCCAGCCAACAAGCTGGTTGTCATGAATCTGCTAGCACAAATCCAGAACCCAAATGCGGAACTGAGCGAAATTGCCGGCATCATTGCCAACGATCCGGTGCTCAGTGTGAAGCTTATTCGACTGGTGAATTCCGCCGCTTTCTCTGCGCGCCGCGAGATTGCCTCACTGCAGCACGCAGTCTCTTTGCTTGGTCTTCGTCATGTGAAGAGCTGGGCCACCCTGTTGTCACTCAGCAGCATGTCAGACAAACCTCACGCCTTGTCCTTGCACACCATGTCGAGAGCAAGGATGTGTCAATTGGTGGCAGAGTGCTTCACATCACCAAGCCAGAGTGACGCTTATTTCACCACAGGGCTGCTCTCCAACCTCGACGCATTCTTCGATATGGAATTGTCGCAGATTGTGACTACCATGCCTCTGTCGCAGGAGGTTGTGGATGGTCTGCTGGCTGGCAAGGGTAATCTCGGTCTGATCCTGTCTTCCGTGATCGCCAATGAACAAGCGCGTTGGCCGGACATTGACTGGCTGGCACTGAAACACCTGAACGTCAGCGAAAATGACATTGAAAAGGCCTACCTTGCAAGTCTGCAGTGGGCGGAAGAAATGGGTTCCACGGTTCGCAATGTTTGAGGCTGCATCTCCTGACAAATCGCCACCTTTGATCGACATCGGCGCCAACCTGGGTCACGAATCATTCGAACAAGATCTCGAATTCGTCATGCAGCGCGCACGGAACATCGGGATCGTCCACATGATTGTGACCGGCACAAGCCTCCCGGCGACACTGCGCGCACTGGCTATCGTAGAGCGCCACCCTGACTATCTGTCGCTGACAGCAGGCGTACATCCCCACGAAGCCTCAACCTGCAGCACCGAGGTGCTGACGCAGATTCGCGAACTGGCCGGAATGGAAAAAGTTGTTGCGCTTGGAGAGACCGGGTTGGACTTCAATCGTGATTACTCTCCCCGCCCAATTCAGGAAGAAGCATTTCAACAACAACTGCAGTTGGCCTGTGAATTGAATAAACCCGTATTTCTTCATCAGCGCGATGCACACTCCCGCTTCCTGCCGATCCTGAAGGGTTTTCGGGATCAGCTTGTCCACGGCGGCGTCGTGCACTGTTTCACCGGAGAGAAGGCCGAACTGTACGATTATCTGGACCTGGACATGTATATTGGCATCACGGGTTGGGTTTGCGACGAGCGCCGTGGTCAGCACCTGTTGGAAATGCTGTCTGACATCCCGCCCAATCGCCTGCTGCTGGAAACAGATGCTCCCTATCTATTACCAAGAAGCCTGCGACCGCGGCCCAAAAGCAGACGCAACGAACCCTTCTATCTATCCGAAGTGCTGCACACAGTCGCAGCAGCAACTGGACGCTCGGCTATTGATGTTGCACACACCAGCACGGCAAACGCACAGCGATTATTTCGACTGAAAGTGGATCAGAGTTGACGCGTGATGAATTCGAAAACCTGAGCCTGCTCGAATGGCCAACTCAATTCAGGTTCGGTCCCCTGCAGTTTGATCACAGGGATACGCAACCCATGGAGAAGCATTAATTCGTTTGACTCGGCAATTTCAACAAGGCGAACCACGACCTGCGATTGTTCATCACCACAGCGATTGATGTAATCAACCACTGGCGCGAGCAACTGCTCTGCCTGTTCACACAGGTGACAACCGAGAGTTGTATACAGAAACAGTACTTTCATTGCCGTGAGACTGCTATAGCGGCAACGGATTCAGAAATGAGCTCTGGGCCGCGATAGATAAAGCCAGTATAAATCTGCACAAGGCATGCACCAGCATCGATCTTCGCGCGAGCATCCTCACCACTCAATATTCCGCCCACCCCAATGATGGGAATTGCATCTCCTACAGCCTCTTTCATGACACGTATCACATGGGTCGATTTCCCTGTCAGCGGCGCCCCACTCAAGCCACCAGCCTGATCTTTCCAGGGGCTGTCCTGCACAGCACCCCGATCCAGTGTAGTATTGGTTGCTATCACACCTTCAATTTCATTATCGAGCAGCGCGGAAGCAATCAGTCGCACCTCGTTGTCATCAAGATCCGGTGCAATCTTTACTGCCAGCGGCACCTTTTTGCCATGAATTTGAGTCAGTGTCGCCTGCTCGGTCTTGAGCAGTGACAGCAATCTGCGCAGATCATCCCCAAATTGCAGGCTACGCAATCCGGGAGTATTGGGAGAGGAGAGATTCACCACGATGTAGCTCGCGGCGCTGTAACACTTGCGCATGCAGATCAGATAGTCGTCCGCTGCATTCTCTACAGGTGTATCGAAATTCTTGCCGATATTGATACCAAGCACACCACGGTAGCTACTGCGGGCAATGCTCGCCAACGCATGATCGATACCCTTGTTGTTGAACCCCATGCGATTGATGATGGCGTGCTGAGGAGCAAGGCGGAACAGGCGTGGCTTTGGATTGCCCGGCTGCGGACGCGGCGTCAGTGTGCCAACTTCCAGAAACCCAAACCCCAGCGCGCCAAGGGCGTCGATGTGATCCGCGTTCTTGTCCAGCCCTGCGGCCAGACCGACTGGATTTGAAAAAGTCAGCCCCATTGCGGTCACGGGGGTGGGGGGGATCGGACCAGCCGAAATCAGTCCGATCAGACCAGTGCGCTTTGCGAGATCAAGCAGAGGTAACGTGACGCTATGGGAGGCTTCCGCAGGCAGGCAGAACAACAGATTACGTACAAGACTATACAATTTTGGTTATCGCTCTGAATTTGTTGGTATCGTCGAATTCGATCACAAAGGTGCCAGATATCCCCTCGTGACTGAGAAAGCGTTGTAGTATCTTTCCAGGAAAGCGCACTCGCAACCCTTCGCGGGAGACTGCCTGTACATCCGACACGGCTCCACTGTAGAGTGCTTCATACCGCTCGGCAGGAATATGCAGATCCAGCGTAAGTTTCTTCATTCACGTTGTCATTCAGGTTGCCGGGGAGTATTTTGCCCGTCAATCCGGGGCTCGAAATCAGGAGCACATTATAGGGGAATATCACTCTCAAGTCTTCGCGCCGAGGGCTGATGAAAGTTGCAACACACTGCGACAAATCCTCCCTAGACATCGTAGGTAAAACGGTTACAATCGCTGACTTTCGCCCTAGAAGATCAAGCATTTAACAAAAAAGAAGCAGAGAAAATTATGAGTCACCACGCATTAATAACAGAACTCAAGAACTGGCTTTCACAACAAATCATAGGGCAGGAGCGACTGGTTGATCGCCTGCTGATCGCGTTACTCGCCGATGGTCACCTCCTGGTAGAGGGCGCACCCGGACTAGCAAAAACAAAAGCAATCAAGGACTTGTCGCGCGCCATCGAAGGTGACTTCCACCGAATTCAGTTCACTCCCGATCTGCTGCCAAGCGATATTACCGGTACAGAAATTTTCCGCCCCGAGGATGGCTCGTTCCGATTCCAGCCCGGCCCGATATTTCATAACCTGGTGCTGGCCGACGAAATCAACCGAGCCCCTGCCAAGGTCCAGTCCGCCCTTCTTGAGGCGATGGCAGAACATCAAGTGAGCGTGGGCCGTGAATCCTTCCAGCTCCCGCCACTGTTTCTGGTAATGGCAACTCAGAATCCTATCGAACAGGAGGGTACTTACCCCCTGCCCGAAGCCCAGCTTGACCGTTTCCTGATGCATGTAACTATTGGCTATCCGACCACCGAAGCCGAGCGTCGCATTCTCCAACTAGTCCGCAACGAAGCCCAACACAAGGTGCCCGAGGCCCCAGGTATCGTCAGCCAGGAACACCTCTTCGCCGCACGGCAGGAAATTCTGGCCATGCACATGGCGCCTGCGGTCGAGGAGTACATCATTCAACTGATCATGGCGACCCGCCATCCCGCTCTGTACGGCGATGATCTGGCGACCTGGCTTGAATACGGGGCCAGCCCGCGTGGCACCATCTCTCTTGATCGCTGCGCCCGAGCACACGCTTGGTTGCAAGGCAAGGACTTCGTCAGCCCGGATGACATCCAGGCCGTATTCTTCGATGTTCTGCGTCACCGCATTCTGCTCAGCTTCGAGGCTGAGGCAAGCGGTGTGACTCCCGACAAGGTATTGACCACCATCCTTGAGAGAGTCCCTGCGGCCTGAGTCCATTATGTCTACGCCACCGCAGATTGACCCACATCAGGCGCTCTATCAAAGCAAAGGAGCTGTCATCAGTCTGCAGCAACTGCTGATTCAGCGACACGCTGCCAAGATTGTGGAGTATGTGCCCTATAACCGCTCGATCGCCGGAATCTCCGGCCTGCACATGTCCAAAATGCGCGGGCGCGGTATCGATTTCGAAGAATTCCGCCCCTATCAGCAGGGGGACGACATCCGTACCATCGACTGGCGGGTAACGGCTCGTACTGGCAAACCGTTCACCAAGGTGTTCCGCGAGGAGCGCGAACGCCCGGTCATCATCGCTGTTGATCAGTCCAGCAGCATGTATTTCGGCAGCCAGGTGGCATTCAAATCAGTTATTGCGGCGCAAGCCGCCGCCATTTTCTGCTGGATGGCCATCGACAACGGCGATCGCGTCGGTGGACTCGTGTATTCCGACTACGACCATGCACTGGTGCGTCCCAAGCGCAGCCGCCGTTCAGCCCTGCATCTGCTGAACCAGATCCAGTCCTATAACAGCCGCCTCACCGACCAGGCCAATCGCAAGGCACGTCAAGGCAACGTGCCAGGACAGACGGGCCTTGCCGGTGCCCTGGGCCAGATACGCAGAATAACCAAGCCTGGCAGCACTCTTTATATCCTCAGCGACTTCACGACGCTGGACGAAATCGCTATGCAATACCTGTATCAGCTTTCCCGACACAATAATGTCGTATGCTGCTTCGTCTACGACGCGCTGGAAGAGAACCTGCCCGTGCCCGGTTTCTACAGCATTACCGATGGACAAAACAAAGGCACTCTTAACTCTTTCAGCCAAAAGGCTCGGCGCACCTATCAGCAAAACTTTCAGGATCGCATGGAATCACTCCAGTCAGAGCTGGTCAGGTTGCAGATCCCTTTCCTCAAATTACGAACCAATCAATTGGTAGTCGAGCAAATCAGACAATGGACAGCGCAGACCCTCTAAGCCAACTGGCGGATATACATCTACCCGAGCCCATCGGCTTCTGGCCGCCAGCACCTGGTTGGTGGGTGTTGCTGATCCTTTTTGCAATCCTCTGTGTTGTCTTCTACCGACGCCACATAGCAACCTGGAAACAGAAACGTATCTGCAGCTTCGCACTGCGCGAACTCGACAAATGTGTTGCTGAGTTCCGCCGCGCCAGCTCAGCCGCTGACAGCGACATGGATGCAGCAAAACTCAATTTCGTCAACGAGGTCAATGCAGTATTACGCAGGGTGGCACTCAAGCACTATCCCCAGGATCTACCCGCCAGCCTTGGCGGAGAACACTGGATAACCTTCCTGCGTCATCATGGCGATGCCAGCCTGCTGGATGAGCCGTTGGCACATACCTTGAGCCAGGGTCGCTTCGCCCGTCACTGGGATGTCGATGATGACGCCCTGTACCGCATGGCACATCAATGGATAACAAGTCTCTATTTGGCTAGAATCGCCTCAGGCAAAGATTCTGCAGGCACCCCCACTTCTATAGCGGCGACCGAACATGCTTGAGTTTACCTGGCCATGGGCCTTTGCAGCCCTTCCCCTGCCTCTTCTGGTGTACCGGTTCATAGCCCGTGCTGCCAGACAGGACGCCGCGCTGTATGTGCCTTTCTATAGCCGCCTGTCGCACCTGCAAGCCGATTCTGTACGGGTAGACGCCACTCGCCTGCTGAAAATTCTGTGTTGCTCACTGATCTGGCTCGCTGTTGTCACTGCCGCGAGCCGCCCGCAATGGGTCGGAGAGCCAATACAGTTACCCTCCACTGGCCGCGATCTGATGCTGGCCGTGGACATCTCCGGCAGCATGGAAGCCAGAGACATGGTCATCAATAACGTGCAGCTCTCCCGCTTTGAAGTAATGAAGGTCGTGGTCAGCGACTTCGCCGAGCGACGCGAAGGGGATCGCCTCGGTTTGATCCTGTTTGCTGCTCACGCCTATATCCAGACTCCACTCACCTTCGACAGGAGCACAGTTGCAAAGCTGATCTCAGAGCTGGAGATCGGCATGATCGAGGAGTCAGCCACTGCCATCGGTGATGCCATTGGCCTTGGGGTCAAGCATTTGCGAGAACGCCCTGCCGACAGCCGTGTGCTGGTGCTGCTCACCGATGGGGTGAACAATGCAGGTGCTATCACGCCAATCCAGGCGGGACAACTGGCTCAGATCGAAGGCATCAAAATCTATACCATCGGCATGGGTGCTGATACCCTTGTACAACGGTCTTTCCAGGGAGCTCGGGCCATAAACCCATCGGCTGAACTGGATGAGAGAAACCTGACCCTGATTGCCGAATCCACAGGTGGGCGTTATTTCCGAGCCCGCAACGTGGAGGACCTGGTCGACATCTACGCAGAGCTGGATACGCTGGAGGCGATTGAGCAGGACGAACAGACCTTCCGTCCGATCAACGTCCTGTTCTACTGGCCACTGGGCATTGCTGTGACACTGAGCTTTCTGCTGGCTCTACTCTCGCTACCTTGGAGCATCATTCTGCAGGGGCGCAGTCGCCGCACAGACACTCCTCCCGATACTGCGATCGCGACAGGAGGTCGGCAATGACCGGTCCTGACTACTTCTCGGCACTGTTCGCAAACTTCCATTTCCTGCGGCCCCTTTGGTTATTGGCGCTGATTCCGGCCATCCTGTTGGTGTCATACCTGTGGCGCATCAATGAAAGCGCCAGCTCGTGGGACAGAGCCATCGACAAGGAACTACTGCCCTTTCTACTGGATACCACCAAGAGCGTGGCAGAGCGCACACCATTGGTCTTGTTGCTGACCCTCTGGACTCTCGCCATCATTGCCCTCGCAGGACCGGTATGGGAGAAAATCTCGCAACCTGTGCAACAGCGCCAGGACGCCCTCGTGATCGTCTACGATCAGTCTCTGTCGATGTATGCCACCGACTACGAACCCAATCGTCTGACCGTCAGCAAACGCAAGCTGCTTGACGCTCTGGATCTGCGCTCCGAAGGCCAGACCGGTCTCATCGTCTATGCGGGCGAGGCGCATACTGTGACACCACTGACAGAAGACTCCGTCACTATCAAGGCGCTTGTTCCCGCTCTCAGCCCCAATATCATGCCCTCCTTTGGCAGCAATGTGGTCAGGGCGATTTCGCTCGCCAAGAGTCTGCTGCTGGATGCCGGAGCCACCTCCGGCACTATCCTGCTGATTACTGATGGTATTGAGCGCAGTGAACACAGTGAACTTGTTGGCCTGCTGAACCAGAGCGGCTATCTATTATCGATTCTTGGTGTAGGCACGGAAGCTGGGGCTCCAATCCCGGCCGCAGGTGGAGACTTCCTGCGTGACTCTGGCGGGCGCATCATCGTTCCGGTACTTGATCGCGCAAATCTGCAGGACCTTGCCGCAAGCGTCAGTGGCCGTTATATGGATCTGCAACTGACTGGCGGCGACCTCGCGTACCTGCTCGCCGAAGACACTTTTTTCCGGGAGGAAGATCTGACCGGTGTCGATGAAAATTTCGATATCTGGTACGAAGTGGGGCCCTGGTTCCTGCTCCTGATCCTGCCACTGAGCGCATTGATCTTCAGACGCGGCTGGATTCTGTCAGCTACCATAACCATGGCAATTTTCTCGACGCTCACTCCAGGAGGTGATGTACAAGCCGCCGAATGGACTGACTTATGGAAAACCAAGGATCAGCAGGCTGCCGATGCATACGCGAATGAAGATCCCGCCACCGCCGCTGCATTGTTCAGAACACCTGCCTGGCGGGGTGCGGCCGCTTACCACTCCGGGGACTATGCCACAGCAATCCAGGCCTACAGCGAGAAGCCCGGTTTTGATCCCGACGCCCATTACAATCTTGGCAATGCCTATGCGAGAGCCAACTCACTTGAGGAGGCAATCGCCTCATATGATGTTGCCATCGGATTGCAGCCAGATCATGCCGATGCGATTCACAATCGCGAAATCGTCATGGCGCTGTTGGAGCAGCAACGACAGGAAGAAGCGGAAGATCAGGAAGACTCCATGAGTGACGAGCAGGAACAACAGGAGGCCGCACAGACCGAACCCGAGGAAAACCAATCCGAACCTGAACAGCAGGAAGAACAGGAAGAGCAGGATCAGTCCGGCGATCAGGAAGAGCAGCAAGAAAGCGAACCACAGGACGGAGAGCAGCAACAGACCGAGGAGCAGGACCAGGGTGAGCAGCCGCAGATGAGCAACGCGGAGATTGAAAGCCAGGAATCTCTGGAGC
Source organism: Gammaproteobacteria bacterium (assembly GCA_030682575.1). Classification (GTDB taxonomy): domain Bacteria; phylum Pseudomonadota; class Gammaproteobacteria; order Pseudomonadales; family Pseudohongiellaceae; genus UBA5078. The sequence continues at coordinate 44,710 of JAUXNX010000001.1, forward strand.
AATGGTTGCGTCGCATTGAAGACGATCCGGGCGAGTTGTTGCAACGCAAGTTCCAATTCGAATATCGGCGTAGACAGATCGAGAGCCGAAACACCAACCAGTCAGCGGAAACAAAAATATGGTAAACCTGTTGGCCTGCCTGCTTGCAGCAGCACTCACACTGTTTTCCACTTTGGGTCACGCACAACCGGTGACAGCGTCCGTTGATCGCACGGAGTTGGTACGGGGTGAAACTGTAACGCTCACACTGCGAGTGGATGGTCAGCAGGGAGGGGTCCAGATGGACTTGACACCTCTGGACACCAATTTCCAGGTGGTCGCCACTCGCACCTCCAGTCAGATGCGCAGCATCAATAATCAGATGGAATCCTGGATTGACTATAACCTGACCCTGTTCCCGCTGCACGAAGGTGAATTGGAAATCCCCGCCCTGGTTATCGCCGGTGCAACTACACAAGCCTTGCGCATCAATGTACTCCCCAAAACCGAGACCAGTATCGCTGGGCAGGACTTGTTCATGGAAGCTGTGGTCAACAAGGAAAGCGTTTATGTTCAGGAGCAACTCCTCTTCAGCATTCGCCTCTACTACACGATCAACGGCATTCGCAATCCGATCTTCACGGAGCTGGAAATGCCTGATTCCGTCATTCAGATGATCGGCACACCGAACCAATACGAGAAGCTGGTAGAAGGTGTACGTTATGGCGTCTATGAAAAGCAGTACGCCATATTTCCTCAGCGCAGCGGTACCCTGGAAATTCCCGATATCATGTTTCGCGGTGAGGTGACGGATGGCTCCAGCAACTACGTTTTCCGCAATCTGAATACGCGCACCATAACTGCCTTCTCCGAAGGCTACGAAGTCATTGTGCGTGAAAAGCCTGCCAGTTTTCCCGCCGATGCCACATGGCTGCCAGCCAGCGAAATCACAATCAGGGAGAGCTGGAATAACGATTTCACCAATGTCCGTGTTGGTGATGCATTGACTCGTGTTATCAGTGTTGAGGCATTCGGACTTGATGGCGCGGCGCTGCCACCACTCCAGTTGCAGGGAATTGACACCGTGAATGTGTATCCCGAACCAGGCGTCATTGAGCGTTCCTATATCGACGGCAATATCGTCGGAAGGCGGGTCGAATCAAGTTCATTATTGATGACAGCCACAGGCACCGTTCGCATCCCTGGCGTGACCATTCCCTGGTTCGACATCGATACGGAAGAAGTGAAATACGCAGTACTGAACGATACTGCTGTCCGAGTTGGAGCAGCGCGCTCAGTGGCACCGGATGGTACTGCAATTGTGACTGGAGACACTATCGAGGATGTGCGCCTTGAAGCGGCGTCACAGGGAGAGCTCGAAGAGAGCAATCTCGTCAACAACCCCACGACTCCGCTTTGGGTAATAGCGTTGGCTGCAGCTCTCACAGCTCTGCTGTTCGCGTTCGTGACTTTCAACAACAGGCGCAGAAACAGCAAGGTCAGCGCGAAGAAGGATACCCCGGTCAGTGCTCCAATGTACCGACAGGAGATTGCTCCGGCCGCAGAAGCAGTTGCCTTCAAGGAACTCGTCAGAGCCTGCGAACAAAGCCATTTGCCTGCACTGAGGCTCGCACTGATTGGTTGGGGGCGACAGTACTTTGCCGATGCTGACCTGCACAATCTCGATGAATTGGCCCAGCGCACTGCAAATCCGGAAATCCGTGCACTGTGCCTGCGGGTACAACAAGCTCTGTATGGACAGGACACTGGCCAGACAGCCACGCTGAAGAGTGATATTCAGCGCCTGCTGACCCTTATCACCGAGCTGCGTACACAGCGCAATCGGGAACTGACCAAAGCTGCAAAAGATCTGGACTACACACTGCCACCGCTTTACAGGGCGTGAGCCTTCGAGGTTCTCTTGAGCAGGCTCTCAAATCTGGTCTATTCCACCGCTTCTGGCAGAATCTGCCCTGATTGCGCCAAGCCCGTGACTGGCTGCCAGTGCCGACAACAGGCGTCTGGCAAGCCAGCGCCTGATGGCATCGTCAGAATCCGGCGTGAAACCAAAGGGCGCAATGGTAAGGGCGTAACACTGATTGATGGCTTGCCACTGGATGCCGCTGCGTTGACCGCGCTCGCCAAAGTGCTCAAGAACAAGTGTGGCAGTGGCGGCACGGTGAAGGACGGTGTGATCGAAATTCAGGGGGATCATCGCGAATTGGTGAAAGGATTTCTGGATCAGAACGGTTACCGCGTCAAACTCGCTGGTGGTTGAAGCAACAGATTCAGCGCGATCTTCCCAGCTCTGAAAGAGTGAGACCCACCCGCTTCGAACGGGACAGCAAGCGCAGTCGCATCCCGCGCAACACTTTTCTGAACTCCTCCAGCAACGATTGCAGTTCAGTGTCGTCCTGCCGCCCACCAGAGGCATAACTCAGCTGTTCATACACCCGTGTGACCTGTTCCATATCACTGGCAAGATCCGGCCTCTCCATCGCCACTCGACGGCAATAATCTCCAGCTCCTTCACCGACACGGCGTGGTATCCCCAGTTCGGCAAGGTCAGCCGCCAATGTCAGATACAAACGAGTGGCCGGATCGCGAGCCGCACCTCGCCCACCCCGCAACATGAAGAAGGCCACGATGCCGAAAAACAAACTCGTTCCAATTCCGAGCGCAATCATCAAACCTGAACGTGCGTTCTCTCCAAACAGCTCATCCATGAGATCGAGCTGCAAATCTTCGTCATAGCTCACTACCCAGCGATTCCAGGCATAGTCGAGCGCATCCAGACGCAGGCGCAGAGTATTCAGCCATTGATAATCGCGAAAGCGCATCATTGAAAACCCGGAATCCTCCATGAAGCCAGGCTGATCAGCAAACACAGCCTCCACTCCCAGACTGATGCGCTCCGGCGCCACGGCGCCGGTAGGATCAAACTGTACCCAGCCTTCTCCTTCAAACCATACCTCTGCCCACGCATGAGCGTTGTACTGGTAAACCATGGTGTAGTCTTCAAAGCGGTTGTACTCGCCCCCCTGATAACCGACGACCACACGGGCAGGAATCCCGGCCGCGCGCATCAGGTATACAAATGTACCCGCATAGTGACCACAGAATCCTTCCCGGGTATTGAACAGAAAGTCATCGATACTTGCCTCACTCAACAGCGGTGGATTCAGCGTGTAGTAAAACTGTTCTTCTCGAAAATGACTCATGACCTGTTGCACATATTCCCTGTCACCGGACGATGTGGCGCGCCATTCCTGCGCCATGGCAAGACTGAGAGGATTATTGTCGTCCTCCGGCATTTGCAGAGACCTGGCCAACTGGGTACCGGTCAACTCCAGGTCCGTCTGATTCTCCAGGTACGACCTGACCTGGTAGCGCATGCGCTGGCTGATTGGCTTCGATGTCTGCAATGTGTAATTGCGGTCCTGCGCGATATCCTGGGCATTGAGCTCTGCCAGTTGCAGGGCGTACAACCAGGTCTGCTGAGTAGGCTCCAGAATGACGTCATAGGCGACCGGCGTTCCCTGCCCAATCCCCCGAGACGGGCTCGCGGAGCGCGAGACCATGTTGAAGGAGAGGAAACTGCTGCCCGCACGTCTCCACGTCCTGCCATCGAAAAAGTCCAGCACCAGCCCTCGCCAGTAGAGCTGTTGATGGGCAGGGGCCGCGCCATCAAAACTGACGCGGAACGCGAGTTCCGCAGAACGGCCCAGACTGCTGATATCCCCCGGTGTCATCTCATCGGTGATTCCCGTCCTGGTCTGCGAGACTGGTAACGGCATGGTCCACAGTGGCGACACTCTGGGAACCAGAACGAACAGCACGATGGTGAGCGGAATGGCCTGCAGCACAATGCGCGCAGCCAGCCTGGAGTTGTTCGCAAAGGTATTGCGGGCATTGTCGCGATTCAGGGAAATCAAGGCACCAGTGATTACGGTGGCACTCATCAGGGAATAAAGGCTGGCCGGAATCGTTTGCGAATAGATGAAACCCACCATGATCAGCACGTAACACAGCGCGATCACAATCACGATATCGCGCTTGTACTGCATCTCCAGCAACTTGAAGACCACTCCCAGCAACAGCAGGGTGACCGCTGCATCGACACCAACTCCCTGAGCCCGTGTTTGCACGACGGTCAGTGGCAACACGACCATGACCAGCACCGCCTTGACCAGTTTGCCTGGGTAGTTCGCGCGACCGACGAAAATGAGCAACCGCCAGATGATGCACGCCAGCGCAAGCACGGTAATCCACGCCGGCAGGCGCAGCACGTGAGGCAACACCACCAGCAGCACGGATGACAGCACCCAGAGCAGTGCCAGACGCGGGATCTGATAGGCTATGTCCATGTACCCTCTCCGCCGTGCTCCCTGCCCTGATCGTGAGCCACTTTCAGATTCCACAGAGCGAGAGCGCTGAGAAGTCGCTCGCGATGGGCGTCGCCTCTGCCGATCGGAATGTCCACACCTGGCAGACGCAGGCCATATTCCACATTGCTGCGCGAAAGCGACAGCACCCAGTAACACAGCCGTGACAGGCGCTCTTCCGTGTCCAGTCCGTGGTACATCTCCCAGTCCAGCATGAAGCGGTCATCCACATTATCGACAAACTGTTTGACCTTCAGCCCCTGCCCCCGCGCCAGATTCTTCCAGGCCACATGCTTGAGTGAGTCCCCCGGTTGATAACTTCTCAGGCCATGAAAGTCCTCGGTGCCAGGATGTGTGCTTTCGGCCTTGCCGGAATGGGATGCTGTCACCGCGCCAGGCATCGTACTGGCAACCGGTGCCGGATAGACGAGACAACTCATACCCAGATCGAGAGTCGACCACGCACACCAGAGACCGAGCGGAAACCGGGTCTGCACTCGCAGGCGCGGCGCCTTCAGCAATCCGCGTCGATGCGTCGGCAGATAGACGTTCACGCGCTCCTGATCACCGTCCAGCAGATTGGCGTGACTGGTCAGACCCTTCGGGAAAAACAACTCCAATATTTCGTGGAAGCGCCCCGCATTACGCTGCAGCAGGATGACAAAGGTCGCATCCTCGCCTGCAAACACAGGTTCAGCCCCCGCCGCTCTTACATTGAGATGCTGAAGGTTACGAAACGCATGGAGGATCGACAACACGAACACACTCACCATGAGAAATGCGAGCGCGAAGGCGAGGCTGAGGATGTAGTTGATCGCGGTGACGAACACCAGGATTGTGGCCGCCGCAAACAGCAGACCATGGGTGGTCGGGAGTATGAAGATGTTCTTGCGGTGTAGGGAGATGCTGCTGACTACGGGTACCTTCTTGGCCAGCCAGAGTTGGGCTTTCCTTGCAAACCAGAAACTGATCGCATTGACAGGGTTCATGATCGTCTCAAAAAACGTCGACCTCGCTCAACAAACGCTGGGCCAGGGCAGTTCCAGTGCGTCCCTCGGCGTCCGTTGCAGCACGCAGGCGATGCTCAACGACGGCAGGGAGTACAGCTTGAACATCCTCGGGCACTGCGTGCTGCCGTCCTTCCATGAAGGCCCAGGTCTTGGCTGCGCGCACCACAGCAATACTGCCTCTGGGTGAAAGCCCGAAATGCACTTCGTCACTGTCACGAGTACGGGCAATCAGCCGTTGTACATAGTCCAGCAACAACGGACTCAGTGTTATCGTCGCCGCCAGACTGCGCATCTCTATGAGATCGGCAACTGTCATGAGTTGTTGCACCTTCGCTCCCCTGCTACGGTCGTGATCACTCTCAAGCAGTTTTCTCTCGGCGCGGGGATCAGGATAGCCGATGCCGATCCGCATCAGGAAACGATCGAGCTGGGATTCTGGCAACGGGAACGTGCCCGCAAGGCTGCCCGGATTCTGGGTGGCAATGACAAAGAACGGCGAAGGCAGTGGCCTGGTTTCTCCCTCCACCGACACCTGCCCCTCTTCCATTGCCTCCAGAAGCGCACTCTGGGTCTTGGGAGTGGTGCGATTGATTTCATCCGCAAGGATCAACTGGCGGAAAATCGGACCTGGGTGGAAAGTGAAGCGCCCGGACTGTTGTTCGAAGATGGAGACACCCAGAATGTCGGCAGGCAACAGATCGCTGGTGAACTGAATACGATTGAAATCCAGACCAAACACACGAGCCAGTGCATGAGCCAGTGTGGTTTTGCCCATACCAGGCAAGTCTTCGATCAACAGGTGACCACCGGAAATCAGACAGCACATCGCCAATCTGATCTGCCTCTCCTTGCCGAGCAGGACAGTGCCGATCTCGTTGACTGCTGCCTGAATTCTCTGCTGCATCGTGTCGCTACCTGGCCTCAGGCGTCGCCGCCAATTTCTTCCGGTTCTGCTTCGCTCACCTTCTTGCCAACATTCTTGACCGCATCGCTGCGACAATCTTCGAGCTTCTTCAAGTAGGCTGCGTCCACGTCTCCGGTCACATACTTGCCATCAAATACGGAACATTCGAACTTGCTGATATTGGGATTGCCTTCCGAAGAGGCTGCGATCAAGTCCTGGAGGTCCTGAAAGATCAACCAGTCAGCGCCGATCAAATCCTGCACCTCTTCGTCCGTCCTGCCGTGTGCAATCAGTTCGCTCGCGGCAGGCATGTCGATACCATAGACGTTGGGGAAACGCACAGCAGGTGCCGCTGACGCAAAGTACACTTTTTTCGCTCCAGCATCTCGCGCCATCTGAATGATCTGGCGACACGTCGTTCCACGTACAATAGAGTCATCCACGAGCAGTACCGTCTTGCCACGGAACTCCAGTTCGATGGCATTGAGTTTCTGACGCACGGATTTCTTGCGCTGACTCTGACCAGGCATGATGAAGGTACGGCCTATATAACGATTCTTCACGAAACCTTCGCGATACTTCACACCCAAACGATTAGCCAACTCCAGTGCGGACGTGCGACTGGTGTCCGGAATTGGAATCACCACGTCGATGTCATGTTCTGGACGCAACCGCTTGACCTTGTCCGCCAACTTCTCACCCATGCGAAGGCGCGCCTTGTACACGGAGATGCCGTCCATCAGCGAGTCCGGGCGAGCAAAGTAAACGTGTTCGAAAATGCAGGGTGTATATTCCGCCGGCCCGGCGCAGACGCGAGTGTGCAGCTTGCCATGCACATCGACATACACTGCTTCTCCAGGCGCCACATCACGAATCAGTGTGAACCCCTGGGAGTCAAGTGCCACACTCTCCGAGGCCATCATGTACTCGGTAAAACCGTTGCGTTCGCGTTTACCGAAAACCAGTGGCCTGATGCCATGTTTATCGCGAAAGCCGACGATGCCGTAACCACCTAGCATTACCAGTGCTGCGTAACCACCACGACAACGTCGATGTACGCCACGCACTGCGGTGAATACATCCTCGGCTGTCGGTACCATCTTGGCAAGCAACTGGAGTTCGTGAGCGAAGATGTTCAACAGTACTTCGGAGTCAGAATCAGTATTGATGTGGCGCAGATCTTCCTTGAAGAGATCGCGACTGAGTTCCGCCGCGTTGGTCAGATTGCCATTATGGGCAAGGCTGAGCCCATAGGGGGAGTTCACATAAAAGGGTTGCGCCAATGCAGGACTGGAACTTCCTGCAGTCGGGTAACGCACATGACCAATACCCATATGTCCAGCCAGCCTCTCCATGTGGCGTGTGCGGAATACATCCTTGACCAGTCCGTTGTCCTTGCGCAGATTCAGCTTACCCTTGTCACTCGTGGCGATGCCTGCCGCATCCTGCCCCCGGTGCTGCAACACTGTCAATGTGTCATATAAACAAACAGCAACATCAGATTTGCCAACGACACCTACTAAACCGCACATGCAATACACTCCACTAATACTGGCAATTGACTTACTTACAACAATCAGACACGTCTCAACACTGACAGCTCACATTAACGTTTGTGCACTAAATGCTGGCTGGTGGTATCGGAACAATATCCATCACAAACATCCTCGACATTTCGATCAATTCCATAGTGCGTGGAATAAAATGCGACTCAATCCACCAACTCTCTGTCGAAAAAAAACTGCCACCGAAATATACAAAAACCATCACGATAACTACTCCGCGGGCAATTCCAAACAGCGAGCCCAACAAGCGGTCTGTCAATTTCAGTCCGGTAATATCGATAAGCTTTGCAACAAGATGATTGATGAGAGCCCCTACCAGCAAAGTCATCATGAACAGGACGGCAAACGCCAATACCTGTTGCATTGCCTCACTGTCGATCCAGCCACCAAACGAGGGCGCCAGTTGTTGGCTATATACGCGAGCAATCAACAATGCGGCAATCCATGCCAGCAGTGAGAGCACTTCACGAACGAAACCTCGCCACAGTCCGAACATGCAGGAAATCATGGTCAGCAGCAAAAAGAAAAAATCTACCCACTGCAACTGCATCAGACTCCCCCGCCCCTAATGCCACCCTGAAGCACATCCGGTGCCAGGCCAGTTACGGGAGGAAAAGAACTCATAGTTCTTCGATCTCGTAGCGTACGACAATACCGGACAACTGAAACTCCTCCTGCAACTGCTGCTGCAACTGCTGTACAGAGGCCCGATCAACACCCGGCCCCACGAAGACTGCCGTCAGCATCCCTTGAGCCGATGGCATTTCACGAATGTAAGCAGGATGTCCCCGGCTCTGCAGCCGATCCACCAGATTGAGAGCATTGGCATAACTGGAAAAGGAAGCAAGTCGCACACTCCAACCTTCGGGCAATCCCACATTGTCGAGGCTCGGAGTTTCAGCGACTGGTACTTGCGCTGGAGCAGCTGCGGCGGCCCGCTGTGTATCTGCTTGTTCAGAAGACACAACGTCTGCTGTCGCGTCGGTCAGCGGTGAAACCAACACCTCCTCCACTTCTGGATCGGAGGTGGTGACAGAATCGGGTTCTATAATGCGGATTGCATCGGTGTCCGCCGTAATGACAGGGCGTTCGGGTATGACAGCAGGTAGAGTCGGGAAAGGTACAGGTTCCGGTATTCTGCTTTCCAGAGGCATCTGATAGCTGCCCTCTCCGTCAAACAAAACCGGAAGCAGTATGCTGGCGGCCACAGCGATTACCAGAATGCCGACAATTCTCTGTTTAGTACTCTGGTCCAAACCAGTATTGCCCCTGTCTGATGGTTGCCATGGACTACCGTCCGGGAGCCGCCATTGTAAGATTCGATTCCATCTCTGCGATGAACTGCATCACGTCTGCCACTGTCACGAACGAGCCAGTCACCAGGACCAGGTCATTCTTGTCACTGTCGGCGCAGGCCTGCACATAGGCATCTGCGACAGTACCAAACGGGCCACACAGCGAGGCTCCTGCCTGCAGCAGTTTGTCATGGAGCGCTTCTGCCGCAAGACATCGGGGTTGCGCGAATGCCGCAATATACCAAATGTCGACTGCAGATTCTAAGGCGCCGTGAAAACCGATGTGATCCTTGTCTGCCATCATCGCCAGTACAACACGCACACGCCCCGTTAACCCGCATCCCGCCCCACGCATGGCTTTCAACTTCTCTGCCAACAAAACCGCTGCATGAGGATTGTGCGCCACATCGACCCGGACTGACACTCCACGTACAGGGTCATGCAGGGATTGAAACCTGCCCTGTAATCCAAGTCCCTGCAATGCTGTCACAATCGCTGTTTGCGGCACGGAGAATGACAATGGCAACAATGCGATGGCCTGCATGACCGTGGATGCGTTTACGACATCCAGTTCGGGAATCGGCAAGTCTTCCAAAACGCGGGGCTCGCCCTTGCTGCCTGTCCCCCACCAGCACCAGGAAGTTGATCCTACCGTGTAACCAAAGTCGCGCTCCTGCGCATACAACCGACAGCCAGAGTCTTCAGCGTACTGTGCCAGACTGACTGGAATGTCAGCATCACCACACAGAGCCGGTACATTGGCGCGAAAAATACCGGCCTTCTCCGCAGCGATAAGTTCACGGGTATCACCCAGCCAGTCCTGATGATCAAGCCCGATGCTCGTCACAATGGCCAGATCAGGATCAATCAGATTCACGGCATCCAGTCGTCCACCCAGACCGACCTCCAGAATCGCGACATCCAACGCCGCCTGTTCCAACAGCAGCAATCCCGCCAGCGTACTGAATTCGAAATAGGTCAGGGTGATTTCCGCCCTGACCTGGTCAATCAGTGCGAAACTCTCACAGAGCTGTGCATCCGTTGCCATCTGTCCGACAATCCGGATGCGCTCATTATATTTGAGCAAATGTGGTGAGGTATAAGTCCCGGTGCGGTACCCCGCACTGCTCAGAATCGCGTCCAGCATCGCCACCGTGGAACCCTTGCCATTCGTGCCGGCAACAGTGATGACCAGAGGTGCAGGCCTGCTCAGCCCCAGACGTTGGGCAACCTCGCGCAGCCTGTGCAACCCCAGATCGATCTCGTTGGGGTGCAGGGCCTGAATTCGGTCAAGCCATTGGGACAGATTCACGGTACGGGGCTACCCGACAAAGCATTGCATTGCCTTGTCTCGACTTGCGACCCTTGCGGGCCTGGAAACAGGAGAGCATGGCCTCAGCGATGCATCAATTTCGCCACCAGCGAGGAGACGCGATCCCGCATATCTCTGCGGTGCACAATCATGTCGATGGCACCATGCTCCAGCAGGAACTCACTGCGCTGAAAACCTTCCGGCAATTTCACGCGCACAGTCTGCCGGATGACATCCGGCCCAGTGAATCCCACCAGAGCATTGGGTTCGGCGATATTGATATCGCCCAGCATGGCCAGACTCGCGGACACGCCGCCGTATACGGGGTCTACCAGTACTGAAATGAACGGCAGGCCATGCTCGCGCATCCGGGCGATAGCAGCAGAGGTCTTGGCCATTTGCATCAGTGAGATCAAGGCTTCCTGCATGCGGGCACCGCCACTGGTGGAGAAGCAGATCAGAGGAAGGTTCTGAGCAATACAGGTATTGGTTGCCTGGGTAAACTTCTCTCCCACCACCGCGCCCATCGAACCGCCAATGAAACCGAATTCGAATGCAGCTACCACAACCTCCACGGCATTTACGTAACCCTGCACAACAATCAACGCATCCTTCTCGCCGGTACTCTTCTGTGCAGCGGACAGGCGATCTTTGTATTTCTTCAGATCACGGAACTTGAGCAGATCGACTGGCTCCATATCCGCATTGAGTTCTGCCTGACTCTCAGGATCGAGAAAAAGCTCCAGGCGGCGGCGAGCGGTAATACGCAGGTGATGATCGCACTTGGGGCACACTTCAAGGTTGCGTTCCAGATCCGGTCTGTACAGCACGGCTTCACAGCGAGGGCATTTTTTCCAGAGCCCTTCGGGCACACTGGCCCTTTGTTTGGACGCGGCATTGATATTGCTGCTGCGAATTGATGGGAGGATTTTATTAATCCAACTCATGGCGCCTTCCTGTCGGTTTGATCTATTGCTAGAGATATATAAATAAAGATTTATCAAATAAATACGATCGATTATTAATGTTTTTTGAGCGCTTCGCTGATGATCGCGATGACAGAGACCACCTCCATTAATTCATCCTCCGAATAGCGCCTGCCGACCTGCAAATGAGAAATACTATCGACCAGGGCGCTGCCCACTATAACACCATCGCTGATATCAGCCATGTCTCGCGCCGACTCCGCATCCTTGATCCCAAAGCCCACCACAACAGGCAAATTGGTGATCGTGCGCAGGTGGCTGATCTTGTCGCGGATTGCTGTCTTGTCAGTGATTGCGGCTCCGGTCACTCCTTTCAAGGAGACGTAGTAGAGATAACCTGTCGAATTCTCGCAAATGGCAGCCTCGCGTGCTGCCGTCGTCGTCGGAGCGACGAGGAAGATAGTGTCAATGCCGCGCGGCCTGACCGCCGCGAACAACTCGTCGCATTCATAGGCCGGCAGGTCCACAACAAGAACACCGTCCACCCCCGCCGTGTGGGCCGCAGCGGCAAATGTCTCGTAGCCCATGATCTCGATGGGATTCAGATAGCCCATAAGGACAATCGGAGTCTGTTGGTCCGTGGTCCGGAACTCCGTCACCATCGCCAGCACATCCAGCAACGTAGTGCCCTGACGCAACGCACGTTCACCACCCAATTGAATGACGGTGCCATCGGAGGAAGGATCGCTGAAGGGAATACCCAATTCGATGATATGGGCGCCGCTCTTCACCAGAGCATGCATGAGTTGGACAGTCAGCCCCTTCTCGGGATCACCTGCCACCAGGTAGGGAATCAATACTTTCTTGTTCTGTGCCTGCAGGGAGGCGATGATCTTGCTGATACGGCTCATGAAGGTACAACTCTCTTACGTCTGATTTCCGCTCTTAAATAGTGATGCCGTCGATACCGGCAACGGTATGTATATCCTTGTCGCCACGGCCGGAAAGGTTCACCACGATGAATTTATCGCGCGGCATGTCGGCAGCAAGCTTGCAGGCATAGGCCACAGCATGACTGGACTCCAGCGCTGGAATGATGCCTTCCAGTCTGGTCAGATCACGGAACGCAGTGAGCGCCTCCTTGTCCGTTGCAGCCACATAGTTCACGCGATGGATATCCTTCAGCCAGGAGTGCTCAGGACCCACGCCCGGATAATCCAGTCCGGCGGACACCGAATGGGTATCCAGTATCTGCCCTGCATCGTCTGTCATCAGGTAGGTTCTGTTGCCGTGCAGAACTCCAGGACGGCCAGCGCTCAAAGGCGCAGCATGACGCCCTGTTTCCAGACCATCACCGCCAGCTTCCACGCCATACATGGCAACATCGGCATCGCGTAGAAACGGATGGAACAGGCCAATGGCGTTGGAACCACCACCAACGCATGCCACAAGGGCATCAGGCAAACGACCGAACTGCTCCTGTGATTGCTCGCGCGCCTCGCGTCCAATCACAGCCTGAAAGTCTCTGACCATGCGCGGATATGGATGAGGGCCAGCAGCGGTGCCGATGATGTAATAGGTGTTGTCGACATTGGTGGCCCAATCACGCAGCGCCTCGTTCAGTGCATCCTTGAGAGTGCGGGAGCCTGACTCCACTGCGATGACATTGGCGCCCAGCAACTTCATGCGGTAGACGTTGGCAGATTGCCTCTTGATATCGTCGGCGCCCATATAGACGTGGCATTCCAATCCCAGTCTTGCGGCCACCGTCGCGCTTGCCACTCCATGTTGTCCTGCACCGGTCTCGGCGATGATACGAGGCTTGCCCATGAACTTGGCCAGCAAGGCCTGACCGATGGTGTTATTGATCTTGTGCGCGCCCGTATGGTTGAGATCCTCGCGCTTGAGGACAATCTGTGCGCCGCCATAGCGTGCGGTCAACCGCTCCGCGAGATACAGCGGAGAAGGTCTGCCCACATAGTGCTTGAGATCCTTGTCGAACTCCGCCCAGAAAGCCGGGTCCAGTGCCATCTTCGAATAAACCCGATCCAGTTCCTCGACGGCAGCTACCAGAGTTTCACCGACAAAAGCACCACCATAGCGACCAAAATGACCGTGCAGATCCGGACCACTGAATTGATCCTCCTGCCCGGCCGGAAGACCGCTGCCTGCATGCACTACTTGAGACTCAGACACTGTATACCTCATTGAAAAATGCACTCATTCTTTCCGCGCTCTTGAGTCCGGGTGCTGACTCGACACCACTGCTGACATCCACGGCATAGGGGCCAACCAGACGAATGGCCTCTGCCACGTTGTCAGCAGACAATCCCCCGGCCAACACAATCTTTACCCCGGCTTCCTGCACACAACGCTGGGCGATCTGCCAGTCGAACGCGATGCCGGTACCACCGGCGGAATTTTTATCGTAGCTATCGAGGAGTATTGCTGAAGCATTTGAGTATTCAGAAATTTTTCTAATTACATCAAGATCAGGCCGAACTCTGATCGCCTTCATGTAGGGTATCCCAAAGGAGCCACAGAATGCGGCAGATTCATCGCCGTGAAACTGCAGGCAATCCAGATGCACATGTTTGAGCGTCGTCTCCACCTCTGCTTCCGAAGGATTCACGAACAGACCAACTACGCTGACAAGCGCTGGCAATGTACTGCAGATCTGGACTGCCTGCCCGGGAGTCACCGCTCTTGTGCTCTTGCTGTAGAAAACCAGTCCGATAGCATCGGCACCCAGTTCGGCAGCCTTCAATGCGTCCTGGGCACTCGTCAATCCACAGATCTTTACTCGAGTTCGCTGCACAATAAGCCGGTATCCGCAAAAGGGTGCGATTCTATCAAAGTTCCACAGCAGAGCCTACGCAAAAGGCTGTAAAAAACCCGGACCCACTGCTTCAATTGGCAGTCCGAACAGATCAGGATAGCGTACGGCGACAAGATACAGACCACTTGGACTTGCAGTGACTGCCGCCAGCTTGCGGTCCTTGCTATGCAGCACCTCCCGCACCCACTCTGCAGGCTGTCTTCCAGCTCCCACTTCGATAAGCGACCCAGCAATATTCCTGACCATATGCTGAAGAAATGCATTCGCCTCGATGTCCAGCACGATATAGCGATGATGTCGGATAACCTGAAGATGCATGACATTCCGAAACGGGGTTCTGGATTGACAGCCTGCTGCTCTGAATGCACTGAAGTCATTCTCTCCAAGGAGGAACTGACCCGCCTCGTGCATTGCAGTGATATCCAATTGCAGACGGGTATGAGTCAATTGCCGTGTCATGATAGCGGGTTCGACAGGACTGTCGCAGATCACATAGTGGTAGCGACGCGACAGAGCCGAAAAGCGGGCATGGAAATCCTGGCCTACGGTTTGCGCCCAGCGCACTCTGACAGTGGACGGCAACAAGCTGTTGGTGCCGCGTAACCAGGCCTTTTCTCCCCGGTCCACCTGACATTCCAAATGCACGACCTGGCCGGTGGCATGTACACCGGTGTCGGTGCGACCAGCGCAGACTAGACTGATGGGATGAGCAGCGACACCTGCAAGTGCCTTTTCGAGTGCGCCCTGCACTGTGGACAACGCTGGGTCGCCCTGGCGCTGCCAGCCATGAAAGGCAGCGCCGTCATACTCGATGCCAAGAGCAATGCGTTGGGAGGATTGAGTGTCGTTATCAGAAGCACCGAGACTGGTATTAGTGGGATCAAGCACTTGGTCGTTCAACTCTGTGGGTGAGGTGGCAAGCGGACGCTTGCCACAGTGATGCAAACCGGCCGGACAGGATCAAAGCTTGCCGAGCAGTTCCCTCGCATCCTTGATCTGCGCCTCGGTACCTTCGTCGACCACCTCCTCGAGAATCTCGCGGGCACCTTCGTAATCTCCCATCTCGTAATAGGCCTGGGCAAGATCAAGTTTGGTGGCCGTCTCGTCGGCATCGGAGTGAAACCCAAACTCATCGCTTTCCGCCGCGTCTTCTGCATTTCGTTTACCGGCCTGCTCAAGCGCTTCATCATCAACAAAGCGCAGATGCGTCAGTTCATCATCCTCGTCGCTTTCCGCCTCCGAGCCGGCATCGCTGGCTTCCAACTCCTCGTCTTCTATAGCATCCAGATCAAACTCGCTGCTATCTAAGCTGAATTCGTCGACCTGGGCCTCAAGCGCTGCAAGCTCTTTATCGTCTTCGTCAAATTCAAACTCGATCTCATCGTCCGCTGTCACATCGCTGGTCGCAGGAGCGTTGCTGTTATTGTCGTCATCCAGCACGGCAAAATCGAAATCAACGCTATGCTCTGGATCGTCCGCTGTAACTTCCGGCTCCTCTGCTTCCAATTCAGCAGCGGCAACACCAGGCTCATCCTCGACGGCGAAATCAAAATCGAAATCCAGGAGATTTTCTTCCTTCTCCTCGTCGATATCATTGGCCCGTGTCGCCGACCCACTATCATCCGCGAGATCGAAAGCAGAGGAGAGATTTCGCAAATCGCTACTCTCTTCCAGCGTATCGAAATCCATCAAGTTCGGGTCGGTGTCCAGCGCTGTCTCAGTGCTCGCAGGTGTGGTCGACGTGTCCGGCTCCGACAAATCGAAGTCGAAATCCATGGCCTCTTCATCTTCGTCTACCTCAGAGGGTTTCTCCGGAACAGCCTCAGCAGTGCCAGCATCCAGTGCATCTACCTCCAGACCGTAGCCGGACCGCACCAGTTCATCGTCCACATCCGCACTCGCCTCAAGATCAAGTGCCACTTCCATATCGTCAAGCGCGCTGAGCTCACTGAAGAAGTCATCCTCCCCCTCTTCCAGAATTTCATCGTCCAACTCGCCACGCAACTGAGACTTCAGTTCCGCAATCTGCGCTGCCACACCGACCCCACCAAGGTCACGCAACTCCGTCTCCTGCAATTTGAAACCAATTGCATCCTGCCGAGCCACACAGACCTCGAGCAGCTTCAAACGCAGGTCAGCGCGATTCGGCTCCGCAACAATGGCATCCTGAAGCAACGCTGTAGCTTCGTCGTAGTGCTGAAGGGCAATAAGGGCATTCGTTTTTTCCAGGATTTCATCACCAAGGTCGGTATCTTCGAGATCCTTGGAAATGAAACCTTCGGCAGTCATGACCTCCTCGGCCTCTTCTGCAAGATCGAATATCTCATCGAGATACATATCATCTGCAGCAGAGCGGGACTCCGCAGCACCACTGACAGCAAATTCTGAATGTGTTCCCACAGCGGCCGCACTGTCAGCATCTCCTGCCATGCTATCCATATCCGACAACGCTTCTTCCTCTGCCGCCTTGTTGCGGCGCAGCAGCACATAAACCAGCATCAGGATGATCAGCGCTGTTACCGCCAGCAGCGCATAGGTGTTGGCGATCAGCGTATCGAGCACTGTCTGCATGAAACTGCGTTCCGGTGCCATTGTGATAACGGTCGGCGGGTCGATCGGTGCGCCTTCTTCCTCGACCTGCGCCTGCGCCAGTGCCTGTTGCAACTGGGCGAGTTCAAGATCGCGCAGACGAATGATTTGCTGGGCTGACGCTATCTGTTGCTCAAGCAGACCCAGTCGCTCCGTCAACTCTCTGTTCTGGAGGGCGACGCGATCAGCCTCTTCCTGCTGAACAGCCAGTTCGTTTTCCAAATTCGCAATGCGAGCATCCAGTTCCGCACTGCGGGCGCCGGAAGTGGACTGTGCTGCCACTGAGTCCGCCGAATCTATTGTGACTACGCTTAACTCCCCACGACCGGCAGCAGTATCCGAGGGTGCGACAGAGGGTTGGCCGACCACAGGCTGAGAAGTGAGCGGCACGTTGCGCCTGTTCTCGAATAACTGATTCTGGCGGGCCACTTCGCTGATCGCTTCGCGCGCACTGAGCGCTCTGATCTGCTCGATGTTCGGCACCCGCAGCACCTGACCACGCCGCACCATGTTGATGTTGTCGGAGATGAAGGCTTCGCTGTTCAGGCGCTGTAACGCCAGCATGGTCTGCTGCACAGAAACAGAACTGTCCGGACGAATCTGCAGCGCAATGCCCCACAGGGTATCGTTGGCACCAATAGTGATTGTCTCGGATGTTGACGCCAATGGCGTCCGTGTCGGTTCCGGAACAGGTGCTGCCTCTGGCGCAGGGGCGGCCGCGAATCCAGCGGCCGCAGCTTCAACTACCGAGTCCAAGGCACTGCTGCCAGCGACTACCTCGTCGGGCGCCACATCGGCGACAGTCGGCGATAAGGGTTCTGTGGGAGCCGCAAGGCGTACCGGAAAATCTGTCGACAATGATGAGGGTAGATATAAAGATTGCTGTTCAACATCTTGATTGTTAATAATATTTTGAGGTGATGACTGCGACTGACTTTGAACAGCCTGCTGAATCGGCGCAGGCTGCGCGTTGGCTGCAAAGGATGGCAAATCCAGAAGCACTGTGTGCTCGCTCAGGAGACGACCGCTGGGCCAGCTCGTTTCCAGTACGAAGCTCAAATAGGGTTCACGCACGGCATTTGCAGTACTCAGACGCACGTAGGCGCTGTTGCCAGCGGTTTCAACATTGAAGCGAATGGAATCAAGAAAGGACTCACGGTCAATCGAAAAGCGTGCAAAATCGTTTGGGGAAGCAAGCTGCACAGTAATTTGATCGGGGCGCACCGCTCCCAATTGCAACAGAGCGATACGGGCTGCAAGTGGTTGATTGAGGGCGGACTCGACCACAATATCCCCAAGCCCGAGAGCCTTCACATGTGCGGCAGCAAACAGCACCACAGACGTGAACACCACCACCAGCTTTCTTACCATAATCCATTCCTTCTAAATGGCTTCTTCCGCTGTCAGTCTTCGGCGCGGGAAGGGGTTGCGAACCTCAGAAAGCGGTTTCGCAGCCAAAGGCTGCGAAACTCTCAGAAATACGCTTCAATTGCGCGTGCAAGTATTCATTATAAATAGTCTTTTATCAACACTTCGGCTATCTGGACAGAGTTCAGAGCAGCCCCTTTTCTAACGTTATCTGACACGATCCACATATTCAGACCATTGGGATGAGATATGTCGGTACGAATGCGTCCAACCAGCACCGGATCCTTGCCTGCAGAGTCGCCTACCGCCGTCGGGTAACCGCCTGGCTTGCGCTCATCCATCAGCACTACACCCGGAGCATTGGCCAGCAATGCCCGCACTTCTTCGACGCTGATTGGGCTGTGGGTCTCTATGTGGACCGCTTCGGAGTGCCCATAGAACACTGGTACACGCACACAGGTCGCGTTGACCAGCACACTGTCATCACCAAGAATTTTCTTGGTCTCCCAGGACATTTTCATCTCTTCTTTGGTATAGCCGTTGTCCAGAAATACGTCAATTTGCGGAAGGACATTGAACGCGATCTGCTTCGGATAGACACTGCAGGTCACTTCGCGGCCATTGAGCAGATCAGCAGTCTGCTTTGCCAGCTCCTCAATCGCTTCTTTCCCTGTGCCAGAAACTGCCTGGTAGGTAGCCACGTTGATACGTGCGATCCCCACCTTGTCATGAATCGGTTTAAGTGCCACCAGCATCTGAATAGTGGAGCAATTCGGATTGGCGATAATGTTGTGAGTCTTGTAGTCGGCAATCTTCTCCGGATTCACTTCAGGAACGACCAGAGGAATATCATCGACGTAACGGAACTGGGAGGTATTGTCGATGACGATGCAGCCCGCCTTTCCCGCCTTCGGAGCATATATGGCAGACACACTGGCACCAGCCGAAAACAGCCCGATAGGAGTTTGACTGAAATCGAAGTCAGCCAGATTCTGTACGGTCACGGGCTTGCCGCGAAACATCACCTTGCTGCCCGCAGAGCGTTCACTCGCCAGCGGAAACAACTGATCCACAGGAAACTTTCTCTCTTCCAGAATGTTGATCAGCGCCTCGCCGACTGCGCCAGTTGCACCCACTATTGCCACGTTGTAAGTCTTCATCTACTCCATCCTGTCCTTAAACATTGAACGTTGTCTGTCACTGCACCGTCAGTGGGAACAGGATTCGCCCCCACAGCCAATCTCAACCGAAGTACCAGGGAGACGTTTCTCGCCAGCCCTTCTCGAAAGTCTTGATCTCGCCTGCATCCTGCAAGGTAATGCCGATGTCGTCCAGCCCGTTGAGAAGGCAATACTTGCGGAAGCTGTCCACGTTGAAAGGGATCGTCGCGCCAGATGGGCGAATGATGACCTGATTCTCCAAATCAACAGTGAGGGAATAACCTTCCTGCGCTTCCACTTCCACGAACAATTCATCTACAATTTTTCTATCAACAACAATGGGTAATATTCCATTCTTGAAGCAGTTGTTAAAAAATATGTCGGCATAACTGGGGGCAATGATAATGCGGAATCCATAGTCATCCAGTGCCCACGGTGCATGCTCGCGACTGGAGCCACAGCCAAAATTCTCTCTGGCCAGCAGCACTGAGGCGCCCTTGTAGCGCGCCTTGTTCATGACGAAATCAGGGTTCAGCGGACGACCACTGTTATCTCTTCCAGGCTCTCCCTTGTCCAGATAACGATGTTCGTCAAACAGATTGACACCAAATCCGCTGCGTTTGATGGACTTCAAAAACTGCTTGGGAATGATGAAGTCGGTATCGACATTCGCTCTATCCAACGGCATCACCAAGCCAGATTGCATTGTGAACTTTCTCATTTTATTCACCAAAATTCATTTATATTCAAATATTTGCAATACAACTCTCGAGTTATATATCAAGAGTGAGCAGAATGTCCCGCACGTCCACGAAGTGTCCGTGTACCGCCGCTGCAGCAGCCATCGCAGGGCTGACCAGGTGGGTACGACCCCCGAATCCCTGACGTCCTTCGAAGTTGCGGTTCGAGGTGGAGGCGCAATGCTTGCCTGCACCCAACTGGTCGGCGTTCATCGCCAGGCACATGGAGCAACCTGGCTCTCGCCATTCCAGACCAGCGTCGATGAAAATCTTGTCGAGGCCTTCTGCTTCAGCCTGTTTCTTCACCAGACCTGATCCTGGCACAACCAGCGCCATCTCGACGTTGGCAGCCACCTTGCGCCCCTTCACAACCGCAGCTGCGGCACGCAGATCCTCAATACGGGAATTGGTGCAGGAACCTATGAAGACACAATCCAGCTTGATGTCAGTCATCTTGGTACCCGGTGTCAAACCCATGTACTTCAGTGCCTGCTTCATGTTTTCGCGACGGCTTGGGTCGGTTTCCTTGTCCGGATCGGGCACTTCGCCCGTAATAGGCGCCACCATCTCCGGCGAAGTTCCCCAGGTCACCTGGGGAATGATCTCGGCAGCATCGATGACCACGACACGATCAAAGTGCGCATCGGCATCGCTGACCAAACCTTTCCACGCAGCAGCTGCCCTCTCCCACATCTCACCCTTGGGAGCAAACGGTCTACCCTTGATGTAGTCCAGTGTGGTTTGATCGACAGCGATCAAGCCTGCGCGTGCTCCCGCCTCGATGGCCATATTGCACACAGTCATGCGACCTTCCATGCTCAGAGAGCGAATCGCCTCACCACCGAATTCAATGGTATAGCCAGTGCCACCTGCTGTGCCGATCTCACCAATTATCGCCAGCACGATATCTTTTGCTGTGACGCCGGGATTCAGACGACCGTCGACGCGCACCAGCATATTCTTCATCTTGGTCTGCAACAGGCACTGGGTAGCCATGACATGCTCAACCTCGGAGGTGCCGATGCCGTGCGCAAGCGCACCGAGAGCACCATGAGTAGACGTATGGGAGTCGCCGCAGACGATAGTCATGCCAGGCAATGTCGCGCCCTGCTCCGGTCCAACAACGTGGACGATGCCCTGCCTTTCGTCATTCATGTCGAGTTCGAAAATACCGAACTCGCGGCAGTTGTCATCCAGCGTGGTCACCTGGATACGAGAAATTGGATCACGAATGCCTTCCAGCCCCTGACGGCGCTCTTCCTTCGTGGTCGGAATGTTATGGTCCGGTGTCGCGAAATTCGACTCCGCACGCCACGGGCGACGACCTGCCAGACGCAGACCTTCGAATGCCTGCGGAGACGTCACCTCATGAATAAGCTGACGATCAATGTAAATGAGTGCAGTGCCGTCATCGCGCTGCTTGACCAGATGGGAGTCCCACAATTTGTCGTACAAGGTTTTACCAGACATAAAAAGCACCAATCAACTGTGACGAAATGAAGTAGAAAAACTATACCCTTTGGCTATCCATAACCAAAATGAAACTATTTTATCCATCGAATAAAAATCAGGAATGAGAAAGCGTTCAGATGACTGGAGTTCCTGAAACAACTCCCTGATTCTGTGCCCGATGGCGCAGCAAGTGATCCATCAACACAATAGCCATCATGGCCTCGGCTATTGGCGTTGCTCGTATGCCAACACATGGATCATGACGCCCTGTTGTCACTACCTCGACAGCATTGCCATGAGTATCAATCGAGCGCCCTGGAATGCGCAGGCTGGAAGTCGGCTTCAGCGCGATGCTGGCAACAATGTCTTGCCCTGAAGAGATTCCGCCCAACACTCCACCGGCATTGTTGGAAAGGAAGCCTTGAGGGGTCATCTCGTCGCGGTGCTCGGTACCTTTCTGCTCTATGGCGGCAAACCCGGCTCCAATCTCCACGCCCTTCACAGCATTGATGCTCATCAGCGCATGGGCGATGTCCGCATCGAGGCGGTCGAAAATGGGTTCCCCCAGCCCGACCGGCACACCCGACGCCACTACATTGATACGAGCACCAATGGAGTTACCTTCCTTGCTCAACGCAGCCATGTAGGCTTCCATTTCAGGCACACAAGCTGCGTCGGGGCAGAAGAAGGGATTGCGATCCACTTCGTCCCAGTCGAAACCCTGAATTCTGATCGGTCCCAGTTGGCTCATGTAACCCCGGATCAGCACACCGTGCTGTTCGGCCAGGTACTTCTTGGCGATTCCTCCTGCCGCAACGCGCATGGCGGTCTCACGGGCAGACGAGCGGCCGCCGCCACGATAGTCGCGGATACCGTATTTTTGCTGGTAGGTGTAATCGGCATGAGCAGGACGGAACTGATCCTTGATCTTGCTATAATCCTTGGAACGCTGGTCCGTGTTTTCGATCAGGAGACCAATCGGCGTTCCGGTTGTCCGCCCCTCGAAAACGCCGGACAGAATACGAACCTGGTCGCCTTCCTGACGCTGAGTGGTGAAGCGTGAGGTGCCTGGCTTGCGGCGATCCAGATCCCTCTGCAGGTCATCTTCGCTCAGGAGCATCCCGGGCGGGCAACCGTCCACGATGCAGCCCAGCGCGGGGCCGTGGCTCTCACCAAAGCTGGTCACTGTGAAGAGCTTGCCAATCGTGTTTCCGGACATACCTCACCTTTCGTGTGTCACTGATTCCGAGTGCCGCTACCATGTATTCCCGGAGGAATGCCCAAACCAATTGCTATGTATTTGTCGGGCTTGGTAAAAGGCGGCGAATTGTACACCAAAGCCCTGCTGGATACGACCCGCACAGGCGGATGCCGTCAGTTGAAGAGCTGGGTGCTGTCGAGCAGTTGTTGCCTCGTCAGCATGCATACGCCCTCCCCACCATTCGCAAATTCCAACCAAAGAAATGGCACATCCGGAAATCGGTTGGCGAGTGCATTCCAAGAGTAACCCACTTCCAGAATCAGGACGCCGCCCTCATTCAGGAAGGTCGCAGCCTTGCGCAATATCTTCACAGGGATGTCGAGTCCACCATCATCTGAAACAAGGCCAAGTTCCGGCTCGTGACGGTATTCCAGAGGCAATTCATCTACTTCTTCACGGGACACATAAGGAGGATTGGTGACAATGAGGTCGTAACTTGTCTGTAATTGATCAAACAGATCCGACTGGATTACCGATACGCGTCCCTGTGCCTCGTGGCGTCGGACGTTTTCACGCGCCAAAGCCAGTGCATCAACAGAGATATCGGCCAGGTCAATCTGTGCGGCAGGGAACGCTACTGCACAGGCGATCCCGATACATCCACTGCCTGTGCAAAGGTCCAGTATTTTCAGAGGCTCGTCAGACAGAAGCCCCACAAACCTGTCAGCGATCAACTCGGCAATAGGTGAACGCGGAATCAGTACCCTGCTGTCTACCCTGAAGGGTAATCCACCAAACCAAGCCTCTCCCACCAGATAGGCGACAGGAATATGTTCGTTGATGCGGCGATCCACCAGGGATGAGATACGCACTGCCTCTTCGACTGTGACAACTCGGGACATGACGCTGTCATCCTCCAGAAATGACAAACCGAGTGCGCTGAATACGAGGTAGACCGCTTCATCCCAGGAATTGTCTGTACCGTGCCCATAAAACAGATCGACTCGCTCGAAACGCTCGCTCGCGTCTTCGATACAGTCACGCAAAAGCAGTGTTGTCGTCATGTACAGTCCGCCCTTCCTCATACAACCAGCCATCAATTCATGGTTTCTTCATGAAGGCAATCAGGAAAAATCACTTTACCGAACCCCGCTCAATATCGTACGTTAGGCGCCCATTCAACAGACAGGAAGCCCCGCATACCCATGACCTCTCCAATGGAAAAAGCCTACCGGGACATCATCACCCACATCGGTGAGGATCTCACGCGCCCAGGCCTGACAGACACACCTAAACGTGCCGCAAAAGCAATGGAGTTTCTGATGCGCGGCTACCGTCAGAACATTGATGAAGTCATCAATAACGCTCTGTTTCCGTCCAGTTCCGAAGAAATGGTAATCGTCAAGAACATCGAATTGTACTCCATGTGTGAACACCACATGCTGCCCTTTATTGGCAAGTGCCATGTCGCCTACATCCCACGCGGCAAGGTTATCGGCCTGTCGAAAATCGCCAGAATTGTCGACGTATTCGCGCGCCGAATGCAGATTCAGGAAAATCTGACCAAGGAGATCGCCGAGACTATTGTCAGCAAGACTGGCGCCTCAGGGGCTGCCGTGATTATAGAAGCACAACATATGTGCATGATGATGCGGGGCGTTGAAAAGCAGAATTCCGTGATGACTACTTCGTGCATGCTCGGCGCATTCCGCAACAGCCAAAGTACTCGCAATGAGTTTTTGTCCCTGATCAGCAAGTAGTCGCTGCTACTTACTGCAGCACCAGTTCCACTCGTTCCCCACACGGACTCAGTCTGCAGGCAGGCGCAAGAGGGCCGACTCCCTGAGCACTGACTCTGCCCGCTTCAATACCGGCATCAGTCAACCGTGCCACAATGCCAGTCGCGCGCCGTGCTGATCTCTGCATCAACGTATTCAAGTCGCCCGGAGCGCGCAGATGCACCACCACATACGCACGCAGCAGGGGATCACTACGCAGGGTATCAATCAGTAGACCGATGCCCGAATCCTCTATCAACTGATCCTGAGCATCGAATGCAAACCCCGGAAGAATGGCACTACCCTCCTGACGCAGTTTGAGCAACAGTGTCTCCGCAGTCGTAATCGGAAGCTCGACAGCCTGCTCGCGAATCTCCAATACATCCAGATGCGCATAAACACTGCGATTACCGCGGGTAATCACATACACAGCGGCATAAGTCGTGACACCTTCATCAGTGTTGCCAAGCGTGGTTGCCAGGTAGAACTGGTCAGTCTCAGGGCCGTAAAGTATGCGATTCGCAAAAATATCGTTGGCCCAGAAATTACTGCTGCCGCAACCGCGCCCCTGACAACGGAACAACTCCGCACCACCAGCAGCCAGCAATTGCTCTGCGAAATGTGCGAATACATCAGCGCCGGGGTATCCAGCAGGTATCTGATAGGTGATGCGGGTAAGATCACCCAGCACACGCTCCTCCCGGCCAGCAGTGACTCGACCGTTGACACGCTGCATCCGTCCGAGCGCAAGTCGGTAATTCGTTTCCCCCGCATTCTGATAATCAGCAATGTGTGAACCCGGGAATCGAGCGACCCTCTCGTGATCGAACGATCCGGCTACATCTGCGCTGCTCTGAGCCCAGGCGGGCAAATTCGCCAGTGTCAACAACAGGATCAGAAATGCTCGCCAATTCATGCGCTCTCCGGTAATCAGACTTCCTCTCCCGCTTCCGAAACAGGAGGCATGCGCTTCTTCGTTGCCGGTTTGCGGGGAGCGCTGCGGGCACGCTTTGCTGCAGTAGTGTCCGCACCTTCCTGAACGTGAACCTTTACATCAATGTCTGCATTGGAATGGGCTTCAGACACCGGTTGCGTCACGTCGCCGCTTGCGGGGTATACAGCAAATGGAAATGGCTTCTCATCACTGTTGTACGTGAGAAACGCCAGAATCTGATTCACATAGATGGTCAAGTCCTTGCCGAGGCCTCGAAGGTTCTCATTATCACTGCCTGTCAACAGGCTGAAGAAGATTTGCGCCACCGTCAGCAACGTCAATATCAAAGCAACCACGTAGAGGACCACAGCGAACACCACCATGAATGCCACACGGAACCATTGCGAGGGTTGTTTAAGGTTTTCCACAATATCGTCAGACATCTCTACTCCTTGGTGTTCAATGTTTTGGTCTGATTGGCTTCGTACTCCACATCCAGTGCCTGCTCGCCAAGCATCAGTGAAGCGACAATCTGTTTGACTGAACTACCATTGTAGACAATCTGATAGAGACCATTCACAAGTGGCATATAGACACCCAGTTCATCCGCTTTCTCTTTTACCTGTTTGAGCGTATTGACCCCTTCCGCTACCTGACCGACTTCAGCGACAGCTTCTTCTATGTTCTTGCCCTGCCCCAGGGCGAGACCGATACGGAAATTGCGACTCAGCGGCGATGAGCAGGTCACCACCAGATCGCCGACGCCGGATAACCCCAGAAAAGTCATCGGATCGGCGCCAATACGACGACCGAATCGGGCCATTTCGGTAAGACTGCGAGTCACCAGCATGCTGTTGGTATTGTGGCCCATGCCCATGGCAGAGGCCAGTCCAGCGATAATGGCATAGATATTCTTCAATGCGCCTCCCAACTCCACCCCGAACATATCATCATTCGTATAGACGCGGAAATATTCGGACTTGAGCACCTTCTGCACCATCTCCCGTACAGAGGTATGCTGGCTCGCAATGACCGTGCCGGTCAGATTCTTTGCTGCGATCTCTTTCGCCAGATTGGGACCACTCAGCACCCCAATACGGGCCCCAGGTGCCTCCTGGTGGAGTACCTGGCTCATCATGTTGAATGTACCCGCTTCAATGCCTTTCGTGGTACTCACCAGCATGGCATCCGGGCGACTCCACTGCAGCATATCCTTGACCACTGTCCTGAAATAAGCGCTGGGCACTGCAACAAAAATCACTTCCGCATTGGCAACAGCCTTTTGCATGTCATGGTATGCCACGACATTTTCATGCAGGCGATATCCGGGCAGATACTGAGGATTCTCATGTATCTGATTGACCTCCTCCACGAGCACCTCACTGCGCATCCAGAAGTTAACCAGGTACCCATTTTCCGCAATGATGTTGGCAATAACGGTACCAAAGCTGCCCCCTCCCAAAACGGAAACCGTGCTCATCGACATACTCCTGGCACTCCTCGTTGTTATTCCTGGTGTTGTGTAGCGGACTTAAAATACACGATTCAATCCATCCAGGGCGGCGATACGATAAGCCTCTGCCATGGTCGGATAATTGAACGTTGTGTTGAGGAAGTACTTCATGGTATTCGATTTCCCTTCCTGCAGCATGATCGCCTGACCGATGTGTACAATTTCCGATGCCTGATCCCCAAAACAATGGATGCCAAGAATCTCCAGCGTTTCGAAGTGAAATAGAATTTTCAGCATTCCCACCTGCTCACCGGTAATCTGACCACGAGCGGTGTTCTTGAAAAACGCTTTGCCTACTTCGTAAGGCACTTTCTCTTGTGTCAATTCACGCTCTGTCTTACCCAGCGTGCTGATCTCGGGAATCGTGTAAATCCCTGAGGCAAAACGATCAATCTCGCGACAAGCAGCAGGATCAACGATGGCGTTGGAAGCCGCACGCCCCTGATCGTAGGACGCACTCGCCAGCGAAGGCCAGCCGATGACATCGCCTGCCGCATAAATGTTCTCTACTGATGTACGGTACTGTTTGTTCACCTCGAGCTGGCCGCGTGAATTAGGCTCCAGTCCCACTGCTTCCAGATTCAGTTGATCCGTGTTGCCTGTGCGCCCGTTTGCCCACAGTACAATGTCACTCTTGATGCGCTTGCCCGACTTGAGATGTGTGATCACGTGAGTATCGAAATACTCCAGCTTCTCGTACTCCTCATTATGTCGACTTCTCACACCCGCGTTGCGCAGGTGATAGCTCAGTGCATCGGAAATTTCCCAATCGAGGAAGGAGAGCAGTGTGTCGGCCGGATTGATCAATTCTACTTTCGCACCCAGACCCCCAAAAATGGAGGCATACTCGCAGCCAATGACACCAGCACCAATCACGGTTACCTTGCGCGGTGAATTATCAAGTTGCAGGATGGTATCGCTATCGAATATTCGTGGATGGGAGAAATCCACATCGTCGGGGCGATAAGGGCGCGAACCAGTGGCGATAACAAAATGATCCGCCTGCAGCATTGGCCCCTTGCTACCCAACCGAATGGTGTTCCCGTCGATGAAACTGGCAATACCATGAAGAACATCGATACCGTTTTTTTCGTAATAGGCACTGTGCAGATAAACTTGATCATCTATCACACGCACAGCATGTTCCATGATCTGCTGGAAGGTAGGTTTGCGCAACGTGGCGAATTCGCGCAACAATGGATTGCTGCTGAACTGCATGACCTGTTTGACGGATTGCCTCAGTGCCTTGGACGGAATGGTGCCCAGATGCGCACAGTTGCCACCGACTTTTTCGCGATCAGAGATCACTGCTACGCGTTTGCCCTTCTTTGCCGAGTTCATGGCCGCCGACTCACCTGCGGGGCCACTGCCAATCACGATAATGTCGTACCGATTCCTGTGCGTCACTGCTGTCAATTCCACTCCTTGTTACTGCTGCTTTTCATCACATTTGGCAGGATTGCCACCGCAGATATTGCAGCTCGAATCCACGCCGGCATTATTGAGTCCACCACACGAGCCCTTTAGCGGCTTTCGACCAAACATGACACCTACTGCCATTCCGGCCACGACAGTGACGAGTAACAAAAATGTTGCGATCAATGTTGCCATGTCTATAACTCACTTCCTGATTTGATTACTGTTCCTGGAGATAATGGGTGAATCTGTCTGTATATCGATCATCGAAGCCATCACTGCCGGCGCGCTTGGTAATGAAGTAAGCCGCCAGATTCATACGCTGCGCCAGTTCAAACCCCTTGTCGGCCCCCATAACCATGAATGCTGTAGCCAGAGCGTCAGCACGGGCAGCCGAGTGGTCGATCACATAGACTCCAGCCAGATTGTGAGTCACAGGTTTGCCTGTTACAGGATCGATTTCGTGTGAATAATGCACACCATCCTCTTCGAAATAATTTCGGTAGTCACCTGAACCTGCCACCGCAATCGACTCGCCGTTGGCATAGAAGATGTTGTGTATCTGGGGCACTGTGTCTACCGGTTTCTCGATGGCAGGAACCCAACTTTCATTTCCAGGCTTGTAGCCTTTGATACGCAATTCGCCTCCGACTTCAATGAAGTAGCTGGCGATCTCCAATGAATCGAAGTATTCGGCCAACTGATCGACTGCGTATCCCTTGGCTATTCCGCTCAGATCCAAATAGACGTCTGCGGTCTTGATTAAAGTGGCATCCTGTAATTGCAGATTGCGATATCCCACACGGGCCAGCAGAGCCTGAATTTCGTCCTGTGTTGGAATGCGGGCTGTCGATCTTGCTTCCGGACCAAACCCCCATCGATTGACAAGTGGCCCCACAGTAACATCAAAGGCACCTCCGGTCAGCTCACTCATCTCGACTGCCAATCTCAATACCTCCGCCATCTCGCGGGAAAGTGGCAATTCTGTATTGACAGGGCTGGTGTTGAGGCGCGACAACTCCGAGTTCGGAACATATGTAGACATCTGCTCCCGATCGAGTCGAGTGAGGAGAACATGAATGGACTGTATGAACTCTTCAACTGGCAGTGCAGTCGGTAATTCCACAATCTTGACGCTGTAGGTTGTCCCCATCGTCGTGCCGGCGAACTCGTACAGTTCCTGTGTGGCCGGAGCACGGGAATACCATGCTGCCGCAAGGACAACGAGCAGCGCAATGGACAAACTGTAGCGTCGCAGAATTTCAGTCATCAGTGGCCTCGGCCGGAACTGAAACCGTGAATCAGGAGAACTCATCCAGGGCGATGTTCTCGTCCTCGACACCCAGATCCTTCAGCATCTTGATGACGGCCGCATTCATCATGGGCGGGCCGCACATGTAGTATTCGCAGTCTTCCGGTGCTGGATGATCCTTCAGGTAGTTTTCATAAACCACGTTATGAATGAAGCCCTTCATGCCGGTCCAGTTGTCTTCGGGCTGCGGATCGGAGAGAGCCACGTGCCACTTGAAGTTTTCGTTCTCGGCCTGCAGCGTGTCGTAATCGTTCACGTAGAACATTTCCTTCAGGCTGCGTGCGCCATACCAGAAAGTGATCTTGCGTTTGGTCTTGATACGTCGCAGCTGATCGAAGATGTGAGAGCGCATCGGGGCCATGCCCGCACCACCGCCAATGAATACCATCTCTGCGCCAGTGTCCTTTGCGAAGAACTCGCCAAATGGACCGAACACCTTGATCTTGTCTCCCGGTTTCAAACTGAATACGTACGATGACATGACGCCAGGAGGGAAGATTGATTTGGGTGGAGGTGTCGCAATACGGATATTGAATTTGATGATGCCCTTCTCTTCCGGATAGTTCGCCATGGAGTAGGCACGAATGGTGGTTTTATCGCTCTTGGAGACGAGATCGAGCAAACCAAACTTCACCCAGTCGCCACGGAATTTTTCGCCAATATCAAAATCCTTGTACTTGACTTCATGAGGGGGCACTTCAAGTTGAACATAACCACCAGCACGAAAATCCACACTGTCACCATCTGGGATTTCGAGCACCAGCTCCTTGATGAAGGTCGCCACGTTGTCGTTCGACACAACAGTGCATTCCCATTGCTTTACACCGAAAAATTCCGGCTCCACTTCGATCTTCATATCCTGCTTTACAGCGACCTGACAGGACAGACGCCAATGAGCCTTGGCTTCCCCCATCGTGAAATGTCCCTGTTCTGTCGGCAGCATGGACCCGCCACCATCCAGCACCTGACATTTGCACTGCGCACAGGTACCGCCACCGCCACATGCAGATGAAAGGTAGATACCCGCATCAGCCAGCGTCG
Organism: Gammaproteobacteria bacterium; assembly: GCA_030682575.1. Taxonomy (GTDB): domain Bacteria; phylum Pseudomonadota; class Gammaproteobacteria; order Pseudomonadales; family Pseudohongiellaceae; genus UBA5078. The sequence continues at coordinate 75,429 of JAUXNX010000001.1, forward strand.
TCAGCAATTTGCCGCCAGCGGGCACAACAATTGATTTCGCCGGGTCACCATTGATTTCAATGCGCACATTACCAGTGCTGACCAACTTGGCCCTGGCTGCCAGAATAAGCACGACGAGCACCATAACTACCATGGTGAACATGGCAACGCCGCCAACTATTGCTGCAATATCAATCATTTCCTGAAACCCGTTAGCTACAGAGACAAACCACTGAACGACATGAAGCCCAGAGACATAAGACCGGTAGTAATAAAGGTGATACCAAGGCCACGCAACCCTTCAGGCACGTCGCTGTATTTCAATTTTTCACGAATGCCCGCCAGTGCTGTAATCGCCAGCGCCCAGCCGATGCCCGCGCCGGCACCGTAAACAACACTCTCAGTGAATACATAGCTGCGCTCCACCATGAACAGCGAAGCCCCCATGATCGCGCAGTTCACTGCGATCAGCGGCAGAAATACTCCGAGCGCGTTATAAAGGGAGGGCATATACTTGTCGAGAAACATCTCCAGCACCTGCACCACCGCTGCGATCACGCCGATGTAGCAAATGAAACCCAGAAAGCTCAGATCGAGATCAGGCAGACCTATCCAGGCCAGAGCGCCATCCTTCAGCAGATAGGTAAAGAGCAGGTTGTTCAGCGGCACAGTAATCATCTGCACCACGATGACCGCAATACCAAGTCCTATCGCTGTCTCTACCTTCTTGGACACAGCCAGAAAGGTACACATGCCCAGGAACATCTGCAAAGCCATGTTCTCCACGAAAATCGCACGTACCAGCAAGCTCAGATAATGTTCCATTTAATGCGCGGCCTCCTGGGTAGTATGTGCTGCCAACCGGAATTCGCTCTTCTCGACCTGCTCTGCACGTCTGGAGCGTACGATCCAGATCAGGAATCCAATCAGAAAAAAGGCGCTTGGTGCCAGTAACATCAGCCCATTGCCCTGATACCAGCCACCGTTGGAAACCAGCGGAAGAATCTCGATGCCGAAGAGACTGCCGGAGCCGAACAATTCACGCATTGTTGCCACAATCAGCAACACACAACTGTAGCCAAGGCCATTGCCAATGCCATCCATGAAACTCGGAAGAGGAGGATTCTTCATCGCAAAGGCTTCGGCGCGTCCCATCACGATACAGTTGGTGATGATCAGTCCGACAAATACGCTCAACTGCTTGCTGATCTCGTAAGCAAAGGCCTGCAAGAACTGATCGACAGCGATCACCAACGAGGCAATGATTGCCATCTGAATGATGATGCGGATGCTGCTCGGCATATAGCTGCGCACCATCGAGATAAAGAGATTGGAAAATGCAACTACCACAGTCAGTGCCACGCACATCACAATGGTGACACGCAGGCTGGTGGTGACAGCCAGAGCGGAGCAGATACCGAGAATCTGCAAGGTAATGGGATTCTCGGCAACTATGGGCTTGAACAGTATGGTTTTCACATCTGTAGACATCTTGATTCCGCCTTATCAGCCTTCACTCAAGTTATTCAGGAATGGCCCAAAGCCATTGGGTCCGAGCCAGAACTCAATCATGTTGTCGACACCACGGCTGGTAAGGGAAGCTCCCGCGAGGCCATCGACTTCGTGAACGCCTTCTCCTCCGCCCTTCACTACACTAAGAGCGACATCACCGTCGGCATCATAGACCTGTTTTCCCGGCCATAACGCTTTCCAGCGTGGGTTATTGATTTCACCACCGAGGCCAGGGGTTTCTTTGTGGTCGTAAAAGCCAATCCCGTTGACCGTATTCCCATCGCCGTCAAGAGCAAGATAACCATACATTGTGCCCCACAGCCCATAGCCGCTTACCGGCAGGACGATAGTCTCAAGAGAACCGTCACTTGCTTCCAGGGTATAAACAGTCGCGTACTTCACGCGTCGCTTCAAATCAGCAACATCCAGATCTGCAGACAAGGCATCAGAGTATGCGGGGTCACTGAATACAGCGCGCTCGTCATATGTCGCAGGATCAATACGCAGTTCAGCAAGACGCTCGGCACTGAGCACTTCACCGGAATCCAGATCCACTACTTGTAGATTGAACCGCGAAAACAGCAGACCTATCTCGGCATTGCTATTGAGAGCCGGGTCAAACATTCCGGCTGCTATGAGAATGTTCTTGTTGCGATCAAGTAACTTGTTGCTGATCTGGAATGGTTTGAGAATTACTGCTGCGCTGGAAATGAATACCGAGCAGATAACACACAAGATCAGCGCCACTTTGATAGTGCCGCCCACTGAATCCTTGTTAGATGACATTGCGTGCAGCCCTCCGTTTGACGTTGGCGCGCACCACGACGAAGTCGATCAATGGCGCAAACAGATTGGCAAACAGGATCGCGAGCATCATCCCTTCTGGATAAGCAGGGTTCAGCACACGAATCATGACCACCATCACTCCGATCAAAATACCGAAGACCCACTTGCCGGTATTGGTCATAGCTGCGGAGACAGGATCCGTCGCCATGAACACCATGCCGAATGCAAAGCCGCCGAGTACCAGATGCCAGTACCAAGGTGTGGCGAAGAATGCATTGGTATCGGAACCGATCATGTTGAGCAGGGTCGCGAATGCCGTCATGCCCAGGAACACACCGAGCATGATGCGCCATGACGCAATACGCGTGATCAGCAAAATCACAGCGCCAATCATGATCGCCAAAGTCGATGTCTCACCAATGGAACCTTGTTCACGACCGATGAAGGCGTCCACCCAGGTCAGTTCTGACCCCGTAGCATTCAGAGCAGGCAGACCAGCGGCCAATTGGCTCAACGATGTAGCACCACTGAATCCATCCACGGCAGTCCACACTGCATCACCCGACATCTGTGGTGCATAAGCAAAGAAGAGGAAAGCACGACCAGTCAGTGCCGGGTTCAGGAAATTCTTGCCAGTACCACCAAAGACTTCCTTGCCGACTACCACACCAAAGGTGATACCAAGCGCCGCCTGCCATAGCGGGATGTCAGGAGGCACAATCAGGGAAAAAAGTATGGAAGTGACGAAAAAACCTTCGTTGATCTCGTGCTTCCTGATCGTGGCAAAAAGCACTTCCCAGAAACCGCCAACGATGAAAACGACAGCATAGATGGGAATATAGTAGACGGCGCCATACCAGAAACAATCCCACACGCTGTTGGGATCATAGGAAGACAACATTTCAATGAGGGGAGCGTGCCAGTCACCCGTTGTCGACAGCCCCATGTTCGCCATGGCAGTTGTGGACTGAAAGCCCAGGTTGTACATGCCGTAGAACATGGCCGGGAAAGCTGCGAACCAGACCGTAATCATGATGCGCTTCAAGTCGACGCCATCGCGCACGTGCGCACCTGCAACCGTCACCTTGCTCGGGCTGTAGAAAATGGTATCCACCGCCTCGTAAAGGGAGTACCACTTTTCATATCGACCGCCTTTCTCGAAATGCGGTGCCATGTCATCGAGTATTCTACGCAAACCCATAGTGTTTAAATCCACTAACTCTCTTTTTCGATGCGGGACAGATTGTCGCGCAGGATTGGACCGTATTCATATTTACCAGGACAGACGTAGGTACACAGAGCCAGGTCTTCTTCATCCAGTTCGAGTCCACCCAGATTCTGTACTACTTCTATATCTCCCACGATCAATGCGCGCAGCAACTGTGTCGGCAGGATGTCCAACGGCATGACTCGCTCATAGCTGCCTACCGGTACCATCGCGCGATTGCTGCCATTTGTGCTGGTGGTAAAAGCGAACTTGCGCTCCTTGAACAGGCCGGATATGTAAATACCCAGCGCGGAATGTCGATTGGCGCCAGGAGACAGATAACCAAACAAGGGGCGCTCACGACCTTCCAGAAGAACAGACACCTGCTGATGATAACGACCCAGATAATTCTCAACGCCGATGGCGGTACGACCTGACAAGACAGAGCCGGATATCACTCTATTCTCTCCAGCTATCAACTCGCCAGCCACCAACTCTTCAAGATGCGCTCCCAGGCGGGTTCTGATCAGCCGTGGATTCTGTACCTGAGGACCAGCCAGGGCGACAACGCGCTCCGTACTCAAATGTCCGCTGACGAAGAGCTTGCCGATGGCAATCACATCCTGATAATTGATTGACCAGACCTGCTTCTTGAGACTCACGGGATCAAGGAAATGAATGTGGGTGCCGGATAGACCAGCAGGGTGCGGCCCCGCAAACGATTCCACCTGCACATTGGCAGCAAGACCCTGTTGCTCGATGCCATCAAAACTGCCGTGCTTGCGGCACAGATACAGCTTGTCCTCAGTCAGACGTGCCAGCAGGTTGATACCATGCAGAAAATCCGCTGAATTTTCACGGGCAATCAACTCAGGATCAGCGGCCAGTGGATTGGTGTCCATGGCATTGACAAAGATCGAGTGTGGCAACGCCTCAGGCGCAGGAACCTTGCTGAATGGACGGGTACGCAGAGCAGTCCAGAGTCCCGAACTGACGAGGTTTTCAACAACCTTTGCGCGTTCGAGCGTGGCGAATGCGGAAGGTTCGTAACGGGTAAAGGTGACCTGATCCTCATCGCCGCCTTCAAGATCAATCACCAGGGAAAGGAACACTCTCCTGTCACCACGATTGATTTCACGAATCGTACCTGTACCGGGCGCGGTGAAAATGACACCGGGAGTCTTCTTGTCTTCAAACAGCGCCTGACCAAGCTTGACGCGATCCCCTTGCTTGACGAGCATCGTGGGCTTCATCCCCACGTAGTCCTGTCCAAGCAGGGCCACTGAGCGGACTTGCCGCGCGGCATCAATCTGCTGCTGCGGTGCCCCAACAATAGGTAAGTCCAGACCGCGGGTAATTTTGATCATTCGCCAAGCCTAATAATTACTGGATAATCTAAAAACCGTTTAGCGATTCAAGCACAAATAACAACAAGCGCGGCACGCCACGGACAGTATCCACGGCAGGAATTCACTAACAAAGATTCTGACTTCGGTAGATATCGCTTGAAACTATAGAGAACCGGCTGTTTGAGCGCGGCCGATTATAGAGACAAGAGGCTAGGTTTGCCACCGCTTTCTGTAGCAAATCAGGCCTCTGCGCTACCCTATTCTTCTATCGGGTAGAAGCGGTAATTCACACCAGCCATCTTGTAGACCATTCGAACTACCTGATTGCAATAGCCGAATTCATTGTCATACCAGAGGTAAAGGACGCAGTTGTTGCCCTGCACGATTGTTGCGGTCGAGTCGACAATTGCCGCCTCTCGCGAGCCCACGAAATCGCTTGATACTGCATCGGGAGCCTCTGTGTAGCTGATCTGATTCTGCAGATTGGAGTGTAGCGCGATCAGTCGCAGGAACTCGTTGAGCTCCTCCTTGCTGGTCGCCCTTTCCAGGTGCAGGCTCAGGATCGCCATGGAAACGTTGGGAATCGGCACGCGCACGGCATTTCCCGTCAGTTTGCCTTCCAACTCTGGAACTGCCTTGACCACAGCCTTGGCTGCACCAGTTTCGGTCAGCACCATGTTCAGGGCAGCGCTGCGGCCGCGACGATTGCCTGTGTGGTAGTTGTCGATCAAATTCTGGTCATTGGTATAGGCATGCACAGTCTCGACATGGCCATGCACGATGCCGTACTTGTCGTTGATGACCTTCAGCACCGGAGCAATCGCATTGGTGGTACAGGACGCCGCCGTGATGATCTTGTCATCCGGCTTGATCTGGTCGTGGTTGATGCCATAAACGATATTCTTGAGCGTGCCCTTGCCCGGAGCAGTCAGCACTACTTTGCTGGCGCCCTTGGCCTTGAGGTGCTGGGACAACCCTGCCTCGTCACGCCAGGTACCGGTGTTGTCGATGATCAGCGCGTTATCAATGCCATAGCGGGTGTAGTCAATCTCTTCAGGCTTGTTCGCATAGATCACCTTGATGACGTTGCCGTTGGCGATCAGACATTGATTCTCCTCGTCTATACGCACCGTTCCCTGGAACGCTCCGTGAACGGAATCAGAAGTAAAGAGACTGGCACGCTTCTCGAGATCTCCTTCCTTGCCAGGTCGAACCACAATGGCCTTCAGGCGCATCACTTCACCAGTGCTGGTGCGCTCAACCAGAAGCCTCGCGATCAGGCGGCCGATACGACCAAAGCCGTAAAGCACGATATCCTGAGACTTTTCGATAGGCTTGGTTTTCACACCCACCAGATAGCCCAGCTCACTCGCCACAAACTGCTCCACGGACGGAGCTGCGGCACCAAGTTGCTCCTGCAACTGCATCAACTTGACGGTAAGTTTACCCAGATCGATATGGACGTGCGCCAGATCCAGCTTGGCCAGCGCCATCAAAACAGGATGACTCTCGAACTCTGACATCTCGTTGCGTCCTACCTGACGAACGAAACGATGTGACTTCATGATGTTGGCAACAGAACGGTTATGCAGTGCACGCCCGTAGACAAAAATGCCGACATTGCGTTCGCTGTAAAGGCGACCGACGATCGGAATCATTTCTTGAGCGAGAGCCTCACGCTGTTTCCAATCACCAAAATAGTCATCCAAACTGGGTCGAGTCACTGGCGGCACCTTCAGAATCGCGGTTAATGAAGAAGGCCGGTATTATCTTTGGATTGCGATGACTGTGCAACCTCAGCCCGGCTGGAGGCTGCACAGTGCAATGCCAGAAACACACAGGGCACGGTCACTTTTGTTCTGACAACGCAATATGATTTATGCCAGAATTCACGCCCTCGAAAGTTCCTGTCAGCACGACAGTCAACAAACCCATGGCAAAAATCGACATCTTTGCACCAATCCTCCCCCATGAACCTGGCGACCTTCGTCGTTGGTCGGGTCTGCACGGCAGCAGTCTGAGCCTCGCTGTTGCCAACGTGGCCAAAGTGAGCGATGGCATCGTGGTACTGATCACCGCAAACACCGAAGAGGCTGAACTGGTACGTAGAGAATTGGGTTTTTTCTGTCCCGACCGCGATGTCCTGCCGGTACATACACTTCCGGATTGGGAGACGCTGCCCTACGACAACTTCTCCGCGCATCAGGACATTGTCTCGGATAGACTCAACACGCTCTACCACCTGCCCCTGTTGAAACGGGGCATCCTGATCGTACCCGTGACGAGTCTGATGCATCGCCTGACACCTCGCGATTACGTGGTGGGCAATAGTCTGATGCTGAAAGTCGGAACCCGGTTCGAGCCGGAGACAATGCGTCGCAACCTGCTGTCTGCTGGCTACCACTGTGTGGATTCGGTATACGAACACGGTGAGTTTGCCGTGCGCGGATCAATCATGGACATCTTTCCGATGGGCAGCGATATGCCCTATCGCATCGACTTGTTTGACGACGAGATTGAAACCCTGCGCACCTTCGATCCCGAAAGCCAACGTTCACTGGAAAAAGTCAGGCAGGTGCAACTGCTCCCCGGCAAGGAATATCCAATGAACGAGGCAGGCATCAGCTTGTTCAGAAATAATTTTCGCAACCGCTTCGATGTTGATCTGCGCCACGTCAGTGTCTATCAGGACATCAGCCAGGGGCTGCATTCCGCAGGCATTGAGTACTACCTGCCCCTGTTCTTTGAGCAATTGCAGAGTCTCTTCGACTATCTGCCGGAAAAGACACTGGTGCTGCGCAGTGGCGATCTCGATGCCTCAAGCCTGCGTTTCTGGAATGACATCAAGGCACGCCATGAAGATCGTTGCCATGACCTTCATCGCCCAATACTGAAACCGTCCGAGCTGTTTCTGAGTCCCGATGAGGCGCTGGCAAGACTGCGCGATTACCCATCCGTGGAACTTCAAACCCTGGCAATCGGGTCGCGGGCTGACATCGTCAATGTGGATGTACCACCGGAACTCAACGCTGGCGCGCAACACAGCCCCTTGCCATCACTGCAGACTCTATTGACGAATCATCCCGACAGTCGTGTGCTGTTCTGCGCCGAAACTGCGGGGCGGCGTGAAAGCATGCTGGAGATGCTCAAGACTATCGGCATAACGCCCACTCCGGTGGAGTCCTGGCAGGCCTTCCTTGATAGTGACCAGCGCCTTAGCATAACCGTGGCACCGATTGATCGCGGACTCTGTCTGCAGTTGCCTTTACATTTATTGATTACAGAGACTCAACTCTTCGGCCAGCGCGTTGCGCAACGACGCAGGCGTCGCAAGGTTCAGGACAATACCGAGTTCCTCATCAGGAATCTGACCGAGTTGCACATCGGTGCTGCAGTCGTTCATCTTGAACATGGCGTGGGCAGGTATCGCGGATTGCAAACATTGACCATAGAAGGTCAGGAAACAGAATTCCTGACGCTTGAGTATGCGCGGGAAGCAAAACTCTACGTTCCAGTCTATTCGCTGCATTTGATCAGCCGCTACGGCGGTAGCGAACCGGAACTGGCACCGCTCAACCAACTCGGCAACGATCAATGGCAGAAGGCCAGAAGCAAGGCAGCCGAAAAAATCCGCGATGTGGCCGTCGAACTGCTGGACATCTACGCGCGCCGCGAGGCCCGCCAGGGTTTTCAATACCGCTGCACCGATATTGACTACGAGAATTTCGCTGCGAGCTTTCCGTTCGAGGAAACCGCAGACCAACAGGATGCCATCGCTGCGGTGATGCGCGACATGGGTTCCTCCCGCGCCATGGATCGACTGGTGTGTGGCGATGTCGGTTTCGGCAAGACAGAAGTGGCGATGCGCGCCGCATTCATCGCCGTGCAGAACAACAAACAGGTCGCCATTCTGGTGCCCACCACATTGCTCGCGCAGCAACACTATGAAAGTTTCAAGGACCGATTCGCCGACTGGCCAGTCAGTGTTGATCTGATCTCGCGCTTTCGCTCGACAAAGCAGGTGCAGGACACTCTCGACCGTATTCGCAGCGGCAAGGTCGATATAGTGGTAGGCACCCACAAATTGCTGCAGGACAATATTGTCTACAAGGATCTGGGGCTTCTCATCATCGACGAGGAACACCGCTTCGGTGTGCAACAAAAAGAAAAACTCAAAGCAATTCGTGCTGACGTTGACATCCTGACCCTCACTGCTACACCCATTCCCCGTACGCTGAACATGGCGATGTCTGGCGTGCGCGATCTTTCGCTGATCGTCACCCCGCCTGCCAAGCGTTTATCAGTGAAGACCTTCATCCGCGAAAGCCAGGACAGCCTCATCAAGGAAGCAGTATTGCGGGAGCTGTTGCGCGGGGGTCAGGTTTTCTATCTGCACAACGAAGTCAAAACAATCAACAAGACCGCAGAAGATTTGCAGGAACTGATTCCCGAGGCGCGTGTGTGCGTTGCGCACGGACAACTGCCCGAACGGGATCTTGAGCAGATCATGGCCGATTTCTACCACAAGCGTTACAACATCCTGGTGTGCTCGACAATCATCGAGACCGGCATCGACATTCCCAGTGCAAATACCATCATCATGGATCGCGCTGACAAGCTGGGGCTCGCGCAATTGCATCAGTTGCGTGGCCGAGTCGGTCGTTCACACCATCAGGCATATGCTTACCTGCTGACTCCTAACAAGAAAAATATGACTGCGGATGCAAGCAAGCGCATTGAAGCCATCAGCGCAGCAAGCACGCTGGGCGCGGGCTTCACGCTGGCGAGTCATGATCTGGAAATTCGTGGTGCCGGCGAAATCCTCGGGGAAGAGCAGACGGGGCACATGCAGAAGATCGGCTTCACGCTTTATACGGAAATGCTCGACGAGGCGGTGAAGGCCATCCGCGAAGGACGCACTCCGAATATCGAGGCAAGCCTGCAGAATATCAGCGAGGTCAATCTGCGCATTCCGGCACTGATTCCTGAAGAATATCTACCCGACATTCATACGCGCCTGATCATGTACAAGCGCATCGCTGGGGCCAAGAATGACGAAGAAATTGGCGAACTGCAGGTGGAAATGATCGATCGATTTGGTTTGTTGCCAGATCAGACCAAACTGCTGTTCAAGCTCACAGCCTTGCGTTTACGTGCGCAGAGTATGGGTATCAGCAAGATTGATGCGAATACCCAGACGGGCAAGCTGTCGTTCTCACAGACGACGCGAGTTGACCCGCGTTCTATCGTCCAACTGGTGCAGCAACAACCCAAGGTCTACAAGCTATCCGGCCCGACGCAGTTGCACTTCACCCACAACGCCGCCCCTGGCGACAAACGCATCGAATTCATCAACGGTATGCTGGGGTTGTTGAAATTGGGTCAGTAGCTGAGCTCATCACGACTGGACAAACGTCCATAAACCCTTATTCTCTGGACAGGCCACACCACCGGAAGACTTAGACCAACAACATGATCAGTACACGCCTCACCTCCAAGATATGTTTGTTCGTCATCAGCCTGGCGTTCACGCAGCCAATCCTCGCTGCGGAGAATCCCACTGGGGAGCGCTGGTTTCAGGTGGAGATGACCCTCTTTACACACGAGAACAGTAATCTCGATATGGAAATCTGGTCGCCCACCAAACTCAGCCTGGGTTTTCCGGAGCGACTGCGGAAACTGCGCAAACTCAGCGACTTCCTGCAACTGGACGACTGGAGCATCCTGACTGGCGTCGTCCAACCTGTTGCCATCGCAGCATCCGCAATCCCCGCTGACGCGGTACCCTCCGCAATTACTCCCGTGCAGCCCCTCGTCGGACCACGGCCCTATGCTCCCGGGGAAAGTTTCCGCCTGCCGGATTTCGAACGCCAATCCTTCCTCGCACTGCTCGCCCAGGATCACGACTTCACAGGCAGCAATCGAGCCCTCTCGCAATCCTCTGCTTACCGCGTGTTGTTTCACAACGCCTGGCGTCAGCCCATGACACGGCGCAATGGCGCTACAGCTGTAGTGGTCAGCGGGGGTCGTACATATAATCAAAGGAGTGAGCTCGAGGGTAGCGTATCTCTGTATTTCAATAACACAGAGGATCGTGTTGTTTTTGACAGCAATGTATGGCTAACCAGCTTCAGTGCAGCCCAGAGCTCTGAAGAGGACTGGTCGCTGCCGGTATTGCCCGCTGTAATGTTGGCGGCAAGCGCGGATGAAAATGCCGAGGCAGTCGAGTACCACATCAATCGCATCATTCAGCTACGTCAGGTTCGCGATATGCGCAGCGGCGAATTCCACTATATCGATCACCCCGCCATGGGCATTCTGGTGCAGATCACGCCCTATGTCGTTCCCGAAATTCCGGTTCCAGGGGTGGAGGAACTGGTCGATCCACTGCAGTTTCAATAATCAGAAGCGTACTGTTGCACCGCCCGCTCGATCATCATCAGCACAGAACCCATGCCGCCTTGCAACACTTCACCTATAGCTTCCATGGTGATGATGTCGTCGCTGAGTCCTGCTGCCCAGTTTACCGATAACGCAATACAGGCATAGGCGATGCCAATCTCTCGCGCCAGCGCGGCCTCAGGCAATCCTGTCATGCCGATCATGTCTGCGCCATCACGACGCAGGCGCTCCACTTCTGCCGCTGTCTCCAGACGAGGGCCCTGAGTGCACGCGTAGACGCCCTCCGGCCATAGCCGGAGATCACCTGCGCTGTGAATCAACAACTGACGCAGCGTTTCATCATAGGGGTGCGTGAAATCTATGTGGGTTACTGTATCGAGACCATCTGCAAAGAACGTGTGTTCACGCCCCCAGGTGTAATCGATGATCTGCTCCGGCACCGCCAGACGACCGGGCCCGGTCTCAGGATGAATGCCTCCCACTGCGTTGACACCTATCAATGCACGCACACCAATACTATGTAAGGCCCAGATGTTCGCCCGGTAATTGATCCTGTGCGGAGGTACCTTGTGCCCCTTGCCATGGCGAGGCAGAAAGGAGACATCAGTTCCATGCAACGTGCCCGTCACAATCTGCACAGGTTTTTCATCGAAAGGGGTAATAATTTGTCGCGTCTGGACGCTATTAAGAAAAGACGGTTCACTAAGACCGGTACCGCCGATAATGCCAATCATGCCGAGATCCTTGTTGCGTGAAACGATGGTATGAAACGATCATGTGAAAAACCAATGTGCAACATTATAGCCGTTGCTACAAACTAATGAACCAACAAGACAAGGCCATTCACCATGACAGGAATCCATCGTTGAGCAACTCACAGGGTATGTCTGAGAAACCAAGCGATCGCGCCAGGGTCATCACCGTGAGTAGTGGAAAAGGCGGTGTCGGCAAGACCAACATCAGCGTCAACCTGGCCATCGCTCTCTCCGGAAAAGGATGCAGTGTCTGTGTCTTCGACGCAGATACGAGTCTCGCCAACGTCAACATCCTACTGGATATACACCCTGTGCATACGCTCGAACATTTGCTGGAGGGCAGTCGCAATATCGACGAAATATTGGTAAAGGGACCCGGCGGCATCACGATAGTGCCTGCCGCATCGGGCATCGCGGAGTTCGCGAATCTCACTGTCGAACAGCAAAAAATTCTACTGGAGGCATTGACCAGACTGGAGCGTCGATTTGACTATCTCATTATCGATACAGCCGCAGGCATCAGTGAGAACGTCACAACATTCCTTCAGGCCACCGAGCACTGCCTGCTGATTGTGACACCGGAACCCACTTCCCTTACCGATGCCTTTGCATTGATGAAAGTGATGCACAAGCGTGGCTGTCAGGGCAGAATTCACATCCTTACCAATATGGTCGATAACTACCTCAGCAGTGTGGATCTTTACAAGCGACTGTCAGGTGCATCGCTGCGCTATTTGCAGACTGATCTCAATTATCTGGGCTACATTCCCAGAGATGACTACCTTCGTCTGTCCGTGCAAAGACAGATACCAGTGACGATTGGCTACCCGTCATCACAGGCCAGCTATCGATTTCACGCGCTGGCAGAAAGCATTGAAGGCATTTATCGCGCTCAACCTGCCAGACGCTCTTTCAGTCTGTTCTGGCGCAAGATGTTGCTGAGCCGATTGAAAAAAGACCCGGGCACGTTGACAGTCACAGCACCACGCAATGCACTTGAAAATTTCGGATCTCAGACTGCTGAGTCCCTGAAAGGAAAGGCAAGGTATCCGAAGGCACTCATTGTGAAAATGCAGCAGAATCTTGTGCAGTTGGTCAAATCACGAACACTGTCGCCGGAAAGCATGAGAAGTCTGATGGCATCAGTCATCACTCAGATTGATCGCTACTATCCAGAGATCGACGTACATGACCTGCAGCAAAGCCGTCCCACCAAAAGAAAGGCTGAACCTGTTGATGCTTAATGAACTGATCGCTGCCTATGGCAGTCGTCTGCAGAGTTACGAATTTCTGCTTGCCCGACTGGAGCAGGAAATGGCGTTCGCCCAGAATTCCGACTTCCTGCGTTTTTGTGAATGCGAGGCCAAGCGCCTGCAGGATCTGATTCAACTTTGTCAGCAGATATTGACTGACTTGAATGCTCTTGAGCACTCATTGGCGAATAACGAAAATCGGGAAAGAGCAGGAAAGAACCCTGGAGAAGAAGAGCCTCCTTCTCCAGGGTAATACATTTCCAAGCGAGTCACTCAAGGCTTGGCGAGGAATATCCATGTTTACGGTTTCATTATGCTCCGCTTGATCCCTATGTCTACCTGCCCTTTCATAATTGGTCTCAAAAGTGGAATATGCTTCACAGAACACGCGGCATCTGGATGCTGAAACAGCCAATTCAACCATGAAATCCCTATCATCACGCCAGGGTTCAAGCCCAATCAGAGGCATTGCCAAGGCAGGCATTCACGGTAGAATGTCTCGCGCTTGTGCCTTGGCGAGTCTGCACCGGCACCAACATGAATCTCGCCCTCAATCAATGAAGGACATCATCCAGTGAGTCTCAGCAGCAAACTCTGTCACTTGATCTGGCAGCAAAAGTGGCTCCCGCAGTCACTTGGCCGCCTTGCCTACAAACGCATGGCAAAAGCAGGCAGTGCCCCGGACCATGCATTCAGCAAAGATTTTTACGGTCTGACTTATCAGGGGAACCTCAGCAACAATATCGACTTCAATATCTATTATTATGGCGCGTTCGAAAAACCCCTCCTCCATTTTTTGCGGGACACAATGGCCAGTCTGGCACCCAGACAAGCTACCTTTATCGATATTGGTGCGAATGTCGGACAGCACTCTCTGTTCATGGCAGCCCATGGTTGTCACGTACATTCCTTCGAACCATTTGACAAGGTGCGCGAACGCCTGCAACTACAGATTGCCACCAACAGATTGAAGGATGTTCATGTTCACCCCGTAGGATTGAGTAACGAAAATGCGAAACTTCCCTTCTTTGCTCCTACGGGAAGAAATGTGGGAATAGGCTCCTTCGATGCGAGCACCACCAGCAAAGGCAATGTCAGTATTGGTGAACTCCAACTGGTAAGGGGTGATGATTATTTCAAGACACAGAAGATCGAGTACATGGATCTGATGAAAATAGATGTGGAAGGATTCGAGAAGCTCGCACTGGATGGGCTCCGAGAAACCCTGCAAAGTGCAAGACCCATATTGGTGTGTGAGATAACTTACGGCAAAGAGCTGTCATTCAAATCCGTGGAAGAACTGCTCGCGTATCTGCCTTCCAATTACAAACTTCTGACTTTTGATAAACGCAAGGAAGATGGTTCAAAGGCTCGGCGACGTGATGCAAAAGGCAGATACACTGGCGAGTATGTAATCGTGCCCTATAGAGGTTTACTCGATTCTGGCCAGGACGATGTCATCGCTTGCCCAAATGAAAAACTTGCCAGCCTGCCCCGTGTGAATACCCATCGGGGCTGATTGCGAGAGAGTCCCGGAATTTCACCTTTCCCGCCCCATCCACATCCCCCAGAAAGCCTCTTCCAGGTCAGTTGAAAAACGCTCTGCATCGCACAAATTGGATGCAAGCAACTGCCCCCTCAGGCCCTTTCTCAACTCAGCCAGAGCTTCAAGATTCGCTGCGAATCGAGACGCCTTCAGCACAAAGTCCATCTCATCCTCTGCTATCCACTCATCCTGGCCAGTATTATGAGCAATGCTTTCGCCATTATGAGCAATGAAGCGATCGCCTTTACGAGTAAGAACCGGCACTCCCATCCACAATCCCTCGACGCTTGTAGTCCCTCCAGGATAGGGAAACGGGTCCAGGGCTATATCAACATGATGGTAAGCTTGCAGATATTCGATACGATTCGAGCCTCCGTCAAGTATCAAACGATCTTCCTGTATACCCCATGCCGCAAACCGATCAACTGTGGTCCCGACAATTCCTGGATCTGCCAGCTGTGCAGATTTCAAAAACAGTTTCGATCCAGGAATCTGCTGCAAAACTCGCGACCAGAGTGCAACAACAGCATCATTCACTTTGCTCAAGTTATTGAAACAACCAAAACACACATACCCTTTGGATAATGCAGGTAACTCGTTGACAACTACATCCTCTTCCGGAGGTGTAAAGCAAAGATAGGATTTCGGCATACGCCAGATGCTTTCCGTAAAATGTGACTCCTCGCCAGGAGGCGTCACATAAGGATCTCCGATAACGTAGTCGATCTGTGCCACACCTGTAGTGGCGAAATAACCCAACCATGTCGCCTGAACCGGCGCGGGTTTGCATGCGAACACTGGAAGACGATTGTGGGCAGTATGGCCTGAGAGATCTATCAGTATGTGAGGAGCAAGCTTGTGGATCATGCGGGCCGCCTCAGCATCATCAAACTCCTGGAGTTCAATCCAGGACGAAAATAGCGGCTTGAGCTTGCGAGTATAGAGGTCGTCTCCATTGAAAGTGCTGAACGCGATCAGATCAAGATTCTTCCGGCTGAGCTTTTCCAATACAGAAAGCAAGAAATAAGCGACCGGATGTTGACGAAAATCTCCCGAAACAAATCCGACCCGCAGCATTTCCGGCTTGTCCTCACAAGACCAACGATCAAACCGTACTGGGCTGTACTGCTCAAACCGTGCTCCAAAGTGCCTGGCCTCTTCCAGACTCGCCAGTACACTGAGACTTTCAACATAGTTGAGAGAGAATAACAAATTACTATGAGCTTGATGTAAACCAGGATCCAGTGCCAGTGCTGCGCGATAGCATCGCAAAGCATCGTCGAAACGGCCAAGGTTTTTCCAGGTATTACCAAGATTGCAATGTGCACCCGCCTGATCGGGCCGCAGGAGTAGCACAGCTGAATCAATGCACTGCGCATCCAGAAGTCGTCCCCCATTGCGATATAAATTCCCCAGATTTCCCATCGCCTGCCAGTGAGTCGGCTGCATTGATATAGCGCGAAGATAGCTTGATTCCGCCTCTTCCAATCTCTGCATCTTCTCAAGAAGCAGCCCAAGATTGTAATGACTCTCTGCGTAGTCCGGGCGAATTTCCACAGCGCGCCGAAAACTCAGAAGGGCTTCGTCATACTTGCCGATTTTCTGCAGAATGTTGCCAAGATTGTTGTGCGCCTGCACAAGTGAGGGAGCTTGATCGATTGCCTGACGATAGCAACTTATGGCCAGCTCATAATCGCCTTTGGCACCCAGCAACGTAGCCAGATTCATTATGGCTTGTGTGAAGTCAGGTTCGGATTGCAAGGCTTTTCGATAATGTTTCTCGGCTGCAGCCAGCTCTCCAAGATTCTGCAGTGCCAGCGCAAGATTACTGTGCGCCTCTGCATCTTCTGGCATTAACGCAACGCAATGTCTCAGCACCGGCAGAGCATCATGCCAGCGCCCCTGCTCTTGCAACGCTGCCCCCAAGGCACGCCAACCGATACTTGCTTGTGGAAACTCCTCTACGAGCTCTCTGGCAAGTTTTTCCAGCAAGGCAAACTGCCCAGCCTCATAGGCTTGATACAGTCTGGTGGTCACAGTCTGCGAAGGGGTACTGCCCATGGCGGTTACTCATCGAATACAAAACGATCCTGCTCCGGAGCCACCATGGTATCAGTTGTTGCTTTTATCTGGACACAATCCACGTCATCACAACACATTGGAGACAATGTTCCCTGTTGAATCCGGGAAATTATGGCGGGAGTATCAGGATTCGAACCTGAGACCCACGGCTTAGAAGGCCGTTGCTCTATCCAGCTGAGCTATACCCCCGGGGAAGTCGGAGCACCGTTTCGGAGAGAGCCAGTGTCCTGAAAGGCCAGTGACTTGAAAACAGTGATTTTAAAAATAGCGTCTCGGGAAATTGGGGTGACCGATGGGGCTCGAACCCACGACAACCGGAGTCACAGTCCGGGGCTCTACCAACTGAGCTACGATCACCATTGAATCATTGTCTGTTTGGAGTTGGTCGGGGTAGAGAGATTCGAACTCCCGACATCCTGCTCCCAAAGCAGGCGCGCTACCAGACTGCGCTATACCCCGATACCCTGCAACGTAATTGCAGGGTCGGCATAATACTCATGGCTCTCAGGGCAGTCAATCTCTGATTGCAATTTATCAACGCTCAATGCGCCAACTGCTGCCGTCTGCAGTATCTTCCACGACAACCTTCATGGCTGCCAGTTTGTCACGAATCTGGTCAGCCAAAGCCCAGTCTTTATTGGAGCGGGCTTCACGCCGTTGCAGGATCAGCGAGTCGATTGCCGCCGCATCAACTTCCGTGCCTTCCTGATTCTGCAAATAGACATCTGGCTCGATCTGCAGAATTCCCAACACTCCGCCCAAGCGCTTGAGCAATCCGACCAACTGAGCCGCCTGCTCTGCATTGCCTTGCTGCACGCGATTGATTTCGCGAGCAAGATCGAAAAGCACGCCCAGCGCTACAGGTGTATTGAAATCGTCATCCATGGCCCCACAGAAGGCTTTCTCGAAGCGGCTGTTAACCAGATCTCGCACGCCTTTCGTGTCAACACCGCGCATTGCATTATAGAAACGCTCAAGCGCTACAGCAGCCTGCCGCAAACTTTGTTCAGAGTAATTGATGGGGCTGCGGTAGTGACTGGAAATCAGCAAATAGCGAATAACTTCACCGCTGTACTTTTTCAACACATCGCGCACAGTAAAGAAATTACCCAATGACTTGGACATCTTCTCGTTATCGACACGAACAGCACCGTTGTGCATCCAGATATTCGCGAACTGCTTGCCAGTAGCCGCCTCTGACTGAGCGATTTCATTCTCGTGATGCGGAAACATCAGGTCAGAACCGCCACCGTGAATATCAAAACTGTCACCGAGGCAGCAGGTCGACATTGCGGAGCACTCGATGTGCCAACCTGGCCGACCATAGCCCCAAGGCGAATCCCAACCTACTTCATCATCGCTGGCCGACTTCCAGAGTGCAAAATCCCGCGGATCTCGCTTCAGCTCACCCACCTCGATTCTGGCTCCGGCCAGCAATTCTTCGGGGTTCTTGTTCGAGAGACGCCCATATCCAGTGAATTGGGATACTGAATAATACACATCACCATTGGCAACCTTGTAGGCATACTCGGCGGCGATCAAGCGCTGGATCAATGCAATGATTTGTTCGATATGGCCGGTTGCGCGCGGCTCGATATCGGGGCGCAGCACCGAAAGCGAGGCCTCATCTTCGTGGGATGCCTGAATGAACCGCTCCGTAAGATCCGAGAACAACTCGTTGTTCTCTTCTGCGCGACGCAGGATCTTGTCATCGATATCCGTGATATTGCGTACATATGTCACCTGGTACCCACGGTGGCGCAAGAATCGCACAACAACATCAAAGGCGACAAACATGCGGGCATGACCGATATGACAGTAGTCATACGTCGTCACACCACAGACGTACATCTTTACCTTGCCACTTTCCAGTGGCACGAATTCTTCCTTGCGACGCGTGAGCGTGTTGTATATCTGTAGCACTTATCTACTCAACTTGAAATTTTCGCCCATGAATCTTTAAGGGTTACTGTGCGATTGAATACCATTTTCCCCGGAGTGGAATCGATTCTGTCCACGCAGAAATAACCCTCTCTTTCAAACTGGAAAACTGCTTCCGGTGCAGCACCTGCCAGACCGGGCTCTGCCTTGCATCCATGCAGCACTACCAGCGACTCCGGATTGAGACATTCCTTGTAGTCACCGATGCTCTTGTCGTCCGGGTTTTCTCTATTGAACAGGCGGTCATAAATCCTGACTTCCACATCTATTGCTTGAGATGCAGGCACCCAGTGAATCACACCCTGCACTTTTCGGCCTTGAGGATTGACACCCAGAGTTGCCGGATCGTAGGAGCACAACAGCTCCACCGGTACGCCTGCCGCATCCTTGACCACCTTGTCACATCGAATCACATAGGCGCCGCGCAAGCGTACCTCTGTGCCAAGACTCAGACGCTTGTACTGTGGCGGCGGCACCTCTTCGAAGTCGCTTGCATCTATATAGAGCTCCCTTCCAAAAGGCAGAATGCGCTTGCCCATCGATTCGTCCTTGGGGTGGCAGGCCAGTTCCAGAGACTCCACGCCATTCTCCGGGTAGTTGATCAACGTGATCTTGAGCGGCCGCAGCACACACATTGCTCGTGGTGCCACTTTATCCAGATCATCCCGAATACTGTGCTCCAGCATGCCAACGTCAACCACCCCTTCGCTGCGACTTATACCCACCCGTTCGCAGAAATTGCGTACCGATGCCGGGGTATAGCCGCGCCTGCGCAGTCCCGACAAGGTCGGCATGCGGGGGTCGTCCCAGCCATTGACGTAGTTCTGAGTAACCAACTCCTTGAGCTTTCTCTTGCTCATCACGGTGTAATTGATGTTGAGCCTGGCAAATTCGATCTGCCGGGGCAGGACATATGACTCCAGTCCCTCCCCGCTATCGCTGGCAGCATGCAGGCTGCTCTTGTCCAGGTTCTGCAGAATCCAGTCATACAACGGACGATGGTCTTCGAATTCAAGTGTACACAATGAATGAGTAATGCATTCCATGGCGTCGGAAATGCAGTGTGCATAGTCGTACATGGGGTAGATAGGCCACTTGTTGCCGGTCTGATGATGTTCGACATGGCGGATTCTATAGATAACCGGATCGCGCATATTGATATTGGGTGAAGACATGTCAATTTTTGCACGCAAACTGTGCACGCCGTCCGCGAACTCCCCTGCTCGCATCCGAGTGAACAAATCAAGATTTTCCTCTATCGCTCTGTTGCGAAATGGACTGTCAATGCCCGGGCTTGTCAATGTGCCGCGATACTCTCTGGCTTGATCAGCTGTCAGACTGCATACATATGCTTTGCCCATCCGAATTAGCTGCAATGCAAATTCGTAAAGCGCATCGAAATAACTCGATGCATACCGCACTTGGCCACTCCAATGAAAGCCCAACCACTCAATGTCTGCCTTGATTGAGTTGATGAATTCCTGACTCTCTTTCTCTGGATTGGTATCATCAAATCGCAAATTACAACGCCCATTGTTGTTCTCAGCAGTGCCGAAATTAAGGCAGATGGACTTGGCGTGACCGATATGTAAAAAGCCATTCGGCTCCGGGGGAAAGCGCGTCTGCACCCGTCCGTTGTGCTTGCCCGATTGCAGATCTTGCTCAATAATATGACGAATAAAATTCGAGGGCGCTGCGGCACCAGAGCCTGCAACGGGGCCTGTGACATTATCGTTGCTGCCATTTGGACGTGGGCTATCTGAAGATTTCATATCGTCGTTTCTACTTTCTCACAAGTTGCAAAGGACGTATTATAACTGCTTGATGTGTTTCTCATAAGAGGCGAGAGCCGCTTTCTAACCAAGGTTGTGCGCAATGATTGTCTTCAAAACGAATTATGGTGATATCACGATTGAGCTTGACTTTAAAAAAGCCCCTGTATCCTCTGCCAATTTTCTCGAATATGCGAAGAGCGGTTTTTATGACAACACCATTTTTCATCGTGTCATAGATAATTTCATGATCCAGGGCGGTGGCTTCGAGTCCGGACTTGTACAAAAAAGTAACGGCAAGCCAATCATCAACGAGGCAGACAATGGCTTACCCAACGCCGTCGGCACCGTTGCCATGGCTCGCACGTCCGACCCCCATTCGGCCACGGCACAGTTTTTCATCAATGTCAGCGACAACACTTTCCTGAACCACAAGAACAAGACACCACAGGGGTGGGGCTATGCCGTGTTCGGCAAGGTCACTGCAGGTATGGATGTGGTAAACAAGATCAAGCAGTGCCGCACCACGTCGAAATCAGGCCATCAGGACGTCCCGATTGACGAAATCATCATCACTTCCACTACTGTCAATTTGCCGGAATCTGCATCGCCAAAAGCCACCCCAGAAAGTAACAGCTGAAAATGTCGGATAACAAGAAGAGCCTGTTCATTTCAGATCTGCATCTGGATTCCGACAATTCGGTGATCACGGCGAGCTTTTTGAACTTCCTCTCGACTCGGGCGGTTGGTTGCGAGTCCCTCTATATTCTGGGGGATCTGTTTGAGGTCTGGGTGGGCGACGACGATCACAATCATCTTACCGACACCGTTGCCAATGCACTTTCCGCCCTCTCTGCAGCAGGCAGCAGAGTCTACCTGATGCATGGCAATCGCGACTTTCTGCTTGGTTCTGACTATGCCGCTCGCTGCGGCGCCACCCTGCTTGAGGAGCCGGCGATCATCGACTGTCATGGGCAGCGCGTATTGCTGATTCACGGGGACAGCCTCTGCACCCGCGACACCGATTACATGAAGTTTCGCAAAATGGTGCGCTCCGAACGCTGGCAGAACGAATTTCTGGATAAATCCCTGGTCGAACGGCACATGATTGCACAGCAAGCCCGACAACAAAGCAAAGAACACAATAGCAACAAAGCGTCCGACATCATGGATGTTACCCATCAGGAAGTCCTGAATCTGCTCCACGAAAAGCAGGTCAATACGCTGGTACATGGCCACACCCACCGTCCGGCCGTACACACGATTCGTCTTCAGGACCCCATCAACGGCCACAACGAAGCAGTCCGAATAGTCCTGGGCAGTTGGGACAGCAAGGGATGGGTCCTGGAATTCACCGAAGCGGGATTCGATTTGAAGTATTTCCCTTTGCAGGGTTAATCTGCAGCCGTCACGCCAGACTATCCACCCTTTGAAAATAGCGGGAGAAGTGCGCCGCGCACAGTACCAGCAACTCCTCATCTATCTGTTCCGCCAGCTCCTCAAGCGGAATCTGCTGGCAGTCCTGAGCCAGCATCACACCATAGTCGCCAGGAATCAGAGTCGCAATCGGCCCCTTCTTGAGAAGATTATGCAGCCAGCAATACGGCGACACGGATGGATTCACGGGCAACTTGCAACGTTCCAGTCCTGATCTCAATTGATCCTCGGACATGATCACGAACTTGTCCTGCAATATCTGCACCGTCAGCGTTTCAATGCGACGCAGTACTGCTTCCTTTTCGCTTTCCGAGTACCCATTCCAACGAATGACTTCGAAGGCATAACGTTTGCAGCCACGGCATATCGCATCTCCGACAGAGGTTGTGGAGCAAATGCCAATGCAAGGTGTTCTGGTGGAGTTCGTATTCAATTGCTTGACCTTGGGCCTGAAATTACTGGTATCCAACTGGCGTGGGCACACTGGCCAATCAGCTTTCAACTGGAGTTATAGCGCCTGATCGCCTAAACTAGGCGCCCGATTTTATCAGCTTATCCAAACCCCGGCTGGGTTTTGATAGGGGTCAGTCCGCATTAATTTAATCGACCTGCATACCACACGACGAGGGAAATACTGTGTTAGAAGCCTACCGTAAACATGTTGCCGAGCGAGCTGCACAAGGCATCGTCCCCAAACCACTGGACGCCGAACAGGTGGCCGCACTGGTGGAGCTGCTGAAGAATCCTCCCACGGGCGAAGATACTTTCATCCTCGACCTGATTTCCAACCGCGTCCCTGCAGGTGTAGACGAGGCAGCATACGTGAAGGCCGGCTTCCTTTCGGCAGTTGCCACTGGCGAAACCAGCTCTCCCATCATTGACAAGGCGCTTGCCACAAAGCTCCTCGGCACCATGCTGGGCGGCTACAACATCGTGACACTGGTGAAACTGCTGGATAATCCGGAACTCGCACCACTGGCTGCGAAGGAGCTATCACACACTCTGCTGATGTTCGATGCCTTCCATGATGTGGAAGAGCGCGCCAAGGCAGGCAATCCCCACGCGCAGAAACTGCTGCAGTCCTGGGCCGACGCCGAGTGGTTCACGGCCAAACCCGAGCTGCCCAAGACACTGACCGTCACCGTATTCAAGGTGCCAGGCGAGACCAATACCGACGACCTCTCCCCTGCCCAGGACGCTTGGTCACGCCCCGACATCCCGCTGCACGCACTGGCAATGTACAAGATGCCGCGTGAAGGCGTCACCAATGCCGCCGCACAGATCGCCGAATTGAAGAAGAAAGGTTTCCCGGTTGCTCTTGTTGGCGACGTGCTCGGTACCGGTTCATCACGCAAGTCCGCCACCAACTCGGTGCTGTGGAACATCGGTAACGACATTCCTTATATTCCCAACAAGCGAGATGGCGGTGTGTGCATCGGCAGCAAGATTGCCCCGATCTTCTTCAACACCATGGAAGACGCAGGCGCGTTCCCGATCGAGTGTGACGTCGAGAAGATGAGCACTGGCGATGTGATCGACATCCACACCTATGAAGGCAGGATCACCCGCCACGGCAGCAACGATGTGGTCTGTGACTTCACGCTGAAGACTGAAGTGCTGCTGGACGAAGTGCGCGCCGGTGGACGTATTCCCCTGATGATTGGCCGTGGCCTGACCGAGAAGGCGCGCGCCTCACTTGGTCTGCCCCCATCAAAGGTCTTCCGTCTGCCGTTCAATCCGGAAGTTTCCAACAAAGGCTACACACTGGCCCAGAAGATGGTCGGCAAGGCCTGCGGCGTGAAGGGTGTGCGCCCCGGCAACTACTGCGAACCGAGGATGACCACCGTGGGTTCCCAGGACACTACTGGCCCGATGACCCGTGACGAACTGAAGGATCTGGCCTGCCTCGGCTTCTCTGCCGATCTGGTCATGCAGTCCTTCTGCCACACGGCTGCCTATCCGAAGCCGGTGGACATCGAGACTCAGCACACACTGCCAGACTTCATCCAGACCCGTGGCGGCGTTGCCCTGCGTCCGGGCGACGGCATCATCCACTCGTGGTTGAACCGCATGCTGCTGCCTGACACAGTCGGCACCGGTGGCGACTCCCACACCCGCTTCCCGATTGGTATCTCCTTCCCGGCCGGCTCCGGTCTGGTGGCGTTTGCCGCTGCCACTGGTGTGATCCCGCTCGATATGCCCGAATCCGTGCTGATTCGCTTCAAGGGCGAGATGCAGCCCGGCATCACTTTGCGCGATCTCGTTAATGCGATTCCGTACGCGGCACTGCAGTCCGGCGACCTCACCGTCGAGAAGAAAGGCAAGAAGAACATCTTCTCCGGCCGCATTCTCGAGATCGAAGGTCTGCCGAATCTGAAAGTGGAACAGGCTTTCGAATTGTCCGATGCATCCGCAGAACGTTCCGCCGGTGGTTGCACCATCCGCCTGAACAAGGAACCGATCATCGAGTACTTCAAGTCCAACATCACGCTGCTGCGCTGGATGATCAGCGAAGGCTACGGCGACGCCCGCACCCTCGAGCGTCGCGCCCGTGCGATGGAGGAATGGCTGAAGAATCCGGAGCTGTTGGAGCCCGATGCCGACGCCGAGTACTACAAGATCATCGAGATCGATCTGAACGAGATCAAGGAACCCCTTCTGGCCTGTCCGAACGACCCGGACGACGTCAAGCCGCTGTCTGCCGTGCAGGGTACGAAGATCGACGAGGTGTTCATAGGCTCGTGCATGACCAACATCGGCCACTTCCGCGCTGCCAGTGAAGTGCTCAAGCAGGTGAAAGGTCCGATCCCGACACGTCTGTGGGTTTCACCCCCGACCAAGATGGACCAGCACCAGTTGGTGGAAGAAGGCGTATACAGCGTGTTCGGCGTATCCGGTGCGCGTACCGAGATGCCAGGCTGTTCACTGTGCATGGGCAACCAGGCACGTGTAGCGCCGAACTCCACTGTCGTGTCCACCTCCACACGTAACTTCCCGAATCGTCTGGGCGAAGGCGCGAACGTGTTCCTGGCGTCATCCGAATTGGCGGCGGTCAGTTCCGTGCTGGGTCGTATTCCGACGATGGCCGAGTACATGGTGTACATGAAGAATGTGGACACGATGTCCGACCAGATCTACCGCTACCTGAACTTCAATGAGATCAAGTCGTACATGGAAGCGGCGGAGAACGCCAGGAACATTCCATTGGTCAACGTGCGAGAAGTCGCTGCCTGATTCACTTATGCTTCCTTCCTGTAGAAGCAAGTTCTCTCCCATGAATCAAGGGGTCAGGTACACATTTTTCCGAAATGTGTACCTGACCCCTTGATCCTTTGTGGTATCAGCCATTCATATCAAGTCAACTGTCCTCAACCCGTACTGAACGGCCAGCATCCGGTGGACATCCTTCCTCCCGCCCTCTATCCTCAGCCTCAACACTGGTTTCCAACACTGGTTTCCAACAACAAGAACACAGGAGACGCACCATGGCCTACTCCCTGATCGGCAAGGACTATACCCCGCCAGACATAGTCGCCAAACTTACCGGAGACGCGAAATACGCCGAGGATTTCAAGGTCGACGGCATGGTGTTCTGCCGCCTGTTCACCAGCCCTATTCCCCATGCCCGCGTGATCAGTATCGATGCCTCGGAGGCTTTGAAATTGCCCGGCGTCGTAGGTGTCCTGACGGCCGATGATGTTCCCCGCCTGCCCGGTGTGGAACGGCAGATCCTCACCAACGAACCTGTGTATGTCGGCGAACCGATCCTGGCCGTCGCCGCCGTTGACGAGCAGACGGCCGAAGACGCGATCGCACTGATCGTCATCAATTTCGAACGCCTGCCCTTTACTGTCGATCCCCTGACCAGCCTTCGTCCCGGTGGAGCCCATGCCCGCCTGGGTGGCAACGCCCCTGCCCCTCGCGTGGAGGGCAATCCAGACAGCTCTCCTGTCAAGGCTGTGCACTGGACGCGAGAGGAATTCGCTGCGCTGGACGCGGGACAACTGCCGCAAGGCGAAGCGTCGGTGGACTGGGTCTTCGGAGATGTCGAAAGTGGTTTCGCTCAGGCCGCCTATATTGTCGACGAGAGTTTCGTCACCGCCAGCAATGCCCACCACTCCATGGAACCTCGTTCGGCCATGTCCTACTGGGAAAACGGCAAGTGCTTCCTCTATGGTTCCAGCCAGAGTCAGAGCTTCCCCGTGCCGACCATCGCCTCCTACATCGGTATCCCACCGGATGATCTCGTCTTCATCGCCGAGTTCTGCGGTGGCGGTTTCGGGTCCAAAGGCAGCGGATATCCCTCAATGGTCATCCCGGCACACTTCGCGAAGAAGATCGGCAGACCAGTCATGATGCGCATCACCCGCGAAGAGGAATACTCCCTTGGTTCAGCCCGTCATGGCTTCCAGGGCCGCGCCAAAATGGGGTTTCGCGCCGACGGTCGACTGCTGGCTGTGGATCTCTACATCATTCAGGACAACGGCGGCAACGCAGGATTCTCCGACTGGACCTCCGCCGGTGAAGCCATGTCGCTGGTATACATGCCGGAGGCCATGCGCTTTCGCGGCATACCAGTATTCACCAACACGCCGACCAAGGGCGCGCAGCGCGGACCGGGACAGAATCAACTCGCCACCGCCATCGAACCACTGCTGGACAAGGCGGCGCGTGAACTCGGCATCGACCCGCTCGCCATCCGCATCATCAATGCTCCCGGCAACGACGCCCTCTTTGGGGATTCGCAGGGTCCGGTGACCAGTGCCTATCTGGCCGAAGCCCTGCGCAAGGGCGCCGACACATTCGGTTGGGCAGAAAAATTCGCACAGAACGGCCAGCGCGTGGGCAATAGAATTCTCGGTGCCGGCGTCGGCCAGGCCTATCACTCCGCAGGCAGCAGTGGCTTTGATGGCCTCGTGCGCATCACGCCAGACGGGGTGCTGCACATCCACACCGGTGTCGGTAATCTCGGCACCTACTCCTACTCCACCACCTCGCGCGTCGCTGCCGAGGTGCTGAAGTGCCGCTGGGAAAACTGCGTGGTCGAGCGCGGCGACAGCCGTCATCACCTGCCCTGGAACCTGGGTCAATTCGGCAGCAACACCTCGTTCACCATGACGCGCACCAACCATGTTGCTGCCATGGATGCGCTCGACAAGATGCTGCGCATCGCCGCCCTCGACCTGGGCGGTACGCCCGAGGAGTACGACATAGCTGACGAGCGCGTCTTCCTGCGCACGGACCCAACACGTTCTCTCAGCTACGCCGAGATTGCCCAGCGCGCCATCCTGCTGGGCGGGGAATTCAGCGGGCAGGTCGCGCCCGAAGGGATCAATGCCATGACGGCAGCTTCGGTAGCCGGTATAGCGGGTACGGGTCTCATTGGTGTGGCCCGTGACAATGTTCCGCGTCAGGGCACCGTCGCCGGACTCGCGGCCGGATTCGTACAGATCGCGCTGGATCCGGAGACCGGCAAGTACGACATTCTCGATTACATGGGCGTCGCAGACTGCGGCACGATCCTGCATCCGCAGGGACTGGCCGCACAGATGAAGAGCGCCGCCATCATGGGATTCGGACTGGCCGGTTTTGAACGCCACACCTACGACCCACAGAACGGACTGCCTGCCAACGTCTCTCTCCATCAGGCCAAGCCGCCCTCGTATATGGATGTTGGTGCTACGTACAACTGGGCCGCTGTGGAAATTGCCGATCCGCAGAACCCAGTTGGCGCCAAAGGGGTCGGGGAGCCCATTCAGGGATGTGCGGCAGCAGCCTTGGTATGTGCCATCTCCAATGCCATGGGCGGACATCTTTTCAATCGCGTGCCGGTGACGGCGGATATGATCATCAATGTGGCGAAGGGGGATGTGTCGACAAACCTACGTACAAATACGTGAGCCCCCTTTCACCAGAACGCCCGGATAATGTCCTGGCCAAGGCTGTATGAAATATTCGTCCGTAGATGATTTTCTGGTTTACGTCGCCGACTGCAATCCCGGACAGTCCGAGTTTCATCAGGCTGTCGCTGAAGAGATGGAAAGTCATTGGCCGTGTACCACCAAATTTCTCCCTTGACATATCTGTTCCGACTGTCACACTACGGATATGACACCATTCAAGATAAAACTCGATCCCGGCAAAGCCATCTTCGACCAGGTTGTGTTCGCCGCCACCAAGGCCATCCTCGGCGGTGCGCTCAAGCCTGGTGAACCCTTCCCTTCTGTCCGCGTCATGGCGAAGGATCTCAAGATCCATCCCAACACCGCGCACAAGGTTGTGCAGCACCTCATTCAGGAACGCTGGCTCATTGCCAGTCCAGGGCGCGGCACTCTGGTAGCGACTCCTCCGAGAGCTCGCAGCGGCGATCGCAAGCGTCTGCTGAGCGATGAAGTCGAACAACTGGTTGTCGAAGCCCGTCGCGTAGGGGCCGGCCTCGATGAAGTGATCGAATCCGTGGAGTCCCACTGGAAGACCTTCGACACTCTCAAACCAGTCCCTGTGGGAGCGAGCCCTGCTCGCGATGAAACTCTCGAAATGCCTGCCAGGCCAGCCCCCAAAACCGGCTCCTCAGGAGGCCGAGAGTGATCATCGAAACCAACAACCTCTGCAAACGCTACGGCCGCGTAGAAGTGATCCGCAACCTGAATCTGCAGGTTCCGGAAGGTTCAGCTTTCGCCATGGTAGGCACCAATGGCGCCGGCAAGACCACCACCATGCGCACTCTGGTCAACATCATCCAACCTGACGTCGGCACCGCCACCGTGCTCGGCAAGAACAGTCGTTCCCTTACGCCGCATGATTTCACGCAGATCGGCTATGTATCGGAGAATCAGGTCCTCCCGGAACGACTGACCGTCGGTCAGTACTTCGACTACCTGCGAGCCCTGTATTCCAACTGGGACCGCGCGCTGGAAAAATCCCTGCGCAGCAGAATGGATCTGCCGCCTGATCGCGGCCTTGCCAAACTGTCCCACGGCATGCGCATGAAAACTGTGTTGGTGGCAGGTCTCGCATTTCGCCCGAAGCTGCTGATTCTGGATGAACCTCTGAGTGGAATGGATACACTGACCCGCGACGAAGTCGTGGAAGGATTACTGGATCAGGCCGATGAAACCACCATCCTGATTTCCTCTCACGAGCTGGCGGAGATCGAAAATTTCACTACTCACATTGCCTTCATGGACGGCGGCATTCTCTACTTTCAGGAATCCATCGAATCACTGCGCTCCCGCTTTCGCGAAGTTCAGGTCACGCTTGCGGCGCGCAAGGATCTTCCGGCTCACATTCCCGAGAGTTGGTTGTTGCCGGAAATCAGTGGCCATTCCCTGCAATTCATCGAATCTGATTTTCAAACCCGTGAACTGTTGCACCAAAAACTCAGCGAACATTTCGGCGCCGTGCAGTTCGATGCGGAAGCCATGAGCCTTCGGGAGATCAGCAAGGTGCTGATCAAGAAATCGCGCAGCATCAAGGTGGACGCGGCGGCATGAAAGCAAACCTCAAGGTCATAGTGGCAATCGTCAGGAAGGACGTGCTCGGCCTGCTGCCCCTGGTGATCCTCGCCAGCGCGGTGTTTCTCCTGCAGCCACTCATCGCCAATCTGAACGCGATGGAGATTGGCGGCGACAGCGAGTTCTGGGCGTTGCTGCAAACCAATTTCTACTATCTCGGATATTTTCTCGGCGCATTGCTGATGATTTCGGTCGTGCAATTTGACCCCGCTTCCAGCCTGACCCACGACTGGCTGACGCGACCCGTTTCCCGACTCGACTGGTTGCTTGCCAAGCTGCTGTTTCTGGTTGTGACGGTCTGCCTGCCGGTTATTCTGGCACGCTTCCTGATCAATCTGGGCAATGGCTACGGATTCGGACTGTCGCTGAGCTACGCAATGGCGGTGGAGAAGTTGCCAGGCATTCTGCCCGTACCACTGCTCTTTGCTGTTGCCATGCTGACGCCGACCCTGCGCAAAACCATCTTCCTGCTGATCATGGTCTTCATGGTTTTTCTGATTCCCGCGTGGAGCGTGACCCGCCCACTGTTGCAAATGATCGGCATCGACCTTGGCACCGAGTCTGGCGGCCTGATGTGGATCGTCGGCCTCCCCATCACCATCACCGGACTGATCGGGTCTGGTGTCATCTATTGGCTGTTGTATTGCCGTCGCGAGCAAACTCGAGCCACTTTGACATTCTGGATCTGTGTGACTATCGGGTTCTTTTCCATCTATACCCCCACATGGTTGTACAATTGGGATCGCGCCATCGCGATTCACAAGACAATGACGAACGGCGAGGATGAGTCGCTTGAGAATTCAGTCATCCTGCAGCCAGTGCAGGCCTGCTTTCCTGCAACTGTGGTTGGCAATGGCCAGGAAAATTCGCTCATGGTCCAGGCGGCATGGCAGGACCAGAATCTCATCGAAGCGGGTCCCGGAGCAGTGACGTTTGCCACCACGATCAGGTCCCGGGAGATGCTGTCGGAATGGTTCACGCCCGCCAATGGTAAACAGGAGATGAACGTGAATTGGCGCGTCAACCGCATCAGGGCGCGTGGCTGGTTCACTGCCGATTCGCTGAGTGAGGACGTGCCGTTGATTCGCTCTTACACTTCCGTTAATCGCTTCGCACCTGTCTCTGCGGTGGAAACCGACTACTGGCTTGCCAGTGGTGATGTGGTTCAGCAGCTCGCCGCCGATCCTGCCGCGCGACTTGTTCTTGAGTACGATCTGGCACTGTTGTCACCCACGCCTTTCGAATTACAGACTGACGGGATTCGCAGGACGTTTCCGGGGCTGGGAAGCTGCAAGGCCGAGGTCAATCAGAATGCCAATACCATCGAAGTGGATTGCGTCAAACGGGGACCGCAGCCGGAATTGATCTCCGCAGAACTGATCGGCCTGGAAAGCAGTCGCTTCGACAGCACAAGTCAGCCGAGCCTGACCGCCGACTGGGTGGAAGCCCTCGGACGCAGACACTATGAGTTGACGCTGACCTCACCGAACCTGGTGGACAACTCCTCGATCCTGCTCACCGCCTGGAACGTGGAAAGAATTCTGGACAAGCAACTGGAGTTCGAAGGAATGTGGGGAGAGTCCGCAGCGATATGCCCTCCTCCAACCGACGAGCAGTACGTCGATGTCGAAAGTTCGAACTGGAGCGACAAGTCCCCTCATGAAGTGAGTTCCATTGCGGTTGAACGCGGGGTGCGCGTCGAGGTGCTGGACTGGCGAACGGGAGCGCACCCGGACGCGCCAACGTTGTTCCTGTTGCCGGGACTTGGCGCAACGGTGCATTCATACGACGAACTCGCCATCAAGCTGGCTGAAAAATACAATGTGGTCGGCATGACCCGACGCGGCACGGGCGCCTCCAGCAAACCGGATCGTGGTTATGAGATCGAACGCCTGGCACAGGATGTTCTGCAGGTACTCGACACTCTGGAGATCGAATCCCCCATTCTGGTCGGCCATTCGATTGCGGGCGAGGAACTGAGTTACCTCGGCGCGTATTTTCCCGAGCGCTTCAGGGGCCTGGTGTACCTCGATGCCGCCTATGATCGCGTAAGCAATGTCACCAACAAGAGATATCGGGCACTGAATTCCCAACTACCACCGGAGCCACCAATTCGCCCTTCCGAGACGACATCATACGAGGCACTGACCCAGTACGCCCATCGCCTGGGCCGGCCACGCCATATCCCGGA
This sequence comes from Gammaproteobacteria bacterium, assembly GCA_030682575.1. GTDB lineage: Bacteria > Pseudomonadota > Gammaproteobacteria > Pseudomonadales > Pseudohongiellaceae > UBA5078. Next base: position 107,155 of record JAUXNX010000001.1, read on the forward strand.
AGGAGAAATCCTCGCCAGCTACGATCTGAGCACGGGACTTATCAAACACGACTCGCTTTATCTGGATGCGATCATGATGGGACTGCGCGCGCCTGAATACAGCAGGATCACAATCCCGGCACTCGGCATTTATGCAGTGCCGGGCTCGCCTGCCGCACTGATGGAACCGTGGTACGCCAAGGACGACGCGATCATTCAAGACACTGTTGCAGAACTGTTCGAGTTGGACAGACAGCACAAGGCTGAACAGATGGCACGCTTCGATTCCGAGATTCCTGATTCGGAAGTGCTGGCGATTGAGGATGGGAACCACTGGATTTTCCTCTCGCATGAACGGGAGGTGCTGGAGGCGATTGACAGGTTTGTGGGGGAGTCTGCCGGACTGTGAAAAAAAAATCAGTCGCGATGATCTGCCGGATCACCGCCCCGAAGGGTGGGCGCCACTGCATGCATGGCGAGTGCTGGGCCAACTGCGCAGTGAAACCGCTATTGCGCCGTTCATCGCTCACTTCGACAGACTCTGCCACAACGATGCTGCTCTCAGCGAACTCTCAATCGCCATCGGCTTGATCGGCCCTGCGGCCATTCCCGCACTCGCGCAGCATATGCTCGAATCGGACTCCGGCGAATTCAGCCGCGTCCTGGCACTGGATTCGTTGTATGAAGTTGCACACCAGCACCCGAACACCCAGTGTCGATCATGCCCTCTACCTGGCTACCCGCGTTGTGGGGCGGCGAGGACTACATGCCGCAGTGGAAAAGCGAGTCTGAACTTATGGAGTTCACGGACGCGATGTATCACCACTACAACTACGTCATGGGCGACTTCCACAGCAACGACTACGAGCCGCTGTTCCTGCACAGCACCCTGGTGGTCACTGACGTCATGGTAGTAGACCACTGGTGCGAAGGATTTCTACGCGGCCTGGAATTGTGGGATGCACTTCAGCCTGAGGACAACCTGCAGCTCGAACACTGGATCGAACCCATTCGCTTCTTTGGCTCAGAAGTCGGAGATGCCCTGCGGATGGAAATGACGGAGGAAGAAATCATCGAGATGCAGCAACGCATTCAACCCAACGTGGTCCGCATTCGTCAGCACTTCTTCAAACCGGTGAAACGTGCCAGCACGACCGTGGTGAACACATCACCCAAGGTGGGGCGCAATGACCCGTGCTCCTGCGGCAGTGGGAAGAAGTACAAGAAGTGTTGTGGGTTGCATTGACGTTGTAATAATCAGAAACCATTTCATGAGAATCGGCCAGCGCTGCCAGCTCCACTGCCACATCTTCCCTTTTCGCTCAGATCCATCATCGCCCCTACCACCAGGCTGTAATCCATCCGCTCTCCCTGCCAAAGAGTGACTGCGGTATCTGCATCAATCCCCAATGCAATGCCATTGTGCTCACGCTCAATCGACAGCTCTTCCTCCACCGGATCGCTCACATCCGGAAACTGCTGCGGCAACGCGCGCGGGATTGCCTCCCCCTCTGGTGATCGGACTTCAAAGTGTCCCTGCATATTCTTCACGATCCCGTACTGTTCCTGATGCAGCAGCGTGTGGTGGTGCCGGCAGAGCAACACCAGGTTGTCGAGGCTGGTCCTGCCGCCGTCGCACCAGTGCCGCACGTGGTGCGCATCAACGAAACGTGATTCGCAGCAGCCCGGAAAAATGCATCCCTCGTCCCGCGCCATCAGCGCTCTGCGCAACGCGGGCGAAATCGTGCGCGTGCGCCGCCCCACATCCAGAACGTTTCCGCGGAAATCCTGCAGCATGGATTGCACGGTCGAATCGCACGACATCCGCCGCGCAGTGAGCGCAGAAATGTGAACGCGGGAGCCCGCGCACTCGATGGAGCATCCGGGATCGGAGTGTTGCGGGATCTGCGCAACATCTTCCCGCGATTCCGACCGCTCAACATGCACGATCACCTGTGCCTTCTCTGCACAGACCAATGGTTGAAGCCCATCCTCCCGCACCGACCGGGTCGCCTGCTCCGCCATGGCAACCAGCGCATCGGCGCGTTTCTGCGGAAATGTCTTTTGCGACAGATTTTGGCTCGGCGGCGGATTCATCGCCGCAACAAACGCGTTCAGCACGTTGACGAAAGTGGCGCCCTCCTCCGCCACCAGTCTTGCCCGAATCACCAACATGCCATCGTCATCGAAGTGATAGCTGAGCTCGCGCCTCTCATAACTGTTTCTATCCTGCTGCACATCGCTGAGTCGCGACGCGCGGCGATACTTTCGCACGAGCTGCTCGACATGCTGAGCGGTACTGTAGCGAGCTACCTGCAACAACAGCGTTTCGTTCTGCGGCGTGGCGGAACGGGTCATGGCTCGCACTTTGGAATAACTCAGCGCGCCGCTGCGAAACGCGGCGTCGATCTGCGGAAGCGATGCCAATGCTCTGGCCACCCTCACCTTCTCGCGCGCAGCACCCAGATCAATTCCGCAGTAGTAATTGAGCCAGTGGGCGGGAGATTTCAGCCCGGCACCTGCCCAAGCTTCGCGTTCGACGAGTGCCGCCAGGAGTTTGAGAAAGCGATACTGAGCCGCATTGATATGGCCAGCGAGGCGCGTGAGTTCGTTGCCAAGAGCATCGTTGTCGGCGGGGATAAACGCATGGGAAAGGGTGTTGTCTGGGAGAGTGGACATGGAGTTCTCCTGTGTGGGAAAGCTGGTATTCACAATTACTGTATATGAATACAGTATAGACCCATCTCTCTGATATCGCTAGTAAATCGGGCTATTTTCCTGCAGATTTCCGGGCCCGCTCAAGCATTCGCTTGAACACGACATAAGGGTCAAGTCTGCTTCCGGTTGCCCTCAGCGTATGCTCGTCATTGACCCACGCGAACACAATTGTTCTGGCCCGGGTGTCTTACCCTGTCAATCCGCGCCCAACCTCTCCGCCAACAACGCCACCTGCAACTCCACCCGCTTCACCTCCCGCACAATCGACAACCGATTGAGCTCAAGGAAATACCACAGCCGCAACAGGCCCACGATGATGAACGACACCAGCAGCCCGGCGAGCCACTCCACCTTGGCGCCCACGTCGGGCGTGGCGAGCATCTGCCAGGCGCAATACGCCGCCAGACTCAGGAACACCACCACCAGCAACATCACGAACATCACCGTGTAGCGAAACTGCCCCCTGAAGCTCAGCGCGATCAGCTTGAAGATGCCCCCATCGTCATCCGTGGCCGCAAGATCGTCCTTGCTGTTGCGCATCGCATCCAGAATTTTCTTGTTCAAGTCACTCATCGTTATCTCCCAGTAGTTTTCTCAGTTGTTGCCGTGCATGAAAAAGCCGTGATTTGACCGTGCCCTCCGCCAGCGCAAGCGTCTGGGAAATCTCCCGCACGCTCAGCCCCTCCAGATAGTGCAGGTGGACCACCTGATAGCCATCCCCGCCCAGTCCCGCCAGCAGGCTGTCGAGGTCCACATTCTCCGCTGGCGTTTCGTACACTGCCCCAGCGATCTCGGACTCCGTCTGCACCGCCTTGCCGAGCCGCCGCTGTCGCGTCACCTGACGGATATGATCGACGGCCTTGCGATGCAGGATCTGATAGAGCCAGCCTATGAAAGCCGCAGGGTCTTTCACACGGCCCAGGTCCCTGCTCACGGCCTCCAGCGTGCTCTGCACCACATCCCTTGCGGCCTCATCATCGCCCAATTGACGCGCGGCGAAGCGCAGCAGCTTCGGGTAGCAGATACCCAGCAGCTGCTCGAAGGCATCCTTCTCGCCGAGTTGGGCGTTGAGGACCAGCCATTCGGTCAGGATTTGTTCAGGGTTTCTTTTCATTGGGTATAGGTCGGTGGGGGAACCGAGTTGGTTCATTCCTGTTGGGTTTCGTCCTTCACAAATGTCAGTCAGCTCGTGCGGCTCACAATTTTTGCGAGTGAAGTGATCAGAGTGCGCTTGAGCTGATCGAACAGCTTCGGAGTCGCGTTCAATTTGAGTTTGAAAGAAATCTTTGCAACGCCCGCACCCGCTGCCACACCACTGCTTTAGGAACAGTGACAGACATGACCTGCATGCATCGATCCAACCAGCCGTCGCGATTCTGAAATCTCTCTATCGCGCGCGCGAGATCTGTACGAATCGATGTTCCATACGCTTTCTCCGTTTTCTCAACAGCCCTGCGCAAGATGTTCAACGGCAAATCCAGCATGGCAAGATCCAACAGATCACGATTGAACACACTGTCGTCCGCCCAACGATCGGAATTTGCCAGCAACTTGCTGGCGGCCATATCTGCACGTGTCAGCGTTGCAACGCCACAGATCTCGTCTGCAAGCGTTGACACTTCCAGATCAATACGACCCTCCAGAACTACTTCGAATTTAATCTTGTGCTCCGCCATCAATAGCACAGTTCTGATGCCGTACTGGTCGGCGCGAATATCGCGCACTGTTGTCAACGGTGCGGCATCATTTCTGACAATGGTGGCGAGTCCCGATGACGACGTAAGGAGTTGTCGTAAATTTCGGAAGCATTCAATGTCCGAAATCAGAAAGTCGATGTCGACAGATTCGCGATACTCGCCACAACGCAGAGCGATCGCCGTTCCGCCGCCGAAATAGCAGCGATTTTCTCGCAACAGTTCAGCATTCAACGAGAGAAGCACCTGTGCAATGCGTTGATGGTGAGGGCGTTCAAACATGATGGGCAGATTTATCAAACGCCAATCGCAGTGCCGCTATCAGCTGCCGTTCGTGTGGCGACAGCGCCCCTTCATCCAGGTGGCGCCAATTGCGCTCATAGATTCCCAGTGCCTCGACAGGCGTCAATGCATCAACGCCATGGATCTGCCAGGCCAACTGCTTGAGCTGCGGATAGTCATCCAGCCGAACTCGCGCGGGCAACCAGCCTTCATGAACATTGTCCCGGGACGCCAGGGAATACTCCGGAGATTTTTCCTGAAGCTGGAATGGAATGGTCAGGGTCAATCCCAGTGCTGCAGCTGCAGACAACCAGGCCCCCATCGTGACCGAAGGCTCTCCTTTCTCGATTCTGTGCCAGGTGACTCTGGACATGCCTGCCGATTCTGATGCGACTACAGCGCTCACGCCCAGCGCTTTGCGCCGGGCGCGGATCTGTGCGCCCAGTGAGGTGGCGGCTTCTATCAGGTTCGGAGTTATTTCTGGGGATTTGGCTGGCACGGGAGTAAACCTCGCCCTCAAATGACACTCATTCTATTCAAAGTCTTACATTTGTCAATAATGAGAAACTAATTTTCGTTTCAGACGTTTCTGCAGAAACGTCCAGGCTACCCGCCATGGCCGGACAAACTCAAAGTCATGCTCCTCGACATGACACTCGCCCCGTTCGGCATCACTTTCACTTTGGCACTCCCGCCATCCTGAAACTCAAACGACTCGTACAAGCGAATCGCTGCGTGGTTGGTTTCCAGAACGTCAAGCTCCATGCGCTTGAAACCGTAGCGAGCCGAATCTTCGATTGCGATGCGCATCAGGTCCCGACCCAGGCCCTGTCGCCTGTGTGGCGCAGCGATCTGAATTCCGAGATAGCCGGACAGATCCGCATCTTCACCGCTGATTCCGCACATCGTTCCAGGGAATACCTCAACGACACCCAAAAGTGCCTCTCCGGACACGGCAACGAAATTCGGCATTTTCTCTGCGACGACTTTACGGACAACGTCAAGAATTCGCTCTTGCGTTGGTGGCGCGTTGGGGATGTAGATGCCTTCGGAATAGGTTTGGGTCCATAGATTGTGGAAGGCGGGGATGTCGGAGGTGAGGATTCTTCGGATTCGCATGGGTTTTGTTCTACAAGCACATCCATGGAAAATCTATAGCAATTTATATGCAGGTATATCCAGTTTTGACTATACATATGTTTACATGCCAGCCCCACTCTGCGACAGAGCTCCTCGGAAAGACAACTTCCTGAGTTCTGACAAAGCAAGGTTACCAATTTCTCACAGACGGTTCATAGGACTTGCTTTTCTGACTCGCTCCAGTACCATCTGTCCCGTGTCCTAGGACAGGGGACACCTCATAAAGGCAAACCCATGAAAAGTCAAGACCTCGGATTGATGCTTAAATTGATCTGTATGCAGATGCAGGAACAGGAGTCCAAAGCCTTCAGGAAAGCGTGGCCGCATGACTGGCAGGACTGGGATGGCGGGCTTGCTGCCAATCAACAGGAGCTCTGGGAGTGGCACAATCCGTACTCCACAACGGCACGTGCAGCGCAATACAGTGCCCGCTCCCTGGAGCACGAAACGGGAATCAGCAAGTCACAGATAAGTCTGTCACTCAACCGCTGCACCGAGACGGGCCTGATCCGGATCGACCGCAATCTGGGAATTCCCAGAGTCAACGCCAGGAACCTGTACCACTTCGTTGTGCATGGCCTGCGCTATGTCTTTCCTGCCAGGGCGGGCTCCTTGACTCGCGGAATTGCCACCTCATTCGGAGCTCCTGTCCTGCAGGGCAAGCTACATAGCGCAGGAGAATTTCAACTCGTGTGGCCTGATGCTGCCGGAAAGACGATGGGGCTTGCAGTTGAACCACTCTTCAGGAGCACAACATATGCAGTGAGGCGTGATCCGCAGCTTTATGCCTTCCTGGCGCTGCTGGATGCCATAAGACTGGGACAGCCCCGTGAAAGCAAACTTGCAGCCGACCTGTTGAAGGAACAAATGGAGTCTGAGCAATGACTCCTCTGGATATTCAAATCGACATGCTCAAATGCGTAGCGAGAGCACTCGGCCCTGATCTGCGAACACAGATGACGTTTGTCGGTGGATGTACCACAGGGCTACTGATCACGGATGACTTTACCCGCGAACAGGTTCGCAGCACCGATGATGTGGACCTGATCGTCCATGTTATCGGTTATATGGGCTTCATGCAGATGCAAGAGCGCCTCAAGGCGGCTGGCTTTCAGATTGGCCCGTCCCCTGCGGGCGAACCCATGCCGATCTGCGCCATGACACTCGGTGCCCTGAGGGTGGACTTCATGCCAGACGACGAGAACATTCTCGGCTTCAGTAATCGGTGGTACCGCCAGGCCGTCGAAACGGCGACGGACCATCCTCTTGACCACGATCTCATCATCAAACTCGTCCATCCTGTGTACTTTCTTGCGACCAAGCTCGAAGCCTACAAGCACCGAGGCAAAGGCGATGCCTTGGAAAGCCGCGATATCGAAGACATTCTCAATGTGGTCGATGGCAGGCTGGAATTGTTGGATGAAGTCTCAGCAGGCGCTGCCGATATCCGCCGGTACATCAGCGGGGAGATCTTGACTCTCATCCAGAACGATGATTTTGCCTATGCCGTGCAGAGCCAGTCCCGAGGCGACGGAAAGCGCGAAACATTACTGTTTGAGCGGCTGGAAAGCCTGGCAAGAGTTCATCACTGATGCATATCCATTGGAGGAGCCGACAGGGCAGGCAACGCATCAGTAACAACGACGCTGCCGCGATCTTCGTCAGCCAAGTGTCCACCATCGCAATGGTTATTGATGTCGCAGAAACAGGGCCCAATGGTCAGGCCCTTGCGAAACATTGGGCAACCACAATCGTCCAGAAGTCCTTCGCTCTACCTCACCCCATCACGGCGGAGCAGATGGTTGCGATCATGCGTGACGAACAACGCAGTCTCAGACATCACTACCTGCATGAGGTGGCCAGTTACAGTCTTGTGTGCATTGATCACGAGACCAATCACCTGCACGTCCTCAGCACGGGGGATTGTCTGGCTGGCCTTGGCAACAACATCGAGATGCCGCAGTGGATAAGTCACCCGCAGAACCTTGACCATCAGTATTCTTCAATGGATTCAAACCGGCACGCCAACGGCCGTCATCTGATCACAAGTAGTCTGAACGCTCGTCGATTCGATATGCCCTACACCACAAGTCTGTCACTCCTCCCAGATGCCATGGTTCTCCTTTCGTCCGACGGTTACTGTGTAGAACATCTACAATCGGGTGGCAATTTCGATGAGCTTGACGATGACGCAAGCCTTCTGACGTTGACGCCAGGCTCGCGAGGCGTCGATTCTGATACTGACTGCGAGAATCTGTTTATCCTCACCCGATGATTGAAGAGAAACTCCTACTCCCAACCTCTCCGCAAAAACGTTTCTGCAGAAACGTCCAACTTACTAGCAATATCCGGAAAAATTCAAAGTCATGATCCTCGACATGACACTCGCCCCGTTCGGCATCACTTTCACTTTGGCACTCCCGCCATCCTGAAATCCGAACGACTCGTACAAGCGAATCGCTGTGTGATTGGTTTCCAGAACGTGAAGCTCGATGCACTTGAAACCGTAGCGAGCCGAATCTTCGATTGCGATATGCATCAGCTCCCGCCCCAGGCCCTGTCGCCTGTGTGGCGCAGCGATCTGAATTCCGAGATAGCCGGACAGATCCGCATCTTCACCGCTGATTCCGCACATTGTTCCCGGGAATACCTCAACGATGCCCAGCAGAGATTCTCCGGACACGGCGACGAAATTCGGCATTTGCTTTGCGACGACTTTGCGGACAACTTCAAGTATTCGCTCTTGTGATGGTGGCGCGTTGGGGATGTATATGCCTTCGGAATAGGTTTGGGTCCATAGAGCGTGGAAGGCGGGGATGTCGGAGGTGTGGATTCTGCGGATGTGCATGGGTTTTGTTCAACGCTCTTCGAATAAATAGCTGAATCAGAATATCACCGCATTTCACCATCCCCCAGATCTTTCCCTAGCTCCGCTTCAATCTCCTCCACACTGGGCAAGCTGGACTTCAGTTCATCCGGCAGCGCTTGGGTAAGCTGGTATTCCGAAATGCCGATGGGCTTCTGCATATCGGAAAGAGCATATTCGGCGATCAGCCCGTCTTTCTGTTTGCAGAGCAACAGGCCGATGCTGGGGTTGTCCTCTGGGGATTTCACTTGGCGGTCTACCGCTGTCAGGTAGAAGTTGAGTTTGCCTGCATGCTCCGGAGTGAACTCAGCGGTTTTCAGCTCGATGACCACATAACAGCGCAGTTTCAGATGATAGAACAATAGATCGAGATAGAAGTCCTTTTCTCCTACGACCAGCGGCACCTGCCGGCCGACATAGGCAAAGCCAGCGCCGAGTTCCAACAGGAAGCGGGTCATGTGCTGCACCAGACCTTTCTCAAGTTCCCGCTCATTGTGGTTCGTAGTCAGACTGAGAAAATCGAACATGTAGGGGTCTTTCAGGCTTTGCTGCGCCAGATCGGACTGCACCGGCGGCAGGGTCTGTTCGAAATTGGTGATGGCCTTGCCGTCACGCTGATAGAGGCCGCTCTCCATGTGATGGATCAGGACGTTGCGGCTCCAGCCATGCTGTAGGGTTTGACGTATGTAAAACAGCGCTTCTTCATGGCTGTGGCTCTTGCGGGCAATGACAATATTGTGGCCCCACGGGATCTGGGTTATTTGCGAAACAGGTTGTTTCGCGATTGCTGGTCCCGACCAAAAAATAACCCAGTGTCTGATCAGCTCCAGGTTGCGTTTGGAGAACCCCTTGATCTCCGGAAATTCCCGAGTCAAATCCTCGCTGAGCTGAGCCAGAAAGCCCTCACCCCAGTGGCTGGCCTCTTGCTTCTCCACAATATCGCTGCCCAGTTGCCAGTAGAACTCCAGCAGCGTGCTGTTCACCCGGGTAGCGGCTTTGAGCTGAGCTTGCAGAAATGATTGCTTGAGTTCTTTCAGCCAGCTTTTGTAACTCTCATCTGTCTTGATGGCCAACTTGTTCACGGCATCCTCTCCGTTAATCTCGATGTCACTTGCCGACCTCGAGCATTCGATCTCGCTCCTTCTTGATTGTGGCGACGCTTATGCCCGTTGAGCGAAGTATCAATCGAGTATAGAAGGTATTTTGAGGTTGGCTGTGTACCAGATCAACACAACCCCATGTTCCAATCTGATACAGCACATCAATCTTTCCCCGCGCCAGAATTCACAACATCCTGAATTCGTTGACGGTTTATGCTTGGTACATATGTTGCTCCTACCTTGACAGTCACCGGCTTCGCTTGCAGTCTGACCCAAAAGAAAAAGAGGCATACACCTTGTACACGCTGAGGCAACTCTGGAGGCAGTTCCAGGCGGACAAGCTGTTCGCGCTGATCAATATCGCCGGATTGACGCTCTCCATCAGTTGTTATCTGATCATCTTCATCTACGTCGGCTTCCACTATTCTTTCGACAAATTTCACCCCGACTCGGAACGGATCTATCGCCTTCTGAGCGTGAACACCAATCAGCCCGAAACAAGCGTCACTGGAATGGTCACCAATGCGCTGCTCCCCGCCATTCGCGCCGAGATTCCCGAAGTGGAGCTGGCCACCCGCTTTCAGCCCACAATTGACCTCACGGTCCGGGTAGACGACAAAGTCCACTTTCTCGACATGGCCTACCTCGTCGATGCGGATTTTTTCCGGATGTTCAATTTTCCGATCACTGCCGGTGTCGGTGGAGAGGCGATGGATGAACCCAATACGCTCATTCTGTCGCAATCATTTGCAGAAGAGTTATTCGGTGAAGAAGATCCCATAGGAAAAGTGGTACGTCTGTTCGACCGACGCGACATGCGCGTTGTCGGCATCATGGCGGACATGCCGGCAAACTCCCATCTGCAGGTGGACGCCGTAGCCTCGCTACGCCCCGATCCGGCGTGGTCCGAGGAAACAGCCGCCAATCTGGACTCATGGCTGAATATTTCGATGCATGCGTACTTCAAGCTCGCACCAGGGAGCGATCCGGAGATCGCGGAACAGAAGATCCAACAGCTGATGGCTGAACGGGAAGAGTCCGGATATATCTCTGCCGTCATACAGCCGCTGCACGACGCGCATCTGTATTCTTCTCATATCGCCTTCGGCGATGTAAGTGATGTCAGAGAGGACTATCGCAAGATCTTCATCCTGATTGCCATCGCCATCCTTTTGCTGGCAATAGCCGTGTGCAATTACATCAACCTGACAACAGCCAAGTCTGTGGCCCGTACCCGCGAGATCGGTATACGCAAGGTCGTCGGGGCAAATCAGTCGCAACTGATAAAGCAATTCCTGGCCGAGTCATGCTGTTTGATCCTGGTCGCATGTCTGCTCAGCTTCGTGGTGATTGACCTGATTTCACCGTGGATGACAGTGGCGTCCATCGAAAACCCGATTCCTTATCTTTTCTCGAACCCCGGATTGATGGTGATCGCATTCGCTCTCCTCACAATCACCGGTCTGATAGCGGGTTTATATCCCGCTCTCGTTTTGACCTCCCAGAAGACTGTCAGGGCAATCAAGGGAAACTACTCGAAATCAAAGAGGGGCAAACTGATCAGAAGAAGTCTGGTTGTTTTTCAATTCTTCATGTCGACAACAGTGATCATCTGGTTGCTCGCAATCAACGGCCAGATCGCTTTCCTGCAGAACCAATCGCTTGGCTTCAATCCCGAAGGCATCATTAACATGAGCTTCCCGGATCCATCCATGAGTGAGAGATACCCGGCCCTGGCCAGTGAACTGGAAGGGATTCCAGAAATCGAGTCCTTTACCAGCACAAGCTTCATGCCTGCCGGGGGCGGCTGGGGCAAGACAGGATTCGCGCCAATGGAAGGCCCTGTCGCAGGCGTCGAGACTGTCATGAACCATGGCGCAGTGGATGCATCCTTCATCGAGACACTGCAGATGCGCATTATTCTGGGTGAAGATTTCAACGAAAATCTTGCAGACACTACGCTGAATCCGGTCATTCTCAACGAGGCTGCGGTACGCGCCTTTCAGTGGGCAGACTCGCCCATCAACAAGACGCTTCGCAGTACCAGCGGTAGAGACTACGTTGTCGTGGGGGTAATAGAGCAGATTCATTTTGACGGGCTCATCAACGCGATTGAGCCTTTGATACTGCGGTACTCAACCATTCCCGGGTTCGTTGTCGCCAGCCGCTTCTCACCAAACACGATGGCAACCGGACTCGTCAAGTTGGAGCAGGCCTGGACGCAAATCTATCCTGAGTATCCCTTCACGTATCGGGTTTTGACGGACAACGTTGCAGGGCTCCTGGAGGACGAGGTTGGGTTCGCCACGCAGCTTTTCCAGTTTGCCCTGATCGCGATCTTCATCGCTTGTCTGGGTTTGTACGGCCATGCGACCTTCTCAGCCAATCAGGAAGCAAAGAACGTGGGCATTCACAAAGTCTTCGGCGCTTCCACCATTGATATCCTCAAGTTCATCAGCAAGGAGTACGGCCTGCTTCTGCTGATCGCCAACGCGATCGCGTGGCCGGCTGGCTTTCTGCTGGTAGAACTCTGGCTATCCGGTTTTGCAGAACGGATTGATGCAGGAATTGCGATCTATCTGCAGTCGATGCTGATTGTTGTGGTGGTCGCAGCGGTGACAATTGGCTCCAAGATCTGGGAAGTAGTTCGAGCGAATCCGGTTGAGGTGTTGAGGGATGAGTAAACTGTTCTCCGTTATGGACGCGAAAAAAGTGAATGGGTTCAGTGCCGCATCGTAATTCAGACGTTTCTGCAGAAACGTCCGGGCTTACTCCTACGCTTGAAACCTTAGAGAGCCGAATCTTCGATTGCGATACGCATCAGCTCCCGACCCAGGCCCTGTCGCCAGTGTGGCGCAGCGATCTTAATTCTGAGATAGCCGGACAGATCCGCATCTTCACCGCTGATTCCACACATTGTTCCAGGGATACCTCGACGATGCCTAGAAGAGCTTCTCCGGTCACGGCACCGAAACTCGGCATTTGCTCTGCAACGACTTTACGGAAACCTCAAGAATTCGCTCTTGCTTTGGTGGCGTATTGGGGATGTAAACGCCTCCGGCATAGGTTTCGGGCCACAGAGCGCAATTTCATCTTGACTCAAGAACTAGAATAAGTTCGCTGATGTCTTTACGGGCATCGCGGCGTACGCCGTTACCGCCCATTGTGCTGAATCTAGATTTAACAACTGTTTCTTGAACGCGAAAATAATTCGAGGCAATCTCTTGAACTGTCCCTCCGCTTAGTCCATTACTGCACTCCCCCGCAGGGAAAGTAAATATTACTTTGCACCCTTGCGAAGCCAAGCTTGAGAGCAATGAATCAATAGCGGCGACGGACTCAGACTTCCTGCTAAACGCCGAGACGGGTCTCTCGTCTGAGGGCGGATATCTGCCAACACCACTTACTTCACTTGCGTAACCCCGCGAGATAGTTTCGAGCACATGATAGAATCTGCTGTAATGAACTCCCGAATAAGGAGGATCAAGAAAAACCAAATCAGACTCATCCAATTTATCAGCAATATCCAATGCGTCGCTCACACGCACGTCACCCTGAACAGTTGCGTGTTTGTTGCAGATCGTCTCCAGCGCCCGACGGATATAAAGCTCTGGATCTTTTGACCAAGATTCAACAATAAACCTGATAGCAGTATTCGTTGGCTGAAAAGGCTGCGCTGTATGTCCTGGTGATGCAGCACATTGACTTGCGGCAATAGTAATTGCCGCCAAACACACTATTCTTTCCGATTTATTTTCCGGCAGAGATTGCAAAAGCCTATCGAAGATAACTGCTTGTGCTGGGCTGTAGTAGTAGCCGCCGTATGAGTTGAAGATCACTCCTGCTTTCGTCTCAGAACTTAATTGTCGGCTATCCAGCACCCAAGCAACAGCGTCCTTAGCACCTTCGTGAATTGAAACAGCTCTTTTGTACAATGAACGCGAGCGAGCTCTTTTAGACTCAGGTTTCAACCACCTATCTGAAATTCTGTCCGGGTCAATCTTTCGCGTTCGACAAATCACGGAACCAGCGAGCGTGGTAGCATAGCTCTGCAAGTCAACTGCCAGCACTTTCTTTTGACAATTTATTGCAGAAAACCAGGAAACACTGCCGGCGCCACAGAATAGATCAACCACTCTAGCGCGATCCATGCAGTGAGTAGTAAGTAGCTCACCCAAGCCATTTTGCAACATCGTGCGCTTTGAGCCCATATACTTCATAGACCGACACCCCACAAACCAATTCGCTCAGTAGTACAAATTAAACTGAGAGAAAATGAATCCCGCTGCCACGAATTGAAGTGACTTGAAGGCTCTTGGGTAAGGTTATTCGCTCTAATATTTGAAATAGCATCTTCTACATCTTTCCACAGATCAATCATTTGAAACTCGTCATCCATATCATCACTGATTCCAGCATTCCTATTTATGGGCTCCCACCAGAATCTAAGATCAGCGCTTTCAAAAGTAGGTAAGTTCTTGAAAAGCATTTCACAACTGCCTGAAGCAACCCTTAGCAACATAAAAGCTCTCGCGAGCATTTGCTTGTTATGAGACGGGAGAGAAGGGTTTGGTTTACATCCAGCCTCATCAATTATGGTTTTTTTAGCTGAAGTCGTTTCCAACAAAAATTTTCTCCACTCCTCCGCAGGACTATCGCTAGGAGTTACTTGATGCAACAACGCGTCAATAGTCCTTCCTAATAAGTCATTCTTACCCAACTCAGTCTTACCGTGAACTGCAACTAAAGTAGTGATAATACTCTTTCGAATAAGAATCTTATCAAGGTGTTCAAACCGAGCGCTTGATCTCGGCTCAGCTAACTCCCACAGATCATTTACAAAGGATATTGCTTGGGCGCTGGTTTCCGAGTTGGGCAACACGAATGCAGAAGGGTTGTAGCTAGCTTCATTTCTCAATTCTCGATCTTCAATCATTTGTGCAATATCTACCCCCCACTGAGTGAGCCACTTAGCGGCGATTGCCGTATGTGTCGCACTGGAGTTTCCTCCTAAGTGACGTAACCACTCCTGCAGAGGTAGGTCTCCTGCAACCACCAGTCGGTGCAGCGTCTTAACCGCCGCCGGGGATTTAGCCCAGATTGAGAACGCATCCCAAACAAACTGATGTGTGCCAATAGCAGGATCGGGGTGTCTTTGACTTATTAGATTGCACTTTCGGTTCTTATCGATAACGTAATGCTGGTTATTGAAGGCCCCAATACCTTCCGATGCCAGAATTGCCATTGTTGCCCGCAATTCAGCGTAATAGGCCAAGTGTCGAGTAGCTCCCACGTCCCCGCGCAGATAGGCGTGAATAGCCTTACCAATATATCGCCAACCATCAATGCAGTGAGTGACCGCTGAACCAGCGATATACGTACCCATATCATTATTCAGTGGTGGCAGCCCAGCTTTCACTCTGGAGCGAATTCTTACGGCACACTTTTCACGATATATATTTCCAGTTCGCAACCATAGACCGGCTTTCCAATTGTTCTGAAGGAGTTGAAAATGGTGCTCAACTGCCGCTCTATCAGCATGAGTAAGTATGTGTTGATTCTTAGAGTTAAGCTTCATGCATAGCCCAGACTTTTCAGAACTAACTTAGCACTGGACCCCACCAAGTTATCTTCCTGAGATAAGAAAGCTAGGAGTTGCCTCCGTAACTCTTTATATCCACCGCTTCCCCTGAAGGCCGCCTTCTTCAGTCTGTCGTCTTCAGATAACCCCGGCGCATCAGACGCTCGCCAGTCGAACTCGGCCAATTGCTCTGTTACTTGCTCAATAAATTCACCTATTTGAGACTTCTTGAGACTCTTAAACGAGGATTTTATTTTCTCAATATCATCACTATTTTCCTCCGTGTCTCCCCATTCAGCGAGTCCTAATTCGTCAGCATTGACATAACAAAGATCGTTGATCGCATGGAGGAATACTCTTATGCCTTGATCTTGATTGATTAGTGTCTTACTTCCGTAGAATGCTGCATCCAGCCCCTCTTCTACATCCCCAGATTCTCTTAACGGATTCATCCATGCATGTTTGCTATTGGTTATATTTCTCTTCAGAGAATCACCCGCAAATATCACGAACGATGCTTGTTGAGTCCTGCTCCACGGCAAAGTTTGTTTGTGACTCCCGACTGGTGCTCCAAACAGTCCACCGATTGTCACACGCTGCCCTTCCCAGCTCTTAATCAACGATGCCAAAAGAGATCTCACCCATGCAGCTTGAGAAACCATCCGCCCTCGCTGACCGGACTCCCCCAGCATGTTAATACGATGGAACCAAGGACTTGTGTTGGAGGACCAAAGCAAATCTACTATCTCTTGAGCTCGTGTCTCCCGATAGATCACATGTCCTTCGAATTTTTCCAACCAATCTTCGGTACGTAATAGGGGATACAAATCGAATGCCAGACTGGCATTGATTTTTTTTGGCTTAATATTGATGGTGTAGAAAAGATAAGCCTGCCAGCTAATGTCTAGTCCGTTGAAAGCGACAACGGGTAGATGGTAGTTCTCCGAGGCATTCTCTTCGTCAAATGCCCACAGTCTGTGCTGACCGTCAATCACCTCCAGTGGTGGGATTTCGGCGGCCCGCCAATCCTTCCCAGTAAAATTCTCGGGAAAATGGATTCTAGATTGACCGTCATGTCCAACAAGAGTTACCAAGTCATGTTCTTCTACTTTTTTTCCACGTCTCTTATCATCTTTACCAAGAATATTTACAACCACTGCAGTTGGGAGCCAACCCGGCTTTTTTAGATCATCATATTTACCAGATTCTCGCTTTGCTTGACTGAGATCAGACCACGGATATCCATATTTGATGAAACTAGCAATCTCGTGTGAACGGTCTGGGTCATGTCTGCGCTGTATTCCGTGCTCATCCCGACCTTTTTCTCTACCCTTGATACTACGCGGGTACACACCGCATAAGGCTCTTAGTTCTGATGCAGGGATGCTAAATAAGTAGAAAGCTCGTTCCGGCTGCCTTCTAAAATTATCGCTGTCCCAAGTTACATCGTTCCACTCATCGAGCCACTGGGGAACCTTGATTGCGGGCACTGACTTATCCACTTTAGATTTCATAATTTCTCTCCATGCTGAGTCCATTTAGCATATCCACAATTCAACTTTAGTTGCCTTCACTTCTCTTCCCCACTGCGGCCAATCAAATCTAACTGGATTTGCCCCTACTTCGTTTAATCAATTGGTCTTGAGGTCGTTAGTTAATGCCCTCAAAAACAGGTATAGGGAGAACTTAGAATAGATGATAAAAGTAAGAATTGCTCAATTGACTGCTGCATCTCTTCGAGGCCAGGCTGTACTAGACCTAGTTATTTTTCGCCTACCAAGGATCCTGTCCTGCTACTGGACGTATATGGTATTCGCTGGCAATTGGATAATACATCCCGTCCGACCTCACGATATCTCGAACGTGCGAAGCAAATTTTTCAGATTAGATCGTTGATTCTGATCAATAACCTGTCGCGATGTGCACCATTCGTACCCAGACTTTTTACCTCAAACTCTTCCCCACCACCTCCCCCACATCCTTCGACAACCCATCCTTCGCACTAACCCTCTCCAACGCCCCCCGCATCATCCCCTGCCTCCCCTCATCATACTTCCTCCACCGGGTCAGCGGAGTCACCAACCGCGAAGCAATCTGCGGATTCAACCCATCCAGCTCAATAATCCTGTCCGCCAGGAACCCATACCCCGCCCCCGACTTGTCATGAAACTGCACCGGATTCCCATTGGCAAACGCGCTGATCAGCGCCCTCACCTTGTTCGGGTTCTTGATGTCGAAGGCTGGATGCTCCATCAACTTCGTTACACGGTCAAGCGTTCCCGGCAAGGTGCTGGTGGCCTGGACGCTGAACCACTGGTCGACGACCAGGGCTTCGTGCTGCCACTTGGCGTAGAAAGACTGCAGTGCCTGCTGGCGCAGGGGCTCGGCTTGTGGCATTTCGCTGTTGACGAACAGGCGCAGCGCGGCGCTGACGTCGGTCATGTTGTCGGCCTGCTCGTACTGTGCGTGGCAGGTCTGCAGCCATTGCGGGTCTTCGGTGCGCATCAGGTAGCTGAGGCTGACGTTCTTCAGGGCGCGGCGCGCGATGCCTGCCGCGTCTGCGGCGTAGGGTTCGGGTGTGGAGTTCATGTCGTACAGTGCTGCGAACTTGCTTGCCAGTGCTCTGGCCAGTGTGTTCGAAGCAAACTCTCGCACCGCATGAATCCCGGCCACGTCGATCTCGTCGGCGAGTTCGCTGAGGTAGGCTTCGGTGGGCAGGGTCAGGAGCTGGGCGACGGCTTCCTTGTCCTGTTCTTCGTCGCGCTCGGCCTTGTTGATGCTCATCTGCAGGATGCTGTCGAATGCGTCGATGACGCCCTGCTCCAGCGTGAGTTCGCGATTGGCCTGGTAGTCCTTGAGCAGGTCCTGCAGCACTTCCACGCCGAGCTGCTGCGCGGCGTTCCAGCGGTTGAAGCCGTCGGTGTCGTGTGCCATCAGGAAGAGCAGTTCTTCGCGTGTGTAGGCGACCTGGAGTTTTAGAGGTGCGGAGAAGCCGCGCAGCAACGAGGGCACTGGTGCGTGTTCGATGCCGGTGAAGACAAAGTGGTGCACCTTGTCCCTCACATCCAGCACACGCTCGTTGCGCGCTTCGCCAGGGTCTTCACCTTCGAGCAGCAGCGGCAGTTCGTTGCCATCGCGGTCCAGCAGCGCCATGCGCAGCGGAATGTGGAACGGTTGCTTGATGGGTTGTTCTGGCGTGGGCGGGCAGCTCTGTTCCACTGTCAGTTGATAGGTGGAGTATGAAGGGTCGAACTGGCCCCTTGCGCGCAGCACCGGTGTGCCGGCCTGGGAGTACCAGCGGCGGAACTGGGTGAGGTCGATGCTTCCTGCTTCTTCCATCGCTTTGACGAAGTCTTCCGTGGTGACGGCCTGGCCGTCGTGGCGTTTGAAGTAGAGATCGCTTCCTTTGCGGAAACGTTCTGGCCCGATCAGTTCGCGGATCATGCGCACGACTTCGGCGCCCTTCTCGTAGATGGTGACGGTGTAGAAGTTGGAGATCTCCATGTAGGAGTCGGGTCGCACTGAATGGGCCATGGGGCCGGCGTCTTCGGCAAACTGTGTGGTGCGCAGGAAGCTGACGTCGTCGATGCGCTTGACGGTGCGCGAGCCCATGTCGGCGGAGAATTCCGCATCGCGGAACACCGTGAAGCCTTCCTTCAGGCTGAGCTGGAACCAGTCGCGGCAGGTGACGCGGTTGCCGGACCAGTTGTGGAAATATTCGTGCGCGACCACAGCTTCGACACGCTGGAAACCGGCGTCGGTGGTGGTGGCGGGATTGGCGAGTACGCAGGAGGTGTTGAAGATGTTGAGGCCCTTGTTCTCCATCGCGCCCATGTTGAAGTCGTCGACGGCGACGATCATGAAGATGTCGAGATCGTATTCGCGGCCGAACACTTCTTCATCCCAGCGCATCGCGTTCTTGAGCGAGAGCATGCCGTGGTCGCATTTGTCGAGGTCCTTGCTCTCCACGAAGATGCGCAGCGTGATGGTGCGGCCGGACATTGTGGTGAAGGTGTCTTCCACGTGTTCAAGATCACCGGCGACGAGGGCGAAGAGGTAACACGGTTTGCGGAAGGGGTCTTGCCACGTGGCAAAGTGGTGGGTTGCTTCGACAGAATTTGAATCGCTTGCGGGGCAAGCTCCCACAGAGATCGGGTTGCCATTGGACAGCAGCACCGGGTAGCGTTTCTTGTCTGCGACGACTGTGGTGGTGAAGCTCGACATCACATCCGGTCGATCAAGGTAGTAAGTGATCTTGCGGAAGCCTTCGGCCTCGCACTGTGTGCAGAACATTTTCTTCGATTTGTACAACCCTTCGAGGCTGGTGTTCTCCTGCGGCTTGATGCGCGTGTGGCATTCGAGCACGAAGCTGGCGCCGTTATCGTTGACCGCTTTGGGCAATTCGAAAATCGTGAGCGATTCTTCTTCGATGCGGTAATCCTTCGGGGTGAGTGCAACGCCGTCGAGGAACAGTTTTTCAAGCACCATGTCCTGGCCGTCGAGAACAAGAGGCGCGCTGGTATGGCCCGCGAATATGGGCGTGCGGTGCATGGTGAGTTTGGAGATGACGAGAGTGGATTCTTCGCCCAGCTCGAAGCGCAGGTCAGTGGTGTCGATTTGAAAGGCGGGCGGTTGGTAGTCTTTGAGGTAGATGGACTTGGGTGCTGCGTCTTTCATGAAAATAGCTCCAGGTTGTAGCCTGCGTAGCGGCGCATGTTGATCACGCCGGTGTCGAAAATAAGATACTGGCCCTTGATGCCGAGCAGCGTGCCTTCCACTACCGGATCAGTATCGAAGTTGAAAGAGTTGATCTTCTCGGGGTACGCAAGGATCGGATACTCGATCAGCACCGGATCAACTCCTGACAGCACACTGATCGCGTGGAAGCCAAAGCGCTGCACCAGATCGTCGAGGTCGGTCCTGCATTCATTCACCAGTCGATCCTTCTCCATCTGCAGATCAGTCAGATGATCGCCGCCCTTGAGCATGTCGCGCCAGTTGGTCTTGTCGGCAACGTGCTGCTTGAACAGCACCTCGATGGAGCCGGATTGCAGACGGCTGCGCACGCGCATGATCGCCAGTGCCTGCACCGCCCCCTGATCAATCCAGCGCGTCGGAATCTGGGTGGCACGGGTGATGCCGACTTTCACTCCCGAAGAGTTCGCCAGATAGACGATGTGATCCTGCATGCAGAACTGCTCGCCCCACTCCGGCTCGCGGCAGGTGCCGGCATCGTAATGGCATTTCTCCGGATGGATGATGCAGGAGTCACACTGCGCCAGTTTCTGAAAGCACGGATAGCAATAACCCTGATTGAAACTCTTTGCAGTATTGCGACCGCAGTGCACGCAGTTGATCTGGCCGCTGTACTGCAGACGCAGGTGCGAACTGAGCATTGGGTTGAGCGGCACTTTTGTCTTACCAAGGGGCAAGTCGTAGCTGACTGGAGCGGACAGACGTGTGTGCATCTTGCGGGAGGGGCCATGGGCGACTGAATTCACGATTTCCTTTTGCCTCGTCAGTGAGTGCTGTGGGGCTTTGTGTCCACCCAGGTCATGGTTTGCTCTGTGCTGCAACTGTCATCCTGCGCATGGGTGTGGCCAGGTTCATCGCAATGGGATTTCTTCAAACCTCTGGTATCGATGTAACCAGTGCGCTGTTCCTCGCTCAGGTAGCGCGCCTCGTAGGCGATGATCACCTGCAGGGAATTCTCCACCTGCTCCGGCGTCAGGCGATCGCCGTTAGCCCAGCGTCCTGTCTCTACAGCCGATTTGAGATTGCCAAGAATTTCCGGCGTGATGCTGTCGATCAGCGCCTGGAACGAATCGTACTTTTGCGAAGCTTCGACCTTCTGGGACATGTGCAGAATTTCCTTTAACGTTTGAAGCGGTGAATCATTGCAGTGGCAACACCGGCGACCATCCCCGCGACCAATCCACCCGCGTGTGCTGCAGTCGCTATCCACGCCGAGGCGAAGACTTCCATCAATACCAGCGCCACCAGCAGAAACCCGATCATGGCAGGCGGCAACCGCAGGCGCCCATTGGGAACCACAGTTTGCCACATCCAGATATAACCAAGCAGACCGTAGACCACGCCAGACAGCCCACCAAAGTTTGCCGACATGCTCCATACGTATTGTGTGGTGTTGGAAACAAAGGCAATAAAAAGCACGACCAGGAAATACAGAACACTCGATTGCGTCGACTCGATCATGCGACCAAAATGCCATAGCCACAACGAGTTGAAGACAAGGTGGATTGCACCGAAATGCAGAAGCGCTGGAGCAAGCGTGCGCAGATAATCGTCTACCCCTTGCATGTCACCCAATATGGACAGCAATGTTGGCAAACCAGCAACCGCGCCAGGGTTAAGTGCCGGGTAGAACATGAACGCGACCGGTTGCAGATTGCTGCCAAGCTGGCTCACTCCGGCAACAACAAGTGCCGCAAGAATCAATGCAATTGTGACGGGTGCCGTCAGCGTGGCGCGCAGCAGATCACCAACATAATTGCCTACCGGAAAGTACCCGCCAAGCCCTGCGTTACCAGTCATGGCCTGATTACTGAAAGCTCCCTGAGCCTGCAACTGTTGCCACTGTTCCAGAAGAGCCGCTGTCTGCGAGACTTCCAGTTCGCTGCTGACCCATATCACCTGCGATCCCGATTCTTCATTCACGCTAAAGCGGATGCCCTCGCGTGCCATTGCCCCCAGCAAGGGGCGCAGGTCGAGGCCCGCATCCACCACCGCCGCTCTAATCATCAGAGCGCACCAGGCGGTTGCCCCAACCCAACTTGCTGCGGCAGGTCTGGTAGAAGTTGTGATCGAGAGGATGGATCAGTCGGAGAGGACCGGACTTCTTGCGCACGATAACCGAATCGCCTGGATTGGCCGAAAAACTGGTCACGCCGTCACAACTGATCTGCGGCAGAATGGAACGCTGCTTGCCGACCAGAATGCGTACGGTGCTGTTGGCATCAATGACAAGCGGACGGCTGCTCAAGGAATGGGGATACATCGGCACCAGCACCAGCGCATTGAGACTGGGATGCATGATCGGCCCTCCTGCTGAGAGAGCGTAGGCGGTTGATCCGGTGGGGGTAGCAACAATCAGTCCATCAGACTGCTGACTGTTCACAAACTGCTCGTCGATGAAAAGTTCGAACTCGATCATCCGTGCCGCCGTGCCAGGATGCAGCACAACGTCATTCAAGGCACTGCCGATGTTGATGATGTCGCCATCACGCAGCAATTCGCACTCAATGAGGAAACGCGCCTCTTCGGTATACTTTCCCGCCAGAATTTCGGCCATTCTGGCCTCGATTTCCTCCGGCAGAATATCAGTCAGAAAGCCAAGCCGCCCCCGGTTTATACCCAATACCGGCACGTTGTGAGAGGCCAATGTCTGCGCCACACCAAGCATGCTGCCATCACCTCCAACGACGATCACGAGATCGCAGTGCGCACCAAGCTCATCCCGCGGCACCACTTCCAGCTTGCTTTGCGGCAGCAGGGCCGCACTCTGCCCGTCGATGATGACCTGTACGCCAAGGGTTTGCAGGACTTTTCCGAGACACTGCAGTGAGTCGACTACTCCCGCGTGACCGGAACGACCGACAAGCCCGATGCGATTGAATGCTGACATAGTATTTCCTGACTCAAGAAGGAAGTGCGCGGGGAAGTATAACAGACAGTCGTCTGGCCACCGCCAGCGGTTTGCATATCGGGATGTCGGGCTTCAGGGCTTGAGCAGCGTATCAGGGCATGATGTCAAGCGTGAGAGGTTCGGCCGTATAGATCACTTCGCCACTGTCGTGGACTCTGTAGGCAACGAATATCTGCAGACGCTGATTCACGAAATCCGAGCCCAGTCTGGCTGCATTGATGACACGCACATACTCCACTGCGTGCAATGTAGCTGGGGAGCTGAAAGGGATCAGACCAGCAACAGACAAATCCTTCCACGGGTAGATCCGGCCCTGATTGTCCAGCTGAAAGAACGTCGTGCCGTCCAGTGTGGCAAGCACATGGATGCTGCCTTGCTGGCCAATGTGGCGACTGTCAACGGAGAGGCTTACATTGACGTCAATGTTATCCTGCGCGGATGCCGCCGATACGTATTGCAACTGCTTGTTCACGCTGGCTGCCAGTGCAATGCGGGCATCGGTATTGATGCCATTGCTGCTACGAACATTGCGCGTTGGCAATATCGGCACTCGGGTCGGATGGTAGCTGGCGATCTGGAAGCGCACCAGATTCAGAGTACGTACAGCATCGGCGCCATGCTCATGATCGCTGCCATCAACGCCGCAGGGAAGACCGAAGCACCGCTGTCGCGGATTGGAAAAGCGCGCAATCCGCACGTTCGTGTTGAACGCACCTGGATAGGCCATGACAGTGCTGAACACACCGTCCACACCGTAGCCGGTGGCAAAATCGAAAGTCCCGCCGAAACCATCCTCGCGATGGGAATGAGTCAGACCCATGTTGTGTCCCAATTCATGAGCGACAACTGAGCTTACGGGACAGTCGATGGCGATGTTGGAGTAGGCAAAATCCTTCTCATTGGACGAAAGGAAGTCGCCCTGGGTGTTGAAGCCACCAAGATTGGCCAAGCCGCAACTCGCAGTCTCCTGACCCTGGGGGCGGAACAGCATTACGAGGTCAGCACCATAGGCGGAGCGGATGGCGTCGACATCGGCAAACGCAGGATGGGTCTTGTATGTCAGGGCCTTGAGAGCAGTGTCCATGTCCACGGAATCGCTATACGGCACCAGACCGTGGTAAACAGGGCGCAAGGTGATGCCCACGTCGCTGTCTGCATAGATCTGATTGGCAACCGCGATGAGCTGATTGATGCGAGTCTCGGCCTGACCGTCGTACTGGTCGGCGGCACCTTGCGTGTAGAGAGCCATGACATCGATCACGACATTGGCGCCATCCAGCGTCAGCGCATTCTCCGCACTCAAGCTCAGTAAGCTCTCATTGAAGTCGCTGATGCCATCGCCATTGCTGTCAGTCTGGACATCGTTGACCACGTTGAGCACGGCGTCGTGTCGTAAATCACCGACGATGGCGGTACTGATGACATGCGGTTTGGAGGCTACGCCGGTCACGACGGAATATGTAAGGGTCTTGAGCTCACCAGGCATGAAATTTCCCAACGGGCAATTCAAAACCAATTGACCAGCAAGAGCACCCTGCCTGCAACCCGTCGGCGCTGTAACCAGACTGGTATTCTCCAGCACGAAATAGAAATTGATTACGAGATCCTGATGGCCCTCATTACTGATATTGCGAAGGCTGACCGTCACTTCGACACTGGCGCCCGCCACCACGCTGGCGCTGCTAAACGTTTGCGTGATGGCAAAGTTGCCATTATTGATGCCGGACGTACGGGCATTGAGCCTGCGCTGTTCCTCTTCCGGTGTTCCGAGGGTGAGTGGCAGAGCCACCGGCGACAGAGGTTGCGGACGGGCTACGGGCCGCGCATCACGCAATGGAATGACATAGTCATGGTCGAGCCGTTCATGGGGCAGCGCCGATGACTGGTATATCCATCCTTTATAAGAGGATGCACCAGGTGCACGGTTGGCATAAAGCTGCCAGGTCAGGTCGCCAATCTCCACATAGGCAAACACACCACGCTCACCCACGGTGAGCACGAAGGGACCAGAGTGCGGGTCCTCCGGCAATCTGCCCTGAAAGACTCTGTCACCATTGATGTAAGGTGTCTCGTGAGTGATAAGCACAATATGGCCAGCGCCATCACCTGCAGAGGCAAGAAAACGCGCCCCGGCCTGCAAAGCAGCCAAACGGTCGGCAGGCACATCCACAGCAAACGCATCCGTTGCATAGGCAGGCAGCGCAGGCCAGGAGTCATCAGCGTCAGCCATGTACCAGAGTGAATTGGTTGTAGTCTGTGCTTGAAGAGGCAATGCCGACCACAACCACAGCACCATGAAGACAAGGGAGAGACGGCCCTTGCCGATCACTGCGGTGCATCGATGCGTGTTGTAGAGCTGTTCGTGCATGCCTGGATTCATCCTGCTCAGTATTGGTCAGCTTCAGGGGCTGCCAACACAAACTCCGGGCCTCAGCCGCACCGGATGGGCGGCCAGTATACGTGAATGAATTTGCGGGCGCTACGTGGGAATATTTACCACATTATCATTCCGCCCCTGCAAGCCTCCGGAATGTATGGCAATAATCTCACTGCCCGACGCGATCCCGCCCTGAGCCAGCAACGAGTACAGCCCGAACATCATTTTGCCGGTATACACAGGCTCCAAAGGTATGCCGGTTGTGCGCGTGAACTGCCGAATAAACTCCAACAATTCGTTCGTGACCCGTCCATAGCCACCAAAATGCCAATCTGTGTTGATTTGCCATTGACCAGGGTCTGCAGCACCACACTCATGGAGGAATTCCTGAACACGATGTGTCAGGAATTCGCCTCCCTTGAGTACCGAAAACCCCGTTATCTGACAAGGCACTGTCAATCCAGCAAGCATGCCTGCCAGCGTGGCGCCGGTTCCACAGGCGAGCATGACATGGCGATCGCGACTATGAGAGGACCATTGCAGAAATCTGACTATGTCAGTACAACCAAGAACACCGGCTGTATTGGCACCACCTTCCGGAACGAGAAAGAAGTCACCGAAGCGCGCAGTCAATTCCGCCAGAAAAGCCCCGTCAGTCTTGCTGCGGTATTCAGTTCTGGAGATGGCGTGCAGTTCCATACCCTGCTCCCGGCAAAAGGCAAGTGTTGGATTGAGGGGTTGCGTCAACTCTCCTCTCACCACGCCAATCGTGCGAAATCCGAACAGGTTTCCCGCAGCGGCCAAGGCATGCAGATGATTGGAATAGGCACCACCAAAACTGAGCACCGTGGTATGTCCCTGGTGACGTGCCGCTTCCAGATTGAGGCGCAACTTGTACCATTTATTTCCTGACAGTAGAGGATGGACTTTGTCGAGCCGGAGCATGCGCAGGGAAACACCTGCAGCACGCGTCACAGAATCATCGATGACGTCCAACAACGGCATGGCAATTTGCAAAGTGCAGTTATGCATGTGATGAATTTGCAGCTGATGGCCTTGAAGAAGGCAGCCAGGGAAATACAGTGGGATATAACGGGAAATACAAGCTAGTGGCGGACCGGACGGGACTCGAACCCGCGACCTCCGGCGTGACAGGCCGGCATTCTAACCGGCTGAACTACCGGTCCACACAAACTTTAACTCTAGCTTCCAACTCTTGCAGAACCATCAGTGATTGGTGGGTGTTGAGGGATTTGAACCCCCGACATTCGCCTTGTAAGGGCGACGCTCTACCAACTGAGCTAAACACCCGTTCTCTGAGGTGACGCGCATTTTACCGACTTGAGGAAGCATGTCAATAAATTTTCTCAACAGTTTCAACGTGTAGGGCAACAGCAATTCGAGTCCTTGACGCGCAGAGTTTCATGCTGATATGGCGCTTTATTTGCTCATGTGCTGAAAGGCACCGTCCCAGTCATCGGGAAGATTTTCGTGACGCAATCTGGCGATTCGTTCGAGGTAAATTTCATAAATGTATGTATGTGGATCGGCCGCATGTAATGTCTCAAAGTGTTGCTGAGCCGTATTCCAGTCCTTGTGAAAGTAGCGGTCAAGTGCAGCGTGGTATTGCTCAAGCTGTTGCAGCAACTGCGGCGTTACCTGCGATGCGCGACACAATGGTTCGTATGCCTTTATCGCATTATCCTTGCCTTTCACTTTCACTTTATCGACAAGACGGCACACAAAGCCATCAAGATTCTTGAAGGTTTCTTCACCGATCAATAGTTTCACGCCGTAGAATTTTGTCAGTCCCTCAAGACGCGAACCCAGATTCACTGAATCACCCAGCACTGTATATGAGCGCCGATACACTGATCCCATGTCTCCCACATTCATCATGCCTGTATTGATACCCACACCGATACTGACTGCAGGCAAGCCTTTCGCAATGAACTCTGTGCGCAATTCCTCAACTTTCTCGAGAATATCCAGCGCAGCACCCACTGCATTGTTGCGATGATTCTTGTCTTCCAGTGGTGCCCCCCAAAAGGCCATCACCATGTCACCAACGTACTTGTCGATAGTACCGTTGTAGTCAAAAATGATGCCTGTTACTGGAGTGAAGAATTCATTGAGAAGCTGTTTCAATTCCGTAGCTGTCAGCGACTCGGAAACGCTGGTGAAATCACGAATGTCGGAGAACAGCACAGTCATCTCACGACTCTCACCAGCAAAACTGTATGCATCGGGATTTTCAAGCATTGCATCAATATGGGCGGGTGGCACATATTGATCAAACATTCCCTTGATGGTTTGTCTTGACAGTCTCTCACTGAGAAATCCGTAAGCCATGTTGACTACACTCAAAAGGATAACCAGCAGGAGGATCAGCGTCAGCGAAATGTCCATTCTGTAGATGGACCAGATCATGAAATTGCCCCAGATCGCGAGACCCACAAGTCCAATCGCCACCAAACCCAACATCGCTGGCCCCAGTACGGGCAACAGCAGGCTTAACAGAAAACCAGCAGCTACCAGAGTGACGGCAATCGCGCCTTCCTCCCAGACGGGTTTGTAGGGAAACGGTGGCACCGTGGAGCGCCCGACGCTCAACATGGTTTCCTGCAGATCGGTCTGCTGCCCCGCAGCCACTTCCTGCACAATAAACGAGTCCAGAATGCCGTTGAGAATGTTTGCGTGTACCTCCACTCCTGGATATACCGCCTCCATCGGTGTTGAGCGCAGGTCCAGCAGGCCGGTTGCTGTTGTTCCCACCAGCACCAGTGCATTCTCGAGAATGGCAGGATCAATCCGCTCATTCAGCACATCGGTTGCTGACACATACGGATATTGTCCTTGTCCGCTGAGGAAGGATCTGCCCACATAGGGAACAAGCACTTGTGCTCTGGCGTCTGTTGACAACTCGTATTGCCCCGCATTGCGACCGATACGAATGCCTTCCACCTGCAGTTGATTCCCCATTGGTTGAGTGACGAGCTCGAAACTGTCTTCAAAGAAGTAGACGCGCGCCATTTCCAATGCAAGCGTTGGGTAGAGCTGGTCTTGATAACGAACTACCAGTGGCACACGGCGAACGATACCATCCACATCCGGCAACTGATTCATGATTCCAGCGCCAGAAGCCTGCTCCTGCAGTACAGGAATATTACCCGTGTAACCCGCCATCTCCTGCAGGCTGACACTGTCAACAATCGACTCATCGATTGAGAAGATTGAATTCGGCAGCGCACCATACTGCACTGCTTCGATGGGATTGAACGACAGTGCGAGCACAACATCCATGGCAGGACTGCCGATGGCACGTGCGAAGTAACTGTCCGCATCCAACTCGTCTTCGAGGAGCAACAACTCTTCCGCAACACCGTCCTGCAGCTGATCGTCATCCACTCGACTCAGCAGATCGCGTACCAGATTGCGCTGAGGCTCTGGAAATGTGATATCGAAGCCGGTGACCAGTACCCCGTACTGCTCAAGTTTTTCAACCAGCTGTCCCATTTTGACGCGATCCCACGGAAACTGTCCTTCCGCCTGCAGACTGCGCTCATCAAGATCGACCACAACAATCTTGTGATCGGGATTCTTGACGGGCTTTGGCATTAGATTGAAACGCTGGTCATAGATCAGGCTATCGAGCCGATCGATCAATGCAGCGAGTCCGAGAGAGGGAGAAATCTGCATCCAGCTGACGAACAGGGTAATCAGTACACCAAGAGCAACGGGTAGACGCGTTCCCTTCATCAGGAAGCGGGAAACAGCAGCCATGAATTGGCGCAATGCAGTCTTGTTTTCAGGCATGGCGTTCCTGGTTGACAGGCTTGGTAAGTGGGCCTTGCTGCGGGCGATTATATGTCAATCCGACTGTACTTGAAACGCAAGTCCCGGTACCATTGCCGCCGTTTCATAGCCAGCTGAAATCACGCTCAACGACCACACATCATTCAACGCTTGCTCGTAATACTCATGGAAATCTTCAAGGAATTCACATTCGAAGCAGCTCACCGCCTCCCTCATGTTCCCGAGGGACACAAGTGCGCACGCCTGCATGGTCACTCCTTCATGGTACGTATCACTGTCGCGGGCGAAGTCGGTGAACATTCAGGCTGGATCATGGACTTCGGCGACATCAAGACGGCGTTTCACCCGATCTGGAAACAACTCGATCATTATTATTTGAACGATATTCCCGGGCTGGAGAATCCTACCAGCGAAAATCTGGCAATTTGGATCTGGAACAAGCTGAAACCGGTATTGCCGGAATTGAGCAGAATCGAGATCCGGGAAACCTGCACCAGTGGCTGCGTCTACAGCGGCTGATCCATGATCATCGCGTTTCCTGAACAGCAGCGAATTCATCCGGCTGACTACTGTCATCGGCAAGGGCCTGCATGTTGACGGCAAGTCTATCTGCAATCAGACGTTTGCAGACCATGAACTCCTTGGCACGGTTGATACAATCTGCAGCCACCATGCGCTCTCCCTGAAAATAGAACACTGAAAACCCTCTGCCATCGGCATTACTTTTGTCGCCACGAACCAGAAAATGATCATGGTTGAGCAGCAGTCCTGCACTCTGCAATTTGACGTCATATTGATCTGACCAGAACCATGGCAAAGCGTCATAGATAACATTGCCCCCGGCAATGTTGGCTGCGGCGACACGGGACTGGTCCAGTGCATTCTGCACACACTCCAAACGCAGATGACGTCCATAGAAATTGCTGGGGTGCCAGGTGCAATCTCCAGCCGCATAAATGCAGGGATCACTGGTTCTTGTATACTCATCCACAACGATGCCATTGCTTACCTGCAGTTCTGCAGCCTCTGCCAAGTCTGTTTCGGGAATCACTCCGACACCGATGATGACCAAATCAGCAGGATACTCAGTGCCGTCTTCGCAGATCACACCGGAAACCTGATCTTCTCCACTGATGCTGACCACACTCGCACCTGTCACGATATTCACGCCATGATGGCGATGCAGATCATGCAAATACTCTGAGATCACAGGGCCGGTAACGCGCTGCAGAATGCGCTCTGCCATCTCCAGCAAGGTGACCTTGATGCCCAGTGAGGTAAACACGGCGGCCACTTCCAGTCCAATGTAGCCACCTCCAACAATTACGGCTTTTTTTTCCGGCATCAACTCCTGACGAATGGCCAGCACATCGTCTGCCGTGCGCAGATAATGTACCCCTTGCAACACCTCCCCCAATGCAATGCGACGAACTCTGGCTCCGGTGCAGAGCGCAAGTCTGTCGTAAGTAATTACCTCGCCACTGGAGAGAATCACACGCTTCTCTGCAGAGAATAGTTGTTCCACACGCTGTCCGAGACGCAATTCTATCGCATTGGTGTCATACAAGGTGCCTGGGCGCAGCAGCACAGATTCGACGGTTTTTTCCCCGGCAAGCACCGCCTTGGATAAAGGAGGTCTATGGTAGGGAAGATGGGGCTCGGCACTGATGAGAATGATGCGGCCCATCCAGCCTTCCTTGCGCAATTGCACGGCGAGTTGCGAGCCCGCATGGCTCGCACCGACGACAACACAGACCTGATCAGAACTCAATGCTTCAGTCACTACTCTGCTCCGGAAAAATGCTACTCAGCGATGCGCCAATCAATGGCCGACTGTCCATGCTCAAGCAAATAGTGATTGGCTTTGGAAAAGTGGTGATTGCCGAAAAATCCACGACTCGCCGACAACGGAGAAGGATGCACGGACTCAAGCACCAGATGACGACTTCGATCGATGATCTCGCCCTTGCGCTGCGCGTAACTCCCCCACAACAGGAAGACCAGATGCTCGCGTTTCTCGTTCAGCAGCGACACGATGCGATCAGTGAACAACTCCCAGCCCTTGCCTTGGTGGGAAGCAGCGCGTCCGGACTCCACGGTCAGGACAGCATTGAGCAACAGTACACCCTGCTCTGCCCACGATTGCAGACACCCACTGCGTGCAGGAGCAATGCCGAGATCGCCCGCAATTTCCTTGTAGATATTTTTCAGTGAAGGCGGCAGATCCACACCGGGTTTCACGGAGAAGCACAATCCGTGCGCCTGACCTGGTCCGTGATATGGATCCTGCCCGAGGACCACCACCTTCACCTTGTCGAACGATGTGGAGTTCAATGCGTTGAATATCTCTCCACCTGCTGGGTATATCACTTTGCCATTCTGCTTTTCGGCCAGCAGAAAATTCCTCAACGAAGTCATGTAGGGTTGCTGAAATTCTGGATGCAGCAATCGCTTCCAGGAATCCTCAAGTTTTATGCGATCCATCGACAACACTCCATGACCACAATCCCTTCACTTGTCGTGCTGGGGACGCATGTGCGGGAACAACAGCACATCCTTGATCGATGGCGCG
Source organism: Gammaproteobacteria bacterium (assembly GCA_030682575.1). Taxonomy (GTDB): domain Bacteria; phylum Pseudomonadota; class Gammaproteobacteria; order Pseudomonadales; family Pseudohongiellaceae; genus UBA5078. Next base: position 138,946 of record JAUXNX010000001.1, read on the forward strand.
TCGGTGAACAGCATCACCAGTCTGTCAACTCCGATGCCTTCACCGGCAGTCGGTGGCAGTCCGTATTCCAGTGCCGTCACGAAGTCTGCATCGTAATGCATGGCTTCGTCGTCACCGGATTCCTTCTGCGCCACCTGCTCGTGAAATCGACGCGCCTGATCTTCGGCATCGTTGAGCTCCGAGAAACCGTTGGCAATCTCGCGCCCTCCAATGAAAAGTTCGAATCGATCTGTCACATCAGGATTTTCATCACTGGCTCTGGCCAGTGGCGAAATTTCCGTCGGGTACTCAGTGATGAATGTGGGCTGCAGGAGCATGTGTTCCACTTTCTCGTCAAAGATAGCCATCGCGATTCTGCCTGCGCCCCAACCATCTTCGATATGCACACCCATCATGTTCGCCAATGCTGCACACGAAGTGCGATCACGGAAGTCATCCATCGTCACGCCTTCGCAGAATTGAATGATGGAGTTGCGTACACTGAGCCTCGCAAATGGCGCGGAGAAGTCCAGTGCCAGCCCTTGATAAGTAATCTGTGTGGTGCCCAGCACTTCCATCGCAATGGTGCGGAACAAGGACTCAGTCAAATCCATGAGATCGTGATAATCGGCATATGCCTGATAGAACTCGATCATCGTGAATTCAGGGTTGTGGCGAGTCGAAAGACCTTCGTTACGGAAGTTGCGGTTGATCTCGAAGACGCGCTCGAAGCCGCCGACTACCAGCCGCTTGAGATACAGTTCAGGTGCAATTCGCAGATACATCTGCTGATCGAGAGCGTTGTGATGCGTGATGAACGGCTTGGCCGAAGCACCACCGGGAATTACCTGCATCATCGGCGTCTCCACTTCCATGAAACCATGAGCTTCGAAGAAGTGACGCAGGCTGCTGATGATTTTCGAGCGCGTGACGAAGGTGTCACGTGAACTCTGATTTGCAATCAGGTCAATATAACGCTGACGATAGCGCACCTCGGTATCGGCAAGGCCGCGATACTTGTCCGGCAGAGGACGCAGTGCCTTGGTGAGCAAACGCAGCGAAGAAATCCACACCGTCAACTCGCCTTTACCCGTCTTGAAGACTTTACCTTCCACGCCGACGATGTCGCCAAGATCAAGCCCCTTGATCTCCGCAGTCAAGTCCTCGGACAACTCTTTTGGATTGAAATAGAGCTGAATCTGCTCCGATACATCCTGAATCACCAGAAAGGGGCCGCGCATACGAATGATGCGCCCCGCCACCTTGACTTGCGGGCTGAGGTTCTCCAGTGTTTCCTTGTCCTTGTCGTCATACGCAGTGATCAGATCCTTCGCATAATTCGTTCTGCGAAAATCATTCGGAAATGCATTGCGTCTGGCGCGAATGGCGTTCAGTTTTTCGCGACGCTGCGCAATCAACTTGTTTTCATCGTGATGCTCTTCGCCCGCACTGTTCTGTGCATCTGTATTCTGATTGCTCACTGGATTCATAACCCCATTTTCAAACTTGCTTCGATAAACTTGTCCAGGTCGCCGTCGAGGACGGCGCCGGTGTTGCTGGTCTCGACCCCGGTGCGCAGATCCTTGATCCGCGACTGGTCGAGTACATAGGAGCGGATCTGACTGCCCCAGCCGATATCGGCCTTTTCTTCTTCGATTTCCTGTGCAGCTTCGCGACGTTTCAACTCTTCCATTTCGTAGAGCTTCGCTTTCAGCTGCTTGATAGCCTGATCCTTGTTCTTGTGTTGTGAACGCTGATTCTGGCACTGCACCACGATACCCGTCGGTTCATGGGTCAGACGAATCGCCGAATCAGTCTTGTTGATGTGCTGGCCACCGGCACCACTGGCACGATAGGTGTCCACACGCACATCGGACATGTTCAATTCGATCTCGATATCGTCATCCACTTCTGGAGACACGAATACGGAGGAGAATGAAGTATGACGACGATTGCCGGAATCGAACGGCGACTTTCTCACGAGGCGATGCACACCTGTTTCCGTGCGCAGCCAGCCGAATGCGTACTCGCCACTGACATAAATCGTGGCACTCTTGATGCCCGCAACTTCGCCAGCGGAAACTTCCATGACTTCAACGCTGAACCCTTTGGCCTCACCCCAGCGCAAGTACATGCGCAGTAGCATCTCGGCCCAATCCTGCGCTTCAGTGCCCCCAGATCCGGCCTGAATGTCAACGAAAGCGCTGTTGGCGTCCATCTTGCCAGAAAACATGCGGCGAAATTCCAACGCGATCAACTGGGTGCCGAGTTTCTCCAGCTCGTTGTTCACCTCATTGAAGAGTTCTTCATCATTCTCGTCTTCGGCCAGTTGCAACAACTCCTTGCAGTCAGCGAGCCCACTGACCATGTTGTCGATGGTCTTTACCACCATTTCCAGTTCGGCGCGCTCCTTGCCAAGAGCCTGAGCATACTCGGGCTTGTCCCAGACATTGGACTCACCGAGCTCCAGTTCAACTTCTGTCAGCCGATCCTTCTTCTCATCGTAGTCAAAGATACCCCCTGAGAATGTCTGTGCGGGCTGAAAAATCCTTGATCTTGAGTTGCGTTGGGTTGGTTTCGATCATGCGTCTCTCAATTCTGTTGTCGGTGGTCATGGGTCGGAAAAGACGGGCATTTTACCCTATTCCGTTTCAGATGCCACAGAGCATCGGCAGGCGCCCCCCCTTCTGCTAAACTCCATTGATGCAAAAAAACACAGATCAGATCATCGAGAACGCTGAAGTCCTCTGGCAGGAGAATGGCGCTCCTTACTCCAATCGCTTCGCCGATATCTATTTTTCCAGACAAGGTGGGCCGGATGAAACCGAACACGTCTTTATCACGGCCAACGATCTGGTCAGTCGATGGCAGGAATTGGACTCGTTGCTGTCCCACTCTCGCAATTGCTCGCAAAGACAGCCCTCCAACACGTTCACAGTAGCAGAATTGGGCTTCGGCACTGGTCTGAACTTCCTGTGCTGCTGGCAAGCCTGGCACAAACTGGCACCTTCGACTCTGCGCCTGCATTACATTGCCTGTGAAAAGTACCCCATGCAGCTCAGCGCACTGCAACAAGTTCTGGCAAGTTGGCCGGACTTGCAGAATTTCAGTATCAGTCTGATCTCTGCCTACCTCGATCACTCCCCTGGCTACCATCGCCTGCATCTGACCAGCCAGGACAAGCACAGTGAAGTGGTACTTGACCTCTACTACGGGGATGCAGCGGAACTGCTTGCTGCACAGCCGAATCGCCGCGATGTCAAAGTGGATGCCTGGTTTCTGGACGGCTTTGCTCCAAGAGTCAATCCAGACATGTGGAGCCCTGCACTCATGCAGGTTCTGGCAACTCTCAGTCGATACGGCACCACACTCAGTACCTACAGTGTTGCAGGTCAGGTAGTGAGTACGTTGCAGGCCTGCGGATTCGAGGTCAGTAAACAAACCGGCTTCGGGCAAAAACGACATATGTTGCGCGGGAAATACGTCGCCAATTCAGTTGTTCACCCAGTCCCTCAACGACACTCGTGGATGCGCATTCCCGAGCATTCCTCCGACGACCATGCAGCGGTCGTGATTGGCGCAGGACTCGCAGGTTGCAGCACTGCCTATGCGCTGGCAAAGCGTGGTTACCGTGTAACTGTTCTGGAGCAGAATGAAGATAGCGCCTCCGGAGCATCCGGCAACCGCCAGGCTGTGCTGCAATGTCGTGTCAACAATGCCGTGAATGCCGCATGGCAGTTCAATCTGCAGGCGTTCCTGTACTCCGCGAGGCACTTCGCCGCGATGCAGGAATTGCATCCAGAGATACAGTGGCATGCCTGTGGCGTGTTGAATCTGGACACGGCATTCCGATCACGCATGCAACGATGTGCAGAAGTTCGCCTCGATCTGTACTCCCCTCAGGTCGCGCGCAGAATCAGCAAGACGGAAGCTACAGCGATCACCGGGATCGACATCGACGGTGGTGGAAATTTTCTACCCCTGGGTGGATGGTTGAATCCAGCTGCACTTTGCCGTGCTTACTTGAGGCATCCCCGCATTCAATTTGTCGGCAACGCCGAAGCAGAGTTTCTGATACAAGAGAACAATTGCTGGACGGTTTTTTCTCCTGAACATCAGGTTCTCGCCAGCGCCAGCACTCTGATCATCGCGAATAGTTTTGCAGCGCGCAGATTCTCTCAAACAGCCGAATTGCCATTGGTTCCGTTGCGCGGACAAGTCAGCTATGTAAATGAATCCAGGGAAAGTCGCGCCTTGAATAGCGTAGTCTGCGGGCTCAGTTATCTGAGCCCTTCCTTCGACTCACTGCACAGCGCCGGAGCAAGCTACTCGAAAGACGTCAGCGATCTGACACTGTCGCATAAAGAGCATGCAGACAATGTATCAGGTATCAATCTGCATTTACCGGAGGGGGCACTGCTGGAAAGTGCGATAGCAGGAGGCAGAGTATCCGTACGAGCCGGCACCGGTGATCGTATGCCGATGGCGGGGCCTGTGCCTGACTTCAAGCAACTTCGCGAACTCTATGACAGTGCTGGACATCGTGACAGGAAATTCCCACCTGCTCAACCCACATACCAATCGGGTCTGTATATAAGTGTGGGACATGGCTCTCATGGACTGTCTAATTGTCCGCTTGCTGCAGAGTACCTGGCCAGTCTTGTCAACAATGAACCAAGTCCGCTGCAACTCCCGCTTGTCGAGTGTCTGCACCCGGCAAGGTTCCTGTTGCGGGAATTAAGAAAGCAGCCTAATCAACGCTAAAGAATTGACTCATGACGCGATACAGACTGTGAGCGTCATCACTGCCCGCCAACTCACGAATGGAGTGCATTGCGAAGGTCGGGACACCGACATCAACCGTTTCGATACCGATCCCAGACGCGGTAATCGGGCCAATGGTACTGCCACATGCCATGTCGCTACGTACCACGAACGCCTGCACGGGTACATCAACCCTGGAACAGACAGCCTTGAAGCGTGCCACTGAAGTACTGTTACTGGCGTACCTTTGATTGGCATTGATCTTCACGACAGGCCCCTGATTCAGAATCGGACCATGATTGCTGTCATGTTTCTCGACATAATTCGGATGTATACCATGGGCGTTATCGATGGAGATCAGCAGCGAATTTCTCATCAATCGCTCGAAATCCTCCGCCCTCCTCTCCACTCGTAGCGACACGCAACTGATGATGCGTTCCAGAACAGAGCGAAGGAATGGTCCTTGAGCACCGGATGCGGAGGCACTTCCCACTTCTTCGTGATCCGAACACACCAGCATGTTGAAGGATTGTGCATCACCGGCCAGCAAGGCCTGCAGTGACACGTAACAGCTCAGCAGATTGTCGAGTCGTGCAGACGAGATGAACTCGTCATGTAATCCAATCAATGCCGGAGCCTGCGTGTCATACAGACTGAGTTCGTGACTGAGCACGCGTGTCGCATTTGCCACACCGGCGTGGTCGCGCAACCAATGCAGCAGGAAATCATCGAATGCGCCATCGCGCACACCCGAAATCGACAACAGAGGTGGCAGTTCCTTCTGTGCATTGATGGACTTGCTTTGATTGGCTTCGCGATCAAGATGAATGGCGAGACTGGGAATGACTGCAACTGCCTTGCCAATGTCAATCAGACAGCTGCCCAGCGTCTGATTCGCATCGATGTAATCAACCCGCCCCGCGAAAGACAGATCACGATCAAACCATGGGTTGAGCAACGCACCGCCGTAAACCTCCACACCTAATTGAACGTAATTATTCTTGCGCATGTCAGGCTGCGGTTTGATGCGCAGACAGGGACTGTCGGTATGAGCACCGGCCAACTTTACCCCTTGAGAGGCCAGATCCAATTCGGAATCGATCAGATTGAAGGCGATGATCGAAGACCCATTGCGGGTTACGTAATAGCGACCTCCGCGTTGCAACTCCCAGGCCTGGGCTTCATCAAGCGGTTGATAGCCAGCAGCAGCGAGAACAGCCACCATGCGCCCAACTGCATGAAAAGGAGTGGGAGAAGCGGCGATGAATTCCAGCAGCCCTGAGTTGAAACTGTCTTTGTCAACGTGCTGCATCATGGCTCGCTCTGCCCTCCCTTCCTTCAAAGTGTCAGACAGATTACTGTGGATTCACTTCCAGCAGCTCAACATCAAATATCAGCGCAGTATGTGGGCCAATCGGGCCTGACCCCATGTCGCCATAGGCCAGCGATGAAGGAATGAAGAGGCGCCATTTGTCTCCTTCCTTCATGAGCTGCAGTGCTTCAGTCCAACCTGCAATCACCTGAGTTACGCCGAACTGCGCGGGTTCACCTCTGTCCACGGAACTGTCAAACACGTTGCCGTCGATGAAAGTACCGTGGTAATGCGCCAGTACGGAATCCTGCAAGGTTGGCGATGCACCTCCGGCAGCACCGGACTCAAGCACCAGATATTGGAGACCCGACGCCGTGGTGACAACTCCTTGTGCCTGAGCATTCGCTGCCAGGAAAGCCTCGCTTGTCGCTCTGGCTTCTTCCATCGCTGCGTCCTGCTGATCCATCAGTTGCTGCTGGAATGTCTGCAGAGCCGCCATCATCTGATCTTGTGTGAGTTGAGGTTCACCAGTCACAACGTCGCGAATTCCGGCAAAGAACGCATCAAGAATGATTAAATCCATCAACCCTTGACCGGCGAGATTCTGACCAATGTTGACACCGATGCTGTAACTGATCTGATTGTCCTCAGTAGTTAGATCTACTGCATTTTCGGCAGCCTGCAACTGCATCGCGGAAAGCGTTGCAGCCAGAACAGCGATACGCAGGCTCGGTAAGCGGAAAAAAGTCATGATAAGGTCCTTAAGTGGGTTCATTGCGAAATTGGGTTTATTGGTAGCGTTTATCAGCTTCGATCTACGGCAGAGTGGGCATGCCCCACATCGGGTAACAAATACTACCCGTCCTGAGCGTTAATTTCCACTCGCCAACCATAGCCTTGGTCAAAGGATTACATTTGAGGACAGTGGGTTAAACACTATATGTGCCGGAAAAGCTCGGGTATGCTGGATACCTCAAACCGTAGACACAGGAAGCAGTACAGTGAGAACAATTCAACCGCTCTTGAGTATTCTGGCGATCATCATACTCGGAGGCTGTGCACAGAGATTTGCAGTCAGCATAAATGATCAGACTGTTTATGATCCGCGGCCCAATGCTACCGAGTATCGTTTCTCGGACCCTGGACTACAGGGATGCGTCAATTTCGCGCTACAGGGTGGCGGTTCCGTCGCGACCTTGACTGTACTCGCCTGCCCGGGATGGGAAATTACAGAGATCGAGGGTATTGGCGCGTTGGCTGCTCTGCAGTTCCTGGACCTCAGCAACAATCAAATCAGCAGCCTGGCACCTCTGGAGTCTCTCAATCGGCTCAGTTCCCTGACTGCCACCAATAATCGCATTACCGATATCGCCCCGTTGCTGTCGATGCGGACTTTGACGTCTGCGGTATTGACCGGCAACAACAATATCCAATGCGGCCAGTTGGATAATCTTGATGAGCGGCTTGGAAACAATCTGCGCCGACCTGCCGAGTGCAGGGGATAGTACAGATCAGAATGAGGCGGCAGTGGCGGGCACGCCACTGTGAAATCGAAACTCGGAATCCGTCGATGTAATGAGTTCCCCTTCGATTACTCGAAAGCGTTCAATATGTGGCGTGATATCCTCTTCGGCATAAAGCCTTGCAAGTGCCAGGTAATCCACGAAATGTCGCGCCTCCGACTTCAAGAGGCCACGATAGAATCTTGCCAACTGGTCATCCAGCACCGGGGCGAGTCTGGCGAAGCGCTCGCAGGAACGCGCCTCGACGAAAGCACCAACGATCAGTGTATCTGTCAGCGCAAATGGCCGTTCCTTGCGCACATGCTCCCTCAGTCCACTCGCATAGCGAGAAGCGCTGATATGTCTATACTCAATCTGGCGCTGCTCCAACAAATTGACTACCTGCTCGAAATGCAGCAATTCCTCTCGTGCCAGTTGTGCCATCTTCTGTAATAACTGGATATGTCCGGAATAGCGATACAGCAGATTCATCGCGGTAGCGGCAGCTTTTTTCTCGCAGTTCGCGTGATCGATAAGTAGCAGACTCTGCTGACGTTGTGCTTCTTCCAGCCATGCATCCGGTGTGCGACAGGGAAGAAAATCAAGAATCTCACTCAGCATAATTAAATGGCTTTTCCTATGTCATGAATTCTGAATCGTCAATTCGTCAGAGAGTCACTGACTGTTGTCTTCAAGCTGCTCAGGTTCTTCAGCATCTGCACGCACCAGCGTACGCTCTGCATGCTTCTTGCTGGCTCTGGCGCCAAGCAGCTTGAGCTTCTCGATACGCGAGACTAAATTGCCCTTCCCTGAGATCAGTTTGTTGTGGGCCTTGTCAAAACTCTTCTGCGTTGCATTGATGCGATTGCCTATATCATCAAGATCAACAACAAAGGCGACAAACTTGTCGTAGAGTGCACCTGCCGAGTTCGCGATCTCGATTGCGTTTTGACTCTGATGCTCATAGCGCCAAATGTTCTGGATCGTGCGCAACGTCGCCAGCAACGTCGACGGCCCCACGAGAATGATGTTCTTCTCGAATGCAGACGTGAACAATTCGCCATCCTGTTGCACAGCCACCGAGAACGCAGCCTCCACCGGCATGAACAGCAGCACGAAGTCCAGCGAGTTGAGCTCCATGAGATTCTGGTATTCCTTGCTGCTCAGCGATTTGACATGAGAGCGCACCGATTGTACGTGCTGGCGCAGCAATTCGTTTCTGAGATCAGAGTCACTTTCCGAACAGAAACTCTCATATGCCTTCAGCGAAACCTTGGCATCAATGATGATGTGTTTGTTTTCTGGCATATGTACGACCACATCCGGCTGCGATCGGGAGCCATCTTCCGCCTTCAGACTCAGTTGCGTCTCATACTCTCGACCTTTTACCAATCCCGATTTCTCCAGGATGGATTCGAGGATCACTTCTCCCCAAGTGCCCTGAGTCTTACTTTCTCCTTTCAAGGCATTCGTCAGATTGGTGGCATCTTCGCTGATCCGCACGTTGAGTTCCTGCAGGCTGCGAATTTCGCGTGCCAGGGAAAAACGCTCCTTTGACTCACGATCATAGGTTTCTTCCACTCGTTTCTCAAAATGCTGAATCTTTTCGTTCAAGGGCTTCAGAATTTCGTTGATGCTCTCGCGATTGCTGACTGTGAATCTCTGGCTCTTGTCTTCCAGAATTTCGTTGGCAATGGTTTTGAACTGCAGGGTCATCTGCTCTCGCGAATCGTTCAAAAGCGCAAGCTTCTCGGCTGTCAGCTTGCGCTCCTGTTCAAGGGTGGTCTGCAACTGAGTGATCTGTTCACGATAGCGCGTACTGGATTCTGACAACGCAGCAGCGTCAGCCTGTAACTCTCTGATACGCTGCGTGTGGTTGTCGATCTCCAACTGACGGGACTGGAGGCGTTCCTCGAGTACCGCAATCGCTCCGGACTGATCGGGAGGTCTGCGTAAATACATCAGAATACAGAGAGATGCGAGAATGACAGCCAGTACGGTGAGGGCAACAAACGCTGGTGTCATTTCCATGGTATCGGACTCCGCCATTGCTGTTTTCGGACAACGCTATTTCTCGAACAGCAACGGCACTCCGGGACATCACCCGGGGCCGGGATCGTTAGATCAGGTTGTTGTGAAGTGCTCGAATCAATTGATCACGCAGCTCGACGGATTCAGAACTGTTTTCTTCCGGCTCGGCAGCCACGCTGATTTGTCCTTCTTCAGTGACCAGTCGCAGTGTGAATATCGGAGACTCAGATGAGGCATTATTATCCGACGTGAATAGTCGTCGGAAGAAGCCAGGTCGATCGCCAGCTTCTGCCTCAATACCGGCGAACCGAACCACATAATTGGCTAGATTGCGATCACTGGATGTCACTTCTATATCGGCATTGTTGAGGGCCTGTCCTACCTGCGACCAAGCGCGGTCAAAGTCTATGCGCAGAAGCAGCGTTTCACCATTGGCCGTCCTCACAATGCTTGCCTTGCTCTCCGCCTCCAGGCTACCAGCCAAGAGGGAAACTGATGACGCTCGATAGAGGTCCGTGCGATCAGCAAGGTACAGCGACACATCGTCCAGCATGGCATGTTCAAGTTCAAGATTTGCTGAGTTCGTCGGCCAGTTGACTGGTGATGCAGGATTGGCAACGTAAGACTCCCCTACCTGCAAGACATAGACCTCAGAGTTACCCGCATGGAGGCCTGGCTCAATCCTGACCTGGTATTTGTTACGGCTTCCCGTTTCACCCAACCACGTGGTCTCCATGGTCAGTTGCACCGGATCTTCCGCTGCCAGCGGAATCTGGGCCGTCGACCAGTAGTCACGCAGACGTGGCCAGACCTGGGCAGGTTCGGCCCCAATCACAATCCAACGCCGGTCTCCAAAACGTTGTACCACCACGCCTTCGCGAATATTTGTATCCAGAGGTCTTGGAGAAGGCGCACGGACGAACACCGGCCGATCCGCCGGCAAGGGTGGCGGCACCACATAAAGCTCATCAAGCGTAAAGCTGTCGAGCTCGGGAGGAATAGTCATCGGGGCGATGGTTGGAGAGACCAGATAATCGCCTTGGCGATCACGGAAAGGACCACTGTCACCCATCAGATAAGAACAGCCTGAAAATGCCGACAGCAACATGGAACCGAGAAGAACTAATCTAATTGCCTGCATCTTGTTTCTCATACCTGGACTTTCCAGTGTTGACAAAAGGGGTGGACGAGCCTGCTGATCCAAGTTGTTTGATCTCATGCACGGGGGACATCAATGCCAGCTGCTCGCATGGCATCCCGTAATGGGACTCTGAAAGCCGGAGTCAGTTCCACAAGAGGCAGACGAATCCCCGACTCGATCAGCCCCATCTGCACCATTGCCCATTTTACAGGCACCGGATTACCCTCCAGGAACAATTTCTCATGCAATGCAGCCAGTGGAGCATTGACTACTGCTGCGCCCACCGCATCGCCCAGCAACGCAAGGCGACACATCTCGTGCATCTGTGCGGGTACCAAGTTGGCAGTGACGGAAATGTTACCTTTGCCTCCTGCCAGCATCAGTTCCAGCGCCGTGGCATCATCACCGCTGTAGATGGCGATACGGTCTGCACAGGTATCCAGAAGCTGCTGACAGCGATCCAGATCACCACTGGCTTCCTTGATCCCGACGATATTTCTGACATCGGCCAGACGCGACACAGTCTCTGGCAGCAGATCGCAACCGGTACGCCCTGGGACATTGTAAAGAATTTGAGGAATATCAACTGTTTCAGCGATTGTTTTGAAGTGCTGATACAAACCTTCCTGGCTGGGTCTGTTGTAATATGGCGCAACCAGAAGACAGGCATCCGCACCATATTCAAGTGCGGCACGGGTGAAGAAAATGGCCTCTCTTGTGGAATTCGAGCCGGTCCCTGCAATCACTGGAATGCGGCCTGCCACCTTGTCGACACAGTGACGAACGAGAGCACAATGCTCTTCTTCGGAAAGCGTTGGAGACTCCCCTGTTGTACCCACTACAACGACAGCATCTGTGCCATTGGCGATATGCCAGTCAATCAGCCTGTCAAAGGCCGGGTAGTCAATTTCGCCGTCCGGATGCATCGGCGTGACCATGGCAACAATACTGCCCTCAATCATTGCAAAACCTCAATTCGTTGTTTGGAAAAGCTGCGCGGCGACTTTACCACATCAGGCTCCGTGACCACAAAAACCCTCTGTGAGACCGGGCCTTGTCCGCGATTGAGCATGTTCAATTCCGCATGGGGTATGGTGGCGGCTTGCGAGTGGTGTCAGGCCACGCATTGATGATGGCTTTTATCAGAGTGGCAAGCGGGATCGCAAAGAACACACCCGCAAGTCCCCAGATGCCTCCAAAGACAAGCACCGCGCTGATGATTGCCACCGGGTGAAGATTGACTGTTTCAGAGAAGATGATGGGAACCAATACGTTCGCATCCAGCAGTTGAATCACTGTGTAGACAAGGAGCACCGTATAGAATTCGCTACCAATTCCCCATTGCACATAAGCCACCAAAGCCACCGGAATTGTTACTACTGTCACTCCAATGAACGGCACTATTACAGACAGCCCTATCATTACCGATAGTAGTAGCGCGTAGTTCATCCCCAGAATCATGAAGGCGATGTAGCTGACGATACCCACGACAATGATCTCCAACACTTTGCCGCGAATATAATTGGCGAGTTGCATGTCCATCTCTCGCCAGACTTGCAGCATCAGGGGACGGTTGTGCGGAAGTAGATTGCCTACCCAGTGCATGAGCAGAACCTTGTCCTTCATCATGAAAAATACCAGTACAGGTACCAGCACCAGGAAAATTACCCAATTGAATATGCGTGGAATACTGGCTATCGAGTAGGAAACCACTACCTGTCCGAGCACCGCCAGATCCCCCCTCAGCGTCCTTATGAGATCCTGCACTTGCTGCTCAGAGATCAGGCTTGGGTAGTTATCTGGCAAGTGCAGCAATAACTCTTGCCCTTCACTGATAAGTCTCGGCAACTCATTGATAAGTCTTCCAAACTGGTTCCACGCCTGTGGTAAAAGCAGTAACAAAATAGCCATGAAAGCACTGATGAAGAGAATGTAAACCAATGAGACAGCGAGGAGATATGGAACGTTGTAGCGCAGCAAAGAGTTGACCCACCCCTGCAGCAGATAGGTCGTGACAATTGCCGCCAGCAGCGGCGCAATGATCGAACCCATGGTCACCAGTACCAGCAGGGCGACACCAAGGAGGATGACGAAAATGATCGCTTCCTCGTCGTGAAAATACCGATCGAAGAAACTCCGCAAGAGCTTACGCATGAAGTATTGTCAGCCTTTTCTTATCCAGTAACTGTAGGTGGCTTCTTCCTTGCTGAAGGCCAGGATGCTGTGCCGACTCTGCTGCACAAACACGTGGAAGTCACGCTCCGATCCAGGATCAGTTGCAATGACCTTCAAGACCTGCTGCGGCTGAAGTGAATTCAACGCCAGCTTCGCTTTCAGCAAGGGCAGCGGACACATCAGTCCGCATGCATCAAGTTCGAGATCGACGTTAATTTCCATGGCGGCATTTTAGCAAGCAATGCTCGGCATTGCCTAGGCAGAGTTCGCCCAGACCCGGACAATTACGAGGAATTATTTGTGGTAACGCCGGTCTTAAGGTTACAGTTGTGTGCACCAATCAGCATCGCTTGAGCACTGAATCTATGCGTTATCTTACCCGCCTGGCCTGTATTTTGATCACTGCCTTCTTCGGTGGCACTGCAATTGCACAGGTCCAAATACCCACCCTTGGTGACAGGATTTCAGGTCTTATTTCCCTGGATGATGAATACAAGCTGGGGCGGGAATTCTTGCGATCGGTACGCCGCAGCAGCCAGACAATCAACGACCCCTTGCTGAACGACTATCTCGTCAACATGACACACAATCTGGCGCTTCACAGTGAACTGAAAGACTATCGCCTTTCATTCATCATCGTTGACAGCCCAATCCTCAACGCCTTCGCTGCGCCTGGCGGCATCATTGGCGTGAACGGTGGACTCTTTTTGAACGCGCATACTGAGGGAGAATTTGCCTCGGTCATGGCCCATGAACTGGCCCATGTCAGCCAACGCCATTTTGCCCGCAGCGTAGAGGACGCCCAACGACGCCGTATTCCCGAACTCGCCACCCTGCTGGCCAGCATCGTAATCATGGGAACATCCAGCCCCGAGACGGGTCAGGCCGCTATCATGGCGGCTCAGGGACGTTCGATCGAAAATCAGCTGCGCTTTTCCCGCAACAATGAAGCGGAGGCTGATCGCATAGGCATTCGCACGCTGTATGACGCGGGATACGATCCGCATGAGATGCCCGCCATGTTCGAACGCCTGATGGGATTAAATCGTTTCGGCAGGCGCCCCCCCGAATTTCTGCTCTCGCACCCGGTGACCGAGTCCAGAGTGGCAGATACACGTGGCCGCGCAGCCCGCTATCCTGCACGTCCGAACAATCCAAGCCTGGAGTACCAGTTGATGCGAGCCCGTGTGCAGGTTTATTACGAACCAAACGCGCAGACAGCCATCACTCAATTTGAAAGTGCTCTGGAAAGCGCCAATGACGACGTCAGCAGAAAAGCCGCCAGCTACGGGTTGGCGCTCGCACATATGAAAAACAAGGACTTCAACAAGGCTCACGAATATCTGGATGCCCTGCTGGTGAGTGAACCCAATCGTATCGCCTATGTGGTCACCAAAGGAGAGATATACACTCAGGGCAACGAAGCTGGCATGGCAAGGGACTATCTGCGTAGACATCTGACTATCAACCCCGACAACCATTCCTTGACGATGGCCTATGCAAACGCGCTCATTGCCGGGCGGGAGCACGCAGAAGCCGCGAGAGTGCTTGAAAGACACACAGTCCTGCGCCCAGAGGATCACGATCTGTGGTACATACTTGCAGAAACTCAGGGCTTGGTCGGCGATGTCAGCAAAGTACACCAGGCTCGTGCTGAGTATTTTGTCTTGGTGGGGGATTTCAGGAGCGCCTCAGAACAGCTCTCCTATGCGTTGCGAATTGAATCCGCCAAACAAAACAATGGCCCATTGCTGGCGAGGTTGCGCCAGCGATCTCAAGATGTGGAATCCATGGGACGCGCCAGCCGATCATTCTGATTCAAGCCTGTGAAGCGACTTGTGACCAAGGGATTACTAATAAGATTTTGATTGCACATCTGGCTCAGGTTTTGCCTGCAACCTGCAGCTTATTCCTGTTGGAAAAATCCAGCATTCTCTGCAGTGGCACCATCGCCTTCGCCGCCAAATCCCGATCGACTGTCACCCGGTTTGTCCCGTACAGCAGCGACCGGTAAAGCCTGTCCAGCGAATTCATCGCCATCCATGGGCAGTGGGCACAACTGCGACATGTAGCATCATCACCAGCCGTGGGTGCCACCAGGAATGTCTTGTCTGGTGCCAGTTGTTGCAGCTTGTAGAAAATTCCCTTGTCAGTGGCCACGATGAAGGTTGTCTCCTTCCTTTGCACGGCCGCATTGATGATCTGGGTAGTCGAACCTATAACATCTGCAATTGCCAGTACTGCTTCCGGAGACTCTGGATGAGCCAATACAATGGCCTCTGGATAGAGAGCGCGCATATCCAGCAGGCCTTTGGCCTTGAACTCTTCGTGAACGATACAGGCCCCGTCCCAGAGCAACATCTCTGCTCCGGTGCGCTTTTGTATGTAGCTTCCAAGGTGCTTATCGGGTGCCCAGATAACCTTTTTCCCTTGCGCGCTCAAGTGCTCGACAACATCCACGGCGATGCTTGAGGTCACCACCCAATCCGCTCTGGCTTTCACCGCTGCTGAGGTATTGGCATACACCACTACTGTGTGATCTGGATTTGCATCGCAAAAGGCGCCAAAGGCATCCGCAGGACAAGCGATGTCCAATGAACAGGTCGCCTCCACAGTGGGCATAAGGACAGTCTTGTCGGGGCTTAGTATGCAGGCGGTCTCGCCCATGAATCTGACACCGGCCACCACCAGTGTGGAAGCCTTGGCATCCCGCCCGAAGCGGGCCATCTCAAGGGAATCCGACACCATACCACCAGTCTCTTCCGCAAGTTCCTGCAACAACGCATCGGTATAGTAGTGGGCGACCAGAACGGCGTCTCGTTCCTTCAGCAGAAGTTTGATGCGAGCCTTGAGGTCTGCTGTGTCAGCGGGGGTAAGGGTATCGGGCAGAGATACAGAGGCCAGATGCTGCCTCACCAGTGCGGTGTCCGCTGCAAGTCTTGTTGTTGAACTGATGGATTCCGTCATGACTGAAGGATACAACGCTGGATAAACAACACAAGATGAACTACGGAAGGAAAATGGTGGGTCGTGTGCGACTTGAACGCACGACCAATTGGTTAAAAGCCAACTGCTCTACCGACTGAGCTAACGACCCATGCAAAGAAGGGCGACATAGTACTATCATGAAAAAAAAAGACAAGTACTTTATCCGGAAACCGCGTCAAAATAGCACTATCAGGCGTAGCGAGTTGGATCCTGCAGACCAGCTTCCAGAAAACCCTTTCTCCTGAATCGACAGCTATCACAACACCCGCATGCCCTCCCCTGCTCATCTGCCTGATAGCATGACACTGTGCGGGAATAATCCACTCCAAGACTGGAACCAAGTGTGATGATTTCTGCCTTGCTCAGCGTGAGCAGCGGTGTTTCAATTTTGACTGGCGAACCTTCCACTGCAGCGCGCGTCGCCAGATTCGCCATCTTCTCGAAGGCATCAATGAACTCAGGACGACAATCCGGATAACCTGAATAGTCTCTTGCATTGACACCGATATATATGGAGCTTGCTTCTACAACTTCAGCGAGTGCCAAAGCGTAAGACAGAAACACAGTATTCCGCGCTGGCACATAAGTCACAGGAATTCCCTCACTCTCCTCAACTGGTACCGCCACTGTATTGTCCGTCAGCGCCGATCCACCAAGAGCGCCAATTCCAAGAGAGATTACCAGATGCTGAGCTACATCCATATTGGCCGAAATAATTCGTGCAGCTTGCAATTCGCTCACTGAGCGTTGACCATAATCAAAACTCAGCGCATAAATGGCATATCCGTGCGCCTTGGCAATTGCCAAACATGTAGTTGAGTCGAGCCCACCTGAAATCAGGACAACAGCCCTTTTTACAGAGGAATCATCGTATTTTTCAGTCATAAGAAGCCAACCAAGTGAGCTGAATAGCAGCAAGCTCAACAAATTTTTCTGAAACTAATTAGTGACCTGGCTTGTCCCCCCAGATCAATTTGTGTAATTGCAATTGCATGCGAACCTGCAATTTATCAGCAAGAATCCACTCCGCAAGTTCTTTATATTCAAGCTGACCGAAACTGGGAGAAAAAAGGACTTCATCCACTCTGCTGCCCAGATCGTATTGATCGCATTTGGCTTTGGCCCAATTATAATCACGACGATCACAGATGACGAATTTGACCTGATCATGCGGCTTGAGTAGCCCTATATTCGACTCAAGATTTTTGTCACATTCAAGGGAGCCAGGTGTTTTCAAATCCAGAACAGTCACTACTCGTGGATCTACATTTTTAATAGGAATGGCACCGCTCGTTTCGAGAGAGACTACATATCCTTTATCGCACAGCATTGAGAGCAGTTCGATACTATTCTTCTGAGCAAGCGGTTCTCCACCGGTCACTGTCACATAACCGGCACCATACGCCTCAACCTGCTCAAGAATGACACTCAAAGAATAGATCTCCCCTTTGTGGAATGCATAAGCACTGTCACAATACTGGCAACGCAATGGACAGCCAGTCAATCTCACAAATACAGTGGGAATACCAACGGTTTTCGTCTCTCCTTGCAGGGAGAAGAATATCTCGTTAATACGCAGTGTCACAGAGTTACTCATGAGAATCTGGATTCTAATCTACCTGAGAGAAGATTCAGTGCAGGAATGGGAAAGACTGACGATATAGATCGATTTGACAGAACAACGCTAGTAATCAATTCATCGAGCGCAGATATATATCGGCCAGATTCGCAGCTGACGTGTTGGGAAAACGAGATTGTACCTGACGTAGAAGTTGCCGAGACCTCTCAGCATTACCGAGCTTGTCATAAACCGTACCCAATGAGTACATGGCATCATCTACTTTGCGGCCATCCGGGTACTGGGTGACAATCACTTCAAATGCTTCACGTGCTTCGTTGAGCATCGCAAGATTCAGATATGCTTGCCCTTTCCAGTAATAAGCATTAGTCACAAACCTGCCGTTAGGGTAGAGGCTGAGGTACTGATCAAACTCCACTACGGAGCGCTGGTATTGTTCATCTTGCAGCAGTGAGTCCAGTGCAACTTGATACTGCTGCTGCTCCGTAAGAACTGTAGGTTGCAACACTGGAACTGGAGCTAACGTGTTGGCTGACACGACTGGAGTCGGGTTTATCGGCATCGGTACCGCATTGGCGTTCACAGGAGCCGCAGACAATGATGCTGTTGTCGAGGCTTGCTGCGCGGGAGCGACAATAGCAGTTGCCGGAGACAGCGAGCCTGCGCCAGACGGCGCTATTTGAGACAAGACGCTGAGCCTTGAATCCAGATCTGCATAGCGATCCAGCGACTGTCGCTGGAGATTTCTCAATTCATACCCTTGCTCCTCTACGAGGCCACGCAGGGTTTCCAATTCAGAGCGCATCTCCCGGAACTGGTCCAGAAGCATGACAAGCGCATCATTGGATGAGACATTGCCTGGTTGCGCCCCTGCAGGAGTTTGGCCAGGCACATAAGGCTGAGCTTCCACAACTCCCGCAGCACTCATCACCGAAGTACTGAGCAAAAAGACCGGTACTGCAATAACTAGCGCTGCGAGGGTGTGTTTCATCACATTAGATCTGCCTTTCGGAATTACCTGATTATCTCGACACGACGGTTCTGACGGTAAGATGCCTCTGTCTGGCCTTGGGCAGCTGGACGCTCTTCACCGTAGCTAACTGTCTGGATCTGAGACAGTGATGCTCCGTTGACTACCAGGTAGTCACGGATGCTGTTGGCACGACGCTCGCCCAGAGCAAGGTTGTACTCTCTGGTGCCGCGCTCGTCTGCATGACCTTCCAGTCGCACTCTGGTACCAGAGTTTGATGCAAGGTTACGGCCATGAATCGCCAGAACGTCACGATCCGACGCCAGGAACTCTGACACGTCGAAGTCGAAGTAGAACACTGTAGTAGCCAGTGCCGCTGCTTCCATACGCGCTTGAGCTTCACGCTCACGAGCCAGGCGCGCTTCCTCAGCTGCTCTCGCTGCAGCTGCCGTATCGGCCGCTCCAGTGTTGGTTGCAGTCGGAGTTGTCATTTCTTCGTCACCAGAAGAACTACAGGCGACAAGACCCATAATCGACATGGCAAGGATTGTTGTCTTGAAAAATTTCATGCTGTGCGTACCCACTCTGTAAGTCCTCCAATAGGCTGATGCGATCAAACGTTTGTATGAACAATCTTCAATTTAAGAACGGAGACCATGAAGGTTCCCGAACATCGCCCTGCGAGGATGGTAAACGGAACTTCACTCGTCCGTCAATGGACACGGCATCCAGGATGCCCCGCCCATTCACGGTTGTAGCGAACATGATCATGCTTCCGTTTGGTGCCACGCTGGGAGATTCGTCTAGCGATGTGTCAGTAAGAGTGATGACCCGTTGAGTGTCGATGTTGAAGATCGCTATGCTGTAGCTATTATCTTCACGGGTGTCACGTCTGACATGGACCAAGTTCTTGCCATCCGGCAAAAAACGGCCTTTCGCACAATAAAAACAGTCAAAGGTCAGCCTCTCGGGAAAGCCGCCAGTTATCGGCACTTGATAAATCTGCGGCTGCCCAGTTCGGTCTGAGGTGAACAATACAGAGCGACTGTCGGCTGTCCAACTCGGTTCAGTCTCTGCACGCGGATGATCTGTAAGTCTTGTCAACTGACTTGTCATCAGATCCATGACGTACACATCAGGGCTACCATCCTTCGAGAGCACCATGGCAAGCTTGGTGCCATCCGGAGACCACACAGGAGAGCTGTTGATGCCTGGAAAATCGGTAATCTGACGGCGCTCGCCTGTCGCGATTTCCTGTATGTAGATGCGGGGCAAATTCGTCTCAAAAGACAAATAGGCAATCTGGCGACCATCTGGCGACCAGGCAGGCGACATCAATGGCTCTTGAGACTCTACGAGCACCTGTGAACGATGCCCATCATAGTCGGCTTTCTCGATGCGGTAATACGTCAGTTCCGGCGAAATAAATTGAGCTGAGACATAAAGAATTTCTGTGGAAAAAGCACCACGATTGCCAGTAACCTGCTCATAAACCACATTGCTGATTTCGTGGGCTATATCCCGCAACTGGTCAATGCTGCCCGTCAGCATCTCACCCACCAATTTCTGCTCGCGAGTCACATCGAAAAATTCGTATTGTACCTGCACGAGCTGGCTGCCTGGCGAATGATTGACTTTGCCAATCAACAGATAATCCTGTGCGAGAATTCTCCAGTCACGAAAATACACTTCAGACGCTTCATCTGGCATGCTGAGCATATTGGCCGGAGACAGTGCACGAAACTCACCGACCTGCTGCAAATCTGCAGAAACTATCCTGTCGATCTCTTCGCCCAATGCAATGCCACCCTGCCAGGTAAACGGGACAACGGCAATTGGAATCGGATTATCGACACCCTGCGTGATTTCGATATTCAATTCTGCAGCAGCAACGGATTGGCTCACGACGACACCAAGCAGCAGCATATGGAATATTTTCTTGATCAATTTAATAAATCCTCTGGCCTGAACGTTAACAGGAAAGATCTGAAGTTACGTTCAAAAAGTGCATAAGGCATCCCTTGCAACTCTGTAAACCTGTTGACTCTCCGTACGGCAGTTTCGGCTGCACGGTCAAAAGCAAAATCACCACTGGACTGCACAACCTGGACATCTGTTATATCGCCTGTCGGCATCATTGAGATGCGTAAAACCACCACCATACCGTTTCGCGCGCTCGGAGGACGCGACCATTGTCGCTGCACCAGATCATGAATGACGGAGGTATACGACATTACTCCTTCCGCTTCAGCCGCTGCGAGCTGACTTTCTTCAGCGTCTCTTTGCGCCTGCAATGCCTGTTCCTGACGCTGCCGCTCCTGCTGAGCCAACTCTGCCTGGCGGCGCTGTTCCTCTTCGCGCTGCTGACGCTGTTGATCTTCGCGCTGCTTCTGTTCTTCTGCCTGGCGCTGCTCTGCCTGCTGGCGCTCTTGATTTTGACGCTCTCTGAGTGCGTTACGCTCCGTTTCAGCACGTCGTTCTGCCTCTTGACGCTGCTGTTCCTGCTGCCTGGCTTCGGCCTGCCTTTGCTCTTCCTCGCGACGTTGTGCCGCGCGCTGTTCTTCCACTCGTCGTTGCTGTTGCTGCTGTTGTACCAGCGCTTGCTTGACCTGGGGATTCTCACCTACCAGGTTAGCCTTCACAGAAGGCGGGCGGATGACATCCAGCACTTCAGTATTCGCTCTCTGGAAATAAAAAAGCGAAGCAAGCACCGAACCATGCAAAAGCACAGCAAACAAGAACGAAATTGGATAACCATTAAACGCGGTCACAGCACCAGCCAACTATTCCAGTGGTTTCGTAATCAAATTGGGACTCGCTACTCCGGCAGTCTGCAGTACCGTCATCAAACTGATGAAAGTGCTGTAACTGCTTTGCGCATCCCCCTCGACGTACACTTGAATCTGCGGATTCGCCGCTACTATCCTGCTGACCTGATCTCCGATTACCTCCAGGGCAACCGGCTCCTGCTCGTCCTCCTGAGTGCTACCCAGGCTAATATAAAACTCTTCGTCCGCCGTGATGGATATCACCAGAGTCTCGGCGTTCTCATCCACTTCCATTGGCTCGGAGTTGGCCTCTGGAAGATCTACTTTCAGTCCTTGTGTTAGCAAAGGAGCCGTCACCATGAAAACAATCAACAGCACCAGCATGACATCAATGTAAGGAACTACATTGATCTCTGCCATTGGCCTGCGACGCTTTCTGACAGTTTCCATATTTCCTACGCTCACTGCTTGCCGGGATTGCTGTACAACTGCCTGTGCAGAATACTGGCAAACTCTTCCGTAAACGTCAGATAGTTATTGGTGATTGACTCAACCCTTGACGAGTAACGGTTGTAGGCAACCACTGCAGGTATCGCTGCAAACAACCCCATTGCTGTCGCGATGAGGGCCTCCGCGATGCCGGGAGCTACCACCTGCAAACTGGCCTGACTCTGGCTGGCCAAACTGATGAACGAATTCATGATGCCGATAACAGTACCGAACAAACCTATATATGGCGTCACGGAGCCCACCGTCGCCAGGAAGGTCAAATTCTTTTCAAGCTTCTCTTCTTCTCGAGAGTAGGCAACGCGCATTGCACGCTGCGCCCCTCCCATCACAGCGTCAGAATCAATGCCTCCCTGCTGCCGTAGACGCATGAACTCCTTGAAACCCGCTCTGAATATATTCTCCATACCGCCCGTAGGCTTGTTGTCCTTCTGCTGATTACTGCCTTCACGAAACAACTGGCTCAAGTCCATACCCGACCAGAAGCGCTTCTCGAAGCTGAACAGACCATTTTCTGCAGCACTCAACACCAACCAACGCTGAATAATCATTACCCAAGACGTCACTGAAGCAGCGAGCAGAATGAGCATTACAAGTTGTACGGGTAGGGTTGCTTCGAGAATCAGACCCCATACATTCAACGACTCATTCACTACGACACCCTCTTGGAAGAAAAACACTGCTGAGAAAAACTGGCGGCATTATAAGCTCTTTTTCCCGCTTCTCATACATAATCCGGTGTTTTTCAACGAGTTTTCGCCCAAAAGTGTAGCCAATTTCACATGCAGGGATTAAACATTCTCAATCTAACTTTCAACGAAGTCATTACTGGCTAATTCGTGATGAAATGTGTCACAAAAAAGGCTTGTGAGATGTCTTGCAATGGAATCAGGGTTTAAAAAGATCGCCTGGAGCGTTGTTCGGCGTAACGCCGAAATGGAGGTATGCGTTTTGCGTCACCACTCGACCACGCGGGGTCCTCATGATAAAGCCTTGTTGGATCAGGAAAGGTTCCAGCACATCTTCGATAGTGTCTCTCTCCTCACTGATTGCTGCAGCGAGACTATCCACTCCTACGGGTCCCCCACCAAACTTCTCAATCATGGTCATCAATAGTCTGCGATCCATGTGATCGAAACCATTGCTATCGATGCTCAGCATGTCCAGCGCCAGACTCGCTGCGGTCTTGTCGACCGTGCCGTCACCCTTCATCTGGGCATAATCTCTCACCCGGCGCAGCAGGCGGTTGGCAATGCGCGGAGTGCCTCGTGAACGCCGCGCAATTTCCAGCGCACCTTCGCTATCCATCGCACAACCGAGTATGGCCGCAGAGCGCGAGACTATGCTGCGCAGTTCGGCACATGTATAGAACTCCAAACGCTGAATGATGCCAAAGCGATCCCGCAGTGGCGATGTGAGCAGACCGGCACGGGTTGTGGCACCTACCAGAGTAAAAGGCGGCAGATCAAGCTTTATGGAGCGCGCCGATGGGCCTTCTCCGATCATAATATCGAGCTGATAATCCTCCATTGCAGGATAAAGAATCTCCTCGATTGCAGGACTCAGTCTATGAATCTCGTCAATGAAGAGAACATCTCCAGCCTCCAGATTCGTCAGCATGGCGGCCAAATCACCAGCCTTTTCCAACACTGGTCCTGACGTAGTCTTGATCGCAACATTGAGTTCATTGGCGATGATATTGGCAAGGGTCGTCTTGCCCAGTCCAGGCGGCCCGAAGATCAGCGTATGATCCATCGCCTCACCACGATTGCGCGCAGCTCCAATGAAGATTTCCATCTGCTTCTTGACCTCGGATTGCCCGATATAGTCCTGTAGCGTCAAGGGACGAATCGCCCGATCCAGCGACTGGTCATTCGCGATGATGTTCGAGGAGATCAATCTGTCTTCTTCATTAATCATGATTGAGCCACGCTTCTCAGTGCCAGCCTGATCAGATCCTCACTGCGAGTGAGATCGCCACTGGACTTGAGAACCTGGGCGATGATTCTGCTTGCCTCCTGAGGTTTGTAACCAAGTGCGACCAATGCCGTCTCGGCTTCCTGTGTCATTTGTCGGTCGGAAGAACCTCCAGACTTTGGATTGGTTGGAGCTGCATGCATCTCTGTAACACCCCACTCCGCCAGTTTATCCTTCATTTCCACCACCAGTCGCTCGGCTGTCTTTCTGCCAACTCCAGGCATGCGAGTCAGGGAGGCGAGATCATTCGTACGAACGGTGCGAACAAATTCGTCCACCGCCATGCCGGACAGAATCGCCAACGCCATCTTCGGCCCCACTCCACTCACCTTGATCAGACTGCGAAACATATGACGCTCTTCAAGACTGAAGAAAGCATAGAGTAGATGGGCGTCCTCACGCACCACCAAGTGGGTATGCAGCTCCACATTCTGACCAAGGGGCGGCAATTGATAGACGGTGCTCATCGGTGCCTGGACTTCGTAGCAGACTCCGTGCACATCGATGAGAATGTCCGGCGCCTGCTTGTCGATCAAAATGCCACGAATCCGGCCAATCAAATTGAATCCCCCTCAGAGCTGCAGCCTGCTGTTGCGAAATGATCTGGCACCGGCAACCTTCAACAGACTTGCCTTTGTATTGGCGTGGCAGATAGCGATGGCAAGAGCGTCCGCAGCGTCCTCCTGCACTTCTCCAGACACGCCCAGTAACACCTTCACCATGTGCTGCACCTGCACCTTGTCGGCGCTGCCATTTCCCACCAACGCCTGCTTCACCTTTCTCGGCGAGTACTCGGCCACAGGAAGATCGTGATGCAGGCAGGCCACCATCGCCGCTCCGCGAGCCTGCCCAAGCTTGAGCGCCGACGAAACACTCTTGCCGAGGAAGACCTCCTCAATGGCACACTCTTGCGGCACAAACTGTTCGATGATGCTGCAGAGGCTGTCAAATATTTGCTTGAGTCGTTGCGGATGATCGACATCGGGCAAACGAATGCTGCCACATGTCACATACTCCAATCGATTACCCACCGAGTTGACGATTCCGTATCCGGTCAATCGCGAGCCAGGGTCTATACCCAGAATCATAGCCATAACAATTTCCCAAGGCCTTTGTATGACAGATGTGTGCTATACAGCCCTCTACAGACGGTTCATCACCTCGTCGGAAATACTTGCGTTGCTGTAGACGTTCTGCACGTCATCAAGATCCTCGAGGTGCTCAACCAAGCGCAACAGCTTCTCCGCTGTCTCGAAGTCCAATTCTGCTTCCGTGGACGCGACCATCGCTACCTCTGAGCTCACTGGAGCAAATCCGGCCTTGATCAAGGCATCCTTTACAGCCCCAAAATTTTCCGGGCTCATGACGACTTCAATGCTGCCATCACTCTGTACATTGACATCGTCCGCACCCGCCTCCAATGCCACTTCCAGTATGCGATCTTCATCACTTCCAGGCGAAAAGCTGATTGAGCCCTTCTTCACGAACAGATAGGACACTGAGCCACTTGTCCCCAGATTACCACCGAACTTGGAAAACCCGTGGCGCACACCTGCCACAGTCCGATTCTTGTTGTCCGTCAGCGTTTCAATCAGGATTGCTACACCCCCAGGACCGTACCCTTCGTAGACCAACTCTTCCAGATTGTCATTCTCGGCAGTACCCGCGCCACGCGCTATGGCCCTGTCGATGGTATCGCGCGTCATGTTGGCACCAAGCGCCTTGTCCACTGCTGCGCGCAATCTTGGGTTATCCGCTACATGTTCGCCCCCAAGCTGCGCGGCGACAGTCAGTTCGCGGATGATCTTGGTGAAAACCTTGGCTCTTTTGGCGTCCTGCCCCGCCTTTCTATGCTTGATATTGGACCATTTACTGTGCCCAGCCATCGCCAGCCCTACTCCTTCGCGCTTTCCCGGACACGGATATTCAATTCACGCAACTGCTTCGCAGAGACCTGCCCAGGCGCATTGGTCAATGGACACGCTGCCGACTGGGTTTTCGGAAATGCGATCACTTCCCGGATTGATGAAGCCCCTGTCATCAACATCATCAAACGGTCAAGTCCGAACGCCAGACCACCGTGGGGCGGCGCACCATAGGAAAGCGCAGAAAGCAGGAAGCCGAATTTTTCTTCCGCTTCTTCTTCATTTATTCCCAGTATCTTGAACACGGTCTGCTGCATGTCCGGCTGATTGATACGAATGGAGCCGCCACCCAGCTCAGTTCCATTCAGCACCATATCGTATGCGCGCGACAGTGCATTCAACGGATCGCGTTGCAGCTCTTCAGGACTGCAGGACGGTGCCGTGAAGGGGTGGTGAAGCGCCGTCAGACTGCCATCACTGGCCTCCTCGAACATCGGAAAGTCGATTACCCACAAAGGCGCCCACTCACCATTGACCAAGCCCATGTCAGCGCCAACCTTCAGGCGCAGTGCGCCTATGGATTCATTGACGATCTTGGTCTTGTCTGCACCGAAGAACACCAGGTCACCGGTCTGGGCTCCTAATCGTGCCAGCACAGCGTGAACAACCTGCTCAGGCATGAACTTCAGGATCGGTGATTGCAGCCCCTCCACGCCTGCGGCCAAATCGTTGATCTTGATCCAGGCCAGACCCTTCGCACCATAAATGGACACAAACTTCGTATAGTCATCAATTTCCTTGCGACTCAGGCGACCACCATCCGGCACCCGCAGGGCCACAACACGGGAACCCGGATCATTTGCGGGGCCATTGAACACCTTGAAATCTACCGCCTTCATCAGATCAGCAATGTCCACCAACTCCATGGCGATACGCAGATCAGGCTTATCGGAACCAAAGCGGCGCATGGCTTCGGCGAAAGTCATGCGAGGGAATGTTCCAAACTCGACATTCAGATGCTTTCTGAATATCTGCCGGATCATCTCCTCTGTGATTGTCATGATCTGCTCTTCGTTCATGAACGAAGTTTCAATATCGATCTGAGTGAATTCGGGTTGACGGTCTGCACGCAAATCCTCGTCCCGGAAGCACTTGGCAATCTGGTAATAGCGATCCATGCCTGCCACCATCAGCAATTGCTTAAACAACTGAGGCGACTGGGGCAAGGCAAAGAAATTGCCATGATGTGTGCGACTAGGCACCAGATAGTCGCGTGCACCTTCTGGTGTTGCCCTGGTGAGGATCGGTGTCTCAATGTCAAGGAACCCGTTGTCGTCAAGATAATTGCGGATCGAGTTACTGACCTTGGAGCGGAAACGCAGGCGATCTGCCATTTCGGGGCGACGCAGATCGATATAACGGTGACGCAGACGAATATCTTCACCAACCTCCGCATGCTCGTCGAGTAGAAAAGGAGGAGTCTTGGCTACGCTGAGGATGACGAGTTCTTTCGCCAGTACCTCTATACTGCCTGTGCCCATTTCGGCGTTACTGGTACCTGCCGGCCGCAGTCTGACCAAACCCTTCACTTGCAGCACGAATTCACTGCGCACGCTCTCGGCGAAGGCAAAGCTGTCCGGTCTATCCGGATCAAACACCACTTGAACGATACCTTCACGATCACGCAGATCGACGAATATCACGCCACCATGGTCACGACGCCGATGCGCCCATCCGCACAAGCTGACTTCCTGCCCGGCGTGCTGATCGTTCAATTCTCCGCAATAATGGCTGCGCATACACTGTTCCCGTTGATTCTCTAGTAAGTTACTCTTTAATAACCAATGTGACGTAAATTGAAAGTATTACAACTCAGGACGTCCTGCGGACCGCCAGATGCAAACGTTTCACATGGATCAGACTACTGTGGATGCACTGCCTGCCGCCGCCCCCACTGCGGACCCGGCACTTTCCTTGCTACTGACCGCTGCCACCTCAGGCTTTGTGGCTGTCGACACCGCCACGCCATCACCGGAAGGCTCTTGAGTGCCGTGCCGCTTCGCGCCAGTCTTGAAGTCGGTCTCGTACCATCCCCCCCCCTTGAGCCGGAAACTACTGGCCGACACCAGCTTTACCAACCCGGAGGCATGACACGCCGGGCAGTCCAGCAATGGTGCGTCACTGATTTTTTGCAGGGCTTCCATACGATGACCACAATCCCCACACTGGTACTCATAGATAGGCATATGCTACATACACTCCCATTCCGCCCGGACGCAAAAAGCCGGACTTAACAAAAACCGGGCATTGTACCTTAGTTGGATTTCAACTGGCATCCCTCAGCCAACAGGAAACAAACAATAGTTGTACAGACGAGTGCTTCGCCGGTTTTTCTGGCATCCATTATTTTTTTTGAGCAATAAACACCTGCATCTGCAACCGACTGATCATGAGAACATCATCACATTAACAATGCGAAATAATACCCGAATCAGGATTGACAATTGCAAATAAACCACGGGTTTTTTATATATAAAATGCTGCTTAAACATTCTCTGCGCCTGGTTCACAGACACGTCGTCAATCCTGATAGAAATTTAAGATTAGAGCTTGCGGCTCCCAGGTCAATGCTATATAAATAGAGCCCCACAGAGGCGTGAAGGGAATGCAAAACGCCTGTCCACAAAAGTGCTGGATCACATCCTGGGGTTCTCCCTTTTTTGGGAGCAACATAAGAAATAACCTTCAATAAAAGAGAATGGGCATGGCTGTAGAAAAAACCACATCTAGAACCGCAAAGAAAGCGCCAGCTTCCGTAACCAAGACCTCAGCAATTCAGCAAAAGTACACGAAAACAGCAATTCTCACCGAGATCTCTGAAAGTACCGATCTCACCAGGAGACAGGTTTCTGCTGTACTTGACGAATTGACCAGCATCATCGAGCGCCATATGAAGAAGCGCGGAGTCGGTGAATTCACCCTGCCGGGGCTGCTCAAGATCAAGACTGTAAAGCGCCCTGCTCGCCCAGCCCGCAAGAATGTACCCAACCCGTTCAAACCAGGCGAAGTCATGGACATTCCCAAAAAACCAGCTACAACTCGAGTCAAGATTCTGCCTTTGAAGAAGTTGAAAGAATTCGTGCTGTAATTTGAAGACGTCCTGTGTTGAACAAACCGCAGGATGGGCCTCGCCCATCAGTTCAATAGAAAGGCAGCCCCAGGGCTGCTTTTCTCATTTAAGGTTTCCGTAAATTATGCGTGCCAGTCAGTATCTCATTGCCACACTCAAGGAAACACCAGCCGATGCTGAAGTCGTGAGTCATCAGCTCATGGTGCGGGCTGGCCTGATCCGTAAACTCGCCACAGGCATGTATACCTGGCTCCCGGCCGGACTTAGAGTGCTGCACAAAGTCTCAGGAATTGTCCGCGAAGAAATGAACCGCGCCGGCGCCATGGAAGTATCGATGCCGGTGGTCCAATCTGCCGACCTGTGGCTCGAGTCCGGTCGCTGGGACAAGATGGGAGCCGAACTGCTGCGTTTCGTTGACAGGCACGAACGAGACTTCTGTCTCGGACCAACCCACGAAGAAGTTATCACTGATCTCATTCGAAATGAGTTCAACAGCTATCGCCAACTGCCCGCCAATTTCTATCAGATCCAGACCAAATTCAGAGATGAGCGTCGTCCTCGCTTCGGCGTGATGCGTGCCCGCGAATTTCTGATGAAGGATGCTTATTCGTTTCACATGACTGAAGCCTCCTTGCAGGAAACCTATGATGTCATGCACAGAACTTACTGCAGAATATTCGAGCGACTGGGGTTGGACTTCCGCCCGGTGATGGCGGACTCGGGCAACATCGGTGGCAGCATGTCCCACGAATTCCACGTGTTGGCAGACTCCGGTGAGGATGAAATCGTATTCAGTTCCGGCAGCGCCTATGCCGCCAACATTGAACTGGCAACAGGCACCCTGGCTGATGCCAGCTACTCTACAGCAGAACCAAAACAGGCCTCTGCAACAACTGTTGATACCCCCAATGCTCATAGCATTGAGGATGTTTCCGCACTGCTGGACGTGGAAACACGGCGTCTGGTCAAGACTCTGGTGGTCAAGGCAGCAGCGGACGAGAATAATCCAACCGGCCTGGTCGCCTTGCTCGTGCGTGGTGATCAGGACATCAATCCCGTGAAGGCAGAAAAGCTGAGCCAGGTCGCTTCTCCATTCACGCTCGCCGAGGACGGCGAAATCGAGAAGGCATTGGGTTGCCGCCCCGGCAGTATCGGCCCGACAAGACTGAAGATTCCCGTGATTGCAGATTTCAGTGTCGTGGAGATGTGCAATTTTGTCTGCGGAGCGAACATCAACGACAAGCACCTGACCGACGCAAACTGGGGTATCGACTGTCATTTCGATCTGGTAGCTGACATCCGCAAGGTCAGGGAAGGAGACATCAGCCCGGACGGCAAAGGCATACTCTCCATCAAGCGCGGCATCGAGGTGGGTCATATATTCCAGCTCGGCACCAAGTACAGCGAGGCCATGAAAGCCACCGTACTGGATGAGAACGGCAAGACGACAACCATGATCATGGGATGTTATGGCATCGGTGTAAGCCGTATCGTGGCGGCCTGTATTGAACAGAGTCACGATGCCCAGGGTATTATCTGGCCGGACAATATTGCTCCCTTTCAGATCGTGATCATCCCGCTGAATGCGCACAAATCTGACGCAGTTCTCGCCCTTAGTGAATCTCTCTATCAACAGCTCTCCGAATCGGGATATGAAGTACTGATTGATGACCGGGACAAGAAGACCAGCACCGGAGTGAAATTCGCCGATATGGAGCTGATAGGCATTCCCCATCGTATTGTGGTTTCCGAACGTGGCATCGAACAGGGTATGCTGGAGTACAAGTCGCGGCGCGCGGCAGAAAATGAATCTGTCCCAGCGCAGGAGATTCTCGAATTTTTGAAAGAGAGAATCCCCCTGAGCTGAGCTGAACAGGCACTACAGGCACTACAGGCACTAGCTTATGGCAAGCGGAGCTCGATTTTCCGCATTAACGCAGCAGTGGACGAGCTGGCTGCACAACCTTATGTGGGACACCAATCTCGCGGCGCAACCTCTATGGCGACGCACTGGTATTCGGGCACTGCAGATCACCTATGCAGTCGCGCGTGATCTGGCGGAAGGACAACTCAGCCTCCGGGCCATGAGTCTAGTTTACTACACGGTAATCGCCATAATCCCTCTGCTCGCGCTGACATTCTCCGTACTCAAGGGGCTGAGTGTACACAACGCGATGGAACCTGCCTTGCTGAATGTACTTCAACCACTGGGCGAGCGCAGCCTTGAAGTGACTCGAAACATCATCAATTTCGTCGAGAATGTTCGTGTGGACGTTCTGGGAGTAGTCAGCCTGGGCATTCTTCTCTACACCGTGCACAACATGATGCAAAAGATCGAAATGTCGTTCAATTTCATCTGGTCCGTCAGCGTGGGTAGAAAATTTGCCAATCGCATCAGCGAGTACCTTTTTGCTGTTATCGTCAGTCCTCTACTGATATTCGTCTCAATCGGAATCAGCTCCTACATCAGTACCAATCTATTCGAACGCTATCTTAGCGGATACACGATCGGCGGATTCATTCTGCAATTTATAGCGTTCGTTACGGCCTTCACCTTCATGTCACTCGCATTTGCCTTCACCTACAAGTTCGTTCCCAACACCAAAGTAAAATTCAAGTCCGCACTTGTAGGTGGAGTTATGACAGCGGTGATCTGGAAAACCATGGGTGGTATCTTCCAGGCATTCTTCATCAATTCCACCAACAATGAAGTCATATATGTCGCGTTCTTCTCTGTCATCCTGGTGATGATTTTCGCCTATCTGGGCTGGCTGGTGTTACTCACCGGCTCCAGTATCGCGTACTACCATCAGTATCCTGCCAAAGCACGCACTGGACGCAGAAAGACGTGGCTAAGCATTGCTGAGCAGGAAGGCTATGCTCTTGCCGTAGCGTATCTCATCATTCAACGCTTCAAACAACGCGAGGCGCCGTGGAGTGCCGGAGCGCTCGCAGATCATCTGCGCCTCAATCCAAGTACTATCGACGAGATCATTACTTTGCTCGAGCGCATAGACTTCATTCGCCCAACCAATGAAGATCCAGAGAATTATTTGCCATCCGGATCTGTGGAGGATTGCACTGTGGCGGAATTGCGACAAAAAATCCGCAACTACTCGCCGGAGTTTTCGGGAGCCGGCTCCACTGTGGCCGCCAGAGTCAAGATCAAGGAGTTCATCAGTGACACTGACAAACTTATTGATAACAATATGGGAACCATTAAATTTGTGGATCTCACCAGGAAAGTCGAAAAACCAGAGAACATGCCCGCTGAAAAATCGGCTGATTGAAGGCAGTTTAGCGGTTACAATGCCGGCATCAAAACGGTGACGTTAACGCAACTCAATACATCCGCAACAGCGAGACACTTCATGACTCAACCTGCATCCAAACCCTACGTGCTGGTACTGTATTACAGCCGCAACGGCGCCACGGAAAAGATGGCACGCCTGATTGGTCGCGGTATAGAGCAGGTTGACAACAGCATCGAAGCAAGACTGCGCACAGTTCCCCCAGTATCCACTGTGTGTGAGAGCACGGCCCCCAATGTCCCCGACAGCGGTGCCATCTATTGCAGCGAGGAGGATCTGCGCCAATGCGCTGGATTGATTCTGGGCAGCCCGACCCGTTTCGGCAACATGGCCGCACCTCTCAAATATTTCATTGATGGTACAGGAGCCCTCTGGCTATCTGGTGCGCTGATCAACAAGCCTGCAGCAGTCTTCACTTCGACCTCAAGCCTTCACGGCGGTCAAGAAAGCACATTGCTCAGTATGCTGAATCCGCTCCTGCATCACGGCATGGTGATCTGTGGATTGCCGTACAGCGAGCCGCTGCTGATGGATACACAGAGTGGAGGCACTCCCTATGGCGCCAGCCATCTCGCCGGCAGAAGCAGTGATCGCAAAGTGGACGACGACGAAAGCACACTTTGTATCGCTCTCGGCAAGCGCGTCGCCACTCTCGCACTGAAACTCATGGCATGAGGCTGCAGGCCCAACCGACACAGGACAATGACATGACGCTTGAAAAATCAGCTGCACCTGCCTTGATAGAGCAATCGCGGAAAGCCGTAATTTTAAGCTATTGCGCGCTATTGCTTACCTTTACTTTCAACGGTCTGTGGCAGATCGTGAACGGCGAAATAACTATTGTCGCCATTATATTTTTGTGGCTATTGAAAGTACTGCCAATACTGATTTTCTTGCCGGGATTACGCCAAAAGCATTTGCGCACTCACGCGTGGCTATCGTTCGTGGTTCTGCTTTATTTTATAGTGGGAGTACAAACTGCTTTCGTAGAGGAGACGCGAGTGTATGGAATCATCATCACACTCCTGCTTTCGATATTATTCTGCGCGCTGGTAATCTACATCCGTGGATTTCGCAATTTCTACAAGACTTCGCTCTAAGAAATTTCCGAACCGGAAACTCTCCATCCCATCAATTCCCGCACCAACGGAATGGTAATTCTGCGCTGAGTTTCCAGAGAGTGCTGATCCAGCCTGTCAAGCAGATCGAAGAGACAACTCATGCGCCGGTCATTACGTTGCAACACGTATGCAGCGACTTCTTCTGGCAGATCAAAACCCCTTTGCCTCGCACGTAACTGTAGTGCAAGCAGTTTGTCGCTATCATCGAGGACATGCAGTTGAAAGACAATTCCCGACTGTAGTCGCGACAGTAGATCTGGCAGGCGCACAGGCATTTGCCTTGGATTCACATTCGCCGCTACTACCAATTGCGATCCGTTCTCTCGCAAGCGATTGAAAAGCGAGAAAAGTGCCAATTCCCATTCTGCATTTCCCGCCACGTTCTGTACATCATCAAGGCATACTAGTGAGAAGGTTTCCAGCCCCTCAAACACGTCAGGATTGTATTCGTGAAGATTCTGCAGCGGAAAATAGAAAGCTGGCGTGGCGCGTGCATCGGACTGATGGCAAATGGCCTGCAACAAGTGGGTACATCCGGCACCTTCACTGCCCCAAATACAGGAGTATTGCTGCATTTTAGAACCTGAGTCAGCAGTCAGATAGTCAAAAAGCTGGTCGTTAAGTGATGCCACGAAAAAATTGTCGAACGTGGCATGATCATCCAGCGTGATTTCAAGTGGTAGCTGACGTGGCAAGCCTGAACTCATCCCTATCGCACCCAGCGATAGTGCAGTATGTTGCCCTGAACTTCCTGCGGATTGGTCAACTCTCCAGGAATCAGATCGCGGCCCAGGGTGATGAATTCAGTAAACAGGTAAGTACTGCCAACCAGAGTGACGTCCAGTTCGATGTTGCTGCCATCGAGCAGCGACGTGGAAACGTTTTCCACAACGGCCAAATCCCGGATATACGCAAGCAGATTTACATACGCCGTAATATTGTCCACGCCTTCTACACGCAAGGTCACCTGCTCCTGAGCTGGACGCGTTGCCAGATTGATCGCGAAATGGGTAGCAAGCTGAGCCGTGACGCGATTCAACGCACTCTGCATGTAAGCGGCCAGATCACTCTCAAGGCTGTCAAAAATCTCTACCCGATCACGAAACAGGAATTGCCACAATCCAACCAGATCTCCAACTGGGGATGTCAACACACGCCCACTCAAGACGCTGTCCGCGCCATAACGTGCACTGGCACGGCGAATCGCTGCTTCATCAAGGCTCCACGCCACATCAGCGGGAAGACTGCGGCGATCTTCAACATCCAGGAGTGGAATCAGAATGGGTACTCCACGCACTTGGGAAAATTCCCGTATCAGTGCAAGTATTGGATGATCAGAATCAGAACCCAGCAGTTCTCGCTGACCATCGGCGCTCTGCACCGAAAGCCACAGCAGGACTGACGGTCGATTGCGATCCCAAACAGGAATCCCCGCCGAGCCAAGCATGCTGTTCACCAGCTCCTGATCAAAGCGGATGCTGATGTAGGTTTGCGATGAAGCACCACCGCTGGAGCGATAACTGACCTCCTGTACATAATTCTGCGCTTCTCGCACAGCCCGTTCGACCGCACCGTTGCGAAGCCAGCGCTCTTCTCCGGTGATCTTGAGGATGACTGCCGTCAGTGCTTCTCGATAGGCACGCAGCCGCTCAGCATCTCCCTGTCCCTGCACGGGGATTTCCTGGTCATAGAGGGCATCCACCACCAATGCATGAGACAACGGCGCTGCAGACAGCACAAGAACAAGGATGAGACCCAGTGAAAAACTGATGACATCAGGCAAGAATTTCATGGCGCGAATCATACCCGATACCACTTTCATTGACACGCCCGAACACTGCGCCAGCGTTGAATAACACAGGCTTGTCACTGGTTCGCGACTCAAGTCTCAGCGCATGAATTATCGTCGTGCAGGGATTAAGTGTACGGGGCAAGTACCCTGCAAGGCTCTCTGCTGATAGAATTGCCAGCCTTCAAGACTTGCTTACGGACTCCCTTCTCAGGAATCACGACCTCAGGAATCACGACCCCATGACGCAGAACACGAATCTCAGCAGCAAACCTTCACTCAGCTACAAGGACGCCGGAGTCGACATCGACGCTGGCGATGCCCTGGTCGAGAAAATCAAGGCTGTCACGCAGAAGACCCGCCGCCCGGAAGTACTCTCCGGCCTGGGCGGATTCGGCGCCCTTTGCGAGATTCCCGAGGGTTACAGAAAACCAGTGCTGGTCTCTGCTACCGATGGCGTTGGCACCAAGCTGAAACTCGCCATCGAGACAGGCAAGCACGACACCATCGGCATAGACCTCGTCGCCATGTGTGTGAATGACCTGATCGTTTGTGGCGCGGAACCCCTGTTCTTTCTCGACTACTACGCCACCGGCGGATTGAACGTGGACCAGGCTGCACAAGTGGTGGAAGGCATAGGTAGCGGTTGCGTGCAGGCGGGTTGTTCCTTGATCGGCGGTGAGACTGCCGAAATGCCAGGCATGTACCAGAAAGGCGACTACGATCTGGCAGGTTTCGCGGTTGGTATCGTCGAAAAGGACGAGATCATCGAGAACGACCTCGTCAAGCCGGGGGACAAACTTATCGGATTGGCCTCCTCCGGCCCACACTCCAACGGTTACTCCCTGATTCGCAAAGTACTGGAAGTCAGTGGCACGCCACTCGACATGCCCTATGCCGACAGCACCATTGGCGAAATACTGCTCACCCCGACTGAAATCTACGTCAAGGCCGTGCAGGCGCTCTCCGGCCATGCCCGCGTACACGCACTGGCCCACATCACGGGCGGCGGCATCGTTGAGAACATGCCCCGCGTATTGCCTGACCAGACCCAGGCAGTGATCAATCTGGACGCGTGGCAACGCCCGGAGATATTCAAATGGCTGCAGACTCAGGGCAACATCAAAGAGTCTGAAATGGTCCGTACCTTCAATTGCGGTGTCGGCATGATTGTCTGCGTGCCGGCCGAGGACTGCGCCAAGGCGCTGGCGATACTGGAGCAACATAATAAAGGTGCCTTCGAGCTGGGTTACATCCGCAGCGCCGCAACTGGAGCAGTTCCCGTAGTGCTGGAAGGAAATGTTCGATGACCGCAAGTCATTGCCCTATCGTGGTTCTGATCTCCGGCAACGGCAGCAATCTACAGGCCCTGATTGATGCCCGCACAACAGGAGGCTTCACGATCAGCGCCGTCATCAGCAACAAGGCTGATGCCTACGGGTTGGAACGAGCGGCAAAAGCGGGCATTCCTACGCGAATACTCGACCATCGGGAATACCCCGACAGGGAATCATTCGACAAGCAACTCGCACAGGAAATCGATGCCTTCTCTCCACAGCTTCTGGTGCTGGCCGGATTCATGCGCATCCTCAGCGCGCAGTTCGTGCAGCACTTTGCCGGCCGAGTTCTCAATATCCATCCGTCGTTGCTGCCGAACTATCGAGGCACTCATACTCACGAACGCGTACTGGTGGCCCGTGAGACTCAACACGGCGTGAGTGTCCACTTTGTCACCGAGGAGCTGGATGGCGGACCGGTTGTTCTACAAGCCGTAGTGCCTGTTTTGCCGAACGATACCCGCGACAGCCTTGCCGCCAGAGTTGCCCGCCAGGAACATCTCATTTACCCTAAAGCCGTAAGCTGGTTCGCTGCTGGGCGTCTGCATATGCAAGATAACGCGGCGTGGCTTGATGGCCAACGCCTTGGCAATACCGGTATCAGGGAATACACGCAATGAAAGTTCTCGCTCTGTTGACGGCTTTCGGATTGTCTACAACCACGCTCGGAGCCAACGGCGACGATCTCAAGGCTTATGAGGCACGCTACAAGGCCACTGCCATGGGTTTGAGCGCGACGGCATATCGCAATCTGACGCACGACGATGACGGTACCTACCTTCTGCAGAACAGCTTGACGCTCGCCGTTTTTCGCGCAACCGTTGGCAGCGTGACCGAGACCAGCCGGTTCCGGTGGTACGACGGTAACCTGATCCCCCTGCAATACGAATACATACAGACCGGCATCAGCAGCACAAGCGAGAGGATCGATTTCGACTGGGAAAACAGCGTTGCACGCAGCGCAGTCAAGTCGGAATCATGGGATCTGACACTGGCAGCCGGCTATCAGGACAAACTCAGTTACAGTACTCGCCTCGGGCAAGACATCGCGGCCAGCGATCTACAGGAATTTACCTACCAGATCATCGACGGTGACGAAGTTGAAGAACATCGCTACCGAATCACGGCAGAGGAAATCATCACCACACCTGTTGGCAATTTGAATACAGTGAAAATCGAGCGCATCCGCGAGTCCGGCAGCAGCAGAAGAACCACTGTGTGGCTGGCAAGGGATTGGGATTTTCTGCTGGTGCGTCTGGAGCAGGTCAACAGCTCAGGACGATTGACGGAACTCAATCTCGAATCTGCTGTGGTGGGCGGTGTCACACTTAGTGGTTTGTAGACTGGCATTGAAGTCGAGCCTACTATTCGTCCTCATCTGACCT
This sequence comes from Gammaproteobacteria bacterium, assembly GCA_030682575.1. GTDB lineage: Bacteria > Pseudomonadota > Gammaproteobacteria > Pseudomonadales > Pseudohongiellaceae > UBA5078. The sequence continues at coordinate 176,577 of JAUXNX010000001.1, forward strand.
TTTTTGCATATCATACTTGCGCATTTTCTCGACAAGTGTTGTACGACGAATGTTCAATCGGTCGGCAGCGCGCGCCACGACTCCTCCACTATCATTCAGAGCCTGCTCAATAAGATCTTTTTCCAGATTCGCCAGGTATTCCTTCAGATCCAGCCCGTTCAGGGGCAGTAATGCCTGAGGAGTTCCAATCTGATCATCCACAAGCTGAGGAGCCGGCGGAGTCGAGGCGGCAAGGCTGTCAATGGCAAAAATTTCATCTTCCGCCAAGTGGCGAAATTTGGGCGGAAGATCATTCACGCCGACAATGCCATGTGGGTGCAGGATGGCCATGCGCTCTACCAGGTTTGCCAACTCTCTGACATTACCTGGCCATGGATGTCGACACATGGATGCAATCGCACTGCTGTTGAAGCGCACTGAACCACGCTTCTCATTTTCAAGGCGACTGATGAGCTCGTTGAGCAGGAATGGAATATCCTCGACACGCTCGCGCAGAGCCGGCATCTCGATGGGGAACACGTTTACGCGGTAGTATAGATCCTGACGAAAGGTCCCGGCGTCAATCATGCTTTCCAGATTCTTGTGAGTGGCGGCGAAAATGCGGACATCCGTGTGAATCGTGCGTGTCCCACCGACTCTTTCGTAGCAGTGTTCCTGCAATACCCGCAGTAACTTCACCTGCATTGGCAACGGCATATCACCAATCTCGTCTAGAAAAAGGGTGCCTCCTTCAGCAAGTTCGAAGCGACCAACCCGCGTGGAAATAGCACCGGTAAATGCACCTTTCTCATGTCCGAAGAGTTCACTCTCCAACAGTTCAGGAGGGATGGCACCACAATTGATGGGCACGAAAGGCTTACCGGCACGACGCGAATTCATGTGCAGATTACGGGCAACAACCTCCTTGCCAGTGCCAGACTCCCCGGTAATAAGCACCGTCACTTCCTTGTTGGCTACCTGCCCCATGATTTGACGGATGCGTTGTACTTCGGCACTGTTGCCCACAAGGCTGCGAAACATGTTGTAGTCGCGTACACCACCGATGTCACGCAGACGATTGTAGTGCTGATGGTAAACCTGAGACTTATGCAATGCGTCGAGCAGGGGCTGATAGGTCAGAGGAAAAGTCACGGTGGCTGTGACTGCGTTGCGGTGCTCTTCGGAAAGAAATTTGGGTGCATTTTCAGCACTCATCAGAACTACAGGTACACCGGGCTCCCACGACTTGATCTCGGTCAACAACTGCGCGAGCTGATCGGGCGAATAAGCACCGATCAGCGCAAGTTGCACATCTCCGGGAGCATCGAACTCATTTTCGGCAATTTTTCTCCAATTGCGAAAGTTCGCTACTGCGACCTTTTCGCCGAGAAAACCCAACACTACAATCAAGTCATGGCTAGACTTTTTATCGTCATCGATTAGCAGAATTTTTCCATGATCGGCGCTATTCAAATTACTATGTCTCAACTCGCAATCCAGCATTTGTCTCTGTTTTTCAACGCCGGGCAATTAGACAATGCGAGCCTGGTTTAGTCAATTCAAAGCTGTTTCACCCGCCGGAACGCTGGGGTCAATTTCATCCCATGCTGATTTTACAGTCCGTAGCAACCCGCTCACTTCATCTATCATGGTGGTATCGTTCTTGATATTGGCCTCCAATAAACGACGCTGCATATAGTCATAAAGTGCATCGAGATTGGCGGTAATTTCAGCAGACTTGCTCTTGTCCAGACTGGCTTGCAGCCCGGCGAGAATGGAAATCGCCTTGCCCAGCAACAGCCCTTTGCCAGGAATGTCCTTGCGCTCAAGAGCACCTTTGGCCTGCGCCAGACGATCCAGCGCACCACTCATGAGCATCTGAATCAGACGATGCGGACTGGCACTGTCGATGCCACTTTCAGTGTTGATCTTGCGATATTGCGCCAGAGCGCTTTGTGTTGCATACATTTGCTGCTTCCTTGGGGACTTGACCCATCTGATTGAACAATGAAATACCTGCTACTTCTTGTTGACGGTGTTGGACGCCAGATCCTCAAGCATTCTTAACTGCGAAGAGAGGAAATCTGCGGTAGTGTTGAATCGCGAGATGATCAGATCATTCGCCAGAAACGAGCTGCGCAGTCTCTCCTCGGAACGAGCGATACGCGCATCCAGCGCCACGCGTTTTTCCGCAATCACCGCCAATTCCTTGTTCAGCGCATCGGTGCGATTGCTGAGCAATCCGTTATTGCCAAGGTAGCTGTCCATCAGCGTCGCCAGTCTGTCCGCAACACCTCGAACGAATGAAACTGAGCCACGCTTGCCCAGTGCTCCGCCAGTGACGCGCACACGTATCCCACTGGCGTCATCTGGTTCGCCACTGGCATTGGTGCCGGTTCTGCCCAGAGCACCCGCCCCAGCGGTAAACCCGAAGATGGCCGATGCATTGCCCTGCAGATCGACAATCTGCACCTTTGAGGTTGTGCCTGTGGTATTGGAAATGATTCCGAACCCCCCACTGTTCTCGTCGTACTGCACCACGACGCCGACGCCAGCGGCTATGAGTGCGGGGTTGTTGTTGATCGCGGTTTGCATGGCAATAGCCACAGCACCTGGATCGGTATTGCCAATCATCCCCAGTGTGATATTGCTGGAAATGATGCCGTCAACAGCCACCCGGAACGTGTCGCTCGGTGTACTTGTGGAAAGGTTGCCGTGTGCCGTGTTGAGATAGAAGCCCGGAGCCGCTGGCGTATTGCCCGTAGCTGCCACCAGCATCTGGCCAATGCCAGTCGCAGCGAGGCCATTGATCTTGCCGGCAACGTCCACACCGGCTGTCGATGGATTGGCAGCGCCGTTGCCGACAAAAAGACCCAGTTTGCTGGCAGCTCCCGCCGTGGTGTTGCCGACGCTCAGCGTATCTGCGTTACTGCCGGTGCTGAACACCAGTCGACCCAGTTGGGTCTGTGCATTGTAACTGTAACTGACGAGGATCTCCGGTACGTCCAGATTCAGGAATAATGGATCGGCATCGATCTGTGCCTTGATTGCAGTAATCAGATCGTCAGGCGAGTTGTAGGTCTGCGGGTTATCGGCATCCCCGTGAAGCATTATCAACGCTGTGCTCTCACCGTTGATGGTAATGCTGAACGAAGTCTCACTGTTGATCTCGACCGGTGTCGTGAAATTTTCCGCACTGTTACCCGTCGCCGTGGCAAGTCCTGAGAGTTGGTTAGCTTGAAAACTTCCCTGACCTGGCAGTACAAAACCAAAAGTATCGGCAACATTCGCATCCGTTGCCGCGAAGACTACCCGCGAACTTGAACCATATAGACTGGAACTGATGTTGAGGCGCCCCTGCGCGGCATCATAGGTCACGGACACCGACTGATTCGCCAACAACAAAGTCTGACTGGCGTTGATCTGCATCTGGATGTGTTCTGCCAGTTCTTCGGCGCTTCCATAGGTGCCATTTGTCAGTGTCACTGCCACCGACAAATCGTTTATCTCAATGGTGAATTCATTGTTGTCATTATCAATGGCGATATTGCCATCGCTGAGCGAATCAACAATCGCACCCTGATAACTGCCTACTGTTGCCAGCCGGGTGATCTCCAGATCATAGCTGCCAGGCTTGGTCTGAGAGTTGGTACTGATGTAGGTGATCTGCGGATCTGTGGTGCTGCCAGCATTGGCAAACAACGACAGCACTGCGCTGGTATTCTCGGTAAATGCCTTGCTGAACTTTACGGAGTCGAACTGCAGAAGGTAGCCCTGATTCTGATCCGTGGTAATACCAACATCGGACAAGGTACGAATACTGCCATTCAGTCCTTCCACCGAGGTACGCAGTAACCGACTGATTTCGGCGCCAATGAAACGCATGGTCGAATCACCTGTCAGAAGACTCGCCTTGCCAACTTCATCAGTCCCTGGCACATATTTCGTCAGCTCATTCGACAGAGCCTTGAGATCGTTGTAAGCATCGACAAAGGTCTGCACCTTGGCGATCATATTCGCGGGGTCCTTGTCGATTGTCAGCGTTACCGGGCCTGTTGTCACACCTTTTAGATTGAGAGTTGTGCCGGGGATAACACCGACCACGAGATTGCTGCTGCGCGTCACTGACACACCATTCACACTGAATTCGGCGTTCTGTGCGCTCATCGTCTGAGACATGCGCACGGAACCACTCACTGCTCCTTCAGCGGTGTTCAGTCCGAATCCATCCAGTCCATTAGCCACTGCATCGGTCAGGCCAAGTTCAATTGAACCTGCAGTGCCGGTAACATCCACATCAGTGATCTCGATGCCAGCAGATGTCCCTGTGGCAGTACGCGTCAACATCAGCTCATTGTCATTATTCAAACTCGCCGTCACGTCATCGTCGATGCCCGCATCAATGAAAGCCAGATTCAGCAGATCCACTGTCTCCTGCCGGTTCGCCGAAGCCGTGTTGAGCAGAATTGCGTGAGCGGGGGCGCCATCGATCGAGATGCTGAACGTGGCATTGTTGACAGAAAAATCGAATCCATCGGCAAGCACGGTGGAACCCGTCAGAGCCGCACTGGCGCCATCCCTCTGCACGTTCAATGTGGTTCCGAAGCCCGTGGCAGCAGTGCGAAACTTAAGCACATTGTCGGCACCATCAGCAATTACAGAACCAGCCGCAAACCCGTTGTCCACAAGCTGAACATTCAATGCTGCCTGCACAGCGGCCAGGGTTTTCTCTGCGGTGTCAATCTGTGGATCTGATGCGACCACAATCTCCATCGCAGTGCCGTTGTAGCTCAATCGAAATGCCCTGCTCTGGGTGTCAAGTCCGGCGCCAGAAGAGATATCCGTGGAGCCCGTATCGGTTACCGCGTTGAGCGTTGCCGTTTCGCTCGCAAGATTATAATTCAATGCACGCAGTCCAGAAGCGCCAGTTGCCACAAGTTCAATGCCTTGATTCTTGCCGCTGGCCTTGGCACTGAACAGCAGTCTGTAGCCATTGCCGTCATCGACAATACTGGCCTGCACTCCGAAGTTCGCAGCATTGACTGCATCGCGTATGCCGGACAATGTGTTATTCGCGGAGGTGATCGTGATATTTCTAGATTGCACATCCGGATTGACTGTAAAACCCTCGTACTCATTTCCCAGCCAGAACGCTGTAGTGCCGAATCGGAAGGTCAGTACCCCGGTACCCAGCGCTTCGTTCACTGATGCGTAATTGCCACTGGCAATCGAGTGCGGTTGCGCCAGTTGCGTGACGGATACGCTGTAGTTGCCAGGCACCGCAAGGCTGCTCGCCGTAGCTGTCAAGTGGCTGTCACTGGAGGAGGTTGCGCGACTGGCGTTGAAAGTCGATGGCAGTGTCAGCGACGTCAATGACGTATCGAATTTGGACAACACACTTCGCAGTTCGCCGTATGCCGAAATCTTCGCATCCGCCACGGCCTCATACAGATCAAGGCGCTTGGCTACCGGCGCACGTTCTGCTTCGATCAACTGCTCCAGTAGTTTGCTGGTCAGAAGATTCGAACCGATACCCAGTGATTGTATACTTGCCATAAACTGCCTCACGGAAATGCCTGCAGATCCGCTCAATCATCGGAACTTGCCTCTTGCTTCCAAGACGTTATTCAATTTGTATGCCAGTAGCGCGATGCGCAGGGGGTTTACACAGAAACACAGCCTGTGCAGACACCAACAGCATTTATATCGTCACGGACGTGAGACTCTTGACAGGCGGAGAAGAGCCAGAAGCTGCCGCAGGGGCAAATAATTGCCGCCGTGCTGGTTAGAAAAAATTGGCAATAAATCGTGGTCAAATAAATCGGGGTCAGAGCAACTTCAATTAAAGTTGCTCTGACCCCGATTTATTGTGGCTCCAATTCAGACCTGAGCAGTAAAAAGTGACAAAGGCTCCTGAGTATCCAGTTTCTTCGCCATCTCCACGGCCTCCTTGCCACCGAACTGCCTCACCAGTTTTCTTGAGGCCCTGTCCACTACCGTTACAGAGGGTTCAGCACCTCCTGCGGTAATCCCGAAAATAATGTCCCGTTGTACTGTCTGCACGTAGTCATTGAGTTTCGCTACTGCTGCTTCAAGTTGTCGTTCACTGGTTTGTGTGGCTGTTGATTGCTCGGTTACACCAGCTTTCAGAGAAGAAAAATCGTCCAGCACATCCCCCTCGTATACTCTCTCTTCTGCAGGGAACTCGTCATGCCGACTTTGATCATGAACATCGTCTTCATGTCTGCTTTCTTCGTCCTCCGAAGAAGAGTAGAAAGAACCGGAGTTACTTCCTTCGTTGTTGGCCTTTTCTAATGATTTAACTTTTTTTGGGCCAGCAGTCGCATGGATGAATCGTGTAATACTGATTTCACTCACGGTTGCCTCCAAAACAAGTTTTGATATTTACATTGATACTTACTTTGACATTATCAACCAGCAGAAAGTAAAAAATCCGCCTCGAATTCCGAGCCCTGAAGGCTCGGAACCGGGGCGGAATCAACCTGCTACTGCAGTAAAGACAGAACTTGCTGTGGTGCTGCGTTCGCTTGCGACAGGATCGAGATACCAGCCTGCTGGAGAACCTGGCTTCTTGACAGAGCCGCCGCTTCAGCAGCGAAGTCCGCATCAAGAATTCGAGAGTTTGCAGCGGACAGGTTTTCAGATGTCAGCGCCAGGTTCGACACTGTAGTCTCAAAACGGTTCTGGATCGCACCGAGGTCGGCTCGTGCACTGTTCACTGAGTTCAGTGCATTATCAATCGCAGCCAGCGCAGAGTTGGCGCCTTCCTGCGTAGAGATGTCCACTTCGTTCAGGAACTGACCAGAAACTGCACCGCCGAAGCTGCCTTGTTGCAGACCGAGACTTTCCAGCGCTGCGTTGCCGTTGGTGCCGCCAGAGACAGAGATAGAACCTGCAGCTTTCAACGACACTGTTGAGTACGTTGTGGTTGCGTCTGCGTTCGCTCTTGCCAGACCAGTTGCTCCGCCATCAGTGAAGTCACTGGAGGAAACACCTGCACCAGCCAGACCAAAGTTACCCGCAGTGATACTGCCACCGTTGGTATCCAGAGCCATTACAATGTTGCGACCATCGGCTGCACTCAGCGTGAGGCTGGTACCATTGTCCTGCGCAACCACACCAGTCTGACCACTGACTGCATTGATCTGGTTGACCGCGAATGTGCGGTTGGCGTCAGCACTGTCCTGTACTGTCATGCTGATTTCGATACCGTTCAGGTAGAGACTGCCGCTGTTACCAGCAGTGCCTGCCGTCGCAGCAGAAGTACCAACAGTTGTCGTCGCATTCACAGTCGCAGTCACACCAGTAGAACCTTTGGAGGCATTGATGGCGGCCGCTACGGCGATGCCTGAAGCCGCTTTGCTGCTCGATGCTGCGCCAGAGTACGATGCAGTATCATCTGCTGCGCTGCCTGCGCGAATCGACACTCCGTTGATAGACACATCACCAGAAGACAAGTCGCTGTAACCTGCCGCTCCTGCTGCTGCACCTGTACCGGACGACGCTGCCAATTTCAGTTCTGCCGATGCGTTGCCTGCAAGGTTGGCGATCTGCACTGAGCTGGAAGAACCGGTAGAGTCAGATGTGATCACCAGCTCGCCGTCGTCATTGATTGAGGCAGTAGCACCAGTCAACTGACCATTGATCTCGGCAAGCAAATCGTCGGCATCAGCCACGTTGGCGTTGACGTTGACACTCTGCACCAGGCCGCCATCCACGTACACATCAAAGGTTGCGTTGGTCGCACCGGCACCCACAACACCCGTATCGGTAGCACCTTCACCGATACCCAGGGCCAGCACGGAACTGACAGAACCGCCCGCATCCGTGAATGTCGCGGTCGCGGCACCATTGGCATCCTCTGTGAACACGAGTTGATTACTCTGGTTCAGTGTTGCCGTGAAGCCGGAGCCACTGATTGCTGTGTTGATATCAGCAAGCAGCGCTGCGTTGCCAGCACCCGCCGTGCCACCGTGCGCTGCATCTGTATAGTCCTGATCCAGCGTGACCACATCGGCACCGCCATCTGTGCTGGTGAAGGTGAACGCGATGTCGTTTGCAGCGGTACCGGAAGTTGAACCGTTGGACAGGCCCAGGATTGCTCCACCAGCCAGGCTTCCGCCAATGTTGCCAACCTGAACAGAACTGGCCGTCCCGGTAGTTGCGGATGTGATCGTGAGGAAACCATCGTCATCCACGCTGGCAGTTGCACCTACCAGTTGGCCATTGATCGCCGTCAGCAGATCACCCTGGTTCCCGATGTTGGTGCTGAGAGTAACTGTCTGGGCGGCGCCACCGTCAACGGTCACATCGAAAGTGCCGATTGCAGTTTCAGCCGTACCGACTGCCGTGTCGTTCAGAGCAGTGAAACCGAATACAGCAGCTGAGTCTTGATCACCGAATTGACCCGTGAAGATGACAGTAGCGTCAGATGCAGTGTCCTGAGTGAAGGTCAGTTGACCATCACCATTGATGCTGGCTGTGAAACCGGATCCAGCAAGCTGTCCGTTGATGTCGGCGACCAATGCTGTCAAACCGTCGCCTGCACCACCGCCGTTGCTGGCATCCTGGTAATCGCCGGTCAAGCTCACATCGTAGTTGTCACCATCGACAACACTGATACGGAAGTTCATTGAGTTGGCAGCGAAATCCGAACCGGCTCCAAACGCAGTTTCGAAATCCACAGTACCTTCGAGCACTGCTGCACTGCCGTTGGCAATGAAGTTGTTCGCGAAGCCAGTCAGGTCTACGTTACCGGCAGTGTGTGCACCTGCGGTAGCAGCAGAGAAGTTGGTGCCAGTGGCGCTCAACTGCACACCACCAGTCAGGGTTGCAAGCTCTGCTGGAGTGCCGGCGCTGTAGTCAAAAGCCACGTTGGCTGCCGCAGTACCGGTGACTGCACCAGAGGTGGCTACCGTACCGGCACCTGCTACTCGTGCAGTAGAGCTGACTGTCGCCACACCCGCAGTGTAGGTGCCCGCAACAAGACCAGAATTCGCGAGGTTGGCGCCTGCAACGGAAACTTCCTTCACGCCGCTGTTGGCAACCAGAGTATAGCCACCAGTGTCGGTACCCGCTGCCTTCAAACCAGTGCTCGCTGCAGTCAATGAACCCGTGAAGGATGTTGTGATGTTGCGACCGTCTGCAGCAACAAGGCTCACACCGAGGCTATCATCGCCACTATCTACCGCAGTAACACCAGTCAGTGAAGATTGCGCGTTGATGGCGGATACCACAGAGGCACGCGAAGACGCTGCATCGGCAGTTGTCTGAACAGAGATTGTTGTGCCGTTAACCACCACATTGCCTGCAGTTATGGCAGCAGTCATTGAGCTGCCTGCTGCGACGTTCTTGTCAACGATCGCAGTCACGCCGGATTCAGCGGAAGAACGGTTGATTGCAGCCGCTTTGGCGATTGCACTGGAGCTTTGCAGAGCAGTAGAAGCAGTGTCGTCAGAAGCGCGTGATGCACCAATGGCGGCACCGTTGATCACCAGATCACCGACGCTCAATGCAGTGCTTGTTGCTGTCGCGCTGACGCCAGACTTGGAAGAAACACCCAGAGTGTCTGCAGTCAGTTTGCCGATGGAAACGCTGATGGTTTCGCCAGCGTTCGCGCCAACCTGGAAGACCGATTTGAAGCTGCCGTCCAGCAGGTTCAGGCCGTTGAAGTTGGTTTCGGCACCAGCACGCGTTACTTCTGAAATCAGTTGCTGAGCTTCTGAGTTGAGAGCCTGGCGGTCTTCAGCACTGTTGGTACCGTTGGAAGACTGCAGGGCCAGTTCACGAATACGCTGCAATGAATCAGTCATGGAGCCCAGCGCGCCTTCCGCTGTCTGCGCCAGAGACACACCGTCACCTGCATTACGTATTGCGACGTTCAGACCATTGATCTGTGATTGAAAGCGCGTGGAGATCGCCAGACCAGCGGCGTCATCCTTTGCGCTGTTGATGCGCAGACCGGAAGACAGACGTTCGAGGGCTTTGTTGGTGCCGGCCTGTGAACTGTTCAGGTTCCGTTGAGCGTTGAGTGATGCAACGTTGGTATTGATTACTTGAGCCATTCTTTGTTACTCCTGGTTGTACACGTTGAACTGAACCGCATATCGAAGAGATTTTAATCCGGTCGCCCCTATGCGTTACCAGAGTTAACGACATTGCAGAAAAAAGCTTTAGCGACAACAGATATTTTTTTACTTTGAAGTACAAGGATAATTTCCATAGTGAAAAATAATTGCTTGTTTTTATCGGCAGAGATGTTAGGTTAGCGCGCATACGCGAACATTAACAGGCGTCATCCATGCCCACATACGACCATGCAGAATTTCTCCACAGGCAGCGCCAAGAGTGGTCTGAACTAATTGATATTTCTAAAAAATTATTACAACTTTCGCAGTGCGGAAACTGGCAGCAAGTAGATGAGTTGTCACTGCATCGCGAGACGATGCTGGAGAATTTTTTCAGCAAAGGAGTTGCACAGGAATTTATAAAGTCTGTGCAAGAAGGAATAGAAGAAATTCGCAAGACAGACGAAGAAATAGTACGAATGGTTAAAAAAAATCGCACTGAGTTGGCAGACGAAATAAGCAAACTGACAATCAAGAGAAAGCACGTCAAAGACTATATATCGAACAGCCGCTGAAAACCTTTAGAACTATTTTCAAACCTTCACAACCAGCCCATCACAAGTAGTTGAACAACGACAGCCGACTGATCCTCGCAAAGCTGGCCTGGGCCGCCTCAAGAATGAAAGACTCCTGCGTCATCTGACTGATGGCCTTGGCATAGTCAAGATCGGACACTTCCGAAAGTGCCGTCTTGACCGCAAACTCGAAGTCTATGTTATTGGCTCTGGCCGCTTCCACCACGTTCAGTCGCGATCCTACAGAACTGCGAGTTTCCAGCAGTCTGGTCTGGGCATTGCCCAGATTGCCAAGCGCATTGCCCAGCTGTGCAGCGAGAGTCGTCTTGTCCTGCGCACTGTCGGTCAGTGAATGAAGCGTGCGGATGTAGTCCTCCAGTCCTTCCAGAAGGCCCGTCCTGTTGCTGGACTCCACCTTGAAACTATCCCCCACTGCAGGACTGCCATTGATGCGCACCGACGTACCCGCAAAGCGGATTTTCTCACCAGGAATGTAGGCAGCATTTCCCACCAGCACCCTGCCATCCGAGATCTGCTTGATTGTGTAATTCAGCGCCGGCGGATTGACCTCGTTCATGGGCCGGAACTCGATGACAACGCTCCCCGGATAGAAACTGCTGAACGTGTCCCGATCCACCACTTCGGCGGAGCCAATCACAGCCGGAGGGATTCCCGTATTACCGGGGTTGGCACTGGCTACCACACCCGTGTCGACACTCGGAACATCCATGAAAACGGTTTTGCCAGAGTCACTGGCGGCCACCGATGTGGTGGACGCGATGCGGATATGACGCTGCCCCTCATCGCCGTTGTATGACCAGGTACCGTCGACCCCCTTCACGAAAGGCTGCTCTCGCCCCTGATGCCCCGAGAATATGTATTCTCCGCTGGCGTCACGGGTATTCATCAATTGCGCCATGGCGTCGACCACGGACTGCAGCTCCAGCGCAATATAACCACGTTGCTCTGCATTCAGGGCAGCATTGCCCGACTTGGTGATCAGTTCCTGCGCAGTGAGTATCTGTTCGCTGATGCCGGCCAGCGCCACTTCTTCGCGCTGCAGGCGATTCTCCAGTGTCGACAGGCTCTGGTTGTGCTGGGATATCTGCGCCAGCTCTTGATTCAATTGCAGAATGCGGGTTGCCGCGATCGGATCGTCGCCAGGAGTCAGGACACGCTTGTTGGCCGAGATCTGCTCCTGCGTCTTGCTGACGGCCTTCTGGGCATCCAGCAGGCCGGACAATCCTTTCGAATACATTTGCGCACTGGAAATGCGTACCGACATGGTGACTCCGTATGATTCCTGTTACATGTTGAGAAGTGTGTCGAACAGATCCCGCGCCAATCCGATCAACCGTGCAGACGCATTGTAGTACTGCTCGAACTCGATCAGTCTTGCAGCTTCTTCTTCGATATTGACACCTGACACCGACGACAGTGCGTCCAGGGATTGACGCAGCATTGACTCACTGGCGCTCTGGCTTAAACGCATCTGGCTGGTGAGAATGCCAAGTTCTTCCACAAGTTGCCCGTAAGCGCCCTGAATGCTGAGATTGCCGTTGGACAGCAGATCGGCTGCACCCAGTGCCAGCAATGCACTCCCATTGCGATTGTCCGCTGAACCATTGCTGTTGTAACTGACCACGAAACTGTCACCCGTGCGGGGTTCACCACCTCCCCCGCTGCCACCACTGCCCAGCAGTACCTGATATCCCATGTAGTTGCTGCGCACGGTCGGGCTCGTGCCAAATAGACCAACACCCGTGTTAGAAGTCAGGACTGCGTTTGCCGCGAGTTGCACATCAACCCGCCCCCCGATCGTGAACTCCACATCGGGGTCACCTGGCGCGGCCGGACCTGCCACAGGCACTTTGGCTTCACCTACCGCCACTGATCCATCAGCACCGCCAATGGCAATCTGCAAATCAACTCCAGTACTGGAGCGGATAGTCAACTCCTCGCCGTTGCTGATGGCGAAGATGCCCTGGGCCTTCAAGGCAACATTGTTGTTGATGCGATCACGCAGAAAATCTGCCGTCAACGGATTGGGTACTTCTTCTGCCGTGTTCTGTCCTTGCGGAACAAAGGTGGGATCTGTCAGCGCCACACCATTGAGACTGAGGGTCAATGGCTCGCCACCACTGCCACTGCGAAACTCGGACAGCAACATCTGTGACGAAGCATTGGCGGTTACACCCGTCAGTGCAGACAAGCGCGCGGCAGTTTCACTGGCAGACTGGTGCTGATTCAGCGTCAGAAACTGTTCGGTGATGAAACCGGTTTTCGGATCGGTCGTCAGTATGGTGATCGTTTCCTGTGGATAACCATTGGTGGTGTGGCCGATCTGCAATGCGGCGGCCGCTGCACCCAGCGTGCTGACTGTCGTGCCACCAGGATCAGTGGGAAATACAGGCTGCAGTGAACCCGGCATGAACGACTGATTCATCAACGGTGGAATCAGTGGTACAGGATTGGACGGATTGCTGTAGTCCAGCACGTCGTAGGTTGTGGTCGACGTAAAACGGATCAGAATGGGTGGACTCAGTGCGCCCGCCTTCGCCGTAAATGCGTTCGTGGACACATCGCTCACGGGGCCGGCTGTGATATATGCACCGCCCTGATTGCCTGCAGCCGAACTGGTACGAATCGGCGACGCAAATGCAAACTCTTCCGGCCGCGAAATCTGCGCCGTCATGGACCCCGCTGCGGAACGGGTCGGTTGTATCCTGAATCTGTCGCCAGCGTTGAACGTGCCGGATTCCAGATTGATGCTGAAACCATCCACTTCAATGCTCTGCGGTCGATTCGGTCCGAGTAGCCCCTGCGACATCAACTTGCCGTCCGAGAGGCGAACCAATGAGTAGCGACCTCCAGGCCCGGAAAAACTCAGTTCATAATCACTGGTGGTCAATTGACCAATGTCATCAATAGACACAGAAAGACGTCTGTCGCCAGCGGGAGAATTGGTAGCATACTCGCGCACTCTGTCGCGCATCTGAGCGGCAGTATTGATGTCACCAAATACCGTTCTGCCAAGATTGCCTTCCAGATCGATGCCAAGCTTATGCTGCTGATTGACGCTGTCGGTTATCGCCAGCGCGATACGTCCCAGTCCGTTGAAAGCAGGGTCGAGCGCCTCCTTTCTGTACCGCATGAGGCCGCCGAGCTCGCCACCCGTCAGCAGGTTGCCAACCGGCTCCAGATTGCCACTGACCTTGAATGCAAGTTCGCGCCGCGAAGGATCCGCACTGCCTGGCATGGTGACCAACTCTCTTGTGGTAGCGCCGATGACCAGCGGCTGCCCCTGCCCGATTGCCACATCAATGCTGCCATCGTCCCTCTCCAGTGTGGAAACTTCCACATAGCGCGACAACTCGCGAACCAGTTGATCACGCTTGTCGAGCAAGTCATTCGGCAACTGCCTGGTGCCGCCACCGGAGGCATCACTGATGGCACGATTGAGTTCCGCAATCTGCTTGCCGATGCCACTGACATTGGTGGCAACCGCATTGAGTTGTGTGTTGATCGCCTGATTCTGCGTCATCAACCTGTTTTCAAGTTGTTTGAAGTTGTCCACCAGCAGCTTTGTTTCCGTCAGCAGCAACTGGCGACCCAGCAACGAGCCAGGATCGTTGGCCGACTCATTGACCGCACCGAAGAATTTGTTCAGTGAAAGTGCCAGGTTGCTTTTATCACCTGCCAGCAGGTTATCAATCTGGGTAATGTTGGCAAGATAAGTGTCGAGTTCGCTGAGAATGGACACATCCGTGCTTACCTGATCGACCAGAAACTTCTCGGTGTTGCGGAATATCTGGGTAGCGAGAACACCGCCACCGATATAACCGACGCCGGTTCTGGTCGGCTGCGCGGTTGCGCTGCTGACCGTCTGACGGCTGTAGCCCTGGGTGTTGGCGTTGACTATGTTGTGGCCGGTAGTGGAGAGAGCCAGTTGGCTCATACGCAGGCCGGACATCGCTGTGTTGATCAATCCCATCTCAGTTCACCTGTGCAGGTCTGTCGGCAGGAAAAGTGCTGTGACGAAGAGATGTTCTTTGAATCGTCTCTTTCACCATGTTTGCCTTGTCCACCACTTTCGTCATCAATGGACTGTTCATGACCTGGCGAATTTTTTTGGCGTATGCAGGGTCTGTGGCATAGCCCGCCTTCTGCAAATGCAACACGAAGGAATCCGCATCGCCCGCATGCTGCAGCGCCTGTGCGTAGCGTGGATTGGACTCCAGAAAATCGACGTAGTCGGTAAAACTCTCCTGGTAGGACTGATAGGCACGGAAATTGGCTCTCTCCCGCATCACCACGCCATCACGATGCTCCAGCGTGCTGACACTGACCTTTTCTCCTGTCCAGCGCGCATCCGCCTTCACGCCGAACAGGTTGTGACTGTTGATCCCATCGTTGCGAGCGGGAATCGCCTGTCCCCAGCCAGTTTCCAGTGCAGACTGCGCCAGCAATACGCGAGGATCCACACCCAGGCGTGCAGCCGCTTCTTCAGCCATTGGCAGCAGGCGCACTACAAAATCTTCCGGTGACTTGATCCGTCCGGAAATGGGCACTCGCGATGCGGAAGGAACTGCAAATACCCTGGCAGCCATCGCTGTTGCAACTGGTGCTGCCACCACCTCCTCCTGCGCGACTGGTTGCAATGCCAAGAAGATGTTTGTCGCGTCTGAAACTGGAATGGCGGGCGAGAGAGCAGGAACAACAAATGCAGTCACCTGACTGCGCTCTGGCACCTGTCGTGCTTCAACGAGTGACCCAGCAACGGGTGATGAAACAATTGAAGCCCCGTCATCAAATCGTGTCAGCATCTGTCTGTAGAGAGAATCCGCAAGGCCAATGCCGCCAACACTCGCCATATGGAGGCTGAGCTGGTTGTCGAGATTCTCCTGATGGAATTCCATTTCATTGCTGCGCATGTAGTTGTCTTCAAACAGCGAAGAATTGCTGTCCCGCATGGACTTGAGCATCATGTTGATGAACATGGACTCGAACTGCTGTGCCACCTGGCGCAGACCCTCCGGTGTATTCTCGCGCCCAAGGCGGGAGATGGACTGCAGCCCAGCCAGGTCGGTATATACATTCGGGTTCTCTACAATGCCTGCCATTTTTCCGTTCCGCCCGGGTGACTGATTTCAGATCACGATCAGGTCAGCGCGCAGCGCGCCGGACTGTTTGAGTGCTTCAAGAATCGCAGCAAGGTCCCCTGGCGCTGCACCCACTGCGTTGATGGCCTGCACGATGTCTGCCAGTGTGCTGCCAGGCTCGAACAGGAACATGCGATTGCTTTCCTCAGACACTGTGATATTGGACTGTGGCACTACCACTGTCTCACCATCTGACAAAGGCGTCGGCTGACTCACATTGAAGCTCTCGGAGATGGTCACGCTAAGACTGCCGTGCGTAATGGCTGCGGCAGACACCCGCACATTCTCACCAATCACTATGGTGCCGGTACGGGAATTGACGATCACTCGAGCAACTGCCTCACCCTGTTCGATCTGAATGTTCTCCAACTCCGACACGAATGCCACACGAGTCTGCGTATCCAGCGGCGCAAACACCTTCACCGACACAGCGTCGATAGCCTCGGCTGTGCCTGCGCCCAGAAAATCGTTCAAGGCACTGGAGACGCGCTTGGCAGTGGTGAAATCGGCGCGCTTGAGATTGAAAACGATGTGGTCTCCCTGACCAAATGACGTCAGTACCTCCTGCACGGAAGTCGCACCACCGGGAATTCTGCCAACACTGGGGACATTGATGGACACGCGTGAGCCATCGGCAGCGCCGATTCCAAGACCGCCGACAATGAGATTACCCTGGGCAATCGCGTACACCTGCCCATCCACGCCCTGCAGGAACGTTCGCTCCAGCGTACCGCCACGGAGACTGCCGGCATTGGCAAGCGAGGAGACCGTGACATCAATGGTCTGGCCTGGCTTGGTAAAGGCCGGCAACTCGGCCTGTACCGATACCACTGCCACATTGCGCAACTGGAAAGTCTGCCCGGCCGGCATTGGAATGCCGAACTGATCGAGATAGGCGCGAAAGGATTCAGCGGTGAACGGTGCCTGAGTGGTCTGGTCGCCCGTGCCATCGAGCCCGGTGACAAGTCCGACGCCAACCAGTTGGTTCGCCTGCACGCCCTGCAGCGTGGCAATGTCCTTGATGCGATCCGCATGTCCCTGAGGAATGAAGACGGAGAAATTCAGCACGATGCTGAGCAGTGCGATCAGCGCCCTGCTCTTTCCTGTATGTCTGATCATCAAGTTGTGCATCAACATGCTTGCTTCCTCGGTTCCTGCTCTATGAATTCAAAACGTTCAGAACGGCCAGACATTGCCCACAAAGAAGCGACTCAACCAGCCCGGCTCATTGCTGTCGGCAAGTGTGCCCGTGCCGCTGTAGGCGATGCGGACATCAGCCACACGGGTGGATGAAATGCTGTTGTCCGGAGAAATATCGGTGCCGCGCACCAGTCCGCTGATACGGATGTATTCGTTACCCTTGTTCAATTGCAGCCATTTTTCGCCCCGTACTTCCAGCAGGCCGTTGGGTAGCACGTTGGCAACAGTCACGGTGATGTTGCCGATCAACTGGTTGCTCTGATCGCTGTTGGCGGAACCACCGAAGTCCGTGCTCGACCCGAGCTCGGTCGCGGTGTTGATGGTGGACCCGAACAGGGAGACATCAGGCACGCTGGTGCTGCTCTCGCGACTGTAAGAGGTGCCGGATGACTTTCTTGCAGAAGTCGACTCATTGAGATTGATGGTGAGCACATCGCCCGTGCGGTATGCCCGGCGCTGATACAGATCCACTGCACTGCCGCGCTGATAGATCGAACCATTGGCAGAGCCGACTGTTGGCTGACTGAGCGTCAGCACTGGTGCGAAGCGTGGATCGTTGGGCTCCGGAATGACTGCCTGTGGCACCGTGCAGGCGCCGAGCGTTGCCAATGACACCAGGCTTGCAGATTTCAACCATGCACGTGTTGAGCAGTGGCTTGTCTTCATCGGGGCTTCTCCGGACTATCCAAAAAATGGTTGCTTAGAGGTTCTGGGTGATGAACTGCAGCATCTGGTCTGCAGTGGAAATCACGCGAGAATTCATTTCGTAGGCACGCTGGGTGGTAATCATGTCCACCAATTCCTCCACCACTTCCACGTTGGAGTTCTCGAGCGCGCTCTGCACCACAGTGCCCATGCCGTTGAGCCCCGGCGTGGATTGCTGCGGGCTGCCACTGGAGACAGTCTCCGAATAAAGATTGCCACCCAGTGACTGCAAACCGGCCGGATTGATAAAATCCACCAGATTCAGGTTACCCACGTTGACAGCATCCGGATCACCAGCCAGCTTCACGGTGATGACACCGTCCGTGCCAATCGTGATGGAACTGGCGCTTTCCGGAATCGTGATGCCGGGGCTGACAATCAGGCCGCTGGAATTCACGATCTGGCCCTGAGCGCTCAACTGCAACTGACCGTCGCGAGAGTATGCGGAACTGCCATCAGGCATCTGAATCTCGAAGAAGCCGCGACCATTGATGGCCACGTCCAATGATTCACTGGTGGTCTGCAAGGAGCCCTGCGTGAATATCTTCTGGGTGCCGACGGTACGCACACCGGTACCCAGTTGCAGACCAGAAGGTAACTGCGTGTCCTGAGTGGAGCTGCCACCCGGCTGACGCTGAATCTGATACAGCAGGTCTTCGAAAGCGACTCTGTCACGCTTGAAACCATTGGTAGCCACGTTGGAAAGGTTATTCGAAATCGTCGTCAGGCGTTTGTCCTGAGCGGCGAGTCCGGTCTTGGAAACGTAGAGTGCTGCGTGCATGTATGTGCTCCCGTGAGCTGAAAAAACTGTCTGGTACTCTATCTATTTACTGAATTTGCAAAAGGCGTGCCGAAGCTTCGGAATTCCGCTCTGCAGTCTGCATCAACTTGATATTCATCTCGTAACTGCGGGTCAGATTGATCATTCCGACCATCGCGTCGACGATATTGACGTTGCTGCCTTCCAGATAACCGGCAACAAGTTGCACATTGCCATCGGCAATTTCCGTCTCGCCATCCACTCTGCGGAACAGTCCATCCGCGCTCTTCATGACATCGGCGTTCTCAGGATTGACAAGCTTGATGCGATCCAGCACTGCCATCACCGCAGGACCCTGCCCCAGTTCACGAACCGACAACGTACCATCCATGCCGATCTCGAGTTTCTCGAAGGGTGGCAACACGATAGGACCACTGTTACCCATCACCGGCAGGCCGTCGCCGGTCAGCAGTTCGCCTAACTGACTGACACTCATGCTGCCAGCGCGTGTATACGCCTCGGTGCCATCTTCAGCTTGAACCGCAATCCAACCCTCGCCCTTGATGGCTACATCCAGATCGTTGCCCGTCTGCTGCAGGGGACCGTGGCTGAAGTCAGAGCCAGAGCTCTCTGTCATGGCGTAGACGCGGGAGGGCAAACCATCGCCATAAACCTGCATGGCAACCGCGTTTGCCAAATCGGAACGGAAACCCGTCGTGGTGGCGTTGGCAAGGTTGTGAGCATGGATTGTTTGAGCGCGCATGGTCTGCGAGGCCCCACTCATGCCGATGTAAAGTGCTTTATCCATGACAGGTTCCTGAATGTTCGATCAGTTATTCACCACGGTCAGACTCGGTTAGAGATTGATGATGGTCTGTGTCGCCGCATCGGTCGCGGAGATGATTTGCGCCGCCGCCTGGTAGTTGCGCTGTGAGATGATCAATTGCACCAGCTCCGCAGGCAGATCCACGTTGGAATCCTCCAGCGCGCCGGATTGAATGGCTCCCAGACCAGCTGTGCCGGCGCCGCTGACAGATGCAGCACCCGACTCACTGGTTTCCGCAAAGCGTGTACCTCCCATGTTGGACAAACCACCTGGGTTGGCGAAGTTGGCCAGCGCCACTTCACCGATGGCGCGAGACTGTCCATTGGAGAAGCGTGCCGAGATCAGACCACGACCGTTGATCTCCAATCCGGTCAATTGACCCTTGGCGAAACCGTCCTGATTGTTTGACTGCACAGAAAAATCACCGCCGAACTGCGTCATTGAGCTGAGATCGATACGGAAGTTCGAGTTGTTGGTGTTTTCGCCAACGTTCGGGTTACCTGGCACAGGGCCAGCGCCGACTCTGCGCCCTTGAGCATCAACCGGATTCCAGTTGGTGATCTCGATTGGCGTCTGGTTCTGGTCATACAGACCACCATCAGTGAAGACAATCGGGAATCTCGCCAGCACAGGCTGACCATCCAGCGAGTTGGGGTCATAACCGATATTGCGCCCATCCACCTGCAGATAGACGCTCCAGGTATTCGCGGTATCACCAGCGTTCTCGGGACGTTCCTTGACAAAGAACTGGGTCAGCGTGTGCTGGTTACCCAGCGTGTCGAAGACCGTGACGGCGGAAGAACGGAAATAGGTGTCAGGGTTTTTCGGATCAAAAGTGTTGGTTTCGAATGGCACACCGGCCAATGCGTCAGTGCCAGAGATATCACCAAAAATGCTGTTGATTCGCGTAGATTGGTCGATTGGATCGCCCGCTGCGTCGACGCTTGATGCGGTCATGACCACACCTTCGTCCAGTGTAAAGTCCACTGTGCCACCAATCACGATGACTTCACCCGCTCCCACGTCAGCCGTGACCGGGCCTGCTCCGGCTATTGCAGCGCCTGACGAATTGCGCAGGGACGGCAGCATGGTGATCTCACCATTACCGCTGGAACCCGGAGTGATGACCAGATCCGATCCCAGATTGTGAGTGATCTCCAGGTTCCCCCCTACCATGCGGGCAGAGAGGTTGCTGGTAATGCCATTGATGGCCGCCATCACCTGTTCAAGTGCATCGAGATCAGTCGGGTCTACCTCGAACTCTCTGCCGTTGATTGCGAATCTTGTGGTTTCCGTTGCCGGCGCTGTCAACCCGCTGATATAGGCAACCGATGTACCACGCGCCGTCACGCCATTGACCGCTGAGAACAGTTGAGCCACCTGGTTGGCGGTGGAGTTGGCGGGGACGCTGATCAGACGCGTGACGTTGTCACTGCCGACAACCGAGATGGCATTGGCTTCATAACCATTCTGGCGTGGATCAGTCAGATCGAGTTGTATGGGCGTACCGGAACGTCCCTGATTGGCGACAAGCGTGCTGCCAATAATCGAAGAGGGCAATGCACTCGCATCAAGGTTGATGACACTCGAAACAAGAGTAGTCGGGCGCGGTGGAATCTCGCCGGTTGTGACCACCAGATCAGTGAGAGGACCACCACCCGCAGCGATGCCACTGGCACTCGCCGCGAAGCCCTGCAATCTTTCGCCTGCACTGTTAACGATAGTGCCATTCTTGTCCGTACCGAATGCGCCGGCACGCGAGTAGCTGACGCCAGACTCACTGCGCTGGATGAAGAATCCACCACCGTTGATCGCCATATCCAGCGTATTGTTGGTAAAACTGATGTTGCCCTGAGTAAAACTCTGATTGATCGCTTGCAGTGTCACACCACCGCCCTGCTGGCGAGAACCGCCACCCAGCACCGAGGCGGCATACACATCACCGAACGTGGCGCGGGACGACTTGAAGCCGTTCGTGCTGGAGTTTGCAATATTGTTACCTGTGATGTTGATTTCCTGTTGAGCTGCATTCAATGCACTCAATCCGACGTTAAAACTCATTTTTTCACCTCTCCATTCAAGGCTTCATTGGAACTGCGTTGATATTGATGATCGAATTCCTTACCACTACCTAGTTGATCTGGATCACTTCACTGAGTGATGTAGGCCCAATCGCCGCCAGATTGAGTTTGAGTGAGCCACCTGGCTCTATGGTCACGCTGTTGACATTCGCGCTCAGATAGATCGGGACACTGGTCGCCTCCCCACCCATGGAACCAGTGACGCTGAAACTGTAGAGGCCAGGCGGGAAGCGCTCGCCATTCGCTTTATGGCCAGTCCAGATGAACTCATTGCGTCCAGAGCTCTGTGGTCCGAGTTCGAAGCTGTCCACCAGTTCGCCAGAGCTGCTGTAAACGGACAGGCTCGCTGACGCCATCGGTGCGTCCATTTCCGCCAACACACTCACGGCATTGCTGGCATCCAGCATGGTGAAATCGGATTTCACATGCACGGGTCGGCCAACCAGTGAAGTGGCCTGAAGTGTCTGCGTGGACTGAAACGCCGTTGCAAACTTGTCAAACCCAGCGGTCAGTTTCTGGCTCTCTTCAAGAGAGGAAAACTGCGCCAGCTGCGCCACGAATTCACCGTTCTCCTGTGGATTGGTGGGGTCCTGGTTCTCGAGCTGTGCAACCAGCAGTTTGAGAAATTCGTCGCGCCCCATCTCGTTGCGCTTCTTGTCCGGTTCCTTGTGCGCGTACTCTGACAGCACGCGACTCAGAGCTGTACCGCCTGCATTCGTGACATCACTCATTTTCAACCTCGTTCCTGTAGTCTTGCGGTCAATCTTACTGTCCCAGTGAAAGTACGCGCTGCATCATGCTGCGTGCAGCGTTCATGACATCGACGTTCATCTGGAACGAACGCGATGACGAAATCATGTTGGTCATCTCTTCCACAATGTTCACATCGGGATAGAAGACATAGCCGTCGTCGTCGGCCAGTGGATGTTCAGGTTCGTAGCGCGGCTGCAGTGGTCGATTGCTCTCCACGATGCCCAGCACCTGCACACTCATACCCGAGTCTGTTGCAAAGTTGCTTTCTGCAAAATTGGCTGCAAAATCACCGCGCTGCATTGCTGCCTGCGCTCGCGTCTGTACTGCCGAGAAAATGGGATACCGGGCCTTATAGGTTTCCTCGGCACTGCGTGCCGCGCTGTTGCCATTGGCCATGTTGCTGGCTGTGGTACTCAGCCGGATGCTCTGGGCACTCATGGCAGAACCGGAGATGTCGAAGATGTTCATCAGACTCATGGTTTACTCTCCCTTCAGGGCTTTCATCAGCCCCAGGAATTTACGATTGAGGAATTCGAAGCTGGCCTGGTGCTCCAATGCATTACGGGCGAAGGCTGCATTCTCCAATTGCTCGTCCACGCTGTTGCCGTCGGCAGATGCCTGACTGACCACGCGGTAGCTGAGAATGTCGTCACCGGCCGAGTCGCTGAAGCCACCAAGATGATGCGCGTGAGCGGTGCTGAGGCGTAGCATGCCACCACCGCTGTCTCCACCAAGCACACCGACACGGGCCTGCAGCACGGAGCGGAAGTCGAAATCCCGTGCCTTGTAGCCAGGGGTATCGACGTTGGCGATGTTGCTGGCAAGCACCTCGGTGCGCTTGCCGCGCAGCAGTAATGCCTGCTCATGGATTCCCAATGCGGTGCTGAAGTTGATGGACATGCTGCTGGCCTCGATGATGTTGCGTACAACAAGCTGATAGCAAACCTCGGGCCAATATTTTTCTAGATACTTTTCAACAAGATAGAATTATCGGCTCACTGAAGCGGCAAAGCTTTACCGGGGGCAGGGCAAGGTTTGGCTGAGAGAACAAGGGAGTACTGTGGCGGTGCAGGCTGCGCCAGGGTTTGCACAAGAGGCGGCAGGGAATTGGCCCAAATCTCAGGGTCTGGCACGATAAACAGTGGCATTGACCGTGACACGCACGGGCTCATAGAGAGCAGCCACACCCGATGGCATCGACTCGGAGGCCCCCAATACCAGAAAGGCACCAGGACTGAGAGTGGCGCGAATGCGGCGCAGGATGTCGCACTTCAGCTCCATGGAGAAGTAGATCAACACATTACGGCAGAACACGATGTCAAAGGTGCCGAGCCCGGCAAAGCTTTCAAGCAGATTGAGGGCACGGAACTCCACACGACTGACAATGCCCGGTTGCAATTCATACAGACCATCACTGGCCTGATTGAAAAAGCGGTCACGGCGCTGATCGCTAAGCCCGCGATTGACCGTCGCCTGATCGTAACGGGCATCCCGTGCTGCAGTCAGCACCTTGCTGGAAATATCGGTGGCAATAATGGAGGGATCGCGGCGCACTATGCCTGGATTGCGAGCCTTGAACTCCTCCACAATCATGCTGATGGAATAGGGCTCCTGCCCCGAAGAACAAGCCGCAGACCAGATGCGTAATGTATCCCTGCGCTCGTTGACCAATAGCCGTGGCATCAACACATCACGCAGCACTTCGAAGGGAAAGACATCACGAAACCAGAACGTCTCGTTGGTGGTCATCGCGTCGATGATCTGTTCCTTCAAGCTGCTGCGCGGGTTCTGCTCAATCCTCTTCACCAATTCGGCAAGTGTCTCAAGGTGGTGGGTAGAGAGCACTCTACGTATGCGGTTGGCAACGAGATACTGTTTGTTGTCGCTCAGGACAATACCGCAGGCACGCTCCAGAAACGCCTGAAATACCCGGTAGTCCTCAGTCTTGAAGTACACATCTTCTTCGGGCATTGGCCCCATAACATTCTGTCCTGACAGTGCCGCCTGCCGCCGGAAATCGTTCCTGCTGTCCCTGCGGCACTGATTCCAACCTGAGGCCTGACAACCGCCCCTTGTCCAAGGCATGCTCATGCGCTGATGCTGGCTTGCATGCCAGAGTTGTCGTCCAAATTGCCACTTTCATAAGGGCAGAGGCCGATAAAGTAGTGCAAATTTTCATCACTGCCAGACCCGGCACGGTAGTTGCTGACTCTCACAGCAACAAACTGCTCATTGCCGGGACACGATCGCCACAGTCGCAAGGTGTCTCGACAAGCAGTGCCCATGGTAGCAAAGGTGGTGTACGAATAATGAACAATTACTTGCAGCTTCAAAATCCTTGTCAAAAGCCAGCAATGGCAACGAGGATACACGGCTGGCGGCATACGCTGCTGGTCGTCGCCCTCACTGTGCTCGGACTCGCTACCAGCCTCTCGGACAGTGTTGCCAGTCCAGTCCTGGACGGACACACGCAAATCAGCACGGCAGTTCACGACTTCATCGCCGGGCACTACCCGGATGCAGTGCAACTTTCGGAAGGCAATGCAGCGGCAACTTCCGGCCGTCGGGTGGAAATTGATGTCCCCCGTCTGGACCCACGCCTCAGTATTCAGTCTTGTCAGATGCCATTGCAGGTGCGGCTCAACCAGAATCAAACCCCGCTGGGCAAGATCTCGGTACGGGTGGATTGCCAGGATGCGGCACCTTGGTCTCGCTACATTCCGGCCAGCGTAAGGGTCTATCAGCAGGTGGTGTTCAGCGCACGACCGCTGACACGCGGTAGCGTGATCGCAGTGACGGACCTCCAGGTGAGCGAAGTGGACATTGCCAGCGTGCGGGGCAGCTGGCTGGCGGATACTGACATGGCGGTCGGCAAGGAGGTGCGTCGTACACTCCCCTCTGGTGTAGCAATCACTGCCGAAGCGCTGACGGAGCAGGAACTGATAGCCCGAGGCCAAACCGTAGTTCTCACAGCGCAGAAAGGTACGGTACTCATCCGCCAACAGGGCGTAGCACTGCAGGCGGGTGAATCAGGCAAGCAAATCAGTGTACGCAACAGCAATTCCGGCCGGGTAGTGCAGGCCGTGGTAACCGGTCCGGGCGAGGTCGAGGTCTTGTTCTGATCAGTTGCCCTTAAACGGCGACCGGAACCCGCAAGCCAATCTGGGCGATTACCCGCCGCCCCAACTCGTCCGGATTGAACTTGGCGAGGAAGTCGTCGGCCCCGACCTTTTCGACCATCGCCTTGTTGAACACACCACTCAATGACGTGTGCAGCAACACGTGAATCCTGCTCAACCGCGGGTGTCCCTTGATGTTTGCGGTCAACGTGTAACCATCCATCTCCGGCATCTCGATATCGGAGATGATCAGGCTGTAGAACTGCGTCGGGTCCTGTCCCTGTTCCAACATTTCCTGCAAGTGTGCTAACGCCTGACGTCCATCGTTAAGCAATGTCGTCTCCAGCCCCAGCGCCTCGCAGCAGCGACGAATCTGATTACGAGCCACGCTGGAGTCATCCACGATCAGCACATGATGCTTCTCTTCCTTCGTGGTAAATCCATCACGGATGACATCTGCACTCAGATCACGCGGCGGAGGTGACACCTCGGCCAGAATCCGCTCCACGTCCAGAATCTCGACCAGGCGGTTGTCCACTTCGGTCACGGCGGTCAGATAATTGTCCTTGCCGGAGCCCTTGGGTGGCGGATGAATGGCCTCCCAGTTCATGTTGACGATGCGCTCGACGGAGCTGACCAGGAACCCCTGGGTCACATCGTTGTACTCAGTGATGATGATGAAACCATCATGCACGTTGGCGATTGGCCGATGTCCGGTAGCAATGCTGAGATCAAGCACAGAGATCGTACGCCCTCGAATATAGGCAACACCGCGCACCACGGAGCTGCTTCTGGGCAGAACGGTCAGGCGCGGGCACTGCAGCACCTCCTTGACCTTGAACACGTTGATGCCATAGACCTGATTGCTTGCCAGTTTGAACAGCAGCAACTCCAGCCGGTTCTGCCCGACCAGTTGGGTACGCTGATTCACTGACTCCATTAAGCCAGCCATGTCGATCTCCGCTGCATCTTGGTTACCAAAAGAGGTTGCTCTTGGATCAACTTATCGTCAGCCGGCCAGGATTCCTGAAGATTATCGGGTAAATAAATCCTCCGCTTGGAGATCAATGCGGCACACATATTGCTTTCCATCACCATGGAGCGAACAGGAAGTTGTTTGTTTGACGTGGCCTCTGTGGGCCGGACTGTGGTGGAATGACTCAAATCGGGACCGCCATCACAAAAAACGTCAGAAAAGTGACGCCAAACGCTAAAGTTTTTCAGGTACAGGTCGCAAACATCAGGGTAGGCTGATCAGAAGCCTTCATGCACCCAGTGAATCAAGGTAAATGTCATGACTGTAAGCACAATTGGCAGCAACGCTACACCGACCCCGTCAGAGCATCGCAGCGCTGGTACGAGCGGCACATCGCCCGTATCCATCAATAGCGCGAGCGCTAATCGAGCGGCTGTGTCCGGCAGCAGTGATACCGTGCACATCAGCTCTCAGGCGATTGATTTGCAGGGCCTTGAGGCTCACATCAACCAGCTTCCCGATGTGGACAAGGCGCGTGTCGCCGAGCTCCGCACCCAGATCGCCAACGGCCAGTACCAGATCAACTACGACAAGGTGGCAGAAAAGATACTCGGGCTTGAATCCGAGCTCTAACCTGCCGCTTTGTACCTGATCTCCCGACGTGATCGCCTGACTGCTCCAGTGGTCAGGCGCAGTCGGTATCACCGTTGGCGCCCGTCTTTCGCAGGCCGCCATTTGACCAGCAGAATCGGATGCCCCGGCGTCCGGTTTTGCTCTTGTGTTTTCACCGTCGGGCGACTTCATCGCCCACAATGGAGCGGCAGATGAGCGATCAAAATTTGCACAAATTGCTGGAAAAAGACTTGCAAAACGCCTTGAATCTTGAGAACTTGCTGCGCGCCGAACGCGCCCAGCTCGAGAGTCGGGATATCGGCGCATTGACCAGGACCTTGAGCGAGAAGGCCGAAGTGCTGGCCGCAATAGAGCGTAATGACGAATCGCGCAGGAGCATGCTCAAAGCTCTGGGGCTGCCGAATGACAGCCAGGGAATGCGCCAGTATTGCGCGGCATCAGCTGAAGGCCCGGCCCTGTATGACGAGCTGCGGCAACGAATCAGTCTGTGTGCAGGGCTCATTGAAATCAACGGTGCCATCGTGCACCGCAGCCGATTGAACACCAGGCAGGTGCTCGACATTCTGCAGGGCAAGGCAGCACAGGCAGATCTGTATACCCGGAAGGGAAACAACAACCGGACAGCGGAGTCCCGTGCAATAGCAGAAGCCTGACCACGGGCTCAACGACGACCAGAACTGACCATGGCGATAAACGACAGCACGGACCGTTATTACTTCGGTGCCGGCGACATATTTGGCGTACTGCGTGCGCTCCAGATCGAACGCAGCACCGTCAATGTGCAGTTCGAGAACGGTGCACAGCTCTACAACACCATGGTGCTGGACGCCAACCTGAAGGACCGCTACTTCCTGCTCGACGAAGTCACCCCGCGCGACGGCCACCGCAAGGTCGATGAAGGTACCACTTTCAGCCTGCGCGCCAGCATCAACGGCATCAAGGTCCACGCCAAGGATCTGAAGAGTTCCCGCACACTCAGCAACGAGTCCGGCATCTATTACGTCATTCCCTTTCCCGCCAAACTGCTCTACCTCCAGCGCCGCGATGCCTTCCGTGCTTAT
The DNA here is from genome assembly GCA_030682575.1 of Gammaproteobacteria bacterium. Classification (GTDB taxonomy): domain Bacteria; phylum Pseudomonadota; class Gammaproteobacteria; order Pseudomonadales; family Pseudohongiellaceae; genus UBA5078. The sequence goes on from JAUXNX010000001.1 coordinate 204,495, forward strand.
GTGCCGGGAAGCATGATGGCAGTCGCCGAGTACAGATCTGCCGAACGTGAAGACATGCCCCACGGTCGCATAATGAACATGTCGGCAACGGGAATCCGGGTGGCATTTCCTGGCGGGATCAAGCCGGAGTTGCAAGCGAAGGAACGTTTCGAGGCAGTCATCAAGATTCAGGCTCAGGAACAGAATCTGGAGTGCCAGATCGAAATCGTCTACTACGAATACAGCAGAGATCGCGACCTGACGATCTGCGGCTGCCGCTTCGTCGATCTGCATCGCAATACGCAGATGATCATCAATCGCCTGGTCACTTTCTTGCAGCGCGAGAGCATGGCCTGAAAATCAGACCATGAATGGTGGCGACAAAGCTGTCAGTCTTTGCAGATCCTCGGGACGATCCACATCCCAGCGCGGCGCCAGCTCCACATGATGTGCGTTGTGCTGACGCAGTCTTTGCCGTGTCACCTTCAGCACGCTATCGGTGCCCCATGGCATTGCGTCGAACAAATACTCTGGTGCCTCACGTAATCCAAGCAGCACATAACCACCATCCTCTGCCGGGCCAATCACGACGGGCACACCACTTTGCAGCAGGGTCAACGCCTCGCGCAGATAGCTCGCATCCACCGACGGGCAATCGGCACCTATCAGCACCACACACTCGGCACGGGTCAACACAGCGTTGGCAGCGTGGTGCATTCGCGCCCCCAGATCGGCACCTTTCTGATCATGAATACTTTCGTTATTACAAATAGATAGGAACAACTCATGATGTTGTTGTGGAGACTGCGGAGAGCCCGCCACCCACAGCTCCACAGGACACAAATCCGCCTGCTCAAGATTGCCAAAGACATAGCGGATCAGCGCATCGTGCAGCGCCAGTGCACCTTCTGCACCCAGCTGCGGCTGCAACCGCGTCTTCACATGACCAAGGCGTGGCTCCTTTGCAAACAACGCCACCACTGCCGAGGGGAATTCCAATAATTTATTTTCATTCATATTCAATGAGATATCATTTTTTCTTCACGTACATTGCATGCAGGGATTGCGGCGCCACATCCACAAAATACAGCAACCTCAACCACCACATGAGGAACACTGTACGCAGCACACCGTGCTTCTCCCAGCGCCGACTTGAGGTAATCACCCGCACGCGCAGGCAGACCGGTGATGCAATTCGCCGCAGTGTCTTGCTGAGCGCCACATCTTCCATCAGCGGTATATCGGCAAAGCCTCCGACACGACGGAACACAGCTGTGCGCACAAAAATCCCCTGGTCACCCGTCGCCACTCCGGACACTCGCGAACGCAGATTCATCATGAAACCGATCAAGCGAAACACCGCCTTGTCACCACTGAGGCGCACATCGAAGTGGCCCCACATCGCCGACAATTTGCCAAGTGCAGACTGAATCTGCGCCAGTGCATCCTCGGGCAGCAGCGTGTCGATATGCAGGAACAACAGAATCTCGCCGTTGGCCATTTCGGCCCCGGCATTCATCTGTCGCGCCCTGCCCGGCTCACTTGTCACCACCACATCCACCAGTCCGGATGCAAGGTCAGCACTGCCATCCACACTGCCGCCATCCACCAGAATGACCTCATGACCTGCAGAGCGAAAAGGCTGCAACAGCGGCAGGTGCGCGCGCAGGGCTGCGGCCTCGTTGAGCACTGGAATAATGATGCTGATGCGTTTCATGACAACCTCCGGTTCGCCTTGATACCTGAATATGACATTTATGCAACGGTTTTCACGCAATAGCACCGTTTCTTCCCCCTGTGGGGCTATCAAGATCAAGTCGAAAGCAGGATAATGCTGCCACTGTCAAGGGGATTATTCACGAACTTAAATGATCCCGGCTTCAGGTTCGGTTCAGGCTCGACAAGACATCATCGACATCCATACCGGCTTTGTTGCGCAAACATCCTGACAACGGTTTTTGATTAAAACGGGTAAGAAAACAGGCACTGTCCCGTTCTCATTTTCGAAGGAGTAAAAATCTGATCCTGTGAGCTATCCGGCGAAGACCTCGCCAGTGAAAGCACACGCATGACTGCACAAGCCCTGCACAGTCACCCGGTCAGAACAGTAGAAGCAATGAACGTTGAAAATTTTTATATTATTGCGACGGCGCCCAATGAACCCACATTACAGGTCAACATTTCCGGCCCTTACCTGACTCGACAGGCTGCCGAGGCAGATTTGAGTGCGGCCATAGGCGAAGCGGTAGGCCTTGATCCGGCGGCAAAGGACTACGAGTACAAGATTTCGAAGATCGCCTGCCAGAAGCCTGGAGTGATTCAGCACATGGCCTGTCACATGGGTCAGAGGTTGTAAGCAAGGGTTGCAAGGAAGGGCTGTAAGGAGATGTACCGCACATACCGCAGCCGGTAACTGTCTGATAATGGCGACTACTTTGACACCTTAGGAGAGAGTTTTGTGAAAAGACTGGATCCGCTTCATCACATCAGCATCATTGAGTCCCGCGGCACCAACTGCGCGTGGGTGCGTATCAAATACGACAACAAGAGCTTCCAGGAATCCTTCCCCTTCAAAAAGTACGGTGGCAAGGATGAGGCCATCAAAGCCGCGAAGAAAAAGCGCGACGAAGAAGGCAAGAAGATCTACGGCGAGAACTGGCCATTCACCAAGTTCAGTCCCCGCAAGGTTTCTCCACTGAACTCATCCGGCGAGATCGGCGTCAGTTACTCCGAAAGTGATCACGCCTGGGTAGCCACGTGGCAGGAAAACATCGACGGCAATCGGCGCCAGCGCAATGCCTATTTCTCCATCAACAAGTATGGCGACAAGAAGGCCCGCACCATGGCAGTCCAGCGCCGCCGTGCCGAAGTGGACAAGAACAAGATCGCGAGTTGATCTGTAACCCTGTGGAGCGGGCCTTGCCCGCTCCCACAACAAAACCTCCCCTTCTGCTCAAAATTTACCGTGCTATAATCCGCGCCCTGTCCAGACAGCCAGACATTCGCAATACCCTCCACCTACGCTCCGGTGGCACAGCTGGATAGCGCGGTCCCCTCCTAAGGGACAGGTCGCAGGTTCAAATCCTGCCCGGGGCACCAAACAATCGTTCAGCACTGACTCACAACACCGCGTAATCCTCAAAATCTCCACAAAACCAAGCCTTCCTTTCGAAGACAGTCACTACTGCTGGAGAGATGCCAACAAGGTTCCGGCATGGCTTGAAGACTGTTTTTCTGGAGGGAAGTCACCCTCTTTTCAAGATGGGCATATGCGTAACAATGCCATTGCATCCACTTTCCGGTGAAATCCCATGACAGTTTCCAGAACCGCCACGCTCAACCTGCGCATAGCGGCGCAGCGCGATCATCGCTCCATCGCCAACCTGATCGAAGTCCTGATCCGCAAGCACTGCGAGGCCAACAGCATCTCGATCCCCGAACAACATGCGCTCTTTGCGGAGGCCGACGATGAATGAGAAAACATTGCGTGCGTTGATCGACGCCGTGACAGCCACGACCACCGCTGGCGCCATCAAGACCAGGGATGCACTTGAACAAACACCAATTGAGTCGCAGCGCTATTGGGGATGTGGACCCGAGCTGTCTTAACAAGTAGGGACAGCTCGGAACCGTGATGATCATTCACTTTCCAAGGGCGAACCGGGCTGGTGAGAGGATGACTTCAACTCCCTCTCAAGCTCCTCACACACCGTCTTCAACACACTGATACGCGCCACCCGCTTGTCATTGGCCGACACCAGCGTCCACGGCGCGGTGCGTGTACTGGTGCGGGCCACCATGTCGTGCACGGCAACTTCATATTCCTTGCGGTGACTGCGGTTACGCCAGTCGTCTTCCGTCAGCTTGTATTGCTTCCACTCTTCTTCCTGCCGGGCCATGAAGCGCTGCAGTTGTTGTTCGGGGCTGATGTGCAGCCAGAATTTGCAGAGGATGACACCGTGCTCACGCAGTTGTTCCTCGAAGTCGTTGATTTCCTGATACGCGCGTTGCCATTCGTGACGTTGTGCGAAGCCTTCGACTCTCTCTACCAGCACACGACCATACCAGGATCTGTCATAGAGTGTGACATGGCCCGCACGTGGGACATGACGCCAGAATCGCCACAGATAATGATGCGCCTTTTCTTCATCGGTGGGGGCGGATGTGGAGATGACGCGAAACAGGCGTGCGTCGATGCCGGCAATCAGGCGTCGAATGGCTCCGCCCTTGCCTGCGGCGTCCCAGCCTTCGAAGACGAGTACGGTGCTGCGCTTCTGTTCCTTTGCCTGCCAGGTCAGGCGCCGCAACTTTTCCTGATAAAGAGAGAGACTGTGCTCGTAGTCCTCATCACTCATGGTGAGGTGCAGATCGACGGTATCGAGGATGGTGGAATCGGTATCAGGTTCGCTCACATCCGGTGACGATTGTGGCAACGCGGCGAGGGTTTTGCTGCAATGCCGCTCCAGTGTATCGAGAAGAATTCTGCCCGCAGTCAGTTGCTGATAGTGTTTGTCGGTGGCCTCGATGATGTGCCAGGGAGCATGACCGACATCGGTATTGCGTATGGCGAGCTCCGAGACTTCGACAAAACGGTCGTAGTGTTTCGAGTGAAGCTTGATCTGTGGGGATGCAATGTTGGCGGCCAGATCCTTGTTGAGACGTTCCAGTTGCTTCTCCTTGCTCAGGTGGAACCAGAACTTGATGATGAGTGCGCCGTCGTCTACCAGCAGTTGTTCGAATTCGGCAATGCGGTGCAGTTCATGCTCGAATGCATTCCGGTCGATGCGCCTGAAGGCATGCTCGACAATTGGGTCGATGTACCAGGAGCCAAAGAGAATAGCGAAGGTGCCGCGCGGTGGCAGTACCCGCCAGAATCGCCAGAAGCGTGGTCGGTCGCGCTCCTCTTCACTGCTCTCCCAGAATGCACAGGTCTGCACTCCGCGCGCATCCAGCCACTTGTTCAGCACATTGACGACTTCGCCTCTGCTGGCCCCCTCTACACCGGAAATGAGCACGATCACGGGAGTATTGGCTGCGCGAATGGCGAGCTGTGCTGCGAGCAGACGGGTATGCAGTTCGGGTTCGAGCTCATCGAATTCCTTCTTGCTGACCTTGCGGCCCAATTCTGCTGTTTCGAACATGCATGACTCCTGCAGTGTATTGAGTGCCCGAAACATTGCCTGCGTGACTCGGGCCGTTTCGGAACCAGACGAATATTAGCCGTTTTATCAACCAGTTGCCTGGTGAAATTGGGAGAGCATGACAGGCGACAGCCATGGCAGTGAGCCACCCCCCGGACCACCGCGTGCTTGACTGCCTCCACCCACCCGGCTATCGTCCAACCATTCCAATCACTGCGAACCGACTCGCCCATGCGACTGTCATTTTCACGAACAACACGCCTGCCACACTGGCTGCTGGCACTCCTGCTGCTGATGTATGTCGGGCAGTCGGTGGCATCGGTGTCTGTGCCATGTCATCTGCTGTCACAGGAAACAGAGGAGCATGGTGGATATGCAGCACGTGCAGACCACAGCGGGCACGACATGAGAACGGTGGTGAATCATCATCAGCATGGTCATGAGATGGATCATTCTGCGCATGGAGTGGGCTCTCCCGACAGTGTCACCACCAGTGCCGACGCCGCTGCCACCGCGCTGCACGATTGCTGCGACACAATGAGTCATTGCGGTTCTGGCAATTGCTTCATGACTTCGCTCGATGAAAGAGTGCTTTATGCCCCCTTGAATGTCGGTACGGCAGAGCTTGCTGCTGCCGTCGACGAATCCCCCGCACGACCCACCTACTCGCTCTACCGCCCACCCATTCTCCGCTGACACGGCACAGTTACGCCCGCAATTTGTCGGGACACTTCATGAGGACTCTTTGTCGGAGTTCTCAATTCGACTGCAATCTACTGCCGCACAGCTTGCGGCAACCGTGGAGACAAACATGAATGAATCACGCAGCACCCATGCTGCATCGATATTGTCGAGAGACAAGCCACATCCTTCAGAAGGAATAACCAGACGTCGCTTCGTACTCGGCGCGTCGTCATTATTGGCGCTGAGTACGCTGCCGCTGCCCGCTTCATTGTTCGCGAGCAGCGCAGCATCGAGAACCGGCCCGCAGACGCTTGCGGGCCAGGTGTTCGATCTCACCATCGATTATCAGAATGTGAATATTACCGGCAAGAAGAGCAGAGCAACCACGGTGAACGGGAGTTTGCCCGGACCGATCCTGCGTTGGCGGGAAGGTGATCGAGTGACCTTGCGAGTGAAGAACAATCTCGATGTGGAAAGTTCCATTCATTGGCACGGCCTGATCCTGCCCTGGCATATGGATGGCGTGCCCGGCATCAGTTTCGATGGCATTCCACCGGGTGAAACGTTCGAGTATCAGTTCGATCTGGTGCAGAGTGGTTCCTACTGGTACCACAGCCACTCGTCCTTTCAGGAGCAGATCGGGTTGCTCGGCGCCATCATCATCGATCCGAAGGAACCTGACCCCGTTGTGTATGACCGCGACCTGGTTGTGCTGTTGTCCGACTGGAGCGACGAAGACCCGCACGCGATCTATGCCAAGCTCAAGAAGATGAGTCACTACTACAATCGCAGCGAACGCACTCTGGGCGATCTGTGGCGCGATGTGCGGGACAATGGCATTGCGGCCACCGTGAGCGATCGTGCCATGTGGAACCAGATGCGCATGAGCAACAGCGACATCGCGGATGTTACCGGCTACACCTATACCTATCTGATGAACGGCGTCACGCCAGACGAAGGCTGGCTCGGTGAATTCAGGCCCGGTGAAAAGGTGCGCCTGCGTTTCATCAACGGGGCCGCGATGAGCATCTTCGATGTGCGTATTCCCGGTCTGAAGATGACAGTGGCAGCAAGCGATGGACAGAACATTCAACCAGTGGAGGTGGATGAGTTCAGGATTGCCGTGGGGGAAACATACGACGTGATCGTGGAGCCTGCCGCCGATCGCGCCTACACGATCTTTGCACAGAGTAATGATCGCAGCGGGTATGCCCGTGGCACATTGACTGCCGATACATCTCTGCGCGCAGAAGTCCCGGCGATGGATCCGGCTCCGGTACTCGGACATGCCGAGATGGGCATGGCCATGGCTGGCATGGATCACAGTGCGCATCAGGCGACTGACGCGACGGCCGTGGATCACAGCAGTCATGGTGTTGCACCAGTGCCGGAGGTAGATCACAGCAATCACGCACCAACACCTGCGCCCGAGATCGATCACAGCAGTCACACCTCGGCGGCATCACCGGCACCGGAAGTAGATCACAGCAACCACGGTGTCGCACCAACCGCTGTCGTCGATCACAGCAACCATGTACAGAGCCCTGCTGCAAATGCAAGTCAGGCTTCACAGCAACCGCTCGCTCTTGCGGGTTTCGGCAGCAATTTCGGCACAGCGCCACTGGTCACCCATTCCGCCAGCGAGTTCGGTCCCCACGTGGATTATCGTTCCGAGGCGCCTCAGAGTGGCCTTGCCGATCCAGGCATTGGACTGCGCCAGCATCAGGCTCTGTACAATCGCCGTGTGCTGACTTATGCCGATATCCGCGGCCTCACTCCGACCCGCGACAAGCGCCAACCCACCCGCGAAATCGAACTGCATCTGACCGGCAACATGCGCCGCTACATGTGGTCGGTCAATGGCATCAGCTTTCATCACATCGATCCCATTCAGTTGCAATATGGTGAACGTGTACGCTTCATTCTCGTCAACGACACGATGATGACGCATCCGATTCATCTGCACGGCATGTGGAGCGAACTGGAGACAGGTGATCCCGATTACATGCCGCGCAAACATACGATCATCGTGCAACCCGGTGCGCTCGTGAGTTATCTGGTGACGGCCGATGCGCCAGGACCGTGGGCCTTCCACTGTCATCTCATGTATCACATGCCCGGCATGATGCGCGAAGTGCGCGTATCGCAGGAGATGACGACATGAAAACGAATCTCTCACAGAGCATTCTGGCTGTGCTGTTGTCCACGCTATCTCTCGACGTACTTGCACAGGCTCACGACAATCCCGATCCGCTGCTGGGGACTGTTGTCATCGAGCAATTGGAATGGCGTGACACCCCTGGCGAGAAGCCGCTGATACTGGAAGGCCACGGCTGGCTCGGCTACGACCTGCACAAGTTGTGGATCAAGACGGATCTTGACGTCGTGGAAGGTGAAGTGGAGGAGGCTGAAGTACAGGCACTCTACAGCCGCGCCATCTCGGCGTTCTGGGATATGCAGGTTGGTGCGCGTGTGGATCTGGAGCCGTCACCGTCGCAGACCTGGGGCGTCATCGGCGTGCAGGGTCTTGCGCCCTATTTCTACGACATCGACGCGGCCTTGTTCATCGGTGACTCGGGTGATCTTGCTGCCAGGGTGAGCGCCGAATACGAGATCATGCTGACGCAGAACTGGGTGCTGTCGCCGGAGTTGTCGCTGGATTTCTTCGGACAGAACGACCGAAGCATGGCACGGGGCTCCGGTCTTGCCACGGCGCAGGCAGGCCTGCGTCTGCGCTATGAAATCCGCCGCGAGTTCGCTCCTTATGTGGGTATCAATTGGAACAGGATGTTTGGATCTACCGCCGATTTCGCACGAGCGAGTGGCGAAGATGTCAGCGATACGCATTGGGTTGTCGGAGTGCGTGCCTGGTTCTGAACACTGCTCGCGAGACATGAATCCGCAGTCATCGTGGCAACGGATTCATGCTCGCCAGCCGTTTACATGGGCTGCTACACTCCACATGTCAAGTTCACCTTTCCTCCCACAAGCGAGCACCTCATGAGCGAAAAAACCTTCAGCGTGCAGTTGCGACTGCTCGAGAATTACCTGTTTCAGATCGACTTCGGTGAGTTCGGCAATGTGCTCGCCGACGAACCAGAGCCAATTGGCGGTGGCGAAGGACCAAGCCCCACTGCCATGCTCGCGGCGTCCGTCGCCAATTGTCTGTCCGCCAGCCTGCTGTTCGCGCTGCGCAAGTACAAGCAGGACCCGGGTGACATCAGTGCCACCGTGACCGGCACCATTGGCCGCGTGGAGAAATTTCAACGGGTCACGAATCTGCAGGTGCAGATCCGCCTGGCTGTGGCGCAGAACGAGCTGCCCGACCTTGCCAAGGCTGTCAGCCAGTTCGAGAACTTCTGCACCGTCACAGAAAGTGTCCGCCACGGCATCCCCGTGGATGTCGAGATTGTCGACAACGCAGGTGTCAGCGTACATCGGAGTACAGCGAATCACGCATGACACCCACTTCTTCACAACCAGCGCCACACACTGTCACGCAGACTGATCAGCGGCCAACGCTGTGGCTGATGGTGGGTGCCAGTATTCTCTGCACCCTCGTGACTGTGGTTTTTGCGCGTTTGGCTTATGGGCTGATATTGCCGTCAATGAGCGCCAGCCTTGGCCTGAATTATGCCGAAGCAGCGAATCTTGGCACCGTCACCGCCCTCGGTTATCTCACCTTGGTGCTGCCCGCCGGCATGCTGGCCAGTCGCTATGGCGCACGTCGGGCTATCCTGCTCGGACTCTGTCTGGGGATCGCCGGTTTCTCGGGCCTTGCAATGGCCTCCTCCTATCCGACACTGCTGGTGCTGATGGTGATGCTCGGCGCCGCCACCGCGTTCGCCTATACACCACTGATCTCGTTACTCGGCAGCTGGTTTCCGGAGCGACGTGGCACTGTCATCGGTTTCGCCAACAGCGGGGTGGGCAGCGGCATGCTGTTGGCTGGGGCAGTGGTGCCATTACTGACCGGTGAGGGCAGTGATCCCGATACCGGCTGGCGCTTCGTGTGGGCACTGTTCGGCTTGAGTGCTGTACTGTGTGCCGTGGTGTGCGCCATTGTCTTCAAGGACCCGCCCCGTCCTGCTCAGAACGATTCTGTTGGTAAAGTGCCACGTGTCCGTATCAACTCGGTGTATCGCAACCCGCACGTGGTGACGGTAGGACTGGTTTACGCTGTTGTTGGTGTCACCTACATCGTGCAATCCATCTTCATGTACAGCTTCGCACTGAACGCCGGTATTTCTCCCGTTGCAGCAGGAAGACTCGTGGCACTGATGGGAATTCTGGCGATATTTGCCGGGCCGTTGTGGGGCTGGGGATCTGATCTCATGGGCCATGGTCGGGCGCTGATGATCTGCATGTGCATGTGTCTGATCGGTACCGCTGCACCGGTGCTGCGGCCCACACTGCCAGCATTCACACTGCACTACCTGCTGCTTGGTATTTCGGTGACCGGGCTGTTCACTGCAATTCTGGCCAGTGCCACCCGCACGGTCAGCCGCGAGCATGCGGCAGTCGCAGTCAGTTTCGTCACGCTGTTCTTCGCGTTCGGGCAACTGGTTGGCCCTGCCCTTGCCGGATTGCTGCTGGAGGCAACCGGCAACTTCCGACTCACATTCCTTATCAGTTGTCTGCTGATGGTGCTTGGCATCTATCTCAGTTGGCTGAGCGGACAGTCACAGGATCGCACCGATTTGATGCGCAAAACTTGACTCATCTGCTCAAGAGTCAGACTTTTGAGGTTACCAACATGCTTCAGTGGCGCTGCCAGCCCTTCTCCGAACTCAGCACGGAACAACTCCATGCAATATTGCACCTGCGCCGGCAGGTCTTTGTCATTGAACAGGCATGCGACTATCAGGATATCGATGGCTGTGATGAGGACGCGATGCATCTGTTTGCAGAGGAAAACAACACACTGGTCGCCTATTGCCGCCTGCTGCCACCCGGAAAGAAATACACCGAGCCTGCCATCGGACGTGTATGCACAGCTCAGACTCACCGTGGTCTGGGAATTGGCAGGATATTGATGGCGAAGGCGCTGCAGCAGATAGCGCAACACCATCCTGGTCAGGCTGTGCGAATTTCGGCACAGTGTTACCTGCAGGAGTTCTACGAGTCGTTCGGATTCAGGGCAACATCCTCGCCCTACGACGAGGATGGCATCCTGCATATCGATATGCTGTCAGAATTTCGATCTTAGAATTGCAACAACGCCCTGGCATAAATACGGCGACCACGACCATCGAAAACACTGGCATCGTAGTTGGTCACGATGCTTGGATCGTAAGTGGTAAGACCGCCTTCTCGGTGCGGGATCTTCGCATTGAACGCATCAAGCACACCGACAGAAAATACCGACGTACCCATCTTCTTGCTTGCCCAGTCCATCGTATAGCTGTATTGAATGTCCCAGCTCTGATAGCTGTCGATTTCCTTGCGCACCAGTGAGCGCACCAGATCATTGCCGGCATCATAGGTGCTCTGGTAGGCAAGATCGCGATAGGAACCTATCAACCGTGTGATGACCGTCAGGCCGTGATTGTCCCGCAGCCAGTTCAGGCTGATGTTGCCCTTGTTGTCCGGCAGTGATCGCACCAGATTGCCATCGCCAGTGGTACCGGCTGCATCGAATTCTCCAGTCTCCAGCAACCCGAGTTCCAACCCTGGCACATCGATCAATCTGTACTGGCGCACATGAGTATAATCAAGGCCGAGTCGGAACAGACCGAAGCTGTTGCTCCACGCATAACCCAGCTTCAGATCAACACCATCGGAGATGATCGTACCCGCATTGATGGTGCTCAACACCGTGGTAGTCAACTGCGCAGTGGTCGATGCAAAAGTACGCACGACACCTGGCACCACGTACTTGCGCGGGTCCACGACACAGTTCAGACGCTGTGCAGAATTGCGACCAAACTGTGCTTCCAGCGCATTCGGATCACAGGCCTCGAACGGCGTCGTGGCGTTGCCGGAAAGAGAACTGTTCAGCAAGTAGTTGGCCGGATTTGCAGCAGCAACCTGGAAGGCCGCGATCTCGCCGGCAATCGCGGAAATGCCGGGCTGTGGCAGCACTTTATCCTTGAGTTCGAAGCGCCAGAAATCGGCATTCACACTCAATCCCTGCAGTGCGCCGGAGGGCGTCCAGATGAAACCGGCACTGAAGGTATCGGCGTGTTCATTCTCGACATCCGGTGCGGCAGCACCCAAAGTGTAAGTCGTATTGGGTAGCGCGTGCTCATTGGTCGGCGGCAACAGACCTGCACGTACGGCTTGATTGCGCAGTGGGTCGCGGAATGTATTCTGCGAACCTTCCAGTCCCTCTTCCACGACGCCAACATTTGGGGCTCGGAAAGACTGCGAGAATGAACCCCGCACCAGCAACTCCTCCACTGGTCGCCAACTCGCAGCAATCTTCGGTGTCACTTCACTGCCGATATTGCCACCATAGTCTTCCCAGCGTAGCGCGAATTGTGTTTCGACATTCTGCACAAGTGGCAGCGACAACTCGGTAAATACCGCCTTCACGTTACGATCATTATCGTAGTTGAAAATACAGAATGAACATTCCAGGTTGTTGCTGACATAGTGAAATACATCGGGTCTGCCAGCACTGTCATAACCAAGGATTGCATTTGGGATACCGGGCAGATTGATCGCGGGCGCACGAGATGCATTGTTCTGCATGCGGTACTGCGCACCGGCCGCAAACTGTGCCATACCGCCACGCAATGGCAGCAATTCACCCGTGATGACCGCGTCAATGACGCCGAGTTTGTTGCGCTTGTCGGCACGCAGGATCGTGGGGCTCATCCAGTCGATCAATTCCTGCGAATTGGCCAGCGCCGGGTTTATCAGTGCTGTCAGGAACGGATTGAAGAACTGGCATCCACCAATGCCATGGTTGTTGCTGGTCAGTGCCAGCGACAGACTCTCGCGCGTGTTGAACACATAACCGGGGAAGAAAGTCTGGGTCAGACCATCACCAAGCGCTCCGTTGGAGACATTCCAGAATGTGGGCAACGCGCCCCCCAGAGGACCGGGGGTATTGCGAAAATCGAAATCAGCGCGACCATTGGGTGTACAGTTCGGTCCGCCCAGACCATTGGCAGCCAGCTCGGCACGATCACGCTGCAACGTGCGATAGCGCTGTTCGAAACTGGTACCGCTCCAGGAATAGCTGACATCGTAGGTGAATTGCCGATCATCGAATGCCTGGAACTCGCCCTTGAATCCCGCCTGTACACCAACAGTTTCAGTATCCGTGAAATTCGAATCACCGCCGGTGCGTGGCGTACCCGTACGAATCGTGGCCCACAGTGGTACATTCATGCCGCCATTGGCGAGCGCATTCGGCACGTTCGGAATATTCGTTGGCCTGGGTAATCCCGCAGCAGGCGCATAGAAACCCAGCTCCGCTGTCTGCCCGATGCCGTAACCACCCCACGCAGGATTGCCGATGTGAGAACCAGGTGCCGCCAGAAACACGGAGGCGCCACGTGAACTCAGTGCTCCGGAATCCGTGCGCTGAATGCTGGAATCCGACCATTGCAGAAAGGAGTAGAATTCGGCCTTCTCGCTGAAACTGTGATTGAAGGAAGCGGCAATGCTGTCGCGCTCAATGCCCAGATTCATGTAGTGCCAGTCATAAGTGCCTTCACGACAGGAGCCGGTGTTCAACCCTCGCCGGTCATTGCGACTGCCGACAAAGAACGGCTCGCCTTCAGCATCGCTCAGGCTCGTGCACAGTGGATCGGTGTATACAGGGTTGCTCAGCCCCCCTTCGGCAACATTGCGAGCCATCACTGCAGGATTCAGATAGGCTGCGTTGAAATTGGCGCCAAACTGCGGGTTGTTGAAGACCGCCTCGGCACTGCTCGGCGTGCCACCAACGATGTCGCTGAACTCGGAATTCTCATTGAAGTAGCGCGCGTATTCCACTGGCACAGGATCACGTTCATAGCGCTCGGCAGCCAGTACGAAGCGAGTATCGCCAGTGCTATCGACCCAGCCCCATATCGCGCTCGCAGTCGTGTCAAAAAGATCTCCGGCTTTCTGCACGCCCTGAATATCGCCATAGAGTTCGAAGCCTTCGAAATCGGTGCGCATGATCAGGTTGACCGCACCTGCGACAGCATCGGAACCATAGAGTGCGGAGCCACCATCGGTAAGAATCTCCAACCGATCCACCATCACCATCGGAATCGAGTTCAGATCCACCATTTCACCACCGCTGCGTGTGGTCGTGGCAGCAGAGACCTGGCGCTTGCCATTGATCAGCGTGAGCGTGGAGTTCTCGCCGAGGTTGCGCAGATTGATATTGGCGATGCCTTGTACCTGTGTGTTCTCACCAGAACCAACATTACTGACCGAGCCGGAGTTCACTTCCAGATTCTTGATGACATCCCATATCTGTGCAGCCCCCTGATACTCAATGGCGCTGCGATCAATCACCTGTACAGGTGAAGGGCCATCCAGAGGACTGCCACGTAGATAGGAGCCCGTAACGAGCACCTCTTCCACTTCTGGTGTTCGCGACTCCTGCGCCTGCAACTGCAGCGCGGAAAAGCTCATGGCGGATACAACACTGGTAACGAGGAGAGATTTGCCGGATTGGTCGAACCGGCGGCGAAACCGCTGAGACATGGGGATTTCCTTTGCGAATGACACGCTTAGCGCACGACACACTTAGTGAAAAGCACTAATTTGGTGGGTGACGCTATGCGCGGGCAACACGGTTACGATCTTGTGTTGGCGTGTAATTACCGCCGCAATACAAGGAGTTGCCCGGACTTTATCCAATCAATCTGGGCAAAGCAACCGCAACGCCCAAGAATTGTAGCTCGTTCCGCCGCTTCGACTGACCGCGCGGACTCATACTGTGAGCATGGGGTGGAGTGGTGATCTGTGGAATAGTCCCTACCTGCAACTTCCCCATCCTGCTAAGCTGGCCAGCATTGAATGTATGCGAACTGCATGACGAAATGGATGGAGAATTACGGTATGAAGAAGTTGCTCGTGCTGCTTGGTGGCGTGATTGTGACGATCCTGACGATCAGCCCAAAGCTGCTGGGATTGATGATCCAGGACGACAGCACCGAAACAAGGCTGATCGAGATGACAGGCCAGCCTGGTTTAAGCCTTGCCATGCAGTCCGGCTGGTTCTCCAGCCAGGGGCAAATCACCATCCGCGACCCGATCATTGCAGGCAACATGTACAGAGGCGTTGTACTCGTCGCCGATCTTGCGGTACTGCACGGCCCGCTGCTGGTGACCGATGACGGCATGAAACTCGGTATGGCATGGGCGCGCATTCTGCCGGTGATTTCCGGCCTTGCCGCCAACGATCCCATTCAGCAACTACTGGCAGAAGACATGCAGACTTCTTTTACAGTGCTGGCCGGATTGGATGGTTCGCTGCAGTTGCACATGGATGCCGGTGCGTTGCAGTTCGCAGAGGCTGGCACATATCTGTATCTGGACGATCTGCGGGCCGACCTGCACATCGCTGCCAATGGCAATGCAGAACTGAGAGCCAGCAGCAGTGAAATTACCGTCGGAGATGCCCTCAACGACACGGTTATTCGCAACGCCAGCATGACACTGCACACCGAGGAGCTCAGTGCCACCCCGCTGCCTGGTGGGCTTGGGGTGCGAGCCACACAACTGCAAAGTAACGGTTTGCAGCAGTTGACGATGAACGGGATTAGCATAGACTATGTCGCCCGCCCGGAACCTGACACCAGAACCATTACACTGCAGCAGAATGTGCAGATTGACGAGATTGTGTCGTCGATGCCGATAGACTCACTGACGCTGACATCGGAATTCACAGGAATTGACGAGAATATAGCCGCTGGCTACATCGCCTTCATGCGCGAAACGCAGGGCCGGATGCAGTTGATGAGCGAGACTCAACTACAGAACCACGTTGCACAGCACAGCGAACAATTGGTGCTCGGACTGATTCGCAGCCCGCTGCAACAAAGAGGTAATGTGATAGTGCAGGCCTTTGGCGGGGAACATCGCGCAGCACTGGACATCGAATGGCCGGGAATGGACGGATTATCATCGCTGAGCGGTATCGATGTACGGCAGGTTATTCGCGTGATTGATGTCACGCTCGATATTGTTGCAGACGAGGAGGCATTGTCGAGAAGTCCGATCGCTGCCTCCGTTCGTGCCTACGTGATGCAGGGAATGCTGCCACAAGACAATGGCAACGTGCTGCTGAATGCGAGTCTGCGAGGCAGCGTTCTTGTTGTGAATGGGCAACGTTTTCCGCTGGAAGCATTACTGAATTAATGACACAGAATCTTATTGGAACACCATGAGCCAGATCACCACAGACCACTCCACCCGCCACCTGTTCTCCTACCCGAAATACTGGGCGGAGTGCTACGGAACCGCGCCCTATCTGCCCATGTCCCGCGCGGAGATGGATGCCCTGGGCTGGGACAGCTGCGACATCATTCTGGTGACAGGTGACGCCTATGTGGATCACCCCAGCTTCGGTATGGCGGTGATCGGCCGCATGCTCGAATCCCAGGGCTTTCGCGTCGGCATCATCGCGCAGCCGGACTGGCACTCCACCAAGGCGTTCAAGGCTCTGGGTGAGCCGAACCTGTTCTTCGGCGTGACTGCGGGCAACATGGACTCGATGATCAACGCCTACACCGCCGATCTACGCATCCGCACCGACGACGCTTATACACCGGACGGTGTAGCGGGCAAGCGGCCGGATCGCGCCGTGATCGTCTACAGCCAGCGCTGCCGCGAAGCCTATTACAAGACACCGATCGTCATCGGCGGCATCGAAGCCAGCCTGCGGCGCATCGCCCAGTACGACTACTGGAGCGACAAGGTCCGCAAGTCGGTATTGATCGACTCCAACGCCGACATTCTTCTGTATGGCAATGCCGAGCGTGCACTGGTAGAGGTCGCGCATCAGATCTCTGCCGGACACACCATCGCCGAGATGACCCGCATTCGCGGCACTGCAGTCCTGCTCGACAATGTGCCCGCTGGCTGGACCGAGATCGACTCCACACGCATCGACTGGCCGAGCAAGATTGATGCGATGCCCAACCCTTACGAATACAAGGATCCGGAGTCGCAGAGCTGCGCGACTGACAGGAATGCTGACGCGGACCCGCAGGCCGCAAGCCCCATCCGCATCATCCCCATGCCGCTGCACCGCAAGAACGATCTCGACAAGGACACTACCTATATCCGCCTGCCTTCCTACAACAAGGTAAAGAGTGACCCGGCACTGTATGCCCACGCCTCCCGCGTGCTGCATCAGGAGTCCAACCCCCATAACGCCCGTGTGCTGGTGCAGAAACACGACACCAAGGAAATCTGGATCAACGAGCCGCCGATTCCCCTGGAAACCGACGAGATGGATGGCGTGTTCGACCTGCCCTATCAGCGTCGTCCGCATCCGAGCTATGGCGATGCGAAGATTCCAGCCTATGACATGATCAAGACGTCGGTGAACATCATGCGCGGCTGCTTCGGTGGCTGCACGTTCTGTTCCATCACCGAGCATGAAGGACGCATCATCCAGAGTCGCTCCGAGGAATCGATCCTCAAGGAAGTGGCGCTGATTCGCGATCAGGTGCCGGGCTTTACCGGCACCATCTCCGATCTGGGCGGCCCAACGGCGAACATGTACCGCCTCAACTGCAAGTCCGAGACGATTCAGAAGAACTGTCGCCGTCTGTCCTGCGTGTATCCAACCATCTGCCAGCATCTGGACACGGACCACAAACATACGACCCAGCTCTATCGCAAGGCCCGCATGATCCCCGGTATCAAGCGCGTGGCGATCGCGTCAGGATTACGCTATGACCTGGCACTTCGCGATCCGGAGTATGTGGAAGAACTGGTGACCCACCACGTCGGCGGCTATCTGAAGATTGCGCCGGAGCACAGCGAGGAGAACACACTTTCCAAGATGATGAAACCGAGCATCAGCTCCTACGACGAGTTCAAGGAGATGTTCGACAAATTCTCGAAGAAGGCCGGCAAGGTGCAGTACCTCATCCCCTACTTCATCGCCGCGCATCCGGGCACCGAGAATTCCGACATGCTCAGCCTCGGCCTGTGGCTGAAGAAGAACAAGTTCAGGCCCGATCAGGTACAGACGTTCTATCCATCACCGATGGCGCTGGCCACGGCGATGTATCACTCCGGCCGCAACCCGCTGAAGAAAGTGACCTACAAGAGCGAGAAGGTCAGCATCGTGCGCCAGATCGAACAGCGTCGTATCCAGAAGGCCTTCCTGCGCTACCACGACGAGAAGAACTGGCCGCTGCTGCGTCAGGCTCTCAAAGACATGGGACGTGAGGACATGATTGGGGATGGGCCGCATCAACTGGTGCCTGCGGAGAAGAAGTCTGCACGGCACGGCCCGGCACCGAAGCGTCCTGGAGGGAAACCCTCAACGGCAAAACCTGCCGGAAAATTTGACGCCAGGAAGGCCCGCAACCGCCCGTAACTCCTTTTGTGACTCCATCCACTGTGGAAGCGGGCCTCGCCCGCACTACCCACAAGACTCCTCATTAATCCAGGAACATCGCGGACATGATCCGCTCCCACAGGGCCTCAACGTGCCCGAAAAACATTTGCATCCACCTGTTGATGATAATGATTCTCATATGTATAATGATTCCCATCAGTAGGGTTGATTGATTATCCAATTGAAATCCCGCTCCATAAAAGTACATAGAAGTTGTAATCACGGAGAGTTACATGCAACACCCTGCCCTCGTCTCACGATTCCCTCTCAAACCCCTGGTTCTGGCCTTGGCTGGCGTGGGTCTTCTGAACAGCCATACTGCCCTTGCACAAGGCAGCGAAAGTGCTGACAGCGAACGCGACATGCCTGCGATCTACGTGATTGGCAAAGAAGAGAATGCAGCGCTACGCCAGCCTGGCGCGGTCACTCTGGTAAATCTGCAAGAGTTGGAACTGCGTCAACCTCGTTCCACGGAAGAGATCCTGCGCACAGTGCCAGGTGTGACTGTCAAGCCGGAAGAGGAAAGCGCTATTGTCGGCAATATCGGCATGCGCGGCCTCAGCTCTGCCGACTACAAGACCTTGATTCTGGAAGATGGCGTGCCTGTGGCTCCGGGCCTGTTTGTCGGCAATGGCCGCTACTACAACCCACGCATTCAGCGCATGGAAGGCATTGAGGTACTGAAAGGCGCCGCGTCTCTTCGCTACGGTCCAAGCACCATCGGCGGCGTGATCAACTACATCACCCGACAACCTGCAGACGGCTTGGAACTGTCCATGCGTGGAGGCTCCTTCGGCTACCGAGAAGCCACTATGGACGTCGGTGGCAGTTCACCTTCCGGCGAAGCGGTATTCGGTCTGCTGGCCACGCGCGAGAAGAGCGATGGTTTCATGGACAAGAGCTATGACATGACCGACATCGTGGTCAAGACCGGTCTGCAGATTGGCAACGATCAATCCATCAGCCTCAAGTACTCCGACTACGAGAGCGATGCCAACATCTCCTACCGGGGCGTGTTCCTGAACGAATACCGCAGCGAGAGCCGTGCCAACCCGGCACCGGACGACTGGCTCCTGTCCGGCCGTCGCGCACTCGACCTCAACCATGAATGGGAAATCAGTGACACCATGCGCCTGAACACACTCGCCTATGTCAGTGAGACATGGCGCGACTACTGGCGCTACGGCACCAACAATGCCGCATCTGCTGCCGCCGGTACATGGATTTACACCAACAACCTGAACGGCAATAACCGTGCATTCGAGCGCACTGGCGTCGACAGTCGCCTGCAACTGCAACACTCGTTGTTCGGCGTGGCCAGCGAAGCAGAGTTAGGCGTGCGTTACATGGAAGAGACCATGGATGACGTGACAGTGGCAGCAGTGCGCGCCACGCCACGCACCGGCACAGTTGCCAAGGACGTGCGCGACTCCGCGGACAGCATTGCTTTCTATGGACAGAACCGCTTTCAGTTGTCGGAGAGCGTGGCGCTCACCGCCGGTCTGCGTATTGAAAAATACGAGCAGGCCAGCAGAGATCGTCGTCGCACCGATGCACAGGGCGCTTCGGCCAGCAGCTCCAATACGGAATACCTCCCCGGGCTGGGTCTGACGTGGCAATTCACTTCCGATTTACAGTTGTTTGCCAGCGCCTACAAGGCTTTCTCTCCGGCGCTGAATGCCGATGCTCTGAATGGCCTGACGGATCAGAAACTGGATGCCGAGCGTTCAGTGAACATGGAAGTGGGTCTGCGTGGCGACAGTGGTCGCCTGACTTATGAGTTCGCGGCATTCCGCATGGACTTCGACAACCAGATCATTCCGGCCAACAGCAACAGCCAGTTCCAGCGTACCAACGGTGGCGAAACCATTCATCAGGGTATGGAGTTCGGTGCAGGATTCGATCTGGGTTCAGGCTTCAGCGTCAACGGCAATGCAACATGGATTCCAGATGCGGAATTCGACGGCAATCGTTACAACGCCAATGGCACAATCAGCACGCCCGATGGCAACCGCATCACTTACACACCGGAGTGGACCGCCAACCTGAGCCTGGACTACACAGCAGGCAGCCTGCGTTCGTCCTTGAGTGCACATCACACGAGTGAGCAGTACACCGATGTGACCAATACAGTAGCAATCACAGAAAGCACAGCAGGTTTCTTCACTGGTCGCATCAAGGGTTACACGCTGATCGATCTCAACATGATCTATGAAGTGAATAGCCAATTGTCGTTCAGCGGCAGCGTGAAAAATCTGGCAGACAAGCGTTACATCGCCAGTCTGCGTCAGGGGATTTATGTGGGCACAGAGCGCAGTGTCAATGCCGGGTTTGTTTATCGGTTCTGAGTTGATTGATTGTTTGTAGCTTCGAGCGGTGGCGCGAGGCAGGGGCCGGTTCTGCGGCTGACCTGCGCCGCTCCGCGGTGCCCTCTCTCCGCAAAAAGCCCAAGGTCTTTTTGCTGCGTTCGGCTTGGCCTTTCAAGCCGCAGAACCGGACCCCGTCTCCATCTCCCGCCTCGGCCTACGAAGCACTAATCACCAAGATTATTTCTTCTTCAACGCCTGTTCGAACAATGCCGCCATGGTTCCTACCTGGCGCTTGTTAGCCGCCGCTGCTTCGAAGTCCTTCTTCTGCCGCTCCGCGTACTGCGTCTGATTGCGACGTGAGGAATCACCCTGCTTGCCTGCGGTTGCAGCACCGGTTGCGGGCAGTTCATCACTCAAGCGCATCGTCAGCGCGATGCGATTGCGGTTCAGGTCTATCTCCAGCACTTTCACTTTCACGATGTCACCGGCCTTCACTACATCATGCGGCGTCTTGATGAATTTTTCCGACAATGCAGAGATGTGCACAAGACCATCCTGATGCACGCCGATGTCCACGAACGCACCGAAGTTCGTCACGTTGCTGATCGTGCCTTCCAGTGTCATGCCTGGGATCAGGTCACTGATTTTCTCTACCCCGTCTTTCAGTTCAGCAGTCTTGAATTCCGGGCGCGGGTCGCGGCCAGGCTTTTCCAGTTCCTTCAGAATGTCCTGCACTGTCGGCAGACCGAAGTTTGCAGTCACGTAGTCCTGCGAATTCAGTGACCGAATGAACGTGACGTCGCCGATCATGGACTTCAGATCGCGGTTGTTGCGCTTGGCGATGGCTTCCACGACACAGTAGGATTCCGGGTGGACTGCCGAGGCGTCCAGTGGATTGTTGCTCTCATTCACACGCAGAAAACCCGCTGCCTGTTCGAAGGATTTATCGCCGAAACGTGGCACCTTCTTCAGTTCTTCACGGCTGCGGAAGCGTCCATGGGCGTTGCGGAAGTCGATGATGTTATTGACGAGCGTCTGGTTCAAGCCGGAAACGCGTTTCAGCAATGGTACCGAGGCAGTATTCACATCCACGCCCACTGCGTTCACACAATCTTCCACGACGGCATCAAGACTACGCGCCAGTTTCACCTGACTCACGTCGTGCTGGTATTGACCAACACCGATCGATTTCGGATCGATCTTCACCAGCTCCGGCAGCGGATCCTGCAGACGGCGCGCGATGGAAACGGCGCCGCGAATCGTCACGTCGAGATCAGGGAATTCCAGTGCTGCCAGCTCGGAGGCCGAGTACACGGACGCACCAGACTCGCTGACGATGACGCGCTTCGCTTTCAATTCCGGATGCGCCTTCAGCAACTGGCCGACGAACTGATCCGTCTCGCGGGACGCCGTGCCATTACCGATGCTGATGAGTTCAACGCCGTACTTCTTGCACAACTGCAACAGTGTCGCTGCGGCCTCATGCACGCGATTGGTCTGATGGGGGAAGATCGCGCAGTGGTCGAGCACCTTGCCCGTCTCATCCACTACCGATACTTTCACACCTGTGCGAAGACCGGGGTCGAGGCCGATCGTGACCTTCTTGCCCGCCGGGGCGGCCAGCAGCAGGTCCTTGATGTTCTTCGCAAAGACCTCGATGGCGTCTTCTTCCGCGCGCTCGCGGATCTCGGTGAGGAAATCTGTTTGCAGATGGCTCTGCAGTTTCACGCGCCAGGTCCAGCGCACCACATCCAGCAACCACGCATCGGCGGTGCGGCCCTGATCCTTGATGTTCCAGAAACCTGCGATCAGACTCTCGCACGGATGTCGCAGCGCGGGATCAAGATCCTTGATATCGACATTCAACAGCAGAATGCCTTCCTTGCGTGCGCGGAACAGTGCCATGGCGCGGTGCGAAGGAATCTTCTCCAGGCCTTCCGAAAATTCGAAGTAGTCGCGATACTTGGCACCCTCCTCTTCCTTGCCGGGGACGACCTCGGAGATCACCTGGGCCTTCTGCCAGAAATATTCGCGCAACTGGCCAAGCAGTTTAGCGTCCTCGCTGAACTGTTCGATGAGGATGTGGCGCGCGCCATCAAGCACTGCCTTCGCATCGGCGAAACCGAGCTCGACATTCACATAGGCAACGGCTTCCTCTTCCGGATTGCGCTGCGGTTCGGCGTACAGCAGATCGGCCAGGGGCTGGATGCCTGCCTCGCGTGCGATCTGCGCTTTGGTACGACGCTTGGGTTTGTATGGCAGATAGAGGTCTTCGAGTTCGGTCTTGGTAGCGGCACCGCGAATCTGCTTCTCCAACTCGGGCGTCAGCTTCTCCTGCTCTCTTACACTTTTCAGAATGGTATCGCGACGCTCTTCCAGCTCGCGCAGATAGTAGAGACGTTCCTGCAGTTTACGCAGTTGCGTGTCATCCAGACCTCCGGTCACTTCCTTGCGATAACGGGAAATAAAGGGCACCGTGGCGCCTTCATCAAGCAAGCCGACGGCGGCAGCAACCTGGGCGGGCTTGGCATCAATCTCTGTGGCAATCTGTGCGAACAAAAAAGACATACGTTCTCAAACCTGTAGTGCAAAAAATATAAAAATAGAATCAACAAATCCGTGTCCGGATGCTGAACGAAATATCAGTCACCAGAGTAGTCTCCGGTATAGTTGGAGTCGGACACTCCAGCGCCGGTGCTTTTCTTCAATGACTCACTCTTGCGCTCCTTCCGCTGCTGCTCGACGCTGATGCCACGTGTGGCCCGCTCATTGAGCATGTCGATATGCGAGAGCAATCCGCGCAGAATGCTGATTTCCATCTGGTCGGGACGAATGCGCCCGAACAGACGACGCATCCTCATCATGAGCAGGCGCGGATTCTCCGGATCATGGAAGTTGAGGTCAATCATGGCCTGCTCAAGATGTGAATAGAAGCTCTCCATTTGTTGTCCGGTGGCACGGGGCACATCCCAGTCGAGGCCCGTGACCACCACATCATCGGCAGCGCCCTGTGCGCTGGCTACGTCGTGATCGCCTTCCGCCACGCGTTGCTCACGCCGCAGCAGTTCCATGCGCACCTCGTAGCTCACCACCATCACTGCGGCGGCAAGATTAAGGGAGCTGTATTGCTCATCGGCGGGAATATGCACGTGGAAATGGCACAACTGCAGCTCTTCGTTGGTCAGTCCCGAATCCTCTCGGCCGAACACCAGTGCCACTACATTGTTGCGGCTCTCATCCGCCACTTTCACAGCGCATTGTGGCGGCGACAAGAGCGGCCAGGGCAGTCTGCGCGAACGCGCACTGGCACCGATCACGAGACCGCAATCCACGATGGCTTCCTCCAGAGTCGAGGTCACGACCGCTGACTCCAGAATATCCACGGCAGCTACCGCGCGGCCTGTCGCCACACTGCTGGGAAAGTCTTCGGGATCGACAAGAGTGAGCTGCGTGAGCCCCATGTTCTTCATGGCTCGTGCCGTCGCCCCAATATTGCCGGGATGAGAGGTGTTCACCAGGATGATGCGAATATTGTTGAAATTGTTGGCAATGACCAGCTTGTCGGACAAAACGGCACCTCGGCTGCGCCCCGCCGTTATGAATCAAGACGGAAATGGGGCGGAAATTACAGAGCTTGTGAAAATCAGGCGGCGATTATAGCAGCTAGGGAACCTCTTAATAACTCTGATATGCCTCTGGCCTTCAGGCAATCGTGCTGACAAGGCGCGCTTTTGAAGGCATGCGTCGGCCTGTCGAGAAAGCGTAACGCAGGCAGCACGATTGCCTGAAGGCCCCGAAGGGCGGGCCTGTCGCGCGCCGCCGCGTTGTCGCACTTGCCAAGGGCGATGGCCATTGCCTGCGCACGACGCCTTGCGGCAACACGCGACAGACTCACGCAGAGACATATCAGAGTTATTCAGAGGTTCCCTAAAGATTTTAGCTGAGACTGCGCGAACCGTATTTGCTATTATTGCGCGGCCTCAAAAAGCCCGGTTCCCAAAACCCTGCTTTTCATGAATCCAGTGCCACAAGCAGTCCAGATACAGGTTCTTCAAGTCTATGCACGCTATTGTCAATATTGCCCTCAAGGCCGCACGGGATGCAGCAGAAGTTCTCGCCCACAATGTCGATCGTCTCGACAGGATCAAGGTGGTTGAAGAGAACGATGGCCAGATCATCACCAACATGGACCTGGATTCCGAGAAGACCATCCTGTACCACCTGCATAAGGCCTACCCTGATTACAGCATCCAGTCCCGAGTATCTGGCACCGTGAAAGGACGCGACAGCAATAATGTGTGGATCATTGATCCGCTGTGCGGCAGCGCCAATTACCGGCGTGGCATCAGCCACTTCTGCGTGTCAGTCGCACTGGCCACCGGCGGGCGTGTCAATCATGCGGTGCTGGTCAACCCCATGCAGAGAGAAGAATTCACAGCATCACGAGGCGCCGGGGCACAGGCCAATACACAGCGTCTGCGGGTCAGCAAGGCCACATCACTCGAGAACGGGCTCGTCAGCCTGGACTCCGATCCACGCAACGCAGCCCACAGCGAGGTTCTGTTGAATATCCAACAAAATCTCTATGGTCTGCAGTGTGACACGCGCATCACAGGCTGTGCCGCACTGGATCTGGCATGGGCGGCGGCCGGACGCCTGGACGCCGGCTGGTTGGGCGAGAATGATCCAGCGTCCATTGCAGCGGCAATTCTCATTCTGCAGGAGTCAGGTGCCCTCATCAGCGATGCAACAGGCAATCCGGAGATTTCCTCCACTGCCGAACTGATATTTGGCAACCCGAAATGCTTCAAGCAAATGCTGCAGTTCCGACAGGCTGCGGGAACAAAAAACGTGTCATGACGATGACAGAAAACTGATTGCGGCCGGGTCTCCTGCATCAGTACAAACAGCCTATCAACAATAATCACATAACAGGACTTCAGGCTCCCATCTCTGCCGAGGAGACAACCCCCCAGCAGTGGTCGCAAAGCTGACTCAGTTTCAACCCATGGCAGAGAGTTCCAGACGCAAACGCCACAGCCTTGTCGATGGGCCCATACCGGCAACGCTGATCCGCATGACCGGACCGATGATCATCGGTATGTTCATGCTTTTCTCCTTCAATCTGGTCGACACTCTCTTCATCAGCATGCTGGGCACAGAACCGCTGTCCGCCATCAGCTTCACGTTCCCCGTCACCTTCATGATTCTCAGTCTGGCCATCGGTCTGGGCATTGGCACCTCTGCCGTAGTGGCCAAATATCTCGGCTGCGCGGAGCATGAGAAGGCCAAGCAGGCCTCCACCGTGACCAACTACACGTCGATCCTGCTGGCTCTGCTGCTGTCGCTGATTGGCTATGCCTTCATGGACGAGATATTTCTATTGATGGGGGCGCGCGAGGCATTGCTGCCACAGATCCGTGAGTACATGACGATCTGGTTGCCTACCAGCGCGCTGCTTGTCGGCATGACGACCGCCAACAGCGTCCTGCGCGCCTGCGGCGACACCAAGACACCGAGCATCGTGATGGCCGTGTCCGGTCTCATCAATGTGGGGCTGGACCCGATTCTGATCTTCGGTCTCGGCCCAATCCCCGCCATGGGCATACAGGGGGCGGCCATCGCAACACTGATCTCGTGGATCGCGGGATTCACCTATCTGTTTTACTACCTCGCGGTGAAACACGAACTGGTCTACAAGGGCATCCCCTCCCTGGAGATATTTGTGACTTCCAGTCGTGAGATGTTGCGTATCGGTATTCCCGCGTCCGGAGCCAATATGCTGACGCCGGTGGCGGCAGGCATCATGACGGCCATAGCGGCTACCTATGGCGAAGGCACAGTAGCCGCGTTTGGTGTCGGCTCTCGTATCGAATCCATCGCCAGTCTGTTGGTCCTGGCACTTTCCTCTACCCTGCCCCCGTTCATCAGCCAGAATTTGGGCGCGGGTCGCATGGATCGTATTGCGGAGTCCTACAGAATGACGATGAAGTTCATTCTGCTGTGGCAATTGGTGGTGTACCTGTTGATGGCAATGACTGCCGGTTTGATTGCGTCCATCTTCACTGAGGACGCGGAGGTCGCGCGAGCGATCCGCCTGTTCATCTGGATTCTGCCATTGGGCTATGGACTGCAGGGTGTAGTGATTCTGACGAACTCGGCCTTCAATGCGCTGCACAAACCGATGATGGCGCTGTACCTGAGTATTGCACGCTTCTTCGCGTTCTATGTGCCACTGGCATGGCTGGGCAGCGAGATGTTTGGTCTGGCGGGATTCTACGGCGGGGCACTGTTGGGAAATGCAATCATGGCAGTGTTGTCGTGGCGCAGCTTTCAGAGCGCCTTGGCAAGTTATGCAAAGGCAGAGATCGTGCAACAGCCCACACCGTGAGCTGTTCTCAGTTGCTGAACAGGTTGCGGATACTCGCGATCAGACCGCCCTGTTTTTCTGCGGGTGCCATCACAGCCGGTTCGAAGACCTTGACCGGGGACTCCACTGCAGGCACTGCTCCAGCTCGATGATCCAGCGCCGCTTTCTCGGCGTCGTCAACAAGACTGAAACTCTTGTCTTCCACTTTTGCAATGACTTCGTTACCAGCCTCATCTGCGAAGCTTAGACGATTATTGCTCTCCTGGAAGGCCAGCATCTCCTTGCAGATTTCGTCGTACTCCTCAGCCGTGAGCAGATCCGGACGTTCCTTCATGTTCAGCGTGAACTGTTTGTCATTGGCTGCTGAAAGATAGTGCAGGTTTTTCTTGGTGGTGAGCAGCAATCCCTCTTCCTTGGCCTTTTCATACAGCGGCGTACCACGCAGCGGAATGTAAGGGAAGAAGAAGAAAAACTCCGGCGCAATGCGACGATTCAGTTCCAGCGTCTGGCGCATGTTCTCCGCTGTTTCCAGTGGCATGCCAACAATATTGAAGGTCAACCGGTTGATACCTGCCTTCTTGCAGTTGTCGGCGGCGTCGATAACCTGTTGATTCGTCATCTTGCGACCCAGCATCGTGGAACGATACTTTTCATCACCACTCTCGATGCCAAACCAGATTGTGTGACATCCAGCCTCTTTTGCCGACTCACAGAATTTTTCGTTCATCACTTCCACGCGGGAATTGATGGAGAACGGCAGATGGATCTTCTCTTTGTATATCTCGAAGAACGCACGCACGAATTTCAGATTGGAGAGGAACAGTTCGTCCCAGAATTCGAAATAGCCGACGTTGTACTTGTCGCGCAGACGGATCAGTTCGTTGACCATGTCATCAGGATCGTACTTGCGCAGGAATTCCTTCTTGACCTTCCAACCATCCAACAGCGGCGTGTTGCAGCAATAAGTGCAACGATAAGGACAGCCGCGCCCGGTCATCACCGGCAGCACCACCTTTTCCTTCGGTCCGAAGATCGAGGTGTTCACATCCTTGAAGCTGTTGTCCTTTGCGAAAATATCGTAATCCGGAAACGGCAGTGCTGCGAGATCGCCGATCTGGTGCGGTTCGGTCCTGATGACTTCGCCATCATTGAGCTTCTCCCACATGCCATCCACAGGGCCGTCCTTGCTGCCACGCAGGAACTGCACGAGATTGCCGATGGCATACTCGCCGTCGCCCACGCAGATGAAGTCCACGTTCGGGTTCTCGATGGTCTGCTCCTGGGACAGCATGGCCTGGTAGCCACCGATGCAGATCGGCAGCTCCGGCAGCATCGACTTGATGATCGCGAAATAGGGTTCCATCGGATACCAGTGCGGACTCATCACGGAGAAGGCGATCAGGTCAGGCTGCAACTCGGCGATGCTGCGGGCATAGTTTTCGGGATTGTAGAGTTCGGCGTCGCGCACTATCAGAATGGGCTTGAGGATCACTTCAACCCACGGGAAATCACGCTTCAAATAAGCTGACATGCTGGCAAGTGGCATCGCCACTTCGTTACCATCCGGGGAGTAGAAACTGAATACCAGACGCAGCTTTTTACCGGCTGCCTTGCCATACCACTTCGATTTGACCTGAGGGTAAACGGGACGTTCGGAACTTACCGCTATAAGATCAGCTATTGAATTCATGCGCAGGCCTGGGCTCCAGATTCGGACTTCTTTCGACTATTCGGAACAGCGATTTGGTGGTCGTCTGTATTAACCGACTATTTTGGTGGGAAATAGTACCACAAAAGATGTCGATGCCAGCCTGCTTTCTTGCCGTCAACGCTGAGCCCCCCTCGAACAGGGGGCATGACTCACGGCTTGGGAGTCCCTGGTGTGCCGGTTTCCACCAGAAGCAAATTACTCTATTCTTGGGCGCAAATTCATCGACAGAAAAGGCCCGCAATGGATGCTCTGAACGCACTTCACACTCGAACCTCAGCTGGCCGCGTCACCGGCCCCGCACCAGAGGAAGCGACATTGCAGAACATTTTTCGTGCCGCGCTCCGAGCTCCGGATCACGGCCAATTGCGCCCATGGCGATTCCTGCGTATCGAGGGCGAATCATTACAGCGCCTTGGTAATCTCTTCGTGGCCGCCGCCCTGTATGACAATCCCGCTCTCAACGCGGAAGAGCAGGAGAGTGTGCGGAGCAAGGCTCTGCGTGCTCCGCTGGTCATCGTGACAGTTTCCAAAGCGGCAGAGCATCCAAGGATTCCCATTCTGGAGCAGGAGCTCTCGGCAGGTTCGGCAACTCACGCAATGCTGGTGGCGGCCCACGCCCAGGGTCTGGGCGCAGTCTGGAGAACCGGCCCCATGGCAACTCACGCTATTGTGAGTCGTGGCCTTGGGCTCGGTGAAAACGAAAAAATCATTGCTTTCCTGTATGTAGGGCACCTGGATGGGAGTCCGCGACCGCTGCGCGAACTGTCTCTGGACGACTATGTCCAACACTGGTAGACAGCATATAAGCCTGCCCAGCAGGTGACCGAATCGCCCTGAAAGCCGGAGAGCTCCCTGACCCATGCGTACCACCATATTCTCAACTCCTGTACTGACCCCCTTGCTGCGCCTCCTCGCCATCTTGTTACTGAAGTTGAGCGGCTGGAAGGCAGTAGGTCGTCCGCTGGAGAATGCCCGCTTTGTCCTGATCGGCGCCCCTCATACCAGTAACTGGGATTTCGTGGTGATGCTGCTGGTAGTCCTGAAATTGCGCCTGAAGCTCTTCTGGATGGGCAAGAACAGTCTCTTTCCCACGCCTCTGGGCTGGCTGATGAAGTGGCTCGGCGGGATTCCCGTGGACCGCAGTCGCAATCACAATCTGGTCGACCACACGGTGAAGCAATACAAGGAGAATCCGGAGCTGATAGTTTTGATTCCCCCTGAAGGCACCCGCAGCCGGGTCAAGGAATGGAAGACGGGTTTCTATCACATCGCGGTGAATGCGGAAGTACCCGTACTGATGGGATACATCGATGCCGCAAAAAAGGAGGCAGGGCTCGCCGACTTCTTCCATCCGACCGGCAATATCGAAGTGGATATGCCAGCTATCCGCGCCTTCTATGCGGGCAAGACCGGTATCAATCCGGAAAACGCCTGATGAAGATCAGGCGTCCTGATAGTTGAGATTGTGCAGCGTTGTCTCGTACACGAACGCTGCATACTCATCGATCCGCGTGCCCAAGAGCTGAAACTTCCAGCGCTTGAGGTACCACTGCTGCAGCATCGAGGTGGTGTTGGCGGCGAGCAGTGCAACCTTGTCTGCCTTGAAGATTCCCGCCGCAATGCCTGCAACAAAGGTCTCCTGCAGACGTTCGTCGAACTTGATCTCCATTTGCATGGCCGCCTCACGCTGATCTCGGGACAAACCCTTGGCCTCCAGATAGCAGAAGTAATACCAGGGATGCATGATGTCGTTCATGTAGATGTCGCCATAGATGATGGCCTTGAGGCGATCCAATGGCCCCAGATCCAGCACCGCCTGATCCGACATCACATCATCTATGGTCTTGCGCAGCACTTCCTCGATGGCGGAGGCAAGATCGTCCTTGCTGCCGATATAAGCATAGAGTCCACCCATGCTGATGCCGGTCTCGCGACTGAGGTCGCGCAGACTCATGGCCTGGAAGCCCTTGGAGTTGGCCAGACGGAAGGTGCAAGTGAAGATCTTTTCGAGATTGCCAACTGCCACCTGCGGATTCTTGATCTGCATCTTTTCGCGATGCGTATCGAACACCCTGCGCCAGAGCGGCTCGCCTTCCAGTACCCAGGTACGGCGGAACGCATCAATACTGATATCTTGAGGCCATTGGTCCATTCTTGCTCCACTAAATGCAGTGTCTCCGGAAACAGGGTGGTAAGTGTAATCTGATCTACCGTGCGAATTAAACAGTTTTCTGCGCCGACTCTCTTCACGATAACTCCATGAACACACTCATAATTTATCACTGACATGCTATCCTCGGCAGAACTGCTCTGATGAGCGTTTGCCAACACAGAAGAGGCTAACAATGTCGAATTACCAGGCACCACTGCGGGACATGAAATTTCACACCGACGAAGTCCTGGACTTTCCAGCACACTATTCTGGATTTGCACAAGGGCAGGAGGCGAGTCCGGACATCGTCACGGCAATTCTGGAGAGCGCGGCGCAGTTTGCCGAAGAAGTTCTAGCGCCGCTGGACAAGGTGGGAGACGAAATCGGTTGCCAATGGCACGACGGAGAAGTGACAACTCCGCCAGGATTCAAGGCAGCGTATGCTGAATACATCGCCAATGGCTGGACAACATTATCAATGCCTGTCGAGCTCGGCGGTCAGGGTCTGCCCGCGTCACTCTCCGGTCTATGCATGGAGATCATGTGCACAGCCAATCACGCATGGACCATGTATCCCGGCTTGAGCATGGGCGGTATCCAGACGATTGCGGCACACGCCGATGACTCATTGAAACAGCTCTACCTGCCCAGCCTGATTGCTGGTCAGTGGTCTGCCACCATGTGCCTGACCGAAGCGCATTGCGGTTCCGATCTTGGGCTCTTGCGCACACGGGCCACACCCTCGGCAGATGGCAGTTATCGCATAACCGGCAGCAAGATTTTCATCTCTTCCGGCGAGCATGATCTCACCGACAACATCGTTCATATCGTGCTGGCGAGATTGCCGGATGCACCACCCGGCATCAAGGGCATCTCGCTGTTTCTTGTACCCAAATTCATGGTCACCGAGAGCGGCAAAGTCGGCTCCCGCAATACTGTGCGATGTGGCTCTATAGAACACAAAATGGGCATCCACGGCAATGCCACCTGCGTCATCAACTTCGACGATGCCGTTGGCTATCTGATCAGCCCGCCCAACAAAGGCATGAGCTGCATGTTCACGTTCATCAATGAGTCGCGCATGGGCGTGGCCCAGCAGGCACTGGCGCAGATCGAAGTGTCACATCAGAACGCGCTGCGCTATGCCCGCGACCGCGTGCAATTCCGTGGCACTGTACGCAGGAATCCCGAGGCCCAGGCCGACCCGATCATTGTGCATCCCGACATTCGCCGCATGCTGTTCACGCAGAAAGCCTTTGCGGAGGGGGGACGGGCGCTGAGTTACTTCCTCGCCAAGCAGGCTGATCTCGAACGCTACAGCGATAACGCGGACGTGCGTGAAAACGCTGATGCCCTGCTCTCTCTGCTCACACCCGTGGCCAAGGGTTTCCTCTCGGAAGTAGCGATGGAGGCGACCAGTTATGGCATCCAGATCTTCGGCGGTCATGGCTATGTGCGCGAGTGGGGTCAGGAACAACACTTCCGGGATGCGCGCATCACTTCCATCTACGAAGGTACTTCAGGAATTCAGGGACTTGATCTGCTGGGCCGCAAGATTCTTGCGAGCGGCGGTCAGGCGCTGGCGCCGTTTGTCATGCTTGTGAGCGGATTCTGCCAGCAGAACCCCTCCGGCACGTGGACTGCAGACGTGCAAAAGCATCTGCAGGAGTGGACTGCGCTTACGGCAGAGCTTGGTCAAAAAGCCATGCAGAATCCCGATGAAGTGAACGCTGCGGCGTACGACTATCTGATGTACTCGGGCTATACGGTGCTCGCGTGGATCTGGGCACAGGCTGACAACGTCGCAAATGCGGCATTGCAGAAAGATCCTTCCGATCAGGAAGCAGAGTTCTATCACGGCAAGATTGCCACGGCGCGTTTCTACTTCGAGAGGATATTGCCGCGCACGCTGGCACTGGCCGTCAGTATGCGCTCGGGAGTGGAAAACCTGCCGGAATTCCCGCCGCTGTCTTGAATGTGAGAGTCAGAGCCAGAAGGAGAGCACCGCCGCCAGACCACAAACACTGCACAGCGTCAACGAGGCAATGCGTAGCTGTTTATGCGGCACCTTCGTCATGCTGTAGCGCGCTATCAGAAAACCGATGAAAGTGGCTGGCAACAGAGGCAGCGAGAGCAGAATCTGACGACTGCCAAACTGCCCAACCGGCGCCAGCACCACCAATGACATCAAGCAACTGATCACGAAGAATGCCGAGAGATTGGCGCGAATCAGATTTACTTCCTGATGCTGCCACAGCAGTGCCATCGGCGGCCCGCCTATCGATGAACTGGTGCCCATGAAGCCGGACATGAATCCTGCGAACATCATGCGACCCGGAGTCGGTTGCCAGCGCAGCGACGTCATGCTTACCGCCACCGCCGCGAGCACCGACAACCCTATCCACAATGCCAGCCAGTCCTTGTCGATCCATAACAGCAGAGCCGCGCCCAGAATTGACCCGGGCACGCGCCCGATCACCGCATTGCCCAGCCCCCGAAACGAGACCTGGCCTCGATAGCTGTATACATTGAACACCGACAGCACCAGCGCACACACGGTAATCGGCGCAGGCACGTAATAGGGATCAATGAAGTACAGAATCGGTGCGGCAATGACTGCCAGGCCGAAGCCGATGGCAGTCTGCACAAACGCGCCGAGCACGATCACAAGACAGGCAAGCAGGATTTCCATCAGGCAACCGCGACAGGAGGAAAAGTGGCGGCGATCTTAACAGTTCCGGCTACAAATCGTAAGGTTGCAAGCCCCCACAGAAGTGAGCTCAATCATTCCTGGCAGCTGTGCGAAATTCGTTGCCTTCGCTGATGTTGACCCGGCGCAGGTCGATACTGCCGGAGCCATTCTCATGGATCACCACTTCTCTCTGCACGTCGCGCACGTCAATGCTGCCGGAACCATCATGAATGCCAACACTGCGACCCACCTGGGCAATGCGCAGGGCACCCGAACCATCTTCCACATCGACGTTGCCCATCACGTGACTGATGTCGATCATGCCAGACCCATCACGCACATCCACGTTGCCATCCACGTCTTCCACACTGAGTTCTCCGGAGCCGTCGCGGATCACCACCCAGCACGTGCCTCAATCTCCAATTGCTTGATGTTTTCCATTGGAACGGAAAACGCGACTGTCTTCTCATAGCTGCAGACATCTGCCAGGACCACCACTGGCAGCAGCAGAAAGATAAAGGAAGTCACCAGGGTGACGCGCTTGCGCGAGACGAGACATGGTTTGCTATGCGGTGTTTCCATTGTGTTGTATCTCCAAAACTGTTCGTTGTTGAAACGCTTTTCAAACGTTTAGTAGGCTCAGTGGTCAGCTAAATCCCCTCTGTGAACCCTCATGGGAGTTCTGTTTGAGAAGGGTTTAGCAACAAGCGCGCCAACACAATGAAATCTGTTTATCTTATTGTTTTAAAGAATATTAGTTAGAGAAAACAAGAAAAGCCCCGCAGTGATATTCGCGGATTTTCTTATTTATTGGCGAATATACCCATCCAGATCACGTGTGCAGGTTGTGTTTGTTATTTCAGAGCCGGATACTGTACATTATTACAGCCTTTCAATTTCCCTGTGCCACGAGAGCAGATTCGTATGCAGAACATCCAGGACGGCATCGTCATCAAGGGCGCCCGCCAGAACAATCTCAAGAACCTCAGCCTGACACTGCCGACCGGCAAGCTGATCGTGATCACCGGCGTGAGCGGTTCAGGCAAATCCACGCTGGCGTTCGACACCATCTATGCCGAAGGTCAACGCCGCTATGTGGAAACCTTCTCTGCCTACGCGCGGCAGTTCCTGGATCGCATGGACAAGCCTGCGGTGGACAGCATCCTCGGCATCCCTCCGGCCATCGCCATCGATCAGAGCAATCCGGTGCGCACCTCGCGCTCCACCGTGGGCACGATGACCGAGCTGAACGATTACCTGAAGCTGGCGTTCGCGCGGCTTGCCCTGCTGCATTGCCCGCAGTGTGCGCGCATTGTGCGCAAGGACACGCCGCAGAGCATCGTCGCCGACCTGCATGAGCGCCTGCAGCAGGAGCAGCGCATCAACATCTGCCTGCCTATCCGTGTGCCACACAATTTCAGTGAGGAAGAGATCGTGCAACTCCTCGGTCAGCAGGGCTATACCCGCATCCAGTCGCGCCACAGAACCGACAAGGGCGATGTGGTGGAAGCGGTGCAGGATCGCCTGCGGCTGAACGAGGCCAATCGCGAACGTCTCGGTGAGGCATTGGAGGTGGCGATGCATCACGGCAATGGTCGCGTGGTCGTGTATCCAATCTCCGAAGGTGAATCAGCGAGTGACAAGGACACTGCCCTGCCCCCGCTGCGCTTTTCCAGTCATCATCACTGCGCCGATTGCGACATCGAATTCGCCGAACCCCAACCCAGCCTGTTCTCGTTCAACTCCCCCATTGGCGCGTGTGATGAGTGCCGTGGCTTCGGACGCATCATCGGCGTGGACTTCGGATTGGTGATTCCCGACGAGAACAAGTCGCTCGCCCAGGGTGCGGTGAGACCCTGGCAGACGCCCAGCTTCAAGGAATGCCAGGACGACATGATGCGCTTTGCGCGCAAGCGCAAAATCCCCACAGACACGCCATGGTCTCAGCTCAGTACCGAACATCAGCAATGGGTGCTGGAAGGCGAAGGCTCCTCGGAAGATGGTCTGTGGTATGGCGTGCGGCGGTTCTTCAACTGGCTCGAAACCAAGGCCTACAAGATGCACATCCGGGTGCTGCTGTCGAAGTACCGCGCCTATACGGAGTGTCATGTATGTCATGGCACCCGCTTGAAGGCGGAGAGTCTGTGGTGGCGATTGCATGGGGCAGATCGGCATCTCAACATCAACGAAGTGATGACGCTGTCGCTGGAGCATTGTGCGGATTTTTTTGCGGCGTTGGCGGGGGGCAGGATCGACAGCGGGGATGGTGGGAATATTCATTCGCGAGCGAGGCTCGCTCCCACAGGGAGTGCGGGGAGTGCGTTGGATGAGGCAACGCAACTGTTGATGACGGAGGTGCGTTCACGACTCGGCTATCTGCTCGATGTCGGGCTCGGCTATCTCACCCTGGACAGGCAATCGCGCACGCTCAGCGGCGGCGAAGTGCAGCGCATCAATCTCACCACCGCGCTCGGCACATCACTGGTCAACACGCTGTTCGTGCTCGACGAGCCCAGCATTGGTCTGCATTCGCGGGACATGACGCGCATGATCCGCATCCTGCATCGCCTGCGCGATGCGGGCAACACGCTGATTGTGGTGGAGCACGATCCACAGGTGATGCTCGCCGCCGATCTCATCATCGACATCGGGCCGGGGCCGGGCAAGGACGGTGGTGAGATCCGCTTCATGGGCACGCCTGCACAGTTGCTGAAGCACAAGGACAGCCTCACGGCGCAGTATCTGAATGGCAAGCGTTCGGTGCTGGATCTGGTGTTGCAGCAGAAGTCAGAACGCGAAGATCAGAATCGAACTGCGGGAGTGGCGGATACTGCCGCAACGTATTCACTCGCGAAGCCCGCTTCTGCAAGAGCCACTTCGGGAACGAGCCCTGCTCGCGATTTCCAGAGCGCTCCCGCAGTCTCCATCCAGGGAGCAAGTGAGCATAACCTTCGTGACATGGACATCCGCATCCCTCTCGGCCAGCTCGTGTGTCTCACTGGCGTCAGTGGTTCAGGTAAATCCACCCTCATTCACGACGTGCTCTATCGCGCCGCATGCAAATATTTCGGACAGGCCACCGAGGCTCCCGGCGCACACACAGCGGTAACCGGTCTCGAACACGTGCAGAACGTGGTGATGGTGGACCAGAGTCCCATCGGCAAGACCACACGCTCCATTCCAGCCACCTATGTCGGTGCGTTCGATGTGATCCGCCAGCGCTTCATCAGCGAACCGCTGGCGAAGGAACGCGCCTACACCGTCGGCACGTTCAGCTTCAATGCGGGCAACGGACGCTGCCCCACCTGCTCCGGTAACGGCTTCGAGCATGTCGAGATGCAGTTCCTCAGCGACGTGTATTTGCGTTGCCCGGAGTGCAACGGCAAACGCTATCGCCGCGAGATACTCGAAGTACGCATCTCCGGTGCCACGCCGGGGCGCAAGACCATTGCCGATGTGTTGGAGATGACGGTCAGCGAAGCACTCGCCTTCTTCGCCGACGATGCGGGCGTGATCGAATGCCTGCAGCCACTGCTCGATGTCGGTCTGCAGTATGTGCAGTTGGGTCAGGCCGTACCCACACTCAGTGGCGGCGAGGCGCAGCGTCTTAAACTCGCGGGTCATCTCGCGACCATCGCGCAGGAGCAATCGAAGGCCGCAGGCAAGCGCAAACGCAGTACAGGAAAGCCTGCGAAGGGCCTGCTGTTTCTCTTCGACGAACCGACAACGGGATTGCACTTTCATGACATCAGCGTGCTGATGAGCGCATTCCGCAAGCTTATCAATGCGGGGCATTCGCTTCTCATCATCGAACACAATCTCGACGTGATCCGCGTCGCCGACTGGTTGATCGACATCGGACCGGAAGGAGGAGACAAGGGCGGCACACTGGTAGCCGAAGGCACGCCTTCCGAATTCCTGCAGCATGGCAAGGGGCTGACCGCGCAGGCGCTGCGCGAATACGAGCAGAGCATGATGGATACGCGCCGTCGTTCGCTCGCTGCGCTGCCGACTATCGATAAAGCAGCAAAGTTGCCCGCTCCAGTCAGAGCGATTCAGATACACCACGCCCGCGAACACAATCTCAAGAACATCGACGTCAGCATTCCCTGGAACAAGTTCACGGTCATTACCGGCGTGAGCGGCAGCGGCAAGAGCACGCTCGCGTTCGACATCGTTTTCGGCGAAGGTCAGCGTCGCTACCTCGAATCCCTCAATGCCTATGCGCGGCAATTTGTGCAACCTGCCACCCGTCCCGACGTGGATGCGATTCACGGCATTCCACCGACGGTAGCCATCGAACAGCGCACCAGTCGCGGGGGCCGCAAGAGCACCGTCGCCACACTGACCGAGATCTATCACTTTCTGCGTCTGCTTTTCGTCAAGCTCGGCGTGCAACACTGCCCGCGCTGTGATGTACCCATCGCCCCGCAGACCAGGGACATGATCCTTTCCAGAATTCTTTCAAGCTGGAAAGGCAAGGAAGTGAATCTGCTGGCGCCGATGGTGGTGGGCCGCAAGGGCATCTACAAGGAACTGGCGGCGTGGGCGGCGAGCCGTGGCTACACACAACTGCGCGCCGACGGCCATTATCTGCCGAGTGATCCCTGGCCAGTGCTGGATCGCTACAAGGAACACGATGTCGAGATTCTCACCGGCAGTTGCATGGTCAACGCGCGCAACGAGGCGATGCTGACTGCGCTGATCGACCAGACACTCGAACTTGGCAACGGCCTGCTCATCGTCGCCCCTGTGAAGGCGGCAGCGGGCGAACGCAAGGCCGACATGCTGTTCTCCACGCAGCGCGCCTGTCCCTCCTGCGGCGACAGCTTTGATGAACTTGATCCACGCCTGTTCTCCTATAACTCCAAACATGGGTGGTGTGGCACCTGTTTCGGCACCGGCGAAATCATCGGCAGTTTTACGGAGGAACAAACGGGCGAAGAAGAAGTCTGGCTGGAGACGTCAGAAACCGACAACGAAGACGACTTGCCCCCGGACCGAGTGTGCTGCCCTGCGTGCGATGGTCAGCGTCTCAATCCTGTGGCACTCGCCGTGCAACTGGAAGGACGCTCGATTGCAGAGTTCACCGAGTTGTCGGTCATCGACGCAGAGCAGAGGATCGGTAAATTCCGCTTCGACAGGAAGGAACAGGCCATTGCCCGCGATGTGCTGCCAGAACTGCGCTCACGCCTGAGTTTTCTCAACAAGGTTGGACTGGGGTATCTGAGCCTTGATCGCGCAGCGCCAACTCTCAGCGGCGGCGAAGCGCAGCGCATACGCCTCGCCTCCCAGCTCGGCTCCAACCTGCAGGGCGTGTGTTACATCCTCGACGAACCCACCATTGGTCTGCACGCGCGGGACAATGCGCTGCTGATCCAGACCCTGCGTGAACTGCAGCAGCACGGCAACACCGTGATTGTCGTCGAACACGACGATGCCACCATGGCCGAGGCCGACCATCTGATCGATGTGGGGCCTGGCGCGGGCAGCCGTGGTGGTGAGATTGTCGCTCAAGGCACACTTGCGCAACTGAAGAAGAACAAGGTCTCGCTCACCGGCCGTTTTCTCGCCAACCCGTTGCGCCATCCATTGCCAAATCTGCGCGATGTCATCGCACGCACAATATGGCCAGACACAATATTGCGAATCGAGGAAGCCACGTTGAACAACCTGCGCGATGTCTCCCTCGACATTCCCCTGCGCCGACTGGTTGCCGTCAGTGGCGTGAGCGGCAGCGGCAAGAGCACGCTGATTCGCGGCGTGCTCTTCGACAACCTTCGCCAGGCGCTGCGCGCGCGCAACAACCGCAGGAAAATTCCGGCCTGGACTGGCTGTGACAAGCTCACAGGCTGGGAGAGTGTGGACCGTCTGCTGCAGGTGGACCAGACACCTATCGGCAAGACACCCCGCTCCTGCCCCGCCAGCTACATCGGCATCTGGGACACCATCCGCAAGCTCTTTGCAGACACGGTCGATGCACGTCTGCGCGGCTACGGGCCAGGTCGCTTCTCCTTCAACGTCTCGGGCGGCCGCTGCGAAACCTGCGCCGGCAACGGCATGCGCCGCATCGAGATGAACTTCCTTCCCGACGTGCGGGTGAACTGCGAGGAGTGTCACGGCTGGCGCTTCAACGACGACACGCTGGCAGTACGCTACAAGGACAAGCACATCGGCCATGTACTTGCCATGAACGTGGACGAGGCGGTGGAATTCTTTGCGCCCGTGCCGCTGGTGCATCACCCGCTCAGCCTGTTGCAGGATGTCGGTCTGGGCTACCTGACTCTGGGTCAGCAGAGTCCGACGCTGAGTGGCGGCGAGGCACAGCGCATCAAGCTGGTGGCAGAGTTGGCGAAGGCGAAACCCTCAGTGCAGCTGCGTCGCAACACCGTCACGCACAGCCTCTACATTCTGGATGAGCCAACGGTGGGTCTCCATATGGCAGATGTGGAGAAATTGTTGCGAGTACTGCACCGCCTCGTTGATACCGGCAACAGTGTGATTGTGATCGAACACAACCTCGATGTGATCGCGGAAGCCGATTGGGTGATCGACATGGGACCCGAAGGCGGCAAGGATGGTGGCAAAGTGATCGCCCAGTGCGAACCGCTGGCACTGACCCGCAAGAAAAAGTCGCACACAGGCACTCATCTTGCGCGGTTGTTCTTGTAGATCCCTTTCATGTGAGAAGCAGGCTTCAATCACTCGCACAAAAAGTGCCCCACCAACTGCTTTACCCATCGTGAATGGACAGGCTATGATGACCCGGCGAATTGACGGTTACTCAAAATCTACCGCTTTCCAGGGTTCCCCCCGTGATCCAGACCATCAAGAACAAGATCACACGCGTCATCATACGCACCAGCGTGGTGATTGCAGGACTGCTCAGCACAGCTCTGGTTGGCTGGCTGATGGCAGATTCCGCCTTGCGTGTGTGGCAGGTCGAAGCCATTACCGAGGCCGAACGACTCAGTACCGAATTGAATTACCGCGTCCAACGCGAACGCGAACCCCTTGTTGCCATATCCATACTCTACTTCGGATCCACCGAGGTTACGCAGGATGAGTTGATCGCCTCCAGGGCTCAACTGGTTGACTCTACTGCTCGCAACCCCATGCTTTCACTCGGATTCGTGACACGCAGAAATGAAGATGGTTTCCTGGTGCAGCAGGCCGCTGGCGACTTGCCGCTGTTGCCAACGGGCCAGTCCTATCTGATCAATGAACATCTGGTCACAACGATCGAACAGGCTTTCGAGCAGAAGCCCGCCATCGTGACTGGCGCTCTCTTCAAGGTCGATGACATCAGCTACCTGCCGCTGGCCATTGCCGTCCCCAATGCTGAGATGGAGGGGGTGCTTGTCTGCCTGATTGATTTCAGTCACCTTCTGGAGGACGTGACCAGGGGAATCATCGCCAACGGCACCACCGTGGAAATCTACCACCCCGAATTTCCCAATGTGAATTATTCCAGCCTGCCAGCCCTGAACTCCGCGCAGGAGATGTCGCATCAAACGGAAATCGACATGGGGCTCTACCGCTGGGAACTCATCTGGCACTTCGACGCCGACAACGGCAATCCGGTGGACTATCGGCTGACATATGTGTCTATCGCTTTCGGACTGGCGATCACCGCTCTGTTGACCTTCATCATCCACAATATCCTGCAGCAACAGCGCCGTGTCGAACAGCAGGTGAAAGAAAAATCCGCAGAGCTGGAAGATGCTCACAGCAAAATGGTACAACAGGGCCGAATGGCGGCCCTCGGCGGGATGGTGGCAGGTATCTCCCACGAACTGAATACGCCGGTGGGCAACAGTCTCATGGCGGCAACGGTGTTGCGGAACCGCACAGCAGAGGTGCGCGGGTTGCTGACGGACAACAATCTCAAACACTCCGATCTGAGCAGTTTTCTTGAGTTCGCCACCGACAGCAGCCGCATCATAGAAGAGAATATCCGCCGCGCCACCGAGCTGGTGAAGAACTTCAAGCAGGTCGCAGTTGATCAAACCAGTGAGCGCAGACGCAGCTTCAGCATCTCGGTGATGATCAACGAACTTGTTACAACATTGAGCCCACAGCTCAGGCATACTTCACACAGACTTGAGGTCGTCGTACCCGAACATGTTCTGATGAACAGTTACCCCGGCCCCCTCGGTCAAGTCATTACCAACCTGGTCATGAATTCCTTGACTCATGCCTTCGAGTCCCACACCAGTGGACTGATGCAGATCACGGTCCGAATGCCTGACGATCTGCACCTGAGCCTTGAGTACAGTGACAACGGTTGCGGCATAGACGAGAAAATCAAAAGCCGCATCTTTGACCCGTTCTTCACCACGCAACTCGGCCAGGGCAGCAGCGGCCTGGGCCTGCATATCGCCTATAACATCGTCACCGACATGCTCGGCGGTGAGATCAAGCTCGATGAGAAAAACAGCAAAGGTGTGCGCTTCCTGATCACTCTGCCTCTTGAGGCGCCTGAAAGGCGACAACAAAAAACACAGGACCGACGGAACACTCCCTATGGCACACAATAATAACGACGACATCGTGTTCAAGCCCGAATCGCCTGTCCAGAAAAAGGCACCTCTGCGCCCAGAGGACTCCTGGCATATCCTGATTGTGGATGACGACAAGGAAGTGCATGAGGTCACACGCCTGGCACTGTCCAGACTGACGGTGCTGGGCAGGCCTCTGGAGTTGCATCACACGTCGTCGGCCGCCGAATGTCTTCAATTTCTCGAAGACAGAGACAATATCGCTGTCATCCTCATCGATGTCGTGATGGAAACCGAAGACGCCGGCCTCAGCGCAGTACGCTATATCAGAAACACCATGGCACGGGACG
This sequence comes from Gammaproteobacteria bacterium, assembly GCA_030682575.1. Lineage (GTDB taxonomy): Bacteria > Pseudomonadota > Gammaproteobacteria > Pseudomonadales > Pseudohongiellaceae > UBA5078. Next base: position 246,916 of record JAUXNX010000001.1, read on the forward strand.
AAGTGCGCATCATCCTGCGCACCGGCCAACCAGGATATGCGCCGGAAGAAAATGTGGTGCAGGACTACGACATCAACGACTACAAAACCAAGTCGGAACTCACCCACAGCACACTCACAACAGTGATGATTTCGTCCATCAGGTCGTATCAGCAGATCCGTACCATCAATCAGAATCGCAAGGGCTTGCAGAAGATAATCAACGCAGGCGCAAGCCTGATGGAGCAACATTCACTGGAGGAGTTTTCGGACGGGGTGATTACACAGATCTCGTCCTTGCTCGGCCTGCGGGCAGAGGGTTTGCTATGCGCTCAGGCGCGACTGGATGAAGACGCTGAGCAGGACGACATCTACATCATGGGCGCGGCAGGCAGTTATGCCCCATTGATTCGCCATCAACTGAGTCGCATTGACGATACCCACATAAGCAGCCTGATCAATACTTGTCTGCAGCAAAAGCAGCACCTTTATACCGATGCCGAAACCGTGCTGTATCTGGGTAACGAACAACATACAGCCGCCGTCTATTTGCAAACTCGTTGCCCGATTTCAGAGACCGACAAAGCACTGCTGCAGGTATTTCTGTCGAACATCACCATCGGTTACGAGAACGTCAAACTGTTCCAGGAACTGCGTGTTACTGCATACACAGATCCGCTCACACGTCTGGCCAATCGCATCGAATTCACTCGCCTGTTGCAGGGCAGAGTCGACAGCGAAGAGGCAAGACAAGTCGCCGTACTCGTCGACATCGATCACTTTTCCGACATCAACGACGGACTCGGCCAGGAGACAGGCAACGAACTGCTCATCGCCGTGGCAAGCCGCCTGAAGATGGCCTTTGGCGACAACTGTGTAGTGGCCCGTGTGGACGCGGACGTATTCGGCATTGTCGGAGAAGAGTTCAATCTCTCACCACAATCCATCCTGGCCATTTTCGAATCACCTTTCAGCACTCGCGATCAGGTGTTGTCGATCAATGCCACTCTCGGCATAGGTCGTCTGCATGAACTTGGCGATCACGGATTGACCATGCTCAAGCGCGTCTACATTGCATTGAACAGCGCCAAGAAGGAGAACACCCGACACTTCGAATACTACTCTCCGGAGATGGAAGAAGCGAAAGAGCAAAGACTGCAGATGATCCGACAATTGCGGATAGATTTTGCGCTGCAGAAACTGCGTATCTGGTATCAGCCGCAGTACGACCTGAAAACACGCCGCATTGTGTGCCTTGAGGCACTGTTGCGATGGCCACAGGCAGACGGAAGTTTCATCCCTCCCGGCGTCTTCATTCCCATCGCGGAATATTCAGGGCTCATCATTTCCATCGGGGCCTGGGTGCTCGAGAACGTCTGCGCGCAGATCGCCATGTTCAAGGCCGCAGGGTTCAAGGATCTACGGATCGCAGTCAACGTCTCCATGCCGCAATTCCGCAGTCCTCTTTTCGTCCCCCATGTCGCCAGTGCGCTGAAACGTCACAATATTGCCAACGGTGAACTGGAACTGGAAATTACTGAGTCTGTCATGATGGATGACCCGGAAGCCCTCATTCAGTGCCTCACCAAACTGAAGGCTCTCGGTATCCGCATATCCATTGACGACTTCGGCACCGGTTACTCGTCACTGAATTACCTGCGTCGCCTGCCGCTCGACAAGATGAAAGTAGACCGCAGTTTTATCCGGGATATTGGCAAACCCGGCGGAGCCGTCATCGCCGAAACCATTGTGCATCTTGGCAGACAACTGGGGTTGGTGACGATCGCGGAAGGGATAGAAACCGCCGAACAGGAACAGATCATGACAGACATGGGGTGTGTCGAGGCACAGGGCTACTACTTTGCCAAACCCATGCCGTTGGAAGAGCTTGCGGAGTTGCTCAAGTAGGCTGTACCTGATGTTGTTGAACACCAGGAATAGTATGGTCTATCAAAGGCGGAAGTGATAAAGCGCAGCAACAGGCGGGACAATCTCAAGTGGCACTATCGGTTCAGGCTTCGTGACCTGTTCGATCACCTCCATTTCAATCTCGGGCATGGTGGCATCCACCACCGTCACGATCGAGAGTTCCTGCTCGACGAGTCCTCCCTTTGCAATCAACGACTGCATTGCATACAACAGGAGAAGGGTTATCAGTGCGGCCAGACCAACGAGCTAATCCCACGGATTGCGATCATGGTCTGTCTCCGTCAAACCGAACGTTATTGTTGTGAAGCACGCCCCGATGGTGCTCCCGGAAGATGGGAAATGCAACCCGTCAGATGAAGGGTTTTAGGGTGGTTGGAGACATCGTGTGGGGTGGCGGTTTCGGGTTGGAGGAATTGGGGTTGAGGCGTATAGTGGTGGGAGATTGACGGGAGTGAGGGCAGATGACTAATCGATTATTGTCTTCGCCAAAAGTTAGCAAGTCTTGGCAGGGGTGGCGTGAATTTGCGTGCGATTTGAATTTGGTGGTTAGAATTATATGGCCGCCTGTTGAAAAAATTTGGAAACCGTTGGCCTTACAAATTAACTGTTAGGTGCAAGGAAACATATGAGTAATAAATCACTTCCATACAGATCTCCAGAATTCAATGTTAAAACATTTCATTGTCCGAACTGCTCCGCATACTCCAAGCAGCGTTGGGCTTTCCCAAACATGAATTTTGAAGGTATTGGTGTCAACGCTGATCATAATATGGGCCTCACACGGTGTGACAATTGTGAGAAGTATTCAATCTGGGTAGACCAAAATCTGGTTTTTCCAATTAAGCTTCCGGGGATTACTCCTAACCCTGATCTAAGTGATGACATCAAGGCAGATTTCGACGAAGCAAGAAGAATACTACACGACTCTCCAAGAGGTGCGGCTGCGCTCTTACGTTTAGTTGTCCAAAAGATATGTATTGAACTTGGAAAGAAAGGTAAAAATATTAATGACGATATAGCTGCATTAGTAAAAGAAGGCATGCCTCCAAAGATTCAGCAAGCGCTTGATGTCGTACGTGTCGTTGGAAACAACGCTGTTCACCCCGGCGTCATAGACATGAAGGACAATGTAGAAACGGCAAATAAACTTTTTTCTCTAGTTAACCTCATTGCTGAGGTAATGATTAGCCAGCCAAAACACGTTGAAGCAATGTATGAATCACTCGTGCCTGACGGGGCAAGAGAGGCTATTCAGAAGCGTGATGGCACCTAACAAATCAATCTACATCAGTGCCTTCGGCGCCGGACGCAGAAAATCTGCGCCGGTTATTGAAACATTTAGGTAGCAAAATTGGAGTACAGCTTGGACTGGAAAAAATTTGAGAAAGAGCTTGCTCAATGGATGGGTGAGTTCTCTCGAAGAGATCTTAAGTTTTCGGCTGGATACCAATCTATCCCTGGGTATCCGTCTGATGGCTTTCGCGCTGATGGAGCATTGACGAACGGTCGCGTATTGATCGCTCTAGAAGTTGAGGTGAAGCAGGCGCATCCCGATACCAATGTCGGAAAGTACTGGTTGCTTTCTGAACATCACACGTATGAAAAAGTTATTCTCATACATGTCTATACCCCTGGGTACAACTCATATGGCTGGCGCAAATCTCTTGGTGAATTTTACGCAACGAAAATGAAAGAATCATTGCCATTTGAATACATCCAACTTGATGCAAGGAAGTCAACAAATTACGAGGAAACACTGGATCAAGTAAAGGAGTTGCTGGCTGGCAAAATCAGGGCTGAGTTTTCCAAGGAACTGGTAAATGCTGCCTAACAAACAGAACAACTATGCGCCTTCGGCGCCGGACGCGGCAAGCCGCGACGGTTTTCATGGGCGTTTTGCAGCTAAATTGAGATCGGAGAAACTTTCAGGAAAGGGATAGAATGAAGATCAGGGAAGTCATTAAACTTTTGGAGAATGATGGCTGGGTTCTTGTCACAACAAAGGGAATCCATCGTCAATTCAAACACCCAACCAAACCAGGTCGCGTAACAGTGCCTGGCAAACCCGCGGACGATATTGCTCCAGGGACATTGAATAGTGTATTGAAACAATCTGGATTGAAAAATTGAGAGATTTTTATGAAATATGCAATCGTGATCGAAAAGGCAGAAGGGAATTTTTCTGCTTACGTGCCGGATCTTCCTGGCTGCATCGCCACTGGTGAAAGCATTGAAGAGGTAGAACAACAGATTCGGGAAGCTATTGAGTTTCATATCGAGGGTATGCGAGAGGATGGCATCAAAATTCCTGAACCTAGCAGCCGTGTAGATTATGTACACGTCGCTGCATAGCAATCGCTTGCAGATTGACGCCCGTGCTCGGCCACAGACCAGCAAACCTTTGAGTATTGATTGTCTGGAACATGCCGTTTCGATTCGAGTATTAGAAGCCCGGAAAATGGCACCAAACCAAATACAAAGGACACCCCATGCGAACTACACTCCTCACTCTGATGCTCATCGTACCCACCCTCTCCTTCGCACAACAAACCAATCCACCCATTGCGAAAGTAGCCCTGTCCCAGGGTGAGTCCACAATAATCACCTCAACCGGACTCAGCAGCGCTGCTCTGTACGAATCAGAGATTGCCGCAGGCGATTCATTGGCAACAAGCGCAACTGGCATGCTGCACGTTCGATTCAACAATAGTGGCATCGCGTCCATCCGCTGCAACTCCGAACTGAGAATCCAGGAATTTACAGCGGAGCCGAACGAAGTTGTTGAGCTGCATCTTCTCGAAGGCAGTGTTCGAATCATTTCAGGGACAACACTGCCATCAAATTTCCAACTGGTAACACCGTTGGGAATTGTGCGTATTGTCGACACTGGTGCGGACTTTGCGGTGTCAGCAGATGCGCAGGCATCAGCATCTTTTGGTGTATTTCAAGGGGCAATATCAGTAGAGAACGAGTCAGGCGCAGTGCAACTGGGTGCTGGGAATGATTTCAATTTCGCAGTGGTGAGTGACGGCAACCCACCCTCTGCGGTTGCAACTCATCCTGCTGGTCTTCGAAGCGGCAACTGTGCTGGCGGTGCATCCCCGTTTCCTTAAAACACCACCGTCTTGTTCCCATTCACAATGATCCGATGTTCGCAGTGCCACTTCACCGCGCGCGCAAACGCCGCGCATTCTGCATCACGACCGATCTGCACCAGTTCGTCGATACTGAAATTGTGATCGATCTTCTCCACTGCTTGCTCGATGATCGGGCCTTCGTCGAGATCGGTTGTGACGTAGTGCGCCGTGGCGCCGATGATCTTGACGCCGCGCATGTAGGCCTGACGATAGGGATTCGCGCCCTTGAAGCCGGGCAGGAACGAGTGATGAATGTTGATCGCCCTGCCCGCCATGGCCTCGCACATCTTTGGCGAGAGAATCTGCATGTAGCGAGCAAGTGCCAGGAGGTCCACTTTTTTGTCGGCGATGATCTTCAGCACTTCGTCTTCCTGTGCGGATTTGTTGTGCTCGTTCACCGGCAGATAGTGATAGGGAATCTTGTACCACTCGGTGATACCACGCAGGTCTTCATGATTGGAGACAACACCGACGATGTCGGCGGGCAGCGCACCACTGCTCCAGCGGTGCAGAATGTCGTTGAGGCAATGGCCGTGTTTGGATACGGCAATCAATACCTTGGGTTTGATGGCGAGGTCGAAGAAGTGCCACTGCATGTCGAACTTGCTGGCGATGTCCTGAAAGTCGCGATCCAGTGTGTCGGCGCCTGGCAGGTCTGCTTCGGCTTCTTCGAACTCGACGCGCATGAAGAAGCGGTCGATGATCGGGTCGCGATGCTGGGCGGCGTCACTGATGGTGGCGCCACGCTGGAACAGAAAGTCGCTGACTGCCCGCACAATGCCATTGGCTTCGGGGCAGGACACGGTGAGGACGTATTTTCTGGGTTCGGGTCTGAGGGGCACGGTTTTGATATTCACTTCAGTACTCATCTTCGTTGGTAATCAATTGCGGCGAAATGGTATCACCATTTGCGCACGCTGAGTCCCCCCAACTACAATCCCCGCCATAACCACTCAAAACCCCACAGGATTCCCCCATGAAAACTCGTGCCGCCGTTGCCTTTGCCGCAGGCAAACCCCTTGAGATCGTCGATGTGGATCTGGACGGCCCCCGCGCCGGTGAAGTCATGATCGAGATCAAGGCCACCGGCGTGTGTCATACCGATGCCTTCACGCTATCGGGCGATGATCCGGAGGGAGCCTTCCCCGCCATCCTCGGCCATGAGGGTGCCGGTGTGGTCGTGGCAGTCGGTGCGGGGGTGAAATCACTGAAGGTGGGCGATACCGTCATACCGCTCTACACTCCCGAGTGCCGCGAATGCGAATTCTGCCTGCACCCGAAGACCAACCTCTGTCAGGCCATTCGCCCGACCCAGGGCAAGGGCCTGATGCCCGATGGCAGCAGCCGCTTCTCCCTCGACGGCAAACCTATCCTGCATTACATGGGCTGCTCGACATTCTCCAACTTCACGGTGCTGCCCGAAATCGCCGTGGCGAAGGTGCGCAGTGATGCGCCCTTCGACAAGATTTGCTACATCGGCTGCGGCGTCACTACCGGCATCGGCGCCGTCGTGTTCCAGGCCAAGGTGCAGCCGGGCAGCACCGTTGCCGTATTCGGCCTCGGTGGCATCGGCCTGAACGTGATTCAGGGCGCGCGCATGGTGGGCGCGGACCGCATCATCGGCGTGGACATCAACCCGGCCAGGATTCCGCTGGCCATCGAGTTCGGCATGACGGACTTCATCAATCCGAAGGAAGTGGACGACGTGACTGCCGAAATCATCAACATGACCAAAGGCGGCGTCGATTACAGCTTCGAGTGCATCGGCAACGTCAAGACCATGCGCCAGGCGCTGGAGTGCACACACAAGGGCTGGGGCGAATCCTTCATCATCGGTGTGGCCGGTGCGGGCCAGGAAATCTCGCCGCGTCCCTTCCAACTGGTAACGGGACGCTCATGGCGCGGCAGTGCCTTTGGCGGCGCACGTGGGCGTACCGATGTGCCGAAAATCGTCGATTGGTACATGGACGGCAAGATTCGCATCGATCCATTGATTACTCACACCATGCCGTTGCAGGACATCAACAAGGCCTTCGACCTGATGCATGAAGGCAAGAGCATACGCTCCGTGATCCTGTTCTGATGACCACCGCCGTCAGCGAGAAGACTCTGCAGAACACTGTCTTGCTGATGGTGTTGCTCAATGCCTTCACGACACCACTGACACTCTCTGCCGCCAACGTCGCCCTGCCCACCATTGCCGATGATCTGGTCATGAGTGCCGTGGCGCTGGGCTGGGTGCCGATGGCCTATCTGATGGCGAGCGCGATGTTCGTGCTGCCCTTCGGCGGACTCGCGGATCGCATCGGTCGCAAGCGTGTCTTTTTACTGGGCACCGCTGCGGTCATTGCCTCCTCCGTCATGGCGGCGCTGGCAATGAACGCTCCCATGTTGCTGACTGCCCGCTTCCTGCAGGGTGTCAGCGCCGCGATGCTCTATGCCACGCAACTGGCAATCGTGTCATCGGTGTTCCCCGCGCAGCGACGCGGCCAGATCGTGGGGCTGGTCGTCTCCTCGATCTATGTCGGGTTGGCCACAGGCCCACTGCTGGGCGGACTGATGATTGATCTGTTCGGCTGGCGCTCCGCATTTCTGTTGCAGGTACCGCTGGCAATCGTCGTTCTGCTGATCGGCGTATTCAAGGTGAATGGCGAATGGTCGGCAGACCGCAAGACGCCCTTCGACAGCGTTGGCGCCATGACCTATAGCGGCAGCATTCTGCTGCTGTGCCTCGCTGTCTCCCGGTTGCCTGCCGTGGATGGTCTTTTGCTGCTGGCAGGAGGCACGATCAGCATGTTGCTGTTTGTCCGCCATGCATTGCGCATCCCGTTTCCGATCTGGGACATCCGACTGTTCTTCACCAACCGCGTGTTCACGCTGTCCTGCGCCGCCTCACTGATCATGTACAGCGCGACGTATGCCAATGTCGTTCTCATCAGCCTCTTTCTGCAGTACCTCAAGGGCATGTCGGCCAGTCAGGCCGGCATGATCATGATGCTGCAACCACTGTGCATGGCAGTGCTGTCACCGTTGACCGGCAGATTGTCGGATCGCATCGAGCCGAGAGTGCTGGCTTCAGTGGGTATGGCTGTGACGGCTCTGGGGTTGCTGATGCTGGCGCGCCTGGACAGCGGCAGCAGTGTGACCGTCATCGTGCTCGCCCTGCTGATGACGGGCGCCGGATTCGCACTGTTCTCTTCACCGAACGTCAACGCCATCATGGGGTCCGTTTTGCCGCAGCAACTCGGCAGTGCCTCAGGCGCAGTCGCGACAACCCGTCTGCTCGGCCAGCTCACCAGCATGGTGCTGGTCTCGTTGATGCTGACGATGGCGATGGGCGATACCGCTATCGACCCCGCCAGCTATCCGCTGCTGGAACAGACCATCAGAAACAGTTTCGGCCTCGCCGCCGCGCTGTGCATTCCCGGCATTCTGCTGTCAATGGTGCGCGGGCGCATACATACATCCACCGTGAAGGAGACTCCATGAAGCAGGTGATCGAATACGGCCACTGGCCCTCGTCGCTCACAGCCGCAACACTGTTCGCGGGCGCGGAAACCATCAGCAGTGTGCGCCTCTGCCGTGAGGGTCTGTTTTTTCTGCTCAGCATGCCGGAGGAAGGCAACGCGCTGGCCCTGATGCATCTCTCGCCCCACGGCCAGAGCACCCGTGTCTCGCCGCCGGATTTCAACGTCCGCTCTGCCGTGCATGAGTACGGCGGCATGCCCTACACGTTCAGTGATGACAGCGTGTTCTTCTGCAACTTCAGCGATCAGCGGCTGTATCAGCGGGTCTTTGACCAGCACAGCCAGCAGGCAGGCGCCCTGCATGCCATGACACCGGACGCCGGCAGCAAAGCTCTGCGCTATGCCGACATGATCGTGGACGAAATTCGACAGCGACTGATCTGCGTGCGCGAAGATCACCGGGACGGCGCTGCGGAACCGCGCAACACGTTGATCAGCATCGCTCTTGCCGCCCCACATGACCTTGAAGTGTTGTTCGAGGACAGTGATTTTGTCGCTACCCCCAGTCTGTCACCCGATGGCACGCGCCTCGCCTTTCAGACCTGGTCACACCCCAACATGCCATGGGATGACACACAGATTCATATCGCAGAACTGAGCAGTAACGGCCATCTGGCAACGCAACGACAGATATGCCCGAAGCGACCCGGCTCGCTGTTGCAACCAATGTTCAGCCCGACGGGTGATCTGACTTTCATTGCCGACTGGAGCGACTGGTGGAATCTCTACCGGATCAGCGCAGCGTCATTGCAGGCGCAAGAGCCGCTGGAGACAGCCGAGCGCCTGCTGGAAGCAGAGGCAGAGGTGTGCGGGCCGCAGTGGCAATCCGGTCAGCACAGCTACGATTACGTCGATGCGGACACCGTGCTGCTGGGACTCAACAAGGACTGCGCGTGGAGTCTTGCCCTGCTCGATCTGCGCGGGAAAAAGACGACGATACTGCACAGCGGTTTCGGGCAGTTGGATAACCTCTGCTGCCAGGATGGTCGCGCGGTATTCCTGGCAACGACCGCCACTGCGTCCACCGCGATCTACAGCCTGGATTTACGGCAGCCCGATTCAACTCCAGAGACGGTATTACATGGTCGTAGCACAGTGGCGCTGACGCAGGACAACATCAGCAAGGCGCAGCACTTCAGTTACAGCACCACGAACGAGGCCGCTTCGAAAAAAGCAGCTTCGAATGGCAACAAGGCTTACGGACTCTTTTATGCCCCGCAGAATTCCGACTACGAGGCTCCCACAGGCACCCTTCCTCCCCTGCTGGTGAGTATCCATGGCGGCCCCACGGGCAGCGCGAAGAGTGCATTCAACCCGGGCATCCAGTTCTGGACCTCTCGCGGCTTCGCATGGCTGGATGTGAATCACCGGGGCAGCGCCGGTTACGGTAGACGTTTCCGGCGGAATCTTTACAGCGGCTGGGGCGTGGTTGATGTGCAGGACATCATCAGTGCCGTGCGGCACCTGATTGACACAGGCAAGGTGGCGGCCGACAGGATCGCCATACGCGGTGGCAGTGCGGGCGGCTATGCAGTGCTGGCGGCCCTGGTGCAGAGCGATCTGTTCCGCGCGGGCACCAGCTACTACGGCATCAGCGATCTGGAACTGCTGGCCCGCGATACCCACAAGTTCGAGTCCCGCTATCTGGACCAGCTCATTGGTCCGTATCCCGAGGCAGTGGATACTTACCGAGAGCGTTCACCACTGTACAGCATCACGCGCATCAACGCTCCGGTGCTGTTGCTGCAGGGCAGGCTCGACAAGGTGGTGCCGCCGAATCAGGCCGACGCCATCTTCACCCAACTGCAGCGCCAGAATCCGTTGAGCCGCTGCGTGTACTTCGATGACGAGGGGCATGGTTTCCGCAAACCGCACAATCAGATGGCGGCATTGGAGGCCGAGTTCGCGTTCTATGAAGAGGCACTCTTCAATTTGCCACCCACTGATCACAACCTTATGAATTAAAAGAAATAAATCTCAGACCCCCTGATCGGGGGGTTTAACTCTCCCCCTCCTCTCCCGTACCCTCAGGGCACGAAATGGCTGGTCATTTCCGTCCCTTTTTTCTTAGTTCAGTTGAATTAATCCGGAGAGAATATTCATGATGCCTGCAATCAAGACCTTGAGAAATACCGCCATCGCGTGCGCCACACTGGTCTCCACAGCCCTGATCAGCACCTCTGCGCTGGCACAGGCAGCCACGATTCCCACTTCCTTTCTGGGAACATATAACCTGACCTACAGCGCGGCACAGCCAGGCTCACCAATCACCAACGGCACTCAGGTACAGGTCGTTCTGGCCCCCGGCGGTGTCATGTGCATTGCCGGTTTCACGTTGACCAATCCGGTCACCAAGAGCGGCAATACTGCGGAGGCACACTGGACGGAGAGCACTTCCGGGCTCACCCTGTCGGTGTCCAACATTGGCACAGGCAACTTCAATGAGGTCAATGTAAGCTCGGCCGCCGGGGCTTTCCTCGGTCAGCTGAGTGGCAGCAAGGCCAGCACATCGACAACTGGTTGCGGCGCCAGCACTCCAACTGCTCCAAGCCCAGCCAAGATTGCTGAACTGTTTGAGGAGGCACAGAAAAAATTCTCCGAGTACTTCCCCAGCACTGGAGCCTCCGCGACACTGACGCTCGATGGCTACACCTACCGCACTTATCCCAACAATATCTACCTGGCCATCGACGGCAGTGGCGATATCTATGTAATGGGCGGTGTTTTCGGCAATTCGCCTTTGAAGCAAGGACCGCTGGATGCAATCCTGTCCGAGCTGGCGAAAATTGAAGTGGATGTTCCGGCGGTTCCTTCTGGCAACTCTACTCTGGTGATTACCGGTACAGTTGGTGCCATGGGGTTCACTACACCGATCAGCATCACCATCGACAACCTGCCCATGCCCAGCGGCAGCGATATCGACGATGTCAGAAAGTCTGTGCAGGATCAGTACAAGGATTCCGGCATTACGGGCAACATCACCGTTACACTGATCTCCTCCAGCAGCACTTCAACCGTGTTCAATATCAAGTTCAACGGGACAATGGTCACAAGTGGAATCACGATCACTCAGGTGTATGACCTGACTTACACCTACACCAAAAAGTAATTCGTAGACTGGTTTGACTCTTCACGGCCGCTGCCCACAAAACAGCGGCCGTTTCTTTTGCAGGGTACTCATTCGGCCACAACTGGATAGTGCACCGCCAGCCACACCGTCTCCTGCTCCGGATCAGTCCACTTAACCCGGTGTTTGCGGAAAGCAGGAATATTCACCCAGTCTCCCGCCGCAAGGCGCGTAATGCTGCCCTCCTCCCATTCAATCACTGCCTCACCCTGCACCACCATCACCCATTCCGCATGTGGCTGCTCGTACCAGAAGCCGTCCGCCGAGTACTGTCCCTGGGACACGATGCGCTCGATCAGCACGCCCGCCCCACGCACCAGTGGCTCGAAGGCCTCGGCGTCCTGCGTTGGCGGCAAATCGGCCAATATGTTTTTTGATCTGTTCATACACACTCCTTTCCTGTACTTCCTGTTTGATGCCTGTGTGAGGAATTTTTAGCTGTGACCGCTCGGCCGCTTGCCCTTATAATGCACACCTGTTTTGAACGCCCAGAGCCAATATCCGGAGTTTTTCCGGAGAGTAATTATCCAGAGAACCATTATGCTGAATCCACGTGCACTGTTCCTGCCACTGATCATGCTGTGCTCGCTCATCGTCATGCCTGCTACGGCGCAGGAGACTGAGCTGGCAGGTATATGGCGAGGCTCCTTCAACATCAATATCGGCGGTGATCGGGAGTTCATTCTTACCATCAGTGAAAGTGACGGCGCTCTGAGCGCGGTATTGGATATTCCCGCTCAAGGCATGTTGAACTTGACGGCCGAATCCATCCAGATCAATGGCAGCAACGTTCGTTTTCTCTTTCCACGAATTGATGGCGAATACTACGGCGTCATTCACAGCGATCGCGCCACCGATGGCCAACCAGTGCGAATGGATGGCGACTGGAGTCAGGCTGGCGAGTATATCCCGATCACATTGCGCCGCACTCTCACTGATTAGGCTTTTCGAGCACCACCGGAGTCTCACGATGAAATACCTGCACACAATGGTACGCGTCAGCAATCTCGACGAATCCCTGGACTTCTACTGCAACAAGCTCGGCCTGCGCGAACTGCAGCGCCGCGAGAGCGAACAGGGGCGTTTCACATTGGTATTTCTGGCCGCACCCGGTGATGACGACGCGCAGATCGAACTGACCTACAACTGGGACCCGGAGGTCTACGGTGAAGGTCGCAATTTCGGCCACCTTGCATACTGCGTGAAGGATATCCATGCGACCTGCGCCCGATTGCAGGAAAAGGGTGTGACTATCAACCGCCCCCCTCGCGATGGCCGGATGGCCTTCATCCGCTCGCCCGACAACATCTCCATCGAACTGTTGCAGGAAGGCGCGCCACTGGCACCCCAGGAGCCCTGGCAGAGCATGCCGAACACCGGCAAGTGGTAATGAATTCAAATTAGTGAAAGGCAGGAACCCCCAATGCAAATACTCGATGGCAAGTTGACGTCGGAACAGATCAAGGCAGAAATCGCGGAGCAGGTGTCTGCAATCAGGGCACGCGGCGGCAAGATTCCACATCTCGCGGCAATCCTCGTCGGCAATGATGGCGCCAGTGAAACCTATGTGAACAACAAGGTGCTGGCCTGTGAACGAGTGGGCTTCAAGTCCACGCTTGTGCGCATGGATGACAGTGTGAGCGAGGCAGAACTGCTCGCGAAAGTCGACGAACTTAATTGCAACGATGAGATCGACGGCTTCATCGTGCAGGTACCGCTGCCCAAACATATCGACGAGATCAAGGTAACACTCGCGATAGATCCAGAGAAGGATGTTGACGGCTTCAGCCCCACCAACGTGGGCAAGATGGTCCTCGGCCTGCCGACGTTCATTTCCGCCACGCCAAACGGCATCATGGAGCTGTTGCGCCGTTACAACATCGATACCGTCGGCAAGCATTGCGTTGTCGTTGGTCGCAGCAATATTGTCGGCACACCAATGTCGTTGCTGATGTCACGTAATACCAATCCTGGCAACTCCACCGTGACGATGGTACACAGTCGCACACACAATATGGCAGAGATTTGCCGCTCAGCCGATATTCTGATTGTCGCCATCGGCAAGGCCAATTTCGTGACGCCGGACATGGTGAAGGATGGCGCTGTGGTGATCGACGTGGGTGTTACCCGATTGCCAGATGTCACGCGTCCATCCGGATTCAGACTTGCAGGTGATGTGGATTTCGAGGCCGTCAAGGACAAGTGTTCCTTCATCACGCCGGTGCCGGGTGGCGTTGGGCCAATGACGATCGCGTCGCTGCTGCAAAACACACTGAAGGCGCAGGATCTGAGAAAACTCCAGGAGAAATCATGTTCCAACAACTGAGCCCCCTCGCCGCCGACCCCATTCTCGGCCTCATGGCCGCGTTCCGTGCCGACAGCAACACTCACAAGATCGACCTCGGTGTTGGCGTCTACAAGGATGAGAAGGGCAGCACGCCTGTCATGCGCGCGGTGAAGGAAGCCGAACGACGTCTACTCGCAACACAGACCACCAAGACCTATGTTGGCCCTGCCGGAGCAGTACAGTACAACGAGCTCGTCGCGCAGCTGATCCTCGGCAGGACACTCGCCGACGCCACTCAGTCTCGTCGCTGCACGTTCCAGACTCCTGGCGGCTGCGGGGGCCTTCGTCTGGCTGCCGAATTCATCAACAAGAGCAATCCCGGTGCCCGCATCTTCGTGAGCGATCCAACGTGGGCAAATCACATTCCGCTGCTGGGCGATGCCGGACTGCGGATTGAGACTTACCCCTACTACGACTACGCGACGCACAGCATCAAGTTCGACGCAATGATGGCAACATTGGAACAGGCCAAAGTGGGCGATCTGGTGCTTCTGCACGGTTGTTGCCACAACCCCTGTGGCGCCGATCTTGATCAGGAGCAATGGAAAGCCATACGTGACCTTGCATTGAAGAATGGCTTCACGCCATTCATCGATCTTGCTTACCAGGGATTGGGTGACGGAGTGGACGAAGACTGTTTCGGTGTGCGCCTGCTGGGCGAGGTCGTACCTGAACTGATCGTGGTGAGTTCATGCTCGAAGAATTTCGGCGTGTACCGCGAGCGCGTGGGTGCGTTGACCGTAATCTGCGAGACACCCGAGTCCATGAAGGCGTCCTCCAGCCTGATCGCCGCCACTGCACGCAGCATCTACTCCATGCCACCGGATCACGGTGCCACCATCGTCGAGATGATTCTGAGTGACGCATCTCTGCGAACCGACTGGGAGAGTGAACTGACTGATATGCGCGAGCGCATCAATGGTCTGCGCACACTGCTGGTGAATCGTCTGAAGGCAGCCGGCGTTGACCGCGACTTCAGTTTCATTCAGGGCGAGAAAGGCATGTTCTCCTTCCTCGGCATTTCCGTACCGCAGGTACAGACTCTGGTGAAGGACTACAGCATCTATCTGGTGGATTCCAGCCGCATCAATGTGGCGGGAATCAACGATGCGAATATCGAGTATCTGGTACAGAGCCTGAAGCAGGTTCTGAAGTAATTCACTACCCTGTGGGAGCGGGCCCTGCCCGCGATGATGGTGCCCCTGATCATTCGCAGAGTGCGGTCATCGCGGGCGAGGCCCGCTCCCACAGAAAGGCGGTTTATCTTTGCGGCAGCACCGCCTTCAACCGCCCAGCCATGCCGCGCAAGGCCTGCTCGGTGGTCTCCCAGTTGATGCAGGCGTCCGTGACAGAAACGCCATATTTGATCTCATCAAGATCACCGGGAATGGGTTGATTGCCTTCGCACAGATTGCTCTCCAGCATCACGCCGATGATCGATTTGTTGCCTGCCTCGATCTGCTGGGTGATGCTTTCCAGAACATCCAGTTGTTTATTATGATTCTTCTGCGAATTGCCGTGACTGCAGTCGATCATGATGTTTTCCGGCAATGAAGCCTTGCGCAGATCGTCCTCACAACTGGCAACAAACTCGGCAGTATAATTCGGCTCTTTGCCACCACGCAGAATCACGTGACAATGCGGATTGCCTGAAGTACGGAAAGCTGCCACCTTACCCTCATCAGTAATACTGATGAACGAGTTGACGGACGACGCTGAACGAATTGCATTCACTGCCACCGACAGGCTGCCATCAACACCGTTCTTGAATCCAACGGCAGAGGAAATACCGCTTGCGAGCTTGCGATGAGTAGGCGACTCGGTAGTGCGGGCACCAATCGCGGTCCACGACACCAGATCCTGAAGATATTGCGGCGAAATCAGGTCCAGCGCTTCCACAGCAATCGGCAAGCCGAGGCTGTTGATATCGAGCATCAGTTGCCGACCAGTACGCAGACCGTGTTCGATGCGATGTGTGCCATCCAGATGCGGGTCGTAGATCAAGCCTTCCCAGCCAACGGTGGTGCGCGGCTTCTCGAAGTAGACGCGCATCAGAATCAGCAAGGTATCACTGAGCTCATCGGCCAGTGGCTTGAGCAGTCGCGCATAGGCAAGTGCTTCCTCGACGTTGTGAATGGAACATGGCCCTACCACAACGATGAGTCTGTGATCGTCACGATCCAGAACTCCCTTCACGCCCTTGTGTCCGACAAGCACAGTCTCAAGCGCAGCGCCTGTCACCGGCATCGACTCTTTGAGTTCACGCGGGCTCGGGAGTTCTTCCTGCAGAATGATGTGCAGATTGTCGTTTTCTCGCTTTTCCATCGGATTGCTTCGCCTTTTCCTGATCTGTACAAAAATGATGGCCAACATTGCCACACCCGGTATCAAGCGTAAACAGCATTTTCTCTATTACGGTGTTTCTGTTTTCCATTGATGAAATATTTTCCTGACTTGATCCCTCTACCATTATTCACGTGATAATCACGCACGAACCCCGATACCAGGAGAACACCATGAAAACCATTCTGATTGCAGCCATGTCCTTGGCTATTTGCTCCAATCTCTGGGCCGCCGAGGATTTCGGTCCGACCAGAACCAAGATCGAGCAGGCCATGCAGGGAGCATCGCGCACCGATGCCGAAAAGGCGAGGGACGCGGTAGAAAGGAAACCGGTTGAGACACTGGAGTTCTTTGGCCTGCGTGAAAACATGCGGGTATTGGAACTGGTACCTGGGGGTGGCTGGTACACCAAGATTCTGGCCCCGACGCTGCGCGAGAACGGCAAGCTGTACATTTCCATTGGCACTGACGGTATTGCTGACAGCGTGCTGAGCCAGCCAGGTTTCGATCGCGTCGAAATATTGCCTTTGCCCGAAGGCATGGCACTGGCCAATATCGGAGAATTCAATTTCAGTGTCACGGACCTGGACATGGTGGTGACTTTCCGCAACCTGCACAACATGAACGCAGAAAGCCGCACCAACCTGAACGCAGCTGTATTCGACAGCCTGAAGTCAGGAGGGCTGTATGGGGTGAAGGATCATACACGTCGTCACATGGAAGAAACGACTCGCGCCAATGGCCGTCGCATGGACCCTGTACTGGTGATAAAGGAGATTCAGGACGCAGGGTTTGAGTTTGTCGATTTCAGCACATTACATGCAAGTCCAGTCGATGCACTGGAGCTGGAAGTCGGCAATGCGGATGTCACGGGCCGCACTGACCGCTTTACCTTGTTGTTTCGCAAGCCTTGAGGAAATTCACAGTCTGACTTACAACCGCCTCTATTCCAGCCCCTGAAAATGCCGCAAGCGCATTCCACAGAGGAGGAGCGTTACCAGGTAAAGCAGCAGACCGCCCACACTGAGAACGGTGATTTGCAGGATTCGGGTCCAGATGTCCCACGTCAGCCAGTCCTGCCAATCACCCATCAGCACCCACAGAAAGACGCTCATGATGGCATTGGCTGCAAGCAGACGCAGCAGAAAGACACCCCACCCCGGCTGGAATACAAAAATCTTCTGTAGACACAACCCACGCAGCAGTAATCCAGCATTCAGACAAGCCGCCAGTGATGTGGCCAATGCCAGTCCTGTGTGCGCGAAATCCAGTACGAACACCAACAGGATGTTCATCACCATGTTTGCCACCATCGCAATGATCCCTATGCGCACCGGCGTTCTGGTGTCCTGCCGGGAATAATAGCCGGGGGCAAAGACCTTGATCGACATGAATGCGAGCAGTCCCAATGTGTACGCCTGTAAACTACTGGTGACCTTGACGACATCGTCAGGTGTGAAATTCTGACCCTGAAACAACGTGATGATCAGCGGCTGAGCCAACAGGATCAACGCCAGACTTGCGGGCACCGCAATCACCAGTACCATGCGAAACGCCCAGTCGAGCATCGCCGCAAATTCGTCGCCCAGTTTCTCGGCATGCTTGCGTGACAGACTGGGCAGCACCACGGTCGCAATCGCGATGCCGAAGATACCCAGTGGCAACTCCACCAGGCGATCTGAAAAATACAGCCACGACACGCTGCCGGAGACCAGCAGCGAAGCGATGAACGTGTCGAGCAGCAGATTGATCTGACTGACCGATACGCCAAACAGCGCCGGGATCATCAGCGTCATCACACGCACAACACCTTCGTGCTTCGGGTTGTAGCGAGGCAGCGGCAGCAGGCGCAGTCGCGCAAGATAAGGCAACTGAAACACCAGTTGTGCGACACCGGCTATCAACACACCCCAGGCCAACGCCATCTCTGGCTGCACCATATAAGGACTGAGGAATACGGCTGAAGCAATCAGCGCAACGTTAAGCAGAGCTGGTGTGAGTGCAGGTATCGCAAAGCGGTCAAAACTGTTGAGGATGGAGCTGGCAAAGGCCGTCAGTGAGATCAGCAACAAATAGGGAAACGTGATGCGCAGCATGTCCACGAACAGCGCAAACTTGGCCGGGTCTTCGCGAAAGCCGTAGGCAATGGGAATGGCGAGAACTGGTGCAGTCACGACCACAATGACGGTGAGCAACAACAGCACGGCACTGAGACTGCCAGCCACACTGTCCACCAGTGCCTTGATCTCGGCGTGGGCGCGCTGACTGCGATATTCGGACAACACCGGCACAAAGGCCTGGTTGAAGGCGCCTTCGGCAAAGAGGCGGCGCAGGAAGTTGGGAATCTTGAAAGCGAGGAAAAAAGCGTCTGTGCCATCACCGGGACCGAACATGCGAGCCAGGACCACGTCCCGCGCCAACCCAAGCACACGTGACACCATGGTCATACCGCCGGTCAGAGCGCTGGAGCGCAGCAGGCCGCGCCGTTTACCGGCGCCCTGCTCTGCTGTCTTCTCGTCTGGGGTATCGCTCATGAGGCCGGGCTGCGTCTATTTGTTCAGCGCCCGCAACATCCAGGCAGTTTTCTCGTGAATCCGCATGCGATCCGAGGCCAGGGATACCGTGGATTCATCGCCTGCATCCTGAGCCAGCTTGAGCACCGTACGGCAAACCTTCACCACCTTCTCATGGCCCTGGGTCAGAATATCGACCATCTCGCGCCCCTCGGGCACACCATCCACTTCCTTGATCGAGCTGAGTTTCACGAATTCCTTGTAGGTACCGGGAGCTGGCACATCCAACGTGCGGATACGCTCTGCCACTTCGTCTACAGCCAGTGCCAGTTCGGTATATTGTTCTTCAAACATAAGGTGCAGGTCGCGGAACTGCGGCCCGGTCACGTTCCAGTGGAAATTGTGCGTCTGCAGGTAGAGCGTGTAGGAATCTGCCAGAAGATGCTTCAAACCCTCCGCAATCTTGATGCGGTCTGCTTCTTTGATACCTATGTCGATCTTGCTCATCGCTTCTACTCCTTATCAACGTGAATTAACGTGATCACAGTATGACATCTGCGGGCGGCGCGCCCACTTCTCAAGTCGGCAGTTTGCCGGATAAGTCACGTTTGCCTTTATCAGTCCGACGCCAGTCCCACATACACAGTCTGCACATCGTCATCGGCATCAATGGCATCGAGGAACGCTTCCACTTCCTCACGCTCTGCTGCGCCAAGGCTGACGGGATTCTTCGAACGATAGCCCAGTTTCGCGGATTCCACTGTGAACCCGAAATTCGGCAGCGCCTTGCAGACCGCATCCAGATCCGTCGGTTCGGTCAGGAACAACGTGGCACCATCATCAGCGGACTCCAGATCCTGCGCTCCGGCCTCAATCGCGGCTTCCTCGGGATCAGCATCTGGAGTCTTCGGGCTGGCCTCGATCATGCCCAGATAGTCGAAGTCCCAGGACACGGAACCGGAGTTGCCCAGTTGCCCCTTGCGGAACAGCACACGCATGCTGGAGTACGTGCGATTGGTATTGTCAGTCAGGCACTCCACAATGACCGGCACCTGATGTGGCGCAAAGCCCTCGTAGATGGCCTTCTCGTAATGCACTGCATCGTCCAGAAGCCCTGCTCCCTTCTTGATGGCGCGCTCCAGAGTCTCGCGGGTCATGGAAGCCTTTTTGGCCGCTTCCACCGCCAATCGCAGGCGCGGGTTCATGTCAGGGTCGGCGCCGTTACGCGCAGCGACCATGATTTCCTTCGTGAGTTTGGTGAATATGCGGCCCTTGGCATTGGCCGCGAGTTCTTTATGTTTGACTTTCCACTGTGCGCCCATGGGTGCTCTCGTCTCGACTATTCTCTGCCCGTCGCCGGAGCAACAGGATTGCTGAAATTGTGTGGCTGAAGATGATCTGAAGGTGGCTGATAATACGGGGAAAATCAGACGACCACAAACTGTCCCATCATGCCGTGATCCTCATGCTCAAGGATGTGGCAGTGGTACATGTAGGGTGTTTCAGGATCGGGGAAATCGTCGAAGCGGGCGATGATACGCACGGTTTCCGCAACATGCACACGCACCGTATCCTTGAAACCCTGCTCCTCAGGACGCGGCGGCACACCGTTACGATCGAGAATCTGGAAGTGCACCTTGTGGACATGAAAGGGGTGGATCATGGGTGACACATTGGACAGCTCCCATATCTCGGTGGTGCCTTCCTGCACCTCGAAATCGATCCGCGACATGTTCATGGTCAGGCCGTTGAGCCTGAAGATTGCACCACCATAACCTCCCCCATTACCACCGCCATTGCCACCACCGCCCGCCCCACGCCCTTCGCGTCCTCCACCTGCGCCAGTACCATTGCCCATACCCAGCTCGAAGCGCCGAGTGACGGTGGCATCCTCTTCACGCAGGCGCTCGATCTGTGTCAGCCCGGCGGGCAACGCAGCGGATATTGCAAGTGCTTCTGCAGCACGAATGAGCAACACGTCGAAGCCGTCCTTGTCGAGATTGCGCATCATGCCGTTCATCTGCCCGTTATACATCAGCGGACCGGCGGGCACCGGCAGATTGACCAGATGAAGGTTCTCTCCGGCATTAAGGGTAATCACGATCTCTGCGCGCTCACCCGGCGCCAGCGTGATATGCGTGAGTTCCAACGGACTCTCCAGAAAGGCATTGTCACTGGCAATCATCTGGAAGGCTCTACCATCACCGCAAGCGATGGTGAAGGTGCGAGCATTGGCCGCATTGAGAATGCGGAAACGGACTCTGTCGGTAGTGGCATCGAAGTATGGTGACACCGTGCCATTGAGCACCAGAGTGTCGCCTCGCACACCACGCATCAGCGTACTGACATCGGTGGGATAAACCAGGGATCCGCTTTCATCGAAAGTGCGATCCTGAAGAATCAGCGGGATGTCGTCGATGCCGTACTGTGAAGGCAGATCCAGCGCAACGCTGTCATCGTCCTCGACGATCAGCAGGCCTGCCAGTCCACGATAAACCTGGGAGCCGGTGTGATGCGGAATATGGGAGTGATACCAACAGGTAGACGCCTTCTGATTCATTGTAAAAAAAGAGCGCCATGTCTCACCTTGTGGAATCAACTGGTGCGGACCACCGTCCTGCTTCGCAGGAACATGCAGGCCATGCCAATGTACTGTGGTGTCCTCGTTCATGGTGTTACTGACGTTGATGACCACGCTTTCACCATCACGCAAGCGCAGCGTCGGACCAAGGTAACTGCCATTGACACCGATCGTGGGAGTTTCCAGCTCCGGAAAGAAGCGTGTCACGCCATGCTGGACCTGCAAGTGAAATTCACGCTCGGCGCCGTTCATGCTGCCTTCCAGCAACTCCGGAATCCGCAACGGATTGATACCCACCGGGCGTGGGGCCACACCAATTTCCTTGAACTGCACCGGACCGGAACCTGTCGGCTCGCTGTTGTTGGATTCACCGTCGCGCCTGCGAGACAGTAACGTGATGCCAGCTGCAGTGGCGAGGCCTGCGCCGGCTATCATCTTGAGGAATTTACGTCTTGCTGACACTTTCATCACTACTGCACTGGACTCCACAACATATTCTGATCGGATTGCGCGGCAACACTCGCGCTTCAGTCGGCATACACAATGGTACCAACATGCTCGCCGCTGATGGCCCTTGCGATCAGGTCTGGTCGACGCCCGTTGACCAATTGAAACTCCTTCACCAGACGCGCATTCATCAACACATCGAGCAACACTTCATCGAACGGCAGTGTCTCCAGATTGCGCTCACGCAATTCGGTGACACTGATCCTGTCAAAGAACTGTGCAGACGGATTTTTCTTCGGATCTTCCGCATATAACCCGTCGACGTCCTTTACCAGAGTGACAGACTTGCACCCGAAGCATTCGGCAAGGATCAGACAACCGGCATCGGTGCGATGCGGTGGAATCTTGCCGATGGCTGGTGGATGTTCCCAAAGAGAATACGGTGGCACCCCGTTAAAGATCACACCCGGCACAGCCTTCATGAACAATGGCAGAAGGTGCCCGAAAATCTCGGGAGGGATGGCGGTCACGCCGTGGGGCGCGAGCAATGTTCCAAGAATGTGGGCGTTGCCCAGCGCATCAGCTACAGAGACTTGCGCAAGCACGCCGGTCGGCAGGCCGAGATCCAGACCGATGGAAAAGACGTGACGGCTACGCGCCCCGGCGCCTACACCGAGAATCAGTTTCTGTGTCCGCAGAATGTCGCCGAGGGCATCAACTACCGGCATGACGACATCGCGGCCTGCCTCCAGAATGGAACTGCCTCCGATCTTGACCACATGCACATTGGGCAACATGCGCATGACAGGAGTTTCGGTGCTGGCCATTACATCCTTGTCCAGCAGGCTCTCGCGGGAGAGCAGCGACTGCATGTGATGACGGTGGTCTGTGTTGTACTTGTCGATGCTCATGCTGAGTTCCGTACTCCTGTCTCAATCTGACGTGATGATGGTGCCGACGTGTTCGCCGTTCAGCGCACGGGTCAGGTTGCCCTTTACCAGGCCATTGATGATCTGGATCGAGCGGCGATTGCGCGCATGCTCCATCATGTCGAGCACGCTGTGTTCGACCACGACATCCTGCAGGTCCAACGCCCTGAGTTCCGCAACACTGATTTTAGGAATGAATGTCGCGTGTTTGTCTTTCTTGGGGTCAGCACTGTACAGACCATCCTCGTCCTTCACATAGATCATGGAGCGAGTGCCGAATGTCTCACTCACCAGATAAGCACCGGTGTCGGTGCGGTGCGGAGGGATACGGCCCACCGCCGGATTCGTCTGCCAGAACGTGTACGGAGGCATACCAAAGAAAATGGCTGCGCGACGCTCAGCCAGATACAGGGGCAATTGCGGAAACTGCACGGGTTCGATGAAGGGAATGCCCTCGTCTGCCAGCAGATAGTGCAGCATACGTGCATTCTGCATGCTCACGAATGTTCCCAGCACACTCAGCACCCCCGTCGGCATGCCCAGCTCGATACCGACACTATAGGCGTGACGTGCCCGGGTGCCGGCACCCGTGCCGATGATCATCTGGTGCCGCGGCAGGTTCTGCTTGATTTCTTCGATCAGCGGATACACCGCCACACGACCTCGGTCGATGAAGCTCTGCCCGCCAATCTTGATGACGTTGGCACTCGGCAGTATCTGCAGATTGGGGGTATCGCCGGTCCGGGCCAATAACGACTTGTCGGTGAGATTGCCCGCGACAAGGGCGGCTCCAAGCTCTGTCAGTGTTGAATTGTTCATCATTTTTTTCACGTCTCCAGCAAATAGACATGCAGCATGGTGTCGCTCTGCGCGAGCCAGACATCCAAGCCACCCATCAGCGCCAGAGCTTCAGAGGTGTCAATATCGCGAATATCTCGTGCCCCAAATTCATCGAGATAGAATCCGATTCGCTCCTGTGCAGCTTCAGCGGCAAGCTTTGTCTTCAGCCAGACACGCAGAGACTCTGAATCCTCCGCAGGGATACGACGCACCAGTTCATTGTGAATTTCCAGCACCGACGCCTCTTCTTCCAGATTGGCGTTCAGCACCTCTTCTTTCGTGATGGTTGTTGTCACTTGCTCTCCTCGATACTTCAATGGTGTCCGACTGTAGACCCTCTTGGCGACTCAGCGCCTGCTCTGCAATGGATAGATGAAGACTACTGCCACAATGATGAGCGCCCCGGCGTAGAAACCGGCATTGAGCTCGCGCTGCTCGTCCAATATCAGAATGGCGAGCATGATCGCATAAATCGGCTCCATATTGACCGCCAGCGCACTGGCATATGCGGATAACCGGCGCAGGGCATGCAGAGAAAGTGCGAACGGCAGCAGCGTGCAACCGAAGGCCAATATCAGCAGGTAACCCAGATCCTCCCCAGGTGGCACTGCAAAAAGCTCGGCAGGAACTGGCAATATGGCTCCAGCGCCCCCTTCCAGCGGGATCAACAACAGGCCCCCGGACAACAGAGCCAGAAACAGACCACCTGCCAGCATTTCGATTGCCGTGACGCTCAGAGGATCTGTACGAGTCACCAGGCGCTTGTTGAAGGCGCTGAACAGAGCCACCAGAAACGCCGACAGCACGCCAACGAAAATACCGGGATTCATCATGTCGGGCGTGCCACCAACCACGATGGCGATGCCCGGCAACACCAACACACCTAATAGCAGTTCCCGGGGTCGGAATCGACTGCCCGTGACAATCGGCTCAATCACACAGAGAAACACCGGCACCAGTGCCATGCAGGTTGCTGCAACAGAAGCATTAGCGAGTTTGATGGAACCGTAGAATGTCAGCCAGTGCAGTGCCACCAGTACACCAACGCCACTGAATGCGAGTAGATGACGGCGAGAGAGACTCGCAAGTCCGCGCCATACTCCAGGCAACACCAACAACACACCCGCCACCATGAGCATGCGCCACAGCACCAGAGGTAACGCGGGCAATGTGATCAGGCGGCCAAGAATGGCAGTGAATCCCCACAGGAAAACGCAGAAGTGAATCTGTAGCCAGGGATTGTTCCAGGTTGTGTTGGGAGAGGTCATGCAATCAGTTCAGCAATGGTTAATGCGCCAGCAGCATACTGGAACACGAGTGGCTAATGAAGTTGCAGTGGGTCGGTTACATCCACATCAGGATAGAGATTGAATAATACCTGCCACGCCCCCAGATAAGTCTGCAGCAGCCGCGCAACACGGGCTGTGATGCGTGGCTCTGCTTTGCATGTTTCCGAAATGAACAAGGAGTTCTACCATGAATATTCGCATTCTGATGCTCGCTACCGGCCTGCTGGTTCTCGCTGCCTGTCAGGCCTCTACTCCGAACGCCGTACAACGTGGCACCCCCGGCGAACAAGTCAGCTCCATATGTTTCAACCGGCAGATCGACAACTGGCAACCGTTGAGTCGTAACGCGATCATTCTGGAGCGTGGTCTCAACGACTACTATCGAGTCATTCTGGACGGAGGCTGCGACGCACGACGCTCTGGTCTCTCCATCGTCACCGAATCCCGCACCGGAATTTGTCTGGAGGAAGGCGACGAGATAGACTTCGAGGGCGATTTTTCTCCCTCGTGCAGGATTAATCAAATCAATGCGTGGATACCCGCTATCGAATAGCCTTGCGAGGCTCTCTTGAGCACTGCTCTGCGTACTGGCTATGAGGGTGGCTCCCTGTTGCACGGGGAGCCACTCGTACACGTTTTCGATGATTTTCTTTCTGCAACCGAGGTGATACATCTGCTCTCTGCAGGCGCCGGAAAACTCGAGCCCGCCAAGGTCAGCCTTGCGGAAAAGGGTGCCGCCAGCAAGGGCCGCACCGGACGCAATTGCTGGATTCCTCACCGTCACGACGTCGTTATTGGCACCCTCTGTGAGCGCATCAGCACACTGGTGGAAATTCCGCTGCGGCAGACCGAGTCACTACAGCTCATCCACTACTTCGAGCAACAGGAATATGCTCCCCATTTCGATGCCTGGGATGCCTCGACCGAGGCTGGTCAGCGCTGCATGGCACGGGGTGGACAGCGCCTGGTAACCTGCCTGATGTACCTTAACGATGTCGACGCAGGTGGCGGCACAATTTTTCCGAAGATGAACATCACGGTCGACGCCCGCAAGGGCCGCCTGCTGGTATTCCACAATTGTCATGTGGGCACCACAACACGACACCCCGCCAGCCTGCACGGCGGCATGCCCGTCCTGGCCGGCGAAAAATGGGCCTGCAATCTCTGGTTCCGGGAACGCGCCTATTGGTAACTTCCAGTGCTAAATCCTGGCAATAACCTCTGGATTGAAAATTGAATCCATGAATAGAGAATGACAATGGAAAAAACTCAGATTCAGTCGCGTTTACGTACCATGGGGCCAGGTCTGATCATGTCCTCTGCCGCCGTTGGAGGATCCCATCTCGTTGCCTCCACGCAGGCAGGCGCCTTGTTCGGCTGGCAATTGCTGTGGGTAATCCTGCTGGTCAATCTGCTCAAATACCCATTCTTCCGCTTCGGGGTCCAGTACACGCTCGACAACAATGAAAGCCTGATTCGCGGCTACCAGCGCAAGAGTCGCAATTACCTGATTGGTTTCACTGCACTGAACGTGGTCGCAGCAGTCGTCAATACCGCAGGGGTGCTGATTCTTACCGCAAGCCTGTTGCAGTATTTCATTCCCTGGAGCCTTTCCCTCACCACGCTGTGCTGGCTGCTGCTCGCCATATGTCTGACGATCTTGCTGGCCGGTCACTACAAACTGCTTGATCGGCTCTCCAAGGTGATCATGCTGGTGCTGACACTCACGACGATCATAGCCGTCGTCATCGCATGGCAGAACGGCCCGACTGCTCCTGCTGATTTTGTCAGCCCCTCCCCTTGGCAGCTCTCGGCGATCGCGTTTCTGGTCGCCATGATTGGCTGGATGCCGGTGCCTATCGAACTATCGGCCATCAGCTCGCTGTGGACAAGATCCAAGCTGAAGCTGACGAAAGTGACACTGTCACAGGCCTTGTTCGACTTCAATGTCGGGTACGGAGTGGCGGTAGGCCTGGCGCTCGTGTTCGTGGCATTGGGAGCATTGGTGCAACATGGCGCCAATCAGGAAATTGCTCTGGCCAGCGCAGCCTTCGCGCAGCAACTCGTGTCCATGTACGCAGCAACAATCGGTGAATGGTCACGACTGCTCGTGGCAGGCATTGCGTTCCTCTGCATGTTCGGCACCACCCTTGCCGTCATGGATGGTTATGCCAGAACGCTGGATGAGTCCTTTTATTTGCTCAAAGAGAACGAGCAACCACGCACTGAAAAGTCCTTGAGCATCTGGATTGTTTTGCAGGCGCTCGCAGGCATGGCGATCATTCTGTTCTTTCAAAGCTCGCTTGCACCGATGCTGGGTTTCGCGATGACCATGGCTTTCGTGACAACCCCGTTTTTTGCCTGGCTGAACTTCGATCTTGTGCGCGGTAGACTTTCTGGCCTCATGAATGCGTATGCGTGGATCGGCATGATCTATCTGAGCGCATTCAGCATTGCTTATATCGTCTGGTGGTCATTGTTCTGAAAAGTGCCTGCAAAAAAAAGGGTCGCCAGAGGCGACCCTTGAAAAAACCCGGCTTACCGAGTCAAAACCATTCCCTTCCTCAACATTCGATAATCAGGTACTGCGGATATAAAGCTTGCGCTTGATACCGCCACCCAGTAGCCGTGCTGGCCAACGAAACGTGCTGATGAACGATACCAGCACGGCAGCGGCATAAGGAATCGCCTGAATCATCAGCACGATGCTCCACACTCGCAGATCGGGGCTGCCATATTCACGCGGCACCAGACTCAGCATCAACACCACCAGGCACAGGATGATGAGCATGAGCAGCTCTTCACGAACTGCTGTCAGCGCCTGCAGCACTGCCGAAGGTCTTGCACATTTGGGCGTGCGTACAAACGGCATGTTGTCTGTGAACAAACCCTTGAGGGTTGCCAGCCCTACGGTGTGCGAAAGCGCCAAACCAGCCACTGCAGCGGCTATTGTCTGCCGCAGGTTCGCCTTCACTCGTGAACGGTATAGATACACCATCTTCGAGATCTTGAACGCGAACAGCGACAGTGGCAGCACGGAGAACATTACCAATGGTGCATCAATCTGCGTGGGTGACATGATCATCGCAATGGACCATGCAATTGCCGCAAGATTGAAGATCAGATTGAAACCATCCGCTACCCAGGGCAACCAGCCTGCCAGGAAGTGATAGCGCTGCCCATTGGTCAGTGACGAACCTTTTGAGCTGAACAATTCAGCAGTGTGTCGACGCAGAATCTGCATCGCGCCATAGGCCCAGCGGAAACGCTGTTTCTTGTAATCGATGAACGTGTCCGGCATCAGGCCACGGCCGTAGCTGTAGGACAGATACATGGCCTCGTAGCCCGCTTCGAAAATGCGCAGACCAAGCTCCGCATCCTCGGTAATGCACCACTCCGCCCAACCGCCCAGATCGTCGAGAACGGAGCGGCGTACCAGCGTCATCGTTCCATGCTGAATGATGGCGTTGCGTTCGTTGCGCGTGATCATGCCGATTTCGAAGAAGCCACGGTATTCGGCGAAGCACATCGACTTGAAGGCGCTGTCGTCATGATCGCGATAGTCCTGTGGAGACTGCACAATGGCCATCTTCGGATTCTCGAAAGCGCCGACCAGATCACGCAGCCAGTTCGGCTCCACCTGATAGTCACTGTCGATGGCTGCGATCACCACAGCATCCTTGTGCGTGCGGGCCAGAGCGAAGTTCAGTGCACCTGCCTTGAATCCGGACAGTGGCGCCACGTGAAAGAAGCGGAAGCGTTCTCCGAGTTTCGCGCAATGTTCTTCAACCGGGCGCCAGACGGCCTCGTCGCGGGTATTGTTGTCGATCACCAGCACTTCGAAGTCGGGGTAGTCCAGACGTGCGAGCGCATTCAGTGTCTCGATCATCATTTCCGCAGGCTCATTGTACGCAGGCACATGGATCGACACTTTCGGCACACTGGCCATATCCAGTTGCGTCGGTTTGATCTGGCGACGCCGCACAGTGAACCAGTGCGCCTCTGCCC
Source organism: Gammaproteobacteria bacterium (assembly GCA_030682575.1). Classification (GTDB taxonomy): domain Bacteria; phylum Pseudomonadota; class Gammaproteobacteria; order Pseudomonadales; family Pseudohongiellaceae; genus UBA5078. The sequence goes on from JAUXNX010000001.1 coordinate 275,911, forward strand.
ATTCATGTGCTTCCGTCAGGAGTATGGTAACGACTCCGAGCATTCCAATAACCAACAGGACACCGACCACCACCGACGTGACTGTCATGTACTGCTGGGAATAATCGTAGATAATCCAGACCAGCACAGTGGCCGTCGCAGACGACACCAAGGCGATGAGACCATGCCCCTTGGTCTTGAGAGTCTCACTGTTCACAAAGAAGAAGCCCAGCATGATGATCGAGCTCAGTATCGATATCGCTGCCAGCACATGCCAGCCTGGTACACGAACAATGGGATCATCGAAGGAAAATTTCGGTTTGCGTTGTACGTCATAGACACCCCAGTACGCACCCACACCACCCTCGCTCTGGGCCTTCCAGGGCTGATCGAACGCTTCCATCAGGAAATACTCATAATTCTCCTGCTCCGCTCGATGCAGAAAGCGACGCAGGAACAGCGCCTCATTGGCCGCGCCCGCCACAGCGGCTTCACGAGTGCGGCCTGAGGAGGGCCAACCCACTTCACCGATCAGGATTGGCTTGTCAGGAAATGCTTCTTCCAGTTGCTTCATTCTGTCAACGATGTAATCAACAGCCACATCGACGTGCACACCCTCCCAGTACGGCAGCATGTGAACGGTCAGAAAATCGACATTGTCCGCCAGCTCCGGATAGCGCAGCCATACATGCCATGGCTCGGCGGTGCTGACCGGTTGGCTGACCTGGCTCTTCACACGCGCCAGCAGAACACTCATTTCTTCCGCTGTGAACTCACCACGCAGTACGGTTTCGTTGCCAACCATCACACTGGTGATATTGTCGTAGGTGTTGGCCAGCGCCACACCGCCAACCATCTCATCCTGGTTGATCTGGGGGTCAAGACCAAGCCAGATACCAAGTGTCACCTTCATATCATGTTGGTCGGCAATTGCAGGAATATCAGCGAGACTGCGCAGACTGGAATAGGTCCTGAGTGCTCTTGCGTTACCAGCCAACAACGCAATGTCCTGCCGGATTTCTTCCGTAGAAGGCATCACATTGATCAGTGCATCCTGGCCCTGACGAAACGGTGAAAATGCATATCCACTGATTTCCTCAGGCCATGCCACCACTTCGGTGGGACGATTAATCAACGCCCACAGTGAAAAGGTGACCGCTGCAAACAACAGGGCTACAAACAGACTCGAAATACGCATATTTGGGTATCTGAATAGATTGGGAAGGGTGGGCAAACGGCGCGCATCATAGAGTTACACCTTGGTGGCGTCAATAGCGCCAGAAAGAAAAATATAGTTTGTGAAAATGTCTGATTTGGCACGACTTTTTTCAAAAGCTCGGAATTTGTTCCCGCACCAGAAAAGCTCATTTTCCAGCTCCCTGCGCACTGTAATCGCGCCCTCGCGACACCTTCATATTTCTGTAATTTTCAGTCAGTTTTAACGACTTGCCGGCATTCACGGTTCGCTGGATTCAACAGGTTTCAGTACCTATACTGCACATTAACCCGAGCAACCTGAATGCCAACTGAACTTTGGTCTGCGAAAAAGACCGGTATCGTGGGTCAATGTATTCAGTATGGACAGTTGCGACCAGTCAACAGACCCCAAACCGCGCGCTAAATCGCATCAGGAGAAATGAATGCAATTACTAGTCAGAATTATCATCCTGATATGCCTGCCCATGCTGGCCAGTGCTGCAAACGCGGAACGTGTGGAGGTCACTCTCTCCGATAACACCACGTTGTCGGTCTACCTGCTTTTCCCGGAAGGTGCGAAAACATCCAGTCATCCGCTCATGATTCTAATGCCAGGCGGTTCCGGTGAAGAAGCCCTTGCCCGGGATTTACAGTCGTGGCTGGGTGTAGACCTCGCAGAGCGAGGCTGGGTTGTTGCAGTTCCGGTTTCTCCAAACAACAGCTCTTTCCGTGGCAATAACAACCGCTACATTCCTCTGCTCATTGATACGCTCCAGAAAGATGAACGGATCGCCTCCGGCAAGGTGATGCTTGCAGGAATATCGAATGGGGGTATGTCAGCGCTGGAGATCGCCACTGCAGCCCCGCAAGCTTATTTGGGAGTCATGGCGATACCGGCGTTGATTCCAAGGGGCCTGGATCTGGCTCCGCTTGCAGGAATGCCAGTTTATCTGCGTATTGGGGATCAGGATGAAATGGGTTGGCAGGATCGCCTGGAAGAGACCGCAGCAGCCTTGACGAGCGCCGGAGCACTGGTCAATGCGGACCTGGTGTTCATGTCCCCTCACATGTTCTTCATGGAGTGGGAGACCCTGGATCCTTGGCTGCAGGATATCAGAGCAGCCATGGAGTCAGAGTGAGCAAGGGAAGATCAGAACTTGGTCTTGACCAAAGGACTGGTTTCAGCCTCGTAGTCCACTCCTGCCACGCCGAAGCCGAAGAGCTTCAGGAAGTCACTGTTGTAACCCTTGAAATCGGTCAGATCGAAGAGGTTTTCCTCAGTCACTCGCGGCCAGATCGCTTCGACCTTCGCCTGAATAGCGGGATCAAGCTCCTTGTCATCCACTCGGAAGCGGCCAGCCGAATCAAGCCTCGGCTGCGTGCTGTAGAGGCATTCCGTGAATAGCCGTTGGATTTGCTCGATACAACCTTCGTTGCTGCCGTCTTCTTTCATGACCTTGATCAAGATAGACAGATAAAGGGGCATCACAGGAATTGCTGAGCTGGCTTGTGTCACCAGGGCCTTCAATACTGCAACGCGCGCCTTGCCGCCAACGCCCCGCAAAGTATCACTGATGGCTCCAGCGGCCCGATCCAGATCCTCCTTCGCCTTGCCTATGGTGGCATGGCCGTAGATTGGCCAGGTCAACTTGTCGCCCAGATATGTGTAAGCAACAGTCTGACATCCTTGTGCCAGCAGGTCAGCATCCTTCAGAGCCTTCATCCACAGCTCCCAATCTTCTCCTCCCATGACTTTCACGGTAGCGGCAATCTCTGCATCTGTAGCTGGCTCGACTGTAATGTCGGATATCTTCAGCGTATCGGTATTCAAATTCTTTGCCGTATAGGCAGAGCCTATCGGCTTGAGCACGGAGGAGTGGAGTTCTCCAGTGACAGGGTCAGTACGACGTGGTGCAGCGAGACTGTAGACAACCAGATCAACCTTGCCGATCCCATTCTTGAGCAGATCGATCACCTGTGTCTTGCAGTCACTGGAAAACGCATCACCATTGATGGTGTGTGCATAGAGACCGGCAGTTTTGGCTGCATCGTGAAAGGCCGAAGTATTGTAATAACCTGCGGATGCAGTCTTCGACTCTGTGGGTGGTTTCTCGAAACAGACACCCAGAGTATTCGCACCGCTACCGAATGCAGCAGTAATCCGCGAAGCAAGCCCATAACCAGTAGAGCATCCCAGCACCAGCACATTTCCGGGGCCACTGGAGATGGAACCCTGTGCTTTTGTGAAGGCAATCTGTTCCTGTACGTTGCCAGCACAACCTTGTGGATGCGCATTGATACAAATGAAACCACGAACTTTAGGCTTGATAATCATGAATCGTCCCGTCGATGCTGACAAAGGCCGCTATTATAGTGTCGCACTCAGGAGAAAACAGCGTTTTTTTCCCGGTCTCGCGCATGCGGAATACTCATCTCAGCCTTGACAAGCAACCTTTCAGGCGGCATAGTACCGGGCCTTAAATTCGGCTGCCGAAGAACAACCCTCTTCGTCGTCCGCCTGGTAACTGCTCTGTCAACTGCCAGTCCGACCCTGCCGCAATCCCTATTCACATTGATCGTTTTATTGAATTGCAACAGCATCAAAGGAGCACCAGTTGGCTAACTCTGCACAAGCTCGAAAGCGCGCCCGTCAAGGCGAAGTTCGTCGTCGTCACAACGCGAGCTTTCGCTCAATGGTCCGTACGTACCTGAAGAAAGTCATTGCGGCGATCGACACAGGCGACTACGACAAAGCCACGACTGCCTACAACTCAGCAGTGCCTGTCATCGACAGAATGGCCGACAAGGGCATCATTCACAAGAACAAGGCTGCTCGTCACAAGAGCCGTCTGAATACTGCGATTCTGGCGCTCAAGGCGGCCTGATTCCGATACGCTGAATTGAAGGCATTCCTGGTCGGAGTGCCTGGAAGAAAAAACCGGCCAGTGCCGGTTTTTTCTTGCCTGCAGAAAGCTCACCTCTGCTATTCCACCAGCACCATGTTGTCCCGGTGAATCACTTCCTCTTCGCCGGAGTAGCCCAGCAGCTCCTCAATCCTGTCGCTGGCGCAACGCAGCAGGCAATTCACTTCCTTGCTGTCATAATTCACCAGACCTCTTGCGATCTCCTGTCCTTGTTCATCGACACAGGTGACAACATCGCCACGCTCGAAACTCCCTTTACTGGAGACCACGCCGACCGGCAACAGGCTGCGTCCGGAATTCCTGAGCACTTTGACCGCTCCAGCGTCTATCACCAGTTGACCTTTTGCCTTCAGCTGCCCTGCCAACCACTGCTTGCGTGCCGCGACAGGTTGTTTTTCGGGCAGCAGCATGGTGCCAATTTCTTCGCCTTGCGCGAGTCGCACCAATACCTCCGGTTCACGCCCATTGGCAATGATCGTGCAGGCGCCTGAGCGGGCAGCAAGCTTGGCAGCCGACACCTTGGTAATCATGCCACCTCGTCCCACATTGTTGCTGGTGCCAGCCATCGCTGCGAGGCTTGGATCACTCGCCATGGCAGTACTGATGACTGCTGCGTGCGGATTCTGGCGGGGGTCGGATTCGTGCAGACCCTTTTGATCAGTAAGGATGATCAGCGCATCGGCATTGACCAGATTGGCAACTAGAGCGCCGAGAGTATCATTGTCTCCAAAGCACAACTCCGCCGTGGCAACGGTGTCGTTTTCGTTGATGACCGGAATGACCTTCATCTTAACCAATGTGGTCAACGTGCTGCGGGCGTTCAGATAGCGGGTGCGGTTCGAAAGATCGTCATGAGTGAGCAGGATTTGCGCAGTATGCACGCCGTGCTGCATGAAATAGCTTTCGTAGGCCTGGATCAGTCCCATCTGACCGACTGCCGCTGCTGCCTGCTGCAGATGAATCTCCTTGGGACGCTTCCTCAATCCGAGCCTGGCCACACCTTCGGCAACAGCGCCAGAGGACACCAGAACAACCTGGATGCCCTGCTTCTGCAGTGTTACCAGTTGATTGACCCAGGCAGCAATGGCCGCCTTGTCGAGACCAAGCCCATTGTTGGTAATCAACGAACTGCCGATCTTGACGACCCAGCAACGTGTCTTGAGTAATTCTTTACGCATCGCGCAGTGAACTCTTCTTCAGGTGATAACAAGTGATCCGCTTGGCAGTCATTACTCAGAAATCTTCATCGTCCAGATCATCGAACTCTTCTTCATCAGCCAACTGCCGTCGCAGCGCTCTGCTGTGCTCGATGCTCTTGCGGATCTCATATTCCATTTCGCGATCCAGTTCGGTCTGACGCTCCTGATACTCCGGATCCTCTGCCAGGAGGCGTCGATGCTCCTCAACGGAAACCATGATTGCCTGACACATGTCGGCGCAACCTTCACCTTTGATGGCGGTCACTTTGAATACTGTCCCATCCCAGTCCAGCTCACGCACTATTCTTTCTACCAGAGCATCACGCCCTTCTTCCGGAATAAGGTCGAACTTGTTCAGCACCAGCCAGCGCTCTTTCTTCGCCAGAGTCGGACTGAACTTCTCCAGCTCTTCAGCAATTTGTCGAGCATGGTGAACAGGGTCAGAGCCATCGAGCGGCGCAACATCCACCAGATGCAGAAGAAGTCGAGTGCGTGAGAGATGCTTCAGGAAACGAAAACCCAACCCGGCACCTTCGGACGCCCCCTCGATCACACCGGGAATATCGGCCATGACGAAACTGCGCTCACTGCTGACTCGCACAACGCCCAGATTCGGTACCAGCGTGGTAAATGGATAATCTGCCACCTTGGGTCTGGCGGACGATACAGCGCGAATAAGTGTGGACTTGCCCGCATTGGGCATTCCCAGCAAACCGACGTCAGCCAGCACTTTAAGTTGCAGTTGCAGCACCCGATGTTCACCAGGCGTACCATTAGTGGTCTTGGTGGGCGTACGATTGGTACTTGACTTGAAACGGGTGTTGCCCAAGCCGTGAATACCACCCTTTGCCACAAGCACTTTCTGACCTTCCACGGAAATGTCGGCAATCAATTCTTCGGTATTGGCGTCGACAACGCTGGTGCCCATAGGTACGCGTACAACCAGATCTGCGCCACTGTGACCAGTGCAATTCTTGCTCATGCCACTGTGACCGGACTGCGCCTTGTACTGTGGCTGGAACCGGAAGTCCACAAGAGTATTCAGCGAACTGTCGCCCACCAGATAGATACTGCCCCCATCGCCACCATCGCCACCACTGGGGCCACCCTTGGCAATGAATTTCTCTCTACGGAAAGCCATGCAGCCATTGCCACCCTTGCCAGCTTCGACCGTGATTTCGGCTTCATCTACGAACTTCATGTCATACCTGCCAGATGGGAAGCCTGCCGGCTTCCGGGACTATAGCGCGTGTCATGGACCGGAACAGCCCATATGAACTGCCCCATATAAAAAAGCCCCGTCACATGACGAGGCTTTTTGTATGGGCCTGATGGCCTTGCGCAAGACTGCCGTCGTGACGCAGTAGAACAAACGGAAAAATCGCTTATACAGCAGGAACGATGCTGACGAATTTTCTGCGGGCTGCGCCCTTCACTTCAAACTTGACGGTGCCATGCACAGTTGCGAACAGGGTGTGATCCTTGCCAAGACCAACGTTCACGCCGGGGTGAAAGTGGGTGCCACGCTGACGTACGATGATGTTGCCTGCCAGAACACTCTCTCCGCCAAAACGCTTCACGCCAAGCCGCTTCGACTGGGAATCGCGGCCGTTACTGGTACTACCACCTGCTTTTTTATGAGCCATTTACTTTCTCCTGCCAGTTGATGCCGGACTGATTTATGCGGAAATGCTGGTGATTTTCACTGCAGTGAACCACTGTCTGTGGCCCTGGTGCTTCAGGTGGTGTTTGCGGCGACGGAACTTGATGATTGTCACTTTCTTTGCGCGCCCCTGACTCAATACCTCTGCAGTAACCTTGCTGCCGGTCACGTAGGGAGTGCCGATCTTCACGGACTCGCCTTCGCCTACCATCAGTACTTTGTCAAAACTGACTACTTCACCTGTAGCGGCTTCCAGTTTCTCCAGTTTGAGGATTTCACCCTCTACCACTCGATGCTGCTTGCCACCACTTTCTATAACCGCGTACATAAATCACTCCACTTTGGGGATTACTTTGAATTCTGTGGCAGCTCGGGGTCACAATTACCGCAATCTGATTGCGTCTGTATTGTGCCTTGACCCGGCAGTACCTATAGGGGCGGGCATTTTACGGGATCGGTCAACGGGAGGCAAGCCTGAAAAGCACAATTTATCTGGTCATCAGCAATCGTTCCGCAGGTCACGGACGACATTGCCGCTGCCTTGACAGTCCTCAGCTTCACCCCTAGCATGCAGGCTCGAATTTGCCACACAACTCACATTCTCGGCCAGCTCCATTCCTTCGGCAACTGAAGTCTCGGACAGCAGGACCTTTCACGGTAGTTTCATGTACAAGAATATCCGCGCCGCAGTAACGGCAGACTTCGATGCCGTAAACCAGTTCATAGTCGATCAGCTGCATTCCGATGTCGCTCTGGTTGAAAGCATCGGTCATTACATAGTCGATGCCGGCGGCAAGCGCATGCGTCCCGTTCTTGTCCTGCTGAGCGCCAAGAGCTGCGGTTTCAGTGGTGATGCGCATATTCGTCTTGCGGCAGTCATCGAATTCATCCATACCGCCACCCTCCTGCACGATGACGTTGTGGACATGTCCTCCATGCGTCGCGGTCGCCCTACCGCCAATGAACAATGGAGTAACCCTTCCAGCGTCCTTGTGGGTGACTTCATCTACTCCAGAGCGTTCCAGGTACTTGTCTGTCTGGGCAGCATGGAAATCATGAGGATCATTGCTGACACCACCAACAAGATTGCCGAAGGTGAGGTATTGCAACTGATCAACAAGCACAACAGCGCCGCCACAGAGGCAGGTTACATGAACGTGATTCGGGACAAGACCGCCATCCTGTTCCAGGCTGCCGCCGAATGTGGAGCGATACTGGCTGGAGCAAACCACACTCAACGCGGGATCTTACGTGATGTCGGCATGCACATCGGCATGGCGTTCCAACTGATCGATGACGTTCTGGACTATGACGGCGACGCCGCAACGATGGGCAAGAACATAGGAGATGACCTGGCAGAAGGCAAACCTACGCTGCCTCTGATTCACGCCATGCGCACAGCGGCGTCGGCGGAAGCAGCAATACTGCGCACCAGCATCGAAAATGGCACGTTAGAACAACTGCAGGAAGTGATTGCAATCGTGAAGAAATCCGGCGGTCTTGAATATACCCGCGAGTTGGCTAAAAACGAAGTTGCCAAAGCCCGGATGCTGCTTGCTCAACTGGATGACAGCGTTTACCGCACAGCACTTGAGGACATGGCGGATCTGGCCATCAATCGCTCAAGCTGAACCCCCTGCGCTTCAAAAACCTCACCCTCATCTCAACCCAAAGGCTTCAGCCAAAAGGGCGTATGAGTGTTTGCGCACTCCAAAGTCGTGACAATTGCTGATGACTACCAACTCATCCACCGCATGCCTATCGGCCAGTGCCAGCAGACGATCACGCACCAGATCCGGTGTGCCGCAGATGGCATGCTGTCGTCGATGCTGAATCAATTCGCTCTCACCTTCACTCAACTCATACGCTCGGGCTTCCGCTATCGAAGGAATAGGACCAGGCTCTCCTCGTTCCAAACCCAGACGCCAGATATCACGAGTAAGTGCAAGATCGTCCGCCTCTTGCTGCGTCGGTGCACAGAGTACGAATACTCCAACATTGACACAAGGCTCGGGTGTTTCTGCCGATGGCTGAAAGTTGTCACGGTAGAGAGCAGCAAGTTCATGACTCTCGGCAGGATTGAGAAAGTGCGCGACGGAATAGCACATGCCCAACTCAGCTGCATAAAGAGCACTCTGCTCGCTGGAGCCCAGCAGCCAGAGCTGCGGCTGTTCGACTACACGCGGGGTTGCTTTCACTCTGGAAAATGCACTGGTCTCCGGACGTTCGCCTCGGAGGAACGCGCGCAAATCCAGCAGCTTGTTGCGAAAGTATTCGACACCTATAGGGGAACCGTAAGCCAACGCCTGCGCGGTAATACCGTCACTTCCGGGGGCCCTGCCAACACCAAGATCGAGACGTCCGGGATAGAGTGTCTGCAGTAGCAGAAAATTCTCGGCCACCTTGTAGGGACTGTAATGCATCAGCATCACACCGCCGGAACCAACACGGATGCGTTGTGTTTCTGCAGCAATGCGTGCCAGCAAAACCTCTGGCGAACAACCAGCAAAACTGGCAGAACCATGGTGCTCCGCTACCCAGTAGCGCTCAAAGCCAAGTGATTCGACATGGCGTGCAAGCTCGATGCTCTCTGCCAAGGCCTGCGCAGCGGTACCACCACTGCGGATAGGCGACTGATCAAGAGCACTGAGCCTGATGGCGGGCATTACTGACGGACGGTAATGGTGATCTGTTCGGAAACTACTGGAGGATTGTGCGGAATGTGCAAGTGGTCACCCAGGATCAACTGCAGCGTGTGCTCACCGGGTTCCAACGTCAACGTGGTCTGAGTCTGGCCAGCGCCAAAGTGCGTCACATTGGTGCCAAGCGGCGCGTCAAGATCCGGTAATACCTCGCCATCCACCAGCAGGTGATGATGACCGGTATTGCCGACTTGAATTCCGGCGGGGGCAACGCCCATGCCCTGAAGGCCAAAGATCACTGTAAAGGGCGATGTAACCACTTCACCATCCTGTGGAGAAACTATATACAACTGTGCTCCTTCGGGTGCAGGTGTCTTTTCTATTTGCTGTGCGATCAGCAGCGAAGAAACAGCCAGCGCCGCAGTTGTTCCCACTATTCTGGTCCAGAGTTTGTTCATGTAGTTCTCCCAATTTGAATAATCAGCCCCAAGGCTGGCAAAGGTTATGGCAGTGAGCAAAGACCGGAAATCACGCGACAACTTTCGTCGTGGTTCACTGTGGGGCCATTGCCAGAATCAGTGGCTCAATTCTGCTTGAAAGCACCCGTCAATGCCAGCCCGGAGTTCCTGACAAGCCTCACTTCACTCGCTGGCATCAACTCGCAGGAACGTGATATAAGCAAGCAACGATGCCTGCAGGATGCAGTCGACGGACCAGCGCCAAGTGTATGATGACAATAAAAAACATCAGGGGGAGCCGCAATGGTGATCGATCTCAGTAGTACACCTGTGGCGGAGCCCTTGCTGGATACTCTCGCCAGTATAGAAAAGTTTGAGCAAACCCCACTCCTGACACAATTCCCGCATACCAACAGTTACGATCTCTTTCTGCAGAGTGGTACGCGCTTTGCTGACGAGCCCGCCATCGAATTCCTGTTGACAGGCCAACGGGACGAGAAAGCGCAGACCATCACCTTTGGCGAGCTCGCAAATCAGATCACACAGACCGCCAATCTTTTACACACACTCGGACTCCAGAAAACTGACGCCGTCTCCATTCTCCTGCCCATTCTGCCACAAAGCCATCCGGCGATCTGGGGAAGTCAGGCTGCAGCCATTGCCAACCCAATCAATCCGATGCTGGAAGCCGAACATATCGCAGAAATCATTGATGCTGCGCAGGCAAAAGCTGTCATATGCCTCGCCCCATCTCCACATTCAGACCTGTGGGAAAAGTTACAGAAAATCGTTCAACTGACGAAAACTGTGGAGGTCGTTCTCGTAGTTCAACAACCAGGTTTGACGAATAATGAACCTCCCGTTCTGAAAAACTCATCCATCCGAGTGATCGATTACAATACGGCGATTGCCGCACAACCTACTGATCGTCTTCTGTCCATGCGGTGCTTCTCAGCTGAGCAGGTAGCCGCCTATTTTCATACCGGCGGCACTACCGGTCGCCCCAAGATCGCCCAACTCACCCATGGCAACATGGCATTCCTGGGACAACTCATGCAGGTCTATACTGCCCACCTTCCTCGTCACACTATTCTGTGCGGCTTGCCACTGTTTCACATTTATGGAGTGATCATTCAAGGGATCTCGGCATTCAGTGTCGGCTATCGCATCGTGCTGATGACACCAGCCGGCTTTCGCAGCCCGGAGGGCATGAAAAATTTCTGGCACCACATCGCTCGTTTTCAGGTCAGAGGTTTTTCTACAGTCCCCACGGTTCTGATGGCGTTGTCACAAATCCCGGTAGGCGATGCCGATATCAGTTGTCTCACCAACATCAACTCAGGTGCCGCTCCGCTGCCTCACGCCTTCGAGCAGAGCTTCGAGAAGAAATTTTCAGTGGAGGTCGCCAACGGCTACGGCATGACTGAGACCACAGCGCTGATCTCCCGAGCACCGGCATGGCAACCACCTGGCAGTGTCGGGATGCGCTTGCCCTATTCCCGTGTGCGGATAGCACATCTCAACAACGGCAGGATCACCAAGGAATGTGCACTGGGAGAGAGTGGCGTCATTCTCGTCAAGGGGCCACAAGTATTCTGTGGTTACAAGGCAGCGGGTGATAACGCTGACGCCTGGGTGGAGGACGGCTGGTTCAACACCGGCGATCTGGGATACCTGGATGCAGACGGTTTCGTGTATCTGTCAGGGCGCGCCAAGGACCTTATCATACGCGGCGGTCACAACATCGATCCGGCGCTCATCGAGGAGGCTCTCAATGGCCATCCCGTTGTTGCCAGCGCAGTGGCTGTCGGGATGCCTGATGCTTACGCGGGTGAGTTGCCTATGGCGTTTGTTGTTTTGCAAAGTGGTGCGGAATGTACGGCGCGGGAATTGCTGGACTTCTGCGAACAGCGCATCACGGAGCGCGCTGCGGTACCTCGACGCATCGAGATCATCAGTGCCATGCCATTGACTGCCGTAGGCAAAATCTACAAACCGTTGCTGCGACAGAGGATCAGTGAAAACGTACTGAGAGAGGTATTGGAAGAACAGCATATCGCTGCCGAGATCAACGGCAGCATCGACAAGCAGCGCGGCCTGGTCATTAACATCGATATCAAGGATGCAGCCCGGAAAGCGCAAGCTATGGCGCTGCTGGAACCCTACGCACTGACAATGGATTTCGTGTGAGGAAAAGCAATCCTCTAACGAGCACCTCCAGTGCTGATACTGATGCCAGCACTGGTCTCACTCAATATGCTCTTCTCGTTGACGATACGAACCTTGTTCTGGCTGGGCAAGTAAATCTCATCGCTCGCCAACACCATGAGCCGCGCCATTTCATACATTCGCTGTGATTGCAACTCGTTGCCCAGTTGTTCGTAGGTCTTGCTCAGTGCGTAATAGAAATCCGGCTCGACTTCCTTGCGACGAACGGCACGAGTGAAGTGTTCCCGAGCCATTTCGAAATCTGACTCGGCATAGGCGATATTGCCCATGTTGTAATGGTAGTAGGGGTTGCGGTTGTTGAATCGCTCAATCGCCTTGGTATAACGCTCAGAAGTCTCGAAATCTCCCTGGTTGTGATAATACTTCGCGAGGTTGTTGATCGCGGTAGCGTTCGTTTTGTCCGTTGCATAGGCCTTGCGATAGGCATACTCCGCCAATGCCTTGTCGCCGTTCCTGTTGTAGGCGGTACCGATGTTGTTCCATGCGATAGATAGTGCGGGATCTGTCCACAATGCATTCTTGAAGAATTGCAACGCCCTCTCGGAGTCTCCGGCAATCAAACTCTCAGCTCCAAGATTGTTGAAATAAAGCGCTCTGGCATGAGTATCGCTGACCGTTGCCGCTGTCAGTTGCTGCACTGAAATCTCCGGCGTGAAGTCGACAACGTAATAAGTACTTTGTCCAAAGCGCCCCACCGCATTGATGTGCTGACTGATTACAAGCAGCTCACCACGACGATCCCAGCGTGGTCGCACCTTGACTGTCTGAAAGCGGGCATCCACACCAAGATGACGCGCCATGGCAATATAGAGGCTGACCACGGAAAGGCAGTTGCCCTGCCGGTCCTGAAAAGTCTCAATGGCAGTGCGGGTTCTCAGATCATCATATTGAATGTTGAGATAGCCTTCTTCGAACAGCAGTTCGCGCAAACGATCAACAATTTCCCGATCAGTCGCACGTCTGGGAACGTGAGCTGCGAGATAATCGGTGATTTCCTGATTCAAGGCCATCGTGTCGAGTTCGGGGAACGCATCTTCGCCCTGCCCGAGAATTACCGCGTCCATTTCACCGTCATTGCTGAAACCGAGATCAAGCGGAATGATCGAGCAAGCCGATATGGTGACGCACAGCACCCATAACATCAGGCATCTGAATAATCCCGAACCCTTCAACATTTCGTTACCCACTTGTTCATATCCGAGACGGCGTTGAGCGCCCAGCCTTGTCAATTTTCATGAATTCGTAACGACCGTGGGAAAAATCCAGCGAATTACCCAGAACGCCGCGAAACAGGGCAATCCATGCCGCATGTCGCGCCGCGTTCGCTGTGCTCCCCCCCAGCCCTTCAAAATCAGTTCGCCCTTCCAGACGAAAGGCATCCGGTCCCCAGGAGTCCCGGAAGCGAGACTCTTGTGTTGCCGACGTATAACGGTACACAACGGCGGCCTGCGTCCTGGCTATCCGCATGCGATCAGACTGCAGGAAACGCACCTCGTAATCTGTCTCGAATCCAGCCACATTTTCTTCCAGTACAAACCGCACAAGTGTATCTATGATCACACTCTTCCTGACATCAAGCCGCTGCACATAATTGAAAGGTTCTGTGTCGATCCTGGCCATTTCAACTCCGACATCAGTATCTTGGAGCGCCGAGGATATCTTCACTCTGCCTCGCTCATCGATATCGACGATGGCGTCGGATGCAATCTCCTCGGAGCGGGCTGCAAAATCAAAGTTCGCTTTCCAGACCGTCAGGTCCTCCTCAGGCAGGCGAAAACGCTGACCATCTAAATCCTCCAGCCACAATTCTCCGTTCTCAAACACTACTTTGTTGAACTCATTGGCAAAGACCGCATTCTCGCCGAATGCTATTCCACCAGGCACAATAATTTCGGGAATAGTGGATGCCTCGAATTCATCACCGAGACTCTCTTTGAGGAAGACAGCGGGTTCCCGGGAAGCGATGCGACGCATCGCTCTACTGCCTGTATCTACCACCGAACTGCTACCCCGTCGCAACTCTTGACCAAGATAAGCGAACTCGGGTATTTCCGACCGATACCCCCTTGCTGGAATGGAATCAATAACCCAGCGCTGACCGGACGTTGCATAAAGCCTGCCTGCATGCTCCGCTGCATTGACAGCACTTGCCTCCTGCAGCACGGGCAGATGTTGCATCCCATATCCACTGCCCAGTGCGGCCGTAATGGCTACAGCGGACTGTTGATCACCGTTATGAAAGCTCAGGAAGAAACGCTCCTCTGCGTCTGCGTTCAACCAGGCTTCATAGAACACTTGATAAGGTGTCTCTGTTCCTGTCGACGTCAGACGACTCGCGGGCAGAAATGCCACAGCACCGATTTCAGCTGAATTGAAGGCCTGCTCCCAGGCGAGGAGTTCCGGTGTAAGGGGAAATCGCAGCGGTGGCAGATCGGCAAGGGCACCCACTCGGGGTCGACGCGGGACTGCATTGGCAATACCGTTTGCATTGAGACTGAAGGCAGTGTCAATGCCAAGACCGTCCAGTCTTGCACTGATCTCTGCAAGGGCGGGATGCCCGCTATTGTCTGGGTCCAGCAGCTCCGCACCGGCTCCCGCCGCGAATCCAAACAGGCAACTGAAAAGCATGCAGCGAACAGTCATGATCACCTCGTTACGGTGTTGAGGCTGCACAGGAGTCGAACGCCTGTCCGCGCTCAGCCGCCTGCAACCTGTTGTTCAATTCGGCAATCCATGGCGGTGTTCCCCAAAAATGCATTGGTCGCGCGAGGCGTGCAATCAGTGTTCTGGCATCGTCATAACGCGCTGCTGCGATTTCATATTTTATTGCCTGCTCCATGATGAAACTGTCAGCGGGCATCACTGCGAAAGCCTTGTGTTGATAATTCAGACCCTGTTGCCAGTCTTGTCCTTCCATCAGGAATATCTGAGCATAGGATAAATTGACCTCGGGGGACTCTGGATCAAGGGCAAGAGCCCTGCCGAAATACTCCCGCATGTCCTCCTGCATTCTCAGTCTCTCCTGCACAGAGTAGCCGCGTTCACAGTCGCCGAGCTCTGTATCGAGGTACTGTCCGTAATCGAGGAAAAGCTGAGGATCGCTATCATCCATAGCGACTGCCTGCATGTAGAAGGGTACGACATCAGGCTCCATCTCCTCTGGCTCACGCAGACGAAGACGCTGCGCATCGGCAAATCCGGAATAAGCCCTCCCCACTGTGGATTGCCGGTTGACGAGATCACCAAACAGAACTTCCGCAGCATTGAACTTGCCACTGTGCAGAGAGAGTTCCGCGAGCGCCAGCGTCACTTTGTCGGGAGTTGGCTGAACAGCCTCGACGTTCCTTCGTTCTGCTGCTCTCATGAGTGAACGGTTGGAGTCAGTACTTGTCAGTGAGGTTTCGAGAAAACGATCAAAATCACGCTCAAGTGCGGAAACTGGAACATTGAACGCCTGATCGTAGGCAAAGCGTTCCGTGCGTCCCTGCTGCAGAAAACCCAGATAATTCTGCAACTGGGTCCTGCGGTCGGTGAAACCCTCCCGTTCATGACCATGCAGCAGGAAGTGCACGAACATGGCAGCCTTCAAATTGGCTATTTGAATCAATCTTGGCGATGCCAGAGCCGAGTCGTCGTAGAGCAGGGCATTCAGGGATAGAACCTCATTCAGGGTCAAGGCAAACTCGTACTCCTGATCACGAAAGGCCCGCAATTCAACATCCCCGGAATTGATGCTCAGACGACTGAGATAGTTGGCCATCCCTTCCTCGTACCAGCGCGGCACACCAATCGGACGATTGTTGATGAGAAAGTGGGAGTAGTGATGCTGGGCAAGATCGAGCGAGGCGTTGGAATCAGTGGTGATGATGAATGCGGCGCGGGGCGACGCGTACAGATATGAAGGCTCCCCTCCCTCGGCAAAGAGACGGAGTACGTTCTCTTCCTCGAATATATAGAAATAGGTCTGAATGGGATCGCGAGATGGAACAACTGCTGATCCGAGAATGGAAATGGCCGCGTCCCGCCACTGTTCAAGTTCTGCGGCCCTGCGCTCACTCTGCCCTCGTGAGAGCTGACTGAATACGCGGAAATTGCCGGTATCAACCTCGAACCAGCGCCCTCTGGCAATAGCTTCCTGTGCTGTGACCTCTTGGAGGAACGATATCAGGGGAATCAGGAAAACCAGTAAGCGAACCATAGACCTGCTCCATAGCCGGGAATAGTCAGAGCGTACTCCTGCGGCTTGGAGCTTGGCAAGATCAGAAAAAACCCTGCTCGGCAGATGCGTCACTACATGTTCGGATAATTGGGACCACCGCCACCTTCCGGCGCAACCCACTGGATGTTCTGTGCAGGATCCTTGATGTCGCAGGTTTTGCAGTGCACACAGTTCTGGGCATTGATCTGGAAGCGCTTGCTGCCATCAGCTTCCTGCACTACTTCATAGACTCCAGCCGGGCAATAACGTTGTGCGGGTTCGTCAAATAACGGCAGGTTGCTGCTGATGGGGATGGAGGCATCAATCAATCTCAGGTGGCAGGGCTGATCTTCGGCATGGTTGGTGTTCGACAGGAAAACGGAGGAAAGCTTGTCAAAACTGATCTTGCCGTCCGGCTTTGCATAATCGATCTTCGGCGTCTGCGCGGCTGGCTTCAATTGCGCGTAATCCTGAGTCTTGTCTCGAAACGTGAAAGGAAACCGTCCACCGAAAATATTGTGTTCAATGAATACCAGTGCACTGCCAAACCAGAAACCCAGGGCATGAAATCCCGCGCTGAAATTGCGCGTTTTGTGCAATTCAGTATACAAACTGGAGGCCTTGAACCGCGCTGCGTAGCCGCTCAGCTCGCGACTGGGAACATCTGCATCGGCAGGAGTACGCAGAGCTATGATCAGCTCCTCGGCTGCCAGCATGCCGGACTTCATCGCAGTGTGACTACCCTTGATCTTCGCCGCGTTCAGCGTACCCGCATCACAACCGATCAACAGGCCGCCGGGGAACGTCATTTTGGGCAGCGAGTTCAAGCCACCTTTGTTCAGCGCTCGCGCCCCATAGCTAAGGCGTTTGCCTCCATTGAGGTACTGGCGAATTACAGGGTGTTGCTTGAACTTCTGAAACTCTTCGTAGGGATTGATGTGTGGGTTGCTGTAGCCGAGATCGACAATAAGGCCCAGTGACACCTGGTTGTTCTCACTGTGGTAAAGAAAGCCGCCACTGGAGGCGGCATAGCTCGCTCCGATCATTGGGTAACCGGCGGTATGCACGACCAGTCCTTCCTTGTGTTGCGCTGCTGGAATCTCCCAAACCTCTTTCAGGCCAATGCCGTAGTGCTGTGGGTCCGAGTCCTTGTCCAGCGCGAATCTCTTGATCAGTTCCTTGCCGAGATGCCCCCGACATCCCTCGGCGAACACCGTGTAGCGAGCATGAAACTCGAAGCCCGGCTCGAAGGTTTCCTTGTGCTCGCCATCGGCAGCGACCCCCATGTCGCCCGTAGCCACGCCCTTGACGCTGCCATCTTCATTGTAAAGAATTTGGGCGGCTGCGAATCCGGGGAACACTTCTGCCCCCAGCTCCTGAGCCTGCTCTCCAAGCCAGCGGCAGAGATTGCCAAGGGAGATGATGTAGTTGCCGTCATTATGCATCGGCGTGGGAACCAGTAATCCCGGGAACTTGAAGCCTTTCTGCGGGCCGGACAGATAGTAGACATCATCACCAGTGACAGCCGTATTGAGTGGCGCCCCCATATCCTTCCAGTCAGGAAACAACTCGTCCAGCGTAGACGTTTCGAACACCGCGCCAGAGAGAATATGTGCACCAATCTCGGACCCTTTCTCAAGTACGCAGACACTGATTTCAACTTCGGCCTCTTTGGCAAGTTGCAGCAAACGGCAGGCCGTAGCGAGACCGGCTGGCCCTGCGCCAACGATGACAACATCAACATCCATGGACTCGCGCTGCATACTTTTCTCTCTCTTTGGAAGGCAAAAATCTGGACGGCATTATGCTTAATCGAAGGTTAAAGCGCAAAGTCGGGGGACCGGCGTCAACACTCAACGCAGCACAGAAATGACGGAAATTGTGTGCAAAATCTTGCAAATTTCGAGCAGTTGTTCACGAATCCTTGCAATTTGTAACTGTTTGCATAGCGTAACCTCCTGTATTATTGCCGTTTTTTTATTCGATCAGGGCCAAGTCAGGCGTTGAACGGAACCCGTAACTGCCATCTTTGCGGCAGTTATTAAGTCTAAATTCCGGAGCTCACATGACCATCAGGCAACTCGTTACACAGACAATCGGTACAAGGCAATTACGTCTATCTGCGCTTACTGTCCTCCTCTGCAGCGCCAATCTTCTCCACGCTCAGGAACTGATTCCGGTTGAAGTCGCAGCAAGCGGCGACTCCACTGTAGTCTACCCAGCATCCTTTTTTGATCAGTACACCCCTGTTTCAGCCAACGACATGATCACTCGCATCCCCGGGGTTTCACTCAATAACAATAATGGTGGTGGCCGCGGACTCGGCTCCGGCGGCGATCTGTTGATTGATGGGAAACGTATCGCAGGCAAGGACAACTCTGCCAGTAGTCAGTTGACCCGAATCGCAGCCAATCAGGTCGAGCGCATCGAAATCATTCGCGGTTCCTCCGGCACTCTGGATGTGCGCGGTGCAAGCCAGGTCATCAATGTCGTGCTCAAGCAGTCCAGCAACCGTTCAAGTGTCTCTGCGGAAATCAGCACGGATCTGCACCGCGATGGTCAGTTTGATCCAGGCGGTTCTCTATCCTATGGAGGTCAGTCCGGCGACCTCAATTATCTGTTCAACATAGAGGCCGATCCACAGTACAACCACAGTAAACGCAACGAGTACAGCTACCAACCCGACCTCACTCTCGACGAAACCCTCACAGAAGACAGCATCCGCGACAGAACAGCTTATGAAGCAAGTATGAATCTCGGCTATGACTTCGAACGCGATCGCATCCAACTGAATGCTCTCTTTGCTGATGAAAGCCACCCCCTCTCTGTACGCCGCAATTTTCTCAGCGTTCCCTCTTCCACACCGAGCCCGCGTCGTGAGTTCGAAGGCACGGACTACGAGGCCAGCAATTGGGAAATCGGTGGCAATCATGAACACAGTTTCGCGAACGGCACGCGCTTCCAGTTCCTTTTCATCGTCAACGAAGAAGTTCGCGACAGTGTGCGGGAGCGTTTTGCTCTGACCGACACTAGCAGCACCAAGAACATGTATCTGGAATCGAACCGTCGTACGCGCGAACGCATCGGCCAGGGTTCCTATAGTTGGCGCCTGAGCGACACTCAGGACATGCAAGTCGGTCTTGAGCGTGCTCAGACCATTCTGGACTCAAGCCTTTACTTTGGCTCGGGTACCACGACCGGCGCTCCATCACCTCGCTACGGTAATCTGGTCCCGGTACTGGGCGCCTCCAACCCCGGATCTACGGTGGAAGAGATGCGCTATGAGACTTTCGCGGTCCACAACTGGATGCTCAACGACAAGATGACTCTGGAAAGCACGCTACTCTACGAAACGTCGACCATCGAGCAAAGCGGCACTGCAAATCGCAGCCGGGACTTCGACTTCGTGCGTCCGAAACTGGATTATCGCTATGACATGACCAGCTCCATGCAACTGCGCGCCACTGTCGAGCGTGCCGTGTCGCAACTCAGCTTTGAGAGCTTCACTGCGACTGCCAACAACTCGGACATTGACAAGGAAACTGATGCAGGTAACCCCGACCTGGTTCAGGAAAAAGAGATTCGCTACGAAGTCGCCGTCGAGTACCGATTGCCCAATGATGGCGGCGTTCTCAGCTCTCGAGCTTTCTACCGGGACATTGATGATGTGATCGGCAAGGTCAACATATCCTCCAATCCAGACAAGCTGAACTCAGCGACAGGGAACCTCGGTAACGGGAGACGCTATGGCATCTACATGGATGCGAGCACGCGACTCGGTTTTCTGGGACTCCCGGACGCAGTCCTGACAACGCGGCTCAACCTTTTCGACTCCGCTGTATTCGACCCGATTCTGGGCGAAGATCGTCGATTCAACGGTCGTGGTAATGGTTCAATAGGTTTTCGTCATGATATTCCCGCTCTGGGTCTGAACTACGGATTCAACTACAACGTGGACATCAGTGGCGGCGAGAAGAATGTAGATGTCAACACCATCGAGCGTTACGAACCGGGCCCCAATCTGAGTTTTTTCATCTCCAAGGTGGCCTTCGACAATATAACCTTCCGACTCGAATCCATGAACACTTTGAATTCGGAATTCTGCCGTGAACGTCTGCGTTTCGCAGGTCTGAGCGGTGCAGGAGTGCTTGAGGAAATTGAGGATTCCTGCAACGGCAGTGGACAGAAACTGGCATTGAAGATTCGCACAACGTTCTGATCACGAGGGCACATTAATGATTGATGGCTGACCTAGGGCTTTACGCCTGATCCAGTTAATGGTTTCCTTCGTATCGTACAAAGAATTCCAGTCGACACATTCCTGCAAAGCAAAGGATGCTGCTGAAGCAATAGCAGCATCCTTTGCTTTGCAGCCGCATATTTCAGGAAGTTATCGTGCCCAACTTCATGACTCGTCTTTGTAGAGTAGTTTTCTACCTCACCCTGGGGCTTCCACTCGCCACCCAGGCAGCACAGTTCAGCGTCAGAATCCTCGACCAGAACGGCAACCCGGTGAGCAGTGCTGTAGTGGAAAGCAGTCTCAATCCCGTGACCCAGGCCATCCGCGAGGTCGCCATCATCGATCAGATCGACAAGCGCTTTGTACCCATGGTAGTTGCCGTCCAGCAGGGGCAGCATGTCAATTTTCCCAATCATGACAATATTCGCCATCATGTCTATTCGTTTTCTTCGATCAGGCAATTCTCTACAGAGCTCTACGCCGGTATCCCGGGCGAACCTGTATTGTTCGACAAGACCGGTGTCGCAGTACTCGGCTGCAATATCCACGACAGCATGGTGGGTTATATCTACGTCAGTGCCTCTCAGGATTTCGCTGTGACCGATGTCAGCGGCATGGTCAGTTTCACGCTACCAATTGTTCCTCCCGAGATCACGATCTGGCATCCCTGGTCGGCTGATCCTGACAATCAGCGTCAAGTCAGCACATCCTCAATCGATAATGATGGATTGCTGGAGATCACCCTGACAATCAACGAACCGTCTCAGGCCTTCGGTTTCCGTGCGCTGAGTGGCAATTGAGCTGACGGGGCAAGAACGCATGAGAATCATCGCTGCCATAATCAACACATTGCCCACAGTATTGAGCAGCACTCTGCTCTGCTTTTTTTTACCCTTCAGTGCACAGGCCGATGGCCGTATCAAAGGTACCGGCGGCGTCAGCTCCATCAGCGGTGCTGGCGGCGGTGGGCTGATCCCGTGGGCAACCCTGACCGGTCACAGTACTCGCGAAGAATTGGGTGGCAACATGTTTCTGACCATGGCTGATGTGGATGACTTTACGTTGGAGGTGGCCGGAGCCGGATTCAACTATCGGGACAGGGCCGAGCTGTCCTATGCCCGCCAGAATTTCACTATCAAGGCCAATGATGCACGCATCAGTCAGGACACTGTCGGTCTCAAATACAGGCTGGCAGGTGATCTGCTCTACGGCTCTCTGCCACAAATCGTGGTGGGTGCCGAGCACAATGCGCTGCGAGATTCGGCTACGGCAAAGGCAGTAGGAGCAGACAAGGCCCATGGGACCGATGTTTACATCAGCAGTGCCAGGGCATGGATTGATGGCCTGGGCAATCGCACCACATTGCTGAACGTGAACCTGCGCTACTCGACTGCCAATCAATATGGATTGCTCGGATATGGCGGAGATGACATTGGCACCCGGCTGCATGTGGAAGTGGCAGCAGGCGTATTCCTGACACGCAGCTGGGTGGTCGGTGCCGAATATCGACACAAATCTGACAACCTCTCGGCGCTCAAGGAGGACTCCGCCACAGACATATTCGTCGCCTGGCTGCCAAGCAAGCGTTTTTCGGTCACTGCTGCGTGGGTGGACCTGGGCGAGATAGCGGGCGCACCCGACCAGACCGGATTCTATCTCTCCATTCAAGGGGGTCTGTAGCGACATGGGACATGGCAGATTCGTTTACAGACTGGCAATGCTCTCGCTCGTTTCAACGTTGCTGATTGGCTGCATGGGCATACGAAAGGAACAGAATCTCTTCGACGCGCTGGGTGGACAGGAAGGCGTGAACGTCATAGTCGAAAATTTCATCATGCAGATTGCCCGGGACGAACGCATCATTGATCACTTCGCAGTATCCAACGTCGAACGCTTTCGCATGATGATGCGGGAGCACCTGTGCTTTCTCGCGGATGGCCTGTGCGAATATACTGGCGACAGCATGATCGACACACATGCCGGAATGGGAGTGACAGAAGGAGATTTCAACGCCATTGTCGAAGACATGATGGCAGCGATGAATCAGGCGGGTGTGCCGATCGGTACTCAGAACAGGTTGCTGTCCCGCCTCGCAAAACTGCGAGGGGAGATCATTTATTTGTGAGCAACCATCCTGGAGAGCCAGGTCTACCGCTTTGAGAAAATCATCATGTGCTGCCAGGGCAGGAAGTCCAGCGTCTCTTCGAATTGCAGATCGAATACACTCATCTCCAGTTTCACCTGATCCTGCGTCATCTTGTGCAGGGGTCTGATCGGAACCGAATCGTCCTCGGCGCGATACTCCACCAGAATCAGTCTGCCACCGGGCTTCAATGCGTCGAAGATACTCTGCATCATTTCGCGTGGATGTGAAAATTCGTGGTAGACATCCACCATGAATGCAAGGTCTACGGAATTGGGAGGTAGATTGGTGCTGTCGAGCGTACCAAGCACACCCTCCACATTGTCGACATCTTCAGCACGCTTGCGGTCCTCGATCATTGCCAGCATTTCAGGTTGAATGTCGACGGCAAGCACCTTGCCCTGTGGCACCTTTTGCGCCACACGAAAAGCAAAGTAGCCGGACCCTGCTCCGATGTCAGCCACCACATCGGTTGGCCGCAGATTCATATTGCTGACAACCTCATCGGGCATTTCCTCATGTGTGCGCTGAGGACGTTCGAGCCAATCTGCTGCTTGCCAGCCCATTACACCCGAAGTTTCGCGCCCCATGTAAAACCGACCCGTACCTCCTGTGCTTCTCTCCGGGGCATAGGTATAAACACCATCTGCCGTGTTCTGTGCATGGGAGAAACCCGTGGCAAGAAACAAGGCAAGCGTTACAGATAACAGGTATCGCAATGATCGCATGAGCAATTCTCCCTTTTATAATCCCTGGGGCAGGATTGAAGGTTCATTGTAGTGGAAGGCCTGTGTGAATGACAGACAGCAGACGGGCCACATGACGCGCGAAAAAAGCCCGAAGTCAGCGGGTGTGACTGCGAGCCATACTCAGAAAAATCTGACGGTTGCGGATGGTCTGCGGGAGTATCCCAAGCAGGGAATCAAATCAACCGGAGCCAGCGATGACCACTACCCTTGCAGGTCTGACAGACCTGATGTTGGGACGCCTTGCCGGTACCCTCACAGACCAGACACACGTCCTGGTAGGGCTTGCGCAGGATGGCCACCAATTCGCGATAAGCTTGCATATTGCTTGTATGCTGGATATCTGCACTCATCATCTCGTTGCTCCTGTTCTGACGACATCTGTAAGGCACGTTTCAGTTCGTGATTTCATTATGTCTCGCCTCCGTGATTCGTGTTGTTAACATGTTCACAAATTGCAAGAGCGTCATCCAAAAGTCTTATTCGGACGTTGGCGATCATTGTTGCCGAGTCGTCAAGAGCATCGAATCGCTTATGCTAGAATCCTGCGGCCGTCGACGCACATTCAGAAAAGAGAGGGATATGAGCGCATGAGCATGGTTCTGGAAGGCATCAGAGTATTGGATTTCGGGCGTTATATTGCAGGCCCTTTCTGCGCCAGCCTGTTGGCAGATCTCGGCGCCGAAGTCATCCGTATAGAGAAGGTGCAGGGCAGCGAGGACCGTTTCCTGTCACCGATTACTCCCCAGGGGGATGGCGCGCTGTTCATGCAGATGGGCCGTAACAAGCTCGGCATGACTCTGAACCCGATGAAACCGCAGGGACAGGAAATCGTCCGCCGCCTGGTAGCTACGGCAGACGTGGTCGTTGCCAATCTGCCGCCCGACACGCTGCAGGCAATGGGGCTGGATTATGAAAGCCTGACAACCATCAAGCCCGACATCATATTGACGCTGATTTCCGCATTCGGCAGTGGCGGCCCCTATAGCAACCGTGTCGGATTTGACGGGCTTGGGCAAGCGATGTCCGGTGCCATGTATCTGTCCGGCACACCAGAGCAGCCCGCCAAATCCTATGCGCCATTCATCGACTATGGCACCGCCAGCCTGAGTGCCTTTGGTACCCTGGCCGCGCTGCTGGAACGCCAGAAAACCGGGCGCGGTCAGGTGGTGGAAGGCTCGTTGTTCAGCACTGCACTGACTCTGACCAATGGCACGGTCATCGAGCAGGACGCCATAGCTGTCAACCGCACAGCGACCCTCAATCGCTCGCAGACCTCTGCGCCTGCAGATACCTTCAGAACCAGAGATGGCTGGGTATTGGTGCAGAGTGTCGGTGGTCCGTTGTTCGAGCGCTGGGTGGCTCTGATGGGCGAACCGCACTGGCTCGCAGACCCGCGCTTCAAGGATGACATCAGTCGTGGTGACAATGGCGCGCTCATCAGCGAACGCCTCGCACTCTGGTGTGCCGAGCGCACCTCTGCCGAAGTATTGAGCGCGATGGAAGAAGCGAGATTACCTGCGGGACCAGTCATGTCGCCCCAGGATGTTCTGAACGACCCGCATGTCGCCGCTACCGGAATGCTGCAGCGCATTGATTATCCGGGTCTGCAGAAACCGGCGCCGGTCATGCGCCCGCCGGTGCAACTGTCGTTGACTCCTCCCACCATACGTCACCGCGCGCCAACGCTCGGGGAACATACGGACAGGATATTGGGGGAACTGGGATATTCGACGGATGAGATCCAGACGCTGCGCGGCGCCCGGGTCGTGTAATTATTGGCAGAAGTTACTTCATCGTGAAGCCCTGCTCCGCGAGAAACTGGCGCATATGCGGTCGGGATTTCTCGCTGAGCAGGGTGGCCACCTGTTCACTCCAACTGATACCGTGCCCGCCACCAGTGCGGTTGCGATAGTACTCGCGCACCTCTTCGTCGTATGCCGCGATCCGCTGCGCGTCTCCCTCTTCGTTGTAGACCTCCTCCTTCAGAATGACTTCCAGAGGCAGGCGTGGCTTCGTCTCCGGGTCCTGATCGGGATAGCCAAGACACAGCCCGAACACGGGATACACGCCCTGCGGCAGTTCGAGCAGGTCAGATACTT
This sequence comes from Gammaproteobacteria bacterium, assembly GCA_030682575.1. GTDB lineage: Bacteria > Pseudomonadota > Gammaproteobacteria > Pseudomonadales > Pseudohongiellaceae > UBA5078. The sequence goes on from JAUXNX010000001.1 coordinate 301,631, forward strand.
CCCTGGGATTGTTACGGATACCGCCGATGTAGCAGATGCCCAGCCCTACCGATTCGGCAGCAACCACCAGATTCTGCGCCATCAGAGCCACATCGACAGTGGCGATGATGAAGTGCTCTGTATAATCCCCGGCGAACGGTTTTCCGTACTCTCGGCAGCTGTTGCCGGGACGTTTCAGATCTGCACAGAACACCAGAAATTCGGCGGCCTTCTCAACATACACCTGATTGCCGGCATAGGCCGCCAGTTTGCTGCGACTCTCGACATTGCACACGCGAATAATGGTGGCGCCCTGCAGAAAGCTTGAGGTGGCTGCCGCCTGTCCCGCTCGCAGTATCTGCTGGAACAACGCCTCGTCGATCACCTGATCAGTAAACCGGCGAATGCTGCGATGAGAGAAAAGTAGATCAATGACCGGGTTCACGTGAAACTCCATTTGTTGAAAATCAGCGAGCCCCGACCAAGGGGTTGTGAAAATGCACGGGTGATGCGATTAGCGGGATAAGACGCGGATCAGTTGAGAATGGCGTCCAGAAACATCGGCACAACTTCGTTGGCCACCGGCGTCTCGGCGTTGAACATCACCACCATGGCGATATCCAATTCCGGCACCAGCACCATCTCCGAGCGGAAGCCTCGTACTCCTCCTCCGTGGTGCACGATCCGCACACCTGCGTAATCAAATACCCGCCAACCGAGGCCATACCATGCCTTCTCCAGGCGCGGCCAGCGATTGAAGTAATTGCCACGGGGTGTCTCCACCACAGGAGAATGTTGCTGGGACAGGAGATCTTTTGGCAGTACTTGCGGAAACGCACCCAGATTCGCCTGCGCCCACAGGATCATATCTTCGATGCTGGCATTCACACCGGCTGCCGGACCAACGCTGTAATAGGCAGGATTCAGAGTCGCAACGCGCCAACTGTCCCTCACAGGCTGATGCGCCGAGCTGACATTTGCATTGTCGGTGTAGCCTTCCAATCCTACCGAGGCTGTGCGCATGCCCAGCGGCTCGAACAATTCCTGCTGAACGTATTCCTCATAGCTCTTGTGGGTCGTCACCTCCACAACATCGGACACCAGAGAAAACACAACATTCTGATACCCGTAACAACGACCCGGAGGACATACCGTTGGAATTTCCTGAAACATTTCCTGAATCTTTTCGTAGGCAACTCCAGAGTCCAGCATGTTGGAATAAGCATGCGGCATAAGCCCAGTGGTATGACTGAGGACATGGCGCAGCGTGATTTCTTTTGTCTCCGGCCCGGTGCCAATCACGTACTGCGGCAAAACTGTGACAAGTGGCGTATCCCACTCCTGCTGTTGATGCTGCACGAGCTTGGCCGCAACGGTTCCAGCAAAAGTTTTCGAGACTGAAGCGATGCGGAATACTGTTTCACTGTCGACGCGTTCGGCTCCGTCAAGCGTGCGAACCCCCCAGGTCTGAATATCCAGCACGCTACCGGATCTGACGATAGCCATCGCCACGCCCGGGATGGATTTTTCATGAATCTGCGAATCGAGCCAGACTGTGTATCCGGAAAAATCCTTGACAGAGCCAGGCCCAGACAGCAACTCGACTGATGCATTGGCGTTATCAGGAAGTGAGGGATTGATTTGCATATCGAGCGATTGAGCGGACAGGGGGCGCGGAGACAGCAGGGCCAGCAGCAGAAGCATGATGTTGCGTTTGAGCTGGCTTGCTGGTGAAAGCAACAGAGTCATTCCCCGGAAAATCGCGTGAATTTGTGTAACCTGAAATTGTTGAAGCAGGATGGCGCTGAAAAATAGCACGTTATCTCCGCTTTGCAAACACCACAAACAAACACTCACATATTGGCCGGACTCTCTGTTTGGTCTCTCAAAAAAAAGACCGACCGGGAATGAGCCGCAGTCGGTCAAAGTAGGCACAGTGCTGGAAAACTTGCTGCTTGAACCATTACCTCCTTAGCCTTTGTCGATTCCTGTATCCATGAGCACTCATCCGGATACCGCTACTGCAGTGACCTTCGACAGGGTCACGAGAGGATTATGAGCATCCTGCGATTTTCACGAATTACACCCAGCGCAGTCACAGGTGCGGGCTCGGAGACGGTTTGGTTGAACTCACGCAGATTCCCAACACTGTTCCTGTTGACTTCGTAGATGATGTCGCCGGGACGCAGACCAGCACGGAACGCAGGACTCTGCTGATCAACTTCCACCACTTCCACACCACCACGTACCCCTGCGCTTTGGACCGCTGCTACAGTTGGATCGAAAGTGCGTAGCTGGGCGCCGTTGAACACCGGCTCATCCAGTCGGCGGCCTGTGCTTTCTCCGTCATTCGCTGCCACACTGCGGGACTCGCCACCGATAGTCGCAGTCAGGGTTTCCCGACTGCCATTGCGATACAACACGAGCTGCACTTCCTTGTCGACGCGCATCAGACCCACGATATTTCTCAGTTCACGACCGCTCTCTACCTTGCGCCCGTCAATCTCCACAATGACATCTGACACCTCGATGCCAGCTGCCTCCGCTGCACTGCCTGGCAGCACATTGGTCACAAGCGCTCCTTTGCCGGCACCGGTTCTCAGAGTCTCTTCCATCAGACTGTTCAGGTCCTGAATCTGCACACCCAACTGACCGCGCCGCACTTCGCCATCACGCTGCAGGTGTTCCATGACGGCAGAGATCATGTCAACGGGAACGGCAAAGGCGATGCCTGCATTGGAACCGCTGCCACTGATGATGGCAGTATTGATACCGATCAGCCTGCCCTCCAGATCGACCAGAGCACCACCAGAGTTACCGACGTTGATCGCCGCGTCTGTCTGAATGAAGTCTTCATAATTCTGATTGTTCAAACCACCGCGACCGAGGGCACTGACGATTCCGGACGTGACAGTCTGGCCAATACCAAACGGATTCCCGATGGCCACCACATAGTCACCCACACGTAGATTGCTGATATCGGCAAAATCCAGGGCGCGCAGATTGTCGGCCTCGATCTGTAAAAGCGCCACGTCTGTACCGGCATCGCTTCCCAGCAGTTTGGCCTTGAATTCACGACCATCCTGCAGCGACACAGTGATGGTGTCTGCATTGGCAATGACGTGGTGGTTGGTAATGACGAAGCCCGCATCAGCATCGACGATCACACCCGATCCGCTGGCACGCACAGGGCCTCGCTGGCTTGGTTCGCCAAGCGGATTGGAGGGATCACTGAAGAACCGGCGCAGGTCATTCTCGTTGAAGAAACGCAGTTGCTCCGGCACTCGGGCCGCTTGAGTTGTGGAGATGTTCACTACAGCTGGAGTGACACCCTCCAGCATCGGCGCGAGGGACGGAACGCCGTTGCGTGTGGCCTCGTCACTGAGTGCACTGACATTCACTGTCCCCATCGCTGTCACGGACAGCAATAACAAACAGGTCACCACAATTTTTTTCATGATATTCCTCTTGGCTGATCGCACATTGATCGGGTTGATTGTTAGCCTGTGTCGCCGAATCTGGTCATGCCGGTGATGGCAATGACAGATTCATGGCGCCCAATCTAGTGGTCGCAACCAGTAAATGCCTGAGGAAAGGGTGAACTTTATATCCAGAAAACATGAAGATTGCAGGCTCTGCTGCGGTGACGAGAGAATTTCCGCTAGAATCTCAACGGAATATAGTCAGACATACGTACAAACTTTCACTTGAGATCGAACGACCAAGCCCATAGTAGTGTCAAAGACAATAACCAGAATACAAGGCGTGAACTTCTCTACGAAGTTTCAGCGAGAATGGGTGTAAATCATGGACAGCAACGTCAGCAGTCATAACCCTGGCAGTCATAAACTGCACGGCAGCCATTCCCTGCGTACGGCCTCGCTCCAGTCAGCGTCCCCGCATATCGACGGGTGCTCCTTGGAACGTGCCGCACCCTTCTGCATTGATCGCTGGCTTGTACAGCCTCAGAGCAACGAGCTTAGATGTCTGGACAGTAGCGAACGGCGCTCTCTGGAGCCTCGGCTGATGCGCCTGCTGTGCCTGTTGGCGGCGGCTCCACAGCACGTCTTCAGTCGCGATGAGTTGATGGCGCACCTCTGGCCGCGCGTGATTGTCAATGAAAACTCCCTGACCCGCGCCATTTCCGATCTACGCAAGCAGCTTGGCCGTGACGGCCGGAATGACAAGCTTATCGAAACCATTCCCAAGACCGGCTACCGACTGTCAGCAACGTGCCAGCTTCAGGATCCAGCGACAGCGTCGACAAAATATGTATCCTTGCCGCGTGTTGGCACACGTTCTGTCGTCACGGATGGATTCCGCTTCGACATCATGTCATTTCCAGGCATGGCAGCTGCAGCCTCCTTAACACTGGGTGCGATTCTGCTGGTGTTGCTGCAACTGCAAGGATCAAGGCTACCGCAGCAGGACACAACGGGAATTGCCTTGGCCGACATCAATCTCAGCAGCCAGGCAGCCTTTGATGCGCTGATTGCCGGGCGACTGGAGACTGTCTCGGCAAAGACCAGTGTGAACAGCAATGCTGGTGTACTGACAGAGATTGGCTCACTTGGCGCAACCCAGCCGGTAGTGTCGCGAGACGGCGGTCTGTTCGCCTACATCCATTACAACGAACAGGGATCAAGCCTGGTGTTGGGATCAACCCAGTTGCCCAGCTCTCCTGTCACGATTTTCACGACCCAGGACACCATCTACAACCTGCAATGGTCACCTGTCGACAGAGCGTTGCTCTTCGCGCAGGCTCCCAAATTGACACCAGCGGCGCTGGTTCCAATGGACAACCAGGCCAGCTTGGTGATGTTCGATCTGGAAAGCTTCACGACCAGAGTGATTGATGGTCCGGCAGTGGAAGCGGGTGACATCGCCGAAAGCGAAGAACTGCGCTCCTTCAAACTGACTGCGCTGGGACGCAGCTTCGACTGGCTCTCCTGAGATCACAATTCCGCAACTGACACTCCCAGCGCCTCCGCCACGCGGATGGCGCTGACCACTCCGTCCTCATGAAATCCCTTGCCCCACCAGGCACCACAGAACCAGGTGCGCCGTGCTCCATTGATCTGATTCCAGCGCAGTTGGGCATCGACTCCCGCCTGAGTAAAGATCGGATGCGCATACTTGAAACGACGCAGGATGGCCTCCGGCGCAATCGCCGCCGTATTGTTGAGTGTCACACAGAATCGCGCGGCGGCACTCAGACCCATCAGACGATTCATGTCATAAGTCACTATCGGCAATGAGTTTTCGCAACCAGGTGTCAGGCGATAGTTCCAACTGGCCCAGGCACGACTGTTGGCAGGCATCTGGCCGATGTCCGTGTGGAGCACCACGTCGTTGTCCTGATAACGAATCGCTGTCAGTGTGGCAGTCTCGACCTGTGTGGCATCCTTCAACAATCCCAGCGCCTGGTCGCTATGACAGGCCAGTATCACATGATCAAAAGATTCCACTTGCCCGGCAGCCTCGACCACGACGGAATCCGGATGGCGTTGAATGGCCGTTACGGGAGTTGCCAGCCGGATTTTGTCCTTGAAGCCAACGCTCAGCGGATCTATGTAACTTCTCGACCCTCCGACAATCGTTCGCCACTTTGGCCGCTTACTGACACTGAGCAGTCCGTGGCGATACATGAAAGGCAGCATGAAGCGCATGGGAAAGTCATACATCTGGCGGAATGGTGTAGACCAGATGGCCGATGCCATCGGAATCAGATAGAACTCGGTGAACATCTTTCCCAGATGATGCCTTGCGACGTAATCCCTCAGGTTCATATCGCGATCGATGCGATCGAACTCGACATCTGAGACAGCCTGCCTGTTGAAGCGCACGATATCCAGAAGCATGCCGATGTACGACGGCGACAGCAAATTGCCACGCTGTGCGAACAGAGCATTGAGAAGTTTCAGGCGCCCGTCCACGCCAGCGAACTCAAGACCGGTGCGGTCGCAACTGACGCTGAAACTCATGTCCGATTGTCGCGAGGCAACACCCACTTCATCCATCAGACGAATGAAATTGGGGTAAGTCCAATCGTTGTAGACGATGAAGCCCGTATCAATGCTGTATTTTTGTCCGGTCAACTCCACATCCACTGTCGCCGTATGGCCGCCCACGCGGGTGTCAGCTTCAAACAGGGTAATGTCATGTTGTTTATGGAGGTAGTATGCGGCAGTCAGGCCGGAGATTCCCGATCCAATGATGGCTATTTTCACTCAGTATTCCCGATATGCGGAGAAGCGTCCGCGCGCTGTCAACGTCAAACCCTGACGCTGACAATAACATTGTCTGAAACAGGGTACGCCATCTGGCGGGTATTGGATTAACAGAGAGGATAACTGAGAGGCGTCACATCCTGTATTTGGCCAACTCGGTTCTGGCCACCACGCGTCTGTGCACTTCATCCGGACCATCGGCCAGACGCAGGGTGCGCTGATTGGTCCACAGTGTTGCCAACGGGAAGTCTTGCGATACCCCGGCAGCACCGTGCATCTGAATGGCACGGTCAATCACGCGCAGCGCCATGTTGGGAACCGCTACCTTGATCTGCGAAATCGCATCTCGTGCGGCCTTGTTGCCGATGGTATCCATCAGATAGGCTGCCTTGAATACGAGCAGGCGGCACATCTCTATCTCGATGCGACTGTCAGCGATCTGATCGTAGTTGCCGCCAAGCTCGGCAAGCGGCTTGCCGAATGCCTCGCGACTGACAGCTCGCTCACACATAAGCTGTAGTGCTTTCTCCGCTGCACCTATGGATCGCATGCAATGATGGATTCGGCCCGGCCCCAGACGACCCTGCGAAATTTCAAAGCCACGTCCCCGGCCCAGAATAATGTTTTTCTGCGGCACCCGAACGTTGTGGAAGCGAATGTGCATATGACCATGCGGAGCATCATCACGACCGAATACCTCCATCGGCCTTACGATCTCTACTCCAGGTGTATCCATGGGTACGAGGATCTGTGACTGGCGATTGTGACGCGGTGCTTGCGGATCCGTCACTACCATCACAATCATGATCTTGCAACGCTTGTCACCAGCACCGGAGATATAGAACTTTTCGCCGCTGATCACCCATTCATCACCATCGAGAATGGCGCTGGTTGCGATATTGGTAGCATCGGAAGACGCCACATCCGGTTCTGTCATGGCAAATGCGGAGCGAATCCGGCCTGCCAGCAGTGGTTTGAGCCACATCTCCTTCTGTTCTTCGGAGCCGTACCGCTCCAGCACTTCCATATTGCCTGTATCAGGAGCGCTGCAATTGAACGCTTCAGATGCCAGGCGACTACGACCCATTATCTCTGCCAGATGTGCATACTCAAGATTTGTGATACCCGCACCGCCCTGACTCTTGGGCAGAAAGAAATTCCACAGACCAAGTGAGCGGGCCTTGCTCTTCAGGCCCTCCATGATATCTTCCTGGCGGGGTGTGTGCGACCAACGATCCCCCACCGATATCTCGGTGTGATATTCGTGCTCAACAGCGGCGACATCGTCCTCCACGAAGCGGCGGATCTTCTCTCTGATTTCCACCATTTCTGCAGACAAACCCAAATCCATCATGCCCTTCTCTCCCCATATGTTTCTTGTGTTGTGCTGTCAGAATCGGGCATTGATTGTGGCTGCGCGCGCGACTCCGTTTATCCGGAAATGGTACCACCACCATCAACGACAAGAGTCTGTCCTGTCGTGAAACTCCCTGCGTCCGACGCAAGATATATGGCGGCCCCGGCGATCTCATCAGGCTCACCGATGCGACGCAATGGATACTTCGCAACTGTTGCCGCGTAAGTCTCGGGGTTCTCCCACAGTGCACGCGCAAAATCGGTCCGCACCAGACCAGGGGCAATGCAATTGACTCGAATATTCTTTGGCCCCCACTCGACGGCCAGATTGCGCGCCATCTGCATATCGGCGGCTTTGGAAATGCCATAGGCCCCGAGCACCGGAGTACCCTTGAGCCCCGCAATCGAAGATACAATGATGACTGCACCACCACCCTTTTCTGCCATCGCAGGCAGAACCATCTGACAAAGACGGTGAGCACTCCCGATGTTGGCATTCATGATCTTGTCGAATGCCTCGTCGGGAATGTTCTGAGACGATCCATAGTGCGGATTCAACGCCGCATTACATACCAGAATGTCAATCGTGCCGAGTTGCTCGACTGTCTTGTCGACCAGTTGTCGCAGTTGCTCCTTGTAATTGATATTGCAGGCGATCGCTACCGCCACACCCCCTTCCGCATTGATACTCGCAGCCACCTCATCGCAGATTTCCTGATTTCTGCTTGAGATCACCACGCGCGCGCCGGCTTGCGCCATTCGCCTGGCTATTGCCAGACCAATGCCCTTGGTCGAACCCGTTATCAACGCCACTTTCCCTGTCAGATTGAATAGGCTCACTCCGCTCCTCCCCCTCTCAGCAATCATTTGCTCAAATAGGTTTCATCACTAAAATGAATAATACTTGAGATCATTATCATAAATTAGCAAGAGCGCAGAAATGGAACAAGCCCTTTGTCAGGATTGCCACTCTCTTTTCCCTTTGCTGAGATGGGTACCGCCATCCACGGGGATGATTGCGCCATTGGTGTAGGCACCCGCGCGCGAAGCGAGATAGAGCAGCGTGCCAGCGATATCTGCAGGTGATCCGATCCTGCCCAATGGGCAGTCATCCTCGATATCCTCGCGAAAATTGTCCATGACATAGTCTGTCATCTTCGACTCGAAGAAGCCGGGGGCGATGGCATTCACGGTGATATTACGGGGTCCGAGTTCGACTGCCAGCGTGCGTGTGAGGTGATGCAGGGCCGCCTTGCTTGCTGAGTAAGCGAAGGTTGGCACGCGCTGCACGATCGGCACCTGCAGACCATCCATGGAGCCGATATTGATGACCCGAGACGGGTCTGGCGGACTGGCGGAGCGTCCCAGCAGCTCAAGCAGGTCACGCGTCAGGGAGAAGACACTGCTGACATTGGTACGCAGGACCTTGTCGAATGCCGCATCGGGATAATCGGCAATTGCGGCGCCCCAGTTACTGCCTGCATTATTGACAAGAATCGAGATGCCTCCGGGTTCACGCCGCGTGAGCTCTTTGACCAGCGCTCCACGCTGCACGGCATCCGTGACATCGGCCGCCATGGGAATGCACTCGCCAAAGGATGACAGTGTGCGAGCGGCATCATCGCAGCGCTCCCGGCTGCGTGATGCAATGTAAACCCTCGCCCCGTTCTGCAGCAGGCCCGACGCCATCATGTAGCCCAGACCGCTCGACCCGCCTGTGACCAAAGCAGTTTTTCCACGCAATGAAAACAGCTCACCGATTGTCAGTGACTGTTCGTTCTGAATTGGCATTAATGATCTCCGCTGTTGTTATTCTTCTGCGACTTTCACCAGTTGCTTGCCGAAGTTTCTTCCCTTGAGCAAACCACGGAAATATTCCGGAGCCCGCTCCAGGCCTTCACCAATCGATTCGCGATAACGAAGCCGCCCTTCCTTCACCCACTGCCCGAGCTGCCTTGTAGCGTCCGGCCAACGCTCCATCCACTCAGTCACAACGAAGAAGCGGCTCTCGGGTTGATGGGCTGACAGGCGTTTGAAAATTTGCGTGGGATGATCAACCACGGTGATGTCTTCTGCATTGTAGTCGGAGACGTACCCACAAATGGGCACCCTGGCACCTTCATTCAGAAGAGGCGCGACGGTTCTGGCGACTTCTCCGCCAACATTCTCGAAATAGATATCGACCCCGTTTGGACACGCCTGTTTCAATTCCTGCGCAAGGTTGCCCGCCTTGTAGTCGATGCAGGCGTCGAAGCCCAGCTCCTCCTTGACATAGCGACACTTGTCCGCACCGCCCGCTATACCTATGGCACGCAGACCCAGAATCTTCGCCATCTGTCCGACAACGGAACCGACAGCACCGGACGCGGCAGCGACAACCAGCGTTTCACCTGCCACCGGCTTGCCAAGTTCCAGCAATCCGAAATAAGCAGTCCGGCCCGGCATTCCCACGACACCAAGATGAGCAGACAGAGTCCCATTGTTCAGATCGACTTTCATCAGACGGGGCAGACTGTCATCCACCACAATCATGCTTTGCCACCCCATGTGTGCTGTCACGTAATCGCCCACCTGATACTTGTCGGACCGGGACTCAATGACAACTCCTGCAGACTCTCCCACCATTACCTCACCGATTTCCACGGGCTTGGCATAAGACTTCACGTCATTCATCCTGCCACGCATATAGGGGTCGAGCGAGAGCCACAGCACCTTGATGAGTATCTGCCCATCGCGCAAAGCAGGCGTCTCTTCCTGGATTAAGCGAAAGCAACTGTCGTCTGGCTCTCCCAGCGGCCTTCTTGCGAGTACTATCTTTGTATTCTTCATGATCCCCCTTCCTGCATCCCAAGACCAACCCGATGGCTGGATGTCGGCCATACTAGCCCATGCATTCGATCAACGACAATCAGACACACAGCTTGGTCTCAGCCACCATGCCACGCTGCTGTTCGCGGAGTGCGCTTGCCAGAATGCTGATCCCCTCTTCCAACTCAGTCATCGACAACAAGAGACCGGGAATGATCCTCAGCACGGCACCACGGGTGGGCGTGATCATCAACCCCTTGTGCAAACAGATTTCGGTCAATTGCGCTACCAGTTGGTCGTCCTGCATCTGAATTCCGATGAGTAATCCCTGCCCACGCACCTCGGCGATCTGCAAAGGAAATTCCAGCGCCAGCGTCTTCAGCACTTGCAGTGCATGATGACCCATCGTCGCCACGCGATCTGCAATGTCATGCTGGACAAGGAAATTCACCACTGCGATGGAGACCGCACAACCGAGCGGATTTCCGCAATACGTTCCGCCGTGATCACCCTTGTTCACACCGTTCGCGACGGACTCCGTCAGCGCCAGTGCCGCAAAGGGATAACCACCGGCAATCCCTTTGCCCATGGTAAGAATATCGGGTGTCACACCCTCCGCATCTACTGCAAAGAAGTGACCTGTGCGACAGAATCCGGTCTGCACTTCATCCGCAATGAACAACGTTCCGTTGGCCTGGCACAACTCCACCACTGCGCGCAGGTACCCGGCTGGAGGCACTCGCACACCGCCCTCTCCTTGCACTGGCTCCAGAATGACCGCTGCGACCTGCTCAGTCATCGCCAGTGCAAGCGACTCGATGTCGCCGAACGGCACGAAGATATTTCCGGGCACGCGCGGCAGGAATTTTTCGGCATTCGCAGAGCTGCCCGAAAGTGACAAGGTGCCAAGTGTACGACCATGAAAGGATCCCTGTACCGCGATCACCTGGGGCCTGCCCGTCACCTTGCGCGCCAATTTGACGGCAGCATCATTGGCCTCTGCCCCACTATTGGCAAAGAACACTCGTGCAAGTCCAGGTGGCAGAACTTGTTGCAACAAGGTCAAAAGACGTGCTCGCACGGGCGAATAGGTAAAGCCGGAATTCGGATTCTGCATGATCCTGCCCGCCTGTTCGCTGATGGCGCTGACGATCACAGGATGGGAATGCCCAAGACAAGTCACCCCCCAACCGGCTGTGAAGTCCAGATATCGCCTGCCCTGCTCATCCCAAACGTAACTGCCCAATCCGCGCTCGATTGCTACGGGCTGTTTCTGACAGACAGACAGTCCATGGTGATCTTCAATTGCTATCGTACTCATTGTTGCCTCCGGTTTTCTCAAGGTAAAAAAAAACCTCCAGGAGTCGGGACGCCTGGAGGTTTTTGGTTTCAGTAATACTATTTTGCTTTAGAGAGTCTCAGGCTTCTCCGGATGATGGGCGCTTTGTGCACGCGCACGACGACGGGCCGCAGCGGAACGCGCGGCTGACATGGCGGCTGCCATGGTCAGTGCCATTGAGACAGATTGTGTGAACACTTGTTTGGACATCGAGAGCTTCTATATCGAATCTGGTTATTCTGCGAACACCCAAAGCCACGCAGATTGAGGCGGGCGACTGTATTTCATCCAACATGCCGAGTCAACAGTGCTTCCGGACAGAGAGTGGGCTAGAATGGCCCTGCACGTTCGCTTTCGACTCAGAGAATCTGGCGATGAGAGAACTAACAAGAACTGACAGCTCCTTCCGCTCCATTCTACAACGCGGCTCTCTGCTGGCCGTGCTGGCGTTGCCCGTTCTTCACGAAAGCACGTCCGCACAGCAGGATACTGCACCAACAGCTGCCCGCGAACTCAATACCCCTGCACAGAATTTTCCACCAGTCGTTTCTTCACCAGTAGCGACGGGTAGCCTGACTCAACGCGCCATCGATCATGAACAGCGCATCGAACAGTATCAACAAACCGTCGAGCGTCTGCAGAGCGAGGTTGGACCTTTTGATCAGAGCCTGATCGAACCACTGGAGTCACTGACAGCCATTTTCATCGAATCCGAGAACTACGAAGACGCGATTGCTCTTCTGGACCAGCAGTTGCAGATTCAACGCATCAACAATGGCCTCTACACCACCCGGCAGCTTCCCGTTGTCGAGGCGCAGCTGCGACTGCGTGCGGCTTCGGGTGATTGGGACAAAGTCAGCGACACTCTGCAATACCTTTCCTGGATCTATCAACGCGATACCACGCTGTCGCCTGAAGAGCAGTTGGTGGGCCTGAAGCAATTGGGCAGTTGGCATCTTACAGCCCTTGGCCAGGATGCACGCGAACATGAAGCCTTTCATCTTGTAGAGCTGAGGAACAAGGAGGAACAGGCGCGGGAGCTTGCTGAGGAGCATTATGGGAAGACCAGTGAAGCACTTGTGCCCTTCGTATACGACGAAGCCCTGGCTGACTTGTACATAGGTCTCGCCATCATGCTTACTGGCGAGACATCCCAGGACCTGATGTTGATGACAGAAGGCATCCGCAGCCGCTCTCCTGCAGGTTCGTCCGTCACAGCATCACGTTCGCTTACGGAAGCAGATATCGAAGCCCTGTATGGATCGCGGGCGAGCACGGTCATCGAACGCTCTTTCAAGAACAACATGTCAGCCAATCTGACCCACCTGAAACGTATCAGGGAAATCTATTCCGCCAGCGGCAATCTGGAGGCCGAAGCCATGTCACTGATGTATATGGGTGACTCGACGCTGCTGCGTCAGCAGTATGAGAACCGTCCAGGCAACTTCGCCGGCGTGCGTCGTGGCACTACCACCCCCGGACCGGCTTTGGACTACTACGGAGAGGCGCTCGCCATGCTGACCACGGCAGGCCTGCCCGACAGCGTGGTGGCTGAGTTTACCCAGTGTCCGGTGTTACTGCCGATCACCGTGTTTCACGACAACCTGCAGGATGCGCGACCCCAATGCGAGCATCAGCAGGAACCACCACTTTATGATCTGGGTGTCTACAGCCTGATGTCGACTCTGATCCCGGGGCTGGAGGGCAGCCCGGAGCTGGCCGAAGGTCAGTTGGAAGCCACTTTGACATTCACCGTGCGCTCCAACGGCCAAGTAGGTAACAACGAAATCCTGACAATCGAGCCCGACAACACACCCAACAGGGTGCGAGTACGCAAATTGACCGAACTCATGCAATTTCGCCCCGCTCTGCACAATGGCAGAGCTGCCAGAACCGAGAATGTCCGCTTGCGTGTGCGCATGCCGGCAGCACAGTGATTGGCCGTTGCCATCTCAGCGGCGCTGCTCCAGCACCACCCCTGCCTGCAACAAAGTGTCAATTGCTTCTGATTCCAAACCATACTCCTGCAGTATTTCCCGCGTATGAGCTCCAAATTTCGGCGGCAGGTAGCGCAGGGTACCCGGGGTGCGTGAGAACTTGATGGGTGTTCCTGTCATCCTGTACCAGTCATGCACGACATTCATTCCACGATGTTGGGTATGAGGGTGCGCTACCACTTGCGCGGTGTCATGAATCGGCCCAGCAGGCAGCCCCGCTTCCAACAAACGCCCGCAAAGCTCGGCACCATCAACTTTCATCAGACGTGATTCCAGCTCAGCTTTGAGGTCCAGTCGATTGTTGACCCGATCAATGTTGTGAGTGAAGCGGCTGTCATTCAACAACTCGGAACACCCAAGCTCCTCGCACAATTTGGCAAAGGCACCGTCGTTGCCTGCTCCGATGAATATGTCTACAGTGCGGGTACGAAACGTGTCGTAGGGACTGATATTCGGATGGGCGTTGCCCGTGGCCACGGGTACCTTGCCGGAAAAGTTGTAGTTGACAATATGAGGGTGCATCAACGACACGGCACAATCATACAACGTCATGTCTATGTACTGACCAAGTCCCGATTTCTCGCGCTCGGCCAACGCCATCAGGATAGCAACGGCTGTGTAAAGCCCTGTGCCCATATCCACCATGGCGATCCCCAACCGAGTCGGATTGCTGCCACTCTCGCCGTTCACGCTGAACCAGCCAGCCATGGCCTGTACTATTGCGTCATAGCCGGGATAACCGCCCAGTGGACCATCGGAGCCAAAACCACTGACACGACAGTGAATCAGGCGCGGAAACCGTTCGCGCAGTACCTCTTCATAACCCAGTCCCCACTTCTCCATCGCACCCGGCTTGTAGTTTTCCAAAAGAATATCCGCTCCATCCAGCAGGGTCAGCAGCAGATCCCGCCCTTCGGAGCGAGTCAGATCCAGACCCATGGAGCGTTTGTTGCGATTCACTCCGATGAAGTACGCTGCATCCCCCTCGTGAAAGGGCGGCCCCCAATCCCGCGTCTCGTCGCCCCTGGGTGGTTCGATCTTGATGACCTCGGCGCCATGATCGGCCAACACCTGAGTGCAGTAGGGCCCACCCAGCACGCGGGACAGGTCGATGATGCGTTTGCCACTCAGGGCGCTGGCCGTCGGAGTTACGTTGTTCATTGGGGGTGTCCTGATGGAGAAGGCGCTGTGAGGGTAATTCAGTGTCCTGCCCTTTTCAACAGCATGCAGGCTGCTCAGGCAAGGTGAATGCCGGTGTCATGCAGCAATGCAGGAAGGAAGAATTCTGCCACCAACAGGGGTTTGCCGTAGAGATAGAACAACGAGCGGCGCCCCCAGATGTCATCGGCCTGAGTCAATTCCAACTGACGACGCTGCAACAGAGGATTGCGAAACAGAAACTCTCCCAGCGGTTTGTTGCTGAGATGCCGCAGACGCTTGAGCTCCCCTTCCATGCTGCTGACGGGAATCAAGGAGTGAGCTGCCACCCAGGGTGTGTCTCCACATTGCAGCAGCACTCGCCGCGACCACATGCGCTCACTAGCCACGGAAGGGCTGAAGCATTGCAATAACGAAGGCAATTGCCGTCTTACCCAGCCCTCTTCCAGTACTACAACACGGAACCGACCATCTGCATGTTCCTTCAGACGCAGGGTCAGTGAACCTGGGTCGAGCAACCATGACTGCAGATCTGGGTCGGGACGAGGCAATATCTGCGACACGGGACGCCACAACAGACGATCCGAATGCAGGCTGAGCAATTCATTAATGGGAGCAGTCAATTCTTCACCTGCAATAAAAAAACCCCTGCAGCATCCAGACACCACAGGGGTTTTCACTTCTCATCGCAAGGGCTGCAACAGCCCCTGCAGACACACGAGCCTTAGCGAGTCTGGAAACGCTGCAGAGTCGTGGAGATCACGCTCTCTACGCGACGGTTCTGAGCACGCCCCTGGGCAGTGTCATTGGTAGCGGTGGGGCGGGATTCGCCGTAACCGCGCGCGGTGACTTTACCGGGAGCAATGTTGAACTGATTGATCAGAATCTGTCGAACTGCGTCCACACGACGCTGTGACAGAGCCATGTTGTACTCTTCAGTACCCATGGAATCAGTATGACCTTCCAGAACAGCAACGGTGTCATCGTGTTCATTGAGGAAGTCTGCAACTCGTCTGATTTCGGCTACATACTCTGGCTTGACTACAGCCTGGTCGAAATCGAACTGGACGTTCAGATTGATTCTGGCCACTTCTTCCAGAACGATTGAACAGCCTCGGTCATCGACACGGTGAGTGCGCGGAGTATCCGGACATGCATCGCGGCTGTCAGGTACGCCATCACCATCGGCATCAGGTGCAGATGCTACCGGTGCCGCCGCAGGTGCTGCCGCTGCAGGACGTGTTGCAGGAGCAGAGGCTGCGGGACGTGTTGCAGGAGCAGCGCTGCCGCCGAATCGGAAGACCAGTGCAGTGTCTATCCCGTAATCATGGTAGTGCTCGTCCATGCCCCAGAATTTTCTGACGGCGGTTCTCCACTCCAGATTTTCACTAAGCTGGTATCTCACGCCGAGGCCTGCGTCATAAACAGTCTCTTCATTCTGGCTGAAGTCGTTATGACCCGCACCAGCAACGAAGAAGGGAGTCAATTGTCCTAACTTTCTGTCGAAACTGTACAGAAGGTCAAAGCGATACTGGAACAGATCCTTGTCAGGACCTCGACCATCAAGGTCCATATCGAACACATTGATCTCGCCACTGATCTTGTCAGTGAAGTCATAACCCAGCCCAAGGGTAAATCCGTGTTCTGTCCCTTGCAGTCGGTCCTTGTCGAAGTCAATCCACTGCACGCCAGGCGCAAGATAAAACTGGCCTTCCGCTGCAATTGAAGTGCTGGGCGCGACGACGAAAGCGCTTGTGGCTAGCATCAAACTCAAAGCCGTCAAATAGGTTTTTTTCATGGTCTCTCCTTTGGTGTAACCAAGTATAAAAAAGCGGGGCGATTATACCTCAGTCGCCACATGGGGCAGTAGCTATTTCCTTTGAAAGCAGGCAATCAATCGGAATTGTGACCTTTTTCGCGATTCTATACGACGACTCTGGCCAATTCGGATCGAATCACGAACAAAACATGACACAAGCCTGACTTTTTACTTGTAATTGCGCTCTACCAAGGCTGCATATTTCCAGTAACCCCGGAGTCATTCGACTGTAATAAAACTGCCATTTAAGTGTCGCACAACTGCAACATTCAGTGGCTAGCATGAGCCCTGCCAAAATTTATAACGCGATTGCCTTAATTCAAGGACAAGACCTCAGGAGCTCATATGACTTTCAACCGCAACTCACTATTCTCAGCCGTCGCTGCAGCGACTCTCGGATTCTCAGCCCTTTGCGCACAGGCTGCCGAGCCTGCGCTGACTGCTGCAACCGCCTCTGGCGCCGCCACTACTGCAACATTTACCGGTGGAGCCACTACCAATAATGGTTCTACTTACACAACAACTGCTGCAAGCAGCGCGGCAATCGATGCCATGGGCACAATCAAGGTAGCCGCCGCTGATGTAGGCAAGGCTGGAGCACTGGTTGCTCTCGTGAACGTGTCTGGCATGGGCGCATTCCAGATGGTGTCCGGTGGATTCTTTCTGCCCTGGAACGGCCAGGTAAGCGGCTTGGCACCCTTCGCGGTCAAGACTCTGGCTGCTACCGAGCGGGTCACTGTGATGGACGACCTGATCGGCAAGAACTCCAACCTGGCAGGCCTGGACTTCCAGATATTCTTTGGATACTACACAGGCAACAACATCAATACCCTGGCGTATACTGCCACACCAATCAGTTTTTCAATTGCAGCAACTCCTGCTGCGGGCTGCCCGACCAACACCACGCTGTCTACCGGTGGCACATTTGAAGGCAAACCCGTCTGTGTCCTCACAGGTACCATCACCAGTAATACCCACCTGAATGCCAATAACGTCTACCTGCTCAATGGCGCCGTATTCATTGGCGGTGACAACACCAATTCTGCGACGCTGACCATTGATGCAGGAACCAAAGTGATCAGCCCTGTCGGACTGAACTTCCTGGTAATTCGTCGTGGCTCCAAGATCGTGGCCAACGGCAGCGAAGCTTCTCCAATCGTCTTCACTTACGACGGCGATGCTACTGCGACCGCAACCACCACTGGACGCTGGGGTGGCATCATCATCAATGGCAATGCACCAGTTAACGGTTGTGCTGCCGGTACCACGCTCTGCGAACTGGAAGGTGAAGGCTCTACTGGCAAGTACGGTGGCAACAACCCAACCGACAACAGCGGTGTGCTCAACTACGTCATCGTGAAATACCCCGGCCAGAACATCACTGAAACCAACGAACTGAATGGTATCGCCTTCCAGGGCGTCGGCAGTGGAACGTTGGTTGACTATGTACAGGTTCACGGAAGCTCTGATGATGGCGTCGAGTTCTTTGGCGGCACAGTCAATGCAAAGCACTTGATTTTGACCAGCAACGAGGACGATTCCTTCGATTGGACATTCGGTTACAGTGGCAAAGTTCAGCACGCGATTGTCAAGCAGCGCGCCGCCTTTGGTGACAGGGGTATAGAAGCAGACAACAACGAGTTTGCTTTTGATTCTCTGCCACGCTCCAAACCCACACTCGCCAACTTCACGTTCATTGGCAGGGGTGCAGGCGGTCGCGGCATTGAATTACGCCGTGGTACTGGTGCCAACATCCACAATACGGTGGTGACCGGCTTCGATCTGTATTGCCTGGACCTGAATGACAACGCTACGTTCACTAACGGCGGATCCTCTGCCACATCACTGACCGGCCAATTGACGATGACCCACTCTCGTTTCGCCTGTGCGAACAATTTCGCGGAATCCGGAACAGATCCATGGTCTGTGGCTGCCTGGTTCAATGGCCAGACTGGCAACTCCACTGGCACAGCAGACCTCTCAGGAGTTATCAACGGGCCAGGTCTGAATGCGATACCTGCAGCGACATTGAATGACAGCTTCTTCGATGCAGTAACTCACATCGGCGCTGTGAAAGATCAGAAATCAGACTGGGCCTCAGCCTGGATGTTCAACTGAACTGATCAGGATTGATCCCGGAAAATCGGGATACGACACGAAACAAGGGGGCGCCTGCGGGCGCCTCCTTTTATTTTCAGTAACGCATATTCAAGATTTTTTATCGAATCGGATGCGAATTCACCCAACTGAAATATTACTGTCATCTTGGTTCACTACAATTGCTCCGACTTTCAGATCCATCCCTTATTACGGAACCTTTATTATGATCAAACGCGCCCTTCCTGCAGCGATCGCAATTGCCCTTGGAAACATGCCAGTCATGGCTCAGGACAATTCCGGCACCACAGCTATTGGCTCCAACCTCCCGCAGATTGAGGAGATATCCGTAATCGGGCGTTTTGTACCAGATGAAAAGCGCAGCACCTCTGCACTCTCCAATGTGCTTACAAATGAAGAGTTTTCCCGCTCTGGCGATACCAATATCGCAGAAGGCCTGAAGCGTGTTGCCGGCCTCAGCCTCGTGGGTGGCAAGTATGTGTATGTTCGCGGTCTGGGTGAGCGTTACTCATCTGCTCTGCTCAACGGCTCAAGCATGCCAAGCCCGGAACCATTGAATCGCGTTGTGCCACTCGATCTTTTCCCGAACGCAATCATGGACAGTGTCGTTGTACAGAAGACTTATTCCGCGCAGTTCCCGAGCGAGTTTGGCGGTGGCGTCCTGCAGATGCGCACCAAAAAGAGCAGCGATGAATTCTTCTTCAATCTGGCAAGCTCTGTGGGTATGACAGAAGGCTCAAGCTTCTCTGATGGTTTGAAGGCCAACAGCGGCAACAAGGACTGGCTCGGTTACGATGACGGCACACGAGCCATGCCCGGACTTCTAAAGAATGCGACTGCCAACGGGCAACGCCTGCAGCGCCGCAGCCAGTTCCTGAATACCGGCGGTTCCACGCCACAGGAATTACAAGCCATTGGCCGGAGTCTGAACAACGATTACGATCTTGGCACCAAGACACTTCCTGCAGACATCGGTCTGACGGGCTCAGTAGGCAACTACCACGACGTTGGTAACTATCGCTTCAATTACCTTGCTGCGGTGGATTACAAGAACGGCTGGGACAATCAGGAGATCGAGCGCAATTCCTACAAGGTGGGTAGCGTGGATGAGCTTGTACGCGAGAATGCGTTTACTTTCTACGGCACCGAGAACAATGTCGACATCAGCTCAATCCTGTCTACCGGTTTCGAAATTTCCCAGAACCACACTCTGAGCGCAACCAATATCCTGCTGCGTCAGTCTGACAATATTGCTGCCGATCAGATCGGTTTCTTCGGTGACGAACGCCTCGACAGCAAGATCACGGAGATCGAGTTCATAGAGCGCGAACTTATCTCTCACCAGATCCAGGGAGACCACTACTTCCCAGATGCCAGAGAATTGAATGTGACATGGCGCTACAATCTATCGACCGCAGAGCGCAATGCACCGGACACCCGTGAATATCGCTACGACCTGCTTGACAATGCCTACCGTTTCAATCTGCGTTCAGATGGCAACGTGCGTCGTTACAGTGAGCTGAGTGATACCAATACCGACTATGCAGTTGACAGCAATATGGTGTTCTACGGCCCTGCAAATTCCACCATCGTCATGTCTGCGGGATACTCGAAACAGGACAGCGAGCGAGACTATTTCATTCGTCGCTTCTCTTTCATTGAACAGGGCGACATTGCAAATGCCACTGGCTTTCTGAATCAACCCTTGTCGAAGATTCTGACACCGGAATATATCAGCTCGACAGAGTTCGAACTGCGCGAGACCACGCGCCCGACAGATACTTACGATGCAACCCGCAACCTGGAATCCTATTACATTCAGGGCGATCTGAACTTTGGCGACAGAGTGCAATTGCTCGTAGGTGTGCGCCAGGAGGAATACCAACAAAATGTCCGAACATTTGATCTGTTCACCCCTGCCAACGCGATAGAAGCAGATCTGCGCACGAGTGATCTGTTGCCTGGAGTTACGGCAACCTATATCGCCGGCAACCATCAATTCCGTGCCGGATACAGCGAGACAACTTCACGACCTGACTTCCGTGAACTCTCACCCGCCACTTTCACCAATCCCCTCACCGGTTACGAAGTGGTGGGCAACCCAGACCTGAAAGTCGCTCAAATCAAGAACTACGATCTGCGCTGGGAATGGTATTTTGCCGCCGCCGACAGCATGTCGATAGGTTTGTTCATGAAGGAGTTCGATTCACCAATCGAGTCGGTAGTGCAGCCTGGCGCCAATAGTGCACGCAGCTATGTGAACGCGCAGTCAGCCGAAAACATGGGCATCGAGTTCGAGATTCGCAAGCAGTTCGACTTTCTCGGTGATCGCTGGGAAAATTTCTACGTTTCCACCAACGCATCTTACATCGAGTCCGAAGTGACAATCGGCGTAACACAACAGAACATCCTCACCAACAGCTCGCGTCCGTTGCAGGGCCAATCCGACTGGCTCTTCAACGGCCAGCTTGGCTATGATGATTTCAATGGCCTTACTGCCACGCTGTTGTATCACTACTTCGGTGAGCGCATCTATGAGGTAGGCATTCTCGGTGCACCGGATCTGATTGAAGAGCCCCACGGCGAACTGGATCTGGTAGTGAGCAAAGAGTTCGGTGATCACTGGAAAATCAACCTGAAGGCTCAGAACCTCCTTGATGAGCGCAAAAAAATCACCCAGGGTGGTTTGGTCGCCACTGGCTACGCAGAAGGACGCTCCGCAAGTTTGAAAGTCGAGTATCGCTTCTGATTGCCGGAGCAAAGGAGCCGGTTGTTTTCATTTGCTGTCACACCACTGTAATATAAGATTGCTCTAATACACTTGTTGAAATTACAAGTACTTACAAGCAAGCGGTAATAGGAAATCATGAGTGAACCGACAATTTTGATCGTCGATGACGAACCAGCGATACGCGACATGATCGGCATTACACTCGATCTGGCTGGTTTCAACAGCATGAGTGCGGAGACTGCCCACCAGGCCCACGTGTCCATCGTGGACAGTCGTCCCGATCTCGTGCTGCTCGACTGGATGTTGCCAGGTGGCAGCGGAATTGAGCTGGCCCGGCGATTGAAGCGGGACGAGCTGACAGCGACGCTGCCGATCATCATGCTCACGGCCAAGACCAGTGAAGACAACAAGGTGCAGGGGCTGGACGTCGGTGTGGATGACTATGTCACCAAACCATTCTCACCCCGCGAACTGGTGGCACGCATCAAGGCTGTGCTGCGCAGGACCAGCGGCAATCAGCAGGACAAGGTGATCCGCGTGTTCGATCTGCAACTCGATCCATCGAGCCACAGAATCACCATCGAGGACTCACCCGTCGACATGGGACCAACCGAGTTCAAGCTGCTGAAATTCTTCATGTCCCACCAGGAGAAAGTCTTCAGCCGTGACCATATCCAGGATCAGGTCTGGGGCGCCAATGTCTATCTCGAAGAGCGCACGATCGACGTGCATATCCGGCGTTTGCGCAAAGCACTCAGCTCGGTGGAGAAGACCAGTATCAATTACGCCAGATTGATACAGACTGTCCGTGGCGCAGGTTACCGCTTCTCGGTGAAACCTTCCTGACGTTTATTTCAGGGACACCTTTCGCTATAGTAGCCCGCACTTGCAGACATCGGGTCTGTTGATATAAAGGACAGCTGCATTGCTTCGCGACTGGCGCTCTGAACTGAACCGATTTCTTGTCCTGATAGCGGTTACCACCGTAGTCGGGCTGATTGCTGGAAGGCTGACCTTATTCCTCCTAGTGGGCATTCTCGGTTATCTGGCGCATACTTTCTATCAGCTCCATCGCCTCTACTCCTGGCTCGACAAACTTCCCGAAACAGAACAGGACGAACCTCCAGAAGCCAAAGGTATCTGGGGGAGTGTCTTTGATGGCATATACCGTTTGCAAAGGCGCGAAAGAGAGGCCGTCAATCACCTCAAGAGTATTCTCAACAAGGCACAGGAGTCTTCGGCTGCTTTGGAAATGGCGGTAATCATGATCAACCGCAAGGGTAATCTCGAATGGTGGAACAAGGCGGCAGAGACCCTGCTGGGCTTTCGCTCCGAACAGGACCAGCAGCAGGGTGTCACCAACCTGCTGAGAGAACCTCGTTTCTTCGAATACTTTGAAAGCGGAAAGTACAACGAACCGCTGCAAATTCCCTCCCCCTTGAACAAGAAAATAATTTTGGAATTCCAGGTCACCCTCTTTGGAGAGGGCGAGCGTCTGATGCTGGTGAGAGACGTTACACAGATGCACAAGCTGGAATTGATGCGCAAGGATTTCGTCGGCAATGTCTCCCACGAACTGCGTACCCCGATCACTGTCATCAACGGCTATCTTGAAACCTTGCTGGATAACAGAGACAGTGTGGCGCCACGATGGATCAAACCCCTGGAGCAGATGCTGCAACAATCGCAGCGCATGGAGAATATCGTGCGCGACCTACTGACTCTCTCACGCCTGGAAACCAAGGCATTGCCGAAGCAGCAGGACAGAGTTGATATCAGCTCACTGCTGCGCGAAATTCGCGGCGAAGCCGAGCAGGTTTTCGCCGCAAAGCAACACGCAATCCTGCTGGAGTGTGAAGGCGAATATTTCCTGCAGGGCAGCATGAGCGAACTGTACAGTGCCATATCGAATCTATTGTTCAATGCAGGAAAATACACCCCAGATCACGGCAAGATCATCCTGAAAGCAAATCTTGTCACAACAGGATTGGACATTGAGGTGGCCGACAATGGAGTTGGCATTGAAGAGCAACATCTGCCACGACTGACGGAGCGCTTCTACCGCGTTGATGAAAGCCGCTCGACCGACACCGGTGGCACAGGGTTGGGATTGGCGATTGTGAAGCATGTGCTGGCGCGCCACGGCGCCAAACTGGAGATATTGAGTGAAGTGGGCAAGGGCAGTCGCTTTATCTGCCACTTCCCCAAGGAACGGTTGCTGGAAGCTGTGCCTCCACAAGATGTCAGGGCAAGTGCCTGATCACTTGTGAACACTCATGATCAGAAGCGGTATTCGTAACCAATGCCATACTGATCGTTGTTGACCCTGTTGTTGTCTGCCCGTGTCATCGTGACGAACGCAAACAACCTGGAATCTCCATTGATCAGGTAATCCACGCCAACCGAGTGCTGCTTGCCTCCTGCACGCTTCTGATCAGATACCCCTGTCTGCGCCTTCAGCAGAAACTTGTCAATCTGATAGGACGCGCTCACGAATACGCCATCCTGTTCCCCTCGATTGTTGGCACTGCTCTCCGATGTCTCGTAAAGCGCACCCAGTTGCAAGGCGCCCTTTCGGTACTGAGTTACCAATCGCACCACATCATGGCTGTTGATGTTGTTATCAAGACCTACTCCGGCGTAGAAACTGCCTTGAGTATAGGTAAGAGACGACGAGGTGCTCTTGCTGAGGCGATCACCGAGGCTATCCTGGCCATCGAACACGGCGGCAAACGATGCCGTGAAACCACCACCGAATTGCGGACTCGTGTAGTGAACAGTGTCATTGGGGCGGTTCTCGGCGACGACCAGAGTTCTGATATCACCATTGAGATCGTTGAAAAGGTCGATGCGGTTTTGAATCAGTTTGGTGGGGGTGTCGTGCTTGCCGATCAGCAGAGAGCCCAACCCACCTTTCAATCCGATGAAGCTATTGCGCTGTGCGGTCAGATCGGAATCGAACTTGCCGTGCCTCGGATTGACTTCGTACTCGGCCTGGTAAATCAGCTCCAGCCCCTCACGCAGTGGTATGGCCCCCAGAATCCCGAGACGGGAGGCATTACTCACCATATCAGGATTGGAATCACCCTTCTGGGGCTTGTTCATGACTTCAGTCAGATTGAGGCGACCATAGAAGGTCGGGGTGATATCCGAATCCTGAGCCTGTGCGGAAATGCTGTAAATCGAAGCGAGCACAGCCAGCGGTAATGCTTTTGTCACATTCATTCATTTCTCTCCAATTAGCCAGGTTCTACGCCCTGTTCAGCATTTTTGGGAGACTATATTACTCTTATATGACAGATTAATGACATTGTGACAAAACAATGAACTATTTGTGACAGATGGATCCCGACTGCTACGACTCTCCCTTCACCTGCTCTTCCAGCCCCGACAATCCGATATGTCGGACATCAGTGCCCTTGACCAGATAGATCACATGCTCCGCAATGTTCTTGGCGTGATCCCCTACCCGCTCCAGCGCCCGCAACGCCCAGATGATATTGAGCACACGCGTGATGCTGCGTGGATCCTCGATCATGTACGTGATCATCTCGCGCATGGCACTGCTGTACTCCATATCCACATTGACGTCTTCCTTGGCGACAACAAGAGCAGCTTCGACATCGTAACGGGCGAAGGCATCCAGAGCCATATAGACCATTTTGCGGACACGTTCACCAATGTGACGAATCTCGACATAACCCTTGGATGACTCTCCATGCTCCGTGAGTTCAATCGCGAGCCTGGCAATCTTGGCAGATTCGTCACCGATTCTTTCCAGATCATTCACGGTCTTGATGATGGTCAGCACCAGACGCAGATCGCTGGCCGCTGGCTGGCGCCGCACCAGAATGCGATTGCATTCCTCATCGATCTTCACCTCCATGGCATTGATCGTGGCATCATCCTCCCGCACCAACTGACCAAGACCACTGTCTGCCGTAATGATGGCATCAATGGCATCGCTGAGCTGCTTCTCGACCATACCACCCATCTCCAGCATGTTGTTCTTGATCTCTTCAAGATCTTCGTTGAATTGCTGGGAAATGTGATGACTGTGAATTTTCGCGTCTTTTTTCATAACCTGGTTCCTTGCCCTGGAACTTGCACAATGTGTAAATAAACTTTGGTACGTAGAATTCTCAACCGTAACGACCGGTAATATAGTCTTCGGTCTGTTTTTCGGTCGGATTCGTGAAAATATTATCTGCTGTATCAAATTCAATCATTTTTCCCATGTACATGAAGGCCGTGAAGTCCGAGACTCTGGCGGCCTGCTGCATGTTGTGGGTCACGATGATGATGGTATAGCGTTCCTTGAGCTCGTTGATCAGCTCTTCGATCTTCAGTGTGGAGATCGGGTCGAGTGCCGAGGCGGGCTCATCCAGCAACAATACTTCTGGCTCCACGGCCACAGTTCTGGCAATAACAAGACGTTGCTGCTGACCACCCGACAGACCGAGGGCA
The DNA here is from genome assembly GCA_030682575.1 of Gammaproteobacteria bacterium. Classification (GTDB taxonomy): domain Bacteria; phylum Pseudomonadota; class Gammaproteobacteria; order Pseudomonadales; family Pseudohongiellaceae; genus UBA5078. Next base: position 327,633 of record JAUXNX010000001.1, read on the forward strand.
CTGTCGTGCAGACGATCCTTCACCTCATCCCACAGCGCTGCAGCGTGCAGAGATTTCTCCACACTTTCATCAAGTATGCGTTTCTTGTTGATACCCTGAATACGCAGGCCGTAAGCAACATTCTCATAGATGGACTTCGGAAACGGATTCGGCTTCTGGAACACCATGCCGACACGGCGGCGCAGATCGGCCACGTCAATCGAGCGATGATAGATGTCTGCACCATCAAGAGTAATGCTGCCCTTGATGACACAATCATCCACCAGATCATTCATGCGATTGAAGCAGCGCAGCAGACTGGATTTTCCGCAACCACTGGGGCCGATAAACGCTGTGACGCGCTGACTGGGAATGCTCAGGTTGATGTCCGCAAGCGCTCGTGTCGATCCATAGTACAGGTTCAGATCACTGACGCGCAGGCAGCTCGGCAGGTCTTCCGCCGAGGGCGTTTGTTCGTGACTCGACAGTTTCGACATGTCGATCTTCTTGAACTTAGAGCGGTTCACCGGTGCGTATTCAGTCGTTGGTTCTGTCATTGCGCCTTGATCCATATATTGGGTTGTTCAGTGGAGTCGCTGCATTTATACACAGCGGACATTACATATCCAGTGCCTTGAATTTCTCTCGCAAACGATTGCGTATCGATACCGCAAGCTGATTGAGTGTCGCAATCACAATCACCAGCAACAGAGCCGTCGCAAACACCAACGGCCGTGCTGCCTCAACGTTGGGGCTCTGGAAGCCCACGTCATAAATGTGAAAACCAAGATGCATGAACTTCTGGTCGAGATGGAAGTATGGATAGTTGCCATCAATGGGTAATGCCGGAGCCAGTTTGACTACACCCACCAACATCAATGGCGCCACCTCACCCGCAGCTCTCGCAACGGCCAGAATAAGGCCTGTCATCATTGCCGGACTCGCCATTGGCAATACCACGCGCCAGAGAGTCTCGAACTTGGTTGCTCCCAGAGCAAGGCTGCCTTCACGCAGGCTGCGAGGAATTCGTGCCAGACCTTCTTCAGTGGAAACGATGACAACCGGCACCGTCAGGAGAGCAAGTGTCAAGGATGCCCAAAGCAGACCTGGCGTACCAAATGTCGGCGCTGGCAGAGCCTCGGTATAGAAAGCCTGATCGACCTCTGCTCCCAGGAAATATATGAAAAAGCCCAGACCGAACACACCATAGACAATCGAAGGCACACCCGCCAGGTTATTTACCGCAATACGAATGGCCCTGGTGACAAAACCCTGTCGGGCGTATTCGCGCAAGTAGACTGCCGCAATCACTCCAAACGGACTTACGAACACGGACATCAACAACACCATCGTCACCGTGCCAAATATGGCAGGGAAGATTCCGCCCTCGGTATTGGCTTCGCGCGGTTCGTCAGAGAGGAACTCCCAGAGCTTCTGGGCATAGACCACCAGCTTGTTGCCTATATGCATGCCATTCGGCTGATAGGCCCGCACGATATCGGAAAGGCTGATCTCGGTGTTCTGATCATTCATCGCCAGCATGATAACGGTGTCACGCTCGATGTCATCGTAAAGCATGTTCAGACGCGTCTGCAGTGTCTCATAATAGCTGTCCCACTTCGCACGCTCGGCGGCGATTTCCGCAAGACTCTCGGGGGTCGTCTGGTCTCGCAATTCCAAACCGCGCTGTCGAAGTCGCAGACGCTCCAGGGCATGATTGACTTCGCCAATCTCGACTTTTTCCAGAGTCACGATCTCCTCGTGTATCGCAAGAGCCCTCTTGATGCGTACCTGCAACTCGTTCCATGCAGCAGCATCGTCCGGATTTTCAGGATCACTCGTGACTACAGAATTACCTGCTTCCTTCACTTCACGCACGTAACCATAGAAGTTGCCCCACTCACGTCGCTCGAACGCAGTGAGATTTTCCGGGTAGCGAATGTCGCTCAAAAAATCACTCAACAGCCAGGTGAAGTCACTGCCGTTCAGATCACGATTACCGATCTTGATCAGTTCACGTGCATACAACGGTTGTGCTTCGTCCACTGGAATACCAGAGGAGATGATGCGCTCGGCTGGAACTTCCTCCCAATCGACACGTTCGCCAATAATCTCGCGAGGCAACGCCTCACCGGAAGTGGTCGGCTGCAGATATTGCGCGAGCATCAGATCCTTGGGCCAGAAGTGTCCAAGTCCGTTGATGGCAAGCAACAGTAACAGTCCCACGGTCATGATGATGCTGATAGCCACGGCGCCGGCGTTGGCCCAGATCCACGGTGTACCACTGGCAAAGAAATTCCTGATTGTTGTCATATGGTGCTGTATTTGCGTCGGAGACGTTGTCTGATGATTTCAGCGAGCGTATTGACCACGAAGGTGAACATGAATAGCACCAGCGCAGCGAGGAACAGGATTCTGTAATGCGTACTGTCCACTTCCGACTCAGGCACCTCGACAGCGATATTGGCCGCCAGTGTGCGCATACCTTCGAAAATATTGATGTCCATGATGGGGGTATTGCCTGTCGCCATCAGCACGATCATCGTCTCTCCCACGGCACGTCCCATACCAATCATGAGGGCTGAGAAGATCCCGGGGCTGGCCGTTGGCAATACGACACGGCTGAGCGTCTGCCAGGGCGTGGCGCCAAGCGCGAGAGAACCATAAGTCAATTGTCGTGGTACAGTGAATACCGCATCCTCGGCAATCGAGAAGATCGTGGGAATGACGGCGAAACCCATGGCGAAACCGACCACCATCGCGTTGCGTTGATCATAGGCAATACCCAGATCATTGGTGATCCAACTGCGCATGTCACCGCCGAAGAAAGCCAGTTCAATCGGTCCGGACATTGCAAAGGACAGCATGCCCACCAGCAGAATGACAGGGATCAACAAGCCTGCTTCCCAACCGGCAGGAACGCGATAGCGAATGGAATCAGGCAGGCGTGACCATGCGAAGGCAGCCAACAAAATGCCGATCGGAGTCAAGATCAATAAACTGAAGACTCCCAGCAGATTGTTTTCGAGAAAAGGCGCAAGCCAGAGACCTGCGAGGAAACCCAGCACTACAGTCGGTAGCGCTTCCATCAATTCGATCAGCGGTTTGACGTTCTGGCGCATGGCAGGCGCCATGAAGTAACCAGTGAAAATGGCGCCGCAAACGGCCAGCGGTGCAGCAAGCAGCATGGCATAGAATGCGGCCTTCAAAGTACCAAAGGATAGTGGCGCGAGGCTGTACTTGGGCTCGAAATCATTGTTGGCTGCGGAAGACTGCCAGATATATTCAGGCTCCTGGTAGTTTTCATACCAGACCTCCTGCCATAACGCTTCCCATGACACCTCCGGGTGTCTGTTCTCAATGCTCCAGAACGAGAAATTACCAGTCGTTGTTTCGATCAATATGCCATCGCCGCGAGCCGAAACAGCAATCGTTTCCGGCACCCCGGTAACCAATTGTTCATACGCAACCTGACGGTGGGCAGTGGAGTTATAGATGCCGATATAGCCCTGTTCGTTGGCAGTGACAAAATTCTTGCGGCGCTGTTCCGGACTAAGCGCTACGACACGACCGCCAGCATCGAAGTCCCGCACTTTCTCGATGGCAAAGTTGCCATCTCGACGCACCAGAAACCATTGCGACACGTTGCCGGAACTGTCCCCGACCAAGAGCGAAATCCCACCGAGCAGAAAACTCACCTCGGTCAACTGCAGAGGGGATTCCACCAGCAGCACTTCTTCCTCGATGACCGACGTGCCACCCGTGAATGCCGGGCGCACATCCACCATGCTGAGGCGCCCGGTTGCTCCGAGTGCAAACAACCAGCGGCGATCCACGTCAAGGTATAGTTGATCGACGCTGGGAATCACGCCATTCAAGGTGGCGGTCTCCACTTCCCAATCCGAATCTGAAGGGGCATTGAAGGCCGAGAAAAGATTGGTTTCCCTGCGTGCTCGCAGCAATGTCACGACACCACTGCTGCTTGTCCCTGCCAGCATCAATTCTCCCGTGCCGGATCTCACACTCAAACGGGACACAGGTTCGTCATTGAACATGTCATAGGGTTCTGAACCAAAGGGATAACGAATCACTGGCGTCACGATGCGGGCATTGTTCACGCCGAATGTGACATCATAGGCGTACTGTGCGATCAACACGTCACCACCGGACAACCCCAGCGCGACAATACCGCTGACATCAGTATCCAATGCGAAGCTGCTGATAGTCTGACCGACGGGAATCTGCAGGGGAATTCTGCTTACTACGGCCCCATCTGCGGTATTGAAATAGACAGCTTGTCCGTCCTCTCCCAGGCGCATGGCAACCGCCAGGCGCTCTTCCAATGCCAGGTGCAGCACACGGGAATTGTCCTGCTCCTGAAGTCGGAACTCGCTGACTTCCTGGATCACAGCACCGCGAAACAGAGGCATGACCTCATAGACCAGATACAAGAAGATCAGCAGAACAGCAGCAATCACGCCCAGCCCGCCGACAGCAATGCTGACAGCAGCCAGTTTGTCTTTGAAGTGTCTGAGTTTACGTCGTGAAAGTGTCGCGGCAGAGGCAGGGAAAACCGATGCTGCCGCGACATCTGGAGTTGTGGCATTACTTGTTGAAGGCAGCTCAGTCATGGCGTGGCAGTGTAGTTGGAAAATATTACAGTTTCATGACAGAAGATACTCCTCCGTCAAATGCGCAGCCAACCCTTTCGGCCAGCCTTCAACCGGGGTTACAGGCCCAGACTGCCCATGGTCATTTCCACAACACGCGCCGGTAAAGGGATATAGCCGTCCTTCAGCACCACTTCCTGTCCTGAACGGGACAGTACCAGCTTGATGAATTCCCTCTCCAGTGGCGCCAATGGCTTGTTTGGCTCCTTGTTGACATAGACATACAGGAACCGCGCCAATGGATAATTGCCTGCGATGGAGTTTTCCGACGTAGCTCCATAGAACTCGCTATTGGCATCTTTGGCGATCGGCAAAGCCCGCACACTCGATGTCGTATAACCAAGGCCGGAGTAGCCGATACCATTCAAGGAAGTACTGACTGACTGCACCACCGATGCCGAGCCAGGCTGCTCGTTCACGGAGTTCTTGAAGTCACCCGTGCAAAGGGCAGTTTCCTTGAAATATCCGTAAGTTCCGGAAACAGAGTTGCGTCCGAACAATTGGAGGTCACGACGTTCCCATGCACCAGTCAGGCCCAGTTGGCCCCAGTTGTTGATGACTTGGTTGTGACCACACTTCAATGTAGAGGAGAACACTGCATCCACCTGCGCCATGGTCATGCCCTCCAGCGGATTATCCTTGTGAACAAACACTGCCAGGGCGTCAATCGCGACCGGGATTGCAGTGGGTTTGTAGCCGTACTTGTTCTCGAAGGCTTCAATCTCGTTGTCCTTCATTTCGCGACTCATGGGCCCCATATTCGATGTGCCTTCAGTCAACGCGGGTGGTGCTGTGGACGACCCAGCCGCCTGAATCTGGATATTCACGTTCGGGTAGAAGCGCTTGAACTCTTCGGCCCACAACGTCATCAAATTGGCCAGCGTGTCGGAGCCCACGCTGGAAAAATTTCCTGATACGCCACTGGTGCGTTCATAGACAGGAATGCCAGGATCCACATCGTTAGCCAGGGTTAGTGTGCTGTACAGCCCCCCTAACAGAATGGCTAACGGCTTGATTACTTTCTTGAATTTCATCGCGACTCTCCGACTTTTTCGATGGGCAGGATCTTGCGTGCTGGCGTCACTATAAGAGTTTTATGTGACACTAATATGACAATCTGTATGGCGACCATACAAGAGAAAGTCTGTTGCAAGGGCGCCATTCCAGGCTCGGCCACACCAGCGCCGTCATCAATCTGTCACTTTCTTCCAACGGGCTCTCATGTAGAATGCTTCGACACTCCTTGATATCAGCACGAAGCAAGCATGGCAACGAATAGACAGCAAAACACCTCAGATCAAGTCGTTGCTCTTCACCCTCGGGAGCAGCACTCCGCAGCGGCTGCAGACTTATCCGATCACGCGCGAATTCCGGCTCCCGAAGCGGTATCCGTGCCAGCGGAGGAGACTGTGTCGGTGACTGAGCTTCCCGACCTGGATCTGAGCAACAACGATCTCTATTTGAACCGCGAACTGAGCTATATCCAGTTCAATCTGAGAGTGCTGGAACAAGCTCGCAATCCAGAACACCCTTTGCTGGAACGCCTGATGTTCCTGTTGATCTTCAGCTCCAATCTCGACGAGTTCTACGAAATCCGTATTTCCGGACTCAAGAAACAGATGGAGTTCGGCCGTCAGCGCCCTGGCCCGGATGGCAAATATCCAGACGAAATTCTGAAGGAAATCAATCAGCAAGTACGGGTTGCATTGCAGCAGCAGTACCAGATTCTGAACGAAGACCTGTTTCCTTCCCTGGCAGAGAAAAATATCCGCTTCCTGTATCGACATGAGTGGAATACTGAACTGACAGCCTGGGCTCAGGAATACTTTCGAAATGAGGTGCTGCCTGTGATCAGCCCGCTGGGACTGGACCCCGCGCACCCATTCCCACGCCTGGTCAACAAGAGTCTCAATTTCATTCTGTCACTGGAGGGCAAGGATGCATTCGGGCGCGACAGCGGTCTGGCCATCGTTCCTGCACCACGCTCCCTGCCACGCTTGATAAAGGTGCCGACCAGCATTGTTCCCGAGGGCGACAACTTCATCTTTCTATCGTCCATCATTCACGCCCATGTGGAAGAGTTTTTCCCCGGCATGACAGTAAAGGAATGCCACCAGTTCCGCGTCACCCGCAATTCCGATCTGGAGATGTCGAACGTGGAAGTGGAAGACGTTGCCAGCGCATTGCAGGGTGAGTTGCACATGCGCCGCTTCGGGACAGCGGCAAAGCTTGAAGTAGGATCGGCGTGTCCGCAGTACCTGACGGACTTTCTGCTGCAGCGTTTCAAGTTGACCGAGGACGAATTGTTTCGCCTGGACGGGCCGGTGAATCTGCAGCGTCTGATGACTTTGACCAGCATGGTCAACCGGCCCGACCTGTGCTTCCCGACATTTACTCCTGGAACACCTCTGGCTTTGGAGGAAGGCAACTGCACCTTTGCCGCCGTCACCAAGGAAGACTTGCTCCTGTTGCACCCCTTCCAATCTTTCATTCCCATCATCGACTGGGTCAGGCAGGCTGCGAAAGACCCAGGTGTACTGTCAATCAAGCAGACTCTCTATCGCACCAACGAGTCATCTGAATTGGTGGAGGCGCTGTCCGAAGCCGCACGCAATGGCAAAGAGGTGACAGTTGTGATCGAGCTGCGCGCCCGTTTCGACGAAAAGGAAAATCTGCAATTCGCCAGCAAGCTGCAGGAGGCAGGCGCCGTTGTGGTCTATGGCGTAATGGGATACAAGACCCACGCGAAGATGTTGCTGATCGTGCGCCGCGAAGGTGGCAAGCTCAAGCGCTATGCCCACCTGGGTACTGGCAACTATCATCGCAAGACCTCACTGGTTTACACCGACTACGGCCTGATGACCTGTGATGAGGTGCTATGTGCCGATGTACACAAAGTCTTCCAGCAGATCACCGGCATGGGCAAGCGCATTGTTCCTGACGTGATGATTCATGCACCGTTCCGGCTCAAGAAATCCCTGATTCGCATGATTCAACAGGAGAAGACAGCCGCGCTGGAAGGCAAGCATGCGCGCATTGTCGCCAAGATGAACTCTCTTACTGATCCGGACATAATCCGTGAACTGTACTCCGCATCCCGTGGCGGGGTAAAAATCGATCTGATAATTCGTGGCATCTGCTGCCTGAAGCCAGGTATCAAGGACGTGTCTGACAATATCCGAGTCGTCTCCATCGTTGGACGATTTCTGGAACACTCACGAGTGTTCTATTTCGAAAACAATACCCATCAGTTGTATTGTTCAAGTGCCGACTGGATGGAAAGGAATTTGATGCACCGCATTGAGGTGGCTTTCCCCATACAACGCAAGAAATGGATTAACAGAATTCTGGAAGAAATGGAGATGTACCTGGCAGACCGTCGCCAAAGCTGGGAATTGCAATCCGACGGCAGTTATGTGCAACTTGAGCAGACTGAAGGTGACGTACGAGAAGCTGTGCAAACCAGACTACTCAATCAGTTGGCAACCGTACGTTACAGTTCTGTCTGACTGATTTCCGGCAACCAGTCCTTTCCCAGCAGTGCTGTGTCGGTGCCGTTGCGCATCATGTAGTCCAACATGCCTTCGCGAAGTGCCGTTGAACTGAAGCGCAAACTGTCCAGCGAATAGGTGCGCATCATTCCGGTCAGTACCGCCCAACCAGGCATGAGCAGATCCTTGCGGCGATCCTTCAGTCCCGGCAGCAACATCGCCGAGTCAGAGGCACACTCCAGCACATCAGACTTGAGAGCTTCCAGCGCTTCCAATGTGATCTCCCCTTCAGTGTATCCTTTCTGCTGGCACACTGCGGCAAGCATCTTGGCCGTTCCCGAGGAAGCATATACCTCACTCCACGGGCTGCGCAGAACCTCGTGTTTCGCAGCAGCAAATACTTTGATCGCCTCGTCAGTCGCGTGATCGAGCAAAGCCTCCAGAGCTACCGCATCACTGGGAAGGCTGGCAAAGTACCGATCGCGCCAACTGACGCACCCGATGGCGAGACTCTGGGTCGACAGGCGCTTGTCCTGCCTACCTACAATCAGCTCGGTACTGCCACCGCCGATATCAATGACAAACCTGGTGGTATCCGATCGCGGCAATCCGGAGAGTACCCCCGCATAAACAAGAATAGCTTCCTGAATACCGGAGATCACCGAAACCTCCAATCCAAGGTCGAGTGCACGAGACAGAAATTCGGGGGCATTGCGGGCAAGCCGCAGGGCATTGGTGCCCAGCGCCCAGTATTGCTGGATGGGATACTGACTCATGACCTCGGCGAATTCCCGCAAACAGTCGATGCCACGCTCAAAAGCAGCCGGAGATATCTCGCCAGTGAGAGGTACGCCTTCACCCAATTGCACGATGTTGCTGAAACGTTCAACAATCCGGGTCTCCCCATCTTGCCATCGCGCAATCAGCAGATGGAAACTGTTCGAGCCCAGATCGATACATGCATACATAGGGGTTGAGATTCCGGCCGGGTTGGCTCGCGGAAGATACAGAAGGTTGCAATGTTACAGCTGGAATGTGTCAGCTACGTGACACGACTGTCAAGAGCAGGCACTCGCCTCTGTGTGTGCAAAAAAGAAGCGAGCGCATCCCTCGAAAAACGTCAGATCATGGACTGTTGATAATTTTCGATACCGATCCTGTCGATAAGCGCCAATTGAGTCTCAAGCCAATCCACATGCTCCTCCTCACTGCGCAGGATAGAAGCAAGCAAATCGCGACTGACATAGTCCTGCACGCTTTCGGCGTAGGCAATGCCTTCCTTGAGCGTAGGCAATGCCTGCATCTCCAGCTTCAGATCGCACTCCAGCATTTCGCGGGTGTTTTCGCCGATCAGCAGCTTTCCCAGATTCTGCAGATTGGGCAAACCTTCGAGAAACAGGATACGCTCGATCAGTTCATCGGCATGTTTCATCTCGTCGATGGACTCTTCGTACTCCTTGCCAGCGAGTTTCCCCAGACCCCACTCCTTGTACATACGGGAGTGCAGAAAGTATTGATTGATGGCAATAAGTTCGTTACCCAGGGCCTTGTTGAGGTGTTTCAGTACGGTTGCATCTGCTTTCATGACTAACTCCTTATCAGTAAAACGTGAAACTAGGGTGGGCTTTCAAGGCAGCATTGTCAAGCCCAGAAAATTTCGTAACGTGTTGATATTAATGATAAACAAACTCATTCCCGCCTTCGCTCCCAAGAAGTTTCAGTGGACAGGCACGAAACATCTGGCAAGCAAGAACGATATGAGGCTGGTGGGCCGAGGAGATTGACGTACTCTTTACCAGTTCGGAGTTTGGTCAGAGCGTTAGTGAGAATACCGGAAATACAGAGGACGGAACTAAGAGAATCAGACAGCGGCAGCGTTGATGAAGGACGCAGTGCCTTTGAATTCTTTGACAATACTGCGGGCATGTTGGCCACACTTGCCACACTCGGAAGCCACACCAAGTTTGTCGCGCAAATCCGACAGACGACTTGAACCCTCGCGACACATTTCGCGAATCTGGCTGTCAGTAATTTGTCTGCAGATACATACGTACATGGGTGACTCCTCAGCTACGGGCAATCTTAAACCTTAATGAGAATGATTGTCAAACGTAATCTTATCAGCTTCAGCACACCCCCTTTCCAGCCCGATCTTCGTGGTAAGATGCGCGCCTGCCCATGCTACCTATCAATGGTGGGCACAAGACCAGCAATGAGCCAAGGGCCACAGGATTGACGAACACAGACTCTACCAGCCGCACCCTGCGCACAATCCGATACTTCCTCATCGGCTTTCTGACAATCGCTGCGCTCAAACTGTTGTTTGCTACAGTCCTGGATCTTTACAGCGACGAAATCTTCTACTGGCAGGCCTCCACACGTCCGGCGCTTGCCTACAGTGATCTGCCATTCATGGCTGCCCTGCTGTCAGGAACTGGAACGTTCCTGTTCGGCAACTCGGCGCTTGCCGTGCGCTCACTCTTTCTACTCATGGGAAGCGCAATACCCTTTATCGTGTACTGGGTTGCCAGCCCATTGATGCCGCAGCAACGAGCAACAGAGGCGGCTACCCTGACACTCTGCCTGCCGCTGGGAGCCTTCCTTGGCCTTCTCGCTGTACCTGATGTCCCACTTTTATTCTTCGGTGTGCTGCTGGTTGGTTGTCTCGAACGCGCCATCCGACTCGATTCCCTGAGGTACTGGATAGCCACGGGGCTTGTTGCTGCGCTTGGCGTCAGTACGCACTACCGATTTGCACTCTATATCGTCGCGGCTTTTATCTACCTGTTGGTATTCCGTGATCAGCACCGGCACTGGAAAAATCCTGGGCTATGGATTGCTGTCGTATTGCTTCTGAGTGGCCTCTATCCGGCAGTGGCCTACAATCTCGGCAATCAACTGAGTGGCATTGACTACCATCTGCTGGAGCGACATCCATGGGAGTTTCAGGTGGAGGGGCTGCTGCATCCATTGAAGCAAGCCGTACTTGTGACTCCACTGCTGTATGGCGCGCTGTTGTACACGCTGGTAATGCTGTTGCGCCAAGCACAGGCCGGGGACTCCCGGCGCGGTCTTTTCGCCGTTCTGGCGCTGACCAACCTCGGTGTCTTTCTGGTGCTGGCGCCATGGACTGACAGCACACGCACTTCCATCCACTGGCCACTATCCGGCTACCTGCCGCTTTTGCTGTTCCTGCCAGAGGCGCTCCGAGAACTACATGCAAAACTCAGTGCGCGATACAGTGCAACAACCGCTGCGCGGATGATCTCCTTGACCATTGGATTGGGTTTCGCTGGTTCCGTCATCGCCCTGCTTGGCGTCGGCTCCCAAAGCCTGCAGGATCAACTACGACCTCTGCTTGGCAAAGGCATCCTGTCCAACAAGATGGCAGGGTGGAGTGAACTCAGCAACCATGTTTCCACTCTTCTGCAAGCGCCTGACATGGGCGACGTGACCCTTATCGTGACTGACAATTACTACACCGGAGCACAATTGGAGCTCAGTCTGGGAGACAGCCTGCGTGTCTACAACATCGACGCCGACAAGGCCGTTCGCGATGGCCGGGCGTATCAGTATGCCCTATGGGGCAACAACCAGAGCGGACTAATCAGTGAGACCGGCAAGTCGGCTCTGTTCGTTACAGAAGACAGTACGTTGACAGTACCGGACAAGATCGACACCCTCTCCCGCGCATGTGCACAATTCGAACGACTCGAGTTCGTGGAACAACTGACTCTTTTTGAGGGAGAAAAGTCTTTCACCTTCTATCATGGTCGGAATATTGGTGTCGAAACCAACATGAACACTTGCCCAAAACCCTCACTCGGTTGGGTGGATCAGCCAGAATCTGGGGCAACTGTCGATGATGTTTTGACAGTCTCCGGATGGGTCATCAATGAGGGGCTGGGAGTCGACTTTATCGAAGTTTTAATCGACGGTGTACCGGTAGGGGCCGCCAACTATGGAACACCAAGGCCTGATGTCGTTACGGCGATGAAGGTAACAAGTGATCCGAACGCTCCAAATCTGGGTTTCGAGTTTTCAATCGACAGTGAGTCGATGCCCATCGGACGCGCCGAGTTGTCTCTCAGGACTAGAGGAGTTTCAGGAGAAACGCAGGATTTCGGCACAAGAGAGATCAATATCACGGGCCGCAATTGAAGCGACAGAACCAGCCCATCTGAAACTCAGAACGGGTTAAGCACCTCGACCGCAATCTTCCACTCGCCAGCAGCCGTAAAGCGCCAGAAGCGAAGGTAGTTCGTGGTGAAATCTGACCCTTCAGACAACATGGTGCCGTAGGTATAACCAACATCTCCCGATTGTGCCATATAGGCTCCACCGGGTTGATGCGTCAACAATGACATGTCCATATGCTCATCCAGAAAGGCGCCATAGGCCATGCTGCCAGACTCACTGCCGATGCCTGGCGCCATGCCGGGCACGTATACCCGTTGCGTATCCAGTCCATAACGGAGGATGGCACGGCGCCCCCCTCTGAAATTGATGGCGCGGACAAACAACTCTTCTGCTGCCACCAGTGATTCCAAAGTATTCTGGGCTGCCACATCAACCGGGGCTGACTCGGCAATGGCTTTCTCGGTCTCGCTGATCTGGGGATTGACGTTGAGACTCAAGACACCTGGCACCCGCACGACCATGTCCGCCATCAGGCGCCATTCGCCGTCAAACTGACGATAGATCGTGATGAAGTGTCCGTAGGTGCGGCGCTGCTCTTCGCCAGCCCCAACGGTATGACGATAGGGTCCGGCGGTCAGGCCAAGATCTCCAGCAAGAGAAAACTCAATGTAATTGGCCCGAGACTCCAGCGTGGCGCGCTGTGCCTGCTCTGGACTTATACGCTCGTAGGTCGTGCGCGCATCAACGGGGCCGCGTCTGAACACAACGGCACTCTCGCCGATGGCACCAAGCACGGCTGTGTTGACTCCCAGCGTCCGGGAACGTTCCGAAAACTTGCTGTCGGTATCCTGAAGACTCAACCAAGTCTTCAACCGCGCGTCCGTCTGAGCGATAACTGAGGAAGAAGCCAGAAGGGTCAGGGAAGCCAAGAGTGCAATTATTGACGATTTCATGGTTATACCACTCTATTATCGTTCTGGTATCGCACCAGTTTGGGCCGAGTATGTACCATTCTGGAGAGCAGGTATAGCCGTTCCGCAAAAATATTACTGATTGTGACAGCGAGCCGAAAGGCAGTTGCGGACAAGGCTTCCGCCTCACGACCGGGCCTGATCATATAAGGTGTTCATGATGATCATTGCCCAGCCGGAACTGACCAACCAGCTCATTGAGCGCAGCCAACAGAGCATTCACGTCGCTGTGATATTGCTGGCACTGCTTGTAATCGTCAGCGTTGAGCTTGCCCTCACCGGCGATTTTCACGCTGCTCTTGGCTATCTCATCAGTCACATCGGATTGCTGTTTCACCGCAGCAGCGATATCGCGATTCCTGTTGGCAATCAATTCAACTGATTCGAGAACCGAATCGAGCAATTCGTTGGCAGAATTGGCTGCGCCTACACAGTCACGTGACAAGGTGACACCATTGTCCATCGCCGACACAATTTCCGTGGTATTGGCCTGAAGGTTCTCGATGATGATATTGATTTCCTGAGTGGATGCCTGGGTTTTCTGGGCCAGACTACGCACTTCATCCGCTACCACAGCGAAGCCACGCCCCTGCTCTCCAGCCCTGGCTGCCTCGATGGCTGCATTCAAGGCCAACAGATTGGTCTGCTCAGCAATGCCCTTGATCACCTCAAGTACCGAGTTGACCTTCTCGTTGTGATTGCGCATGTCATGGACTTTTTCCTGAATGGAGGAAAGCGAACCTGATAACTTCTCAACCGATGCCCGCGTTCGCGACACTGCAGCAGTAGCCTTCTGAGTAGCATCATTGGCCTCTGTTGCCGCTTCCACACTGGCCTGTGCACCATCGGCAACGTCTGCCAGAGACGAAGATAATTCCGTGGTCGAGGACGCCAGCATCTCGGTTTCGTTCAACTGCGCCCCGGAACGCTGGGCTGTCCGCTCAATCATTACGGAGAATTGTCCAGACTTGTGGGTAACTTCAGTGTTGGTGTCCAGCACCTGACGAATGATAGAGCTCAACTTGCCGACGAAGATGTTGAACCCTCTGCCAAGCTCGGAGAGTTCGTCCTGTCCGGAATCACTCAACCGGCGAGAGAGATCTCCTGACCCCTCTGCAATATCCTTCATATAGAGGTTCGCCTGCTGTAGCGGTCGGGTGATTGAGCGAGAGATCAAGAAGGCGCAAGCACTCAGAGCCACCAGAATCAACACAATGATCATGGCAGATTGCAACGACCAACTGATGAAATCCGCCATGACATCCTCAGCATAAATGCCGTTGATTATCACCCAACCCCAAGGGTCAAACAGTTGGGAATAGACCAGCTTCAGCTCCGCATTGGGGCTGGCCAGTTCATGGTCAACAAAAGTGAGCGTGTGGTACCCAAATATGGCCTCAGTAGTGTAGAGGTATTCAGAGAATCCTGTATATCTGTCACCTGTATAGCGACGAATGATTTCCGGCATGGTTGGGGAAGGATCGCGGTAACCACTTTGCTCCATGCGCCGTTCCGGCGATATCGCGGTGGCCTGCATGCGCTGCCTGACTTCCTCGTCCGTGCCAGTCTCTGCGCTGGTTCCCAGAATTGGATGTGCGACCAACATCCCCTCTCGATGGTAAACCAGAATATAGTTTCTTTCGTCTACAACGGTATTGTTGACCATTTGCCGACCAAGACGCTTAGCCTCTGACTCATCAATCTCTCCGGCTCGAACCTGCTGATAGAGAGCATCCAGATAGTCGTAGACCATTCGCACTTGGTTGACACTGCCCTGCTCCAATTGCTCGATAAACTTGGCACGTGCCTGCAGTAGCAGCGACACGCTCAAGCCCAGTATCGCAACCACACTAAGAACGACGATAATCCAGATTTTAAAACGAATAGTCAGATTACCCAGCATGGCATTCTCCCCATTGCAACTTCCTCATAGCTCTCTCCCCCAAGACTGCTCGCTTGTTATGATTGTCGATGTCAGCTTCTGATTCACTATGTATAAATAACGACCACCGCGAGATTTTCATGAGTCCTGTGTCCAACTTTTTTAATATGCCGGCCACAGACCCGAGGGCTGCGGGAGCAGCACAGCTATGGCTACAAGTCCTTGAAAGGTCTGCACTGCTGAATTAAGCTGCAAATGCTATCTCACAAGGTCACTGTATCCGTGCGATCCTCAATGCTTTCAAGAATTGCCATTGCCCTTGTCTTCTGCCTTGCCGCCGGCGCCGTAGCACAACCCGCTGAAATCAGTGGCGAACTCACCAGACATGCGCTGGCACCCCACGCAAGTTACTACGAGGATCCGGGCCTCGTTCTGACCATCGACGATGTTTCAGCACCCGGATTTGCCGCCAATTTCACAGCCAGCAACGCCGAGGAACTGCACTTCGGTCTGACCCGCTCCGCCTTCTGGATTCGTGTTGACATCGACTGGCGCGATGACGCCTTGTCACTGCCCTGGGTACTTGAAATCGGCCCTCCCAAACACGTGGAGGGCATTGCCCGCGGAGGAAGCGACATTCATGTCTTCGGTGCTGATGGACAGCAACGGCACAGCGAACGTCTGGGGCGGTACACCACAGCAGAGGAGCTTAAAACTCTGAGCGGTGGCTACGCCTTGAGACTGAATCCGCAGACCGATAGACAAATTTATCTGCGCATCGAATCTGCGCGGGATCTGCGTCTGCCCATCACACTCTGGCAGGAAGGTGCCTTTCGGGAAAACGAAACCAATGTCACGGTCGTCTTTGGGATCAAATATGGCATCCTGCTGGCCATGATCTGCTACAACCTGTTCCTGTTTTTCTCCATACGTGAGCGCAGCTACTTCTACTACGTCCTGGCCATTACTGCACAGCTTGGATTTCTGTTCCTGGACTCCAAACACGCGCGCTTTGTAAACGATGCTGAGTGGATAAATCCTTGGATTATCAACATCATGGAGCGGGATATCTATATCTTGATGGGGATCACCACCCTGCTCTTCCATCGCTCGCTACTGCAGGTTGCCACCTACAACTTTTCACTGGATCGCACCATCAGATGGCTCATTGCCTTGTTTGCCCTCAGCCTGCCGTTGTCGCTGCTGGAGGATGAAAAAATCGTCCAGAGCGTCTATCTCGCGCTGATCGTCGCAACAATCCTGCTGGTCTTCTATACAAATTTTGATGCCATACGCCGTGGCATAAGAACAGCGCGCGTGCATCTTGCTGCCAGTACCGTACTGTTGCTGGGAGCAAGTGTGCAGATGAGTTATCAGGTTTGGCGCCTGGTGCCGGGAAACTGGTTCACCATGCAGGCCTATGAACTGGCAATGCTGGCTCACGTGCTGTTGCTCTCGTTTGGCTTGGCATTTCGCTATAACTCTCTGCGCACGGAGAAAGAAGAAGCGCAGCAGATGGCCATTGAGAACCTGCGCAAGTCGGACCGTATCAAGGATGAGCTGCTGGCAAACATCTCCCACGAACTACGCACTCCGGTATATGGCATCAACGGACTTGCCGAAATGGCACTCAAGAGCGCCAGCACTCTCGGACCGCAATCAATTCGTACCATCAAGCAGAACCTTGAACTGATCAGTTCCAGCGGCGCACGATTGATAGGGTTGATTGATAATCTGCTGGACTTCTCAGCCGTCCGACACAATGCATTACCACTGGAGCTCAAGTCAGTTGATATTCGCAGTCTGACCAGTCTGGTTCTGGCGATCAATGCCCCGATGGCTGTCGAGAAGAGCCTGCAAGTGATCAACAACGTCTCCGCTGAACTCCCGCCAGTACTTGCTGACGAGGATCGACTTCATCAGATATTGCTGAATCTGGTGACCAACGCCACAAAGTTTACCAACCAGGGCGAGATCACCGTGTCGGCCAATTTGATTCAACCGGACACTGTCAGAATTATTGTCTCCGACACTGGCCCGGGCATCTCTCAGGAAGATCAACGCATCATATTCAATGCTTTCGAAAAAGGTGGGGCTGCGCCTGATGGGCGCGGTGGCGTAGGCCTGGGACTGGCGATTGCCAGAAGCTTGGTAAAGCTGCATGGTGGCGATCTGGTTGTCAGCAGTGAACCTGGCAAAGGTGCGCAGTTCAGCTTCTGCCTGCCAGTTGCCGATACATCAGCGCGGAACCTGTATCCTACTGCCAACCGCGCGCTTGTCAGACGATCGGATTTCGCAGACAAACCGCAGGACCAAGTACCGACTACGTCCGTGCCTGCAACCCAGAAGTCCGCCGCAACCATCCTGATAGTAGATGATGAAAATACCAACCGGGTTCTCATGGCCCAGCAACTGGAGATGTACAACGTCGAACAGGTCGGCAGCGGCGCCGATGCCATCGCCGCAATAGAGCAGCGCAGACCTGACCTGGTTCTGCTCGATCTCATGATGCCTGGCATGAACGGCCACGAAACCTGCCAGGCAATCCGCAAGCAGTACAATGAGGCAGAATTGCCGATCATCATCGTTACTGCCAGAAATCATCTGGAAGACCTCACCCATGGTTTCAAAACAGGTGCCAACGATTTCCTTTCCAAGCCTTTCTATGCGGAAGAACTGTTGGCAAGGGTTTCCAATCAACTGAAACTGGCCGATTTGCAGAGACTGAATCTGGACAACGCCAAGCTCCAGAATCAGATCGCCAGCTACGTCGATGCTGCACAGCAACTACGCGCAGCCACTCATCAGTATCAGCAGTTATTGGAAGGTATGAACACCGGATTCATCGCCTTTTCCTATCCAGGGGTGATCGTCTATATGAATCAACTCGCTGCAGATCGTCTTGGTATATCTCCGGAACACGTCATCGGACAATCGCTCGCCAGTCTCCTGCCGGAGGTCGAAACCAACACTGCTGTCCTGCAACTGCTGTCTGCATGGGATTCTGGAGAATCCGTCAACGATGCACGTCAGCGTTTTGATGTAGAGTTACATCTGTCGGGGGGGCAGTCTGTGGAAACTGTTGTCAAGTTGACCGCAAGAATATCACTGCTGAGCGATGACGAAAGTACTGGCATTCTCTTTATCGAAGGAAGTGGCACCGCGGATTCGCTGTCCGCAAGTCAGGAGACTACTTTCGACATGATTGAAGTACTGGATATGGCACAGCGCAATGTGCGCAGCCTCAGCTCGCGCCTGAAACTGATTGCACCAAGAGAGCTGCAGGAGCATCCAGAGCTGCTGGAGAAACTCAACAGCGTCAACGACATCATTGATTTTCTCGACAGGCAGCTCCCCAATACGACCAATCAGGACGATTATCGTCAACAACTCGTGAGCCTCATGGTCGCAACACTGCATACTTGGGAAGCGACCACGCACAAATCGAAGATTGAACTTGCAGAAGAAAGCAATATCTGGGTAGTTAGTGTTGACGATGGTCGGCTTCGAACACGCACTTTTGATCGCTACCTGCGTATCGATCTTCTACCAAAAATTCCGCGCTGGCGGGAAGTCATCCGAACTGCCTATTTTGTACTCTCCAATCCAAGCATCGAACCGGAAATGCGCAGGAATCTCGAGAGCGAATTAAACAAGACAAAATCCATACTGCAGACTGCAGCCATCAGTTGAGCAGAGTTTTCGACAAAGGAATCATAGATGTATTTGCAACATTTCGGTCTCTCCCAGGCTCCATTCTCGGCGACACCTAACACACAACTACTTGTGGAGCTCAACGGTTCGCGCACAATGTTCAAAGAGTTGATCCTGGCACTTAACAAACCGGATGGTTTCGTCAAAGTGACCGGGCAGGCCGGTGTAGGAAAGACCACATTGCGCCGAAAAGTGCTGAGGGCACTGCATATCCACAGCAACCGGTACATAGTCATCGATATCCCATACCCTCGAATGAATGAGACAGGTTTTTTTTCTGCTATAGCGCATGAACTACAGATAACGGAAACCCCAGGACCGTATTTGAAAGGCAATGTGATGACCAAACTCATCAGCCTGGTCGAATCAGGCAAACGTATTGCCTTGATCATTGACGAGGGCCAAAGCATTCCTGAAACAACTCTTGACACTTTATTGGAGCTTTCAAGGCAGAAACATGGGGAGAAGATGCTGGTGCGAACTATCATTTTTGCGCAGATAGAGTTCGACGAGATGCTCAACAAACATCGCCAGAAAATGCTGAAGGAGCGGGTGACCGCAAGTCATGTATTATCCCCCATCAGCCACGCTGACATCCCTCAATATGTCGCGCTACGACTGGGGTTGTCAGGCTATAACGGCGATCAACTGTTCAGTTCCAAGGCTCTGCAATTGCTGGGCAATGCCAGCCGGGGAATACCTCGACTGATCAATCTGCTCGCCCACAAGGCCATGATGGTTGCCTATGCCGAAGGCGCCACCACTGTAGATACACTACATATCAAGAGGGCCGTCGCGGATACAGCAGCCGCAGAACAACCAGTGAGTAAATCGAAACCCGGCTGGCTGGGAAGAATTCGGGGCTGAGAAGAAGTTGCTCGAATCGCCGGGCAGGTTGTATAGCGCCAGCGCTCCGATATAATCAGCCGCTCAGCCGCCCCCCCTGACGCATGACGCAGGACAGCATCAATACAGGATTCGCAATATGCAGGACGAAATCTGGATCAAACTCACCGAAGAAGCCCGTACTCTGGTTCAACGAGAGCCATTGCTGGCCAGTTACGTCTACGCCTGCATTCTCAATCATGGCACTCTTGGCTCCGCATTGAGTTTCCTTTTGGCAAACAAGCTGTCTGACGATGTCATGCCCGCCATTGCCGTTCGCGAATTGTTCGATGCTGCCTACCGGGAATCTCCGGAAATGATCGTCCACGCTATTCATGACATGCGTGCAGTCTTCGACCGGGACGCTGCAACCAACTCCTATCTTCCCATTATCCTCTTTCTGAAGGGCTATCAGTCCATTCAGGTGCATCGCCTTGCCCACTTTCTTTGGAAGCGCGATCGCAAGGATCTGGCGCTGTTCATGCAAAGCCGCAACTCTGAAGTTTTCGGAGTCGACATCCATCCCGCTTGTGTGATGGGCAAAGGCATCATGTTCGACCACGCTACCGGCATTGTCATTGGCGAAACCACCATCATTGAAGACAATGTCTCTATCATGCAACAGGTGACACTGGGTGGCACCGGCAATGAACAAGGTGATCGCCATCCGAAAATTCGTTCAGGTGTGCTGATTTCGACTGGCGCAAAGGTACTGGGCAATATCGAAATTGGCGCTGGCGCAAAAGTGGGTGCGGGCAGTGTCGTACTCAATGATGTGCCACCGCACACCACTGTGGTCGGTGTCCCGGCACACAAGGTCGGTAAACCCTGCTCCGATCTGCCGGCACAAACCATGGATCAGAACGTCTTCAACGATGAAAGCACGAACGGCCACGACTAAGTTTTTCGTGACAACCGGCATTTGCTGATTGTCACGGAACCGTAATGCTGCCTGCCGATAATATGTTCACATAAGTTACCGGACACAGGCCATGGGCGACAACATAGTCAGGCTTCCGCATGCAGCGGCAGATGAATACATACAGAGCTCTCTCGATATAAAACAGCTCTTTCTGGACATCCTGCATAACAATACTGTTACGGCACTGTTCCAACCCATCATCGATTTCAATCGACAGACGATTTTCGGCTACGAATCGTTGATTCGCGGCCCGTCCGACAATCCACTTCACAATCCTGTCATGCTCTTCGATGTGTCACGACGCGAGGGCTGTCTCACAGAGCTTGATCTGCTCTGCCGTCGTACCGGCATCCGTGGCTTCAAGGAAAAACGCCTCGGCGGCAAATTGTTTCTGAATACAACACCACAAGGACTGCTCGAACCCGGTCATCGCACAGATTTGACATTGGAGTTCCTTCACGAGATCGGTCTCAAGCCAGAGAGCGTGGTGATAGAACTCACAGAACAATACCCTCTGACAGATTTCAGCATCATGGTAAATGCGCTTGAACACTACCGTCGCATGGGTTTCGAGATAGCCATCGATGATCTGGGCGCGGGTTACTCAGGCCTGCGCGCTGGTCCGAACTGCGTCCGGAATACGTCAAGGTCGACAGACATTTCATTCAGAACATTCACACGGATCAGGTTAAACAATCCTTTGTCCGCTCGATTGCCGATATTGCCAAGGGGCTTAATTGCAAAGTGATCGCGGAAGGGATCGAAAGCCGCGAGAACATTGCCGACCTGCTCACTACCGCACCATTCCTGACCCACACCAACATACTCGAAGATGCTTATCAATACTTTGTCGATGACGACATGCTTTCGGCCATTGCAGTTGTCGATGATCATATAAGTCCAGTGGGTTTGATCAGACGGAGCAAATTGCTATCTACTTTTTCTACCCAATATGGGCGCTCACTGCATGGCGCCAAGTCGGTGCTGAATTTCATGGACAGGTTGATTGTTGTCGTGGAAAAGAGCTGGAACATCGAACAGGTCAGTAATCTCGTTACCGACAACATGAAATCACAGATCGAAGCAGATTTTATCATCGTCGAGAATGGCATGTATGCCGGATTGGGAAAAGTTCTCGGTCTGCTCAAGAAGATCACTGATCTGCAGATCAGGAATGCCCGCTACGCCAACCCGCTGACATTATTGCCAGGTAACGTGCCAATCTATGAATGTCTCGATCAACTGATTGCCGAACAACAACAGTTTGCTGTTGCCTACTGTGATATCGACAATTTCAAACCATACAACGATGTCTATGGCTACGGGGAGGGAGACAAGATCATCAAGTTGATCGCGGATATCCTTCGCGGTGAAGTACACAAGGCTGATGACTTCATCGTTATCTTTTCAAGTCAGGACTGGACCGAGCGCTGCAACAGAATACTTCAACAATTCAGCACACAGATTTCTGAACTGTACACCGAGGAAGACAGGCGACGTGGCGGCATCTATTCGTTGTCACGGGAGGGCGAGGAGCGATTCTTCCCAATCATGAGTCTCTCGATCGGCGTTGTGACACCCGATACAAAGCAGTTCATTTCACATCATGAGATTGCCAACATGGCCAGTCACGCCAAGCACAACGCCAAGAACGTACAGGGCAACAGCCTCTTCATCGAACGCCGTCATTGCTGAGACAATCAAAGAAGAGGCCGCATCAGTATCAGAGGTGCTTCTCGGCATAAGCAGCCAGTACGGAACGCGGAACGCCCTGTAGTTGCAAACTGCCACCGTGCTCGAAATTCTTGAAGCGCTCTGTCAGATAGGTGAGTCCGGAACTGGTTGGGCTGAGGTACGGCGTGTCGATCTGTGCCAGGTTGCCCAGACAGATCACCTTTGAACCATTGCCCGCCCGCGTCACGATGGTCTTGATCTGATGAGGAGTCAGATTCTGTGACTCGTCGATCAGAATCAGGCTCTGCTGGAAGCTGCGACCACGAATGTAGTTGAGGGATTTGAACAACAAGGGCACCTTGGCCAACACATACTCAATGCTGCTGGAACTGTTGTCGTCATCCCAGTGCAGTGCTTCCAGGTTGTCCGTAATCGCACCAAGCCAAGGCTCCATCTTCTCTTCCTCCGTCCCAGGCAGAAAGCCTATGTCCTCATCCAGACCCTGTGTGCTTCTGGTGGCGATGATGCGGCGATACATCTTGGTGGGCACAGTCATTTCAATGGCCGCAGCCAAGGCCAGAATGGTCTTGCCCGATCCGGCAGAGCCGGTCAGATTCACCAGGTGCACGTCGGGATCGAGCAAGAGATTCAACGCCATGGCCTGATAAGCATCGCGAGGTTTCAGTCCCCAGGTCTCCCGCTCCATCAGTTTATTCAGATCAAGATGACGGAGAGTGATCTTCTCCTTGCCAACCCTCACTACACGGGCGAGAAAGCCAGTCCTGTCATAGAGAAACTGATTCGGATAAACCTCCTGCTGGATTGCCTTGCGGGCAAGATGATAGAGAGTACAACCATTGCTGTGCTCGGTATGCACATCCTCTATCTCATCCCAGAAACTGTTCTGAAACTCGATATAACCCTTGTTCAAATGAGCGATATCACTAAGCAACTGATCACTATGGTAATCCTCTGACTCGATTCCGCAGCCCCGCGCCTTGAGGCGCATGTTGATGTCCTTGGTGACGAGGACAACGCGCCGACCAGGGTGTCTCTGCTTCAGGTACACGACGGCGTTCAGAATCTTGTTGTCGTTCAGGTGAGTCGGGAGGAGGATCACGTTGTCGGGAGTTTCAGTCATCAGGACGGAAAGACTGCCCAGGGGTTTCAATTTCTTGCCGCGTTGTATGGGTACACCCTCTTCCACCAGTTCGGGGGAGGCGCGCCCCAGAACATTGTCTATCTCTCGTATTGCCTGTCGGCAGTCTGCTGCGACGGCCACCTTGCCACTCTTTAGCTTGTCGAGTTCTTCAAGAACAGTGATTGGGATGATGACGTGATGTTCGTCGAAATTCTTGATTGCAGTGGGATCATGGATCAAGACGTTGGTGTCGAGGATGTAGAAGATGGGATTTTCGGAGGTAGCTTCTGGCTGAACTTGCGAGGAACTCACGAGTTTTACATCGCCCATACGGATACACCTTTCATTAACTACGGTTGTTGGAAACTAGGTAGAAATTAATGTGTCTCTATGGCATCAGTGTGACAAACAACACCAGCTTGGGCAACAACAGATTTAAGATTTTTTGAGGATAAGGCACAGCATGTAGTTGCTCCCGCCGAAAGAGTAACTACATGTGGGGATTTTCGGAAAAGCGTCAGTTACCAGTGATCTGGATCAGAATGCCTGCGGCGACGGCAGATCCAATCACGCCCGCGACGTTGGGCCCCATCGCATGCATGAGCAGGAAGTTGTGTGGATTGGCCTCCAGGCCGAGCCGGTTGGATACCCTCGCTGCCATGGGCACGGCA
Source organism: Gammaproteobacteria bacterium (assembly GCA_030682575.1). GTDB lineage: Bacteria > Pseudomonadota > Gammaproteobacteria > Pseudomonadales > Pseudohongiellaceae > UBA5078. Next base: position 351,773 of record JAUXNX010000001.1, read on the forward strand.
GACACACCTGCAGAACCGATCAAAGGATTTATCTTGCTGCCTGGGAAGAGGTTCATCAGTTTCGCCATCAGGACACCGGCCGCTGTACCAATTGAAAACGCCACCATCCCCAGCAACAGAATCCCAAGCGTGCTGGCTACAAGGAACTGATCCGCGCTGAGTTTGGAGCCGACTGCCAGCCCGAGCAGAATTGTCACGATATTGATCAAGGCATTTTGGGCTGTCTTGCTGAGACGCTCCACCACACCACACTCCTTCATCAGATTGCCAAAACAGAACATTCCCAGTAGTGGGGCAGCACTCGGGACGAACAAGGCAACCAGTATCAGCAACGCCAAAGGGAAGAAAATCTTTTCCCGTTGCGACACCGTACGCAGTTGGCTCATCTGAATCCGTCTTTCGCTCTCTGTTGTCAAAAGTCGCATGATTGGGGGTTGAATGAGCGGGACCAATGCCATGTAGGAATAAGCTGCCACGGCGATTGCACCCAACATTTCGGGGGCCAGTATACCGGCAACATAGATCGCTGTAGGGCCATCAGCCCCACCAATGATGCCGATGGCAGCAGCCTGCTGAATAGAGAAATCAAACACACCAAAGTCGGTCAGAGTGACAGCACCGATGACGGTCGCAAAAATGCCAAACTGTGCCGCTGCGCCGAGCATCAAGGTCTTCGGATTAGCGAGCAATGGACCGAAATCAGTCATTGCGCCTACACCCATGAAGATGAGCAGCGGGAATATGCCGGTTTCAATACCCATGTAGTAGAACTGGGCCAGCACCCCGCTGCCAGTAGCAATATCTACACCGGGGATATTGGCAAGAATTCCGCCGAAGCCGATAGGTAGTAAGAGCAGGGGCTCGAATTTCTTGTTGATTGCGAGGTACAGCAACAGCAAACCAACAATGATCATGACGAACTGCTTGAGTTCGATCTGGTAGATACCCGTGGACTTCCACAGTTCAAAAAGTTGATCCATGGCGACTATCCTACAATGATCAGGGCATCGCCCACTGAGACGGAGTCGCCTTCGGCAACGTTGATTTCCAGAACCGTTCCAGCAACGCTGCTACGGATCTCTGTTTCCATTTTCATCGCTTCCAGTACCAACACGACATCGCCGTCAATGATCGCCTCACCGCTGCGAACCATGATCTTGACGATCGTTCCTGCCAACGGTGCGCTGACACTCTGGCGCGGCACAGAGCTGACAGGTGTTGCCGACTTGACTGACTCTTCGGGCTTGCTCTGTTCTCCCGACGCGGACAATTCCACGTACTGTTCGATGTCTCCTCCCGCAGATACCTTTACCATATAGCTCTTGCCATCAACCTGTACGGTGAATACGTCAGGGCTGTTCGACGATGCCTCTTGCGGTTTCGCCGGAACATCCATCTCCAGTACGGGCACTGGCTCAAACGCCGAAGGATTATCGCGATTCTTGAAGAATTTCAGTGCTGGTTGGGGAAACAAGGCATAGGTCAGGGTATCGTCCTCTTCGTTGACAAGTTCAAACCCATGAGTCTGCGCAAGGCCTTTCAGTTCCGCCAACTGTTTATCGAACTCCGGTTCGAGCAGATCGGCGGGACGACACGTAATCGGAGCAGCACCATTGAGCACCTTGGCTTGCAACGTCTCATTCACCGGAGCAGGTGTAATTCCATACTCTCCCTTGAGAACACCTTCGGTTTCCCTGGTGATTGTCTTGTAACGCTCCCCCATCAGAACATTGATCACCGCCTGCGAACCAACAATCTGCGAAGTTGGAGTTACCAGTGGAATGAAACCAAGATCCTCACGCACGCGGGGAATCTCCAGCAGCACCTCATCCAGTCTGCCAGTGGCGTTTTGTTCGCGCAGTTGATTTTCGAGATTTGTAAGCATGCCACCCGGCACCTGAGCGACGAGAATGCGTGAATCTATTCCCTTGAGGGCGCCTTCGAACTTGGCATATTTCTTCCTGACTTCACGGAAATAGCTGGCGATCTCCTCAAGCAACTCAATGTTCAATCCGGTATCGCGTTCGGTTCCCTCAAGCATCGCCACCATCGACTCGGTGGGTGTATGGCCGTAGGTCAGGCTCATGGAAGAAATAGCTGTGTCGAGATTGTCGATTCCTGCTTCTGCGGCCTTGAGATAAGTGCCAGTCGACATACCTGTCGTGGCATGGCATTGCATATGAATCGGCAGGCTGACAGTCTTCTTCAACCTTGTAATCAACTCATAAGCCTCATAGGGTTTGAGCAAACCAGCCATGTCCTTGATGCAAAGCGAATCGGCGCCCATGCTCTCGATTTCCTTTGCCATATCCAGCCAACTGTCGATGGTGTGAACAGGGCTTACGGTATAGGAAAGCGTACCTTGTGCATGTTTGCCCTGCTTCCTGACGGCCTTGATGGCGCGCTCAAGATTACGTGCATCATTCATCGCGTCGAACACGCGGAAAACATCAACGCCATTGACGGCTGCGCGCTCGACAAAACGATCAACGATATCGTCAGCATAGTGCCGATAACCAAGGATATTTTGTCCGCGTAGCAGCATCTGTTGGGGCGTTCTTGGCATTGCAGCCTTCAGCCGGCGAATGCGCTCCCAAGGGTCTTCGCCAAGATAACGGATACACGCATCGAATGTTGCCCCCCCCCAGGATTCCACTGACCAGAAACCAACTCTGTCCAGTTTGTCTGCTATCGGAAGCATATCGTCTGTACGCAGGCGGGTAGCGAAGAGTGATTGGTGCGCGTCGCGCAAAACGACGTCTGTGATGCCCAGAGGCTTTGTGTTCTTTGTCATTTTCAGGAGCCCTTCTTATTGTTGCCCGGAAATCCCGGCGCGCTTCAACCTTTGATCAACTACACGCGAACCAGCTCCCTGCTTCTGTTCGCTGCGAACCTCGCAACTCAACCAAGTGACCGGCACACCCCTGCCACAGCAGGCCATGCCCCACGCCTGCGGCCTGATTTATTTCAATTCTTGGATTTGTACTGCTGGACGGCTGCGGAAAGAATAGCCCTCAGTCTGGCGTCCTCTCCTGCATTACCGGTAACGGGAAGCTGATCTGCCCTGGGACGAACAGGCAATGCAGCCATCGTCCGAACACTGTTAACGTCGAGTGCCCGTACCATTACAGACATCAACTTGGTCACGAAAATCAACACAACCAGGAAGACGAAAACAGTTCCCATGCCGAACATTGCCAGATTAAGACCTTCTGCGATCATATTGCCTGTTCTCACCCTGCTGATAAGTCCGAGGGCCGATCATACTAAAATAAACTCAGGGAATCTAACCGCGCATGGACTATTTGTCAGGATGGGTAGTGGTGGTATCAAATGCTGGAAATTACCAATCGAAAACCGATGAACGGCCTGCGGGCACCAGGGTCGGCTGCACCGCGCACTGCCGTGCGTGCATTGTTCTCTGCGTCGTTGAAAGAACCGCCACGCATAACCCACAGGGCATCTTCAGCAAGATTGCTCCTGTCGTCAGAAGGATCGAAAGGCAGAGGCTGATAAGGACTGCGGGTCCATTCCCACACATTACCGCTCATGTCATGCAGACCATACTGACATTCCGGACAGGCATAACTGCCGACTGCTCGTGTGCCAGAACCGGAATAGTTCGCCTTGTCGCGGTTGGGTTGATTACCCCAGGGATAGAGCCTGCCTTCCGAGCCACGAGCTGCCTTCTCCCACTGAGCTTCGTTGGGAATACTGACCCGCCAGCCATTGTTGAGGAGTCTTTGCAAAGGAGCGGGGGTCTGCGCTGACTCCTTCAACCGTGCTTCAAGCCAACGGGCATAGGCAATGGCATCCGTCCAAGAGACATTGGCCACGGGATGATTGAGAGGACCTTGCAGCGCCATGGGGTTAACTCTATAACCCGTGGCATCAGCAAATGCTTTGAACTGGGCAATTGTTACTTCATATCGAGATATGTAATAGGTCGGCAAATCCACGATACCCTGACGACGCCCCTCCGACCAACGCTCGTTTTCAAAGGCCATCGGATCAATTAGTGGATTGCTGCCCATAAGAAATGTACCGGCTGGAATCTCGACGAAGCCCAACAGTTCCTCGTCTGGCAGATACCACATCTCTGCGCGAAATCCCGCAACTTCAGACAAAACAGTATCCAAAGATTGCTGGGCATCAGCCTTTGAGGCTGCCAGAGGCATTGCTCCTACTATTGGTATGAGCATCGCCAATATCAATCTGAAGTATTTTGCACCCTTATTCTTTTTCATAGGGTACTCACGATGTTACTGCAAGCAAAAGCCCACTCATGCTCGCACGCACGTGCATAAAGTTCGCTCTCCGGCATATCCATCAGATTCTGACCGCCCTGACGCAACAGTAGTCGCAAGTCGAATACCCGCGGCTCAGTACGGCTTATCGTAGAAGGATCCAGCAGGTTCACACATCCGGCCTGGAAACGCAGTTCGCAGGCGCGAGCAAAGTATGTCAGGGCGCGATCGGGGTCGGCCGGAATTATGCGTCCCGATGCATAATGAGCCCCGAGCTCATTGCACGCCCAACCTGAGTTGTCCGAGCAATAGGTTGACTGAAGCAATAACAGACGGTCGCAAGCAGTGGGCCGCCCTTCCTGGCAGGCTAGCTCCCAGAATGGCAGGCTGTCGCCAATATGCTTGCCATCAGTCTTGCCTATGAGTGTCATTGTGGCAAAGAACACTATCCACACTGCCATGTGTGCCAGGTTGGCTCTTCGGCTTGGCACCACACCCAGCCCCATACGATCCAGTGTGGAGTTGTCACGCAGCGATTGTACTGCGCGATCTATCCACTGCACGCTGAGATTCAACAGCGGCACACACAACAACTTGTCGTAGAACGTGGGCGCACCGAATGCACTCAGAATGGTATACAGTGCGAATACCCCCAAACCGTAGAGAATTCCGAACACGAGTCTTCCAGGAGGTGTTCTGGGAGACGTCGAAGGATCCGTCACCAGCAGATGCAAACCAAGGAATACTGCCGTCGGAATTTCCGAATCAAGGAAATACGGCACACCGGTCACTGCGTAGTAGAGAGCGCTGAGCCCGAACAACACAGCGGCTGCAGAGGCAGCCACTAGTGTGATCGAGAAGAAATACATGACAACCAGCCCACCTAGAAACAAATAAGTATAAATTCCCGGCGCGAGGCTCAAAGTCGAAGCGATCTGCGGCCCCCAGGTGAAATCCGTCGTATTTGTAAAAATCAAGATGAGTGAAAACAGGCCGAGCGTGAACGCCGAGGGATTGAAGATATGCGTACTCTTTCCATCCCGCTTCCAGCGCACAAATTCCTTTCCCATGAAGCCAACCGCAATCATAAGGAATTGAAGGTAGAACCAGTCGTCGCGGAACCATAGAAAGAGATTGGTACTGAAAATGATCGGGAAAGGACCGAATCCGAGCAGGTAACTGTCCCGACGGCTCCAGGCCATCAACATATCGAAAGCATAGGCAAACAATAGTTGTGCAACCAGCAGGAGGGCGTGTTCCTGCACAGGTGGCCAGTACCAACCCCAGTAGGTATACACCGATAGATGCACCATCGCTTGGATGTAATGCTGAGGGCGAGGCTTTGCAAGGATGAATGACTTTGTCTCGCCAGTGCGGCGACACTGGAGGATCATGAATATCTGCCACACAACCAGTACTGCGGTCGCTGCCCAGAATGATCTCACCAGTATTTCGTTGCCCTGCACTCTTGGCAGAAAGGAAAGCAGGAAAAACGCCAATGTAAACAGTGATGGCACAAACAGGAGCTGCTTCGAGGTCAGCACCTGAGGCTGCTCTGACTGGGGGGCGCCAGCAGTATTCTTGTTCTTGTCCTGCCCTTGCGAACGGGGCTTTCCAGTTGCGGATAGCATGAATTTTGCTCTTATTTAGTGGCTGGCTCAGGGGCTGGGATAATAAACCAGCCTATTTTTCAATTCAATTCAATAGCATTGATGCAATCCATCAGTTTGGGTTGCATCATCAGGTGAACTGAAAATGGGTGTTTCCCGGTTCCTGTCTACGTGTCATGCTAGCGATAGCGGTAATGAAAGCCTTTGGGGCTGCTTGGAATTGAGTTTTCAATAATAATGTGGAGTGAAAATAATGATGAAATGCGTTGTAGGGTTCGGGTTGCTGTTCCTTGGTGCGACAGCGATATTCACGGCAACGGCTCAACAGGAGGCGCCGAGCCCCGAGCAGTTGGCCATAAATTCAACGAAAACCAGGCAGGCAGTATTCAAACTCCTGTCTTTCAACATGGGAACCATCAATGGTATGGCGCGAGGTACCATCGAGTTTGATGCTGCCATTGCAGAGCGCAATGCCAATCGTATTGCTGCAATTGCCCCCATGATTCCCGAGGTATTTGCAGCAAGAGACACCCGTGAGTTTGCAGTTGAGACTGAAGCACTTCCCATCATTTGGGATCGTATGACTGAATTCAGCGAGAAGGCTGCTAATTTGGTTGCGGCGGCCAATACATTCGCCGAAGTCGCGCGAGGGGGAGACAGAACTGCCACTATCGCTGCGGTTCGCGCGTTCGGGGGCACTTGCGGTAACTGCCATGAAACTTTCAGGGTTGATTGATTTTTAGATTGTTCCCTCAGTACGGCGCCGTAGCAGAGTTATCGCGACGTACTGAGAGGCGTTCTAAATCTGACGCTTGAAGAATGCCGCAAGCGCTTGTCGGTCCTCCTCAGTCAGCCTGCTGGTATTGTGTTCAATGACCGGCTCCATTTTACCGCCGACATAGTCACCATCTGGCTTCATTCCCAGAAACAGAAAGAATGCGAAATCTTCTTCTGTCCAACCTCTCAATGCTTCGCTATTCAGAGCTTCGACATGCCCCTCCCCCATTGTCGCTCCGGCAAACTCTTGGGTAAGGACTGACATACCCAAAACGTTTCTGGGAGTGTGACACTCGCCACAGTGGCCAAGGTGACGTGCCAAATAGGCTCCTCTCAGTTGAGCAGGGTCGGAAAGCGATTCGAAATCGGATTGCAGAAAATCAGCAATTAAATTCCATACCGCCATCATCCACCTGAACAGCCAAAACGGTAACTCATGAGGAGGAACCTGGGATTCGACCGGTGGTAAAGATACCAAATATGCAGCCATGTCGAGGATATCTTGATCGCTCAAGCCGGCATAGGAGCGATAGGGGAACGCTGGATAGTAGTAACCACCATCAGGACTACGACCATGTCTCATCGCCAACAGAAAGTCTTTTGCCTGCCAACCACCAATACCTGTTTCGGGGTGCGGAGTAATGTTGGGAACATAAAATGTCCCGAATTCAGACACCAATGCAAGTCCACCGCTCATCGAACTGGAATCTACCGACCCTGCGTGACAACTGACACAACCACCTGCGCTGATTAGATATTCCCCGCGTGCAATTGCTACTGGTGTGTCAGATATGGCGACTTGAGAAAGCTGCGGCATAGCCAACAACCAATATCCCAGTAACAGACCGATTACCGCGCAACCCACAACCAACGTTACTCGCATTTTCATAATTACTCTCAAAAACCAGCAGTGGTATATCTTGCTCTGAATCCGCATACCGCGTAGATATCGAGTCTGTTTCGCAATAACACTGTGACTCGAGAACGACAGGTAAAGAGAAACTGACAGATCTCTCTGAAGACATATCTCAGTCTTGAGCTCAGACGTGACCCTTTCACGTGAAAGAAAATTCCGTGAAACCATTCACAATACAGATAAATACCCTAGGCAAGTGTCGATAATTTGAGCAGCCTCTCAGTTTGAGATGTGATCTGAGAGTAGTGTAGTTCTAATTCCATGCCGTTAAGCCCGCCCAGCACTGACTTTGTAGATTGCTGCGCAGGATGGTCATCGGCAAATGTCCTCTTTGGTGGTACTTTAAATGCAGTTGTGTCCGTATTGGTAAATGCCTGATTTGAGATCTCCGCCCGAATGACATCAAGTAAAGCACAAATACCGTCATATAGTGCCGGACTCTCCTTGATGGAGCTACTCATCTCCATCGCTGTAATGGGCATCATTATTTCCGTGGCCGTGCCTAATATGGCGGAATTCTCCGTAAACCAGCGCCTTATTGGAGCTGCCGAACAGGTATATGGGCACATACAGCAAGCACGTTCCGAAGCGATTACGCGCAACACAACAGTCTATGTCAATTTTGACGTCGATGGCACGACATCATGGGAGTACGGACTCAGCAGCGCCAACAGCCTCTGTGACGTTTCTGTAACTGCTCCCTCATCGGCGAACGCTTGTGTGATGCCTGTTGATGACGGGGATGGGAACTTGGATCCCGGTGATGGCAGTGTCGACACTGCGGACTTGGTATTAATGAGATTCACAAGCACCAATTATCAAGATGTCGCAATGGATATTGCCAATTTTTCGAGTGGTAGCACGCAACTCTTGTTCGACCCCGTTCGTGGCACCGCAACCTCTGGCCAGGTGACCCTGGAAAGCGCCAATGGCAGCCTGCTGCGAGTGACAGTCAGTTTGCTGGGCAGAATCACCCTTTGTTCGCCGGATGGTTCGGTCGACAACTACGGAGCCTGCTGACTATGCTTACTTTTAGCGGTAGACAAAAAGGGTTCACGCTGACGGAGTTGATGATCACCATCGCATTGAGTCTGACAGTAATCAGCTCGGTACTGGTAGGGTATCTAGGCACTTACAGCGGGTCCATGAGCACTCTCAATAACAGCAAATTGAATCAGGACCTGAGCGCCTTGATGAATCTGATGGTCTCTGATATCAGACGTGCCGGTTATACTGGCGCTATTGCTGTCGGCAGCAATCCCACTGCCAATGCTTTCAATTCGGTTGAAAATACAGCTCTTGAAGTATTCAACGATATGACCAGTAATACCCAGGTGGCAGCAACGGGAAATGGTAGCTGTATTGTCTATGCTTACGACTCTGATCAGGATGGTATCGTCGATGCCAATGAACTCGTTGGATTCAGACTGAATGCTGGTGTTGTACAGATGCGCACTGTCGGCAATATCGCAGACCCGGACACCTGTGCTTCTGCTGGCAATACCTGGACAGATCTCACCGATCCCGGTTTCATCACAGTCACTACATTGAATTTTGATCTGTCCGGCTCAGCGTGTCTGAACACCCGGGAGCCAGATCTGATTGATAACGATGGCAATGGTATTATTGATAACGTAGAGGAAATGGATTGCTACGATGCCCCTCTTCCGGTAGCAGGAAGTGGAAATATTTCCGTGGAGACTCGTCAGGTCGACATTACTCTGACCGGAAATTTGACTGGAAATTCTTTTGTACGCCTTTCTCAATCGCAGAGCGTGCGGGTACGCAACGACTTGGTGAGGATACATTGATGTTGTCAACGATCCGCTCCAAAACATTACAATCACAACGCGGGGTATTGACGTTGGTGATCTCGCTGGTGATTCTATCGCTCAGCACGCTGGTGACGATCAATCTCTCCAGAGCGATTCTGATGGAACAGAGAATTGCCAACAATGACACCAGAGCCAGACAAGCTTTTGAAGCTGCAGAAGCCGGCATCAACGCCGCACTCATTTATCTTGGTAATGATCCAGATGTCGATCTCAACGGCATCATTGATCCCGTCTTTGATACTAATGCCGACGGAATAGGAGACTCAATCAGTGCCGACGTCGGCACAGGCAGCGTGACTGTGACCACTGTAGATCTCTCCGGAGATATGACTTCAGTCAGAATAAGATCTCAAGGTTTCAGTGATGATCGTAGCGCAACACGCACCATCACGCAGACACTCGTGACTATCAATCCATTACCCAATATGCCAGACAACCCTCTGGTGACAAGAGGTGGGATTATAATTTCTGGCTCCGCCACCGTTCATAACCCAGAAGGCCATAGCACGATCTGGAGTGGTGGTGACATTGATCTCGGTTCTAATAATTCCACCAGCACTGAGGTGCCTGATATCGGCGATCCCGGCTATCCTGCCTGCATGGACATCCCGATGACCTGCAATCTCGTGAGCGCCTCCAATCGACTCATTGCCGGGGTTGACATTATCGAGAATGATAGTTCTCTGGGGGCATTGAGTTCAGATGAATTATTCCAGAATTTTTTTGGTGTCAGTCCAGCCGCTTACAGGGCATCCATGGTCACCATTGACACAACCCCTGCCGCTGCGACTGCGGCCGCTCATCTTGCTACGCATGAAGTCATCTGGATTGATGGCAATGCCAACTTGAGCAATATTACGGTAGGTTGCAGGGTCGCAGTTACTGGCAACAACGTGTGCTCTGCTGCCAACACTAAACCCTCCATAGTTATCGTCAATGGTAATGCAACATTCGGAGGAACCCCCCATTTTTACGGATTGCTTTTTGTAAGAGGAAACGTAACCGGTACTGGCAACACAACCGTACACGGCGCCATGGTAATCGGTGGAACCAGTAACAGCTCCACTGGCGGCAGTCTGGATATATGGTACTCCTCAAGCGTTTTGCGAGGAGTGGCAAGAGCTGGAGCTACTACTGGGAGCGCAGGTACTTGGCAGGATTTCTAAACGATTCGAGGTCAACATTATGATCGTCTCACCCAGAAGCAAAAACAAGGGCTTCGGTATCATTGAAATTCTCATCACTCTGGGAGTGCTCTCTGTAGGTATTCTCGGGGTCGCAACTTTGCAATCTGTCATCACCAAACAGAGTCAAGACAACAGGGCAACGGTTGAGGCCTTGGCGATTGCACAATCCCGTATCGAAGAGATGCGCAACTATACCAACAGCGCTTCTACAGTTGCCGAGTTTAATACCCTTTATCCCAATACCAATGGGTTCACAAACAGTGCCACTATATCTGGAGTCAGCACTGTATACACTCGCACTGAAAGCATTTCGACAGCAGGCCAAATCAAGAATCTGATAGTTAGTGTCACATGGAGGGATTCAGATGACGTTGCGCAAAATATCAGACTGAATACCGAGCTTTCATTCATTTCCCCCCGCAGTGTTGGGGACACTGCATTGGAGGCTACACCATCTCTGGTCGACGCACCCACGGGACGGGCTCGCCTCGGAGAGGGGCAGTTACCTGCAGGAGCAGATACTATCTCTAATGGCGACGGCACTTCTCTTTATCATGATGGTGGCACAGAGCTAATGTTGGTATTCGGTGACCAGATAGTGTTGACGCTTGCCGAGGCCTGCCAGACCGAGGACGGTTCCTGCATCGATTTCGTAAGAATCAAGGGCAGGATCTATATCGACACTGCCTCACAAGGGAATCTCGATCCCAGCGACGTATACATAGTGGCATCAGACGCCGCTTTCTGCGCTCGCTATTATGTTGTCAATGGCACTACGCACAATGTCACCTCGCAAACGTCATCTACCATCAGTACCGCATCTGGAAACTATGAGTATTTCGACTACACTTGCTATATCGGCGGTGGATGGCACGGTAATGTTGGAATCATTCTCGCCGGCGGTCTGAGGCAATCCGACAAGGTTTGTGTCGGTGATCCGGTTTCCGTCAACGCTTGGGAAGCTCCCGCTATTGCGACACGTCGCGTGTATCGGGGTATGCTGTACAAGTACAGCGGTGGCACCAATAGCGGTCGGGAGGAAATAAGCGATGGCAATGGAGGTACACTAATAAGATTCTACAGCCAAGGTATCGCAGACAGCGTCGAGTTGCCAATACCAGAATCAGGGCAGTCCGGCCATGATTTCGTTATAGCATCAATGCAAGCAGCACAGACGGATGGAAGTAATTGTATCTCTCGCGGGGTGATGGTGAGAACTGACTCGAATGTCGATGGCGAGCCGGGTGATCTGTTTGCTGGGGTACCGACAGATTTTATCTGCTTGAACAATGGCCTTCTGGATAATTACGATGTCAGTGTCTTTGGCAACGATGTGACGTGCCCGTATGACCCGTCCGATCCGCCCTCCACTCGTCATGTCGTAAGCGGCACCATTAACGTGCAGGCAGCCAACACTGCCGAGAACGATACCCTTGTCTCTAGAGTAAGCACAGTAACATCCGATGGACCGGGAAATTGCCTGGTATCCCCCTTTGTGTATGGAGGCAGCAATTACTCAGCAAATTACCAGTGTGATGTGTTTGATTGGGGCAATGGCTGGAACGGATACATCGAAGTGACTTATGATGCATCAGGCATGATATGTACACCCAATCGCCTCACACTGAGCAATGTCAACTCCGATACATCTGGACATAACTACAATAACTGCTCGCCAGGAACATTTGCCGTGATATCAGGAACAGTATCAACATCTGGCAATCGGAGATTAAACAATGCTGTACTTAGCGATGGCGGTGTTTGCCAATTGGCATTAGATGGACTAAGTTATCAATGCATTACTCAGAATTTTAGTCAATCAACTTGGACAGGCACTATCAGCTTAACTGCCAACAGCGGGACGGTCTGCAGTACGCCATCTAACAATGGTGTTTTGTCATTTAGCAATCTGACTTCCGGGTTTCATACCCGAAATGTCATAATCGCCAATAACGCCAACCAGTGTCCATAAAGAATTGCAGTTGAGAGCATGTTGATGAACAGGCATAAAACAGACCAAAATTCGAACGGATTCACCCTGATAGAGTTGCTGATTGTTGTTGCCATAGTAGGAATTCTTGCCGCAGTTGCGTACCCGAGTTATCAAGAAAGTGTCCGACAATCACGCCGAGCAGATGGAGTTGCCGCTGCGTTGGCTATACAAGTTGCTCAGGAGCAATTTCGCGGTAATTGCCCCTACTATGCTCAGAGTCTGGGCGCCAGCAATGTGTGCGGAGCAAATGCCGGAGCCAGCACGGCTCAAGCGGCCACAACAAGCCGTGAAGGATACTATGCTCTGTCGATACAGCCCGGTAGCGCCACTGGTAACAGCTATACAATTGTTGTTGATCCACAAGGTCAGCAGGCTACCGATTCAACCTGTAAACCTATGACTATTACCTATAACAGCAGCAATCCCAATGGACTTAAAGCACCAGCAGTATGCTGGTAATTTAACGGATTCAAGTAGGTTATAGACAAGTAACGGGTCGCCCCTGACTGTTCTCAACTACGCCATCACCATCTCTGTCACGAGCATACCGAGCCCTGCCACTGAGACTAACAATAATCTGCCTATTCCTCTTTGGATCACCATCGGCCGAGCAGAAAGTGAAATTGCCATTTTGGAAATCAGTAAATCCTCTTGGGGTAATCATTAAATACTGTTTGTTCTGGAATGAATTGTAAGATATTAAACCCAGAGAACTCATATTTTTGGAACGAGATAAAATTCTGTCACTGCCGTTTATAACACGGTTCGCATCATGATCTGTAAACAATATAAATCCCTCATTCCAATTTCCCTGACAATGCTCACCATCGTCACTTCTACAAAGTGTAACAAACACATTCTCCGCAATTGCATGTGCACGAGCCATACTGATCACTGACATCAACTCATGCATGACATTGTCAATTTCTGCATTCTTTCTCCAAGAGCTTACACCAGGCAGCGACGTACTCATGACTATAATTAAGAAAACTATTATGCAAATCAGTGATTCAATCAATGAAAATCCAGAATTCAGCAAATGCATTGGAAAACACCTCCTTGTGTTTTACTGCAGTTAAGTTCATGAATCTGATTCTGTAAAGCGCATCACCCCCCCAAAAGCACAAAACCCCAACCCGCATGATGCGGATTGGGGTTTGTGTTGTTTAAGAGCCTGACGATGTCCTACTCTCACATGGGGAGACCCCACACTACCATCGGCGCTGAGCACTTTCACTTCTGAGTTCGAGA
>JAUXNX010000009.1 GCA_030682575.1 Gammaproteobacteria bacterium
TACGAACCTGGCTGATGGGTCCGTTCGTTCAGCGAAGGGAGAGTCAGAAAAATCAACGGGGACAGGGACTTAAGCTTATTTTACCTTTTCGAGGGAATGGGCTCATTTAGCCAAGTAGAAGCCCTTGAAGGTCGAACCGTCCACGGTGACGTTTTCAAAAAGCGCGTTTTTGAAGGAGGCCTGGCCGGCGCCATTGCTGTAGCCGTTGTAGGTCTGGAACCCGATCACCCCGCCTGTGATGCTGCTGTTGAGCATGCGGAAGTTGTCAGCCTGGACGGTCGTGCCATTGCGCACGCCGTATTTGTTGTTGCTGAAGGCAACCCGGTCGATCGTCACGTTATTGGATGTGCCCTGCATCTGCACCCCATACAGGGAGTCATTGATCGACAGGTCCGACAGCGTGACGTCCGACGCATTGATGGACACCGCGTTGCCGGTGGTTGCCGATGGCGCTTTCAGGGTGGTCTGGCCGATGCCCGCCCCATCCAGTGTCAGCGACTTGCCGATGACGACGTTCTCGGCGAAGGTGCCGGCCGCAACCTTGACAGTGCCCCCTGTGACCACGGCATTGACACCACCCTGGACGGTGTTGAGGGGGTTCAAGGCACTGCCCTGGGCATTCGATGCGCCGCCGGTGGCCACGTTCACATGCGTGCGGTTGGACGAGGTATAGGCCTGGTCCTGCACCGACCAGCCGGCGTTGGCCGCGCTCAGGTCGAGCAGCGACTGTTGCCAACTCAGCGTCGGCGCGGCAGCAATCGGCGTGCTGTTGGCCACAATGGTCGATCCGACCATATGCCCGTTCAGGTGCAGGTTCAGCCCCCATTCGTTGCCATGCGTGCCCTGCATGTTGCCGGACATCGCGATGCCCGTGCCGTCCGTGTATTGGACCGAGATCGCGCTCTTGGTGTTGTCGATGCGGTTGCCGATAACGCTGCCGGTATTGCGGCCGTCAATCAGGATGCCGTTGCGCACATCGTGGATGTTGTTGTTGCGGATGGTGAAGCCAGTGATGCCATTGCCCACCGCTATCCCTCGCGTGATGTTGTTTCCCCAGGCGTAGTTGAGGTAGGACGTCGTTGCGGGTCCGGCGATCTCCATGCCCGTGACTGTCACGTTGTTGGCGGTGATACTGATGCCGTTGACTTCGGCGGCATCGGGCACCACCAGTTTGGCGCCCTCATGCCCGGTCAAGGTGAGGCCTGTCTTGTTGAGATTCAGTTGCTCCGCATACGTGCCGGCGTAGACGTCCACCGTCGCGCCCGTCCCCGCGGCGCCGACGGCTGTCCCGATGGACATGGCCTGGGTACCACCTCCGAGCAAGCTGCCTGTGCCAACATGGAAGTTCTGCGTCGCGGACGAGCGGTTCCATCCCTGAACGTAACTCGCTGCCGATGGCGCGTTCGGGATGTTGACGGCATAGTTGAATGCGTCTTGCTGGGTACGCTGCAGCCAGGTGTACTGGTTGAAATTGGACTGCGGGATCGTCGTCGTATTGCGAACGGCAAAGTCAAAACCCTCAATGTTGAGCGTACCGAAGTCGCGGCTGGCGGAGAGGTCCTGCAGGTAAACCGGGTTGAGCTCGGTGAAGCTGTTATTGGCTTCTACCGTGATGTTGTTGACTTGCTGATTACGATAGATATTGGCCTGGTAAAGCGCGAGACCGCCCCACTTGTTGTTGCGGGTGGTGGAATTGCGCACAGTGACATTGGCGCTGTCAGTGATCTGGATGCCTGCCCCCAGCGTATCGGCGCCGCCGCCGACCGGCGCGCCGTCGGCTGTCACGCCGTCGATCAGGGCACCGACAACGCCGTTGAGGTCCAGTTCCGCCTTGCCTGATCCGCGAATCGTTACGTCGCGGATTGAAAAGTCGTGCAAACGCGCAGAGGCGGCGTTGCCGGTAGGTGAAACCTTGATGCCGTAAGCGGACGCGATATTGGCACTGGGTCCGTACAGGGTGAAGTCCTTCAGCGTCACGTTGTCCGCCGTGACCTCGATGCCGTAACCCGGAACACCGCGCGCGTCGATCAGCGTGGCGCCCTGCCCTGCGCCGCTCAGGGTCAGGCTTTTTTTGATCTTCAGCGTCGCCGGCTGGACATAGGTGCCGGCAGCGACATTCACAGCCCCACCTGATTTGACAATGTCCACGCCATCCTGAATACGCCCTGCGCCGGACACGTTCACCGTGTTGGAACTCCCTTTGACACCGTCAACAGGCGCCTGCAAAGCGGACTTGAGCACCACCGTGTCGCCGTTGATCACGATGGCACTGCTGGCCTGCTGGATGCCCTCGAGGTTGATCACGCCGGACAGCAGGTTGGCGGCATCACCGACACCCAGATGCAGCGTCTTTGCATTCAAGGTGCCTCCTGCGGCGTTGGTGACCTCGGTGCCGGTGGCGCCGCCGGGAATGGCGAACTCGTACAGTCCGTTGTTCAGCGAGATGGTGGCTGCGGTGGAGCCCAGCAGCGCAATGGTGCCGCCAGTCGTTGCAGTGATCACCCCCTGGTTGATCACCGACGGCGCCACCAGCGCGACCAGCCCGCTGGCGCCGGCAGTGGCGACAATGTTGCCATTGTTGGTGATGATCCCGCCTGTCGCCCCCGTGATCCGGGCGCTGGTGTTGGTGAAGGTGTTTTCATCGATGATTCCGGTCGTGGCAATCAACGCGCCGACGTTCACGCTCGACTGCGGGCCGAACACCACACCGTTCGGGTTCATCAGCATCACCATGCCGGTCGCAGACAGGGCACCGGCAATCTGTGAAGCGTTGCTGGTCGCGTCAACCCTGTTCAATACCGCCCCGGCTGCGGGCTGCACAAAATGCACCGCCTTGCCGGCGTCGATATTGAACGAGGACCAGTCAATCACCGCCCGGTCGGTGGTCTGGGTGATGGTGAGCTGGTCGCCGCTGACCGAGCCGCTGGCACCGTCTCCCGCCCGGACCACGCCGTTCATCGGCAAGCCGGCCGCGCCGCCGGCATTGATCGGGTTGGCCCAGCCGGCCGGAAGAAAAGCCAGCGCGAGCGCCGACGGCAAGGCCTTCATCACAAAGGATGTGGAGCGGTTGCGCCGCGGACTGGAGACGCGAAGATCAGTTTTCATGATTCACCTCGATTCGTGGCGGCTGGCAAGAGGGTCAGAAACGCAGCATCAGGGATCCCGCCAAGCGGATGTCCTTGTTGTTGCTGCGTTCACTGGCAACGGTTTTGGTCAGGGGCAAGGCAGCTTCAAAACTGGCCG
>JAUXNX010000023.1 GCA_030682575.1 Gammaproteobacteria bacterium
TGGGGGCTCGTCGTCCGCCGTCCCTGGCGGCCGACGGTCCACGAACGAGACACCCCGCATCCCACGCCTCTGACGCTGTGCCACATTTGTCATCTCCTTCGTTCATCCCGCATTCGTGATGTCGAGAAACGACTTCAGCAATCGACTAAAAGTAGCGGCAAACCTGCAGCAACTCCTGAACTAGAGCTGTACGGTGGGGGTGGTCTCATGCCGGACCGTCGGCCGCCAGGGGCGGCGGACGACGAGCCTCCATGGATGGATTCACGGCGTGTCCGGCATGAGACCACCCCCACCGCACAGATCGGCATTCAAGGTGCTGCTTTTCAGCTACTATTCACCGATAACTGAATTCACAACAGGGCAATCAAATGAGGGATGAAGAGCTTCTTCGGTACAGCAGGCAGATCATGCTGCCGGAGATGGATGTGGCGGGGCAGCAGAAACTGCTGGATGCCACTGTGCTGATTGTAGGTATGGGCGGACTGGGGTGTCCGGCTGCCATGTATCTTGCTGCGGCGGGAGTCGGTCATCTGATCATTGCCGACGACGATACTGTCGAGATTACCAACCTCCAGCGCCAGATCGCCCATGGTCAGGCCGATGTTGGTCAGCCCAAGGTGCTGTCTGCGCTCGCCACCCTCAAGGGCCTGAACCCCGATGTGCGCATTACGCCATTGCAACAACGCTTGACTGCCGCCGAACTCGACGACATCGTGCCAACCGCCACTCTGGTGCTGGATGCCTGCGACAACTTCACCACCCGCTTCGAGCTGAATCAGGCCTGTGTCAAACACCGTGTGCCGCTGGTATCCGGGGCCGCGATCCGCATGGAAGGGCAGGTAGCTGTGTTCGACAGTCGGGACGAGACCAGCCCCTGCTATCAGTGCCTGTACAAGCTTGGTGATGACGAGCAGGCCACCTGCTCCCGCAATGGTGTCATGGCGCCTGTGGTCGGGATCATCGGGGCGGTGCAGGCTATGGAGGCAATCAAGATGATCTCCGCAGTAGGCAAATCGCTGACCGGGCGGCTACTGCTGCTGGACGCGAAGAACATGCAATGGCGCGAAATGCGTCTGCCCCGCGACCCACACTGCAGTGTCTGCGGCACTGATCATGAGGTTGCTGCGGACCGATCAGGGGAGTGACCACTATTGATGTTCCAGTGCTTGGCGGCTATGATTCCTGCGCATTCACTGAAGCAACCCATAAGTGACAGATTTATAAGTAAATTCAGGACTGACAGGAGCCCTTCGGGGAAATTTTCAACAGGCCCAAGGCCACCGGCGTAGTTCCCTATGGATATTGAAACAAGCGACCAGAGGCTGAGTTTCTCAGCGTTCAATCTGGTTGAGCCACTCAACAAAGCGATAGCAGATCTAGGATTCCAGTATTGCACCCCCATCCAGGCAGAGAGCCTGGTCTATACCCTCGAAGGACATGACGTCACTGGCCGCGCCCAGACCGGCACCGGAAAGACAGCGGCATTTCTGATCACCATCATCAACGATCTCGTCAAGAACCCCATGGTGGGTGAGCGCTTCATCGGCGAGCCGCGTGCACTCATCATTGCGCCAACCCGCGAACTGGTGATGCAGATTGCCAGCGACGCGCAGAACCTGAGCAAGTACACGGATCTTCACGTCGTCACGATGGTGGGCGGGGAGGATTATCAGAAACAGTTGCGTGCTGTGGACAAGAGGCCCGTGGACATCGTCGTGGCGACCCCTGGCCGTCTGATCGATTTCATTCAACAGGATCAACTCTACCTCGGTCTCGTCGAACATCTTGTAATCGACGAAGCGGATCGTATGCTCGACATGGGATTCATTCCGCAGGTGCGCAGCATCGTTGCGCGCACGCCAGCCAAAGAGTGCCGTCAGACCCTGTTGTTCAGTGCCACGTTCACGCCGGAGATTCTGGAGTTGACCAAGCGCTGGGCCATGGATCCGATCATGGTGGAGATTCAGCCGAAGCAGGTGGCAACCGACACCATCGACCAGATCGTCTATCTCGTGACGACCGAAGACAAGTACAAGCTGCTCTACAATCTCATCAACGTTGCCGGAGCGGACAAGGTCATCGTCTTCAACAACCGTCGCGATCAGGTGCGCAAGCTGGCGGATAATCTGTATCGCAACGGTATCAACTGTGGATTGCTGTCGGGGGAAGTGGCGCAGAACAAGCGCGTGCAGACACTCGAAGCGTTCCGCGAAGGCAAGCTGCAGGTATTGGTGGCGACAGATGTGGCAGGCCGTGGTCTGCACATCGATGACGTGACCCACGTGATCAATTACAGCCTGCCGGAAGAAGCTGAGGACTATGTGCATCGCATCGGCCGCACCGGGCGTGCGGGCAATGTCGGCACATCAATCAGTTTCGCGTGTGAGGAAGATTCCTTTCTGCTGCCGAACATCGAAGAGAAATTGGGACACAAGCTCCCTTGTATCCGTCCCGATGATGTTCTGCTGGCCCCGCCACCTCCATTCACGCGACCAACGCGCTTTACTGCGCCGCCAAAAACAGATGGTCGTGGCGGCAGTGGCGGTCGCTCCGATGGTCGTGGCCGTTCAGACAGCAGCCGAAGCAGGCCTCGTCGCTAGGGAGCCGCTGATCAGAGGCTCTCTAGCTTATCAACGCCACTGACTTGATCAGCGCATACACCTGTTGCCCCGGTGAAAGCTCCAGACGTCGGGCCGACCAGTTGGTGATTTCCGACAACAGCAATTGCCCATCGGCCAGTCGCAGACTCAGCACGACACGCTGGTCGGCAATAGTGTGCATATGCTCTATGGTGACGAACAGGTGGTTTTGCATGCTGATACGCTGGGGGTCATCCAGAGCCACGCTGACGTCGCGGGCGAGAATGCGAACCCGTATGGACTGACCGCACTCCGGTAACTCTGTGACGTTGCCTGGGGATTGCAACCAGAGCCGGGACTGATCAGATCCAAACGCTCTCAAGCCATGCTCATTTGCGGGCCCCAGTTGCCCTGCAAGAATGGCAGCAGCCCCTTCATCTTGAAACAGTGGAGTGTCCGGACGGGCCAGTGCCTGCTCCAGCGTTTCCACAGTCGTGATCTGTCCTGCCGCCATGAATGCCACGTGATTCGCCAGCCGCTGCACCTCATCAGGAGAATGTGTGATCAGGATGATGGGTACCTGTGCCTGCAGGGCCAGCCGTGACAGGAACGGCATGATTTCCCGTTTGGTCTGAGTGTCCAGTGCTGACAGTGGTTCATCCAGTAACAACAGTTGCGGACTGGTCAGCAGCGCGCGGCCGAGGGATATGCGCTGGCGCTCTCCCCCGGACAATTGATCGATTCGCTGCTGCTGCAGCGAATCGATTGCCAGCATCTGCATCACTTCTTCCAGGTGCAGGCGGCGAAGTTCGGCTGGCGTGCGGTTGTAGCCGTAGAGAAGATTTTCCTTTACTGAAAGATGGGGCAGCAAACTGTGTTCCTGAAATACCAGGCCAATACGTCGCGCACTGGTGGGCACAAAGTGGGAGTCCTGCTGCCAGCAAAGATCGCCGAACTCTACGTGCGCATCGCGTACCCGCTCAAGTCCGGCGATGATGCGCAGCAAGGTGGTCTTGCCGCACCCTGAACGACCGAACAGCGCTGTCACACCGTCCGTTGGCAGTGCAGTATCGATTAGCAGATTGAAGGCGCCCCTCTGCAGTTGCGCCCTGATGCGCAGACTCATACCCGCACCACCTGAAAGCGTCTGCTGAAACCGTATACCGTGAACAGCACGAGAAAGGAAAACACCAGCAGGATCAGGGACAATCGGTGCGCGGCGTCGTAGTTCATACTCTGCGCATAGTCGTAGATCAATACCGACAACACCTTGGTCTCCCCCGGAATGCTGCCGCCCAGCATCAGGATGACTCCGAACTCCCCCAGCGTATGCGCGAAAGTCAGCGTGGCGGCAATCACATAGCCACCCTTGCACAGGGGCAGGATCACTGTGAAGAATCGATCAACAGGACCGGCACCCAGCGCACTGGCCACTTCCACCGGACGGCGCCCAAGATTGTTGAAACTCTCCAGCAATGGCTGCACGGCAAATGGCAGTGAGTATAGAACCGATGCCACCAGAATGCCTTCGAATGAAAAAGCCAGATGTGTCAGGCCGATGCTCTCCAGGGAACTCCCGAGCAGCCCGCGCGGGCCCATCGCCATCAGGAGATAGAACCCCAGCACGGTAGGTGGCAGTACCAGCGGCAGCGCCACGATCGCCTGAATAGCCACACGCAGTGACGAGGTCTTGCCGGATAACCACCATGCCAGGGGTGTGGCGATGAGCAGCAAAAATATTGTGGTGTAAAGACAGAGCTTGAGCGTGACCTCAATGGCCTGCCAGTCTGCGGGGTTGAGTCCCAACATTTCAATTTACCTGCCAATTCAGAATATAAAGTGCATCTGGCTCTTAAAGAGGTCGCATCACTCGGGCATTGCAAAACCGTAGCGCTGCATGATCGTGTGCGCCGTGTCGCTTTCCATATAGCGACTGAAGTCCAGCACCCCGGGTTTGCCCTGGCCGTAACGGGTAATGACATAGGCCTGTGTCAGGGGGGCGTGCAGGTCAGCGTCGATCAGGTGATAGCCCTGAGCGGTCATGGTGGGGAACAGAGCCAGGGACAGCGCAATGATGCCGATGTCCGCAGCGCCGGATTCGGCCATCTGGGCCGCGTGTGCAATGTTTTCACCGAACACCAGTTTAGGTTGTACCGTGCTCCAGATGCCTGTGGCCTCCAGCGCTTCCTGTGCTCTCTGACCATAGGGTGCGTGTTCGGGTTGGGCAATCGCGATGCGGCGGATGTCGTCCCTGACCAGGTCACTCAGGTGCAGGGTGGAGGCGTCCCGATTGGCGCTCCACAGGACGATGCGTCCAAGGGCATAGATCGCTGGCTCGTCTGCTGTCAGCCCGGCTTCGTGCAGCATTTGCGGATAGACGATATCGGCGGAGAAGTACAAATCATAGGGCGCGCCGTTGCTGATCTGGGCATGGAACTGCCCGGAGGAGCCGTAAATGACCGATGGCTGATGCTCGGGATGTTCGGCAATGTAGGCGGCGACGATTTCATCCAGGGCATAACGCAGATCGGACGCAGCGACAATGGTGAAGTTCTCCGCCGTGGCCGTGCCCAGCAGGAACGAACCCAGCAACAGCAGTGACAATCTGGCGGATAGCAGGGCACGGTGTTTCATGATTCCACTCCCAGGATGATGTGCGAGGATTTGATCAGGGCACAGCAGGAGTCACCGATATTGAACGCCAGTTCGTCCTGGGCTTCGCGGGTGATTGTTGCCGCCAGCGTATTGCCGCCCTGCAGTTGCAGCACCACTTCCACATTGAGTTCCCCCGGCACAATGCGCAGCACTGTGCCGCAAAGACGATTGCGGGCTGATGTGCGTCCACACTCTGCGGCAGGGGAGAGCAGAATCCAGGATGCCTTGATCAGGGCCTGTGCCTGCGAGCCAATCTCGAGACCGAGGTCCTCGGCACTCTCCCGCGTGATCGTGGCATACAGGCTGTCACCACCGGCAAGCCGCAACTGCACTCCGGTTGTCACCGCGCTGTGCTGAATATTCTCCACGGTGCCATGCAGTACATTGCGCGCGCTGGTGCGCATGGTGATCCTCCTGAACAGGGCCAGTGATTCATCGAGATCTCCGCTGGCCTGAACCCGCGCCATGAAGTCCTTCTGCAGTGCCTGCAGGGCGGAAAGGTCATCGAGCAGTTTCTGACCAGCCGGGGTGAGCAGCGCGCCACCGCCTCCCTTGCCGCCCTGCTGCCGGGTCACCAGTGGCGAACCCGCCAGGTTGTTCATGATTTCCAGTGCATCCCAGGCGCCCTTATAGGTCATGCCCACCAGGCGGGCAGCGGCATTGATCGACCCACTGCTGGCAATCGCCTGCAACAGCTGCAAACGGCGCGGCGAGATTTCACCCTGTTCGGTGCTCAGAACAAAGGGAGCGGCCAGTTGGCCGTTGTAGGATTCGAGTGGTTTGGACATGCAGCGCAATATACTTCACTACATAAAGAAAGCACAAGGAGTCAGCCAAAGCAAGGAGTGGCTTTCAGCGTGTCCTGGTGGCTCCGGCTTCTTCCAGCAGGCGTGCATACTCCGTGGATTTTCTGTGGCGCGAGACGTGATCCAGCATCGTGCTGCCATCGGCAAGCCGGGCGTTGATGTCGCGGCCGGCCTCCATGAAGTAAACCAGAAAGCGTTCGAACGTATCCGGCAGCATGCCTCGGTAGGCCTTCAGCAGAACGTGGTAGTCCGCAGGAATGCCCTCCGGCGGCTCCATCGCGAGAAAGCTCTGCACCCGTTCATCTGTCCAGAATTCATCCCTGACCGCAGGTTGCGTGCGCGCTGCGCCGGTTTTCTTTTCTTCAATCATGTAGTGATAACTCGTCGTTGTGAATTCGTCGGTAGTGATTCAGCCCTTCAGCTTCTGCAGCAGAAGAGCGTTGAGTTGTTCGGGGTTGGCCTTGCCCTTGGACACTTTCATGGCCTGGCCAATGAAGAAGGCAAACACCTTCTCCTTGCCGGCACGATACTGGGCGACCTGCTCGGGATTGCCGGCGATCACTTCGTCGACCAGTTTCTCGATGGCACCGGAATCAGTCACCTGCTTGAGACCCTGGCTCTCGATGATCTCGTCCACGGATTGCTCATTGCCGATCATGGCTTCGAACACGGTCTTGGCGATCTTGCTGGAGATGGTCTGGTCCTTGATGCGACCGATGAGGGCGCCAAGACGTGCCGCATTGATCGGTGATTGATCGATGTCGATGTCATTCCTGTTCAGCAGTGCCTGCAGGTCCACTGTGACCCAGTTGGATGACAGTTTCGCATCGCCGCAGATTTTCACGACTTCCTCGTAGAAGTTGCCCATCTCGCGGCTGCTCGCCAGCACCCCGGCGTCGTAGTCACTCAGGCCATACTGGCTGACGAAACGCGCGCGTTTGGCGTTCGGCAATTCTGGCAATTGTGCGCGCACAGCCTCGATGTAGGCTTCGTCGATGACGACCGGAAGCAGGTCCGGTTCGGGAAAGTAGCGGTAGTCGTTCGCCACTTCCTTGCTGCGCATGGAGCGTGTTTCATCCTTGTCGGCATCGTAGAGGCGGGTTTCCTGAATCACGCGGCCACCGTCCTCGATCAGATCGATCTGGCGCTGAGCCTCGTGAAGGATCGCCTTCTCAACGAAGCGAAAGGAGTTGATGTTCTTGATCTCGGCGCGGGTGCCGAACTCCTTCGCGCCGACCTTGCGCACGGAGACATTGGCGTCACAGCGCATGGAGCCTTGGGACATGTTGCCATCGGAGATGCCGAGGTAGCGGATGATCGAGTGCAGTTTCTTCAGGTAGGCCACCGCCTCTTTCGCGCTGCGCAGTTCCGGCTCGGAGACGATCTCCAGCAGCGCGGTCCCGGCCCGGTTCAGGTCGATGCCGGTCAGCCCCTGGAAATCCTCGTGCAGTGACTTGCCCGCATCTTCTTCGATATGGGCGCGGGTGATGCCGATGACCTTCTCGGTGCCGTCTTCCATCGTGATCTGCAGACTGCCCTTGCCCACGGTGGGGAAGGCGAGTTGCGTCACCTGATAGCCCTTGGGCAGATCCGGATAGAAGTAGTTCTTGCGATCGAATACTGACTTGCGGCCGATCTCGGCATCAATCGCCAGACCGAACTTCACTGCCATGCGCAGCACTTCCTCGTTGAAGACAGGCAGCGTGCCGGGCATCGCCAGATCGTAGATGCCCGCCTGGGTGTTGGGCTCGGCACCGAACGTGGTGCTGCTGCCGGAGAAGAGTTTGCTCTTGGTGTCCAGTTGGACGTGTACTTCCAGACCGATGACTGTTTCCCAGACCATGACTTATACCTCCGGCCTTTGCAGGTGCCAGTCCGTGTTCTGCTGGTACTGATGCGCGATGTTGAGCAGGCGGGCCTCGTCGAAGTCCTTGCCCACCAGTTGGATGCCGATCGGCAGACCGTTGTGCATGCCGGCGGGAATCGACATGCCCGGCAGTCCCGCCAGGTTCACGGCAATCGTATAGATGTCTTCCAGATACATGGTCACCGGGTCGTCGTTCTTCTCGCCGATCTTGAATGCCGTGTGGGGCGTGGTTGGGCCGATGATGACATCCACGTCCTTGAAAGCGTTGTCGAAGTCGTTCTTGATGAGGCGGCGGATCTGCTGGGCCTTGAGGTAGTACGCGTCGTAGAAACCGG
The DNA here is from genome assembly GCA_030682575.1 of Gammaproteobacteria bacterium. Lineage (GTDB taxonomy): Bacteria > Pseudomonadota > Gammaproteobacteria > Pseudomonadales > Pseudohongiellaceae > UBA5078. The sequence goes on from JAUXNX010000023.1 coordinate 8,243, forward strand.
CGGACAGCGCATAGGTGCCGACCATGATGCGGCGCTTGACCTCGCTGCCGAAGCCTTCGCTGCGGGTGCGCTTGTACATGTCCTCCAGATTCACCGGGTTCTCGCAGCGATAGCCATAACGCACGCCGTCGAAGCGGGAGAGGTTGGCTGAGGCCTCCGCCGGGGCGATCACGTAATAGGCCGAGACGGACAGGTGGCTGTTGGGAAGATCGACTTCGTGTACGGTCGCTCCAAGGCTTTCATAGAGCTTCAGCGCTTCCTGCAGTGCGCTCTCGACTTCTGCACCCAGCCCCTTGGCCAGGTGCTGGCGTGGCACACCGATGCGCAGCCCCTTCAGGGAGTCGTTCAGCGTCGCCATGTAATCGGGAGCAGCCATGTCCACACAGGTGGAGTCCTTGATGTCCGGGCCCGCCATGACATTCATCATGAGGGCGGCATCTTCTGCACTCTTGCAGATCGGGCCTGCCTGATCGAGGCTGGAGGCGAAGGCGATCATGCCCCAGCGCGAGATGCGGCCGTAACTTGGCTTGAACCCGGTGATGCCGCAGAACGCCGCAGGCTGGCGAATCGAACCGCCTGTATCGGTACCGGTAGCCATGGCACACAGATCAGCGGCAACAGCAGCGGCTGAACCTCCGGATGACCCGCCGGGCACGCGCTCGGTATCCCAGGGGTTGCGGACCGCACCGAAGAAACTGGTTTCATTGGAAGATCCCATTGCGAACTCGTCCATGTTGGTCTTGCCGAGGGTCACAGTGCCTGCCGCATTGAAGCGCTCAACCACGGTCGCATCGTAGGGAGAAATAAAGTTAGCCAGCATCTTCGAGCCGCAGGTAGTGAGCACATCCCGCATACAAAAGATGTCCTTGTGGGCCAGCGGTATGCCTGTAAGTGGGCCATGTTCCCCGCGCGCCCTGCGCTGATCGGCAGCGGCGGCCTGAGCCAGCGCCAGCTCTTCGGTCACGGTGATGTAGGCATTGAAGACGCCGTTGAATTTCTTGATGCGATCAAGATAATCACGGGTCAATTCCGTACTGGAAAATTCACCCTGCGCCAGTGATCGGGAGAGTGCGGCGACTGTTCTGCGAGACATGCGTGTGTCCTTGGTCTGAAATGGGTACTTGTATGATTGGTTCTGGTCAGTATGTGCGGTGATGAGCTGATTGCCTGGGCAGTTACTCGATCACTTTGGGCACCAGATAAAGTCCGTCCTGTGTGGCGGGGGCTATTTTCTGCAGGTATTCGCGCTGATTCGTCTCAGTGACCACATCGGGGCGCAGTCTCTGTACAGCATCAAAGGGATGCGCGAGCGGAGCAACATTGTGCGTCTCAACACTCTGCATCTGGTCAATCATATTGAGAATGGAGGAGATTCTATTCGTGACCTCCTGCGCTTCAGTTGCGTCAATGTGCAGACGTGCCAGGTGAGCAATTTTTTCGACGTCTGATTTTTCCAAAGCCATTCACAATCTCCAAAATTCGGATGTGTCGTTATGATTCAATATGCGAGTCACTACTGCGATGCATTTCTACAAGTGTTCCGACGCGATTTTGCGTGGCAGTGCCTGATTTCGGGCATTTATCAATTTGACTCTTGCCCAATATCCCTGCCGTTGTTAGAGTGCGTGTCTATTCGCCGGAGAAGCCGTGATTATACGGGAAAGAGACCGGTTTTGGGCAACAGTTTCAGGATCGGTCGGCAAATTCAAACCTGTCGCCTGTTCCGCAGATTCATCCAACCCCTTGCACGAAATCATGCGCGTCAACTGAATACTCGCTTCAAGTCTGTGGTCAGGTGCTCGCTCTCCAGGCAGGGGGGATTCCTATTTTGAGGTTACTAAAAGTCGATGTTCAAAAAATTCCGGGGAATGTTCTCCAACGATCTCTCGATTGACCTGGGTACTGCCAACACGTTGATTTATGTCCGAGGTCAGGGAATTGTCCTGAACGAGCCGTCCGTAGTCGCGATCCGCACCCATAATGGCCAGAAAACAGTCACCGCTGTAGGCACAGACGCCAAGCGTATGCTGGGCCGCACTCCTGGCAACATCACTGCTATTCGCCCCTTGAAGGACGGTGTAATTGCCGACTTTCAAGTGACTGAAAAAATGCTTCAGCACTTCATAAGCAAGGTGCACGAGAACAGCATATTCCCGCCCAGCCCACGTGTTCTGGTGTGCGTTCCCTGCAAATCCACACAGGTGGAGCGTCGAGCCATTCGTGAATCCGTTGTCAGCGCCGGGGCGCGTGAAGTCAGATTGATTGAAGAACCCATGGCGGCAGCCATCGGGGCCGGACTGCCGGTGGACAAGGCCAGCGGCTCCATGGTGGTCGATATCGGTGGTGGTACTACCGAGATTGCGATCATCTCCCTTAACGGCATTGTGTACGCAGAATCTGTCCGTGTTGGCGGTGACCGCTTCGACGAAGCCATCATTACCCACGTGCGCAGGAACTATGGAAGCTTGATCGGCGATGCCACGGCTGAGCGCATCAAGAAGGAAATCGGTTGTGCGTTCCCGTCCTCGGGTGTGCTGCGTGAGATCGATGTGCGCGGCCGCAATCTGGCCGAAGGGGTGCCGCGCAGCTTTACCCTGAACAGCGACGAAATCCTGGAAGCGCTGCAGGAGACCCTGTCTGCCATCGTGCAGGCGGTCAAGAGTGCGCTGGAACAGTCTCCGCCCGAGCTGGCCTCGGACATTGCCGAAAGTGGTATGGTGCTGACTGGCGGTGGTGCGTTGTTGAAGGATCTGGATAAATTGTTGTCAGAAGAGACAGGATTGCCTGTCATCGTCGCCGAAGACCCCTTGACCTGCGTGGCACGAGGGGGCGGCAAAGCAATGGAGCTGATGGACGCCAATGACATGGATTCGTTGACGATTGAATAACCCATAGGGAGACTCCCCCCAGAGGTTTCATCATCAAGACTCTATTCATCAAAGGCGTGTCTCTGGAATACCGTGTTGCGGCATTCGTGATGCTGTCTGTAGCGGTCATGTTTGCAGACAGCCGCTTCGATTATCTGGACAGAGTGCGTTACAGCATTGGTTTCCTCACCGCCCCAGTATTCTGGGTCGCCGACATTCCCGCCCGTGTTTCCTACTGGATCGACGATGTATTTGTCTCCCACCGTGATCTCATCGAAGAAAACACCCGTCTGCGCGAAGAGCTCCTGTTTGCTCAGCGCGAACTGCAGCTTCTTGCGGGCCTGGCCAGTGAAAACAGCCGTCTGCGGGCATTGCAGGAGGCTTCGATTTCGGTCAATGGCAAGATACTGACCGCTGAAATCATCAATATTTCTTCCGATCCTGGCTCCCGTCGTGTGCTTATAAATCGCGGTGCGCAGCATGGTGTAGAGACTGGGCAGGCGCTGTTGGATGCCTATGGGCTCATGGGGCAGGTGGTCGAAGTGTTGCCTTTTACCAGTTGGGTGATGCTCATCACAGACTCCCGCCATGGCACTCCCGTGCAGGTCAATCGCAATGGTGAAAGAGCTATCGCCAGAGGCAGTCGTGGCGATTTCCCGGAATTGGAGCTTGAGTATGTGCCGGATACTTCAGACATTGTAGTGGGCGATTTACTGGTAAGTTCCGGTCTCGGGCAGCGTTTCCCCAAGGACTATCCAGTAGCCGAGGTCACCAGCGTTGTGCATGACCGTGGCCAGCCTTTTGCCACCATCAAGGCCAGGCCCCTGGCCCAGCTTGACCGGACACGCCATGTGATGTTGATCGAACTGGCGCAGAATGAGTTGGATGCCCAGCTTCAAGGCGTTGGCGCGGCGGTGTGGCTGGAAAACGATGCTGAAACCAGGAATACGCCTGTGGAGGACGTATTGGCGGAGGAAGATGTCATGATTCTGGAGAGCGACACCGTGGTGCCTCTCGATGCCGACCCGGATGCTGATCCGGAGCCAGTAGCAGATGCCAGGCTCGATACAACGACCAGCCCGGCACCGTCAGCAGGGCAGGAGTAGAGAATGGAACAGCGCACCAATGGCAGTTGGGTGATTTTCCTCAGTTTCTTTGTCGCTTACCTGTTGGCAATTGTCCCGTTCCCGGAGTGGGCCATGAACTACCGGCCGCAGTGGGTAGCGATGGTGCTGATTTACTGGGCAATGGCTCTGCCTTATCGCGTGGGAATCGGTTTCGCCTGGGTAGCCGGCCTCTTGATGGACATTCTGGAGGGGTCACTGTTGGGCCTGAATGCATTGGCACTGGCGATCATTGCCTACATCGCATTGAGCCTGCACCAGCGATTGCGAATGTTTTCGGCGCTACAGCAGAGTACAGTCGTGTTGGCCCTGATCGGCCTGCATTTGATGATGACGCATTGGATGAAGATCGCTGCGGAGCAGGCGGTTTCGTCTGATCTGCTGTTTTTGCTGGGGGCGCTGTCCAGCGCATTTGTGTGGCCGTGGATGTTTGTACTGCTGCGGCAGATGCGTCGCGGTTTCAGTGTCAGGTAGCGGTGGTATGCCCCGAAGTCTGTGAGAGCGGGATTGGGATCAGGGTTCAGGGAGCGTTATGGCAGCAGGTGTTTTCGGGGCAACAAGATTCAGTGGTGTAGTGCTTGCGTCAGCTTCGCCCCGGCGCAGAGAGTTGCTGGAGCAAATTGGCGTCCGTTACGAAATCGCCGAACACACCATTTCCGAAGTCGCCAATCCTGGCGAATCTCCCACGGCATTTGTCAGACGACTCGCACTTGAGAAGGCGCAGTCCGCCCAAGCCCTCCTTCCCGGACATCTCTGGCCCGTTCTCGGTGCCGACACCATCGTGGTGTATGACCAGCATATTCTTGGTAAACCAGTCGACAAAGCCGATGCTCTGCGGATGTGGGCGTTGTTGTCCGGGCGCGAACATCACGTCTATTCAGCGGTGGCGCTGAGCCTGGGTCAAGAGAGCGCCGTGCTGATGTCGACCACACGTGTCAGATTTCGACAATTGACTGAACAGGAATGCGAGTCCTACTGGTCCAGTGGCGAACCCGCCGGCAAGGCTGGCGCCTACGCCATTCAAGGTCTGGGAGCTCTGTTCGTGGAGAAGCTCGTGGGTAGTTACAGTGGCGTGGTGGGTCTGCCCATTTTCGAAACCGCAGAGCTGTTGCAGCGCTTTGGTGTGGATACGGGTCTCGATATTCCGCCGGAACAGAGGATCATGCGTGAAACCCCATGAGTGAAGAGATACTGATCAATGTGACGCCCATGGAGACCCGTGTGGCACTGATCGAGAATGGTCTGCTGCAGGAGATCTTCATCGAAAGGCCGCACAGCAAAGGGCACGTCGGCGATATCTATCTTGGCAAGGTGGTCAGGGTCATGCCCGGCATGGAGGCAGCCTTCATCGACATAGGCCTGGAACGTGCGGCTTTCATCCACAGCGCCGATATTGCCCCGGTTGGTCCCGATGGTTTCGAGATCAGGGAAGAGCCAGCACCGACGATCGAGAGCCTGGTACGCGAAGGACAGATGATCGTCGTGCAGGTGGCCAAGGACCCGATTGGCAGCAAGGGCGCCAGATTGACTACCCATCTGACGCTGCCGTCGCGCAATCTGGTTTATCTTCCTCGTAGTAAACATATTGGAATTTCTCAACGACTTGAGAACGAAGAAGAGCGGACGCGACTGTTGGCAATGATCGATGAGTGCATTCGTGAGGAAGATATGGAGGGGCGCGGCGGTTTTATCATTCGCACGGCTGCGGAAGGTTGTGCAGCCGAGGAAATGATAGAGGATGTCCGTTTTCTGAAGAAGCTGTGGGTAGCAGTGGAACGACGCGTAGGCGAAAGTCGTGATGTGCATATACTCTATCGCGATGTGCCGCTCTACATGCGTGCGATGCGTGATCTGATCACGCCGCATATCGAGAAAATACGGATCGACACGCAGAGTGCGTTCGATGAAATCTCACGCTTCATTCAGGATTTCATACCCGAGTGTCGAAATAATGTTGAACTCTATGCAGGAGAGAGACCGATCTTCGATCTCTACGGCATCGAAGAGGAAATCAACAAGGCACTTGGGCGTCAGGTCAAACTCAAATCTGGTGGCGACCTTATTATCGATCAGACTGAAGCCATGACCACCGTCGACGTGAACACGGGCGCATATCTCGGCAGCAAGAATCACGCAGAAACAATTCTCAAGACCAATCTCGAAGCAGCCACCGCAATCGCAAGGCAACTGCGCGTGCGCAATCTCGGTGGAATCATAATTCTGGATTTCATCGATATGCTCGACCCGGAGCACCAGCGCCAGGTGCTGCGTACTCTGAGCAAGGCGTTGGAAAAAGATCATGCTCGCACCACGATCACCGGCATGTCCGAACTGGGGTTGGTAGAGATGACGCGCAAGCGTACCCGCGAAAGCCTTGGTCAACTGCTTTGCAGCGAGTGTGTTGTATGCAAGGGGCGAGGGAGGCTGAAGACCGCAGAGACCATCTGCTACGAAATATTCCGTGAAATCATGCGGGTTGCCCGTGTCTACGAGAATGACGTGATCCTGGTTATGGCATCGCAGCGAGTGGTTGACAGACTGCTCGATGAGGAGTCCAGCACCTTGGCCGACCTGGAAGAATTAATCGGCAAGACGGTCAGGTTTGAGGTGGAACCCATGTATACTCAAGAGCAGTTTGATGTCGTGCTGTTCTAGTTCTTTCCAGTGCCTGGCCGATGTTGCTGTGGTCTCCGCAATCACGCCCGAGTCCTCTTGTCTCTGATGACCATGATTAAAACGTTACTGAAAAAGCTAATCTCGTTGCTGCTGACAACCAGTCTGGTACTGTTGTTGGCGGTGGCTGTGTACGTGAGTCTCGGTCGTCAGCTCCTGCCGTATGTGGTCAACTACCGCGCCGATATCGAGGCGCAGCTATCCGCCAGCATCGGACAGTATGTGCAGGTGGGCAGCTTGCAGGGCGACTGGCGCCGCTTCAACCCAATCATATCGCTGCAGCAGGTGTTGATTTTTCCGGCAGGATCTGCTGAATCAGCACAGGTAATGCTGTTCGATAATCTCAGTCTGGAGCTGGACGTCTGGTCGAGCCTGCTGGCCCGGCGCTGGGTGCTCGCCAACATTGAGGTGATCGGTCCCGAATTCACACTTGCCGAACAGGAAGATGGTGGCTGGCAATTGCGCGGTTTCGAGACCGGCACTGAGGCTCCCATGAATCCCGATCAGATCCTGGATCTGGCATCGCGGGTCAATAATCTGGTTCTCAGCAACATGAGCATGACGCTGCAGCGTCATGATGGTCGATCGACCCGATTGGAGCGCGGTCGCTTGCGGTTGCAGAGTCGTGATCAGCAATACTATCTGCATCTGGACGCCTGGCAGACGGACGTCGTCGGGCCACTGAGTGTGGCTGCTGAACTGAGCGGTAGTTCGGCTGCCGAGATATCCGGTCTACTCTACCTGTTGCTGCCGGGTAATGATTACTCGGAACTGGTCGCTGGGCGTTATGCAGAAGCTCTGGACCTTGACGCTTTCGACGGCAGTGGTGAATTCTGGGTCGAGATTGATCAGGGGCAAGTGCAGGCCGTGCAGGGCAGCGCTGCCATCAACAGCGTGGCACTGGGTCTGGTCGAGAACGATGCCGTAGTCGCGCTCGACAACCTTGAAGCCCGCTTTTTTGCACGCAGAACCATTACAGGTTCAGGAAATGAGAGTGACAAGGCACCTTCCTGGGAAATCCTGTTGCAGGACCTGAGCTTTCAGTGGAATGACATGACTTGGCGTGAGAGTGACCTGTATGTGAACTATCAGGCACAGCAAACGCTGCAACTGCGCGCTGACAGTTTCAATCTGGGAATCGCGACGGGAATATTAGCGAGCGTGGAAATACTCAATGCAGAGGGCAGTGCACAACTTGCTGAACACAATCCGCGTGGCGAGATGCAGAATCTGGAAGTGTGGTTGTCACTGCAGGACCCAGGGGCAGTGGAGACACTGCATGATGAGAAAGAAACATTCCGTCTCTCGGCCAATTTGAGTGATGTGGCTTTCAGTGCGCGTGGCGCTGCGCCCGCATTGTGGGGAGTTGATGGTTTTGCAGAGGTCTCTTTCGATGCGACAGCGCAGACATTGACGGGCTCAGTAGAAGTGGATTCTTCACGGTTCATGATTCAGCTCCCGACATTGTTCAATGACGCCTGGGCCTATGATCACGTCAATGGTCGTGTACGTTTTTCTCTAGATATCAGTCAGGGGCAGCATCTGCGCCTGGCCAGCAGTGTGATCGTTGCCGAGTCGGATGCTGTGAATGGTCGAGCGATGTTCTCTACCGAGTACAGAAGGACGACAGATGAAAATAGAACGTCGACGCTTGAACTGATGGTGGGTGCACTCACTGCTGATGTCAGCCAGAAGAGTCTCTATCTGCCAACTGCGCCCAGAGTCAGCGATAGTCTTCGCGGTGTAATGAATTGGGTGGACGGCGCCGTACTTGGTGGTCGAGCTGTAGAGAGCGGCGTCATCTTCCGCGGCTCGCTGCTCGCCGGTTCTGCGCCCGAGGACAAGACTCTGCAGATGTATTACAACGTTCAGGATGGCACATTGCGCTTTGATCCGCAGTGGCCGGTACTCGAGAATCTGCATGGCAATGTCATCATAAAGGATCGTGAGGTAGATATCCGTGTCGAGAGCGGACAGTCACTCGGGATGGAGTTTGATGCCACTAATGCAGCCATTCGCCCGAATCCCGGAGGTGGCAGTTGGCTCAGTGTTGCTGGTCGTGGCAATGGTGCAGCACAGCAGGGACTGCGGTATCTGCAGGAGACACCTGTCACGCGTGGCTTTGGCGATTACATGGCGGACTGGGTAGCGCAAGGCAGCGTCAGTCTCAATCTGGATCTGAGCATCCCGCTGGGAATCCCCGACATACAACCGCGTGTTGATGTTGGTTTGGCTCTGCACGACAATTCACTGTCTATTCCCGAGTTCGAATTGCACTTCACCCAGCTGGGCGGGGATCTCAGCTACAGCACACAGAGCGGTTTGAGTGGGGAGCAGATGAGTGCCACTCTTTTCGACAAGCCGGTTGCGGTGAATATTCGCAGCGAGGTCGACGCACAACGAACTACAAACACATTTGTCGAACTTGCGGGTAGTGCTGATACGCAGGCGTTGCGCGACTGGCCTCTGCAGAGTGCTTTTGTGCAGGGTTTGCTGCGTCGCGCAGAAGGAGAAATGAATTACCAGGCACGTCTTGATCTGGCGCAGCCATCTGCAGCGCAACAGGATGGCGTGGCAGCCCGCCGGAGCCTGACTATTACATCCAGTTTGCAGGGTGTGGCGCTGGATTATCCAGCACCTCTACGCAAGGAGACCCATGAGGAGCTTGCGCTGGATCTCAGGATTGCATTCCTCGGCGATCAGCAGGATCTTCGTGTTGCGCTCGGAGATGTCGGCTCAGTCAATGTTCGTCTTGAACGTGGTGCCGTGCGCAATGGTCTGGTGTTTCTCGGCAGACGTGCTGAAGGTGTGACCGTGCGACGCTTGAATGCGAATGCCCCGGGGCTTGATGTGGTAGGCAGTCTGCCTTTCTTCAGTTACGACGATTGGATGAGTGCGTTGCGTTCTGATCCCGATGCTGTCGCACCTTCATCCGCAAGTGATACGAATTTCTCGCAGTTGCGTGAAGCCATCAATGCTGTCGATGTCACCATAGGAGAAGCGCATGTTTTCGGACAGACTTTCGATGATCTCAATGTGCAGATTGCCAGTGAGGACCGGGATTGGGTCTTGACGCTTGCGAGCGAAAAAGTTGGCGGGGTTGTCAGGGTGCCCTATGCTGCCGATGTGCCTCTCAATGTTCATTTGACGCATCTGCATTTTCCCGCTCCTCTTGAACCCGAAGTGGCAGAGGATGATGTTTCTGTTGTGGAGGGGGCGGTTGCTCCAGATTCAGTCGCCGCTTCGCCATCGACACCTGATGATGTTGAGGAGGAGCGCATGGATCCGCTGCTGGATTTCGATCCTCGCAATCTGCCAAGCATGCGCTTTACTGCCGACCAGATTCTGCGCGGTGATGCGGACTACGGTCGCTGGCAATTCATGCTGGAGCCTATAACTAATGGTGCACAGTTCACTGACTTGATTGTAGAGGCAAGAGGGCTTCGTGCGGGCAGGGAGGGAGAGGAGGCTCGCTTCGTCTGGAATTACGATGGGACGACCCACCACAGTTATCTGACTGCGGCACTGGAAGCGAACAACATTGCCACTGTGCTGAGTGGTTTTGGCTATGCCCCCAGCCTTGAGAGCACAACGGCGAAGTTCAATGCCACGCTCGATTGGCCGGGAAGCCCCGCCTTCTTTGCCAGTACCGGACTCAGCGGCGAGTTGGACATGAATATCATGGAAGGGCGCTTCCAGCAGGGGGCGACTGGTGCGGGCAGTGGTGCGCTGAAGCTTATCAGCATCATCAACTTTGATGCCCTGGTGCGGCGACTGCGCTTCAGCGATGACCTTGTGCGCAGTGGCTTGTCATTCGAGCAGATCACAGGAGCCATGACATTGCGCAACGGCATCGTCACCATTCGTGATCGTCTGCAGATCATTGGGCCGGCCAGTCTCTTTCAGGTTACCGGGCAGTTGGATTTGCCGCAGCAAACCATTGATGGAAACCTCTACATCACCTTGCCTATCAGTGACAATATTCCCTGGCTCAGTGGCATCGCTATTCTGAACAATCTGATCAATTGGCAACTGGCAGTTGGTGTGTTCCTGTTTGACCAGATATTTGGCGATCAGGTGGATAGCCTTACCAGCGCGCAGTACACGCTCCAGGGGCCATGGGAAGGACTGGAACCCAGATTGAGTCAGGTCTTTGGCAATCCATCGGCGCCTGCAACGACCACAACTGCGCCGATTCCACCGACACCAATCCCACCCGCTAATCAAGCTAATCAATAAGGCAGGACATATGGATCGCAAGGCTGCAGTGGTGCAGATGGTCAGCTCCGGCAATATTCACGCAAACCTTGCCAGCGCAGAAAGATTGATTGGCGATGCCGCCGCTGCAGGTGCAGTGCTGGTGGTGCTGCCGGAAAATTTCGCTGTCCTTGATGGCGGACCGCTGAGTCAGTATGCGGAAAGTGAGGGCGATACAAACGCACTGCTGCAGGGTTTTCTTGCGAAGCAGGCACGGAAGCACAGCATCATTCTGGTCGCCGGAACCATGCCCATGGCGACACGTCCGACAATATCCGGAGGTGCAGTCGAGACCGTAACGGATGGTCGGGTCCGTCCCTCCTGTCTCGTCTACAGTCCTGAGGGATTGTTGATGGCGCGTTACGACAAGATGCATCTCTTTGATGTCGAAGTTGCTGACAAGCAAGCCCAGTACATGGAATCGCGCAGTTTTGAATCGGGTGACCGCGTCGTGACGCTGGCAACCCCGCTGGGTAAGCTGGGGTTGAGTATCTGTTACGATCTGCGTTTTCCAGAGCTTTATCGTCGGCTGCTGGAGGAGGGTACGGAGATCATCACGGTTCCCTCCGCTTTCACGAATGTCACCGGTGAAGCGCACTGGGAGGTGTTGCTGCGAGCCCGAGCCATCGAAAATCAGTGCTATGTGGTCGCCGCCAATCAGGGAGGTCTACACAACGCCTCGCGAGAAACTTACGGGCACTCGATGATCGTCGATCCCTGGGGGCGTGTGGTGGCGAGAGTTGAGAAAGGCGAAGGCATTGCCGTGGCCGAGATTGATCTGGACCAACTTCATGAACTGCGCCGGAAGATGCCGGTGCAATCCCATCGCAGACTCTGACTGTAGTTCCGCAGATTGAATCGCCAGTCTGCATTCCTTATCATTCGCGCCATTTCAGCGGACCAGTCGGTCCGCATTGGAGGAATTGAACAGTGGTAATTGACAAGAGTCTGGTGACGAATCTGGTGGCATTGACTCTGGTTCTTCTGGGGGTACTTTTGCCTGTAAACATTGCTCCCTGGTTCATGAGCGTGGGGTTGTTTGCCCTGTCGGGAAGTGTCACCAACTGGTTGGCAATCCATATGCTGTTCGAGCGGGTGCCGGGCTTTTATGGTTCCGGGGTCGTGCCGATGCATTTCGAAGAATTCAAGAGGGGTATCCGTAAACTGATCATGCAGCAGTTCTTCAGCCAGGAGAACATTGAGAAATTTTTGCAGCAATCGGCCAGTATGTCTCGCAGCCTAGACACAGAAATTCTCAAACTGATTGACAAGCTCGACCTGGATAAGGCCTTCGAATCTCTTCTTGATGTGATCATGGCATCTTCCTTTGGAAAAATGCTTGGCATGTTCGGTGGGCGCGATGCGCTGAATCCTCTGCGTGATCCCTTTGTTACGAAGATGCGCGATTATTTCCACAACGTGGTGGACACTGATGAGTTTCGCGCGAGTCTTGCCGATGGCATTGCAAATGCCTCGGAAGGTAGAGAATCGCTGTACAACAGAATTGAACACATCGTGGATCGGCGTCTGGACGAATTGACGCCGCAACTGGTGAAAGAAATCGTGCAGACGATGATCAAGAAGCATCTCGGCTGGCTGGTGGTCTGGGGTGGTGTACTTGGTGGATTGATTGGTCTGGTGGTGACGGCAGTCGGCCTTTAGTTCGCTGCAGAAGATTCCGGAATTCATGTAGAACACATGTTCTGACCATGCGGTTATGAACTGGCTCACTTTTCCATATTCACAATTGTGTTATTTTGTATCATCAGATGTAATAAGCCTCCCCCCTGTAATACAATCCCTGCCGTTGAAAATGTCCCCCTCACTGACCAGCTGTTGGCATAGTTGGTTGTTTTAATCACATAACGATAAGACTGAGTGTTTATTATGGCAAGACCAGTTGAGTTTGAGTACAACGAAGTATTGACCAATGCGATGGAGCAGTTCTGGCGTGAAGGTTTCGAGGCCAGTTCCGTGCAAAAGTTGTTGGATGTTACCGGCATCAACCGTGGCACCTTGTATAACTCTTTCGGTGACAAGGATACCTTTTTCAAGGCTTGTCTGGATCACTACAACAAACTCATCGCGAAGGATCTGGATGCATCCCTGAATAACGCAGACCTGGCACCCTGGGCTGCAATCGAGAAGTATTTTGACCTCGCAGTCCTCTCCGTGAGCAACAAGCAACGCAGCATGGGCTGCCTGCTGGTGAACTCATTCTGTGAAAGCATCAACTACGACAAGGAAATACAGAAGATTGTCCGCAATTCCTTTGCTGTGATCCGCAAGGCATTGGTCAAGAGGCTGAAGGACGCAGAAAAAGATGGCAAGCTCAAGAAGGGTGTTACCGTGGAGTTTGCTGCCGATCAACTGATGAATACCTTGAACGGTCTGCGGGTTAATTCGCGCGATGCCAAACCGGTCAAGCAACTCGCTGAAATCGTTAAGTTTACAGTTGAGTCCTTGCAGTAAATGGTGGTTGGGCATGGGCGTTCCGCCAGGGGGAGGGACGTCAGTGACCGCAGGATTCGGGTATTGTGGTCGAATCATATTCGGGTATACTTGGGCCACGATTGTAGTCACAGACCCATCCACAATAAGAATTGATCAGCAGTATTTCCGGCTAAGGTGTAGAAAACAATGAGAAAACTAGCAGGCGCCAAAAAGAACGACGAAAGCAATGTAGACCTGACCCCCATGCTCGACGTGGTGTTCATCCTTCTGATCTTCTTCGTGGTAACAGCCACATTCCTGTCCGAAACTGCGATTGATGCCGCGAGTAACGAGAACAACGAAACTCCGCCCGAGCAGAATGACGACAAGAAGAACATTCTTTTCGAGCTTGGCGCCAATAACGACATCATTCTCAATGGCGAGCCACGTCCCATTCTTGAGAGCCAGATTCGTTCCAACATCGACCGTCTCAAGGCAGAAAATCCTTCGGCTTCCGTTATCATCCAGCCGCACGTGCGCTCCAATGTCGCTACTCTGGTTTTGGTCATGGATTCTGCGAGACAAGCCGGTATTACCAGCATTTCGATTGTTGAGCCCTGATATCTGAAACACTGTGGTTTTGAATTGCACAAGAACGCACCCCAGAGGTGCGTTTTTTGTTTCCGGCATATGAACATCATTGAATTGGAAGGAACTTCGGCATGAACAGTCTCTGGGATGATCAGGAAGCAGCACGCTTTGCCACTGATGCAATGCTGGGACTGAGGGTGTACAGCTCGCAACTGCTTGGTCGGGATACCGACCTGGTACTGCATGGTGGCGGTAATACCTCGGTGAAGGGAAGCCTTGTCAATGTCTTCGGTCAGTCCGAAGAAGTGCTGTTCGTGAAAGGGTCCGGCTGGGACCTGCAAACCATTGCTGCTGGTGGTTTTGCTCCCGTGCGGCTGGACTATCTCAAGCGCCTGGCCACCCTGCCAGCGCTCAGTGATACCGGCATGATGCGGGAGTTGCGCCTGGCCCTGCTTGATCCCAATGCGCCAACCCCTTCTGTTGAAGCGATCCTGCACGCCCTGATTCCTCTGCGCTATGTGGACCATACTCATGCCGATGCGGTGGTGGCCATCAGCAATACTCCGGATGGCGAAGCGGTGCTGCGCAAGCTCTACGGCGACGAAGTCCTGATCCTGCCTTACGTCATGCCGGGGTTCATACTGGCGCAGCAGGTGCATCAGGCGACCCTGAATGCGGACTGGTCAAGGCTCAAGGGGATTGTGCTGCTGCACCATGGCATCATCACCTTCGACGACGACTGCCGAGCCAGTTATGAAAGCATGATCGCATTGGTCAACAAGGCCGAGGGTTATCTGCGAAATAGGGGCGCGTGGACGCAGGCAGCGACCGCACGTCATGCACCGAAGAGCGTTGATTTCATCCATCTCGCGGCGCTGCGTCATCAGGCCAGCGACATGATGGGCTCGCCCGTGCTGGCGCGCTGGGATCGTTCTGCGGAGGCAGTGGGTTACTCCCTGCTGCCGGGAGTTGCGGACATCGCCACGCGTGGCCCGCTCACACCCGACCACAGCATCCATACCAAGGCATTCGCGGCCATCTTCGACGACGATCCCCGCGACGGTCTTGCCCGGTTTCAGAGCGCCTACAACGATTACTTTTCGCAGCATGCGGCGCCACACCACACCTGCCTGGATCAGGTGCCACGGTTTGGCATCTGGCGCGAGAAGGGCATGCTCTACATCGCGCCAGACAGCAAACGCATCGGTGTGGTAGGCGACATCTCCGCTCATACCGTGAAGGCGATACAGTGGGCAGAGGCGCTGGGTGGCTGGGTAGCGTTGCCAAAACAGGATCTATTCGACATCGAATACTGGGAACTGGAGCAGGCCAAGCTCAAGCGCGGTCAGACGCGCGGCGAATTCGAGGGACGGGTGGTTCTCGTCACCGGCGCAGGTTCAGGTATCGGCAAGGCCTGCGTGGAGGCTTTTGTGAGCAAGGGCGCTGCCGTGGTAGCTCTGGATATCAACACGACGATCACCGGCATGTGGTCTTCCAGACAGGTGCTTGGCCGGGTCTGTGACGTCACCGATACGCAGCAGATCGAAGCCGCAGTACAGGCGGCGGTGGAGACCTTCGGCGGTATCGATGTGCTGGTCAGCAATGCGGGCAATTTTCCACCCAGCCGTCAGCTCAAGGACATGGACGCGCAGACTTGGGAACAATCCCTGTCTCTCAATCTCAGTTCCCATATGAACATGTTGCGTGCCTGCATTCCGTTTCTGGAATTGGGCATTGATGCATCGGTTGTCTTCATTGGTTCCAAGAACGTGCCAGCACCAGGCCCCGGCGCAAGCGCCTATTCTGTCGCCAAGGCCGGACTTGCCCAGATGGCCCGCGTGGCCGCGCTGGAGCTCGGAAGCAAGGGTATTCGCGTCAACACGATTCATCCTAACGCCGTGTTCGACACCAGCCTATGGACCGATGAGGTGCTGGCCCAGCGTGCACTGAGTTACCAGCTCACGGTGGACGAGTACAAGAAGAACAATGTGCTGGGTCGTAATGTCGGCTCCAGCGATGTGGCTCGCCTGGCCGTGCAGATGGCCGGAGAAGGATTCGCTTGCACCACCGGCGCGCAGGTGCCGGTCGATGGCGGCAACGATCGGGTGATCTGATGAAGATCAACGGTCTCCCACAGCGCACGATCTGGTTCGATGAGGAGCAGCAAGCTGTCCGTATCATCGACCAGACCCTGCTGCCCCACCACTTCAATATTCTCAGTCTCAATTCCCTGGACGCGGCCTGCCATGCCATCACCACCATGCAGGTGCGCGGTGCGCCGTTGATCGGTGTTACTGCTGCCTTTGGCGTCTACCTTGCACTGCGTGACGGTGAAACTGACCTGTCTGCTGTATGTGAGCGTTTGCTGGCGACGCGCCCCACGGCGGTCAATCTGCGCTGGGCGCTTGAGTGCGTGCAGGCGGAACTGTCTCCTCTGTGGGGGCCAATCCAGGCGGGAGTATCAACCGTTCCCTCGATAGAACCTACTCAGGTTCGCATTGAGGCTGCCCTTGCCCTTGCCCTTTGGCTCGCTGACGAAGACGCGGCCGCCTGCAGCGCCATCGGCGATCACGGGCTGGAGCTTCTGCAACAGGCCTGGTTTACCAAATTGACGGCGGATCCCACTGCGGTATCTCTGAACATCCTCACTCATTGCAATGCCGGCTGGCTCGCCACGGTGGATTGGGGCACGGCACTGGCTCCCATCTACAAGGCCCACTCCAAGGGCATTCCGATACACGTATGGGTGGACGAAACCCGGCCCCGTAATCAGGGCGCGTTCCTGACTGCCTGGGAACTGCAGCAGGAAGGCATTCCGCATACGGTGATCGTGGATAACGCAGGGGGGCATCTGATGCAGCATGGCGAAGTGGATCTGTGCATCGTCGGCAGCGATAGAACCACGGCGACCGGTGACGTCTGCAACAAGATCGGCACCTACCTGAAGGCGCTGGCCGCGTTCGACAACGACATCCCGTTCTATGTCGCGCTGCCTGTGTCCACCATCGACTTCAGCCTGAGCGATGGTGTTAAGGAGATTCCCATCGAGCAGCGTCACGGCAGTGAGGTGTCGCACATTCAGGGGTTGAACGAACTGGGCGAACTGAGCCGGGTGCAGGTGATGACGAGTCACAGTGCGGTGAACAACTTCGGTTTCGATGTGACGCCAGCACGGCTGGTAACGGCATTGATTACGGAGAGGGGAGTGTTCGCACCGAATCGCGAGAGCCTGCAGGTGCTCGCCCCCCTGTAGGAGAAGAGGGGTCCATCTCATCTCCTACAATCTGTCAACCCGGCGGCCACGTCAGGTGCCGCCCCGCCAGCAGATGCAGATGCAGGTGACCGACGGTCTGGCCGCCATCGGTGCCTGTATTGATCACGCAGCGAAAACCGTCTTCAGCAAAACCTTCCTGCTCGGCAATCCTGCGCGCAGTCACCATCAGTCTGCCCATCACGGTGGCATCCACTTCTTCGAGGTGAGAGACACTCTCGATGTGCTTTCTCGGAATCAGCAGAATGTGCTGCGGCGCGGCAGCTTTGATATCGCGGAAAGCATACAGGTCATCATCGCTGTAGACTGTGGTGGAAGGAATCTCGCCAGCGGCGATCTTGCAGAACAGACAATTGCTTGCCATTTTCAATTGTTCTCTTAGGATTGGGTGGCCGTCGAGTGTAACGGACAGCATCAGCACCAGACAAACTTGCAAACAAAAATAACATCAGGAGCAGGACATGTCTCACCTCGCCATTTTTCGCACTCTCATTTCCATCGCGATACTGCTGAGTGCTGCCACACTGTACGCACAGAGCATCGACAGTTCCTACCATGCAGACTACGACTGGGTGAAGATGCCCGAGGGTCAGCGCATCGGTGTGCCCAGTGGTGTTTTTCCTGATCCGGACGGGCAGCATATCTGGGTGCTGTCACGTTGTGGTGAGAATCATTGTGCACTCCATCCTGAGGTGGATCCGATCCTGAAGTTTGATCTTGAAGGCAACGTCGTAGACAGTTTCGGCGCGGGCCTGTTTTCCTGGCCTCATGGCTTTTTCCTCGATAACGAAGGCTTCCTGTGGGTCACCGAAGGCGCGCCGGTTGGAGATGAGCGTCTGGTGGAAGGCACCAGGCGCGGTCTCGGCCATCAGGTGTTCAAACTGAACCAGCAGGGCGAGGTTGTGATGACCCTCGGCGAGGCCGGCGTGGCGGGTGCCGATGAGCGTCACTTCAACGGTCCTGCAGATGTAGTCGTCGCTCCCAACGGCGACATCTGGATCGCTGACGGGCATCGCGGCGGCAACAATCGTGTCGCCAAATTTGCCGCTGATGGGACGTTCCTCATGCAGATTGGTGGTGGACCCGATTCCATCAGCGGTGACCCTGGCCGTTTCAACGATCCCCACGGCATTACCATTGACAGGCAGGGTCGTGTCATCGTTGCCGATCGGGGCAACAACCGCACCCAGGTCTTCGATCAGGAAGGTAATCTGTTGAAGGTGTGGACCCAGTTCGGCAGGCCGAGCACCGTGTTTGTGGACCAGCACGACATTCTGTATGCGGGCGATGGCATGTCCGACGAGCGCTGGAACCCCGGCTGGGAGCGCGGCATCCGCATCGCGCCAGCCGCTACTGGTTGGATCACGGCATTCATTCCAGATCGCGAAGTAGCGGTGGGGACTGGTGTGGAATTCCTTGGCGTCGATCTGGAGGGCAACATATACTCCGGCGAAGTCGGGCGAGAGCGGCTGGTCAAATATGTGCGGGTGCGACCCTGATCATCAAGGTCGCGCAACTGAGTGTGATGAGAAGAAGGAACATAGTCGTAATGAATGTCTTCAGATCGATGCTGGTCACTGCCAATTTCTTGCTGATGACCTGCACGGCGCAGGCCGACGTACCCGTCTACGGTTACGAAGTCGTCAAGTCCTACCCCCACAGCACCAACGCTTTCACTCAGGGATTGCAGATTCACGAGGGCTATCTTTACGAAGGCACTGGTCGCCTCGGACGTTCCTCCCTGAGTCAGATTTCGCTGGAAGACGGAGCTGTGCTCAAGACCAAGCGCCTGCCCAGCCGCTATTTCGGCGAAGGCATCACCATAGTGGAGGACAAGATCTATCAGTTGACGTGGCAAACCAACATCGCGTTCGTATACGATCTCGAAACTTTCGACACAATCACTTCGCACTACTATCCCACTGAAGGCTGGGGTCTGACCTGGGATGGGACGCATCTGATTCTCAGCGATGGCACTGATGAGTTGCAGTTCATCGATCCGGAAACCTTCGCTGTGCTGAATAAGATTCCCGTACGCTGGGAAGGCATTCCAGTTCGTAATCTGAACGAGCTTGAATACATCAACGGTGAGGTCTGGGCCAATGTCTGGCTGACCAACGAGATTGTCCGCATCGACCCGCAGAGCGGTGCGGTTACGGGAATCATCGACCTTACCGGCTTGGTGGAACAGACAACTACCGGTGGCCCCGAAGCCGTACTCAACGGTATCGCATGGGAGGCGACGGATGACGCGGGCAATGGCAGGTTGTTTGTCACCGGAAAATTGTGGGGCAATATTTTCGAGATCATATTGGTGCAAAAGCAATAAGCCAGGCGGCAGATCGAGAGAAGGCAACGCAGAACAGGTGTGCGAGAGGACAACGACAGCGAATGCGCAGATTTCTCCTCTCAATTGTTTTCGCTTTCGCCGTGATTGCGCTACTCAGCTCCTGCGAGACTGTCGGTTACTACGGTCAGGCCGCACAGGGGCAGATATCCCTTCTATTGGAGCGTCGACAAATAGATCGATTGCTCGCGCAGGAAGATCTGGATGTCAATACGCGGCGCAAACTGGAACTGATACTCAACGCCAGACGTTTCGCTGAAGACACGCTGCTTCTTCCTGCAGGCAACAGCTATCTCTCTTATGTCGAACTGCAGCGCCCATTCGTGATCTGGAATGTTTTCGCTGCAACAGAATTCTCCACAACTCCAGTGAGCTGGTGCTATCCGATCGCGGGTTGCGTGTCCTATCGCGGATTTTTCTCGGAAGCGCGTGCACAGCGCTTTGCAATGGATTTGCAGAGCGATGGATTGGAAGTTTACAGCGGGGGCGTAGATGCCTATTCCACGCTCGGATGGTTTGCCGATCCCGTGACCAGCAGTGTGCTGCGACGCGCCGATCATCGCCTGGTGGCGTTGCTGTTCCACGAACTCTCCCACTCGCTCATCTATCTTCCCGGCGACACCACGTTCAACGAAAGTTTCGCTACGTTTGTCGAGCAGGAAGGGTTGAGGCGGTGGCTTCAGGAATTTCCGCAGGACGGAATAGCGGCACAGATTCTTGCTGAGGAATCCATGCAGAAGCAGTTTGTGGCACTGGTCAGTGGTTATCGTGATCGCTTCGCTGAGCTCTATGCTTCTGGAATGGCCGAGGACCTCATGCGCCATCAGAAGGAGTTTTTGCGACAGTCTCTGCGGGATGACTATGCCAGCCTGCGTGGGGTATGGAATTACACAGGTTATGATCGCTGGTTCGAGGGCCCGCTCAATAACGCCCAGCTATCGACAGTGGCGTCCTACAACGATCTGGTGCCTGGGTTCGCGGCACTGCTTGAAGAGGCAGGAGGTGATCTGGCGTTGTTCTATGCCCGGGTCAGAGAACTCACCTCGCTTCCGAAGACAGAGCGTGACGCGCTGTTGGCAACCGACGCTGGTACTAACGCCCTGCAATCCGGTTTTCAAGAGAGCTGACCAGGTCCTTGTAGAACTGTGAGCCGGTGTCCAGCTCGGCAGCGGCCCGGTACTGCGTGAGTGCATCCTCCAGACGATTCTCGTCCTCGTAAATCCTGCCAAGCGTTCTGTGGATGAAGGCGTCGTTCGGCCTTACGGTCAGTGCCTTCTCGTAGATGCGTATGGCATCGTCCCCGCGCCCTGCATTGAAATAGGTGTTCCCCATCACGAACATCTGCGACGTATTGTCAGGATCGTATTCGATCGCCTGCAGATCTACATCGATGGCTTCTTCGAAGCGGCCAGCGTCACGCAAAAGCTGGCCAAGTGTATTCAAGGAAGCAATCAGTCCCGCAGTAGGGCCCTGCCTTTTCTGCAACGTAATGAAGCGCGCCAGCATCGGAATAGCATCGTCATAGCGTTTCTGAAAGTAATAGATATTGGCGAGATTGCGATAGGAGTCGGCAAAATTCGGATCGGCTGTCACGGCCAGCTGGTATTCGGTGATGGCCTCTTCGTAACGCTCCAGATTGCTGTAGGTGTTGCCCCGGCGATAATGAGTCTGCGCGAGTCCGGCATCGATGGTGTCACCGGCGCGCTCGACATTGAGTCCGCCGTTGCGATTGATGGTATCGGAGGCGGCGGGCCCGCTCTGGGCTGTCGTATTGGTTGCGCCTGTAGCCAGTAATAGCAGAACGCTGGCAATGCTCAGGGTTGTTTTTGATTTCATCAACATTCCTCTTTCATTTGTGCGTTGCGCTTGCTCGGTACGTTAAGGGTGTTGATTGTAGTGCCAGCACGTTGATCTGTCTCACTCATGCTGTTCACTCTCGCAAGCCCACGGCAGCGGACTCGCCTCCCGTAGACAGTACCTCGCCAATACTGGCGGCGTTTCGATAACCTGCGGCATGAAGGTCGGCGAGACAGGCCGCAGCATTGCGGGCTGGTACAGAGGCCAGCAGTCCACCAGCAGTCTGCGGATCGAACAGCAGGTGGTAGAGCGGTTGTTTGTTCAATTGTTTTGGGTGGAACTGTTCTGCGTTGGTCAACAGAGCAGCATGTCTGGCGTTGTCTTCCTGAAGCGAGCTCAGATAACCGCCTGCGACGCACTCGAGCGCGCCATCGAGAATCGGCAGCGCATTCAAGCTCAGCACCACTCGCACGGCGTCAGGCGTGAGCATTTCACTCAAGTGACCCAACAGGCCGAAGCCAGTGATGTCGGTACAGGCATTGGCGCCATGTCGCACGAAACAATGAGACGCCATCTGATTGGAGTGCTGCATGTGGGTCAGGGCGTTCTCGATCCAGCGCTGCTTTGCCTGGTAGCGCATATCGGCGGCGAACAGTGTGCCGGTTCCCAGTGGTTTGCACAGGATCAGCACGTCGCCTGGCTGCATACCACGTTTGGTCAGTATCCTGTCTGGCTCGACGAAACCGTTGACGCTCAGACCGAAGCTCAGCTCTTGTGCCTCGCTCGAATGACCTCCAATCAGGGCGGTGTTATGAGCGTTCAATACTTCAGTGCAGCCGCTCATGATCTCCAGCAACATGGATTGCATGATGCGTGGTGCGGCATGAGGCACACTGACGATAGCCAGCGCCGAGTGTGCGGTGGCGCCCATGGCGTGAATGTCACTCAGGCAATGCACTGTCGCGATACGCGCAAAGAGATAGGGATCGTTGATGAAGGCGCGAAAGTGATCGACGGTTTGCAACAATGTGCGTCGCTCGTCAATGCGAATCATCGCCGCGTCTTCCGTGCTCATATGTGCGGACAGAATATCGGGGTGAGTGCAGGGATGCAGTTGTGCAAGCACGTCATGCAGCATGGTGCTGCCGACTTTCGCACCGCAGCCTGCACAGCGCAGACTGGAGGATCGTGATCCTGCAGAGAATGATCTTTCAACAGGCGCTGGTATGCGGCTGTATTTCTCTACAAAGCGCTGATCAATCCATTTCTTCCACACACCTGCCCAGCGGCCCTGCAAAGACCAGTTGCCCCGTGCGGCGATGGCAGTGCCATCGCCCAGATTGAGCAGCGCCAGCACGTGGGCCTGGGGATTGTAACTTTGCAGAGGAATTCCGGTGGCGAAGCGGCGCAGATTGCGCGCCAGGGGCATACCCTGCCGTACTGCATAGACCCCTGATCGCGGCCGTGGGCAATTTTCGATTGAAGCGATGTCGCCGGTGGCAAAGACGTTGGCATGGCTCACGCTCTGCAGATGATTGTTGACGAGAATGAAACCACCTGCATCCAGTGTCAGTCCGGTGTGTTGCAACCAGTCGGGAGCGCTGGCTCCTGTTGCCACCAGAATTCTGTCTGTCTGCAGACTCTCTACAGTAGAGGTGCCGGTTGTCTCCCAGAGCACGGCATTCTGCTCGACGCTCCTGACACTGTGCTGCAGTCGTACATCAATACCGCGTGATCGCAATGTGCACAGTGCGCGGGCCTGGGCTCCCGGATTCAGCGCGGACAGCAATACGCTACCGTTGGTCATGAGAACAATCCTGATGAAGGATTCCTGCCCCAGTCGATCAGGCAGTGGCAAACCGGCGTTTCGATACAAGCGCATCTGCATGGCGCAGGCCAGTTCGACACTTGCGGGACCACCACCGATTATCGTGATGGTATAGGGCCGCTGCTCGCTCACGGCAGAATCCACTTCCTGCTGGATACTCTCCCAGTGTTTCAGAAATTCAGGAATGGGCTTGACCGGAATTGCAAACTGTTCTGCGCCAGGAATCGCTGCAACGTCAGGCCAGGAGCCGATGTTTATCGAGAGAATATCGAATCCAATTGCGGGCCTGCCGGCACAGTGCAGCGTCCGGTTCTGCAGATCCATTTTCTCTACGGTGGCACGGATCAAACGTGCACCTGCCATCTGCGCGAGTGGGCGCAGGTCGATCAGCAGATCGTCCGTTGCACAGTCACCGTTGATCCACGCAGGTAATGCACCGGAGTAAGGGGTTTCCACGTCGCGGGTGACAAGCACAATATCCAGACCGGGAACCGGCTGCTTCGCCAGTTGCATGAGCACGGCAAGGTGGCTGTGACCGCCGCCGAGCAGAACGAGAGTCTGTGCGGCAAGTGTGGGGAAAGGATTCTTCATCGGTCGGTTGGTTCTTGAGTATGAAAGTGTGTTGGCACGGGCACATGATAGCAGGCCATTTGCGCGATGGCTGCTTAGCGCGACGACTGAAATCCTGTGCGGGTCATCTCGCCCCAGCTCTTCTTCTTGCGCAGAAATTCCCACCAGCCCTGTACTCGCCAGATGTTGTTGATCTGTCTATAGCCAAAGTTCTCTATCAATACACCCAAGATAAGACGCAGCAGATCCTTCGCGGTAGGGATGCGGTGCAACGAAATCTCCTCCAACACCAGTGATCCTGCACTGATGAAAACTCCGAACACGAACGTCAACGCCAGGAACGCAATGGCATAGTCGGGGTTGAGCATGCCGGAGAACCACAGGATCGGCACGAGCAGATAACCCAGCACCTCCACGAGTGGGCCCAGCACGTCCACCAGCAGCGAGAAGGGCATGCCAACCAAGCCGATACGCCCATAACGGGGGTTTCCCAACATGCGGATATGACGAAAGAAAGTCTCCAAGGAGCCGCGTTGCCAGCGCTTGCGTTGCCGCGAGAGAGTCTTGAGATTATCCGGCGCCTCGGTCCAGCAAACTGGCTCAGCCACCGACACTACCTCATAGGGAATTTTCTTTTCCAGATGATAGCGATGCATGCGCATCACCAGTTCATAGTCCTCGCCCACGGTGTCTGTGTCATAACCTCCAACCGCTATGGCGGCTGGTCGGCGGAAGATGCCGAAGGCACCAGAGATCAATGTGAGAATATTCAACTCGCTCATGGCGACGCGTGCGATCAGGAATGCCCGGGTGTACTCCACGGTTTGCAGCATTGGCAGCAAGTCCTTCGAGAGTGCCACGCTCATTACTTTGCCGCCACGTACCCGACAACCATTGGCGACGCGTATGGTGCCACCTACTGCGATCACCTTGTCAGGTTTGCTGAGAAATGGTTGCACTGCGTGCAGCAGAGCATCAGCCTCCAGCATGGAGTCGGCGTCGATTGAACAGAACAGCGGCGAGCGTGAGATATTGATCCCTGCATTGAGCGCATCTGCCTTGCCTCCGTTTTCCTTGTCGATCACGATCAGGTTGGGATATTTCTGAGACTGATAGATCTGCCGAATTGGTTTGTGAGGTGTGACGGATTCAAAATCTCTGGCGCTGGGGCGCAGTGCAAAATTCTTGATGAGCTTGTCGAGCGTGTCATCTTTCGATCCATCATTCACTACCAGCACTTCACAGTGAGGATAACGGATGCTGAGCATGGAGCGTGTGCTCTCCACGATGCTGGCTGATTCATTGTAGGCAGGTGCGATCAGGGAAATAGGGGGGGCACTTGGCGCTGTTTGATGCCATAGTGTTTCGCTATTCTCCGAGTCGTCGCGGCGGCGCAATGCTCTGGCGGCCACAACGAGTTGGAGCAGCGCAATCAGATTCTGAGTGAGCCCAACGACGATAACGAGGCCAACGATCCACTCGGCACTGGTGTTGATCCAACTCACAATGCTGATGGATATCTGTTCAAACATGAAGGGTATCCTTGTCATTGCCCATCACAGCTTGCAGTTCAAGCAGTCCGTGTTCATCAAGGAGCAGTGCAGCCATGCGTCCTCCGGCATTGTCATTGACATGGCTGACGACCGAAGCGCGTTCGCGTAGTGCCTGCAATCCTCGCGTACCGAGTTCGGTTAGCGCTTCTGCGCTGCGAAATCGCACCCACCAGTTGTCGTCGTCGATCAGTCTGGCAAGTTGTGGGGTCAGATTTTCGAGACCAATCTGGCCAGCAGCAGCTGCTGCAATAGCCCGAACCTGCCACTGCGCGTCTTCCAATGCATGCTCAACTACGCTCGCCGCACCTGGATGTTGCAACGTGCCGAGAGACTTCAGGGCAGTGGTGCGAAGATTGAGATTGGCGTCATTCGCAAAATGGTAGAGATATTCCAATACTCTGAAATCACTTGACTCGGACATCGCATCTGCGATGACAATTTTCAGCCTGAGGCTGCTGTCATTCGCTACGGCAAGCTGGTACAGCACCTGAGGAGTCCGGCGCGCCATATCGCGGAACAGGGTACGGGCATCGCGAGTGTGCAGCATGTTCTTTTCTTCGAGCTTGCGAACCAACAGCTTCGCTTCGGGCATCGCATCGATTTCCTTCAACGAACTTGCTGCAGCGAGTCTTACGCGACCATCCTTGTCGTCCATGGCACGGAGAAGAGCCGCCTTTGTTTTCTCATCGGCGAACAACTGTAGTGCAGAAACAGCGGTGCGGCGACGTTCGTGATGGCTGCTGAGAAGATCGCGAAGACACTCATCGCGAAAGCCGGTGCGGTCGAGAAGACCTGTAAGCTGTTCGCGCTCCTGTCCCTGTATGAGGTGGCAAAGATCAGTAGCCAGCCGACGCAATACCTGATGGCCAGCTTTGTCCAGATTCATGAGGTTCTTCAGATCTTTCTGTCCACTTAACCAGTCGGCATTCATGTAGCTGAAGAGAATTTGCTGGATGATGTTGCGAAGATGTTGATCGCGTCTGATGGTGCGTTCGTCCATTAGACGTCGCAGCACGAGGATAAGCATGACCAGCAGCGACGCGAACGCCAATATCAGGCTGGTCCACCAGATCAGTTGCAGCTCGTTCATGCGCGGTGTTCCATGGGATCAACAGACATCAGATGACGCCCTAATAGCGATATTGCAGTGTGAGTGCGACGCTTTCGCGGGTATAGGAACGTTCGCGACGGCTCTCGCTCACGTTGAGTTGCACTTGCCAGCGCGTGTCGAAACTGTAGGCCATATAACCGCTGACACTCTGGGTTCTGGTAGTAATGGAGTTCTCCGTTTCGCCACCTTCACTATAGGCGAAACCAACACGGGCATTCGCATTTGTCTGCCAGTGAGCACCCAATTGCCAGCCACCGATGTTGGAGTTGTTCTCATCACGCAGCAGTCCGATGCCAACGCTAAGCCATGCGTCAATATTGCGAAGATAGTGGTCGGCACTGATATTGCCTCGCAACGTATTGCCCGTGGAGTATCTGGCGCTTTGGATACTGGCATTCATGAACGTGCTGCCGAAGGTGTCGCTTCCTTCGCTTAGACGAAATCCCGTGCTGGCCCGCAGGCTGTGTTCAGGCATGAAGTGGGCGTCCGCTGTATAACTGAGCCCGAATTCAACAGGCACGCTGCTTTGTTGTCTCAACAGCAAGGAGGTGTCGATCGATGTGTCATGCTCGCCGAAGCGGTGATTGTGACTGAGCCGGAGAGACTGTTCAGATGCGATGCTGTAACGGTGACGATACTCGACAAAGCGATCGTGCCAGTGCTGTCCTGCGGTGTCCGTACGGCTGCGTTCATAACCAGTGATCCATGCATGTTTCGTGGCACCCGGCATGGCTGCGGCGCCCTGGCGGTTCAAGACGTCGATGTGGCCGGGTGCGAGGTCTGCTGCCCGTGTCAGCACAGTACTTGCCCCATCACGATTGCCAAGCGCGAGTTCAGCATCGTAAAGGCCGATAAGTGCCTCCAGGTCGTCGGCATTACTTTGCAGCACCTGCCTGAAAAGTGTTCTCGCGTGGGCGGGCCTGCGTTGGTACAGCGCAATGCGCCCGCTGAGATTGCGCGCCTCCTGATTGTCAGGCTGATTGATGAGGACGCTCTGGGTCAGTTCTTCTGCTTCCTGCAACACTCCCTGGTACGACCGCACGCGGGCCTTGGCCAGCAACAGATTGTTGTCCTGCGGATAATCGACAAGTGCTGCATCCAGAATGGCAATAGCCTCTGCGTAACGTTCCTGGAAAGCTACGACCAGTCCCAGCAGATAGAAGGCTTCACTTTTGTTGCTGGCGATCTCCGACGCCTGACGTAACGCAATCTCTGCCTCGAGCATGTTGCCTGCGTTGCGAAGATTCATTGCATCCTGCACCAGCGTCTCGTAGTCCAGTACCTGTTCTGCGGCCATGCTGCTGTTGCCGACGTGGAGTGTACTGAGCAGAAGTGCGATATGGAAAAGATGTTGAGCCGAATTCTTCATGGAGTTTTCAACGCTCTTTCTACGCGAAAAGTGAGTTCGTCGGGCGAGAAGGGTTTTGTCATGTAGTCAGTCACGCCAAGATCCAGCGCCTCCATCACATCGCGTTCGCGCCACTGAGCGGCGAGTATGAGGATGGGAATGTGGGCTGTGGCTGGATCATTCTTGAGTGCAGCGATGATGTCTGGCCCGTTCATGATCGGCATGAGGTAGTCCAGAATCAGCAGGTCTGGGGGGCTGCGGAGGATTGCCTCCAGAGCGAGTTCGCCGTCGGTGGCACTGTCGATCTGGTGGCCACGACGCTGCAGACGAAAGCTGATCAGATCGATGACGAGTTGATCGTCGTCTGCTATGAAAATGGATGCCATGCCCCTGCAGAGTCCTCATTGCTGAATTTATGTTCAGTGTGAGCCGAGTATAGCCAGACAGGCAACCGTTGGGAATGATGGGAGGAGTTGCCCGCCAAAGCTCCGAAGAGCGATGGTGGGCGGGCAATCGAGGTTACAACGAGCGGATAGGGGAGCCCACATACAGCGCGCTGGGGCGCATGATCTTGTTGTCTTCACGGGACTCGAGGAAATGCGCGAGCCAGCCGACACTGCGCGCCATGGCAAAGCCTGCCGTGAAATAGGTGGCAGGGATGCCGATGGCCAGATTCACCGGGCCCTTGTAGAACTCCAGGTTGGCCCAGACTTCCTTGCCCTTCTTCTGCATTTCGGCGTTGAATTCTTTTTCAATCTCTTTGAGTGTGAGGAACACATTCTCGAAATCGGTGCCCTTGCACAGTTTTTCCGCCATTGGTTTGAGGATGGCGGCGCGCGGGTCCAGCTTGGTGTACTCGCGATGACCCATGCCCATCAGGCGACCCTTGTTGGCGAGCAGATTCACGACATATTCCCGGGCCCCAGCGGGAGCGCCGACTTTGATCGCCTCGTTCAGTGCCGCTTCATCAGCACCACCATGCAGGGTGCCATACAGGGCACCTACCGCAGAAGACAGGGCTGACTCCACCGGTGCCAGCGTGCTTGCTGTCACGCGGCACGTGAACGTGCCCGCGTTGAAGCTGTGCTCGAGCTGCAGAATCTGCAGCATCCCCAGACAGCGGATGTGATCTGCGCTGGCGTCCCTGGCGTGGAACATCGAGAGGAAGTTGTCGAGGTAGGATTTGCTGGCGTTGAAGACAGGGACATTGTCATTCAACTGCAGACGGCGGAAGGTGGCAAGCAGGGTAGGAATCCTGGCAACTACAGCCAGTCCGCGATAACCATCCTTGTTGGTAAAGGGCAGGTCCTGCGCTCCCTTTGGGGTTGTGTCCAACACTGGAATCATCGATTGCAACATGCGCATGGTATGCAGAGTACGCGGCAGACTGGACAGGGTATTGAGCTCGCTGTCGCTCAGTGCGCCATTCGCCTTGAAGAAATTCTCCAGCTTTTCTTCCTGCTCCGCTGTGGCAAGCTCTCCGAACAATACGAGCCAGACCACGCGTGTAAAGCTGAGGGTGACGAGCTGTTCGATGGTGTAGCCACGGTAGCTCAAGCGGCCCAGATCGCCTTCCACATTGCTGATACTGGTCTGATCTGCGATGACGTCTTCTAGGCCTTTGGAGAATTGCACTGACATGATGGGTACCCTGCGTTGGTTGGTCTGGTTCTGGTTCTTGGGTCAGGTCGTTGAGTGGATGTTCGATGGAGATTGAACGGGGGGCGGATGCCTGATCGTGGGCGGTATTATAGAAACGCCCAATTTGAGGGTAAAATTAGCAAAGCTAATTGCAGGTTAAGATGTGCTAATGTTTCACGGGCGTTTTCGTCCCTCTCAGTCCCACCTCCCAGAGGTTAGTTGATAATGATTTCCACGCACCTGGAAACCCAGGAAATAAGGGTTTTCAAGACGGTTTGTGACACCGGTGGTTTCAAGACCGCTGCAGACAAACTCTATGTCACGCAGTCCGCTGTCAGCCAGGCGATCGCCAATCTTGAGCGCAAGCTCGGTACGCTGCTGATCGAGCGTGGCAAGCCTATCGCGCTGACTGAATCGGGGCAGCGTTTGCAACAGTACGCCGATCTCGTGCTGCAGGAAGAGCATGATGTGCTGACGGATATTGCTGACATCCGCCAGGGCGTGGCCTCGACGCTGCAGATCGCCATGAGTGGCAGTGTCAGCCAATTGTTTGGCAACGAACTGCTTGAGGATTACTGCGACAGCAATCCGCTCACGCGCTTGAAGGTGGACGTGATGCCAAGCCGCAAGATCATTCAGGGAGTGATGGCCGATACACTGGAGCTTGGCTTCGGCCCTTTCCAGCACCAGATGCCCGCACTTCTGGAAACAGTGCCGCTGTTTCGGGAGTCGCGCAAACTGGTCATCAACCGCAGCCATCCAAGACTCGGGCGTTTGTTGGAAGACCCGGAAAACTGCATTCAGGAAATTCCCTTGATGGTGTCGCACCTGGAAGATCCCGACGTGCGTCCGGCTATCGAGAAGCTGCGCAACGAGTTCGGCACGATCTGGGAGATCAGTAACCTCTCGCTGCGTCTGAACATGGTCTCGAAGAACATCGGCATGTGTTACGTGGATGAGCGTGTGCTGAAGGCAAATACGTTATGTGCGGATTTCGTGCCGCTGACCGGGCTGGCGTTTTCCGATGTGGAGCTCACTTTTGGCCTCTACTATCGCAAGCGGCGCACGCTTTCAACGGGGGCACGGCAGTTCATCGACATCTGCCAATCCTTCTCTTTTGATAACCGGGGAGAGACCTGACATGCAGGCGCTGCAACTGTATGCCGGACCCACTGCGCTGCAAAAAATACAGCGGGACGGCTTGAGGGCTGAGGATTTTCGCATGATCGTCGGAGCATCCGGCGGGCCGAAGTGGTTCGTGCTCTACGGGCTGGACCGCTATCTGTTCGGGGATTTCTTCGCAGGGCGTCAGCAACCATTGATGACCTTGGGCTCTTCTGCCGGAGCCTGGCGACTGGCATGTCTGGGGCTGGCCGATCCGGTGGCCGCCATGGACCGTCTGGCATTCCATTATTCGCGGCAACGTTATTCCGACAAGCCCCTGATGCAGGAGATCAGTCACGAGGCGCGCAAGCTGGTGGATATCGTGCTCGGTGCCAACGGCCCCGCAGAGATTGTCGGCAACAGGCTTGTCAGTGTGCACATCGTGGCAGATCGTGCGCGAGGTCTGTTGAAGTCAGACAAAAAGGTGCTGTTGATGGGAGGTCTGGGGTTGTGTGCTGCGGCCAATGTGATCAGCAGACGCACCCTGCGCATGAGCTTCGAGCGGGTGATATTTCACTCGGGCCGGTTGGCGCCTGGCTTCGATCGCCTTGCAGACATGCCGACACGTTGTGTGCCTCTGCGGGAAGACAATGTACGTGAGGCGCTGTTGGCGAGCGGCTCGATTCCCATGATCATGGAGGGAGTCCGCAATGTACCGGGCGCGCCTGCGGGCGTGTATCGTGACGGCGGCATCACGGACTATCATTTCGATATGCCATTTCTTTCCGCTGGG
This sequence comes from Gammaproteobacteria bacterium, assembly GCA_030682575.1. Classification (GTDB taxonomy): domain Bacteria; phylum Pseudomonadota; class Gammaproteobacteria; order Pseudomonadales; family Pseudohongiellaceae; genus UBA5078. The sequence continues at coordinate 39,551 of JAUXNX010000023.1, forward strand.
TCTGATGGTGGGCATCTGGTGTTGTATCCACACTTCTACTCACGGCTGACACCCGGATGGTTCGACAAGGCGCTGCGCTGGCGCAGGGTGAATCCTGCCCACTACCATAACGTGCTGTTGTTGGCCCCATCGCCGGAGTTTGTCCGCGCGCTGCCTTATGGCAAGATACCGGATCGCAAGGACTTTGAGATCATGGATTATGACACCCGCTTCACATACTGGCAGCGCGTGCTTGCAGAAAGCGAGAGGCTGGCAGAAGAGTTTGCGGCGCTGGTCGAGTCCGAACGAGGGGTGGAGCGCATCCGCCCGTTTGCTGAAATGCGACACCATTGAGATCCTCATCATGCATACGAATATTTCCGGTAACCGCATCTGGCAAAAAGTCCTGCTGCTGCCATTGCTCAGCGTGTTGTTGCAGGGCTGTCTCGGCACTGTCGTCGGCGCAGCGGTGGACGTGACGCTAGAGGTCGCCAAGGTGCCGTTCAAGGTCGCCGGTGCGGTGGTGGATGTTGCCACGCCAGACGACGATGATGACTGAGGCCCGCATCACCGCCACGAGGACAATGAATGAACCCGCAGGATTTTGATGTTCCCACCGACTATCGTCACTGGGTTGGTGATGCCGCTGAAGACTACATTGGGCCTTTCTTTTTCCGCATGCAGAATGAGGTCGCCTGCACCGCCTTTCGTGTGCGAGAGAATCATTGCAATGGTCACAAGTCAGTTCACGGAGGTCTGCTCATGGCCTTCGCAGACTATACATTGTGCATAGCAGCCAATGGTGGCAACAGCGAAAGTGTGGTAACTGTCACCTGCAACAACGAGTTCATCGCGCCGGCCTACGCTGGCGATCTCATTCTCGGACGCGGGGAGGTAAGTCGACGTGGTGGCTCTCTGGTGTTCGTGAGAGTTGTGCTGGAATCCAACGGACAGATCATTCTGACTTCGAGCGGTGTTATCAAGATGCTGCGCAGCAAACTGTCTTGATCCGTTGTGCTGTTCAGAGTCTGTAAACCCTCTCTGCAGTGCCGTAGAACAGCGCATGCTTTTCGCTCTCACTGGCATCAGCCACCATTTTCTTGAAGGCATTCCACAGCACGTGATACGACAGCGATAGTCTGTCCACCGGGAAATTGCTTTCGAACATGCAGCGTTCGGCCCCGAAGAGATCAAGCACATGTAGATAATATTTTTTCTGGGTGCGCACGATTTCGTCGGAGCCAGGAGGTGTGTTGCTCTTGTCCCAACCGAAGCCATTATCCGGCATCGCCAGACCTCCCAGCTTCATGTAGACGTTCCTGCATTTCGCAATCTCGGCCATGTCCCGTTTCCACTGCGAGAAAATCTCGTCCTGTCTTCCCTTGTAGATTCCCACGCCCAGTGGTGAGCCGAAGTGGTCGAGTATCATGGTGGTATCGGGAGCTGTCTGCGCCAGTTCACAGAAGTCCTCGTTCTGATGGTGAAAGTGCCATGTATCATAAGTGAGGCCATAGTCCGGCAGCATACGCAGGCCCGTACGGAATTCTTCGCGTCCATAGAGATAGGCAGGAGCACGGCCGGTGATGAGCAGATCTTCGGGTCGATTGTCACGCGCTCCGGATTGACGAATGCCTCGCAGCAATCCGCCTGCCGCGATGCGATGTTTTTCCAGAACTTCGTGCAGGCGCTGTGGGGTGGCGCCGAGTCGCAGGTCGGCATGAGCCACTATCCCGGCGATCTGTGCCTTGCCGGTGGATGTTGTGCTGTGTTGGGCGAGTTCGCGGATTGCCGCAGTTTCACCAACGGATTGCAGATGGAGTGGGGCACTCTCGTCGTAGAAGGCGCGGCACTCGACGAACACGGTTTTGACTATGCGATGTCCGGAACCGGTATCTGCCCGGAAATCGTCCAGCAGATAGTCGCGATTGAAGGTGTCTGTCCACAGGTGGTGATGAGGGTCAATGACAGGGCGGTCCGGCTCGATGATTTCCTCGCGAGTCAATGCGAGCCAGGCATCTGAGCCGGGAGCGGGGGGAGTCGTCATCACGCAGATTCCTTATGGTTCTGTCCAGTGTGCTGACCTTGTTGGCATGGCAATCGGAGCTGTGCGGATCAATAGCGATAGCGATCCACCGGCTTCAGAGGGGCCAGCAACAGATAGAATATCCATGCGAACCAGGAGAGGAAGATGATGGCGAGAACCCACGCCAGCTTCTCCCCGCCGCTGGTCTTGTCCGAGCCGAGAATCAACAGGATTGGCAGAAACCAGATGAACAGACAGCCGAGCACGAAAATCAGGGACATTCCGGCTGCCAGCACTGGTACCGCCAGCAGAATGACAACGCCAACGACAAGGAAGGTGAAAAGGGCAGAAAGTAGTTTCATCGTGGTGTTCTCATCTCCGGTAAATAGTGGATTACTGGTCTGGTAAAGCCAGTTTCATGCCAGAAATAAATATCTTTATTTTCAATGCACTAAATGTTTTTTGAGCGTTCTGAGTGGGTGTTTTCGCCACGAAGTGGTGGATTAGCCCGACTTGCACTGATGCCTCAACACTGCGCCTGAATCAGGAATGGGCCCGGCTCCTGAAAGCTGCGTTCGAGCAGGGTGCAGAGCTCTTCAGCAGTGTTAGCTGTGGCGCCTGGCACGCCCATGCTCTTTGCCAGTCCCACCCAATTTATCTCCGGATTGCTGATATCGAACAGGCTGGCCGCTACTGCTCCGACATCGGTCACGCCCAGCCTTGCGTACTCCACATTCAGGATGTTGTAGCTGCGGTTTGCGTAGATCAGCGTTGTTACATTGAGCTGTTCGCGTGCCTGCGTCCACAGGCATTGAATGGTATATCCGGCCCCTCCGTCTCCGAGCAGAGCCAGCACACGTCGATCCGGGCAGGCCAGGGCAGCACCAGTGGCTGCGGGCCCCCCTTGACCGATCGAGCCTCCGGTCAAACTAAGCCATGAGTGACGTGCGGCTCCCTGACATATTGACCATGCAGCGTTGCCACCTCCAGAGTCTGTTGCCACGATGGCATTGTCGGGCATCGTTGCTGCAACGGCCTGGGAAATGGATCTTGTGTTCAGTGCGCCCTGCGGTTTAGGTACGGCCGACTTTTCAAAGCGTTTGATGACACTCGCTGGAGCGCTCAGGATATCGGCAACCTGTGATAGCGCATCGGCAGCATCCTCTTCAATACGGGCCAGTGTGTGAACACTGCATCCTTCAGGCACAAGTCGGCCGGACTGGTTCTGATAGGCAAAGAAACTTGCCGGTGTTTGTGCGCCCACCAGAACAAGGTGCCTTGTGCCTTCCAAAGTGGCGAGGATGTGTTCGGGGAAATAGGGCATGCGTTCCACCGACACAGTGCCAGGACCGCCATCGGTACGTGCGGGAAAGGTGCCTGTGACAAGTCTGCAGCCGGTCTTGCCTGCGATTCGGCCAGCGGCTTCAAGGGCCTCTGCTGTCAGTGCATCATGTTCGAGAAGCAACACCGCCTTCTCACCAGAGGCGAGAACCCTGGCAAGGGCATCTGCACGCGAGCCGTCGATGCGCGCACGGGTTGGCAGTGGATTTGCGCGGACCGGGCCGGGTGATATGCCCCATGCCGCATCCGCACCCATGATGAGAGTGGCGATCTGTCCCTGAGAACCGGGAGTTGCGCGCAACGTGGCGGTGTACGCATCGGCACCATCCTGGGCCAGCGTTTCTGCCGTGCTGCAGGACTTGATCCATGAGGAGAAATTGCGGGCCAGCGTGTCGATGTCGGAAGTCAGCGGTGCGTCATGGCCCATGTGATATTGGGGATGATTGCCAACGATATTGATGAGTGGCGTGCCGGCCTTGCGAGCGTTGTGAAGGTTGGCGATCCCGTTGGCGAGTCCAGGCCCCAGATGCAGCAGTGTGGCAGCAGGTTTGCCGGTCATGCGGCCGTAACCATCAGCGGCGCCTGTGCATACCCCTTCAAAGAGAGTCAATACGGAGCGCATGCGTGGCACCTGATCGAGGGCCTGCACCAGATGCATCTCCGACGTGCCGGGGTTGGCCATGCATAACTCAACGCCACAGTCGGCGAGTGTTTCTATCAATGCTCTTGCGCCGTTCATGGTCGGCTGCTCCTTGATGCAGGGAAACGAGGCTGGCCCCGGTGTCTCAAAAAAGGATGTCAGAACGGGGGTCAGAAAGACCGGTCGCGAGAGTCTAGCACACACCGATTTTCCCTCAACCGACCGGAATGCAGGATAGTAGTGAGATTTGAAGGACTACCTCATACAGTATTGTACTGTATAAATACATAGTGTATAAATATACAGTCTCACTTTCAAAAGTGAAACCAATATATATCGCTCCGACCAACAAAGAAGGAAGATTAGAGGTAGAGAAGCATGAAAAGCATGGTGGTTAATTCTGGTTTATCAGATGGTTACAATGGAATTTTGGATGCAGCTGTGCAAGAGCAGGAGATCTGGCAGATTGCCTCTTTGCTGCCGCATACCACTGTACAGGACATTCGCGACAAGCTGCTCAGTCTCGCCAGCGACCAGCGCTTCGTCATGAATTACTGGCTGAAAGTGTGCAAGGTTCGGGCTACCCGTGGTCAGCCTATGCCGTGGGATCAGATTCACTGACATTATTTGCAAGTGAATCCTTGGGTTACATGAATTTTTTCATGTTGCTGGCTAATAGATTGCTGACTTGATCGGTTCGGTTTCTTTGATATGATTGCGCCCAACTGGCGTTTACCAAGCCGCCGTGCAACCCGATCGCTCAGCCGATCCCTTTAAAGCAGCCCACTGATCATTGATTTCCATCGCCGCTAAAACCTGCCTTTCCGCTCGTGCGCAAGGTCTGCAACATCATGTGAAAACCCTTGTCTTCAAGGCGTTGTCCGTTGGCTTTTCTCGCTGGCTCAAGGCCTGTAGGTTGATGGCCCGCGCGGCCACAGGAATCGTACTGCTGGTCTTTGCTGCCATGTCTGGAATCGATAATGTGCAGGCGGCGGAGGAGTTGCTTTTGCCTGATACCACTCCGGAGATCGTGGATATTTCGTCGATCCGTATGCCACGGGATTTCAGTCGGGTCGATTTCTATCTGCTTACAGTCGATGTCGGTGACAAAGTCTGGGATAACTTCGGGCACACTGCCCTGCGGGTAGTGGATAACGAAAGCAATTCCGATCTCGTCTTCAACTGGGGTTTGTTCGATATAAGCGTCGGGAATGTCACCTTCGCGAGCAATTTCCTGCGAGGCATTCTCAATTATCAGCTTGGTGTTTCGCCACCAGCCTGGGAACTGGGTCGCTACGAGCGCGAGCAGCGCACGGTATGGCAGGACAAGATCAATCTGACCAACGCTCAGAAAGCAACGTTGTATCAGCGCCTGGCCTGGAACCTCCGGGAGGAGAATATCGTCTACTCCTACCAGTATTTCTTCGACAATTGCACGACGCGGGTGCGCGATTATCTCAATGAGGCTCTCGGAGGCCGTCTGCAGGAGCAGAGTCGTGCTCTGTCGCCGCGAACCTTCCGCGATGAAGTGAAGGCCCACTACGCCTCTGTTCCTTATGTTTCTGTGTCTCTCGATATACTCATGAACAGTCGGATCGACCGGCGCATGTCACAATGGGAGGAGATGTTTCTACCGCTGCGCCTGCGTCAGGAACTGACCAGATTTGCGTCCGATGTGGTGCGAAATGGCCAGCGCCTGCCGTTGCTTGATGAGTCCCGCATCCTGATGGAGTTTCAACCGCCTGCAGAGAAGCCTGACGGTTACTACTTTCTGGGCGCTTTCCTGTTTGTCCCGGTCATGGTCCTGTTTTTCAACCTCAAAAAGATTCCGTTGGCATCGTTCTCAAGTCAGACTGGTTTTACATTCCGCGCGCCCGGCCTCAGTTATCGCCTCCTGGGATTGCTGACCCTGGCTTTGTCCCTAGTCAGTGGCATTTACGGTCTGATCATGACGGTGGGCTGGCTTGAGTCTGGTCATCTCGATCTGCACCACAATTTGAATCTACTGCTGTTCTGGCCGACCGATTTGCTCGGCTTCTTCTTCGCACTGCGTTGGTTGTTCTCGGGGCGTGGTTGCGCCATGAGCAAGACAAGTCACAGCCTTATAATCTTTTACCTTCTTTGTCATTTGCTGGCTGCGGTCGCTTACATTCTCATGGCAGTGACTGGTATTGCTGAGCAGAATGTCAGCTCTCTGCTCATCTTCGTGGTGCCAGCGCTGACAGGCTTGACACTGTTGGTCTGGAACGCAGGATTCAGCGCCATCCGCAGAATCAGCTTCTCCTGATCTGATGCCGCCAGGAAAAGGGCGGAGGCTGGACAGATCGCGACTTCCCGTCTATTTCTTTAAGTGGGTGTGCAAGCACCCGCTTATGTGAATCCAGCAAGCCAGGGAGGCGGAGATGACCAGGGAATTCGAGTACGGTGGCGGATCTGTTTGTGAGATGTTGCAGGGGCAGTGTCAGGATGTATTGATGTGCCGCGATGTCATTCAGGACGGCAAGACAGTCAGGATCGAAGTGGAGTTCAGCGGGGACGACGGCTGGATATTGCGCATCATCGGCCGTAATGGTCAGGTCTCGGAATGGACCGAGCTTTTCTCCAGTTCCGGCGAAGCCATGACGACGGCGTTGTCTGCCATTCGGTATGAAGGCATCGACGATTTCTACGACGATCCAATATTTCATTACCTTCAGGAACGGCATTCTCATTGAATGGAAAAGCACACAAACTGCAATGGAATCAATCATGATCCGGATGCAATCATGAGTGTTCTCTGACGTCGAACATCTGCTCGATTTTCCGTTTTCATCATGCTTGAATAATGGTAGAGTCGCCTCTGCATGCCAGTCTGGTCAGCAAATCAAGCAGAAAAATCCTGCAATTGATCGGCGAGGCTGCAAGTCGGGCAGTCATCATCGACTGCTGTCAAATGTCAGGAGAACTTGCGTGAACGTCGCTTTTACCGCCGAAGAATTGAAGTTCCAGCAGGATGTCCGTGAGTTTCTGGAGAACGAGTTCCCCAGGGATATCCGTGCCAAGGTGGACAACAGAATCCGTCTGGACAAGGACGATTATATTCGCTGGCAAAAGATACTTTATCGCAAGGGTTGGGTCGCTCCGAACTGGCCTGTTGAATACGGTGGTACTGGTTGGACCGCCGTGCAGAAGTACATCTTTGCGGAGGAGATGGCGCGGGTCGGCGCACCTGAGCCCGTTGCATTCGGCATGAAGATGGTGGCGCCGGTCATCTATACCTACGGCAGCGAGGAGCAGAAGAAACGCTTTCTGCCCGACATTCTCGAGAGCAATGTGTGGTGGTGCCAGGGGTACTCTGAACCCAACGCTGGCTCCGATCTTGCCTCCCTGAAAACCACTGCAGTGCGCCAGGGCGATCACTACATTGTGAATGGCACCAAGACCTGGAATACCCTCGGTCAGTACGCTGACTGGATCTTCTGTCTGGTACGCACGGACAATACGGTCAAGAAGCAGGAAGGCATCAGCTTTCTGTTGATCGACATGAAGACGCCGGGCATCAAAGTCTCGCCAATCTACCTGCTGGACGGTCAGCCGGAAGTGAACGAAATACATTTCGACAATGTCCGCGTGCCCGTCGAGAATCGCATCGGCGAGGAGAACCAGGGCTGGACCTATGCCAAGGTACTGCTCACTCATGAACGCACCAACATCGCTGGTGTTCCGCGCTCCAAGATCCGCCTCGAAAAATTGCGCAAACTGGCTGCAAATACGCCCGATGGCGAGGGTGGTTCCCTGCTGGATGATCCAGTGTTCGCCAGGAAGCTGGCCGAAACAGAGATACAAGTTTTGGCGCTCGAATACGCTGAACTGCGCACACTGGCCGCTGTCAGTGTTGGCAACGCACCTGGCCCTGAGTCGTCAATTCTTAAAGTTGTTGGTACTGAAGCGACGCAGTATCTGGATGAACTTTATATGGAAGTTGCCGCATGGCACAGCCTGCCCTTCGTGCCGGAGCAGTTCGAATCCGGCTTCGATGGCGAACCTGTTGGTTCAGCCGGTGCTGCTGCAACGGCACTGCATTATTTCAACAATCGCAAGCAGTCGATCTATGGTGGATCCAACGAGATTCAGCGCAACATCATCTGCAAGGCTGTGCTCGGTCTGTAGGGCCGAACGGCGACAACAGGAAACGCAACGTGGATTTTTCATACAGTGACGAACAACAAATGCTGCAGGACAGTGTGCAGAAGTTTGTGCACCGGCATTATTCCTTCGACATGCGCAGGGATATCCTTGCCAGTGATAAAGGTTTCAGCACCGAATACTGGCAGTTGTTTGCAGAGTTGGGCTGGCTGACAGTTCCGTTCAAGGCCGAAGACGATGGCTTTGGTGGTCTCGCGGTAGATCTCATGGTGTTGATGGAAGAGTTCGGCAAGGCCATGGTAGTGGAGCCGTTCGTGCCCACGACAGTGCTTGGTGGCGGGCTCATCAGTGAGCTGGGCAGTGCGCAGCAGAGGTCCGAGTGGCTGCCACAGATCATGGCAGGCAGTCTGCAGCTTGCCTGCGCTACAGCGGAACCTGACAGCAGATACAATCTTGCGAGTGTCGGTAGCAGCGCTGTATTGCAAGGCGATAACTGGATTGTCAACGGCCACAAGATACTTGTGTTGAATGGTCCCGATGCGGATCAATTGCTCGTTTCCGTGCGCACCTCAGGTGCAGTGCGAGATGCTGATGGTATCTCCGTACTGATGATCGATGCCAACAGTCCCGGAATTCACCGGAAGAATTATACCAACATGGATGGCCATCGTGCTGCGGAAGTGAAGTTCGCCAATGTCGGCGTGCCGAATGATCGTGTGTTGGGTGCCATCGGCAAGGCTCTTCCCGCTCTGGAGCAAGTAACGGATCGTGCTATCGTGGCCGTGTGTGCCGAAGCCGTTGGCGCGCTCGACAGTCTGCTGAACAAGACCGTCGAATACAGCAAGACGCGCAAACAGTTCGGCACCGCGATTGGCACGTTCCAGGCACTGCAACATCGCATGGCGGACATGTTCATAGAATGTCAGCTGGCCCGGTCCATAGTAATGATGGCCGCGATGCGACTGGACAGCGACGTGCCTGCCACAGATAAAATGCGCGCCGTGTCGGCGGCGAAGAGCCGTGTCGGCAAGGCGATTCGCAAGGTTGGGCAGGAGGCCGTGCAGATGCATGGCGGCATCGGCATCACCGACGAACTCGACGTGGGCCATCTGTTCAAGAGGGTAACTGCCATAGAAACCCTGTTTGGCAATTCTGACCACCACACCGCCCGTTTCGCGCGGCTTGCCTGACCCTTGATGCCAGAGGGCCGAACAGCAGGCTTTGGAGAGTTGTTCCAGTGAGTGAATTGATCTTCGTGCGTCATGGCCAGGCTTCCTTTGGCGCGCAATCCTATGACAAGCTCAGTCCCCTTGGTGTTGAACAAGTACGTCTGCTGGCCAGTCACTGGCAAGCCCACGGCGAACGCTTTGATCACATCTATTGCGGAGAGCTGTTGCGGCAGCGTGAGACCGCCACTGAACTGCTGCCACTGGTCAACGGTGGCGCAGCACAGATTGCCGTGCACCCCGGCCTGAACGAATACGATGGTAGCCCTCTCATCGATATCTACCTGAGAGATCACCATCCTGCCGATGCCGGAGTGGTTCTGCCAATCCTGGACCGTAAACTCTTTCAGCATGTCTTCGAAGCCACCACAGCGAAGTGGATCGATGGCCATCTGGTTCCCGCGCCCCACGACAAGGGCTTCGAAGCCTGGCACAAGTTCAAGGGCCGCGTGCATAATGCTATCGACGAGTTGATGGCGAAGCACAGCAACGGCAGCCGAGTGCTGGTGTCGACATCCGGCGGCGTGATCGCGCTGGCATTGCAGCGTGTGCTGGGTCTTCCGGATGCGCAGGTCATCGCGGCCAACTGGATGGTGAACAACAGTTCCGTGACACGGCTGCGGTACGGAGGAGGGAGAGTGTCCCTGACCCTGTTCAACGGTCTTTCGCATCTGGAGAAACCCGAACTGCGGGACAAGATTACCTATCGCTGACACGAGGACAAAAGATCAGTGAAGCCACAGGAATTGTTGGACAAGGCTGGGGACGTCAGACCGGGTGAAGAGCTCGACGTTGCCGTGCTGCATGACTATCTCGCACCGATACTGGGGTCGTCCATACACGATCTGCAGATCGCCCAGTTTCCCGGCGGTTTCTCCAATCTCACTTACCTGCTGACAGCGGGCAAGGAAAAGTGGGTGCTGCGGCGTCCGCCCTTTGGCAGCAAGGTGAAATCCGCCCACGATATGGGGCGTGAATTCCACGTGCTCTCCGCATTGAAAGGCATATATCCCTATGCGCCAGAACCCGTGCATTTCTGCACCGACCACAACATTCTTGGTTGCGACTTCTATCTGATGTCCTGCATTGATGGCATCGTCATCCGCAAGGATTATCCGGCGCAGATGAAACTTTCGCCCGCGCAGGTGCGGCAGCAGTTCTTCACTCTCTTCGATGTGCTGGGCGAGTTGCATTCCGTGGATTTGCAGAAAGCAGGGCTGGAGAATTTCGGCAAGCCCGAAGGCTATGTCCGCCGCCAAGTGGAAGGTTGGAGCAAGCGTTACAGCGATGCACGCACGCCGGACGCGCCAGGCTGCGAGAACATCATGCAGTGGCTGCACGATCGCATGCCGCCCGACAGCGGCCTCGCCCGCATCATCCACAATGATTACAAACTCGACAACGTGATCTGGGCGCCAGATGACCCACTCAAGATCATCGGTGTGCTGGACTGGGAGATGAGCACCGTGGGCGACCCGCTCATGGATCTCGGTTGCACGCTCGGTTACTGGGTAGAAGAGAGTGACCCCGAAGACTATCGTCGCTTTCGCGCCATGCCCAGTGATGCGCCGGGTGCGCCGACGCGCGCCGAGATCGTTGCGCGTTTCAGTGAGCGCACCGGTCTTGCCGTCGAGCGCTTCGATTTCTATTTCTGCTTCGGCATGTTCCGCCTCGCAGCGATTGGTCAGCAGATCTACTACCGCTATCATGCGGGCCTGACTCAGGACAGCCGCTTCGCCACCATGATTGACAAGGTCTGCAGCCTGCAGAAGATGTGCGACCGGGTCATCGCCAAATCCGATCTGTAACTCAAAGTGTCACCCTGGATGTGGTTCCGGCCTGCTGTGCACATAGCGGCGAGAGTACTCCTGCCTCTGTTTTTTGTGGCAAGTGGATTCTCCTGAATACAGGAGAGGAACCCCCTTTTCTTGACCCATTGGGGGAGATCACGTATTTTCAGGCACCTGATGCTGGCGACGCCCCTCGCCCTAGATCTTCCATCAATCCCGATTCCACCCTTAAAAGAAGAACAACCATTGTGACTGTCTCTCCAAAGAACACCCTGCTCCAGAACGTGATTGTCGCCGCCGCCTTCATCAACGGCTTCGTCATCATGACAATCGAACTGCTGGGCGGCCGTATCATGTCTCCCTATTTTGGCTCCAGCGTGTATGTGTGGGGGAGCATCATCACCATCTTCATGCTATCGCTGTCGCTGGGCTATCTGTGGGGCGGCAGGCTGTCCTCCCGTAATCCGAACCCGCGCACCTTTGCGCTTTTCTTTCTGCTCTCTGCCATCCTGTCGCTGCCTATCATCTTCCTGGGCGAATGGACGATGACGCAGGTCTTCCTGTCGATCGAGGACCCCCGTTATGGCTCTCTGTTGACCGCGACTCTGTTGTATTTCCTGCCAATCTGCTTCATGGGCATGGTGTCGCCTTACTCCGTGCGTCTGTTGGTCAGTTCAGAGGAACACAGTGGACGCATGGCCGGTCTGTTGTATTTCGTATCCACGTTGGGCAGTGCGCTGGGAACGTTGATGACCTCTTTCTATTTCGTGCTCTGGTTCGAGATAGACCAGATCATGTGGGGCGCAATCGCTGGCTTGCTGCTGTCGGGTGCAGCGGTCATGATTGCTTACAGGATTCCTGTCCGTGAACGTACCGAAGTGCAGAAAGGGAGTACAGTGCTATGAAGATCAGGATCATGAATCGGCAGCACAACCTGCGGGCAGCATGTCTAGCGCTGCTGGCATTGGTGTTTTCCGCAGGGCTGCACGCCGAAACTTTGCACGAGGAGCGGTCGCTGTATCGCAACATCTTCGTGACCGAGATCGAGGGACGCCGCTGTTTGTTGTTCAACGCCGTGCGGGGCGAGCGGAACCAGACCTGCAAGAACATGCGCGACCCGAAAGAGATCATTTTCCACTATGCCCGCATGACCATGGGCGGGCTGCTGATCAATCCAGATCCGCAGAACATCCTTATTGCCGGGCTGGGTGGCGGCACCATACCGGTCGCACTGAATGAGCTGTTTCCCGAGGCGAAGATCGACGTTCTGGAGATCGATCAAGCCGTCGTCAATGTGGCACGGGACTTCTTCGGTTTTGTCGAGAATGACAACATGGTGGCCCACGTTGTTGACGCACGGGTCTTCATCAAGCGCGCCGCGCTACAGGGCAGGCAGTATGACTTCATCATGCTCGACGCTTTCACCGGCGAGTACATTCCCGAACACCTGCTGACCCAGGAATTTCTTGAGGAAGTGAAACAGATTCTCACGCCAGATGGTGTCGTGGTGGCCAACACCTTCTCGACCAGCGCCCTTTACGGCCATGAGTCGGAAACCTACCGTGCTGTATTCGGCGAATTCTTCAACTTCAAGATGTCAGGTTCGGGCAATCGCGTGATCATTGCCCAGCAGAAGCCTCTGCCGAACCAGGGGGAAATGAGAATTGCCGCGCGGGCACTGCAGGGCCCTCTGCGCCCCTATGGTGTCAATATTCTGGAGTTTCCGTCGAGCATGACTACTCGTCCTGACTGGGATGAGAGCAGGCGCGTCTTGACCGATCAGTTTTCGCCAGCTAACTTGCTGGGGCAATAGGCCCGCTGTGGGAGCTTGCCTTGCAAGCGATGCATCGTGCCAGCATGATCGCGAGCAGGGTCCGTTCCCACAATAGAAAACCAACAACAGTACATGGAGACTCTCATGCCCTCTCCGCTTCGCATTGTCCTCTGCGCAATTCTGCTCGTCATCCCCACAGCCGCCACCGCGGCAGTAAAGATCACTCCTGACATCGTCTACGGCCACAAGGACGGCATGGCGCTGATCTATGATATGTTCGAGCCTGAAGGCGAGAAGAATGGTGCCGCAATCATCTACATGGTCAGCGGTGGCTGGTTCTCAGTGTGGCAGGAGCCGCAGTCTCGCGGGACCGGTTTCCGGAGTTTCCTTGATGCCGGTTACACCGTGTTTGCCGTTCATCACGGCAGTGCCCCCCGCTTCAAGGTCCCGGAAGCCTATGCCGACGTGAGCCGTGCGGTACGGCATATCCGCATGAATGCCGACGAGTATCGGATCGATGCCTCCCGCATGGGTGTTACCGGAGGCAGTGCGGGTGGACACCTTTCCCTGATGCTTGGATTGAATGCCGATCGGGGACTTGGTGACGAGAATGATCCCGTACTCCAGGTCAGCAACGAGGTCGCAGTGGTGGTGGCGTACTATCCACCGGTCGATCTGCGTCGTATGACTGGTCCCTCCGAACGGTTTCCTGCCTTGGACTTTCCGAATGAGGAAGCAGCCGGAATATCTCCGCTCCTGCACGTCGATCCCCAGGACCCGCCTGTGCTGCTGATTCATGGCGATGCCGACGAACTGGTGAATATCAGCCACAGCGTCAACATGTTTGCCGAGTTGCAGAAGCACAATGTGGCCTCCAACTTCATCACCATTCCCGGTGCCGCCCATGGTTTCCGCGGCGAAGAGGCAGTGCAGGCGAGTGCCGCGCGGCTGGTGTGGTTCAATCGGTATCTGCTGGATTGATTGGTGATATTTCGTTCAGAGAAGGAGCACTACCTGCAAGAAGCAGTTCCAGAAAAACAATAACAACAGGGAGAGCAACAGACCATGACACGACTCATTGGATTTTCCACGCTGGCAACGGCCGCCCTGCTCATCGCAGCATGCGGGCCCACGCCTGAGCAAACCCCATCCGCAATACCTGTGACACCAATACCAACAGCTGTGAGCGCCACTACTCCCAGTTTCGGCGCCGCCGTCAACACCGAGCGCCTTGTCGCATTTGATAGCGAACCAGGCAACTGGATGAGCGTAGGCCGCGACTACGGTGAACAGCGTTACAGTCCACTCGAACAGATCAATGTGAACAACGTCGGCCAGTTGAGTCTCACGTGGTACGCCGACATCGACACCAGTCGCGGTCAGGAAGCAACACCAGTCGTCGTTGACGGCGCGATGTATGTCAGCACTGCGTGGAGCCATGTGAAGGCCTATGACGTGCGCGATGGCACCCTGCTGTGGGCCTTCGATCCGGGTGTTGATCCGGCAAAAGGCGTGGATGCGTGCTGCGATGTGGTCAATCGTGGTGTTGCGGTATGGGAAGGCATTGTCTTCGTCGGCACCATCGACGGTCGTCTGATTGCACTGGACTCGCAGACCGGTGAACAAGTGTGGAGTGTCGTCACTATCGATGAAACCAAGCCCTATACCATCACTGGCGCGCCACGCATCGTGAAAGGCAAGGTCATCATCGGCAATGCTGGTGCCGAATACGGCGTGCGGGGATATGTCACAGCCTATGACGCTGCGACCGGCGAACAAGCCTGGCGTTATTACACAGTTCCGGGGAACCCCGCCGATGGCTTCGAGCAACCCGAACTGGAAATGGCAGCACAGACATGGAACGGCGAATGGTGGACGCTCGGTGGTGGAGGAACCGTCTGGGACGCGATGGCGTATGACGCGGATCTGAACCTGCTTTACATCGGTGTCGGCAACGGCTCGCCCTGGAACCAGAGTCTGCGCAGCCCCGGCGGCGGCGATAACCTCTTCCTGACCTCCATCATGGCGCTCAATCCCGACGACGGCACCTATCGCTGGCACTATCAGACCACACCCGGCGAGACCTGGGACTACACTGCCACACAGCACATCATGGTTGCCGATCTGATGATCGACGGGCAGCAGCGCCGCGTGGTGATGCAGGCGCCGAAGAACGGTTTCTTCTACGTGCTGGATGCAGCAACAGGACAACTGATCTCCGCCGAGAAATTCGTGCCGGTGAACTGGGCCTCGCACATCGATCTGGAAACGGATCGACCTGTCGAGATTCCGGAGGCGCGCTATGACGAGACCGGCGTGCCGATGATCGTGTATCCGGGGCCGCAGGGTGGACACAACTGGCATCCGATGTCGTTCAGCCAGCGCACCAATCTCGTCTATCTGCCTGCGCGTGAACAACACAGAGGTTATGTGGCCGATCCGGTGCTCATCACCACGGATCGCGGCTGGAATATCGGACTCGATTCTTCGGCTGGAGCGGCGCTGGTAGAAGCTGCAGGCGACAATGCCCCGCAGACCCAGGCCTACCTGCTGGCTTGGGACCCGGTGAATCAGCGCGAAGTCTGGCGTTCACCCCGATTGGTACCCAACGAGGCGGCTGGAGTGCTCAGCACAGCAGGGGGGTTGGTATTCCAGGGCAATGCGTCGGGTGAATTCAATGCCTACAAGGATGACAATGGCGAGTTGCTGTGGTCCGCGATGACGCAGGCGATGATAGTCGCCGCGCCGATCACATTTACTGTCGATGGCGTACAGCACGTTGCGGTGCTCGCAGGCGGACGTTCACTGCCCACCACCGGTGCAGGAGCGATTGGTTCTACCACGCGTGCTTCCACGAACAACTCCCGCATGCTGGTGTTCAAGATAGGCGGAAATGCACAACTGCCTGATGAGTTGCCGCAGGAAGTCTCGGCGGCGGGCGAACTGAATCCACCGCCGATGATTGGCGACAGCGAAACCATTGCGCATGGCGAACAGGTCTATGGCCGTCTGTGCAGTGTGTGTCATGGCGCCTCCGGTATCAGCGACAGCGTAGGTACGTTCCCGGATCTGCGCTACAGCGCGCGACTTGCGAGTGCGGAGGCGTGGCACTCTGTAGTGATCGGCGGAGAGCTGGTGGCGGGCGGCATGGTGTCTTTCGCGGGTGCGCTGGAGACAGCCGACCCGGAGGCGATTCGCGCGTACATCATCGCCAGGGCCACTGCAGACCGTGAGGCAATGACAAGGTAAAGCTGGTTGATGCAGGAGCTTGCTTGCAAGCGAACAGATCTACGCAAGAATGTTCGCTTGCAGGCAGGGGCTGCCCGCGATGGAAGCCCCAGGGGTCATAATGAAATCGACGCGATGATGAGAGTTTGACCCGCCGGGCCCGGCCCAGGTCTCAAGGACAGGGGTCTTCCCCGGCCACCGGGCTGGTGCCTGAAGGCAGAAAGCGACAGGGATCCGCAGACTCCAGCGACACCCGGGTGCCGGCGCGAATCAGTGCCCCGGCACCGGGTCCCTGAAAAAAGCCGTAGCCTTCACGGGTCTCCAGCCAGTTCAGTGGTCCCCCTGCTGTCAGACCCGCCGCGAGAGTGGTATCCAGAACGCGTGACACCAGCGCCTCATATTCGGGGTCGCCCTGTCTCAGTCCAGTGAAACTGCTCAGATCAGAGCTGGCCACAAACACCGCATCCACCCCCGGGGTGTTCACCACCTGGTCGATGATGTCCACGCCTTCAACCTGTTCAATCATGGCCACTACCATGATGTTGTCGTTGGCTGCGCGCCGGTAGTCCCGCCCCCAGAGTGCGCCGTACTGCCCGCCGCCCAGGCTGCGCTTGCCCATGGGCGGATATTTGGCGTAGGTCACTGCCGTCTCGATTTCCTCGATGGCGTCCACCATGGGCACGATGATGCCCAGCGCGCCGATATCCAGGGCTTTCTGTATGTCGCCTTCCGTCGCTTCAGGAATGCGAATGAAAGGAATGGCCGGGGCATCCCTGCAGGCCCAGATCATCTCCGCCACCTGCGAGTAATTAAGCGGGCTGTGTTGCATCTCGATCCACATGAAATCGAAGCCAGCATTGGCCATGGCGCAGTATGTGGCAGGTTCTGCGGCATCGATAGTGCCACCGATGACGGACTGGCCATTGGCGAGTTTGAGCTTGACGGTGTTGAAGATGGGGATTTCCTCCTGTTGGGCCCAGGCGGCAGGAACCAGCAGTGAGGCGAAGCATGCGAGTAGTGCGTAGTTTATTTTCATTGTCATGATCCGGGCGTCAGCGATTGGTGATTGCCAATTTAACACCCCCCAACCCTTGTTTGACAGTTATTCAGAGGCTCCTTAAATTGTGAGCGCCAACCGCACAGCTTGATCAATTGCGCGTTTGGCATCCAGCTCCATGGCGACGTCGGCACCGCCGATCAGATGATAGGGTTTGCTGAGCCCATCCACCAATTCACGCAGCGGTTCCTGCCCCGCGCAAATCACGATGTTGTCCACCGCCAACAAGCGTGGATCGCCGTTGACACGGATGTGTAGTCCAGCGTCGTCAATCAGATCGTACTCGCATCCGGACATCATCTGCACATTCTTCTTCAGCAAACCAAGGCGATGAATCCAGCCGGTCGTCTTGCCAAGGTTGGCACCGACCTTGGTTTGCTTGCGTTGCAGCAGGAAGATTTGGCGGGGTGAAGGGGCTACGTCTGCCTTTACCCCTTCAATACCACCGCGCGCCTGCAGACTCATGTCTATACCCCACTCCAGCATGAACAGAGCGATATCCTGACTGGGTGATTCGTGGCCGTGGCTGAGAAATTCTGCAACATCAAAGCCGATGCCACCGGCGCCAATGATGGCGACGCGGTTACCGACTTTTGCTCTGCCCGAGATGACGTCGAAGTAGCGCAATACCATGGGATGTTCGATGCCGGGAATGTCCGGCGTGCGCGGAGCAATACCAGTGGCCAACACCACTTCGTCGAAGTCACCGCTGTTGAGCGCGTCCGCTCCGACCCGGGTATTCAGATGTACTGTCACGCCGAGCTTCGCCAAACGCACGCGGAAATATCGCAGCGTCTCGTTGAATTCTTCTTTACCGGGAATGCGTTTAGCCAGGTTGAACTGACCGCCGATCTCGCCTGCCGAATCAAACAGCGTCACCTGATGACCACGCTCGGCGACGGAAACGGCAAAGGCAAGCCCTGCAGGTCCGGCACCGACCACGGCAAAATTCTTCACCTTCACAGCAGGAATCGCTATCAATTCCTGCTCATGACAGGCCCGTGGATTGACGAGGCAACTGGTCAACTGGCCATTGAAAATGTGATCAAGACAAGCCTGATTGCAACCGATGCAGGTGTTGATTTCATCACTGCGATTCTCTGCAGCCTTGTTGACAAAGTGAGAGTCCGCCAGAAAAGGTCGCGCCATCGACACCATGTCGGCATCGCCGCGTGCCAGCACTTCTTCTGCCACTTCCGGCGTGTTGATGCGATTGGAGGTAATGACAGGCACCGGCAGATGCTCGCGGAACTTCGCTGTCACCCATGTGAATGCGGCACGTGGCACCTTGGTGGCGATGGTGGGAATCTGCGATTCGTGCCAGCCGATGCCGGTGTTGATGATGGTCACACCAGCCTCTGCGAGCGCACGACCGAGCAACACGGTTTCCTCGAAGCTGCTGCCACCTTCCACCAGATCGAGCATGGAGAGGCGGAAGATGATGATGAATTCGCGGCCCACCCGTTCCCGTGTGCGGCGTACAATCTCCAGTGGCAGTCGAATGCGATTCTCGAAACTGCCACCCCAGTGGTCCTTGCGCTGATTGGTGCGTTGCGCGATGAATTCGTTGATGAAGTAACCTTCCGAGCCCATGATTTCCACGCCGTCGTATCCGGCTTGCTGGCAGAACGCAGTGAAGTCCGCGAAGTCTTCAATCTGTTGCAGGATTTGTTCTTCGCTGGCTTCTGCAGGCACGAAGCGATTGATCGGTGCCTGAATCGGAGAAGGGGCAATGAGATTCTCGGTACGGGAGTAGCGACCGGTGTGCAGAATCTGCAAACAGATCTTGCCGCCCTCGCGGTGCACGGCATCGGTGATGATGCGGTGTTTGTCGATGGCGCCGGGTTGCTCATATACCGGCCTCTCGCCGGGCGGCAGACAATGCTGATTGGGCATGAAGCCGCCGGTGACAATCAGAGCCACGCCGCCTGCGGCACGTTCGGCGTAGAACGCGGCCATGCGCTCATGGCTGTTCGGGATGTCCTCCAGGCCTGTGTGCATGGAACCCATCAGCACGCGGTTACGAAGTTGTGTGAAACCCAGGTCAAGCGGTGCAAGCAGGCGGGGATAAGGCTGATCTGAACTGGTTTGCACTCAGTCGCCAACCCGCACAGTCAGGATGTCACAATTGGAACCGTGCAGCACCTTGTTCGCCGTAGAGCCAAGCAGCAGTTTCCAGCCAGAGCGGCCATGACTGCCGATCACCACCAGGTCACTGCCCAGTTCGTCGGCCATGGCGCGAATTTCCGTGGCGGCAGAGCCGACCACAGTATGCTGTCTCTCTTTTGGAATGCCGTGTGTATTGCCGATGTCCGCCATGCGTTCGTCTGCAATTGTCATGGCTTCTTCCTGCATCTTGCTCATGTTGATTGCGTAGGCATCGATTGGATAAGCGGCAGCTACAGGCTCGACGACATGGACAAGACTGAGTTTGCCGGCATCGCCATCGGCAAGCTGTTTGGCACGCCCGATTACCTTGTCAGATTCGTTGGACAGGTCTATCGCCACCAGCAACTTCTGATATGTGCTCATAATGTGCTCCGTTGAACAGTGCGCTTCGTTTATCTTTCATGCTGATGTGAGTCAGTGATGTGTTCGTTTGGAGTGTAAACGAGAAGATCGACCATTAGAAGGCAGCCGGCAGGTCGCTGCGGGTTTCTCTGACGCACGTCAAGACAGGCTCTAAAGATACGGAGAGAAAAGCCAGGCAATGGAATCGCGAATGCGCTCCGGCAGAGAGCGGCTTTCGATTTCCGTCTTGGTTACTCGCCTGGATATCCCGCGCTTGGCGAGCACATACTGACTCAGTTGCTGGTTGACGTCGGGACTGAACAGCTCTACCCCCAGCTCGTAGTTCAGGCGCAGGCTGCGTGGATCGAGATTGGCTGAGCCAATCAGCGAGTACTGACCGTCGATCAGCAGCAGTTTGGAGTGAATGAACGGAGGAGGCTGGTAGTACACCGCAATGTCGTGTTCCAGAATTGTGCGCAGGACGTTGCGCGCGGCCCAGTGTGCGGGTTTGATGTTGTTCTCGCCTGGCAACAGTATCTGCACATCCACCCCGCGCAGATGTGCTGCAATCAGCGCGCCGATCAGGTCCTGCGATGGCAGGAAGTAGGGAGTCATGATCCATACGCGGCTGCTGGCGGCGCTGATCACGCCAAGAATCAGGTCATTGAGCCGATCAAGTTCTTTGTTTGGACCATCCAGTACCAAGCGACTCCATACAGGTGCTTCGCTGCGATTTGGATTGCTGTGACGGAAGGGGCCGAGCTTGCGGGTGCCAATGGAGTAGTGCCAGTCGCGTCGAAATGCCCACTCCAGCTCGTCGACGATGCGACCCTTGAGCCGGAAATGAATATCCTGCACCGGGTGACGGTTACCTTCCAGGGCACACAAGTGTCTGCTGCCGATATTGGCGCCACCGGTAAAGGCGTAGAGACTGTCGATGATGAGCATCTTGCGGTGACTGCGCATGTTGATGTTCAACGATGGGGGAATCAGCGTGACAGGATTGAAGCGCGTGAATTCAATTCCGGCCCGCTGCAGCGCCTTGCCAATGCGCGGAAAACTCATCAGTTCGCCCATGCCGTCGAGGACCACTTTCACCTCTGCGCCACGCTTGCGGGCCGCGCTCAATGCTTCGACGAACTGCAGCCCCGTGCTGTCGCTGTCGAAGATGTAACTGCACAGCAACACGCGTGTTGCTGCGGCATTGATAGCTTCAAGCATTGCTGGATAGAGCCCCTCACCATTCTCCAGAATCGTCACTTCGTCGCAGGAACTCAGTCCCTTGCCTACCACACGCTCGCCAACGGTGGAGACTGGTCGAAAATTGGTTCCGACCGGGTCAGAGATCGTGTCAGTGTAGTCCTTCAACAACTTTGTGATGTATCCCTTGCGGGCTCGGTTGTTGACACGGTTGACGCCAAAGATCAGGTAGATGACAGGGCCAGCGAGGGGCAGAATAATGCACAGAGCTATCCACCCGAAGGCGGCTCGTGAGTCCCGCTTGTTGAGCAGGGCATGGCCAGCTGCGAGAATCGCCATGAGCAGCAGCAGGGGGGGAAGAATCCATAGCAGAGCGGACGATGGCGTCACAGTCCTTTATCTCCTTGAAATTGCTCTGTGGTCTGCGGATGGGGCTTGCAGATAGGGTTTGCATTCCGAGACAGAGCTAGCTTACTACACATTGATCAGGAGTGTGTCGATCCGCTTTGTCGCTGTCCCCTGTCCGTCTCATGACTGCAGTAGAGGACATCGCCCGCGAAAATGACGAGAATCCGAAGTGGACAGTACAGTGTCGCGAAGCTGATAATCGCCGCGGACATCAAGCAAGGTGCACAGAACCAGGGGTTGGGATGAACAAGGTGCTTATGTTGGCCAACGCCGTGCTGGCCCTGATCATGTTTGGCGGTATCGCGTTCCAGTCGATTTCCGACCGCCAGCGCGTCTATGAGTCCGCTTACACCAATCTTGAAAATATCACTGAAGTGATGGCGATGCACACGCAACAGACTCTCGCTGCAGTCGATCTGGGTTTGTCCACCGTGGTTGATCGTCTGGAGCAAATAGACGTTACCGACGCCGCTGTGCTGGCGGAAATATACGCACTGCTGGTTCAGCGCCAGGAGAGCTCAGTAAGCACCTACTCGCTGTATATCAGTGACGCAGAAGGCAGAATAATTGCCACATCAAGACAACCCGAACCAGACGCCAGCGATCTGACGAACAATGCCGAGTTCAGCGTGCATCGCGATGGTCTTGTGGAAGGTCTGTTTATCGGGACGCCGCGCATGGGCGTGCGGGGGCTGGCGGCGGACCAATGGGTGCTCGCGCTCAGTCGAGGTTATCAGAACCAGGATGGGTCCTTCGCGGGCGTTGTTGCCACGACACTGTCGGTTCCATACCTGCTGGACTTCTACGACGCCTTGCGATTGGGAGAACAGGGAGCTGTTGGCTTGTTGAACAGTGAGCAACGGTTATTGGTGCGCAGCCCCATGATCGAGAGCTTCATGGGCGTTGATATCTCCATGACCTCCCAGTTCATGGAGAGTCAACAAACATCCGGGAGTGGCCTCATCACCGATACCTATACCGTGCAAGGTATCCGTCGCATCTCCAGTTTTCGCAATGTCTGGAATGACCAGTTGATTGCATATGCAAATCTCGCCGAAGAAGAGGTTTTCGCCGAGTGGCGCGAACGTCTGTACTTTCGCAGCGCGATGGGCGTGTTGTTGATGCTTCTGGCCGCCGGGGGGTCGGTTGCCATCTCCCTGTATTTCAGCCGCCGTCAGCGTTGGGCTGAAGAGACATCGCGCCGCCTGCGCTTACTGGCCGAGGGGTCGGCCTCGCTGGTCCAATGCTCGGATATCACAGCCCTGTTGCATCGGGTGACCGAGATTGCCAGTGAACTGATCGGTGCCCATCAGGCGTTCAGTTCACTACTGGGCGGCGACCATTTCCGCGATGCCATGCACGCGGTGGTGTTGTCCGACAAGTATGAGAAATGGCGAGATTACAAGGAGTCACCCGACGGTACAGGCATCTATCGACTGGTATCAGATATCAACAAACCCATGCTGATGACGCAGGCAGAGTTGCTGGCCAACCCTGCGTGGAAGGGCTTCGGCGCTGCCAGGGATCGTCACCCTCCCATGCGTGGCTGGCTGGCGGTTCCGATTGTCAGCCAGGATGGTCGCGCCCTTGGCATCATCCAGTTGTCGGACAAGATTGTGGGCGACTTCAATACCGACGATCTCCATGAGATGGTGCATCTGGCCAGCGTGACTGGCATCGCGGTTGATAATCTGCAGGCAATCGCAGCCCGCGAAGCGGCGCTGGAGGAAGTGACAGCGGCCAAGGCAGAGATCGAAAGCATCTTCACCTCCATTTCTGATGCTGTCTACGCGCTGGACCCACAGTGGCGTTTTGTCTACATGAACGCCGAGGCAGAAAAACTGTTGGAGCGGGCGGCGGCTGGGGTCATGGGCAAAGTGGTCTGGGACGAGTTTCCCGAGACCAGGCAGACAGTGCTCTATGGGGAGTATCTGCGGGCAAGGCGGGATAATACACCTGTCAATTTCGAGTTTTTCTATCCTCCCCTGCAGACCTGGTTCAGTGTGCGAGCTTATCCATATACCCGAGGATTGACCGTCTACTTCCAGGATATTACGCGTCGCATTGAAACTGATGAGCGCCTGCGGCAGTCGCAAAAAATGGATGCGATTGGTCAACTCACAGGGGGTGTGGCGCACGATTTCAATAATCTGCTCACGGTGATCCTCGGCAATGCTGATGCCGTGGAGGAGTACCTGGTCGATGCCCCGGAGTCGGTTCGCAGTCAGGCGCAAATCATTCGTAAAGCCGGAGAGCGGGCTGCTGATCTGACCCACAGACTGCTGGCCTTTGCCCGTCGTCAGCCGCTGGATCCCAAGCGCACCAACATCAACGAACTGATTACCGATGTGGAAGGCATGCTGCGCCGCACACTCGGAGAAACAGTGTCCATAGAGCTGGTGCGGGGCAGCGGACTGTGGCAGGCCGTGGTAGATCCTCATGAGCTTGAAAATGCCATTCTCAATCTCGCCATCAACGCCCGCGATGCCATGCCCGAGGGCGGCAAACTGACCATCGAAACAGGCAATATGGCCGTGGACCAGAACTATGCGGACATGCACCAGATTCAGGCTGGTCAATACGTGCTTGTTGGTGTTTCCGATACAGGTACCGGTATGTCACCTGCTTTGATTGCCAAGGCCTTCGACCCTTTCTTTACTACCAAACCGGAGGGCAAGGGGGCGGGGCTCGGATTATCCATGGTCTATGGTTTTGCAAGGCAGTCCGGCGGTCACGTGAAGATCTACAGTGAAATGGGGGAGGGCACGACAATCAAGCTTTACCTGCCCCGCGCCGTTGATGACACCGAGGTGGAGTATCGCCGCTCCAACAAGGCGGCGCCCGCGCAACGTGGGACAGAGCGTATTCTGGTGGTGGAGGACGATGAACTGGTCCGGCGCCATACGGTCGAGAGTCTGCGCAGGCTTGGTTACACGGTGACTGATTGTGCTGATGGGCCTGAGGCCATGGCGCATCTGGATAGTGGTGAGGTCTTCGATATGCTGCTGACGGATGTCGTGTTGGCTGGCGGGATGTCAGGCAAGCGGGTCGCCATTGAGGCTCTTGCCAGGGCGCCGACGTTGAAGCTGCTGTACATGTCCGGTTATACCGAGAATGCCATCGTGCATCACGGTCGTTTGGACAGAGGCGTGGCGCTGCTGAGCAAACCGTTCCGACTGGTAGATCTGGCGCGCAAGGTCAGGGATGTGCTGGATGATGCGACAGGCTAGCCCAGATCGAAAATGGCGGCCTCGTTGTCGTGCAGCGTCACTCGCACATCCGCACTCAGAGCACGATGATCCGAGAAGTTGCGCCAGTTTTCTCCCGCAATGCTGTTGCAGCCGATGACCTCCACACCGCGCAGATAGATGCGATCCATCGCCAGCATTGGCAGGAAGGCGGGGAAGGTGCGCGCACAATGACCAGTCGTGTGTTCGTGTACCTCGATCAAATGCAGTTTCTCAACCAGTTGCCGGTGTCCGGTCTTGCGCCAGTCGTTGAAATCCCCAGCCAGAATCAACGGTTCCGATGCTGGCACGGTGCGATGAATGTACTCGATCAGATGCGCGATCTGCAGTCTCCTCTCCCGCTCGAACAATCCCAGGTGTACGCAGATCAGATGCAGGTTGCCTGCTATGGTGCCGTGCAGGAAGCCGCGTTGAGAAAAGCTCAGGATGGAGGCGTCGATATTGTCCCAGCGCACGAAGGGCTGTTCGCTGAGGATGGCATTGCCGTGGTGGCCGTGCTGATAGATGGCGTTCTTGCCGTAGGCGTGGTGGGTCCATACCGTGTCGGCCAGATATTCGAGCTGGGTCTGGGAGGGCCAGGATGGCATGCGCTGGTGCTTGTGATGGGCGCCCACCACTTCCTGCAGGAAGACGATGTTGGCGCCGCTTTCACGCAGGCAATCCCGGATCTTGCTCAGTACGATGCGCTTGGGGCCAAGCGCGAATCCTTTGTGGATATTGAGGCTGAGAACTCTGAACTGCTGGTTGTGCATAATGCTGGTGATGAGTCCCCGTGTTGACAGTGGTTATTCCCGGATAGCCTAGCTCGCTTCCTTGATCATGTTACGCGCGATAATCAGCTGCTGGATCTGGCTGGTCCCTTCGTACAGTCTGAACAGGCGCACATCGCGGTAGAAGCGCTCCACAGCATACTCTGAAATATACCCGGCGCCGCCATGAATCTGCACTGCCCGATCAGCGACCCTGCCCACCATCTCAGTAGCAAACAATTTGCAGGCGGCAGACTCGGTGCTGACATTCTGACCAAGGTCGCGTCGTCTGGCAGTCTCCAGCACCATGCAGCGTGCCGCATAGGTCTCCGTCTTCGAGTCCGCCAGCATGGCCTGAATGAGTTGATGCTCGGCAATCACCACGCCAAATTGTTTACGCTGCATCGCATACTCCAGCGCGTCACGGATCAACCGCTCCGCCACACCAACGCTGACACCGGAAATATGCAGACGCCCGCGATCCAATACCTTCATCGCGGTGATGAAGCCCTGACCTTCCTGTCCGATCAGATTGGCCGCAGGCACTCGGCAGTCTTCGAAGATCACATCACAGGTCAGCGAGCCGGCCTGACCCATTTTCTTGTCGATGGCTCCAAGTGTCAGACCCGGTGTGCCCTTCTCGACGATGAACGCGGAGATACCGCGCGCGCCCTTTATCTCCGGATTGGTTCTGGCCATGACGTTGAACGTGTCGGCGATGGGGCCATTGGTGATATAGCGCTTGGTGCCGTTGAGGATGTAGTGATTACCCTCGCGTCGCGCAGTGGCCTTCACGGAGGCAGCATCCGATCCCACGTCCGGCTCGGTCAGGCAGAAGCATCCGACCCACTCGCCGCTGGCATACTTTGGCAGGAAGCGCTGTTTCTGCTCCTCGGTGCCATCGAATACCACGGCGGCCGAACCGATGCCGTTATTGGTGCCGAGAATGGAGCGGAATGCGGGGGAGGTTTGACCCAGTGTCATGGCGACGTGGATCTCCTCTTCCATGGTCAGACCGAGGCCGCCGTACTCTTCCGGAATCGTCATGCCGAACAGACCGAGGTCCTTCATTTCCTGCACGATGTCATCAGGCACCTTGAAGTTTTCGGCCACCTGATGCTCGGCCGGTATCAAGCGTTCCTTCACAAAGCGGTCAACCATGCCTACCAGTTGATCCAGAAGTTCCTGGTCACGAATCATGCAGTTTCCCCCTGAGTTTATTTCTGAACATTGATCTGTGCGAAGGGAGAGGCAAGCTCCCTGTTTGCCTCTCCTGCGCGTGACTGTGGCGAAGCTTAAAGACTCGGCAAAGCGAATTCCACCTCTTTAATACCCTGTGCTACCATGACTGCCCTGCAACGAAATCGGCACAGCCCGCGTCGTTTGTGGGTCGGAGTCCAGGGTCACCGATAGCACAACAGGATCTTGTGGCAGGGGCGTTGGGTTTCCGAAACTGTTGCACTTCAATGGGGGGAGTGACAACTGCATTTCCGGCAATGTCCTGCTGCTTGTTGTTCTGATCCTGACAATGATACCGACACAGCACCACAGACGCGCCTCTGATTTCCCCCTCCCGATTCAACCCGTTTTGCAACGAGAGAACAATAGAAGAGACTGAAGTTATGACTGATCATGCGGAAGCATTTATCTATGACGGAGGCAGAAGTGCGTTCGGACGCCAGGGCGGTGTACTGGCGCCAGTGCGTCCCGATGATCTGCTCGCTCATATCCTCAAAACGGTGGCAGGTCGCAATGCCTTTCCCGCGCAGGAATATGAAGACGTCATCATCGGCAACACCAATCAGGCCGGTGAAGATTGCCGCAATGTCGGACGTTTTGCCGCGCTGCTGGCAGGGCTGCCTTCTTCAGTCGGTGGACTGACCGTCAATCGTCTGTGTGGCTCCGGTCTGGCCGCTGTGCTGGATGCTTCGCGAGGCGTGAAGAGCGCAGAAGGGAAATTGTTTGTGGCCGGTGGTGTCGAGTCCATGAGCCGTGCGCCGCTGATACTCTCCAAGGCCACCTCTGCCTATGATCGTGGTCAGCAGATCGCCGACAGCACGCTCGGCGCACGTTTCACCAATCCCGCGTTTGCCGCTGCATTTGGCAGTGACACCATGCCGCAGACTGCTGACAACATCGCAAAGGATCTCGACATTTCCCGCGTCGACAGCGATGTGTTTGCAGCGGCGTCGCAGGCGAAATATGCGGCAGCCCGTGCCGCCGGATTCTTCCAGGGCGAGATCATTCCGATTGAAGTTCCACAGGGTCGCAAGCAACCCCCGCTGGTAGTGACCGAGGATGAACATCCGCGCCCGGATTCCACTCTGCAGGCTTTGAGTGGCCTGAGACCCCTTTTCGAAGGTGGAGTGGTGACGGCGGGCAACGCCTCCGGTATCAACGATGGTGCCGCCGCTCTGATCATCGGCAATCGCGCCATAGGTGAGCAGTATGGTGTGAGGCCACGTGCCCGCATCATCGCCGGTGCCATTGCCGGTGTGGAGCCGCGCGTCATGGGGCTCGGCCCGGTGTTCGCCGCGCGCAAGGCACTTGCTCGCGCAGGACTCACGCTCGCCGACATGGATGTGATCGAGATCAACGAAGCGTTTGCCACTCAGGTGCTGGGCTGTCTGAAGATGCTGGAAATCTCTTTCGATGATCCGCGTGTGAATCCGAATGGAGGAGCGATTGCAGTCGGACATCCACTCGGAGCATCAGGCGCACGCATTGCGTTGACCACAGTGCGACAACTCGAGCGCAGTGGCGGACGCTATGCGCTGGTCAGTTTGTGCATCGGCATTGGACAGGGTGTGGCCGCCGTGATCGAACGGCTTGATTAGGAGCTCCTGCAACACAGTAACGGCAGCGCAGCAACGGCAGTGCAGCAACTACGAATTCAAATAAGAAATGGGGAACAAGCATGTCCAGTACAGCAACTCAGAATGTGGTCAGCTACGAGATCGTCGACAACATCGGCGTCATCACTGTCAACAATCCACCTGTAAATGCACTGTCCCACGCGCTGCGTGACGGTCTGCAGAAAGCGGTGACCGCAGCGCAGAGCGATGAGAGCGAAGCTTTGGTGCTGATCTGTGCGGGACGCACTTTCATTGCCGGAGCCGATATCACCGAATTTGGCAAACCGCCAATGTCACCATCGTTGCCGGATATTCTCGTCACTCTGGAAGGCTCAAGAAAACTGATCGTCGCCGCCATTCATGGCACGGCACTTGGTGGCGGATTCGAAACCTCGCTCGCGTGTCATTACCGTTGTGCTGTGGCCTCAGCCAAAGTGGGCTTGCCGGAAGTGAAGCTCGGCATTCTGCCCGGCGCTGGCGGTACGCAGCGCGTGCCGAGAGTTGCCGGCGTGAAGGCGGCGCTGGAAATGATTACCACGGGCAATCCCATCAGCGCCGCCGAGGCTGCTGACATGAACCTGATCGACGAAATCATTGAAGGCGATCTGAAGGCGGGCGCCATCGAATATGCAAAGGATCTCGTGGACTCCGGCGCACCACTCAAGCGTATCCGCGACATCACCATCAACCCGTCCGAGATCGAGCCAGGCTTCTTCGAAAATTATCGCAGGAAACTGGCGCAGCGTGCGCGCGGCCAGATCGCGCCGGATCGCATCGTGTCCTGTGTGGAGGCAGCGGTGAAACTGCCGATGGATCAAGGATTGCAACTGGAGCGCGAACTGTTTGCCGAGTGTGTGCAGTCGCCGCAATCCAAGGCCATGCGCCATGTCTTTTTTGCAGAACGTGAGGCTGCGAAGATCAAGGATCTGCCAACCAACACGCCAATGCGGGATATCAAGAAGGTGGCCATCATCGGCGGTGGAACCATGGGTGGCGGTATCGCCATGTGCTTCGCCAATGTGGGTATTCCTGTCACCATGCTGGAAATCAATGACGAGGCTCTGGAGCGTGGCCTTGGCATCATCCGCAAGAACTACAGTATCACCGTGCAGAAGGGCAAGATGACTGAGGCGGAGATGGAAGAGCGCCTGACCTTCATCAATGGCACCACCGTGTACAAGGATCTTGGCGATGTCGATCTGGTGATTGAAGCGGTGTTCGAGAATCCGGACATCAAGGCCGAAGTGTTCGGCAAGCTCGACGCCGTGTGCAAGCCAGGCGCGATTCTCGCGTCCAACACTTCCTATCAGAATATCGACGACATCGCTGCGGCCACGAAGCGTCCTCAGGACGTGCTGGGCATGCACTTCTTCAGTCCAGCGAATGTCATGAAGCTGCTGGAAGTGGTACGTGGCGCCAAAACGGCAGATGATGTGCTCGCCACCGCGATGCAGATCGGCAAGAAGATCGGCAAGGTCTGTGCGCTGTCCCGTGTGTGCTACGGTTTCATCGGCAATCGCATGCTCGGCGGTTACGGTCGTCAGGCACATATGCTGCTGCTTGATGGCGCGAGCCCTGCACAGATCGACGCGGCGGCGGAAGAATTCGGCATGGCGATGGGACCGATTGCGATGAGCGATCTTGCCGGTCTTGATGTGGGATACAAGGCACGTCAGGCGCGGGAAGCGGCTGGTGAGAAGATGGACCCGCGCGCGCACTGCATCGCCTCCGCACTGGTGGAGATGGGACGCCTTGGCCAGAAGTCTGGCGCCGGTTATTACAAGTACGATCCGCAAACACGGGCGCGCATGCCGGATCCTGAGGTGGATGCACTGATCAAGGCGCACGCAGACAAGCTTGGCATCAAACGCCGCGAGATCGGCGCTGATGAGATCGTGGCACGTCTGATGTATCCGTTGATCAATGAGGGAGCGCTGATTCTTGAAGAGGGCATTGCCCAGCGCCCCGGCGATATCGATATCGTTTATGTGTATGGCTACGCCTTCCCGAGTGCCAAAGGCGGCCCGATGCACTACGCCGATCAGGTCGGCCTCAAGAATGTTCATGATGCAATCTGCAGGTTCCGCGATCAGTATGGTGCCGATATCTGGAAGCCTGCGCCGCTGCTGGAGAAACTGGCGAAGGAAGGCAGCACGTTTGCGGCCTGGGGTGAAACTCAAGAGTAGCTGATCAGGAATAGCAGGTCAGCAAAACTTGCTGCGCAGAGGATTTTGCATGATCGCTTACGAAACAGCAGCACCGGGCGCGCCGCTGGTGATGAAGGAGTCTCGGACTCCTGAGCCCCAGGGCAGCGAGATTCTGATGAAGATGCTGGCCTGCGGCGTTTGTCACTCGGACATTCATCTGCACGACGGCGTGTTCAATCTCGGCAACGACAAGCATCTTGCAGTCGGGCGGCCCGGCTTGGTGCTTGGACACGAAATTTTCGGGGAAATCATCGCGATTGGGCCTGACGCAACCAATGTGCGAGTCGGCGACCGCCGCGTTGTCTATCCCTGGATTGGTTGTGGCCAGTGTGCATCCTGTCGTCGGGGCGAAGAGCATCTGTGTACGCCCGGTCGCGGGCTCGGCACCATGGTGCAAGGTGGATTTGCCGATCACGTGCTGGTACCTCACAGTCGTTACCTGTTCGACAAAGGTGATGTGCCGGATGCTCTCGCGTCCACCTATGCCTGCTCGGGGCTCACCGCCTACAGCGCGCTGAAAAAACTTTCTGACCGCGTTGCGGGCGACGAAGTGTTGATCATCGGCGCTGGTGGAGTTGGCATGATGGCCGTGCAGATCGCACTGTCGATGGGTATCGACCCGCTTGTCGCCGACATAGACCCACTCAAGCTGGCAGCGGCGAAGGCGCTTGGTGTCAGTCGTGTATTCGATTCAGCCGACAGAAACCAGGCGAAGGAAATCAAGAAACTGAGCGACGGTGGTGTGTATGCGGCGCTGGACTTTGTGGGCGCCGAGGCATCGACGGGCTTCGGATTGTCCTGCCTGCGCAAGGGAGGCAGGCTTGTTATTGTGGGACTGTACGGTGGTGCGTTGAACATCCCGCTGCCGTTCATTCCGATGAATGCGCGCATCATTCAGGGCAGCTACGTCGGCAGCTTGCAGGAGATGGCCGAGTTGATGGCGCTGGTGCGTGCCGGAAAAAT
Source organism: Gammaproteobacteria bacterium (assembly GCA_030682575.1). Classification (GTDB taxonomy): domain Bacteria; phylum Pseudomonadota; class Gammaproteobacteria; order Pseudomonadales; family Pseudohongiellaceae; genus UBA5078. The sequence continues at coordinate 70,875 of JAUXNX010000023.1, forward strand.
AGCTCCGATCAGAATTGAGGAGAGGCCCCTGGCGCAAGTCACGCAGGCGCTGGCAGATCTGAAGGCGGGAAAGATACAAGGCAGGATTGTGCTGCGAGGACTGTAAGGGCGAGCTATTGAGCCGCAAGACAGAAGATGATGGAGGCAGGCAATCCCGTATGTGGGTGAACCGGCTCCTGCGACTCAAGTAACTGCAGCCCGCTCTCGGCAAACAGGTAATGCCAGGAGGCAAGTGTTCGGTAGTACCACCGTGCCCCGCCACTGAAATTATCGCCGATGCCGCTCCAGCTTTCCTCGCGCCAGCCATCGTGTTGAGTACCGTTGTACTCGGGATGCAGGGTTTGGATCAGGAAGTGGCCTCCGACATTGAGCAGTGCAGGAATATAGCGCAACATGGCAGCCACCCCCTCCTTGTCGAGCAATGAGAAGTTGCTGACGATCAGATCGAAGCGTTGTTGCAGAGCGCCGCTGACAATTTGCTGGTAGTCGAGCTGGTGGAATTCGGGAGTTGTGACACCGGGCTCGGATGCCGTGCGTGCTGCATCCACCAGTGCGGCCACTGCATCGACACCGGTTACCTGTATGCCCAGCGTAGCGAGTTGTCGGCTCAACCAGCCTTCGCCGCAACCAAGATCAAGCACGTTGCCAGGTTTGCGTGTCACAATGGCATCGATGATGGCCTGATTGGTGACGAGTGTGCGGCTCTGGATTTTCTGCAGGCGTACAGCGTCGGTCCATGCGAGGGCGTTGTCTCGCCAACTGCGCAGCACGGCTTCAGAATCGGAGTTCAATGGTGAGTCAATCGCATCGGACATGCGAGGAATAGAACAGAACAACAGTGGCGAGTCAATTCGCACGCCCTCTGCGAAGGTAGAACGGCGGCGAAGCAGAGAGAGTGGAGAGACAGATGCAAGAGCTTGATCAATTCCGTGACAATGCCCGCGCCTGGCTGGAGCATAACTGCCCGGCTTCCATGCGTACCCCCATGACTGAAGACGAGGTGGTTTGGGGTGGCCGCAATCCAACCTTCAAGAATCCGGACAGCAAACTCTGGCTGGAGCGCATGGCCGCCCTTGGGTGGACGTGTCCGACCTGGCCGAGCGAGTACGGTGGCGGTGGGCTGAGCAAGGAAGAGGGGCTGATTCTGGCGGAGGAAATGCAGCGCATCGGTGCGCGCTCGCCTCTCAACAGCTTCGGCATCAGCATGCTCGGTCCGGTATTGCTTGAATACGGCACTGATGAGCAAAAGCTGGAGCATATTCCTCCCATCGTGCGCGGCGAGATTCGCTGGTGCCAGGGCTACAGTGAACCTGGTGCTGGCTCTGACCTTGCGGCACTTGGAGCAAAAGCGGTACTGGATGGCGACGATTACATCATCAATGGTTCCAAGGTGTGGACTTCCTATGCGGACAAGGCCGACTGGATATTCTGTCTGGTACGCACCGACTTCGATGTGCCCAAGCACAGTGGTATCAGTTTCATCCTTTTCGACATGCGCAGCAAAGGGGTCACGACGCGCCCGATTCGTCTGATCAGCGGTGCCTCGCCCTTCTGCGAGACTTTCTTTGATGATGTTCGTGTACCTGCCCGCAATCTTGTTGGCAAACTCAACGATGGCTGGACCATTGCGAAGCGGCTGCTGCAGCATGAACGCACCATGATCTCCGGCTTCGGTTTGACCAGTGGGCGTGCCAGTCGAGGGGCGCTGGCCGCAACCGTTGAAGGCGCCGCGATGAAGTATCGGGGCGACACAACGAAGCTTTCCGATGCTGTGCTGCGCGACGAGATTGCACGCTACAAGATTGACAGCGAGGCCTTTGCCTTTACATCGCGCCGTTCCATGGAAGAAGCCAAGACTGGCAAGGGGCCCAGTGCCACCTCTTCCATGCTGAAGAACTATGGGTGTGAGCTGAACAAACGTCGCTACGAACTTCTTCTGCAGGCCATGGGCAACCAGGCGCTCGGATGGGAGTCCGGCGATCACACGGATTTCAGCAAGGATGAGTTGCGCATCACTCGCGAGTGGTTGCGCTCCAAAGGCAATTCCATCGAAGGTGGTACTGCAGAGATTCAACTCAACGTGATCGCCAAAAGAGTGCTGGGTTTGCCGGAGATGCCGATCGCTGCTCAGAAGAAGGGAGAGAAATAATGTCCATGGTCCTGAATGAAGATCAGATGATGCTCAAGGATGCTGTGCGCGGTTACTGCCTCACCAATGCACCAGTGAGTGTACTGCGGTATCTGCGTGATCAGCAGAGCGAGGACGGATTCTCGCGTGAACTGTGGAGGCAGATGGTGGATCTTGGCTGGGCAGGGATGACCATTCCCGAGCAGTATGATGGTTTCGGTTTTGGTTATGGTGGACTGGAGATTGTGCTGGAAGAAACCGGGCGCACATTGGTGCCAACTCCGTTGGTGTCAACGGTATTGCTCTGTGCGACAGCGATCAATCTAGGTGGCAGCGAGGAGCAGAAGTCCGCATTGTTGCCAGCGATAGTGAAGGGCGAACTCATCATGGCGCTCGCCCTTGAAGAGACGCCCTTTCACAATCCCACGCGCATTGCGACGACTGCAAGACCGCAAGGTGCCGGGTATGTGTTGAACGGCAGCAAGCAACTGGTGATCGACGGTCATATCGCCGATAAGCTGATCGTCGTTGCGCGTACAGCTGGCGGTCAGGACGACAAAGAGGGCATCAGTCTCTTCATGGTTGATCGTACGGCCACTGGAGTTGATGTCCGCCGCACCTTGATGGTGGACAGTCGCAACGCTGCACATGTCACACTGAACAATGTGCAGGTTGATGAAGAAGCGTTACTCGGCGATTTGCACAACGGCTTTATCGTATTGGAGAAAACCCTGGATATAGGTCGTATTGGCCTTGCTGCCGAAATGCTCGGCAATGCACAGGAGGTGTTCGACCGCATAATCGATTACCTCAAGCAGCGTGAGCAGTTCGGTGTGTTGATCGGGTCGTTTCAGGGATTGCAGCACCGTGCCGCACATATGTACAGCGAGCTGGAACTGTGCCGTTCAGCAGTGCGTCGTGCGTTCGATGAGCTGGATGGTGCGCAGGAAGATATCCCGATTCTCGCGAGCATCGCCAAGGCAAAACTCTCGGAAGTGCTGTGCAACATCAGCAATGAAGGCGTGCAGATGCACGGCGGCATCGGCATGACAGATGAGTTCGATATAGGGTTCTATCTGAAACGCGCCAGAGTTGCCCAGGTTTTGCTGGGAGATGCAACGTTCCATCGGGACCGCTATGCGACTTTGAGTGGCTTCTGATCGGCAATGGGGGAAGGGCCTGCTCGTGAGCAGGTCCTCTCCTCAGTAGAGCGTCATCCTTCCTTACAACCGTCTGCCCTGAATCACGCGCAGCAGAATCACTACTACCGCAATCACCAGCAGCACGTGAATGAGCCCGCCCATCGTGTAGGACGAAACAAGTCCAAGCACCCAGAGAATAAGTAATACAACCGCTACAGTTTCCAACATCGTGACGTCCTCTTGAATGTACATTGATGTGCCATTCTGGCAGCGATTCTGGCCAGCTTCTGTGCGCTGGCAAACAAGACTGAATTTCATCAGATCGTCAATCAGCCTGTTTTCGGAGGTGCGTTAACGAACAGAACGCATATCCCTATGTCTGTATCGTTGCGGCACTGAATTGAACCCGCCCGCAGAAGGCAGGCATTCAAGTAAACAATCCCACAGCGACATTACGAATTACGGAGTACCAAATGAAAAAAGGAATAATACGCGCAGGCCTCAACAAGTCAGCAACACCGGCCAGGCTCAGTCTGCTCGCACTGGCGCTGCTCAGCAGCCCACTTGTCATGGCAGCCGAAGATGGCTGGTACCTTGGTGTCAATGTCGGCGAATCACTGACCGACATCGACGATGTACGCATCACCAGCCGTTTGCAGGCACAAGGCTTCAGGAACCCGATTCTGACTGACAAGGAGAAGGACAACGGCCGCAAGGTGTTCGCGGGCTACCAGTTCAATGACAACTTCGCTATGGAAGGCGGATACTTCAAGTTGGGCAAGTTCGGCTCCAACGTGGACATGATTCCAAACTCCAATCGTCGTCACGATGTGAAGATGCGTGGCCTGAATCTTGATCTGGTTGGTACTCTGCCAATCACAGAACGCTTCTCGGCCTTCGGCAGAGTCGGTGTGATCTACTCGGATGTGCAAGAGCGCAACTGGGGTTTTGGTCCAGTGCCATTCAACTCGTACCGTGTTCGCGATCGTGACACGAGTCACAAGTTTGGTGTCGGCCTTCAGTATGATTTCACCGAGAAACTTGCGATGCGTATAGAGGCTGAGCGCTACCACATCGAACATTCGGTGGGCAGCTCAGGTGATGCGGATCTGTTCTCAGTAGGCGTGCTCTATCGTTTTGGTCAGAAGGCAGCCCCTGCTGCAACACCTGTGAGCACTCCTGTCGCGGCAGTTGCACCACGACCCGCAACACCTGCGCCGACTCCAGCGCCGACACCTGCGCCAGAACCAGTGCGCGTCTCTCTTTCCGCTGATTCATTGTTCGGCTTCGACAGCGCCGCAGTGACTCCGGCTGGTCGAGCGGAATTGGACAAGTTGGCTGCGGATCTGCGCGGTATCGACTACGACACCATTCGCGTGACCGGTCATACGGATCGCATCGGTAATCAGGCATACAACATGCGTCTGTCGAATGAACGTGCCACTGCTGTGAGAAACTATCTGGTCGAATCGGCTGGTATCGCGGCTTCCAGAATCACCACACGCGGCGTCAATGGTGCTGAACCTGTGACCACTGCGGCGCAGTGCAGCAATCAACTGCCAAGAGCGCAGCTGATCACGTGTCTGGCACCAGATCGTCGGGTAGAAGTGGAAGTCACTGGAACCAGGCCACGCTGATACGCGTCGCTTGTCCCATGAAGCCGACTCTTGGGAGTTGGCTCAAAAAAGAAGGGAGGCCTCGGCCTCCCTTCTTCATTTCCAACTACCTGTTTTCGTATCTCTGCCTGCCGAGCCCTGGTCTCAGGATCCGGATTTCTGAGCTCCCGAGAACTGCATCGCCACGTCCAGAGTCTCCATGAACTCATTTACCTTGATGGGTTTGGTGAGATAGCGGAAGAATCCTGCTTCCAGACCTTTCTGGATATCGCGTGGCATCGCGTTGGCACTGAGTGCCACCACGGGAGTCTTCGCTGTGCGAGGGTCGGCAGCCAGAATTTCCATTACCCGGATGCCATTGATGCCTGGCAGATTGATATCCATCAGGATCACGTCCGGCAACAGCGACAGTGCCATCTCGACCCCGGAGATCCCGTCCATGGCGCTGAACAACTGGATATCGGGGCGACGCGTAATCAGATCCTCCACCAGCATGAGATTGGCGGGGTTGTCTTCGACATACAGCAGTTTGTGAAGTTTCGCGCTGGTTTTATCGGAGGCCTGTGCAGTCAGCGCGGGGGCATCCTCTTCCACCTGTGGTGCTCCGCTCAGATTCACTTCCACCCAGAATGTACTGCCGATGCCTACAGCACTCTCCACACCAATACTTCCACCCATCAATTCGATAAGGCGCTTGGTCATGACCAACCCGATGCCGGTTCCTTCGACCACGGTCGTTTCCTGCCCCAGTCGATTGAATGGTTGAAAGAGCTGCGCGATATGCTCCGGTGGCAAGCCCTCGCCCTTGTCTTGCACACAAATGCGAATGCGTTCCGGAGTGATGTTCTGGAAACTGACAACGACAGCGCCGTCAGCACGGTTGTACTTGATGGCGTTGGACAGCAGGTTGATGAGTATCTGTTTCATGCGGGTGCGATCAGCGTGAATGAAGCAGGGAACGGGGAAGTTCGGAAACGCCACCTTGATGCCGCGCTCCTGCGCCTGCGACTCTATCATGGCCTGGCATTCCTGCATGATATGAGACAGGGCGATGGGCTCCAGTGACAACGACAATTTTCCTGACTCCACCAACGCCAGATCGAGAATTTCGTTGATCAGATCCAGCAGATACCAGCCGGCTTTCAGTATCTGACTGATACTGCGTTGTTGCACGGCCGTCGGCGGAGGAGTGCTGGTTTCCATCAACTGCGCAAAACCAAGAATGGCACTGAGCGGCGTACGTAGTTCGTGACTCATGCTGGAGAGAAATTCGGACTTTGCAAGATTGGCTTTCTCGGCTGCGGCCATCGCCATCTGCAATTTTGTTTCAACTTTTCTGCGTTCAGCTTCAATCAGTTTTCGTGCGGTATTGTCAGTGCCGATCAGCAGATATCCGATGATGTTGCTTTTCTCATCCCGCAACGAAGTGACGGAAACGATGGCAGGCAGGCGACTCTTGTCCTTGCGGATATATGTGAGTTCGTAGATGTCTTCGATGCCGCGTGACGCCTTGAATACCATGGCCTCGAAACCGGGTTTGATCGGTGTGCCGAGTTCTATGCTCAAGGCCTTGGCGCGAGTGATGATTTCGCGGGGATCAGAAATTTCCGAGGGAGTGATCCTGTTGACTACATCGAGCGCGGTGTAGCCGAGCATGCGTTCTGCCCCGATGTTGAAAATCTGTATGACCCCTTTCTCGTCGGTGGCAATACTCGAAAAGCTTGTGCTGTTGAATATCGCGTTCTGCAATGCTGCAGTTTTCAAGAGAGCATCCTGATTGTTTGGGGGCTTGTCATTCTCTACGGGCAAGGGTTACTCCTTCGTGCAAATTATAAAGTTGGATTCGCAGTACGATCTAACGATGTTGGGCATCGGCGAGCAGGCGGGCCATTTCCTTCTTGACGACGGCGTAGCATTCGCAGGTGGCAGCCTCCAGTCCTTCTCGACTCACCACGGAAATGTGGCCGCGTCGGGAATTGATGTAGCCAGCCCGTTGCAGATTTCCCGCTGCCTCGGTGATGCCTTCGCGACGGACACCGAGCATGCTCGCGACCAGTTCCTGAGTTATCACCAGTTCATTCGACTCGCTGCGGTCCAGCGTCAGCAGCAACCAGCGGCACAAACGTTGCTCCACAGAGTGATGACGGTTGCATGCGGCCGCCTGACTCATTTGCGTCATCAACGCCTGCATGTAGCGAAGCAACAGGCTCTGCATATAGCTGCTGCGATTGAATTCCTGTTTGAGCACGCGCCCTTCCAGACGGTAGGCATAACCGGCAGTCTGCACGACCGCCGAACTGGATGTTGTGTCACCGCCCATGTACAGGGCGACACCGACAACGCCCTCATTGCCAACTCCCGCAGTCTCGGCGGAGGCCCCTGACTCCGTTACATAGTGCAGGGACACGATGGACGTGGTCGGAAAATAGGCGTGACGCATTAGCTGGCCAGGTTCATAGAGCATCTCGCCGAGCGGCAGAAACACCAGTTCGAGGTGGGGCTGAAGACACGTCAGCTCATCTTTGGGCAGAGATGCCAGAAGATGATTTCTGTCCGGGTTTTGAAGGCGTGCCTTTGGATCCGATGAGGACATGAGTTGAATAGTCATTTTTTATCGAACACCTCGACGCCTACACCACGGTAACCAATGAAACAGGACTGATGATTGAACATTGGCTGTCCGCTTACGCTGAATGTCTGAGTTGAACCATTGTCGTTGACGCGAGTGAAAAGAAAATCCAGGAATGGCTCCCGAGCTGAAATTTTCTGTTGCAGCACTGCGCGCTGCTCCTTGTCCCAGCCGTCGAGATGCTGAATGCTGTTTCCTCCCACCAGGGGGTCCACCTGAATGCCGAGCATTTCCATCACCGGGCCAGAAACCTTTGTGAATTTTCCGCAATCGTCCTGCTCCCAGTACCAGTCGGCGGCCAGTTCGGTCAGACTGCGAAATCGCGCTTCGCTTTCACGTAACTCCGCCGTGCGTTCGTGCAGGGTCTTTTCGAGTTGCTGGTTGTAATTGTCCAGCATCTTGTAGAGTAGTCTGACTTCGAGGACATTGCGAATGCGAGTTTTCACTTCGAACAGGTCGAACGGCTTGCTGATGAAATCCTTGGCGCCGCATTGCAGTGCACGCAATTTATGCCCGGGCTGTGCGGTGATGACAATGACTGGCAGGTAGGGATCCGCAAGATTGGTCTTGAGTGCCTCCATCACTTGAAATCCGTCCATTTCTGGCAGTTGCAGATCGAGCAGTATCAAATCGTACTGATTGGTGCGGTGCAGGGAGCACACTTCCTGCGACTTCATTGTTGAAGACACATTTGTGTAGCCAGCCTCCTCAAGCATCAGTTCCAGCAGTGTGACGTTGGACTCCTGATCGTCAACGATCAGAATGCTGGCATCGAGAATATCTACTGCGCTCATCATTTTTCGTATTACCTCAAACTTGGAATTGCTGATGCCTGAGCTTCTGATTGACAAAGGGCATTGTGATGAAATTTCTGCAGATCACTGTAGAGCGCGGATTCAGTGAAGAGGTCGTGGATATAGGGTTTGAATGAATCTGTATCCCGGTGGGCGTAGTCATTAGACAGTAGCACTGCCCGAATAGCTATCAGATTCACCGGGTTCAGGGGCTTCATTATAGGGTGCCATCAGCTCGGTGATGTACGTTAACGCACACTTTCTGCCTAATAAACGCATCGCAGAGACAGTCGTTGAGTGCGTTGTCGAACAGTCAATGGACAGCAATTCATCGATAGTCTGCATTCAGAAGTGACGGCGACGTTCGTCGCAATGTCAGATGCCATTCTGCATCTTTGCGTAATATGAGGATCATTCCCATGATCAAGTCCGAAAAGAAGGTCTACCGACAATCGCTGGTGTCACGTCTCTTTATAGGCGGCTCATTGATACTTGTGCTGGCCGCATGTGCAAGCGCCCCATTACCACCAACGCAGGAACTGCAGGCGGCCGAACTGGCCATCAGCAGTGCTGAGCGGGAACGAGTCGCTGACCATGCTCCCCAGGACTTGAAGCAGGCGCATGACAAACTCAGTGCCGCACGTGTAGCGGTGCAGGAGGAGGACATGGTGCTGGCGATGCAATTGGCGCATGAATCCCGTGTCAGTGCGGAACTGGCGTCTGCGAAAGCCGCCGAGATGAAGGCCAAGGCAGTCAACGATGAGATGCGACAGAGCATCACCGTCCTTGAACAGGAAATCATGCGCAACACAGGAGCGAGACAATGAAAATTCAAATGACTGAAACCCATGCAGGCAGTTTCAAGAAACTGTTCACAGTTGGTGCTGCAATACTGGTGCTGACAGCCTGCGCCAGTGCCCCGACAGCACCGGATGGCGCCGCCGCCGTGCGCACGAAGCTGACCATGCTGCGCACCAATGCCGAGCTTGCCAGCCGTGCTCCGATTGAAATACAAGCAGCCGAGCTTGCCGTTGTAGCAGCGGAACAGCCTGAAAGAGACAGAGTGGTGGCGCGCCATCTTGTGCTGATCGCCGATCAGAAAGTTGACATTGCCGGGGCCTGGGCACAAAGCCGCCTGTATGAAGATCAGCGCGCAGAACTGAGTGCGCGCAGTGAAGCTGTGCGACTTGACGCCCGTACCCGTGAAGCGGACCGTGCACGCAATGATGCAGCCAATGCCCGCACCCAGGCCAGCGTGGCACGCTCTGATGCCGACGCTGCACGTAGCGACACGGACTTCGCACGTCAACAAGCGGCGATAGCACGCAATGCTGCGAGCTCTGCGCAGTCGGATGCCAACGTGGCGCGTGATCAGGCTGCGAGTTCACGCACCGCAGCAGATGTCGCTCGTGATCAGGCGGCGATGGCGCGCAATGATGCCAATGCCGCGCGCAGTGCCACCGCCGTTGCTCAGGGCCAGACCAGTGCTGCCCGCAGCGATGCCAATGCTGCGCGTAACGATGCAGATATCGCCAGAGCGGAGGCTGCAGATCTGCAGCGCCAGATCAACGAGCTGAACGCCATGGTTACTGAGCGCGGCCTGGTAGTCACACTTGGCGATGTGTTGTTCGAGACCGGTAATTCGGAGCTGCGTGGCGGTACTCCCAACAATCTCGACAAACTGGCGGCCTTCCTGAATGAATTCCCGGATCGCACAGTGGTGATCGAAGGTCATACCGACAGCGTCGGTGACGACACATCGAATCAGAATCTGTCGCAGCGCCGCGCAGATTCCGTGAAGAACTACCTGATCATGCAGCGCGTTGTTGGCTCACGCATGACTGCATTCGGATTGGGTGAAGGATCACCGATTGCCGACAATGCATCGCCGACAGGTCGCCAGCAGAATCGGCGCGTGGAAGTGATTATTTCCAACCAGTAGTACAAACCAGTAGTACGACGCCTTCGTCCTGAAGCTGGGTCGCGAACAACAGATTCAATCGCGGCCCGCTTCACCGGGATGTCAAAAAACCCGGTTACATTGAGAAGAACACTCTCTTCCAATGTCGCCGGGTTTTTTTATGAGTGGCAGTTTGAGTGCGCGCTGAATATTTCCGATCGACTAACCTGTTTGAACAATCGTGACGCAGGTTTTTCTCCCGAATCAAACCAGGCTATACCATGTCGCTCTGGCTTTGCCGTGCCGCTGAATGCGTCCAGCATCCACCAGTTCTCGCAAGCGTACTTTCAGCGTATTCTGGTTTGCGCCTGTGTGTTCTACCATTTTTCCTATGGTAAGCCGTTCATGGGAGTCAAGTAGCCCAAGAATCTGAATTGACAGAGCTGGCAGATCCTTGTCGTCGCTGACCCTGTCTACTTTGGAAGCAAGATTGGCCTTCTGATTTTTCAGGCAACGCAAGAAAAATCCAAGCCATGGCTCCCAGTCGGGGCTCTCCGACTTGAGAGTGGTTTGGGTGCGACGAAGAGCTTTGTAGTACAAATCCTTGTTATCTTCGACAACGCTTTCCAGCGACGCATAGGGTACATAAACATACCCTGCACGTAGCAGCATCAGCGTTGTAAGAATGCGCGACAAGCGGCCGTTACCATCCTGAAATGGATGGATTGCCAGGAAAGTCACTACAAACACGGCAACGATCAAGAGCGGATGAAGACTGCTTTCACCAATCGCCTTGTTCACCCATCGCACCAGATCTTCCATTTCGCGGGGTGTGACAAAGGGAGTGGCTGTGGCGAAGACGACACCAATTTCCTTGCCGTGTTCGTCCAGTGCCACAACGTGATTATCAAGCTTCTTGTAATCTCCGCGATGGCGTTCATCCTTGTGGCTATGTCTCAACAGAATCTGGTGAAGCTGTCGGATATGATTCTCGGTGATCCGCATATCCTCATAAGCCTGGAACACCGTATCCATTGCTTCGGCGTAGCCTGCCACCTCCTGTTCGTCACGGGTTCTGAAGGAAGTGGAGGTCAGGTTGGACAGCAGGGTTTCTACCTGTATGTCGGTCAACTTCGCACCCTCGATCCGGGTGGACGACCCAATGCTTTCAATGGTGGCAATCTTGCGCAGCTGACGCAGGCGCTCTGGAGACATATTTTTCAGGGCTTCCCACCTGCCCTTGAACTCATCAATTTCGGCGATGAGTTTCAAAAGCTCCTGGCTGACTAATATCCTGGGTTCTTGCATGACGGGCCTTTAATATCCGATGGAGTACCCGTTTATACCCGATAATACCCGATTTGATAAGACTATTCCTTGGAAAGTCAGCGAACAATCATCCCTTTGTCTTCCCTATAAGTGCCGGAGTGCGCCAATCAAAACCTGTGGCACTGAGAAGGCTACGGTATTTGTGTGACAGGAGTTTTTCTGACAAACGCGATGACAAGGACGACAGGAAACGTGATGTCGGACATTCCGAATATGGGGGGAGGGGTGTAAAAGTACCCTGCAGGACTCACCGAGTCCTGCAGGGTCGTAAGGTCAGGAGATTGTCAGAGTAGCGCCACCGATCATGGTGGTCAGTGTTGTGATGCCGCTCAACTGGATCAGTTGGTCGTCCGCATTGCCTGGTGCGGTACCGGCGTAGTACACGTAGGTGTTGTCGCCATCGACGAACATCGCGACTGAATCAGCCAGGTCGAGTTCGAGATCCGCCTGGATCGCAATGATCTTCTTGGCCAGAGTGTCATCTGCTGGATCGAAAGTGATCAGACCGCCTCCAGAAGTGTTGACGTTGACGCCCGCTACCAGCAGTGTTGCATCGGCCGTCAGCAATACTGCGGTTCCACCGAAACTCAGGATATCAGCGCCCGCAGTATTGAAGTCGGTGATGATGTCCATCGCCGTACCAATCAATGAGCCATCGACACCAAACGCGAAGGTGTCCACGCCACCTCCGCCGGTCATGGTGTCCGAACCAGTGCCGCCGGTGATCAGATCCGTTGACAGGCCAGCGACAATGATGTCGTCCCCGGCACCGGTGCTGATGGTGCCGTCCTTGCCGGCTGCACCAATCGTAGTGACCTTGTCATTGCCGCCCGCTGTCGTGATGGTCTGATCGCCCGAGGCAGCTTCAGCCACGATGGTGACATTTTCGTCGCTGGTGCTCTGAATCGTCTGGCTGCCTGCGCCGAGGATCGTGGCGTTCACTGTGACGAGATTACCGCCGAGTGTCGTACCAATCACTTGATCGCCACCGCCGTTGATGATGGCATCAACGGTGGTGAGGCCAACACCGTTGATCGTTTGCGCGCCAGCACTGAGACCCGTCGCTTCGACTGTGGCAGCGCCTGTGCCTGTGACAATAGTGTGCGCACCGGCACCAATGGTCGTTGTCTTGATCTGCGCTGTGCCGGTAAAACCGGTCATGGTCACATCAATCGCGCCGAGCAGAGTCTCTACCTCAAGATCAACTCCATTGTCAGCAAACGCTGCCTCGAAGTTCGGCCCGGAAGTAAAGGACTGAGCACCGTTACCCAGTGATTGCAACACCACCTTTTCGAAGTTCGTTGTGGAAGTCCACAGAAGATCGGAGGGAGTGCTGGCCATGGCGCCAGTAGTGATTTTCAGAGTATCTGTGCCATCCAATCCATCGAGTATGTCGCCGATATTGAAAGTGTTGAGACCGCCATCACCATGTGTTCCAGAGAAAACATCATTGCTGATGCTGCCGCTCAAGTTGTCCACAGCTGTAGTCAAATCAATGAAGGCGGCGACGTAGTCGACTGCAAGCGTGGGATTGTCGAGAGCACTCACAGTTGCATTGCCATTCACGTCAATCAGAGTCACCGTCGCAACGCCACCTGCTGCTACAGCCGCTTGCAGTGCAGCGTTGTCAGCGGGGCTAAGATCAAACTCGACAGTGGTATCGGCTATCAGAATCGTGGTATCGGTCGCGATGATGGTGTCGCCAATCTTCAGCACGGCACTGCCACCCGTGGCCTGTCCGGCTACAATCGTCGCGACAGCCGTAAGGTTGGTGTTGGTGTTGTTCAGTGAGTTGGAGACAACTGTTCCGCCAACAGGCGTCAATACAACGTCTGTGGGGGCCGACGGTGCTGTGTACGCCACTGTCAGAGTCGGATTGGCGACTGAGCTGACAGATGTGTTTCCTGCAGCATCAATCAGGGTAACCGTGACGATGCCGCCAGCCGCTACCGCCGTCTGCAATGCTGAAGTGGTTGCTGTGCCAAGGCTGAAGGTCACGCTGGTATCCCCGGCCAGGATTGTGGCGTCAGTCGCAATGGTGGTAGCGCCGACTTTCAGCACGGCGGTGCCACCTGTAGCTTCAGCGGCTGCAATCGTAGCGGTCGCAGTCACATTGGTATTGGTGGTGTTCAATGTATTCGCCACCACTGTGCCACCGATCGGAGTGACTGTGACCGCAGTGGGCGCCGCAGGAGCAGTGTTGTCTACAGTAAACACCGCATTGGTCGGTGTGGCAGAGATGGTTCTGCTGGAGCCATCACGTGCGCCATCAATAGTGACTGTCGCCGCAGCAAAGTCTCCCGCCGGGACATCCAGGGTGTAGGAGTAATGAGTGCTGTCGATCTTGGTCATCGCTGTAGCAACCGACAGGATGCCATTGTTGATGAGGATCGTCGGTGTATTGTCGCTGACAGGTTTGTTGAAGGTGGCGATGATGGTCAGCGTGTCGGCATCCTTGACCGATGCCGTTGTTGCTGAAGTGATGCCACCATTGGTTGAGTAGGACAGTGTGGCGGTGGGGGCTGCCCGTGCCGCTGATGCTGCCGCTGATGCAGCGGCTGCCGCAGCCTCATCAGCGGCAATCTGACTTGCCGTCGGTGGAGTCGCCACGCCTGGAGCAATTTCACCCACAGTGACGTTGTAGTTCGCCGTCGTCAGGGCCGAGCCAGTGAAGCCAGTGACGGCGCTGTCGAAGTTTCCACTTGTAGCCCCGGCGATGAGCGCATTGGTAGCGCTGCCCTGTGCAACGTCTGCGGCCTGGGCGAGTTGGGTAATATTCGTTGCAGCATCGGCGGCAGTGTTGCTGCCTGCCGTTATCTGCGCGATCTGAGCGACCTGTGCAGGTGTCAGGGTAGAGCCAGTCGCAGTCATTGACTCCTGAATGATTCTGGCCAATGTGGTGACATTAGCCAGATCGATAGTGCCGGTAGCGCTTGCAGCAGCAATGGTGACCGCTTGCGCCAGAGCAAGGGTAACAGCGGCCGCCGCGCTCTGCAGCGTTGCGCCCGGGGTGGCATTGTCAATCACGGAAGCGGTATGAGTGATGATGTTGCTGATCTGCTGCGATGTCGCCTGTACGGAAAGGGCGACCGCTTTTTCTGTGGGGGTCGCCGTGCTGCTGGCGAGGACTGCCAACGGGTTGTAAGACAACAGATTGATATTGGTTGGCAGACCCAGTGCGCCCTTGATCGCGGTGGTGGCTTCGTTCACGGTCTGACCACTGTTGACCATCGATTCGACCAACGTGGTCAGTGGATTGACCACTGTCGAGCCAGCGGTGGCGCTGAGCAATCCCTGGAAGGGATTGCCTGTCATCAGATCGGTGCCCCCGTAGACAATGATCTTGCCTGCAGCAACAATGTTGGGCATTAAAAGAGTGCCATTCGCAGTGGTGGTGCTTGACCACTCGCCTGTGTTGAACATGCCGTCACGGTTGGCATCTGCAAACACGGTGGCTCCGGAGAGATAGCCGCTCACTGTTCCTGTGATGCCTGTGAAGGAAAGGTTCGTAGACAGCGCATTGAATCCGGTAGTCGCATTGGCAAAGCTGGCGTTGGTGTTGTCAATGTTCTGCAACAGATTTGTCACGGCAGTGGTCATGCCCAGTCCGGTGAAGTGAGAGCTATTGCCGTCTGCACTCAATTTTGCAAGGAAATTCGAGGCAGCTTCTGCGCGGTTGTCCAGAGTATCGCCGATCACCCCTTTCAGTGTGCTCAGGAAATTCAGCAGCTTGGAGCCGGAATCAATACCAGCTGCAATGAACTCTCCCAGGTAGCCTTGGGCCTGTGTGGTGGTAAGAGTGACACCGAAACCATTTCTGGCGATGTCTTGAATGGTCATCACGACCCCTTGCGCGGCCACGAGTTGGCCCAGGTAGTTGTCCACCGTCGCTTCGATCGATATGAAACTGCTGCCCGGGATTGTCGAAGCATTGTATCCGGCCATTTCATTGGCGTTTGCCATTGAACCAGTGCCAAGGATGTAAAGTTTCTGTATGCGCAGATCTTGCTCGATTTGTGTAGCCATTTGAAATTACTCTCATGTGATGTTCATTGATAGAACGGCGAACGATTGGAGGTGGCGGTATGGGCTTCGCGAGGAAGAGCATATTGCTTGTGGGGGAGTATCCGTATATGCGTAACAGGCGACCGTCTGCTAGCGCACCAAGGCGGCAAGGAGAATGAGAGAGGCTTTTCCGAGATCAGATCGCGGCGGGATCTATCATGTGCAACGTGGCGCGATAACTGTCGATGTATTCCCCGCCAAGCATGACTGCTCGCTGTGCGTGAACGAGCGCCTGCTCACGCTGGTCCAGCGCAAATAGAATATTGGCGAGATTGTTGTGAGCTGGCGCATACTCGGGGTGGTGGGCAATGACCTTGCTGTATTGCTCTGCAGCCGCCGCCGGAGATTTGTTGGTGTACAGCAGATTTCCGTACCCCATCAGCAGGTTGCGATCCGTTGGCCATGTTTCCAGACCGCTGGCATAGCCCTGACTGATTACTGTTGAGGGATTGGTTATCTCCATTGCTGCCAGCGCACTGAAATATGCTGTGGGTTCAGCAACGGCGGGCATTACACCGGGTTCCAGTGCCAGCACTCCCCAATAATCAGCGCGTGCCCACGTGCGCTCGAAAGTGGCAATGGACACTTCGTAATTCTCGACTAGGCCGGAGTTGAGAATCAACTTGCGGCGTGACAGATCAAATCCTTTGACTACTGCGAAATGCCATTTTGGATACCACTGCAAGCTCAGGTTTTGCAGCACCAATACGGGATGGCCAGCTGCGACTTCACTCAGCAGAGTTTCGAGATTGGGAGTGATTTTGTATGCGAGGCGGCCATGGCTGCGAGTGGTCGCGACCATCTCAATCTGAAAGGAGCCTTCGCGTTCTGGAACATAGACAAGAGGTACGAGTTGTTCGGGAGTGACTTCAATACCAGTTGTCACCAGCATCGTCGCCAGTGCAGCGGGGCCGCATTGATACAATTCCTGAGCAAAAAAAGGCACCTGACTCAATAAGACAGGTGCAAAAAGAGATTCGGGGGTCTGCTGCCGCAAGGCAGCAGACTGTGGAGCGGAAGCGCAGGCGTTCAACATGAGTGTGACAGCAAGACCGATCAGCAGTTTTCTACACATTACTGAGAGCCTGGGTCGCCGGGAGTCTCGATCAAACACCTGCAAAACATCAGATCCTTGGGAACACGTCAGTCGCGCCGAGCAGATCCAGCAGTACGAAGATCAGGATGACGCCAACCACTATGCCCACGACGTTGCCACCGGCAGGAAGCTGCGCCATCTGGTTCTGTATCTGCAGCAGTTCGCTTTCGGTCAGACTGTTGATTCGGGCATCGATATCGGCAGGGTTCACACCGTATGCAAGCATCGCACTGCGCACATCATCACGCGCCATCAAGGAGCGCACATCATCACGCTGCATCTGCAGCTCTGCCGCCATTGCAAGGTCTGAAGTGCTGATGATGTCTGCCATGGCGGGAGCCTGGATACCGGCGGTTGCCAGCAGGACTGTCATTGACAGGATTCCAGGTGCTTTCATCATTTTTGAAATTTTCATACGTAAGCCTCTTTGGGTGTGAGTAACAGCATGCAGTGATTGTCTGGAGCGGTTCACTTGCTGTTACACAAGTTAGCAGATTGGGAGGCTACTTCCGTTCGGTAGGCCACAGAGGGTGCGTGATGCAATTTCAGCAGCGAGCTTGCTCGTTCCCACAGCAGGCCGGTGCGGCGGGGAGTGAACGTATTGAAGAGAAGAACGGAACAGAGTTCTTGCTGGAGGGGGGAAGGAGCCTGCCCGGCCGCAGGCTCCTGGAGGGAGATCAGGTCTACAGTTTTGCGTGCAGCTCCTTGATCTGTGCGGCGATCCAGCGCGTGACTCCTTCATGGGGAATCAGGCCCTTCTCGTCGGCCACATAGTGGAGGCCTTCCAACACATCGGCGTAGGGGCCGAAACTGTGTACGCGATAGGGAATCACAATGGCGGTGCCACTGGTGGCAACTGAGTTGGCAACGAACGCACGCACTTCCTGCTCGGCAGCCGCGCGTTTTTCTTCCCAGTCTTCACGCAAGGTAGCAACCTTCACGCTGCGGAATTGATGAGCAGCACGAATCACTTCCGCGCGCGCATCAATGTAGACAAGCCAGCGTTCGTTCTCGGCATCGTCACCCGGGCCGTGCGCGAGGATCAGCACATCTTCCTGGGCAGCGTTCCGACTCAGTGCCGAGGCACGGGCCAACAGTACCTCGCCCATCTCCTGTGCTTCTGCCAGTCCCGGCTTGCTCAATGCGAAACTGGCATCGGTATCGATCTGCCAGAATTCCATGCTGTGATCCATCACCGCCGTGGCAGAGCCTTTGTCGGCAACTGTGGGCATGGTGTGACCAGCATGGGAGTCTGCCGCTGTCATATGCTCCGCGTGACCTTCTGCATCGCGTGCCGGTGCACCTTCACGCATGCCCAGAATCTGCTCGGTGCGCTCATACCAGCTCTCGCCGCTGATGAACAGACGCACCACTGCAATCCTGCTGGCGCCACGATCTTCAAGGCGCGCTACAGCTTCCTGCAGAGAGACAGCATCGGCCATGCCGAAGGCCACTTCCAGAGTGTGATCCCCGGCCAGTGGTGCGACGGTGTCGAGCACGCCCTGATTCCATTCCGGCGAACCGCCGTGG
This sequence comes from Gammaproteobacteria bacterium, assembly GCA_030682575.1. Classification (GTDB taxonomy): domain Bacteria; phylum Pseudomonadota; class Gammaproteobacteria; order Pseudomonadales; family Pseudohongiellaceae; genus UBA5078. The sequence continues at coordinate 89,104 of JAUXNX010000023.1, forward strand.
GCCATCACCAGCACACCAAATTCGTTGGTTTCCTGCGCGCTTGTGGACATTGACCATGCGAGACTCAATGCCATCAATACAGGTGTAAACAGGTTCTTCATGATTCTTCCATCGCCGCGCTTGCGCTTGGAATTGGCTGTTGATAGTGGTGTTTCAGGAACATAAGGTTCAAAACGTGAAAAATCAGAATTCATAATTCACTCCCACCCGGAAATTTGTACCAGGCGCCTGCGCCTTCGCAATGTTGTTGGCATCGGTCGCGGCAAGACCCTTGATGCTGCCCCAGCGTGCATACTTCTCGTCGAACAGGTTGAAGATGCCCACTCGCACAGAGGCGCCTTCGGTCAGTTGATAGCTACCGATCAGATCCACGAGGCTGTAGCTTTCTCCTGTGACGCGATCCGGAGCTGACACCCGGTCCTGCTCGTCCACCAGAGTCAGCAATGTCTCCACGCCCCAGCGTCCGCTGCTGTCGTCGTAGCGTGCACTGAACACACCCGTGAGTGGATCGACAGAATTCAAGGGGCGATTGGCATTCTCGTCCTTGCCCCGCGACCACGCGATGGAAGTGCGCAGTTGCCAGTTGTCCGTGGCGCGCCACAGGCCAGTCGCTTCCGTGCCATAGATGCGCGCCTCACCGATATTGGTGTCCTGAAACAGGCTGATGCCGTTCACTGTGCCGATGGTCTGGCTCTCGATGAAATTGTCATAGGCGTTGTCGTAAACAGCGAGACTCAGACTCGTGCGCGCAAAGTTCGCACGGATGCCCGCTTCGATCCCGCGACTGAACTCCGGCTCCAGATCCGGATTGGGTACTGTTGCGTAGCCATGTCCCAGATTGACGAACGCCTGATTGGATTCATCGAAGTTGGGCGGCCGGTAACCTTCAGCGTATTGCGCAAAAAAAGACGTCGTGTCGTTGAGATCGTAGATCACGCCAAGATTGAGAGAGACCTGCTCCTCTTCAACGTCCACGACGTCAAAACCACCGAAGTTGCTGATGTCACCGCCGCCATTGAGCAGCGCGTCCTTGTGCGGATTCATCTCGTAATGTTCGTAGCGCACGCCCGGAATCACGGTGAAACCGCTGGCACCCAGTGTGACCTCGTCCTGCCAGTACAGCCCCGCTCGTGTCGTCGTGGTGTCCGGGAAGGTCTTGTTCGGAAACACTTCCGGTGGTGCCATCGGATAGCTTGGAATATTGCAGCTCACCGCGCCTGTCGATATCTGTGTGTCGCAGCGGTGGCGTGGACGTTCTGTTTCGGTTCGATCAACTTTGAAACCGTAGATCATCGCGTGCTGTGCGCTGCCAGTGTCCAGTGTCTTCGAGAGCAGAATGCCCGCGTTGCTGGTTTCCTGATTGAATTCGAAATCGCTGAAACGCTCTGCAGGTGTGCCGCTGAAGGAGGCCGGGTTCGCTCGGTTGACGAAGGCGTAACTGGTCAGCAGTTGTTCGCTGTACTGTTCGGCGTCGGTGCGCTGCCAGTGCAACTGGGTTTCCATGGTGTCGGCAAAGGCCACATCCAGAGTCCAGGTGTGCGCGAGGCTGCTGCGCAGACGATTGGTCTCGTCGCTGCCTTCGGAGCGTTTCACGGAGGCGGTCAGCTCCGAGTCCATCCGGGTATCGATCAACTCGTCAGAGGAGTCAACAGTCAGCCGCAGTTGATGTGCTGCGTTCGGAGTCCACACGCCCTTGACCATCCAGTTGTCAAACTTTCCGTCCTGGGGGTTCAATTTGCCCGGGCCATTGATCTCGCTTTCACCGAACTGTCGGCGCGTGTACTGCACCACCGAACCGAAGTTGCCCTGCTGGAAGACATAGCTCAAACCAGCCTTGTAGTGATCATTGACGCTGTTGGCGGAGCTGCGCAGCGAGAAAGCAGAGCTCTCACCTTCATCAAGATAGTCCCGGGGGTCCTTGCTGCGCAGGATCACTGCGCCGCCCATCGCATCCGCACCGTAGAGTACAGAGGCTGGGCCACGGATGATTTCCACCGCGCGCAGATCATCCACTTCAAATGCATCCTTGCCGTAGGAAGCGGGTCCGGCTGCGTAGATGTCGCTGCTGCGGATGCCATCGATCACAGTCAACACGCGGTTGCCGCCAATGCCACGGATCACAAAGCCCTGATTGCCGCCACGACTGGCCGTGTCCATCGACAGGCCGGGCTGGAAGCGGGTGATGTCGTTCAGATCATCGGCGAGTTGGCGCTCGATGTCCGCTGCACTGATGACGGACACAGTGCCTGCGATGTCCTCCAGAGAGCGTGGCAGCAAGGTTGCAGTGACGATGACTTCCTCGATGTTGCGCTCGGAATCAGCAGCATGGGTCGCATTTGCCAGTACACAGCAGACAATGCCGAGCACGAGGCGCTGAATGGGGAATGGTGCGGTGTGGGGTATGGCAGCTTGCATTGGGCTCTCCTGAGACAAGGGAGAGTCTGGCTTGCTGCCTGGAAGCTGGCTGTCACCTGGACAGGCAGCAGCGCTCAGTGGCTGGCTGGACTCGATGAATCTGTTGGTAACTTACTTGGTCAATATCAGTTTCTTGTTTGCGGTAATCCGCAGGGTATAGCGTTCTCCGTTATGGATGATCGTCAGTTCGCCTTTGGAGCCCAGCAGGGTTGAACTGCTGACTTCGTCGGGGCGGGCTGGACCGGTCAACCCTGGGCCTCGTGTAGCATCGGTCATGGCAGATACGTCCTTCAGTGTCGCTTTGGCATTGGAATCAGTGCCTGCGAGAGCGACTGCGGCAAACTGCCGCAGCACAATCTGATGGGTATGATAAAGGGGCTTTTCTTAAAACGCAAATGCGAAGCATTCTTATTTAAGAATTTTTTGGGAGGGATCAACAAGGATCAAGGGGGCAGGAGCAAGGAACCTGACCCTTGATCCATTGATCCCATCACCGATCCAGTCGATAGCGCAGCTTGATCGCCCAGGTGTCCACAATCTTGTCGGTCCAGGCGCTGCGAAACAGCCCTACGGTATCATCCAGGGTGTTGCGCGGGAGGTTGCTGCCCCTGGTATAGACGATGAACAGATCCGAGAGCGGCGCCAGCTCCCAGCGATAGCGCGCCTGGAAGCTCATGCGGCTGATGATGAAGTCCTCCGACTGCGCTGTGGGTTTGGAAATCATGGTCAGGAAGTCCGTGCGATTCTGGTCGATGGTGTAGAAACGATCCTCGGACGCATCAATGCCCGCCCATTGCATCGACACTCTGAACTGTTGTTTTGCACTCAGGAAATATTCCACGCCGAGTTTGGGCGCCCATTCCTTTGTCTCATAACTGTTGATGCGGTTGCCGCCACGATGGACATACCACGCTTCGCGATCAATGCGTTCGACATCCAGTTGCACAGAGAAGACGTCGATGGGGCGCCAGTTGATTCCCAAGGCGGCCGTCAAGCGTCGCTCGCCCATGTTTTCCTGCTGCAGGTTCATGCCCACATTGATGCTGAGTGGCTGCGCCTTGTCACTGCTCCACGCCAGTCGACCGTCCCAGCGTTCCGTGGTCTTGAAGGTGCCGTTGCCACGGCTGAGCTGATCTTCCACGCGGGCCGGGAAATAATTGAAGCTGACGCCGACACTCTGATTGTTGTTCAGCACCCAGTCCTGATCTGTGTAGATACCGGCGCGAATCGCTTCTCCGGCTTCGTTCCAGTAATAACGGAACGTCAGGCTGCGGGTTTTGCTGCGCACATGGCTCAAGTTGGAGTCGGTCACCTTGTATTGGTATTCCAGGCCGAAACTGTCGGAACGACGCCAGAAACCGAAGTCATCGATGTCCAGGTCCTTGCCCAGAAACTCTCCGCCGAAACGGTGCTGGGTTCCCCGTGCGGGCAGGAAACTCGCATCGAAGAACATCCCTGTACCGGACGTGCTGGCGACATCGCTGTGCAGAAATTGTGTGTCCAGCAGCCAACGGGCATCCGGGGAGAAGTAGTGCAGATCAACGCCGTTCACGGTGGCATCGCTGGCGCCACCGGTGAGTTGCGTCGTCATCCAGCCAAGGGCACGGCGACCTCCCGCACTGGTGTCTTCGTACAACAAACGGCCGACCAGAAAATCGCGGCCTTCCGCTTTGATCCGTACGGCATTGTTGGCCGCATCTCTACCGCGCAGCAGGCTGTCGTCTTCGGTCGCCACGAGCGTACCGTAGCGCAGGTTTCCCGATTGTCCGGTGAGCTTGAACGCGGCCATCAGGTCTGCAGGGCGACCGACGTCCACCGGATTCACGGTGACACCGGCAGGAATGAGGTAGTCAGGTGATGCACCGATGCGCCGCGTGTTCAACATCGTAGTCGGCTGTCCCCGTGATCCTGTGCTGCGAGGACCGGCGTTGCTGGGTCCGCCGTCGTCTCCTGCTCTGGGCGAGGTGATGAAGATCTCCTGTCCCTCCAGGAAGAAGGCGCGTTTCTCGGCGTAATACGTTTCGAAAGCGTCCAGATTGACAATCACATCGTCGGATTCGACGGAACCGAAATCGGGATTCAATGTCGCCGAAAGCTGCATGTTCGATGAGGGGCGCCAGTACACATCTGCACCCACGCGGGACTCCTTCTCATTGCGGATGTTGTCGAAATTGCTGGCGACGAAGGGATACCACGTCAGTTGGCCGCTGGGTGTCACATCGCGCAGTGCGACCTTGGTGAATGCAGAAAGAAATTCTGTCGATGTCTCCGGCAACGGCGGAAAGGACCAGGTTTCATTCAAGTGGGCGATGCGGCGCTCTGCATAAATGCCAATGGTGCGATCACCGCCTCCCTCCGGCAGGCTCATCATGGACCAGGGAATGAAAATTTCGGCGGACCAGCCCTGATCAGTCTCAGCGGTGCGCGCGTTCCAGGGGCCATCCCATTGCAGGTTGATCTGCCGTTCCGGCAGTATGGTGCCATCGTTCAGCGTGTCGCCCAGATTGATCTGCATGAGGTAGCCGTACAGACCTGTGCCGGATGGATCGATAGCAAACACAAACGCATCGCGCTCCAGATCCCTGTCCCGTGAACTCATCCGGGCAACTCTGGTTTGCGGTGGCTGTTGATTGTCGACGCCGACATAGATGCCGCGCTCGGTGTAGAAGATGGACACAGTGGTATTCAACGAGGTGCCCGCGAGCGTGTCAGGACGGATGACGAGCATATCGTCAAAAGGAGTGACCTGACGCCAGATGGCTTCTGTCAGGTTGCCATCAAGTTCGATGGACACTTCTGACTGAGCAATCCGAGAGAGTGACTTTGAGCCCGTATCGAAGGGCTGGGCATTGATTGAGCAGGGAACAACAAGGAGAAGGGCACAGTACAGCGCATTCCTGTAATCGATCGACATCGTGAATCCATGTGATGGCGGTTGAGCAAACGCTCGTCGCAGCATTTTATTGTGTGAGTATTGCGGTTGCGGCGCATACTATCACACAGATCAAGGAACCTGACCCCTTGATCGGGCATCCCACTCCACCCGACGCGCCCCGGCCAGGATGCCTTCGAGCCCGTAGTTGCCCTCGTGGCAGGAGTATTCGTAGATCAGCTCGCCCGGTACCTTGCGCATCAGAGTGAGCTCTTCAGTGAAGGGCTGGGTGTACACCTGTGGATCTGTCACGGTGACGGAGTAGAAAATCTCGTTCTCGCCCACGATCTCGAAGCGCTCGGTCAACTCCAGTTGATCGGTGGAGATCAGGCGAAAGTGAGAAATCTCCGGTCGGAAATTCTTGCTGTGCACGATGAGTGTGTCTCCCTCCCAGTACCCCACGGCATCCCCCATCCAGGTCTTCACGTCGCCCGGATGATGTTCCTTGTTGAGGCGGATGATGCGCGCATCGTGCACCATCTCGCCCATGATCATGACGTAGTCCTTGTTCTGCACGATCTGGAAATTGTTGTTGTAGGGAGTCACAGTCATCGGCGGAATACCGCGTGACAAGCAGCGATCGCCCGCAGTGCGTCCTTCGGGGCCATCGGAGGCATCCAGACCTCGGGCGCTGTATTGGCCATAAATATCCTGCCTGCGACCATTTTCACGAAAGGGAAAGCGGCCATTGGGTGGGTCAACGATCATCGAGGTGCGGTATTCTCCTTTTACCCTGAGCACATTGACGAAGACATCGCTGAAATTGATATCGGCTTCCTGGCCGATGGCGCCGCCCAGGGGAGGGGGTTCGCGATCTCCTTCCAGGGGCTCGGCCTTCTGGCGTTCGAATTCGCGCGCGGCTTCTTCCAGAGCCTGTACCTCGGCTTCGGTGTAGGCGCGTTGCTCACCCAGCTCCACCGGACGTTCAATAGGGGTTTGCGTGGTGTTGTGCCAGAAGCCCTGCAGGTTCGGGTGGCCATGCTCGGTGCGGGGAACTTGCCACTGCTCGCCGGTTTCGGCGCCGTTGGCAGCAGCCGTCAGTGCGAATATGGATAACGCAATGGAGAGACTCAACGCGTTGTGCATCATTGTGCTTGCTCCAGAAGGCGCGCGTCGTGCTCCTGTTGGCGGGCACCGCGCAGAATGATTTCCATGGAATAGTTGCCTTCGTGGCAGGCGAATTCGTACATCAGTTCGTCCGGCGGCAACCGGTACAGGTTCATCTCCACAGTGTAAGGCTGGGTGTAGATATTGGGGTCGGTGACTGTATAGGTGTAAAAGATCCGGTCGTCGCTGACGATGGTGAAGCGTTCGCTCACTTCCAGCAACTCTGAGGACACCACGCGAAAGTTGGAAATTTCCGGCCGGAAGTTCTTCGTGTGCACCACGAGGGTGTCGCTTTCCCAATGGCCGATGGAGTCGCCGAACCAGTATTTCATGTGGTCGGGCTGGTGTTCGCTGTTCAGGCGGATGATGCGGGCGTCATGCACCATTTCCCCCATGATCATCACGTAGTCCTTGTTCTGCACGATCTGCGCGTTGGAGTTGTAGGGCAGCAATACCATCGGGGGCATGGTGCCGATGGCGGAGAGGCAGCGCTCACCGGCAGGCCGAATCTCCGGGCCATCGAATTCGTTGAAGCCCTGGGCACGCCACTGACCGTAGATGTCTTTCTGGCGTCCGCCTTCAACGAAGGGAAAACGTCCGTTGGGTGGATCGACTACCAGCGATGTGCGGTACTCGCCATTGATGCGGGTGACACCCATGCCGACATCCGAGTAGTCCACTTCGGCTTCGTTGCCGATGCGCTCTCCGACCGGTGGTGCCTCACGATCCGGATCGATAACGGTGGGCCTGCTGGCCTGGGTGTCGATCAGAGACTCTTCAAGTTCGTGAGCTTCCTCTTCGGTGTAGGTGCGCTGTTCGCCAAGAGCTTCAGGACGCTCCATCGGTGTCTGTGTGCGGTTGCCCCACAGACCCTGCAGATCCGGATGGCCGTGTTCGGTGCGAGGGGTAGTCCACCCTGTTTCCGCGCCCTGAACATGCAGAGGGGTCAGCAGCAGAGCCAGGCTCAGAGATATGAAGAGTGTCAGTGATTTCATTGCAATAATGGCCAGACGGATTGATGTCGGGACAGGAAAGTAGACAGATTCAGCCGAATTGTCCAACTCCAACGATCCGTTTAATCATTTATTCGCAGTTTGTTTGATCCTTGACAACGCAATCCGCCGCAGCCATCATCGCCGCCCATGAAAACCCCTCGACACACAACAGTGAATAATAAAACGGTGAATCCATCGTTTTATTGGTGGCCCGCATCTTCGGGTTGCCAGCAAGGGTATTTCTGACGAAAACCTGTGGCCGCCCTGGAATCCGGCGGCCCGGTGTGATGTGCAAGAGCAGAGCGAAAGCAATATCCCCATAGCTCTGCAACAACGCCAGACGAGTCCGCCCGATCCCGGAGGCCATGCCCCAGGGAAAACCACCGGGAGCAATGAGGACTCGACCATGACCCCAGCGAATGAAAGACACCAGAACCATTCGGCCGACAGCCGCGTGCTGGAGCAACTGCATTACATCACTACCGGTGGTGTGCGTGTGCAGCGCTCCATCCAGCGCTGTCACTACCCACACGCGATTGCACAACTGCGCACGCAGCTCGACACCCAGCGCGGAGTGCTGCTCAGTTCCTCGTTCGAATTTCCCGGCCGTTATACGCGCTGGGATATCGGGTTCGTCAATCCGCCGCTGGTGATCACGGCGCGGGATCGCATAGTGGTAATGGAAGCGCTGAACGTGCGCGGCGAGATTCTCTTGCCGGAAATGGAGCGGGCGCTACGTGGTGAATCGGCGCTTGCGAATCTGACCAGGGAAAGTTCCCGGTTGACAGCACAGATCATCGCCGCACCGCAGGAGTTTTCGGAGGAGTCACGCAGTCGTCAGCCAAGTGTATTCTCGGTGCTGCGTGCACTCGTGCAGCATTTTGGCAGCGAGCGCGATGCGCATCTCGGCCTCTACGGCGCATTCGCCTACGATCTTGCGTTTCAGTTCGAGAGCGTGGTGAAGAAGCAGAATCGCGACTCTGCGACGCGGGATATGGTGTTGTACCTGCCGGACGAAATTCTCGTGGCAGATCATCACACGGAAACCGTGAGCATTTACCGCTACGAATTTGTGTGTCGCCGAACAACGTCCGAAAGTGAAATGTCACTCGAGACGTGTCTGGAAACGACTGGCGGATTCCGGCGCACAGGTTTGAGCGTGGAATTCACGCCTGCGTTGCATGCTCCGCGGCAAAGCGATCACAGTCAAGGCGAGTACGCGGACATAGTGCGCCGCGCGAAGGAATATTTCCGGCGTGGTGATCTGTTCGAGGTTGTGCCGGGTCAGGTCTTCCATGAACCCTGCAAGGACAAACCATCGGAAGTATTCACGCGCCTGCAGAAAAACAATCCGGCGCCCTACGGCGCGTTGATGAATCTCGGCGAACAGGAATACCTGCTGGCCGCTTCGCCAGAGATGTATGTGCGCGTGCGTGGTCGCCGCATCGAGACGTGTCCGATTTCCGGCACTATCGCCCGCGGTGTCGATGCGATCGGCGATGCCAGACAGATTCTTGAATTGCTGAATTCCGAGAAGGACGAGGCGGAGCTGTCGATGTGCACGGACGTGGATCGCAACGACAAGAGTCGCGTATGCGTGCCGGGCAGTGTGCGCGTGATCGGAAGGCGCCAGGTGGAGTTGTACTCACGACTGATTCATACCGTTGATCATGTCGAGGGTACGCTGTTGCCGGAGTACGATGCGCTTGACGGTTTTCTCAGTCACACATGGGCCGTGACCGTTACTGGAGCACCGAAACAGTCGGCGATGCAGTTCATCGAGGATCACGAGAAATCCCCGCGACTGTGGTACGGCGGCGCCATCGGCTGCATCGGTTTCGATGGCAATCTCAACACCGGACTGACGCTGCGGGCGGCGCGCATCAAGAACGGCATCGCGCAGGTGCGGGTCGGCGCGACGCTGTTGATGGATTCCGATCCCGAGGCTGAGGAGACGGAGACGCGCTTGAAGGCCAGCGCTGTGCTCGCAGCCGTGCGCGGCACGGCAAGCATGCGCGGTTCGCAAGAGAGCGTGCCTCTGGTGGATGGTGCAGATCTCAAGGTACTGATGGTCGATCACCGCGATTCCTTCGTGCACAACCTCGCGAGTTACTTCCGCGAACATGGAGTGCAACTGCAGACCTTGCGCCCGGCACTCGCACGTCAACGCCTGCAGAGTGAACGCTTTGATCTTGTCATTCTTTCGCCCGGACCGGGTCGCCCGGATGACTTTGGTTTGCGCGAGACACTGGCATTGTGTGAGGCGCAACAGGTGTCTGTGTTTGGCGTATGCCTCGGATTGCAGGGCATCGTGGAATACTGCGGTGGAGAGTTGGGCGTACTGGATGTACCTGTGCATGGCAAGCCCTCCACCGTACAGCATGATGGCAGCGCGCTTTTCACAGACGTACCTGCGAAGTTCACGGCGGGCCGTTATCACTCGCTGCACGCTCTACGGGTACCGGATTGTCTGCGCGTGACAGCGACCACGGAAGATGGTGTGATCATGGCGGTCGAACATCGCGCTCTGCCGCTGCTGGCGGTGCAATTTCATCCGGAGTCCATCCTCAGTCTCGACAATAATGCCGGGCAGCGGCTGGTGGCCAATGTTGTACAATACGCGCGGTCTCATCGCGATATAGATGCATTCCTCTGCAAGAGCCTGTTTGCAGGCGAATGAATCTGACACCAAGCCTTTCGCGAACAAACTCGCTCCCATATTTTGGTTCAGCAAGGAATCAGCACATGCAACCACAAAGTGCCAATGACACCAGTCAGCGGTTTATTTTCGACAACACCGACATTCGCGGCGAGATCGTCCGCCTTCGCAAGAGCTATGCGGATACGGTCTCCGGCAAATACTACCCGGAGCCGGTGGCCCGACTCTTGGGGCAGTTCATGGCGGCGAGCGTCCTGCTCAGTACCACCATCAAATTTGATGGCAGACTGGTATTGCAGGTACGCAGCAAGGGCCAGGTCGCGCTGATGATGGCGGAGTGCACCAGCGCAGGTGAGTTGCGCGGTATCGCCCGCTACGACGAGACTCCCACCAGCACGCAGTTCTCCGATCTGCTGAGCGAGGGAACATTGGTGATCACTATTGATACCAGGAAGGGAGAGCCGTATCAGGGCATCGTTCCACTTGAAGGGGATTCGCTGGCTGAGTGTCTGCAGCAGTACTTCCTGCAGTCCGAACAACTGGCCTCGCAGTTCTACTTTGCCTCCGACCGTGACGGGGTTGCCGCCATGATGCTGCAACAACTGCCGGCACAGTTGCAGAAAGACAAAGATGAGCGAGAGTCCCACTGGAGTCATTTCTCCACGCTGGCCCGCACGCTCACCGATGAGGAACTGCTCAACCTGCCCAACGCGGACATCCTGAATCGTCTCTATCATCAGGAGGAGTTGCGGTTGTTCACGCCCAAGGATCTGATCTTCAAGTGCAGTTGCTCGCGAGAGCGCACGGCCAGTGCCCTGGCGGCGCTGGGCAGGCAGGAGATCGGTAACCTGATCGCGGAGCGGGGCGGCATCGAGATCAGTTGTGAGTTCTGTGCCACCGAGTACAACTTTGGCCCCGGCGAACTGGCACTGCTGTTCGAGCAGGTGGAAGAAGGTCCGACACACTGACTGATAGATGGGGTCAGGGGCAGTGCTACCGGGCAGGCTCTTTGCTAAAGTCTGGCGAAAAGCGCGAACTGTTGACGGCGTGTTTGCATGAGTTGCTTTGAAATGGAATTAAAATCAACAGGTTGGAGAGAGTTCAGGACTGGCGCGTATCTTGCTCAGTCCCTGAAGTTCAATAACAGCAAAATCCGATACAAGGGGACTACAAGATGAGTACAGGAGTGGTGTGGATAGCGATATGCGGAATCATCGGTTGGGTGATCACCGTCTGGATACAGGCCAGACATGGTTATCCGATCGAGGGTTCATTGGGACAAAAGATCTACCCGGGCGGCAAGGACACCAAGACCACCAAACAATTGCTGGAGAGTGAGCTTGCTGCCCGCGACCAGACCATTGCCAATCTGAAGGAACGAGTCGAGATACTGGAGCGTATTGTCACCGATAGCTCCGGGCATCTGGGTCAGGAGATCGAACGGCTCAGGGCGTAGTCACCCGCAGTGTTCTCAGCCTCGCGTGCGTGCCTGTAGCTCATCCAGATCAGGAACTGCAGCCCGAACAGCAGCGAGGCTCCCACCAGATGGAGCGGCTGAATGAAGGCCGGCATACCAAGGTGGCCGAGTGTGGCTCCGGAAGCAATGGCGATCACAATCACCGCCAGCATCGCCAAGGTCAGGCGGGTCAATGTGTGTTGCCAGCCAGCTGACTGCACCAGCATCCACGCCAGCCACAGGTTGGCGAACAATACGACCGCAGAGAAGCTGCGGTGCACGTAGAAGAACCACGGAAACGCCTCAACCCAGGCTGAACGCTCCGCGCCCTGCACGTGATTAAGATAGTCCACCATTTCCCGCACCTGCGTTCCCATCGCTACCTGTAGCACAGTCAGTCCCAGCACGATGTACAGCCACTTGCCGAAGCGTCGATCAATGCCACTGATGGACTCCGCCATCATGATGCCGCGCCGCGCCCGAGCTACCGCGTAGAGCAATGTACCCACGATGGCCAGCGCCATCAGCATGTGCACTGTGATGATTCCCGGTTGCAGATTGGAAGCCACTACGCGGGCGCCAAGCCAGCCCTGGAACCCCACCATCAGGAAGGCTGCCACCGAGGCAATGAAGATCGCGCGGTCATGTTGCCGTACAGACCAGGAATAGATGGCGGTCAACAAAATCAGAAAGCCGATGGTGACACCTGTGAGGCGATTGAGGTACTCGGTCCAGGTCTTGACCACATTGAACTCGGTTTCCGCATAGCCCATGTCGGCATAGATTTCCTGATAGTTGGCAGGCAACTGTTCCACGCTGGTGGGTGGAATCCAACTGCCAAAACAGGTCGGCCAGTCCGGGCAGCCCATACCCGCACCTGAGGCGCGCACACTGGCGCCTACCAGAATCAGAAAGTAAACGGCGGCGAGCGTGATCCAGGCCATGCGGCGGTAGCGGGCGAGGTTGTCGGAGTCTGCGGTGAAGTGCGTCATGGATCTGCTGTCTGGGCTCGTATCAATAAGTTCGTATAAACAAGGAATACGCTGCAAAGAGATTGTGGATCAACGGATTCATGGCTGGCGATGGTGACAGATGAGCGCGGCGTCGGTCAATTGCTCATTGCCCGCTGCAGAAGCAGCGACAAACGTATGCCTGCCAGTGTCACACGATCCTCTGAAAGCGCGCTCATGCGCCCGATGTAGTCATCGTCAAGTGCGAATTCCGGCATGGGGGTGTTGCGGCGCTCGCTGCGCAGTACTGCCGCCTTGATCTCGTCGGGATAGACAAACTCGTGCATTATCTCGCGGCTTTCCTGCAACCAGACGGACGAGTCCAGACTCACGACATTCAGGTCGGTTTGCCGCACCGTAGCGATCATGCGTTGCAGAGTGTCCTCAAAGGGCTGCGAACGCAGCGCCTCATCCCAGATGGCATGCAGCGATCCGCCCCGTGTGGCGATGCCATTTCCGCCACGGTCGCCAGAGGTAAACAGTTTGGACGACAGCAACGCACCGGAGTGAAGTGGTTGATGAATATCGCCGACCAGATGCAGCAGCCAGCACAGGGCGACAGCTCGTTGTGCTGCCGAGCTCAGAGGGTGTGTCAGCCGCTGCAGATTATAGTCCAGTGCCAGCACAATATTGGTCGCATCACGCTCGTCCATGTTCGGGAGAGTGGCAGAGCCTTCGATCGTGGGGTGGGCATCAGTGCCCACATAGACGTTGCCCTGGATTCCGCCGCCCCGCACCCAGGCGCCGTCGATCCAGTGCCAGTCGGGACGGTTGTAACGGATCGCATCCTCGCCCTGGAAACCGCGAGCCATGTCAGGCCAGATGGCGGCCTGTCCGAGCAGCCAGCGCACCTGCTCCTCTTCAGTCGCCAGCATGATTGCCGCGGGCATCTGATCGAGAAAATCCTCTTGAAAGCGGGGGTGCCGCTGCAGCAACTGGTGCAACGCATTGCGATTGTCCAGGGAAAGGGTTTCCCAGGCCACATAGATGCTGAGGCGGTGAGATGTGGCATCCCAGGCGTTGGCGACTGACGTGGTGACAAACTGGAGCAAGAAAAGGCACAGACAGGCCAAGGTGCGAACAGATAACGTCATCGAATTTCAAGATCCTGCTTGGTCGAAAATCCTAAAGTGAGCACCGGCGAAACGGGATGTCGGGTGGCTGTTGAGGCCGGATTGTAGCAAACAAATTCGAACGGGAGGTGGGACATGGTTCAAAGCAAACCAAAGCGGTGAGACAGGGACAAGTGAAGGTTTCCTTGTTCGCGAAAAACAGCGGCGTGTCGGGATCAACGTCGGTCACCTGCGGGTGGTCGTCACCGTCTGAGTGATTTTCACTCCTGCTCAGACTGAGCGATTTCGAACAGCCGGATTTCCGGATCTCGCCACACTTCGTGCGTAATATGGTAGACGGTATGATGCTGTGTCAGGCTATCATGGCTCCCTCTGGCAAACCCTGTGTGGGAAATGAAATCAGAGGCTGCAAGGTGTATTTGCCCCTCCATAATAAACACAATGAAAGCGAGGACAATTTTGTCAAAGAAAAAATTCATACCGATCACCTGCCTGATCTTCGCCTTCTCTCCGGCCATTGGTTTATCCCAGAATACTTCCGACGACAATGCTTCCGTGACATACCCGGCGAGCTATTTCTCGGAGTTCGGCTCGGTTTCTGTCAATGACATGCTGAACCGCATTCCAGGAATCGCCCTGGCCCTCGACGGCAATCAGGTTCCCAGTGCAGGGAATAATAATAACAATCGCGGGCTTGGCGCTGAAAGCCAGATACTGATCAACGGCAAACGCATGGCAGGCAAAGCCAATGAGACGCGGGCGCAGCTCGACCGCATTCCTGCGGGCCAGGTCAGCCACATCGAAATCATTCGTGGAACTTCGGGCGACCTTGATGTCCGCAACAGCGGTCAGCTCGTCAATATCGTCCTGCTGGAAACACAAGCTACGTCGAGCATTTCTGTCGAGGCCGGTGCGGCCTACTATCACGATGGCACGACGGATCCTGTCGGATCATTGTCCTACAGCGGACAAGCCGGACAATTGCAATACCTCATCAGTGGCGCTGTCAGCTCGGCCTATGAGTGGCAGGAGAGCTCCGAGCTCAGCGTGCTGGCCGATGGGACGCTCAACGAGACCCGTGTATTCGATCGTCAGAGAGAACAGACCAACTACTCACTGAATTCCAATCTGGTTTATCAGCTGTCGTTGGCTGATCGAGTGTCATTGAATGCGCTCTACGGCGAGAGCAATCCTCCTGCCACGCTGCTGCGAACGATCACGGATCTGAAAACTTCTCCCCGGAAAACTCTGATCGAACGCGAAGACCTGCCGGCCACTGCAGACAATTGGGAGATTGGCGGCGACTATGAACACATTTTCAGCGACGGTGCCAGATACAAGGTGCTGTTGATTGTGAACGAAAGAAACAACGACAGTATCCGTGAGCGTTATGTGTCTTCTGGCCTGGGTCAGCCCGAGACGAAGAATTTGTTCATCGCCACGGACAGCCGATACAGAGAGCGCATTGCCCGCACGTCCTATTCGTGGAACATTCATGAGACCCATGCGCTTGAGCTTGGTCTGGAAGGAGCGCAAACCATTCAGAACTCCGCGCTGCGGCTCGGCTCCAGAACCTCGGCTCCGCCCTCTGCAGATCACGGTGGTCTGTCGCCGGTATTCGTTCCCAATGCGGTCTCTGAAGTGGAAGAAGTGCGTTTTGAAGGCTTTGCTGTTCACAACTGGCAGATCAATTCCCGTATGTCACTTGAAAGCAGTCTGTTGTATGAAGTGTCGGAAATTGCACAGTCCGGAGATGTCAACAAGACGCGTGAATTCGATTTCATCAAGCCGAAGCTGGATTTCCGTTTTGATATCAGCCGCAGTTTTCAATTGCGTGTTTCCGCCGAGAAGGATGTGTCGCAATTGAGTTTTGCGGATTTTTCCGCCAGCGTGAATGCCCAGGATGACGATCAGGACACCATGACAGGGAATCCCTCGCTGGAACAGGAGCAGACCTGGCGCTACAACCTGAATCTCGACTACCGGCTTCCCAATGACAGCGGCGTGCTCAACTCCCGCTTGTTCTACTACGACGTTCACAATTCCATCGGCAGGGTCGATATCTCTCCGAACAGCCAGACGCTGCTGAGCACCAATGGCAACGTGGGCGACGGCAAGATATTCGGGCTGTATCTGAATGCCAGCATTCGGCTTGGATTTCTTGATCTTCCCGGAGCCGTCGTCACTGTCGGGTTGAACCTGGAAGACGCCTACATCCACGATCCACTTATCGCGAAGAAACGCACGATCATTCCCATGGACAGAGGCAGCTTTCGTATCGGCTTCCGCCATGATGTCTCGTCATTGAATCTCAGCTACGGCGTGAACTATCAGGATGGCATTGGTGGTGTTGGAGGCACAGGTGGCAATCGTGTGCGCTATGACATAGACAATGTATTGTTCTATGGCATGGGCAAGGTAAGAACGGATCTTGTTGCGTTTGTGGAAAAGGTCGGATACGGCAATTTCACCTACAGACTGGAAGTGAACAACGCATTGGACTCCGAAAGATGCTTTGAACGAAAGCGTTACAACGGGCACATTCGCGACCGCAATCTGCGGGAGATCGAATACAGTTGCGCCACCACGGGGCCGCAGGTTCTGCTGAAAGTCAGAGCGACGTTTTAGGTGCAGCGGGGTTCTCAAGACTGGACATGGACGTCAGCGTGGAAGGTGCCTATTGTTTCAACATTCTTGCCAGAACACTCTCACTGCGCGGCAAAAGCCCGATATCCAGTCCGAGTGGCCGGAACACGCGCTTCAACACGGGCAGCGATGGATTGCCCGCATCCCGCTCGATATCGGACAGAGTGCGGCGGCTGATCTTGACCAGCGCCGCATACTCGTCCTGATTCATGTCGAGAATGTCCTTGCGCAGAGTGCGGAGTAATTGTCCCTCGGTCATTTCATCACGCTGCACGGCACGCAGCAGATCAATGAGCAGGGCTTCGCGTTCTTCACCGCTCAGTTGCTTCATGGTAGTCCCCACTGATGTATATAACGGTCAATGTTGCGGTCAAGATACTCCAGGCCAACGGCGGGCATCGTCAATATGCGTTCTGGGACTCCGCGTTGCTGCAGACGTTCGCGCAGGCCAACGAGTTGCCGTGCCAGCAGACTCAGTTCGCTGATGAGACGATCAGGCTCTACCATATCTGTGAGCGCAGCGGCGATGCCATGCCAGTCGAATCTGCCGCCTTCCTCAAAGGGCGAGCCCCATTGCAGAGTGCGAATCACGCCCTCCGGGTCGGCCTTCATCGGGGCGAAGTCATAGATGGGAGAAAGCCAGATGCGGCCCGGTTGCTTCAGCAACGCTGTATTGCGGGCGTGATTGTCGGAGTTGCCAAAGGCAGTGTTCAGAAAATCCCGCTTCACCCATTCGATGACAAAGGCGGCGTGGTCGAAAGTGTCTCCCTGCCCGGCAATGCTGTGCGAGCGGGACAAACGTTTCACTGTAGTGCGAAGTGTGTCGAAGTGATTCAGAAAAGCGCCAGGAGGCGCATTCAGAAGAGACGCGATGGATTCCAGGCCGAAGTGCACCAACTTGTCATCGATAGCAGTAACATCGAAGCGCGGCAACCACAGGGACGGAAAGTGAGCGCCTTCGTGCAGATGCATATGCGTGAGATCAATCGTCGTCATGCCCAGCGCGTGCAGTTCATGGTAGTAATGATATTCGGCGCGCAGGATGTCGCAGTCGATCGGCGTGCGCTGCCCGCGCGGGAATTTGACAAGGTAATGTTTGTCGAGGCAATGCGGATCATCCTGGAATGTATCGATCCAGACTTCATCCTGTGGCGAGCAGCGCAGCAGAAACTTGGGTGCCTCTCCGCCAGCGCCGGTAGCGCCCCCGCTGATGGCACCCATCTGTTGTGCGTATTCCAGGAAGTCGGTGTCACGCTCGACAACATCAACGGTCTTGAAGCGGATGCCGCGCAGTACGCTGTTGGGTGACAGCGTTGGCAGAGATTCCTTGATCCGCAGATTGCCCACCGGAGCGATGCAACCGTGGCGCAACAGTTGAATATCCTGCTGTGGACCTGGGATGTCTGTAATGCCCAGTCGTTGCGCCCAGTAACGGCGTGCTGCACCGGAGGGCATGATGTCCTCCAGAAAACCGAACCAGCGGGGGAGATCATGCGTCAGCATCAACTCGACAGGCAGGGTAAGGCTGCACGCGTGCTCATCGTCACACTCCATCCACTCAAGCGCATAGCCCTGCCGGTAACTCAGGCGAGCAGGGCCCGTGCGCCCGCGCTCCGGGAAGGAGAGCTCCAGATCGGCGGCGTCGTGCCATTGGCCGGTATGGAAAATCTGTATGGTAAGTGACATGGGATGGTCATGATTGAGTAGCATATTGCTCAAATTTAACATTAATACTTAAAATTGAGCAATATAATTCCCATTCAATCGATAACGGCTATATTTGAGCGCCAAGCTGCTCATCAAGAGTGGCTCAAACCTCCAGCCACTCCCGCCGCACCTCATCTGCCTGCAGCAGACTGGCCGGGGTTCCTTCATAAACGATCTGCCCATGTCCCATCACATACAAACGATGGGAGATGCGCATGGCAATGGTGAGTTTCTGCTCGACGAGCAGAATGGAGACGCCACGGCTGGCGATCTCCTGCAGCAGCAGACCGACCTGTTCCACGACCTTGGGCGCGAGGCCTTCGGTGGGTTCGTCGATCATGATCAGTTCCGGGTCGCCCATGAGCGTGCGGCACATGCACAGCATCTGTTGTTCGCCGCCACTGAGGACGCCGCCGTGGACATCAGCACGCTCGCCGAGATTGGGGAACATGCGGAACATCTCTTCCATGTTCCAGCGTGATGAGCCCTTTCTGCTCTTCATGCCAAGCAACAGGTTCTGGCGCACGGTGAGGCCGGGGAATATGTCGCGATTCTCGGGCACGCAACCGATGCCGAGCTGGGCGATTTCATAACTCTTTTTCCCGGCGATCTGCTTGCCCTTGAACAGGATGGAGCCCTTGGGTTCCACCTCGCCCATGATGGTCTTCACAGTGGTGGAGCGACCGACGCCGTTGCGGCCGAGCAGGCTGACGATCTCGCCTTCCTTCACGTGGAAGTTCACACCGCGCAGGATGTGACTCTTGCCGTACCAGGCATTCAGGTCGGAGACTTCAAGCATGAGTCGCCTCCACTCCGTCGCCGGTGACCACTTCGCCCAGATAGGCTTCCTGCACGCGCGGATTGCCGCGAATCTTCGCTGGCACATCGGACGCGATCACTTCACCGTACACCAGCACGGTGATGCGGTCTGCCACATCGAAGACGATGCTCATGTCGTGTTCCACCATCACCAGCGTCTTGCCTTCGGTGACCTTGCGGATCAGTGCCACTGCATTCTTTGCTTCGCTGTGGCTCATGCCCGCGACAGGTTCGTCGAGCAGAATCATCTCGGCGCCACTGGCAATCGCGATGCCGAGTTCGAGTGCGCGTTGCTCGGCGTAGGCGAGTTCGCCAGCGGGGAAGTTGCGGCGATCATGCAGGCCGATTTCCTCCAGCACGGCTTCGGTTCTCGCGTTCAATGCCTTCTGACGACTGACCAGATTCCAGAATGAATATCGGTAGTCCATCGACCATAGCAGGCCGCAGCGGATGTTCTCGAACACACTGAGCAACGGAAAAATGTTGGTGACCTGAAAACTGCGCGCCAGCCCCATGCGGGCGATTTCAAAGGGCTTGAGATTGTGAATGGGATTGCCTTTGAACAGGATGTTTCCCGAGCTCACGCCGTAACGGCCACTGATCAGATTGAATAGAGTTGACTTGCCTGCACCGTTGGGGCCGATGATCGCGTGCTTCTCGCCCTGTGCGATGCTGAGAGAGACGTCGCGGATGATCGCGGTCTCGCCAAAACTCTTGCTCACATTCTGCAGTTGCAGGAGGCTCATGATTGGCCTCCACTTTCTTTTGCTGCGTGGTCAGGTTTGCGGGTAATCGTGTTTGCTTCCGACCACGCATCACGCAAGCGCGGCAGCGTGAGACGCAGCACGTAGAACGCCACTCCTGTCACAGCGAGCAGAAACGCCCAACTTCCATAGCCATCCGGATTCAGCGCAATGCCGAGATACACAAACTCGCTGCCCGACGCGTGGCTCATCTCGATCATTGCCACCAGACCGAGCAGGAACACCGCACCCGGCATCGACGTCAGCGTGTAGGGCACTGCCAGCAGCCGCAGCTTGCCAAGGTGCCAGGGCACGCGGTGCATCATCAGGAAGCCGGTCAGTCCGCGCGGCAGAAACATCACCGTCAGCACGAACAGAATGCCGAGATAGAGCATCCACAACGTGGTGTAGTTGCTCAGCAGCGAATTGATCAGGGTGAGGACGATTGCGCCCACAATGGGCCCGATGAAGAAACCGAGGCCGCCGATATACGCCATCAGCAACACGCGTCCGGAGCTGGCGGCATTGAGATTTTCCTCGGTGAGAATTTCGTAGTTCACGGCGAACAATCCCCCCGCGATGCCCGCAAAGAATCCGGCCATGGCGAAGGAGATGAAGCGCACGCGCCGCGCGCTATAGCCGATGAATTCCGCACGTTCCGGATTGTCGCGCACTGCGTTCGCCATGCGTCCGGCAGGAGTTTGCGTGAACAAATACATGCACAGAGTCGCGACGAACATCCATGCAGCGGCGAGATAGTAGACTTCAATACCCTGCGCAAAGTCGTAACCGAAAAACGGCGGGCCGTAGGTGCGGTCGCCGCTGACACCCGCTTCGCCACCAAAGAAGGACACCAGAATCAGCGACGAGGCCGCGATCAGTTCGCCCATACCCAACGAGATCATGGCGAATACGGTTCCTGCCTTGTGGGTGGAGAAACTGCCGATAAACAGCGCAGCGATCAGCCCGAACAAGCCACCGACCAGTGGGATGAGTGTGACCGAAAACATCATCTCCTCATTCTCGATCATCATCAGCGCGTGCACGGCCAGGAAGCCACCAAGGCCAAAATAAACCGCGTGACCAAACGACAGCATGCCGCCCTGGCCCAGCAGCATGTTGTAGCTGAGCGCAAAGACAATGGCGATGGTCATTTGCGTGAAGATGGAGATGGAAAAGATCGAAGTGAATATCTGCGGAAGAACCAGCAAGACAATGGCGAACACAATCCAGACAATTGACTTGCGCAGCATGCTCAACTCTCCCGCTTGCCGAACAGGCCGGAGGGTCGGAAGATCAGCACCAGCACCAGTAGCAGGAAGGGCAGGATAGGCGCGATCTGCGGCAATGTAAGGCGCCAGATGTCATTCAGGGGATGATCGCTGGCGAAGGAAACGCCCAGCAGGTTGAGCAGATCCGGCATGCCAAGATTCGAGGCTATCGCGTAAGACTGCAGTAAACCGATCAACAGCGAGGCGACCAATGCGCCTCCGAGAGAACCAAGCCCGCCAATCACCACAATCACGAACACGATGCTGCCCAGCACCACGGCCATGCCGGGGAACGTGGTCAACACGGGGCCGGCGATCACACCTGCAAGTCCGGCCAATCCGGAACCTGCACCGAACACCGCCATGAAAATGAAAGGGACATTGTGTCCCAGATTGGCCACTGTGTTGGGGTGTGTGATCGCCGCCTGAATGATGATGCCGATGCGTGTGCGCGTCAGCACGTAGTAGAGGCCGATGAAGATAGATACGGAGATGAAGATCATGAAGGCCTTGTAGGCCGGGAAATTCTGTCCGAAGAGAGTGAAGAGAGGAAAGTTGAGAATATCGGGAGAGCGGTAGTTCATCGTGGAGCGGCCCCAGAAGAACTGCACTGCTTCTTCGATGAGAAAGGCGAGCCCGAACGTGAAGATCAGTTCCGCCACGTGTCCCGACTTGTGTACCCGTCGCAAGCCGTAGCGCTCCACCAGCGCTCCCACCAGGCCTACCAATATTGGCGCAATGATCAGCGCAGGCCAGAACCCGGTGTACAGACTGATGGAGTATGCGAAGTAGGCGCCCAGCATGTAGAAGCTGGCGTGGGCGAAATTGAGCACGCCCATCATGCTGAAGATGAGCGTCAGGCCGCTGGCAAGCATGAACAGCAGAAGGCCTGTGACCAGGCCATTCAGCGTTGCGAAAATCAGGACTTCAATCATGGTTCGGCTACTGACTCTCGCTGACTACTGTTGGGGGCGTGTCATCCGGCAGCTGTTGTTTGCGGTGATCGTCTCTTCCATCGGCACGACGAACTCCGTCAGCAAACCGAAGCCGGAATTGTCGGAGTCGAACTCGATGTTTTCGTTGGTATGCACAGACACGTTCAGCGACTGGAATACCTGATGGTCGTCGGCGCGCATCCAGATCTCTTCGCCGGACATAGTGGTGATGCGCAGATCCTCCATCGCCAGCGCGACATCATAGGGCTGCGTGGAACCTGCCTTTTCCATCGCGGCAGCCAGCATCATCAACGCATTGACCAGACGCGGCTGTGTCACATCCTTGTGCGGATTCTTCGCCTTGTAGGCGCGGGTGAAGTCGCGGCGTACATCGCTGAGGATGGGATTGGCGTGATCGTTGTGCACCAGGCGAATCTGACCCTTGGCCGCTTCGCCGAGGGTGGCGGTGATGCCGTCATAGGCTGCGTAGAAGGTATAGATGGGTACGTTAAGGCCGGCATCCATGATACCGCGCCCGAGGGCCACCATGTCGGCACCCCAGTTGCCGGTGATCACGGCGTTGGCCCCCGAGGAAACGATCTTGGTGATATAAGGCGTGAAGTCCTTCACCTGACCGATCGGGTGCAGTTCATTGCCGACGATCTGGATGTCGGGCCTCTTGGCTGCCAGCATGCTGATCGCGGCATCGCCCACGGCCTTGCCGAAGGAATAGTCCTGACCAATGATGTAGACCTTGTCGATGGCGGGGTTGCGGGCGATGTGATCAGTCATCACCTCCATCTTCATGTCGGAGTGTGCGTCGAAGCGGAAGTGCCAGAAGTTGCAGTCAGCTCCGGTAAGAATCGGATCCACGGCAGCGTAATTGATGAACAGCACCTGAGAGTCCGGATTGCGGCGGTTATGCCTGTCGATTGCCGTGCTCAGTGCGCTTGCCACTGCTGAGCCGTTGCCGGAGAACACCACCTGGATGCCCTCGCTGATGGCGCGGCGCAACTGGATCTGGGAATCGGCGGCGCTGTTCTTGTTGTCCAGCGCAATGATCTCGAATTTGCGTCCACCGAGGATGCCGCCCTTGTCATTGAAGAAGTAGTCGGCCGCGAAATCCAGCACCATGTAGCCGCTCTCGCCGGTGGCCGCGAAGGTGCCGGATTGCGGGTCGATGAAGGCGATCTTGATGGGTTCCTGGGCCTCGGCCGTGCAGGAAATCCCAACGGCACACAGGATTATTGCTGAAATGGCGGCGCGCAGACGATGAAATGCAGAGGTCAATATAGTCATGATGATTATTCTTGTGATTATTGTTGTGGATGATGATGGTTATCAGTCATTTTGATAGACAAAACAACAGCATGGAATGCATCCTTTCATTCCGCTTTGTCACAACATGGGCTGGGACATTAACCCAGCCATCAACCTGAATCAAGCGAAGTGCGGCATGATGAGTCTTGTGTGATTTCGACGCTGACTGTGTGTAACTTTGCATTGCCGAGCCGAGCCGAGCCGAGCCGAGCCGAGCCGAGCCGAGCCGCGCCGAGCCGCGCCGGCGAAGCGAGGACAGCCGGACACGCCGTGAACCCGTCCCTGGGGGCGCGTCAACCGCCCTCCCTGGCGGCTGACGGTCCTGCTGCCCTCGCTTCGCAGGCACGGCTCTGGTTCAGTGCCAACTGCGAGATCGCTTGCGGGCAAGCTCCCACAGAACGTGCCGCATGCTCCCACAGCCTTGCTTTATTCCCCGTGCCCTCTACACTCGTGACCTTGCAAATTTCCACCAGACCATAAAAACAAGGAACACCCCGTTGGCCCTGAAAAAATCCGAACTCTACGCCTCCCTCTGGTCCAGCTGCGACGAACTGCGCGGTGGCATGGATGCCAGCCAGTACAAGGACTATGTACTGGTGATGCTCTTCATCAAGTACGTCAGTGACAAGTATGCAGGCCAGCCCTTCGCCCAGATCACGGTGCCCGAGGGCGCCAGCTTCAAGGACATGGTCGCCCTCAAGGGCCGGACCGACATCGGCGACCAGATCAACAAGACCATCATTGCTCCGTTAGCCAATGCCAACAAACTTTCCGACCTGCCGGACTTCAACGACTCCAACAAACTCGGCACGGGCAAAGAGATGGTGGAACGCCTCACCAACCTGATCGCCATCTTTGAAAACAAGGCGCTGGATTTCTCCAAAAACCGCGCTGAGGGCGACGACATTCTCGGTGACGCTTACGAATACCTGATGCGCCATTTCGCCACCGAGAGCGGCAAGAGCAAGGGGCAGTTCTACACGCCTGCCGAGGTCAGCCGCATCATCGCGCAGATACTCGGCATCCGTAATGCCGTCACGACCGCCAACACATCAGTCTATGACCCGACCTGCGGCTCCGGCTCTCTTCTGCTGAAAGTGGCTGATGAAGCGCGCACCGATGTCACGCTTTATGGGCAAGAGAAAGACTCGGCAACCAGTGGCCTCGCGCTCATGAACATGATCCTTCACGACAACGCCACCGCTGTGATCATGCAGGGCAACACACTCGCAGCGCCCGGGTTCAAAGACGGTGAAGCCCTCAAGACCTTCGACTATGTGGTTGCCAATCCGCCGTTCTCCGACAAACGCTGGAGTACAGGCATCGACCCACTCAACGATCCCTTCGACCGCTTCAAGCATTTCGGTGTGCCGCCCGCCAAGCAGGGTGATTATGCCTATCTGCTGCACATCGTCCGCTCGCTGAAATCCACCGGCAAGGGCGCGTGCATTCTGCCCCATGGTGTGTTGTTCCGTGGCAACGCCGAAGCGGAGATCCGCCGCAAGCTTGTAAGTCGTGGCTACATCAAAGGCATCATCGGCCTGCCCGCGAACCTCTTCTACGGCACGGGCATCCCGGCCTGCATCATCGTCATCGATAAAGAGGGCGCGCAGGCACGTCTGGACAATCCGCAAAGCGGAATCTTCATGATCGACGCCAGTAGCGGTTACCAGAAAGACGGTCCCAAGAATCGCCTGCGCAGCATGGACATCCATCGCATTGTCGACACCTTCGCCAAACAGGTTGATGTGCCGAAGTACGCCCGCATGGTCAGCTTTGCCGAGATCGATAAGAACGAACACAATCTCAACCTGCCGCGCTACATCGACAGCCAGAGCGCCGAAGACAAGCAAGACATTGAGGCTCACCTGCGTGGCGGCATTCCCGTTGCCGATGTCGAGGCACTTGCGCCTTACTGGGCCGTCTGTCCCGCATTGAAGAGCACATTGTTCCGTTCGCTGGCGGCCGAGGGCAGGCCGAATTATGTCGCCCTCACTGTCGAGAAGAACGCCATCAAACCAGCGATCTATCAGCACCCCGAATTCGCATCCTTCATCGACGGCATGAACAACCACTTCGCGCAATGGCGCAGCAAGGCAGAGGCAACACTGAAAGCCCTGACCCACGGCGTGCATCCCAAGGAATTCATCGCCGAACTCTCCGAAGACCTGCTCACTCACTACGCGGACAAGGCGCTGATCGACAAATACGATGTCTATCAACACCTGATGGACTACTGGGCCGAAACCATGCAGGACGACGTTTACCTGATCGCCGCACCCGCCGACCAGGGCGGTGGCTGGAAGGCGGAGACCACGCGCATCATCGAGAAGGACAAGAGCGGCAAGGAGAAGGACAAAGGCTGGACCTGCGACCTCATCCCCAGGAGCCTGATCGTCGCCCGCTATTTCGCGGCTGAGCAGAAGGCCATCGATGATTTGAGCGCGCAACTGGAAAGCACCAGTGCCAGCCTCACGGAGCTGGAAGAAGAACACGGCGGCGAAGAAGGCGCCTTCGCGGAACTGGAGAAGATAAACAAGGCCGGCGTGGCGGCGCGTTTGAAAGATATCAAAGGTGACAAAGAGGCGCAGGACGAGATCGCCGTCCTCGATCAATGGCTCACGCTCAACACCGACGAAGCTGCGCTGAAGAAACAACTCAAGGACGCCGAGACTGTTCTCGATGCCAAGGCCTATGCTCACTATCCGAAACTGACTGAAGCCGAGATCAAGACGCTGGTGGTCAACGACAAATGGCTGGCCGCACTTGAGCGCGACATTCATGGCGAGATGGACCGCATCAGCCAGGCACTCACCCAGCGCGTCAAGGAACTGGCCGAACGCTACGAAACCCCGTTGCCGCAGATGACGACCCGAGTGGCAGAGCTGGAGGCGAAGGTGAATGCGCATCTGAAGAGGATGGGGTTCACATGGGAGTGAAGGAGGTTAGTGCCACGTATTCTTCGCAGCAGAGTGTCGGTATACCGAAGGGGTATAAGCAGACAGAGGTGGGGGTGATTCCGGAGGATTGGGAAGTAGGGGTGGTTCGCGAGATTGCCAGCATTAGAACAGGGCCATTCGGAACGCTATTGAAAGCCTCTGAATACTCGGGAAAGGATGGGGTCCCTTTAATATCAGTGGGTGAAATTCGCAAAGGATTCCTCGAAATTGATGAACATACCCCTCGAGTTTCTGAGATTGTCACTCGACGACTTCCTCAGTATGTTCTTAGAAAGGGGGATATAGTTTTTGGGAGAAAGGGAGGTGTGGAGAGGTCCGCACTAATTAAAGAAACCCAAGACGGTTGGTTTCTAGGCTCGGATGGCATAGCAGTACGAGCCTTGCGGCGATTCGACCATGAGTATCTGGCGTTTCAATTTCAGTCCAGTCGTATTCAAAATTGGCTGCTTCAAAACGCGATAGGCACTACGATGCCTTCACTCAATCAAGACATTCTAGGCAGGGTGCTAGTTGCTATCCCATCAGAGTCAGCAGAACAAGAAGCCATCGCCGAAGTATTGAGGGATGCAGATGCCCTGATCGAATCCCTTGAGCAACTCCTCACCAAAAAGCGCCAACTCAAACAAGGCGCCATGCAGGAACTCCTGACCGGCAAAACCCGCCTCCCCGGCTTTAGCGGGGAGTGGAAGGTAACCAGCCTTTCTGCACTCTGTGGGATGAAAAGTGGTGATGGAATTACAAGCGCCGACATCGACGATTACTCACCGTACCCGTGTTACGGCGGAAATGGACTTCGAGGATATGCGTCACGATTCACCCATGACGGCGGTTTTGCGCTGATTGGTCGACAGGGCGCACTATGCGGAAACGTCGTTGGAGTTGAGGGCAAGTTCTTTGCATCGGAACACGCCGTTGTTGTGACTCCCTATTCCCAGACAGACATTCGGTGGCTCACGTACGTTTTGGCGACGATGAATCTTAATCAATACTCAGAGTCGTCCGCTCAGCCAGGCTTGTCAGTCTCAAAAATTCTAATGCTCGATCTGGACTTTCCGCCAACCAAATCTGAACAAACCGCCATTGCCGCCATCCTCGCCGACATGGACGCCGAGCTCGCCACGCTGGAAGAAAAACTCACGAAGGCCTGTGCCGCCAAGCAGGGCATGATGCAAGAATTGTTGACGGGGCGAATTCGTCTGGTAAATGCCTGACCGTGTTGGTAGCTTTAAAAATCTCATGACCACGCCATCCTTCTACAAGAACTATTTCCAAGTAGTCGCTGCGATTGATTCGTGCCTGGAGAAAAAGCAGCAACTGCCCGCCTTGATTCTGATCTACACGCTGATTGATTCATTTGCCTGGATTGTCTACGGTCAAGATGAGAAATCTGTTCGAAAAAGATTCGAGAATTGGTGTAACCGATGGATTCTGGAAAACAGTAACCTGCAAGTTGCAGCGACAGACTTGTATGCTGCGAGATGCGCCATTCTTCATACGTTGACAAGTGATGCTGATCTGATCAGCTCCGGTAGAGCGCGGCGAGTTGTCTATGCGTGGGGTACTGCCGATGCAGCTCACTTGCAAGAAGCGTTGCAGCAATCGGGGATGCCTGACCTGGTTGCTTTACACATCAACGAATTCGCACAGCTTGTGCGAGAGGGAATTGCGAAAGTCATGGATGCTTGCGCGGATGATGAGTCTTTGTCCACCAGACTTTCTGCCGTTGCCGAAAGGCATTTCGCATCCGTTGCCAGTCATGCTTCGCAGCCATTGGATGGTCTGCCAAATTAACCAGCGCATATTTTTGTTGGAACTGGTTTTACTCAATTCCCGCCTTGATTTAAAGACCTTAAATTGGAAGGTGGCTGTTATTCGATCAATTCACAACATGTAGTGCTAAGAATCCCCCAGAAACACAACATATCCACACCCTGTGCACATAAAATGCTCTTGCAATCGCTGCCGCTGCGCACTATCTTGACCTTAGGTATTGCAATTACTGGATATATAGACAGTTAGTGTGGTGGTTTAGCGAGGAGATTGACAGAATTCTAGAATTTTGCGGGCAGTCGGACGGTAATCCGACCACCCGCATACGCAAAAGGCAAACGGAGCACGAGGTACTACATTTGTCTCTGGCGGAGGCTCTTAAGCAAGCCCAGTGTAAACAGTTCGTTTGGCAGGCGCAATCAGCCTGAGCTCTCCAAATGTGATCGTATCGTCATGGTACTCACCTGATTTCACGCCACCAGTTCCCACGCTACCTCTGACCTGTAGAGGTTCATCATGAGCAAACGCGACGATGGACTGATCGAGGTATTCACCAAAACCATTACATTGCGTAATGGCAAGGTCTTGCATGCCTCATCAGTTGGACTGACTTGCTTTCGCTTTCTCGCAAAAGAGAGAAAGCCAGACAAGAAGCCCAAGTAATTAAGCAAGGAAATTTTGGCATGGACGCCTTCCGTCTGAATTCAACGATGATTAACGCGAGGTAACTGCTATGAGTTTGCATCAAATCAGATGTATCAATAAATCGAACCGCAACGATCCGCATGATCGCATTACGCATGTTGGTGGAGTGAACGCTGACAGTACAAGATGGAAGATCACTCAGGAGGAAGCCATCCAGGGTATCGAGTCCAAGAAGTGGGAATTCTTCGTCGAAGTACGAGGGGATCGTGTGCGTGTAATTGTTGCTGTCAGTCGATTCGGCAACAAGTACATAAAGACGGTCAACGACGGCGATCACCCGAACAATCTGTTGAGTCTTCCCGATTGTCCGTAGATTGACTATATCGTCGGCGGCTGCAAGGCCGCTGGCGAGTTTGAAATCTAACTAAGTACATCTGACCTGAATCGAGGAAAAGCGATGGCCACTGACGATAATCTTGTTTGCGTTGTGTGTAATGGACGTCTTGATACACCGATTCGGTTGTACGGTTATGAAGACGGTTCCGTGGATTGTCCTCGATGCGGTCGATATGACTTCACTTACGAAGCACGATTGGATTTTCTTACAGATCGACTGACACCCCGACAAAGAGCGAATATTTCTGGATGGCTTGCTCGCAATCAGCAGTTCAAGATCATGTCGGGGCATGAGAGTAAGTTGAAATCAATTGCAGCTCCCACTGTGGTGGAGAGAATGGATTTTCTGATGCTTGAGTTAGCCGCAGCGGCTGAACCGCTGGGCGTCGTTACTTTTTCTCCGCGCTTTGTCAGTGCGTCGTGGAGTGTTGATGAGAATGAAGTCAGAAGTTTGTTGGATCTTCTTAAGCAAAGATCCTTGGTGCAAGGTCAGGCGGAAACACATCGCAAGTATGACTGCAACATCACGGCAGCGGGTTGGCAGAAAATTGAAGATCTGCAGAGAACAAACAGAGAGAGCAATCAGGGATTCGTTGCAATGTGGTTTGATCCTTCAATGAAAAGTGTATTCGAGCAGGCGATCGAGCCGGGAATTTTGGATGCTGGGTTCGATAGTTACAAAGTGGATCTGAGTGAGCACAACAACAAGATCGATGATGAAATCATTGCGCAAATCCGTCGCAGCCGTTTTGTTGTTGCAGATTTCACAGATCATCGCGGAGGAGTCTACTACGAGGCCGGGTTTGCTCAGGGCTTGGGGCTGGAGGTGATCTGGACTTGCCGCGAGGACGATCTCTCAAGGCTGCATTTTGATGTGCGTCAGTACAACTGTATCGTTTGGTCGCAAGACGCATTGCCTGAATTCAGGAAACGCCTTGCCTTCAGGATTGAAAGCATTCTAGGCCGCGGAGCCAACAACTATCCGTAAATGCATAACTCAGGACCATCCATCAGAATATTTCCTATCGCTATCAAAGCTGGTGCTGATTGTTGATCTGTTGCAAATAAATCACCAGCTCATGCACCCGCGTACTTGGATTGTCGGTGCCGTTGATATCCGCCTCGCGCAATGCTCGTTCGGCGTTTGGTTTCGCGTGCTCCAGTTGGCCGATCAGCTCAGAGAAAGTGTCGTCAGCCCCTTTCTTGTAGTGAGGCATGTACCCGCAAAGGTCTGACAATACCTGATTGCCAGTGCTGTTTCGTGGCAATGGCTGATACGGTTTGGTGCTGTAGGTAAAGTGCAGTAACAGCCAGTACTCAAAACAAGGGACGGAGTTTATTGCCACGAAGACATCACTTGGTTTCGCAGCTGTAATGGCTGTCATGACTTCTGCATAACGTGGATGCGCATCTTTGTCGAACACACAAAACACTTTATCAAAAGCATCACCGGCGTCTTTCTCTTCTCGATACCGCTGCCTTGCATAAGCCAGCACGCTGTTCGGGGCGGAACCACAGTCTCCACAGACTTCGACATTGGCTGTATTCAGCCCGTAGTGGTTTCGAAGCCCATTGAAGTAGTGTGGTTCCGTCTTTTGACCTTCGCAAACAATCAGAACCTTGGCGTATGGGTCACGCTTCTTGGCCCGACGTTGCAAAGTTGCGGCGCTTTTTGCCTTGCGCTTGTGAAAGATGTTATCGGTGCCCATTACTGAACCAGTTTCAAGGATCTGATAAACGGCAGTGCGCCATATCGCCCGGATAGGTACGCCAATTCCAGATTTTCGCGTCCTTTCCGAGGACTGAAGTCAGTCAGCGGATACAGAGTTGTACTGTTGCTATCGTCTTTCTCGCAAAACCAGATCTGATCGCGCCGGAATACGTCCTGATTCAGTATAGACGTTTCGTGAGTGGTAAAGACGAGTTGCGCGTTGTTCGGATTGGATTCCTTGTTGTGAAACAGTTGCACGAGAAATTGGACCAGGCGCGGGTGCAAGTTGTCATGCAGTTCATCAATGAAGAGGACACGTCCATTCGCCAATGAGTCGATCCATGGACCTGCAAAGTTGAAAAGTTTTTGCGTACCGTGCGATTCGTCTTCAAGCTCAAAAGTTACAGGGTTGCCATCGCTGTCTTTATGGATGGTTTTGATATCGAGGATTTGCTTGCCTTTCATGTCGCCTAAGATCGCGTTTCGCACAGGCTCGGGCATATCCTCCGGTAGGAACGTAGGGTCAAAAGGTCTGGATTCAACGAGAATGTCATCGATGTTCAAATCTGCTGCGTGGAGAAAGTCCATGATCCGAGCTTTCTCGTTCTTCTCGCAAAGCGATGCGCTGAATGTCGAATTCCACCCCCCTACATTAGCCATGCGCAGAGTCTCTTTGAACCAGTCGAAAACGGGCCGCAACTGCTCACTGTTGAGCTGCACCGCCGTGGACAGAAACAATGCATTTTCGCGCGTCGACTTCTGCCAAAGCTGTTTTTCGCCTGTCAGGTTGCTCCCCAACTCCCAATCGTAACGATTTTCCGCCGCATTCCAGACGCGTCCGAACCATCTCTGAGGTCGGCCCTTGGGATACGCCAGCAGCCATTCCTCATGAACGCGTTCCGCTGTCGCTGCGAATCCATACTGGTAGCGAATACCTGCGGCCATGAAGGTGACTTCAAATTCGCTGGGCATGTCGCGTGTATTGGGGTTCAAGAGAAAGGGAGTGACCGGCAGCTTGTCCCCACGTTGCAATGTGGCGGCAGACTCCAGCACCGCGTGCTTCATCGTTTGCAGTGCCTGGAGCAGGTTGGACTTGCCGCTGGCGTTGGGGCCATAAATGGCGGCCGAGCGCAGCAGATCCACGCCATTGATTGCCGATGTTGCAAAGGTATTGGTTGTCAGCAGCTCATCCCCTTTGCCTTTAACCAGGCTAAAGGATTGCAGGTCGCGGATTGAGCGGAAGTTGGTGACGTTCATTTCGATAAGCACGGGGAATGTCCTTTTTGTGCGGAAAATGACAAAAGCAGTCAAAAGATAGCACCTGATTTGGTCTTATGCCAATTAATGTTCGGTTTTCGACAATATTTGCCGAAAGCTCCTTCAATAGTGGTTTGAATGTGGGTTTTAGGGGATGTTTCATTAACCTCTTGATAGAAATATCGTTTTTATCCAAGGTTACAGATAGGCAGTGGAAGGATTTATAGATAATCTTCACCGGGTCCAAGGGAATTCAACAAGCCGCCCATACAAGAGGGATGAGAATGAGCAATATCGGGCAACCCGAACGCGCCACTCAGCGACGCGTTATCGCCTTGTTTCGTGATGAGCTCGGTTACCGTTTCCTCGGTGACTACTCCGACCGGGCAGACAACAGCAACATAGAAGAAAAGCTGCTCACGGCCCATCTTGCTGGCAGGGGTTACTCCCCCGGGCAGATTAGTCGCGCCCTCGATGTCCTGCGCCGCGAGGCCAATAATCACAGCCGTAACCTCTACGGTAACAATCAGGCGGTGTACAGCCTGTTGCGCTATGGCGTTCCTGTGAAGGTCGAGGCTGGCAAGGTGACGGAGACGGTGCACCTGATCGACTGGCAGCACCCGGAGTTGAACGACTTCGCCATCGCCGAAGAAGTGACACTCAAAGGTGCGCGGGAGCGGCGCCCCGATCTGGTCTTGTATGTGAACGGTCTTGCCATCGCGGTGCTGGAACTGAAGAACAGCCGCACTTCCATCGGTGATGGCATTCGCCAGAATCTTTCCAATCAGGAGCCAGAGTTCAATGCATGGTTCTTCACCACCGTGCAGTTCGTGTTTGCCGGGAATGATTCCGAGGGATTGCAGTACGGCAGCGTCAAGACAGAAGCAAAGTATTTTCTTTCCTGGAAGGAGGATGAGGCAGACAACACCCGCTTCAAACTCGACAAATACCTGCTGAAGATATGCGAGAAGGCGCGCCTGATTGAACTGATACACGACTTTGTGTTGTTCGATGGCGGGGTGAAGAAGTTGCCGCGTGTGCATCAGTATTTTGGGATCAAGGCTGCGCAACAATATGTGCGTCAGAAGAAGGGCGGCATCATCTGGCACACGCAGGGCAGTGGCAAGAGTATCGTCATGGTGCTGCTCGCCAAGTGGATTCTGGAGAACAACCCCCGCGCCAGAGTTGCCGTCATCACCGACCGCGACGAACTGGATAAGCAGATTGAGCGCGTCTTTACCGAGGCAGGCGAAACCATCAAGCGCACTAGCAGTGGCCGGGAACTGATGCGTCAGCTCGGTCAGGCCACCCCACGTTTGTTATGTTCCCTGGTGCACAAGTTCGGTCGCAAGGATGTGGACGACTTCGAGGGTTTCATCAAGGAGCTGGAGGCGCAACCCAGCGCCACAGTGGGAGAGGTATTCGTGTTCGTGGACGAGTGCCATCGCACCCAGAGTGGAAAACTCAATCGCGTGATGAAGGCGTTGCTGCCGGAGGCTGTGTTTGTGGGCTTCACTGGCACACCACTATTGAAGAAGGACAAGGCCACGAGCCTGGAGATATTCGGCGGCTACATTCACACCTACAAGTTCAGCGAGGCAGTGGAAGACGAGGTGGTGCTCGATCTTGTGTATGAAGCGCGGGATATCGATCAGGAGTTGGGATCGCAGGACAAGATTGACGCGTGGTTCGACGCCAAGACCAAAGGGTTGAACGATTGGCAGAAAGCCGAGCTGCGTCAGCAGTGGGGCACCATGCAGAAAGTGCTCAGCTCACGCTCGCGCATGGACAGGGTGGTGTCTGACATCGTTTTCGATTTCAGCACCAGACCGCGTCTCTCCAACAGTCGCGGCAATGCCATTCTGGTGGCCGCCAGCATTTACGATGCCTGCAAGTATTTCACGCTGTTTCAGAAGACGCCTTTCAGAGGCAAGTGCGCTGTGGTCACTTCCTACAATCCGTTGGCGAAGGATGTGACGCTGGAGGAGACAGGTGCCAACACTGAGACTGACAAACAGTTCATCTTCAACACCTACACCGAACTCTTGGAGCACGTCACTGCCAAGTCCAACATGAGCAAGACGGAGACCTACGAGGAGCAGGCCAAGGCGCTGTTCACGAAGGAGCCTGCCAACATGAAGCTGCTGGTGGTCGTCGACAAGCTGCTCACGGGCTTCGACGCTCCACCCTGCACCTATCTCTATATCGACAAGTCCATGCAGGACCACGGCTTGTTTCAGGCCATCTGCCGCACCAATCGTCTTGATGGCGAGGACAAGGAGTTTGGCTACATTGTTGATTACAAGGACCTGTTCGGGAAGGTTGAGAAAGCGATATCTGTGTATACCTCGGAGCTGGATCACAGTGCCGGAGGCGTCGATCCAGCGGTGATGCTGGAGAGCCGACTGACCAAGGGCAAGGAGCGGCTTGATGCCGCGCTCGAAGCACTGGCCTTGTTGTGCGAGCCAGTGCTGCCACCGCGCAGCGAGCTGGAGCACATCCACTACTTCTGCGGCAACACGGAAATCGCGACTGACCTGGAGGAGCGTGAACCGCAGCGCTCGGCTCTCTACAGGGCCGTCGTCGTGCTGGTGCGGGCTTATGCGAATATTGCCGATGAGCTGGACAGGGCAGGCTACAGTGAAGGGGAATGCGCTCGCATCAAGTCCTCGCTGACTCACTATCTGAATCTGCGGGACATCATTCGCAATGCCAGCGGTGAAACGCTTGATCTCAAGGCGTATGAAGCAGACATGCGTCATCTGATCGACACCTATATCGAAGCGAAGGAGCCGCGCAAGATTTCTCCGTTCGACAACATGGGACTTCTGGAACTGATCGTGAAGACAGGCATTGCCAACGCCATCAGTTCAATGCCGGACGGCATGCGGGGCAACAAGGAGGCAATGGCCGAAACCATCGAGAACAACGTGCGCAGCAAGATCATCAAGGAGCACCTGAACGATCCGGCTTACTACGAGAAGATGTCTGTACTGCTCAATGAAATCATTGCTGCACGCAAGGCCAAGGCTATTGAGTATGAGGAGTATCTGCGTCGCATTGCCGAGTTGGCAAAGAGTGTGGAGGCAGGGCAGGCGGACGACATTCCCGAAGTCTTGAAGCACAACCCCCCGCTGCGCGCCTTGTACAACAATCTGCAGACTGCGGGTGTTGGTGATAGTCGGGCAGCTTATACCGGTCTGGCGTCCGACAAAGTGCTTGAACTGGCTATGCGCCTTGATGAGATAGTAAGGACAGTCCGGCCGGATGACTGGCGAGGAGTGCATGCCAAGGAGCAGGTCATCAAAAAGGCGTTGTACGATGTTCTGCAGAATGTGAACGAAGTGACCCGGATCTTCGACGTGATCAAAGCGCAGCGGGAATACTGATGGCCACTGAGCTGACATTGGGGGAGACTCGCGTCGAAGTGGTCTTCAAGGATGTGAAGAACGTACATCTGAGTGTCTATCCGCCGAATGGGCATGTGCGCATTGCGGCGCCATCACGCATGAGTCTGGACACCATTCGTGTATATGCCATTTCGCGCCTGGACTGGATCAGGAAGCAGCAGAAGAAGTTGCGAGAGCAGGAACGCGAATTCCCGCGCGAATATCTTGATCGCGAGAGTCACTATGTGTGGGGGCGCCGCTACCTGCTGCAGATTGTCGAGGCTGACGCAGCGCCAAAGGTGCAGCTGAAGCATCGAAGAATGGTGCTGCAGGTGCGCCCAGGCGCCACCGAGGAGACGAAGCAGGCCGTAGTTGCCAAGTGGTATCGCGATCAGTTGCGCTCGGCGTTGCCCGAGTTGCTGCAGGTCTGGGAGCCCAAAGTCGGGGCGCAAGTGGCGCGTATCTTCGTGCAGAAGATGAAGACCAAATGGGGTAGTTGTAACGCGGAAACTCGCAGCATTCGCCTGAATTCTGATCTGGCGAAGAAGCCGATCCAGTGCTTGGAATACATTCTTGTTCATGAATTGGTGCACTTGCTGGAACGGCATCACAATGATCGATTCGTTGCCTTGATGGACAGATTGATGCCCCAGTGGCGCCATCATCGAGCCGAGCTGAATCGCTCGCCTCTGGCTCATGAGGATTGGAAGTACTGAATTTCGATATCTGGCAACCCGGTCGAATATAGGTGATCCTCATCACAACTGCCTAAGAACAATCGTCGGCTCTGTCAACGCATTGCTTCTGGCAGCGTTACTCTATAGACAGCCAGCCCCTCCGGCTCGTTCAGCACCACCAGTTCCGTCAGCGCGGACCAGCACACTCAGCAGAGCGAGAACACAATGAATAGACGCATCCTCCATGGCCCCGGTCTTCGCTTGTCGTCGGTGACGGGTTTTGCATTCAGTGTCTTGATCAGTTTCATGGCGATAGTCTCCCCCGCGAACGCCGCCACCGGTACGTCGATGCCAACCTTCGTCCACCCGATCCTCACCATTCCCCGCATTGACGTGGAAGGCTACGGCTCGCTGAATCTGCGCCTGGTGCTGGAGAATGAGGCAACGCTGACCTTCGTGATTGCCGACGCCACTCCTGCTGGTGCGTCGCTTATCCCAGGTGCCACCTTCAACCTGCAGACCCAGG
Source organism: Gammaproteobacteria bacterium (assembly GCA_030682575.1). GTDB lineage: Bacteria > Pseudomonadota > Gammaproteobacteria > Pseudomonadales > Pseudohongiellaceae > UBA5078. Next base: position 125,523 of record JAUXNX010000023.1, read on the forward strand.
TTCTCGCCATTCCGGTGGTGAAGGTCGGCAACGATTTCTACGATGTGCAATTGAAGCTGCTGCCTGGCGACAAGTTCCAGATCACAGTGGCAGATGCTGCGGTGTTTGCGGGGCAGGGCAGCTACAACCAGTTGTGTGCCACCTGCCACGGCACCGACGGGCTCGGTGGCAGCATCGGCATCTCGTTGAAGAACTGTGGCACTTGCGGTTCGGCCAGCGTGCTGACTGCGAAGATCAGGGACACCATGCCCTTCGGCAACCCCTCTGCCTGTGTGGGCAGTTGTGCCACAGACATCGCCGATTACATCCTGACTGTATTCAACGCCAGCAGTGGTCCGCAATCGGCCATGGTGCTGGAGGCTATCGACGTGATACCGCTGGAGGCCGCGCTGCGTAACGCGAGCCTGCAACTGGTGAGTCGTCTGCCCACGGCAGCCGAGGAGGCACTGGTCAGTGGTCAAGGTGAGGACGGTCTGCGCCAGGCGCTGGACGGCATGATGAAAGAGGAGGCGTTTTATGATCGTCTCTCCGAGATATTCAACGATGTGCTGCACACCAATCGCTATCTCTCCACGAATGGCGCGGAGGCAGCGCTGCAGCTCATGCGGCGTTTTCCGAATGCACGCTGGTTCGATCCAGGAGTTGATCAACGTGGCGCTGACTATCAATTCAATCGCATCACCACGAACAACAGCGTGGCGATCGAGCCGCTGGAGCTGATCAATCATGTGGTGAAGAATGACCTGCCGATGACGGAAATTCTGACCGCGGACTATTTCATGGTGAACGGTTACTCCGCCAAGAGTTATGGCATCAGCAATGTGCAGTTCACGAACGAGTGGGATGCAAACGAATTCCGCCCCGCCAGGCTGACCAATACGCCTCACGCGGGTATTCTGAGTTCGCTGATGTTCCTCAACCGCTATCCGACCAGCGCGACCAATCGCAATCGTGCACGCTCTCGTGTGGTTTACGACCTGTTCCTCGATGTGGACATTCTTGCGTTGGACGGGGAGCGTCCGGATGGCACAGCGGTGGATATCAGCAGCCCATCGCCTACACTCGACAACCCCGACTGCGTCAAGTGCCACAGTTTGCTCGATCCGGTAGCCTCATCCTTCCGCAACTGGAACCTGCGCGGCGTCTACAATCCTTTTGCGCCCTGGTACACCGACATGCTGCAGGCAGGCTTCAATGGCGACGCGTTTCCCGCCGCAGGCAGAGACGACGAATTGCAATGGTTGACCAGACAGATTGTTGCGGACCCACGTTTCGACGATGCGATGGTGCGCATTGTCTTCATCGGGCTGACGGGGCAGGAGCCCCTCGACCCGCCAGGCAATGATGCCACTACTGCCGAGACTGATGCTTGGCTTGCGCAGTCCGCACATCTGGACGAGATCAAGGCCGTCTATGTCAGTGCCAATCGCAATCTGAAAACACTGGTGAAGGAAATTGTTCTCAGTCCTTACTGGCGTGCAGATGGATTGAACGATACAGCCTTTGCTTTGGTACACGAGCAAACCGGTGCGGCGCGATTGCTGACCCCCGAGATGCTGCATCGCAAGATTGAGGCGCTGTTCGGATTCCAGTGGCGCGGCGCACTGGATCAGTACGCCAGCAATCAGAATATTTTCGGCACGGCGCGCCTGCTGGATCGCCGTCAGTACTACCACCAGATCTATGGCGGGATTGATTCCTTCACCATCACCGAGCGTCTCACCGATCCCAACGGATTGATGGTGATAGTGCAGGAGCGCATGGCCAACGAGGTGGCATGTTATGGGGTGCCGAACGACTTTCTTTCCGCAGCCTCGCAGCGGCGTCTGTTTCCCCATGTCGAAACGAGTACGTTACTCACGAGCAGTCAGAGTCAGGACGCCGTGCGCAGGAATATCCAGCATCTGCACCGCTACCTGCTTGGTGAGGAGTTGTCTCTTGCCGACGCAGAGATCGAGCACAGCTATGCGCTGTTTTTCACCGTGCTGCAGCAAGGACGCAGCGCGCTCGCCAGTGGTGCCGAATCCACGTCCTTGCCAACCCGCTGCATGCGCAATAATCATATGCTGACGGGAGCATCGCTGAATGTGAGTGGTGGCACGGATGGTCGCCTGCGCACAGATCCCAACTACACCATCCGTGCCTGGATGGCGGTGGTGGCCTATCTGCTGTCTGACTATCGATTCATTTACGCGTGAGGGAGTGGCAATAATGGAACGCAGAAATTTCCTCAAGGTGCTGACAGGGTTTGGGATGGCGGGCGCGTTGCCGATGTCGCTGGTCAGTCCAGCCTGGAGTGCGGAGGCGCAACGTTTTCTCATCACGGTCAACGCGGCAGGCGGCTGGGACCCTACGAGTCTCATTGATCCCAAGGGCAACGCGATGCGCTCCGACGGATTGGGGCCGATCAACCACTATGGTGCCAGTGCGATCAAGAGTGTCGGCAATCTGCGCTATGCGGCCTATCCAGATGGGGTGGCGCCTCCTGCTGCAGACTCGCCCGGCCATCTGGACACATTCTTCGCCAAACACTACCAGCGCCTGCTGGTGGTCAACGGCATCGATACTCAGACGAATGGACACGAGACGGGCACGCGCTTTGTGTGGAGCGGCCGACTCGAGGAGGGTTATCCGACAGTCGCAGCGCTGGCAGCGGCACCCTACGCCAGTCAGCCGATGGCTTTCATATCCAATGGCGGTTATGACTTTACCGGTGCGCTCGTGGCACCGGTGCGCACGGCGTCTGCGGGCACGTTCACTTCACTGGCGTATCCGAACAGCCAGTATCCGGACAATCCGGCCCTGCGTTCTGCCGGCTACTTCAGCGATGGAAGCTATGCCATGGTCGACGCCGCGCGGCAATTGCGTCTGGCACGCCAGCGCAGTGTCGAGACATTGCCCAGGCGCGCAGCGCAAATGGCGCAGCTGGAAACCGTGCGCAGTAGCGAGGTCTCCCTGGATGGATTACTGAGCCTGCTGCCAGCGCAGGTGTCCGATGGTCTGAAGGGACAGGCGGAAGTGGCCATTGCGGCGTTTGCCAGTGGACTTGCGGTGAGCGCCAACCTCAACCTCGGCGGCTTCGACACCCACGGGTCGCACGACGACGATCAGACGGATGCTTTGACGCAACTGCTGGAGGGCGTAGACCACCTGTGGGAGCAGATTGTCCTGCGGGGCCTGCAGAACAAGGTGACAGTGGTGATCGGCTCTGATTTTGGCCGTACTCCGTTCTACAACACCGGCGCTGGCAAGGACCACTGGAACATCACCAGCATCATGGCGATGGGCGCAGGCATCACCGGCAATCGCGTGATCGGCGGAACGGATGTGAACTTCGAAGCATTGAATCTGCATCCTGATACTCTGGAAGTGCATTCAGGAGGAATCATTGTGACGCCAAGGCACGTGCATCGCGCGCTGCGGGACTTCATTGGCGTGTCGAGTGAACTGGACAAATTGTATCCCCTGAATGTGGAGAAACTGGCACTGTTCGCGTGATGACGCCCTGCCGGAACTGGCCTTGCCAGCGATAGATCGAGCGCTGCAATAGATCGCTTGCAGGGCAAGCTCCCACAGGCCTCGGAAAAATGGCACACTGGGCGCCATTTCCAGCATTCCGGGCTTTCCGACTCAATGAAGATACTGGCAGCATTTCTGATCCACCGTCGGCACCTGCTGCTGGCCGCCAGCCTGCTCGCCACATTCGTGCTTGCCCTCGGCATCATGCGCGCGGAGTTCGACACGTCTCTGTCGGTGTTGATGACCCGCAGCGATCCCTACCTGGAACAGCTCGACAGGATGAGTGCCGAGTTTCCGGTGCCGGAGGAAATCAGCTTTGCATTCGTGCCGCACAATGGCGAGGTGTTCAGTCATCCAACGCTGCTGGCTCTTGCCGATCTTCAACGGGAATTTCGTCAAATTCCTCTGGCACTTTCCATGTCCTCTGTGCTGGCCTGGCAGTCGCCGTTTGGCGATGACACGCTGTTCGAAAGACCCCTGACCCAACTGGATAGCTACAGTGCCGAAGAGCTGGCAGAGTTGCGCGAGGAGGGTCTTGCCGATCCCTTTGTGGTGGGCGCACTGCTCTCGCCTGGTACTGATCTGGCGATTGCCAGTATCCGTTTGCAAGTGACCGCGCTCAATGACGAGCAGGGTCGTGAAGCGGCGCAGGTTTCCATGGCACTGCGAGACAGCCTGCAGGCCCGTCACCCTGATGTTGCTATTCATGTGAGCAGCGAGGCGCTGTTCGAACACTCCAACCGCAGCGCGATGATAAGTGACCTGACTCTGCTGCTGCCCATTGTGCTGCTGTTGTGCACGGCCATCGTTTGCTACAGCTTCCGTTCACTGCTGCTGGGAGTGAGCATTCTGATCGTGGGGCTGATCACGGTGGTCGTGACAGTGGGAACACTGGGCTGGATGGGGCAGAGCTTCAATACGATTTCGGTGATGGCCCCATTGGTGGTGGTGACCATTGCCCTGGCTGACAGCGTGCACATCGTCTCGATCTTCCGGCAGCGCCTGCTGGCGGGGGCGAGCTGCGTGGAGGCGATGCAGCACAGCCTCACCTTCAACATCCGGCCTGTGACGCTCGCGACGATTACCACCGTCATCGGCTTTGCCAGTCTCAATCTTGCCTCGTCGCCCGCCATCAGCACCTTCGGCAGTGTTGTTGCGCTTGGCGTGTTCTACGCCTGGGTGCTGACTCTGCTTGCTCTGCCTGCACTGGTGCTGATGGTGTCTGGCCGACTGTCCGCAAGCGGTGCCATGTCCCTGCCGTTGACATCGCGTATCACGAAGTGGTGCGGACAGTTGATCGGCACTTCCGGCAAACCACTGTTGTGGTCGGTGACAGCGCTTGCCATCGTTGCGTTGGGTTTGAGCTTTCTGAACAGGACGGATTTTGATCGCATGGCGTTCATCGGCGAGGACTCGCCTGTACATGGTTACGTTGCTGTCGTCAGCGAGAAAATGCAGCGCGGCCCGCAATTGACCTATGGTGTTCAGGTGACGCAGGAGTTTGGGGCGATCGAGCCGGAATTTCTACGTCAGCTCGATGGCTTCGCAAATTGGCTGCGTGCACAGGACGAGGTGGTGTCAGTCGCGAGCCTCGTCGAGGTGGTCAAGACTGTCAATCAGGTAATGAATGAGAATCGTGCGGAAGACTACCTGGTGCCGGACGACGTGCTTACGGTTGAGGACCATCTGTTCAGCTATCAACAGGTACAGGCGCGCAATTATCAGTTGGATATTCTTGCCAGTGATGACTTCTCCCTGTTGACGCTGTTCGTCGTCACCCATGCCATGAGCAATCAACAGATCATCGATCTCGATACTCGCATCAGCACCGAGTTCGCACGACAGATGCCGGGTGCAGAGCTGCTGCACGGCAGTCCTGTTCTGGTATTCGCGCGAATGGACAGAGCGGTGACCATTGAGCTGTTGCAAGGCTATGGTTTCAGTCTGCTGTTCATCACGCTGACACTGATCGTCGGTATGCGCAGCCTGCGTTACGGACTGCTCAGCATGCTGCCGAATCTGTTACCGGCAGTCTTTGTGTTCGGTGCCTGGGGGTTGTTCGTCGGGCAGATCGATCCATTTGTGATGATGCTCTTCAGTATAAGTATTGGTCTCGTGGTGGACGACACTGTGCATGTGCTGAGCAGTTACCAGACCAGCCTGGCAGAGGGACGCACGGCCCGCGAGGCGGTTGATATGGCATTGGCAAAAGCGGGCCCTGCGTTGATGATCACGACGACAGTCATGGCCCTCGGGACGTGTGTCCTGATTGGCGCCAGCACGTTGTTCTTCCAGCAGGCGGCGACGCTGCTGGTGCCGATCGTGGTGCTGGCTTTGGTGCTGGATCTGACTTTCTTTCCAGCGCTGTTGTTGCAGATGGACAGGGCAAGCCAGACTCTTTGAGTTGGTTCTCATTTGGACGTGGAGAAGCGCGCCGCATTGGTATAATCTGGCCGCCTTTTCTACCTGAGAAAATAGGTATTCGCTTTGACTTCCGCCACTGCTGCCACCGCGCTTATATCCGACAAGGACAAGCGCACCACCCTCATCGCATTGCTCATCGTTTTTCTCCTTGCCGCCCTCGACATGACCATCCTCTCCACCGCGATGCCGCGCATCGTCTCGGAGCTCAATGGCCTGGAACTTTACGCGTGGGTAACGACTGCCTACATGCTCGCCTCGACGGTGTTGGTGCCGATCTACGGCAAGCTCGGCGATCTTTATGGCCGCAAGATCATTCTGGTGATCGGGGTCAGCATCTTCCTGCTTGGTTCCGCGCTGTGCGGCATCAGCGGCGAGTTCGGTTCACTGCCCTTGCTTGGCGACGGAATGCACCAGTTGATCATTTTTCGGGCAGTGAAGGGGATTGGCGGTGCCGCGCTGTTCACCAGTGCGATGGGTATCGTGGCCGATCTGTATCCGCCGCTGCAGCGCGCGAAATTCATGGGGCTTTTCGGAGCCATCTTCGGCATCTCCAGCATTGTCGGACCAGCCATCGGCGGCTTTCTCACTGACTTTGCCACGGTCACCATGTTCGGACACGAGATTGCGGGTTGGCGCTGGGTGTTCTACGCCAATATTCCGCTGGGCATCGTGGCGTTATGCATGATCGCATTCAAGACGCCGCGCCTGAATCACGGTAGTCGTGGCCCCATCGATTTTGCCGGTGCGTTCCTGCTGCTGGTGGTCTTCATTCCCTTCCTGCTGGCGCTGACCTGGGGCGGCGGCAGATATGAGTGGAATTCGCCGCAACTGATTTCAATGTTCGCTCTCAGTGCATTTTCTCTGCTGGTATTCATCTGGGTGGAGTCGCGGGCGAAGGAGGCGATCATGCCGTTGTCGCTGTTCCGCAACCGGGTATTCGTGACCGCCAACATGAGTTCATTTGTCATCGGTATGGCTTTCCTTGGCGTGGTGATGTTCATGCCGCTGTTCATGCAGGTGGTGCTGGGAGTGAACGCCACCAACAGTGGTTTCTCGATGTTTCCGCTGATGCTCGGTTTGATGACCAGCAGCATTCTCAGTGGTCGTCTGGTATCGAAGGGGATGAACTACAAGATGTTCATCTCAGGTGGCGCCGGGCTGCTGATTGTTGGGGTGTTCCTGCTCGGTGGCATCGGACCTGACACTACTCTCACCGGGCTGGCCTGGCGTATGGTGATTGTGGGACTGGCTCTGGGGCCATCCCAGAGTCTGGTCAATCTCGTGGTGCAGGCTGCGTTCCCACCGTCGCAGATTGGGGTGGCAACGAGTTCCACACAGTTCTTCAGACAGATCGGCAACACCGTTGGCGTGGCGATCTTCGGCACGCTGTTGACGCTGAACCTCACTGCCGAGTTGCCGCGTCAGTTGCCGATGATGGTGTCGGCCGGTGGCACTGCCTTTGACATGAGTCAGGCGCAGTCCAGCGCCATGAATCCCGGCGCATTGCGAGCACAGATTGAAGGATCATTCGAAGAAATGTTGGCTACGCTGGAGCAGGGTTATGCCGGTGATGTGGCGGCCATTACCCGTGTACAGGAAAATCCGCTGCTGCCCGCGCAGCTCAAGGAACAGATGCCGACGTCACCGGAAGCGGCGCTGTCCGAGGCAGACATCGCGCAGCGCATGACGGTGATTCGCGGCCTGCTGATTGCACGAGTGGACGAGACTGTCAGCACGATAGAATCGGGCATCCGTCTCGCTTTCTCCAACGCCATCACGGCGATGTTCACCACCAGTCTGTGGATCATCATGCTGGGCTTTGTATTGAGTCTGTTCATTCCGCTGATTCCGCTGCAGCAATCTGTGCCGAAGGAGACTGAGCCAACCGCTGCGTGATCTCTTCTTGCAGAAGAATTTGCTGTGCTCGTGATTCAGAAATGCGTGCACGCTATAGATAAGGCTCGATCAGCCGTGTGCTCTCCAGCCACAGTTTTTCTGCAGCCTCGTCGGTAGCAAACGGCGCGACCTTGCCTCGGCTTTTTTTGTAGAAGTAATGGCCATTGGCGTTCTCGCTTTCCTTGGCCGATGAACTGGCCAGCCAAATGAAGGTATCTGCCCCTTTCTCTACGTTGATCATGAAGGGATACATGGCGATTCCCAGAACACGGCCCACTGTTCCCCCCTTGCCCCAGATGGGCGTGCGCACCGCGCCGGGATGGAATGAGCTGGCCACAATGTTGTGGTTGCCATGGCGCTTGTGGATTTCCCGAGCGGTCAGCAGGTTCATCAGTTTCGAGCGACCGTAGGCTTTGAGCGTGGTGTAGTCCTTCTTCAGGTTGAGGTCATCGAAATCCAGCGGGCTGTTGTTGTGGCCGTAGGAGCTGGTGAACACGACCCTGGCGAGACCATTCCCTGCTGCCCGAGTGAGCGCAGGTAGCAGCTTGTTGGTCAGCAGAAAACCGCTCAGGTGATTGGTGGCAAAGGTGGTTTCAAAACCCTCCGCTGTCTCCGAGCGTGGGCCATTGGCTGCACCTGCGTTGTTACACAACACGTCAATTTTTGTGTGATCTGCCAGCAACGTGTCCGCCACCTGGCTGACACTGGACATCAGGCTGAAGTCGGCCAGATAAAGCGACACATTGGGGTTGTTGGTCGCGGCAATGATGTTGGCGACCGCTTCCCGGCCTCTGGGTTCGCTGCGGCACACCAGCGCGACTGTAGCGCCCCGGCTGGCAAAGTTCATGGCGGCGACATAACCGATACCGCTGTTGGCACCGGTAACCACATAGGTCTTGTCGGACAGATCCTGCGGGATTGACATGGATACGAGCTCCCTGAGAACAAAGAAAACGGGCTGCTATGCTGACAAGTCCGGCACCGGTCGGGTACACATGCGACCTGCCCCCTGTTGAGACGGTGGAATCCTGTGGTAACGTTACGGTCCTGTGTGTTGACTGGATCATGATTGCACGTATGTTGCGAGCCCTATGTTACACCCTTGTCCTGCTGCTGAATCTCCCCGCCGCAATCGCGCAGCAGGGGCCTGATCCCATTCCCGTCGATATCGGTGGCGAGTTCAATTTCGTGCGCGTGCAGTATGACTCGTACCTCGGTGGAAGAGGTGGCAGAGGCGGTTTTGGAGGGTTTGGCGGCTTTGGCGGATTCGGGCGTGGTGGTGGAGCGTGGTCCGTGGATTTTCCCGACGCGGACATCAATTTTCTTCGTGGCGTGTCGCGGCTGACCAATATCCGCGTCATGAGTCAGCCCATCGTTCTGCGGCTGGATGATGACCAGATCTTCGACTACCCATTTCTCTACATGCTCGAAGTCGGTCAGGCTGGCGGCATCGATCTGAGTCCGGCGGAACTGGAGAATCTGCGCGAGTATCTGCTGCGCGGCGGCTTCCTGCTGATCGATGACTTCTGGGGCACCAATCAATGGGACAATTTTTTCTACTCTTTCTCCAGAGTGTTCCCTGATCGCGAGATCATCGAGTTGCCGCACAATCACGAAATCTTCCGCGCTTACTACGACATCGATGGTCCCAAGATGATCCCGGCTTTGAGTCGCAGCGACGAAAGAGGTGAGCAGGGCATTGATGTCGCCAGCAACCACGCCATTCTCGACGATAACGGCCGCGTCATGGTGTTGATCAACTGGAATTCCGACATGGGCGATGGCTGGGAACACACCTACCACCCCAACTATCCCACCCGCTATGCCAACTCCGCCTATCAGCTTGGCATCAACTACCTGATTTACTCACTCACGCACTGATCTCTGCACGGATTGTTCCGGAGTATACGCTTCTGCTACCCAATCGGGTCTTATGCAGTCCTGCAGATTTGCGGCGATGAACTGCACGAGACGTTGCGCCGCCTGCGGCAGCCTTCGCCCCTCGTGCCGAACCATGTACCAGTGGCTGTGCAGCGGAAAGCCTTCCACCGCCAGTAGCGCATAGTGTTCACGTCCTTCCTGCAGCGTGTGCTCCGAAATCACGGAAATACCCAGTCCGGAGGCGACGCTCAGACGGATGGCCTCGTTGCTCTCGATCTGCATGGTGTTCTGCAGTGCCAGTCCCTGCTGACTCAGCCAGGCCTCGAACATCATGCGGGTGGCCGAACCGGGCTCGCGTATCAGAAAGCGTTCCGACAGCAGATCCTGGAAGCGCACCGACGGGAGTCCAGCTGCCCAATGGTCGGGAGGCGCAATGATCTGCAGGGGGTTCTTGATGATCCGCGTGGCGCTGACATGCTCCCCGCTCGGCGGATGGCTGAACAGGTACAGATCATCGGCCTGCTGGAGAAAACGTTGCAGGATGTGGGCCCGATTGCCGATGTTCAGCGTGATCCTGACATGGGGGAACTGCCGTGCGAAGGCGCCCAGTATGCGTGGCACTACGTATTTTGCGGTGGTCACCACACCGATGCTGAAGTGGCCGACCTCTCCCGAGCGCACCTGATCCAGCGTACTGCTCAACTCTTCCAGGCGTGTCAGCACGTCGCTGGCAGCGTCATGGAGGGCCTGTCCGGCGTCGGTGGGTACCAGCCTGCCATCACGGTGTTCCAGCAGCTTTTCTCCAAGCACATCGGACAGCCGTTTGATCTGCAATGAGACGGTGGGTTGCGTCAGGTGCAATTCGCGCGCCGTCGCCGAGAGATTTCCGGAGCGTATGGCGGCCACGAACACTTGCAATTGTCTGATGCTGAGGTGGCGGATGTTCATGAGGAGTCCATAGAGAATGATAAATGATTATCGGGCAAAACATTTATTGGCAAATATAAGGTGCAGCCCGGAGAATTGCCACCGCTCGTTCCCCAGGACTCTCCAATGCCCGATATCGTCATCGCGTTCTTCGCCCTCGGCCTGCTCGCCGGTCTGCTCAAATCCGATCTCAAGGTCCCCGCAGCAATCTATGAAACGCTGACAATTCTGTTGATGCTTGCCCTCGGCATCAAGGGTGGCCTGGCGCTGCACAGCCATACCGGCAGCGTGCGTGTGATGGATCTGGCCGTCATCGCTTTGTTTGGCGCGACCATTCCCCTGCTGCTGTATCCGCTGCTGCGCCATGTCGTGCGGCTGGGCGCTGCAGACTCCGCCAGCGTGGCGGCCCACTACGGTTCCGTGAGCGCTGCCACATTCGCCGTGGCAGTGGCATTTGCCGATACCCGCGCACTTGCCCTCTTGCCGGAAACGAGTCTCTATCTGGTGGTGCTGGAGCTGCCGGCCATCGTCGCCATGCTGTTCTTCCACCGCCGCCTCAGCACGCAATCTCCGAAGCCCGGAAGTCTCTGGCACGAGGCGTTGACCAATCGTGGCGTCATGCTGCTCGCGGGCGGAATAGTGCTCGGCTGGTTGTACGGTCCGCAGGGGCTGGCTCCCATCGAACCCGCGCTGATCGGCGGCTTTCAGACCTTCCTCGCGCTGTTTCTGCTGGAGATGGGCATCTGCACCGCCACTGTCTGTCGACCGCTGCCACTGGGGCACTGGCGGCTGCTGCTCTTTGCCGCCCTGGTGCCCTTTGCGCTCGCCTGGTGTGGCATCGGGCTCTCGCTAGCGCTGGGCCTGCCAGCAGGCAGTGCGCTGGTCCTGACCGCGCTGTGCGCCAGCGCCTCCTATATCGCCGCCCCGGCCATCGTGCGCAAGGCCATGCCGGAGGCCAATGCCGGGCTGGCCATGCTCGCTGCGCTGGGTGTGACCTTCCCTGTCAACGTGTTGATCGGGATTCCGATCTACTTCAATTGGGTAATGCTGTTTCACTGAAAAAGAGGAGATTGAGATGACCGATCCAGTAGCGATCGTGATGGGTTCCAGAAATGACTGGGACACCATGTCCGCCGCCGCCGTGTTGCTGGACGAACTGCAGGTGCGCTGGCAGGCCGAAGTCGTGTCTGCTCATCGGACTCCGGAAAAGCTGTTCCAGTTTGCTGCGGGGGCTGCCGGTGCCGGTATCCAGGTGATCATCGCCGGTGCTGGTGGAGCCGCTCATCTGCCCGGCATGGTGGCGGCATGCACGCCGTTGCCTGTGCTCGGCGTTCCTGTGCAGAGCAAGGCCCTGACCGGGCTGGACAGCCTGCTTTCCATCGTGCAGATGCCGCGCGGCATTGCCGTCGGCACGCTGGCGATTGGCGCGGCGGGAGCTGCCAACGCCGGCCTGCTGGCGGCGCAGATTCTGGCGTTGCACGATGCCGATCTGCGCAAGCGCCTGAATGCCTGGCGTGAGCAACAGACCGACCGTGTGCTGCATGATCGTGAGCCGTTGGTGGTCCCACCGCTGTCAGTCACTCAACTGGCAGCAAAACCGTGAGGCAGGTGTGTGTGCTGGGTGATGGTCAGCTCGGAGCCATGCTGCGGGATGCAGGGCGCCGCCTGGGGGTCGATGTTGAAACTCTCAATCCAGAACCTGCCGAGACATCCCAGGCGTGGGCGCCGCGCGGTCATGCCATCATCACTGCCGAGCGCGAGCACTGGCCGGACAATGGTTTCACGCGCAATCTGCAGGCCGAGCCGGGCTGGTTGAACGCGGCCGCGTTCGCTGCGCTGACGGATCGCCAGAGTCAGAAGGCCCTGCTCGATGCTCTGCAACTGCCCACCGCGCAGTGGTGCCAGGTGACTGCCGAGGCAGACCTGCAATCTCTGCGCGCCGCTCTGAACGGCGAGTTTTTGCTCAAGCGGCGCCGAGGGGGATACGACGGCCGCGGCCAGTGGCGCTCGCAGACAGCGGATGGGGAAGGCATGCCCGACTGGCACGACGAGGCGATTGCCGAGCGCTGCATCGACTTCTCCACGGAGCTCTCACTGATTGGCGCACGTGACGCACAAGGCAACATGGTCTTCTACGAGTTGACGGAGAATTTTCACGCCGGTGGCATCCTGCAGATCAGTCTGATGCAACCCGGACGTTTCGCCCGCTGGCAGCGCGAGGCTGAGTTCTATCATGCACGCCTGATGTCCCATTTACAGTATCAGGGAGTGCTGGCGATCGAGTTCTTCCTCACGGACGCAGGATTGCTCATCAACGAAGTGGCGCCGCGCGTCCACAACTCTGGCCACTGGACGCTGGCCGGGGCGTCGGTCGACCAGTTTGAAATGCACCTGCGTGCAATCTCGGGACTGCCATTGGTGACACCGATGCAGCCGGGCTGCAGTGTCATGGTGAATGTGATTGGCAGGGCGGTGGACCCCGCCTGTCTGACGCTGCCTGGAACTCGACTGCACTGGTATGGCAAGCAGGAGCGCGCGGGACGCAAACTGGGACATCTGAACTTCTTTCACCCGGAGGCGGGGCATGCCGCCGAGTGGTTGCGGCAGTTGCCATTGGACGCTGTCTTCGCGGAGAGTCGCGAGCGAGCGCTGCGGGCGCTGGTGGGTGACTGTCCAGAGTGATTCACGACCATCGTGAAACTCTGCTGGGTCTATCGCTTTGTCTATGGACACTCGATTGTGGTATTACTGCCAGCATGATCACACTGAAGAGTCCCAGAGAGCACACTATGACGTCACTCGAGAATCGCATTCCCCCGCCGTTGGTGGCGGCACTGCTGGCATTGTGCATGTGGCTGCTGGCGGGGTCGGACCCCGCTCTCTCCAGTAATGCCATTATCCTCGCCACGGCTGTGGCATCTGTTGTTCTGGTGGGGATCAGCTTCTGTGTGTCCGGCGTCATCAGTTTCCGCCGGGCCAGCACCACCGTCAATCCATTGCAACCGCAGAAGGCTTCGGCGCTCGTGACCTCAGGCGTGTATCGGATTTCCCGCAATCCGATGTACGTTGGTTTTACATTTCTGTTGCTGGGATGGGCGCTGGCGTTGGGAGAGCCGCTGGCATTTATCGGCGTTCCCGTCTTTGTGCTGTTCATCACGCGCTTCCAGATTCTTCCTGAAGAGAGGGCGTTGACGGCGTTGTTCGGCGCTGAGTTCGAGCGTTATTGCACAACGGTCCGCCGCTGGCTGTGAGAAGTCTCCTCGCAGCCATTGAAACGCGCAAAATGCTGCAGCGCGACCGCGAATGTGGAGTGGAACATCTCCGTGTCGTGAGCCAGTGATTCAAGGTGCAGACTGAGTACCTCCAGCCGCCGCGTCGCTCTGTCGGCCTTGCAATCCACGCGCCCCACCAAATCTTCACCGTACAGGATCGGCAGACAGAAATAACCGTAGCGGCGTTTGTGCTGCGGGGTATAGCACTCGATTGTGTAATCGAAGTTGAAGAGTGACTTGATGCGGTGGCGATGAATGACTGCGTTGTCGAAGGGAGAAAGAATATGCACGGCCCGTGCCGGTGTCGTCCAGCGCCGCTCGAAAAGATCCGGTTTTCCGTAGACCTTCGTGCTCTCATCAATCTTGAAAAGCGTCAGGTCGCCGTCATGGACGCGAGACTTGAGCAACATGTTGACCATGGCACGCAGATCCACTCCTTTACGCTGGTGCACGATCTGTTTCTGCGTGATGAAACCATGTGCCCTGAGTGAAGAATCGATGAGGTGCTCCGCGAATTCCTGCAGAGTTGGCTCACGCGTATCGACGTGCTCAGGCAGAACGCGTTCACGCAGATCGTAAACCTTCTGCATGCCATCTCGACCCGCAATCATCAGGTCGCCCTGAAAGAACAATTTCTCCAGCGCCTTCTTTGCGGGCTTCCAGTTCCACCAACTGCCCGGCTGCTTCTTCGCAGATTCGAAATCGCGCGCTCGCAACGGACCGTCCATGCGGATGCGATCGAGTACCAGCTGTTCTTCCTTTTTGTTCACACTGGCAAACCATTTCGATTCGCCGCGCTTCACAGCAATCATGCGTGGCAGTGCGAAGCGATAGTCACGCATCGGCAGAATTGCGGCTGCGTGGCTCCAGTATTCGAACACCTGGCGCTTGTTGATCAGCTGCTCCAGATACGCGGGTTTATAGTTGGGAATGCGCGTCCACAGAATGTGATGGTGAGCGCGTTCCACTACAGACAGAGTGTCGATCTGCACGTAGCCCAGATGTTCGATTGCTTTCAGCGTGGCTTGATTGCCGCTGCCGAAGGGGGCGGCTTTCGTGAGGCCTTGATGGTGGAGTGCAGCGCGGCGAAGGGGTTTCATGATCTGCTCTGAATTCACTGGTACTCGGTCTCTTTGTTTATTGAAACGGGTGAATATTTAGTATGTTATGGATTCAATTTATGCATATGGCGATGCCAAGTTGCAATCCACTTTCATGCAAGAGTTCGAGTTTCGCATACGCTGCCAGTTTCTAGGGGATGTCATCCAGAAACTTCGCAAGAATGGCATATCCATTGTGAGACATTGAGTGATGCGCGATGAATATTCCTGCAAGGAAGTATTTTTCCGTGCTTTCGGTCGGGAAGTACCAAACGCCACACCCACTCATACCGTTCAGCGCTATTCCGTCGGGCTTGAATTTATTGTCTTCATAGACCGATTTGTAGGCAAACCCCAAGAACTCCGTTGGTCGGCCGCAAAGTCCAGTGCTTGGTCTACTCTGACAATTAGTTTGAAATCTATATCCGAAAAGGTATGGTCATGGATGACGAAAAGCGTAAAGCACTGTATTGGGAAGGCTCGTCAAAGAAGTGTTTCAAGGCGTTTCCAGTATCAGTGCAAAAGGACATGGGTGTCGCTCTATTCGTGGTGCAACTCGGGCGTACACCTCGCTCTGCCAAGCCTTGGAAAGGTCTGTGTCCCGGTATCTTTGAGTTGGTTGAGGACTGCAGGGGCGATACTTTTCGTGCAGTCTATGCGGTGCAAATCAGCGACGCGGTGCATGTGCTGCATACTTTCCAGAAAAAAACCAAATCTGGTATCGGCACACCTCAACTCGACATCGAACTGATCTCACAGCGTCTCAAGACCATAGTGGCGCGATACAAGCGCAGCGGGAGATGGAAATGAAAATTGAGAAGGAGTTGGTTGGTACCGAAAACGTACTGGTCGATCTTGGCTTCGAGGATGCGGAGGAACTGTCTGTCAAGGCGGTGCTGGCCGTGAAATTGAACGACATTATTGATCGGCGCGGGCTTAATCAGACGGAAGTTGCAGGACTGATCGGCATGACGCAGCCGAAGGTGTCGCAGATCAGGCACTTCAAACTGCAGAATATTTCGCTTGAGCGTCTGCTGCAGGCACTTGTGTCGCTGGATCAACATGTGGAGATCACTGTGCGATCAGCAGGGCGCAGCAAGCGTCGCGGGATAACAGTCGCGGCATGAGCTTCGTCAGTGCGTCCGCCCCGCAATCAGCTGCTTCAACTCCGGAATGCACGAGCCGCAGTTCGTGCCGCATCTAAGTGCGCGACCGAGATCCTCGGCACTGCGCGCGCCCTTGTCGATGGCGCCGGTGATCTGTTGTTCCGTGATACGGAAGCAACTGCAGATGACGCGTCCCGCATTCACCGCTGCAGTTTCCTGTCTCGCCAGCAGTCGCCACGAATGGGTATCCACCTTGTGTTCAAGCAGTGACTGCAGCCATTCCGGTTCCGGCAGTGAACTGCGCTGCTTGCCCGCGAACAGTGCGATCTCGATCTGCTGATCGCGACACAGCAACATCCGGTGGTCGCCGGTCACGGTGTTCGAGAGTTCGATTTTCTCCAATCCCTTCATCAAATCGCTCGACCATTTCTGCCAGGCGCTTTCTGTTTCCGCAGTCGGCATAGAGGTGTCTGCCAGCAGATAACGCCAACCACCGGTGACGGGTGTCTTCACCCAGTAGTCGAAGGGCCCGGTCGGCAGAGGGTTGCACGAGAGAGGTTCGCGGCTGATGACAGCCACCCAGCGCTGAGCCTTGACACTGTGCAGTCCGACCGGCGCGTACTTGCTTTCGGGCTGTCCGGAGAACGGATCGGTGTTCGGCGCGATCAATCGGCTGACGCGGCTGTTGGCTGCGAA
The DNA here is from genome assembly GCA_030682575.1 of Gammaproteobacteria bacterium. Taxonomy (GTDB): domain Bacteria; phylum Pseudomonadota; class Gammaproteobacteria; order Pseudomonadales; family Pseudohongiellaceae; genus UBA5078. The sequence goes on from JAUXNX010000023.1 coordinate 142,344, forward strand.
TTGGTCATTCCAGTGGATGGGCACAAAGACGTCGCCGTCGCGCATGCCGGAGTCGATTCTGGCTTCCAGCACCAGTTCCTGACGATCACCGCGACTGTCATCGTTGTGCAGACGTACCAGGTCGCCCTCACGAATGCCCTTGCTCATCGCATCGCGCGGATTGATGGCAACGAAGGGCGCGCCGGTGTGGGCGAGCAGACGCGGTGCGCGACCGGTTCTGGTCATGGTATGCCATTGATCGCGCAGACGGCCTGTGTTGAGCAGGAAGGGAGTGTCGAAGGTTTGCTCTGGCTGCGGTAGTGCAGGTGTCAACGTGATGAAACGGGCGCGTCCGGAGGGAGTGAAAAATTTGCCGTCGACAAACATTCGCGCAGTGCCGTGAGGATTCGTGGCATTGACGGGCCACTGTACAGGTTCAAGCGCGTCGTAACCGCTCTTTTCCAGCGTGGCAAAAGCGCTGATGTCGAAGTCACGTCCGCCATCATTCTCGAAGGCGGAAAGCGCCGCATGCTCCCTGAAGATGTCGGCGGCTGATTCATAAGTGAATGCATCGGTGTAGCCCAGGCGCTTCGCCACTTCGCAGATGATCCACCAGTCGTGCTTCGCTTCGCCGACCGGAGGCAACAGAGCGCGCTGGCGCGAGATTCTGCGTTCGGAGTTGGTGACGGTGCCATCCTTCTCGCCCCAGCCGGTAGCGGGAAGCAGCACGTCGGCGCAGGCATTGGTGTCGGTGTTCTCCACGCAGTCTGAAACGATCACGAGTTCGCATTTGAGCAGCGCGGCGCGCACGCGTTCCGACTCAGGCAGGCTCACGACCGGATTGGTGGCCATGATCCACACGGCCTTGATCCTGCCACTCTCGATGGCGTCGAACATATCGACTGCCTTGAGCCCAGGCTGTGTCGCCACCTTCTCTGTTTTCCAGAAACGTGCCACACGATCCACATTCTCGGAAGTGAAATCCATATGGGCGGCGAGCTGGTTGGCGAGACCGCCGACTTCGCGCCCTCCCATCGCGTTCGGCTGCCCGGTGATGGAGAAGGGGCCCATGCCGGGTTTGCCTATTTTTCCAGTAGCCAGATGGCAGTTGATGATGGCGTTGCACTTGTCGGTGCCGGTGGCGGACTGGTTGATACCCTGGGAGTAGAACGTCACGGTTTTTTCCGTGCGCGCAAACCACTGATAGAACTGTTCGAGTGCGCCTGTATCCAGACCGCTACGCTGCGCCGTGGTTTCCATGTCGAACTCCTCGCACGCGGCAAGTGCCGTGTCGAATCCTTCGGTGTGATTCGCGATGTAGTCGCGATCCAGTGCGCGGCGGGCATTGAGATAATGCAGGAGACCGGCGAACACGAAGGCATCGGCGCCGGGGCGCAATGGCAAATGCAGATTGGCGATATCGCAGGTGGCAGTGCGGCGTGGATCGATGACGACGACACGCATGTGCGGGCGCGCTGCCTTGGCCGCAACGATGCGCTGGTAAAGAATCGGATGAGTCCACGCGGCATTGGAGCCAATCATCACCAACAGGTCACAGCACTCCAGATCTTCGTAGTTGCAGGGCACTGCGTCTGCCCCGAACGCGCGCTTGTAACCGGCCACAGCGGAGGCCATGCACAATCGCGAATTGGTATCGACATTGGCGCTGCCAACGAAGCCCTTCATGAGCTTGTTGGCGACATAATAATCTTCAGTGAGAAGTTGGCCGGAGAGATAGAAGGCGACGGAATCAGGGCCGTGTTTCTTGGTGATCTTGCGCAGGCTTGCGGAAACGTGGTCCAGCGCGGTGTTCCAGTCGGTGCGCACACCGGCGATGCGTGGATGCAGAAGGCGCCCGTGCTCACCCATGGTTTCGTGGAGGGCGGAACCCTTCACGCAAAGTCTGCCAAGATTGGCCGGATGGCTTTGAATTCCGCTGATGGAATTCACCACGCCTGCCAGGACTTTTGCTTCTACGCCGCAGCCAACGCCGCAGTAGGGGCAGGTGGTCCGGCTGGTGACTTCTTCGATCATTGGATGCCCTACAGGGACGGTTGTAACGTGACGATCACTGTGTCGCCATCAAGTCGCGCCTGATATACAGGTACCTGCACGTTGTCCTCTTCGAGACAGCGGCCGGTCAGCAGACTGAAGTGCTGCTTGTACAGTGGTGAGGCCACCACCAGCTCGCCATTGATGTCGCCGACTATACCACGGTAGAGCACATTCGCCTTGCCAAGGGGGTCCCAATTGTTGAGAGCGTAAACGCTTGGCGTTTCCGCTGGTAGATAGAATACGGCGACCTGTACTCCCTGGATCAGAACGCAAACGCCAGAGTTTTCCAGCAGGTCGTCTTTACTGAACATGGCGATTGGTTCTGCATTCATTTGCTTGTGCACTGCATTGCCCATGGTGCTTTCCTGTTCTCTGAATTCACGCTGTAGTCACTGTCTTGCGCTCACTGTCCCTGGCCGGTCGCGGCTGGCCGCGCTCCTGCACAAACACCACATGGGGATCTTCTTCCATGCTGTTGACGAACTGGCGGAAGCGCTTGAGCTTCTCTGGATCTTCAATCGTGGTCTTCCACTCACACTGGTAGGTGTCGAGCAGCAGTGCCATCTGCGCTTCCAGTTCATCAGCAATGCCGAGTTTGTCGTCGATGATGACTTCGCGCAGATAATCCAGCCCGCCTTCCAGGTTGTTCATCCATACCGACGTACGCTGCAACCTGTCGGCGGTGCGGATGTAGAACATCAGGAAGCGATCAATGTACTTGATCAGCGTCGCGTCATCCAGGTCGGTGGCAAAGAGGTCGGCGTGGCGCGGTTTCATGCCGCCGTTGCCGCAGACGTAAAGATTCCACCCGTTCTCCGTGGCGATTACCCCGAAGTCCTTGGACTGCGCTTCTGCACACTCGCGGGTGCAGCCGGATACGGCGGATTTGAGTTTGTGGGGAGATCGCACGCCCTTGTAACGGTTCTCGATCAGGATCGCCATGCTGACGCTGTCCTGCACGCCGTAGCGGCACCAGGTGCTGCCGACGCAGGATTTCACGGTGCGCAATGCCTTGCCATAGGCGTGGCCAGTCTCGAAACCTGCAGCAACCAGTTCGCCCCAGATATCGGGTAGTTGATTGACGCGAGCGCCGAACAAGTCGATGCGCTGGCCCCCGGTGATCTTCGTATAGAGATTGTATTTCCTTGCCACTTCACCGATCACGATCAGTTTCTCGGCTGTGATCTCACCACCGGGAATGCGCGGCACGATGGAGTAGGTGCCGTCCTTCTGCATGTTCGCGAGGAAGGTGTCGTTGGTGTCCTGCAGGCTGGCGTGTTCTTTTTTCAGCACATAATCGTTGAAGAGGGACGCAAGGATGGAGCCGACGGTGGGTTTGCAGACATCGCAGCCGCGTCCATTGCCATGCTTGTGCAGCACATCATCGAAAGTTTTCAGTGATCCGACCTTGATCAGGTGGAACAGTTCCTGGCGGGAGTACGCGAAGTGCTCGCAGACGTTGTTGTTGATCTCGGCCCCGCGCGCGGCAAGCTCTTCGTTGACGGTGGATTTCAGCAGTGCGGCACAACCACCGCAACCGGTGCTGGCTTTGGTAACCGCCTTCACGTCTGCCACTGAACAGCAGCCGCCTTCGATGGCCTGGACGATAGCGCCCTTGGTCACATTCAGGCACGAACAGATCGTTGCCGTCATTGGTAATGACATGCCGGCGAGCAACGGTGAGGCACCCTTGTCCGCCGGCAGGATGATCGCTTCGGGATTTGCGGGCAACTCCATGTCATTCAGAAACAGTTGCAGCAGGGTGTCGTAGTCGCTGCAGTCGCCGACGAGTACCGCGCCGAGCAGCTTCTTGCCATCAGCACTGACCACGATCTTCTTGTACACACGTTCGCGATCGTTCGAGTAAAGAAAACTGGCCGGAGGCTGACCGTCATGCAGTGTCTTGCCGTGAGAGTCGCCGATGGAACCCACGTCGATACCCAGCAGTTTCAGTTTGGTGCTCATGTCCGCACCCTGGAAGGGAATCGGCGTGTCGGTGAGCTGACTCAGTGCGGCATCGGCCATGCGATAGCCGGGCGCCACAAGTCCGTAGATGCGGCCACCGAACAACGCGCATTCGCCTATGGCGAAAATGTCGGAATCGCTGGTGCGGCAGTGATAATCGATGACGATGCCGCCACGCTCACCAATGGTAATGTCTGCTGCTTTCGCGAGTTGATCGTAGGGACGGATACCGGCGGAGAACACGATCATGTCGGTTTCCAGTGCGCTGCCGTCGGCAAACTCCATGCGTAATTTACGGTCCTGGCCCGCCACGATCTTTTGCGTGGACTTGCTGGTGTGGACCTTCACGCCGAGTTCTTCGATCATTTCGCGCAGCATGCCGCTGCCGCCACCATCAAGCTGCACGCCCATCAAACCGGGTGCGAATTCCACGACATGGGTTTCCAGGCCGAGATTCTTCAGCGCGTTCGCACATTCAAGTCCGAGCAGGCCGCCGCCTACCACAACGCCAACCTTGCCGTCTTTCGCATGGGCACGAATGGCGCCAAGATCGTCGATGGTGCGGTAGGTCAAGCAACCAGGTTGATCGGAGCCGGGGACTGGTGGCACGAAGGGGTAAGAGCCGGTAGCCAGCACGAGCTTGTCATAGGAGAAGCACCGACCGAGATCGGTGACCACCTGCTTGTTCGCGCGATCAATCTTCGCAACCGCATCGCCGAAATGTGCGCTGACGCCGATCTGCCTGTAGTACTCGCGGGTGGTCAGTGCCAGGTCTTCCGGATTCTTGCCACTGAATACTTCGGACAGATGCACTCTGTCATAGGCCGGGCGTGGCTCGGCGCCGATGACAGTGATTTCGTGTCCGGCATTCTGTTTGGCCAGATTATCGACGTAATAGTGACCTACCATGCCGTTGCCTACTACCACGATTCTCTTTGCTTTCATGTTGCTTTGGCTCTCTTTTTGAATCAGGCCGCTTTCGCGCCGGGAAACTTGTGCTTGTCGTACAGAAACTGCAGCACCTGCTGACGTGCGTGCACGAAATCGGAGTCCTCTGCCAGCGCCAGTCGATCACGCGGTCTCGGCAAGGTGACTGGCAGAATCTCGCCAATGGTGGCAGCGGGTCCGTTGCTCATCATCACGATGCGATCAGAGAGCAGTACGGCCTCGTCCACGTCATGAGTGATCATCACCACGGTGGTGCCAAGCCGCGCGTGAATCTCCATCACCGAATCCTGCAGGTGTGCGCGGGTGAGGGCATCCAGTGCGCCAAATGGCTCGTCCATCAACAGGACTTTCGGCTGCATCGCGAGACATCGGGCAATTCCAACGCGTTGCTTCATGCCGCCGGAAATTTCATGCGGGCGTTTGTGCATCGCGTGGGTAATGTGCACCAGATCAAGATTGTGATGAATCCAATCGGCCATCTCGGTTTTGCTCTTGAGGCCCTTGAATACTTGCTTCACACCGAGTTCGACATTCTCGTACACGGTGAGCCATGGCAGCAGCGCGTGGTTCTGAAACACCACGGCGCGGTCCGGGCTTGGCGCGTTGACTTCCTTGCCATCGAGGATCACACCGCCTTCAGTCGCCTGATACAGTCCGGCGAGAATATTCAGCACTGTGGACTTGCCGCAGCCGGAGTGACCGATCAGGGAAATGAACTCACCTTTCTCCACTTTCAGGTTCACATTCTGCAGCGCACGGAAGTTGCCGCTCTCGGTGTTGAACTCGATGCCGACCTTGCTGATTTCCAGATAGCTTTGCATGGGTATTGCCTCTTAACGCAGTACTGTTTGTTTATCCCAACTCACGCGCCGCTGCAGCGTCAGCATGAGTTTGTCGAGAATGAGGCCGATGAAACCGATCACCAGCACCGCCACCATGATTCTGCCGAGTGAATCGGAACTGCCATTCTGGAATTCATCCCAGATGAACTTGCCGAGACCCGGGTTCTGCGCAAGCATCTCGGCCGCGATCAACACCATCCAGCCGGTAGCCAGCGACAGGCGCATGCCGGTGAAGATCAGCGGTATGGCAGAAGGCAGCACGATCTTGCGGATGTGCATATGCGTTGGCAGGCAAATGACGCGGCTGACGTTGATCAGATCCTTGTCCACGCTTGCCACACCTACTGTCGTATTGATCACGGTGGGCCACAGGCAACACAGCGCGACTGTGATGGCGGAGGTGATGAAGGATTTCTCGAACATTGGTGATTCGGAGACATACAGCGCGCTCACCACCATTGTCACCAGCGGCAGCCATGCCAGAGGTGATACCGGTTTGAAGAGCTGAATGATCGGATTGACCGCGTTGTACAACGATTCACTCAATCCGCAGAGAATGCCGAGGGGAATCGCGATGAGCATGGCGATAAAGAAGCCGAAGGCAACTGTCATCAGGCTGGTCTGAATCTGATCGATGAATGTCGGGCGGCCAGTGTAGGGACGCACTCGCACATCCGCGTTCGGGTCCTGGGCGAGCAACTGCACATTGCGGACCTCCTGGCGCGCATAGAAGTCTGTGCGGCGTTCCTGTTCGCGCCCGTACTCATCGGTCAGGTTCTGTATTTGCGTCCACACCTGCACCGGGCCGGGGAATTGCCCGAGTGAGGTGTTGATGTTGTTGGCGGTAGCCTGCCACAGCAACAGAAAGACCAGAATGCCTGCTGCAGCGAGACTCCATGCACGCAGTGCCTTGGCGATGGCCATTCCTCCGGGGATGTCGCTCCACTCGAACCGCCAGGCTTGCTCTCGCTTGATGAACGCGTATCGGCTGATGATGCTGTGCATTTTCTTGTCCTCGTCTTTCACTTTGGAGCCTCGTTCGTTGCAGATCAGTCTTTCAGGCCAATGGCCAGAGACTGCAGGTATGCGTTCGGCTGCGAGCCGTCGTAGGGAATACCGTCGATGAACTCGCTGGTCTCCGGACGGAAACCTGTCTCCGTGGCGAAGTCGGGGAAATCGTCTGCAGTCATGATGCCTTCGGCAATCAGTTCCAGTGCAGCGAGTTTGTAGATCTCCGGCTTGTAGACTTTCTTCGCCTGTTCGATGTACCAGTCGTCAGACTTGGGTTCTGCAATCTGGCCCCAGCGGCGCATCTGCGTCAGGTACCACACGGCGTCCGAGTAGTAGGGATAGGTGGCGTTGTAACGGAAGAACACGTTGAAGTCCGGCACGTCCCGGGTGTCACCCTTTTCGTATTCGAAGGTGCCGGTCATGGAGTTGGCGATCACTTCGAAGTCGGCGCCCACATACTCCCCACGAGAGAGTATGCGGGCGGCTTCGACCCGGTTGGCATTGTTGTTGTCGTCCAGCCACTTGCCGGCACGCAGCATGGCCTTGACGATGCGTACGGTGGTGTTCGGATACTGCTCCGTGAAGGCCTGAGTCATGCCGAACACTTTTTCGGGATTGTTCTTCCAGATTTCATAATCGGTGATAACCGGCACGCCAATACCCTTGAAGATCGCCTGCTGGTTCCACGGTTCGCCCACGCTGTAACCGAGAATGGTGCCTGCTTCCAGAGTGGCAGGCATCTGCGGAGGAGGCGTTACGGACAATGTCACTTCCGCATCGAGCGTGCCGGAGCTGTCACCCAGCGAGGGCTCATAGAAGCCCGGGTGAATGCCACCTGCCGCGAGCCAGTAGCGCAGTTCATAATTGTGAGTGGAGACAGGGAACACCATGCCCATGTTGAAGGCCACGCCGCGTGAGCGGTACTCATCGACAACGGGTTTGAGTGCATCTGCCTTGATCGGATGTACAGGTTTGCCGTTTTCCATTTGCACATGCGGGCGCATTGCTTCCCACACTGCGTTGGAAACCGTGATGCCGTTGCCGTTCAGATCCATGCTCAGCGGCGTGACGATATGCGCTTGCGTGCCGTAGCCGATTGTCGCGGCAATCGGCTGGCCTGCCAGCATGTGCGCGCCATCCAGTTGTCCATCAATCACACCGTCGAGCAGCACCTTCCAGTTGGCCTGAGCCTGAATGGTGACATAGAGGCCTTCGTCCTCGAAGTAGCCCTTTTCATACGCAATGGCCAGAGGTGCCATGTCTGTCAGTTTGATGAATCCAAATGTGAGTTCGTCCTTCTCGGCAGGGCCAACCTGAGCACTGGCATTGGTGGAGACGAGCGCGGCACAGGTAGCTGCCAGAAAAAAGTGTCTGATGCTGTATGACATTACTGATTTTTCATTGGTGGCGATGTGGTTGTCCGGCATGGTGCGCTCCTTGGTTGTCACAAAGTGATCGTTGCAAATTGGTCATTGCAAAGTTTTCAACAGAAATCCAATCCAAAAAAAAGCCCACGAGTTGCTTCGCAACTACGTGGGCTACATTACCCGGCGGATCAGAATCGGGGGGGTGAGTCATGATCCGCTGGAAGCTCGCAAGAGAGTGTTGCGAGTTCACAACTTGATCAATGCACAGGCTGTGCCAGTTTTTACGAATCATCCCGATTCAGTGCTGAGTCGCATGAGAAACATGGCTCTGCAGCAGCGAGCCCTGATCGCGATTGCTTTTCTCCTGCAATGCAGCTGGAAAAGCAGTGTGCGATCAAACTATCTCTGCCGAACTTGCCTACGAAGTCATTCGGTTGCGGTGCAGATTGGGGCGCGGGGAGGATGATTCGCACCAAAACGGAGCGTTAGTCGGTCTTTCCCGAATACTGCGGGTTCCCAATCATCACGTCTGCACCCAGAGTGATGCCAGGCTCGAATTCCCAGGGACTGCCGTGGCGGTTCTCTTCCTTGTAGTCCTGACTCGGAGAAAGTTCTCCGAGACAGCGTGCTGCCTCACGATAGAGGTTCGCTCGATACGATTGTTGTACCAGGGCGCGGGTGTCATCCGCATTGATTTCCTTGCCGAGCAACGCGCTGCTCTGCTGCACGATCCATTCAGCGTGAGAACGCCAGGGGAATCCCGCCTGAAATTTCCAGAACACATGAAATTCCGGAACCTGCACAGGCGCATCGTTCTTGCTGAAGCGGTAGTCGCCGGTCAGCGAAGGCAGCAGCATCTTCTCCGGCAGATTCAAATACTGACGCTGGCTCATGATTTCCGCGATACGCACGCGCTGCTGCGGTTCCGTCAACAGGCGGCAGGCCTCCATGATGGCCAGCCGCAGGCGCAGATGTGTGGCGGGGTGCAGGTTGTGCCAGTGTTCGGTCACTCCCAGTACCTTCTCGGGGGCGTTGTTCCATATCTGATAACCACTGGCGGCTACAGTGCCAATGCCCTGTTCCACCGCCACCGTACTCCAGGGTTCGCCGACGCAGAAGCCGTCGATGATGCCGCGGGCGAGGCTGTCGCACATCTGCTCCGGCGGTAGAACCAGCAGGCGGATGTCGACGTCCGGGTCGATCTGCCCGGCCTGGAACCACAGCCTCAGCAGGAAGGTATGCATGGAGAAGGCGTGCACTGTCGCGAAGGTCAGACGGCTGCCCGGGCCGCGTTCCTTGATCTGCTCACCGAGTTTTTTCACTACTTCCAGTGCGTCGGGTGCCCGGCCTGGATAGTGCAGGCCAAGACTGTCCCAGAGGCTGTTGGAAACCGTGATGGCATTGCCATTCAGGCCAAGCGAGAGGCCTGTCAGCAGATTTCCGCGAATGCCTCCGGCCCCGAAAGTGGTAGTCATTGGCAACGGCGCCAGCAGATGGGCGGCGTCCAGATCGCCGATTACCAGCTTGTCGCGCAGATTCGCCCAGGACACTTCGCGACGCAGCGTGACGTCCAGTCCGTAGCGGGCGTAGAGTCCTTCTTCCTTGGCCAGGATCAGCGGCGCGGCATCGGTCAGGCGCATGTAGCCGAGAGAGAGTTGAGTGATTTCAGCCGGTGGCAGGCGCGCTGGGTCAGACATGGGCTATTTCCTGATTTCGAGTGCTGAGAGGGTGGCAATGACCGTCTGGGCGACATCACGCAGTCTTTGGTTGTTGTCCATGGCGAGGCGCGTCAGTAACTGATGCGCCTCGTTTTCGCTGATGCGCTTCTGCAGCATCAACAGGCCCTTGGCCTTCTCGATCAGCGTGCGGTCCTGCAGCTGCGTGCGAGCGGTGTCCAGTTCCTGACGCAGGCCCTGGAACGACTTGAACTGCGCCATCGCCACCTCGATCACGGGCTTGACCTTGGCAGGGTTGATGCCTTCCATGAGATAGGTACTGATGCCCGCCTCGACAGCCTGACGAATGTAGTCCGGATCGTCCTCCTCCGCGAACATCACCATGGCCGTGGGGCTGTGGCGGTTGACAATGGCAAGACTTTCCAGCACGTCGCGGTCGGGAGATTGCAGGTCGATGAGCACCACGTCCGGCCTGTGCTGCTCGATCTGGAAGAGCAGGCCGGTGGCGGATGAGATGACGGAGAGCACCTCAAAGCCAGCGGCCTTGAGGTGCTCTTCAACTGACTGGGCCCTGCTGGGGTGATCGTCAACCAGCATGACCCTGATCGGGGCGTTCTGTGGAGCGGACTTCAAACTTTGTGTTCCTGTGTATCAGTCTGTCATGTAAATCAGCGGCGCATCTTTCTGGTGCAGAAGTTTTCAGAATCCTGCCAATGCACTGTTCTGATGCGCTTTCTCTATTGCTCCACGCAATTAGAATGCCAGATTCACCGTCAGCCACAGCTTGTCCGTGTCCACGGCGAAGCCATCGCTGTCATAGGTCGCGAATTTTGCTTCGAAGTTCAGGCGCGGGTTGACTATATATCCTGCTACCACGTTGATCTCGCTGCCGTAGTCGGCACTTGTCTCTTCGGCACCGTAATCATGGTAGGTAACTGACAGATTGGCCTTGCCTACTGGCGCGCTGGCGGTCAGATAGAAGTCCTCAATACCGTTGGCCGGAGTCGCGAGGAACATATCCGCGAAACCCTGGTAGCGGTGCAGCGTGGCCAGAGGCGTGGCGAAACCGATGCGCCCGCTGTCGCTGCCCAGCACTTCGTAACCTGCCAGCAGGGTCACAGCGCCCACTTTCGTGCTGCCTTCCAGCAACAGGTAATCGGTGTCGTAGGAGATCGGGTTGTCACCGTAGTCAGACTGTGCCGCATAGCTCACGTTGAGTGTGAACGCACCGAATACGCCGGTGTAGTAGAGGCCGTAGCTGATCGAAGATGCCGTCAGTGCATTGTCAAAGTCGAGCGCGTAGATGAACCCGCTCAAGGTTCCCCAACTCTCCCGGCCGCTGATCAGCAGCGCATGGGAATTGCTGTCGTAGTCGGTGATCTGCGCACTCTTCTTCGATCCCTTGAAGACACGATTCACATTCCACAGGTAGCTGTAGTCCACAGTGACGTTGCCGGAGACACGGTTGTAGCTGAATGAGTCCATGGTCTGTTCGTTCTGGCGAAAGCCCACGCTGCCGAGGAAACGCTGTGTGAGATGGTTGTAGCGTTGTCTGCCGATGGAGGCACTGCTGGTGTCGGAGAGTGCATATTTCACGGTGGCTACATTGATCTCGGTGCCGACGGGGTCGGCGATCACGGAGTGATTGCCCCGGTATTTGTCGAGCGCGAACGAATCGTAGTCATCGGGGCCGATGGTCAGAATGTTGTCCACTTCGATGGCAACGCTGAACTTGTTGACGACGGCGCTCTGGAAAGTCAGCCGCGTGCGCAGAGTAGAGGCTGTGGCGTTGTCGAGAGCATTGTCCTGTTCGACATCTTCGAATCGGTAACGCATGGCAATGCGCGTCGTGCCGCCGGACACCATGCTTGCGATGTCTTCGGTCAGACTCTGGGCACTGGCCGGTGCGCTGAAGGCACAGATCAATACGCCGATCGACAATAGCGGAGTGGCCATAGAACAAACGTTGATACCGGGATGAGTCGCGCCCGCGACTCTGTCTGTAACCATGGAAGCGATCAAGTTGTTGTGATGCTGACGGCCGACTTTCATTCAGTGTGCTCCTGTAAGTCCTGTTGTAAGTGCTGCAGGGTATGAAATTTTTCCCAAAAAAAAAGCCTGCATCCGGTTAGGGAATGCAGGCATCGTTGCCCGATTTGAAATTTGGTACTGGAGAGTACTACGCTTAAGACATATCAGGATTCGTGCCAATATTTTAATTTCTTAAAATACAGCAAGTTATATTTTTCTCCGCGCCCTGATCGTTACTGCACGCGGGTTTTTGCTGCACAACAATGTAGCGAAAACGTGCATCGCGCTCACAATGCGGGCAGTGTTTGCGGAGCCAGTGGCGTCAGCAACCAGCAGCAACTGATATCGCCATTGACCCAAAGCCCTGTTGGGAAATGTAGTTGGCGCTCTCCGAAGTGTACATCTATACTTGCATCATTCTGTACATGAGGGCGTAACGATGAAACAAGCCACCTTTACTGATGTGCGCAATAACGCCAAGCAATACTTCGACATCGTTGAAGCGGGCGAGTCCGTGCGGGTCCTTCGCAACGGCAAGCCTATCGCCGACATCGTTCCCATCATGGCGGATCTGCCATCCTGGAAGCGGCGCAAAGCGCAACCGCTGGTGCTCAGCGGAGTCGCCGTGAGCACCATGATCATGGATGCCCGCAACGAGGGTATGTAAGGAAGGGACAGGTCAATGCGTGTTTTCTTCGATTCCTCTGCTTTCGTTAAACGTTATATCAGCGAACCGGGCACAGAAAGTGTACTGGCATGGTGCGATCAGGCAACGGAGATCGTGTTGTCCGGCATCATCCTGCCCGAGATCATTTCAGCCTTTTGTCGACTGCAACGTGAAACCAGAATTACCCAGACCCAGTATCGCCAACTGAAGTCTCTGCTTCTGGCCGACATAGAGGATGCCGCACTTGCTGACCTGAGCCCGGAAGTGTTGGCACACGCTATTGCCAATATCGAAACCAATACGCTGCGCGGTATGGATGCCATTCACATCGGTAGTGCACTGGCATTGAAAGTCGATGTTTTCTTGTCAGCCGATTCACGCCAACTTGATGCAGCTTCGCGCGCAGGATTGCGGGTGGAGGCAGTGTAGAGATTTCAGGTCTTCCGGCCGGAAGCAAAAACCACGAACTTCAACTACTCATGACAGGCAATACGATGCTCAACTCAACAAGACTTACTCCATTCCACCTCGCCATTCAGGTCCGCAATCTGGAAGAGGCGCGGGACTTCTACGGCAGGAAGATGGGTCTGCCGGAAGGGCGCAGTTCAGATAACTGGATTGATTTCGATCTGCTCGGGCATCAACTGGTGGTGCATGTGAATCCCGCACTCGGGCCGAACGGCAAGGTCAATCAGATCGGCAATCATGTCGATGGACATGGGGTTCCGGTGCCACACTTTGGCGTGGTATTGGAGATGGAGCAGTGGGAGGCGTTTGCGGAACAGGTGAAGACGTTCGTGCCGGAGTTCCTGATCGAACCCTATATCCGCTTCAAGGGGCAGCCCGGCGAGCAGGCCACGATGTTCTTTCTTGATCCGTCGGGCAATGCGCTGGAGTTCAAGGCGTTCAAGGACATCGGCAAGAGCTTGTTCGCGAAATAGTGACTGATGATGAGGTACACTGTGCGTCCACGTAATTCACCATGCAGGAGCGAGCAGGAAAGTGAAAACAATCAAAAAATTGCTGGTAGTGCTGGACCCGGACACAGACTCGGACTTCATTGTGCAGCGCGCCAGACTCTTTGCCGAGAAATATCAGGCCAGTGTCCTGCTTTTCATGTGCAAGCCCAATGCTCTGAGCCCTGACAGCGTAAACAGTTCTGGCCTTGGCGGACTCTTCTTCAAGAAGCAGCAGAAACTGTTTGTCGAGCATTATGAGAAATTGCTTCAAGTGCTGCGTGGTGAGTTTGCCGCATCAAAGATCAAGGTTACTGCTGAATTCAGTGCAGCGAGAAATGGATCGGATACCATCTTGAAGAAAATTCTGGATTACAAACCAGATCTGACCATCAAGAGTATCCAGGAACACAGCACTCTGAAAAATATTCTCATCACCAGCACCGATTGGCATCTGATCAAACTCAGTCCGTATCCGCTGTTGTTGGTCAAACCCAGGGAATGGGAAGAAGGAGGCAGTATCATTGCTGCCGTAGATCCAATGCATGTCAAGGCGCAGCAGAACCAGTTGGATCATCTGCTTCTGGAAACCACTGTGCAGATGTCTGCCGCCCTGAATCTTGTCCCCATGGCCTTTCACAGCTATCTGCCGGACCTGGGAGCATTGTTTCCAAAAGTGCTGGATGCCGAGGACTATATCAAGGAGGTACGGGCGAAGCACCGAACCAAGGTCGAAGAACTGGCGTCCAGTCATGGTATCGGACTGGAGCATATCATTCTGGCCCGAGGCGATCTGGTGCGCAGCCTCACCCAGAGTATCAAGAAGAACAAGGCCAATGTGCTGGCAATCGGAGCGCTTTCGCGCAACATGGTGGAACGCGCCATTGTGGGAAGCACAGCCGAGAAGATACTTCACGATACGCCTTGCGATGTTCTGGTCATGAAAAATACTGCAGAGAGTATGAGCTAGTACTCTCTCGTGTGGAGATGGATTGGTGCCGATTTCCTCGACACCAATCCTCAACGTCTTGTCTGATCACTACACGGATCGGCAAAGAGGGGATCAATAAACCTCAAACAACCCCGCCGCACCCATGCCGCCACCAATGCACATCGTGCAGATGACATACTTCGCGCCACGGCGTTTGCCTTCGATCAGCGCGTGGCCCACCATGCGGGCACCGCTCATGCCGTAGGGGTGGCCGATGGAGATCGCGCCACCGTTCACGTTCAGCAGTTCATCAGGGATGCCGAGTTTGTCGCGGCAATAGATCACCTGTACGGCGAACGCTTCGTTCAATTCCCACAAACCAATGTCATTCATCGTCAGACCGAAACGCTTGAGCAGTTTCGGCACGGCGAACACGGGGCCGATGCCCATCTCGTCGGGATCGCATCCAGCCACGGCCATGCCGCGATAGGCGCCAAGTGGCTTCAGTCCGCGCTGCTCTGCCAGCTTGCTGTCCATCAACACGGCGGCAGATGCGCCGTCGGAGAGCTGGCTCGCATTGCCCGCCGTGATGCAGCCGCCTTCGATGACAGGCTTGAGAGATTGCAGTCCAGCGAGTGTGGTGTCTGCGCGATTGCCTTCGTCCTTGCCGAGCGTGATTTCCTTCATGCTCTGTGCCTTGGTTTCCTTGTCGACGACGATCATGGTGGACTTCAGCGGCACAATCTCGGCGTCGAACTTGCCAGCGGCCTGCGCGGCAGCGGTGCGCTGCTGGCTCTGCAGACTGTACTCGTCCTGCGCCTCGCGACTGATGTTGTAGCGCTTCGCGACCACTTCCGCTGTTTGCAACATCGGCATGTACGCGTGCGGCGACATGGCGATCACGTTCGGATCGACGGTTCGGAAATTGTTGCGGTGTTCGTTCTGCACCAGCGAAATCGATTCCAGTCCGGCGCCGATGACGATGGGCATGTTGTCCATGACGATCTGTTTTGCGGCAGTGGCAATCGCCATCATGCCCGAGGCGCATTGTCTGTCCAGACTCATGCCCGAGACGCTGCTCGGCAATCCGGCGGCCACCCCGGCCAGACGACCGATGTTGTAGCCCGAGCTGCCCTGCTGCATCGCGCAGCCCATGACGACATCGTCAACTTCATCGGGCGCGATGCCCGCTTTCTGCAGTGCGGCGCGAATGGCATGACCGCCCAGCGTGGGCGCCTCGGTGTTGTTGAATGCGCCGCGATAGGCTCGGCCTATCGGCGTTCTTGCGGTGGCAACGATGACTGCTTCTTTCATTGTGTTTCCCTTTTCCAATGGTTGTATGTGTTGCTGTTCAAATGGTTCGCTCGACGATCAGGCCAATAATCCTGTCCATGGCCTGGCGTGCGAGTGTCACCATTTCTGCATCGGTACGATCCTGAATGGGATGCTGCACGAAGATGCCGGCGGGCTCGACGCCGAGCGAACGGCTCTGTGCCTTCGCTGCCTCAATGAACTCCGTGGAAGCGACAAAGCCTCCCGGGATTCCGCGACCTTCGAGGTCCATGATGTCATGCAAACTGCACGACGTGCATGAGCCTCAGTCGGCCAGTCCTTCGATGACGGCGTCACACTCGACACTGATCTGTTGATTCAGTGTCACAGGTGCGACGCGCGTGAAGGTCGGTTTGCTGTAGCGGTTGACCTTGATGTCGAGGCCCAGCGCTAGCAGTTGTTTCTCCACCTCGTCCAGAAATTCCCTGCCGCGCGGCTTGGAAATATCCAACAGGCCGATGGTCTTGCCCTGCAGGGTCGTCAGTCGTGGCAGCAGCGCGCGTTCGGGCGGTTGCAGCTCTGACGTCGGATCGAGCAGTGTGATCTGTTCGCTCATTGTTGTGCTCCTTTTTTCAGAATCGTTTTCAAACATTTCGAACAGTTGTGGACACCAGTTGACTGCCGCGCTCACCCGAGGCAGCCCAGCCGCTGACGATGGCAGAGAAGAATCCGGCCCGACCGCCCGCACAGAGAATGTGCAGGCCATTGTCGCGAAACTTGTTCACCATCTTCTCGCGCATGGATTCCGGCATGCCCTCGGCGATGCCGCCAGCCCCGCGCACGATCTCTGCGCCGGGTGTACGCAATGCATCGAAGAGTGCGGTTCTCACATCCTGCTTCGACCAACCCGCTTCCATGAAGATGCGGCGATGTTCGTGACAAAGGATGAGCAGCGCATCGGCCGTCAGGAACAGTTTGTTGTGACAGACTGAACGCAGCGATAACGCAATGCTGCCGATCAACGATTCGGGGGTGCGGGAGCGCTGATCGGAGATCGGTTGCACGCCGTCTCCAGCAAACAGACTGACAACAGAATCGCCGCGCGTGAGGCCCTGATCCATCGCCAGCGAATTCCACGTTGGTTCGGACTCGTCCTCACTGAAACAGAATGTGTACTTGCCGGGATTGCCCAGTGTGGCGCGATCGATGCCGCCGGGTTTGCCGCCGCCGACATTGCGGATCAGCAATTGCAGCGCGCGCCCGATGGTGGCGTTGGCGCGGTTGCCCTGACCTAGCGCATTGATGCCGCTGTTCATGCCGATCAGTTTCGCGACGGGTCCATTGACGATGACGACAGGCGATGAAAAGTAAGTCGTGCACAGCAATCCGTGCATGCAGAAGGCGTCGAGCAAAGCGGCTTGGACGGTGGCAAGCACCACGGGAAAATATTCGGGCCGACATCCGGCCATCACCGCATTGATTGCCACCTTCTCGATCGTGCACGGCACGCGATCCGGCGGCACGATGCCGATCACTTCGTCGGCGGCACGTGAGGTGGCATTGAGCATCTTCAACACACGCAGCGGCGTAGGCGGCACCACGGGAAGACCGTCGGTCCAGCCTCTGTCGTAGCAGGCTTCCATCACATCTTCGTCGTCACTGACCAGCAGGTGGCGCGCCTTGAGCTTGCTTTGACCATAGCGCAACTGCAGTTGTTCATGCACGCCAGGATCATGGGTCTTCGAGCCGCAACCAGGGCGGAAGGCAGGCAGGTCGGCACCCAGTTCTGCAATGCCCGTGAAATCCTGCCATTGAGCCTTGTCCCAGCCGTAGATCTGCGAAGGTTCCTTGCCCCCGCCGCTGCGAATCAGCGTGGGGACAATTTCGATATGGTTCCTGAAGGAGTGTTCGAGCGCAGTGTCATCAAGGGTAGATGGAATCGATGTGGGAAATTCGGGGTCGTCCTGACTGTAAACCCGAAGTCGTTCACCGAAGCGATCATGGAGGGTCTGGAACGCGGGCTCTGCCAACTGGCAGGTGGGGCAATCCTTCTTGACAAACAACTCATAGGTGAACGGCGCATCCGCATCTATTCCTGCCGGATGCTCTGCCAGGGCAATAGTCGAGTTGTCTTCTGAGTCTGAACGATGCAATCGCAACGGCCCCCGCCCTGGCAATGAATCAGTGTGCACCGGGATTCCGATCATCCCTGACATGAAGTTTTTGCTTCCATATCCCTGCGCCACAGTAGGGTTGAGTGTAACCGAATGCCCGGTCTTTGCCTAAGGAGACACAGCAGTGTTGTTCAGAGGCTCCTCAACCGCTCGCTGCAGCTCAAGGGTCTTCGCGAATCCTCAGGAAGCGGGCAAAGCGCGGTACACCGCGAGCAGTGAACCCGGAGTATTGATAAGTGATCCGACTGCCTATTGGCGGAGGATCACGTCGTTGTGCATCGCTGAAACCAGTGCCAATGCGGAAGCGAATCCCGCTGTCCATTTCCACCAGCACGGAGCCCATCATGCCGGTCAAGCGTCCTTGTCCCCCTTGATGGGCGATGACGGTGGCCTCGGCATCATCGTGAGTCTTCAGCTTCAACAAATCGGCATTGCGCAGGTTGTGATAGAGAGAACTGCCGCGGTGCAGCATCAGGCCTTCGCCGCCATCGGCTGTCACTCGTTCCAGCTCCAGCATCAGGGCGTCATGGCTGTCGATGCGAAACTGTGGAACAGTCTGCAGCCAGGGAATCTGCTCTGCAGCCACGATACGCTGCAGTTCCGCGAGGCGCTGGTCGAATGAGCCACCATGTTGCGGCAGGTCGAAGAGCATGAATTTCACCTCCCGCCAATCCTCATCTTGCGGAATGGCTCGGCGCGCAATGCCCGAGATTTCGTCGAAGCGCAGTCGTGCGATCCACAGTTCACCGTCCAGGGCGAGCCGGGGAAAATTGCGGGTAAACCATGTCGGCGCATGGATGGTATTGCCACTGCGGGAGACAAGGCGGGTGCCATCCCAATAGGCGCGCACGCCGTCGAGTTTCTCGCTGATCCAGTAGTCATCAAGCGCAATCTGCTGTCGGTACTCGGAAGCGAGCATGAGCGCCGGTGGTTCCTGGGTTTGTGCGAGGCTGGCGAAACAGAGCAGTGCGCAAAGGCACAGAGCACGGCTGGCGCTGCCGTGATGGAGAAATACTGACATGGTGACCCTCCTTGATCCCGAATATCCGTACTGCTTCAGGTATAGCCTATGGAACACTGTTCGGCTACCCACCAGATTCTGGAACAGCATACTTTGCAGTTTTTGGTTATAGGTTGGCCTTCTGGATTCTGTGGTGTGTGGTATTGTCTTTCTCAGAATATCGAGTACAGAACCATAGGTGTACAACGGGAAATTGCAGTTGCTGACGTAGAACAGCAAAGACATTGGCGCCTGACCATGACAGGCATTCAACGAGGTGACTACTTTGAAAACCTGGGCTTTGAAAACTTTCGCTGTGAAAAGATTGATGATGGCCTGCCTGGCCTCCCTTTCCCTGTGTGCACTGACGGCGCATGCCGCCGAGCGCGTGGGCGATTTCGCGTTGCTGGATCAAGACGGCGTGTTCCACCACATGAGCTGGTACGATGATCACAAGGCGATTGCCTTCCTCGTTCAGGTCAATGGCAGCGAGCGGACCGCAGAGGCGGCTGCCGCTTATGCCGCACTGCAATCCCGCTTTGATGCCCAGGGCATCGAGTTCATGATGATCAATCCGCTGGGACAGACTCGGGCTTCTGTCAAACAGGCTGCGACCGATCTGGGTGTACAGTTGCCGGTGCTGATAGACGATGCGCAGGTGGTCTCCGAAGCGATGGGTATCGACAAGAGTGGTGAGACCTTCCTGTTCGACCCGCGCCGCTTCGAGGTGATTTTCCGGGGACCGGTGAGTGCTTTGGAGACGGCTCTGAACGAAGTAGCCGCCGACCGTGTTGTGAGCATACCTGTGGTGGCGATGTCAGGTGCCGATGTCTCCTATCGAATCAATGACCTTGTCTCCTACTCGGCAGATGTGGCGCCCATCCTGGCCGAGAACTGCGCAAACTGTCACCGTGATGGAGGCATAGCACCGTTCGCGATGGATAGTCATGCCATGGTGCAGGGCTGGTCGCCGATGATCCGCGAAGTGCTGATGACCAAGCGCATGCCGCCGGGCCAGATTGATCCTCATGTAGGCAGTTTTTCGAATGACTACGTGCTGTCCGTTGCAGAGCAGCAGACCTTGATCAACTGGATTGAGGCAGGTGCTCTGAAGGACGGTGATACCGACCCGATGAATCAACTGACCTGGCCCGAAAGCAAGTGGGCGTTCGGCGAGCCGGATCTGATCATCAAAGTGCCTCCGCAGTCCATCCCTGCCACTGGAGTGCTCGACTACATCACGGTGGAAGTGCCTTTTGAAGGCTTGGAGACGGATCGCTGGGTTCGCGCCAGTCAATACCTTGCGGGTGATCGTACTGTCCTGCACCACACTCTCAACGACATCATTCCGCCCGGCGTGCGTCAGACACGTGGTTTTCTGGGTGGAGGCGATCCTGATCAGGCCAACATCACTGCCTATATTCCCGGTGCGGAACCGAGTGTAGAGCCCGAAAATACCGGTGGGCTGCTGAAGGCTGGTTCCAGACTGCGCCTGCAACTGCATTACACCACCATGGGTAGAGAGACAGTGGATGCCAGCGAAATCGGCATCTGGTTCTATCCTGAAGGTGTGGTTCCTGCAGAACGCATGTCCGGTCAGTGCGCCTGCATCTTCACGCCCACCTGGACCAACATCACGCCCTATGATCCGAACTTCGAGATGTCCCAGGCGGTGACCATTCCCCGCGACGCGCACATGTACAGCTTCCTGCCGCACATGCATTTCCGCGGCAAGAGCATGCGCTTTACGGCTCACTACCCCGATGGATCCCAGGAAGAGTTGATCAACATCGCCAACTACAACTACAACTGGCAGATCAGGTATCAGATGGTAGAGCCCAAGTTCATGCCGGGAGGCACCAGGGTGGTCGCCACCGGTGTGTTCGACAACTCCACCCGGAACAAGGCCAATCCTGACCCTGCGCGCTCCGTGCCCTGGGGACAGCAGAGCTGGGATGAGATGTTCTTCGGCGCGATGAGCTGGAAGTATGTGGATCAGACTACAAGGTGAAATCTGTCCCCACGCCCGGCCCCAGTGGCAGGCCCAGCACGATCCAGATCACGATCATTACCATACCGCTGAGCAGCAACCAGATCGAATAGGGAATCATCGTGGCTGCCAGACTGCCGATGCCGAAATCCTTCTGCCAGCGCTGACAGAACGTCAGGATCAGCGGAAAGTAGGGCATCAGCGGCGTGATGATGTTGGTGGCGCCATCGCCAACACGATAGGCCGCAGTGCTCATCTCAGGGCTTACACCCAGCAACATCAGCATCGGCACGATCACCGGGGCCAGCAGTGCCCACTTGGCGCTGGCCGAGCCGATGAAGATGTTGATCAGCGTGGTCATGCTGACAATCAACAGCAGCAGAGCGGCCATCGGCAGTTCCACGCCCTGGATCACACCTGCGCCCTTCACCGCAAAGATCAGCCCGAGGTTTGACCAGTTGAACAGCGCCACAAAGTGTGCGGCGGCAAAAGCAAGCACCAGATAATAAGATAGATCGGCCATCGCCTCGGACATCATGCGCACGATGTCGCGGTGCCCCTTGACGCTTCCCGTGGCCGAGCCATAAGCCCAGCCGCAGGCGAGAAAGAGGATGAAGAAACCGGCCACCAGGGATTGATAGAACGGCTGCATGCGCGCTGCACCGCCATCTTCATCGATCAATGGGGTGCCGGGTGCCACACACAACAGAATCCACACCAGTATGACGCCCAGTGCTGCATATCCCGCCCGTACCATGCCACGACGTTGAGCGGCATCATCGACATCCAGACTCTTCAATGTGCCCAGATTGCTGCCAGCGGAATCCGGTCCCAGTGGTGCCAGACGTGGCTCGATCACTCTGTCGGTGAGATACCAGATCACAGGCAGGTAAACGATCAGCATCGCCGCCATGAAATACCAGTTGCCCGCGATGTTGACCGTGAAAGAAGGCTCAATGGTTTGTGCTGCCGACTGGGTAATCCCCAACAGCAGGGCGTCCAGTTGTCCCGGAATCAGGTTGGCGGAGAAGCCGCCTGACACGCCTGCGAAGCCAGCGGCGATCCCGGCGATGGGATGCCGACCTGCTGCCGCAAAGATCACGCCTGCCAATGGAATCAGAACCACGTAGGCTGCGTCGGCGGCAAGGTTACCCATCATCGCCATGAAGGCTACGGCGGGGGTTAGCAGAAAATGCGGTGCGCGCTTGACGAAAGCACTCATGGCCGTGGCAAACAGCCCGGATCGTTCTGCCACTCCAGCGCCCAGCATCACTACCAGGACCATGCCAAGCGGCGGAAAGTAGGTAAAAGTCTGGGGCATCTCGACCAGAAGGCGTCTGATGTTCGCTGCCGAGAGCAGGCTGGCGGCCTGAATCAATACCGGGTTGCCTGCCGCGTCGCGCTGTGTAGGGTGCAGTGCCGACACACCGAGCAGAGACATCAATGCACTGATGACGATGAGGATCAGAATCAGCCCGATGAAGATGAAGACCGGGTCTGGCAGACGATTGCCTGTGCGTTCAATCCAGCCAAGCACCCCTTTTGTTTGCAGATTGCCGTTGTCGAGTTGGGTCATCAGATTCTTCTTCTATTTTCTCTATGGGAGGGAGGTACGCTATTCAAGGCTGTCATCTGGTCAGGTCGACCAGAGCATAATGCACCTTTTCATGACGATGCAATCAGCAGAGATTTGCTGAGAACCGGGTTTTGCCGCTGTGCGAGTGAGGCCCGCCCGCGATTGGAGGATATTGTGAGGCCCAACGTGGCACTGATCGTGGGCGTGTTCGCTCCCACAGAGACGGGGTGAACCCCGCGGTGTCATCGACCCTCGGACCGTAAGGTCCTGAGGCCGATGACACCGCGCGACTGCGTTCGGCCTTGCTGCTTCCTGCTGGTGTAAAACGGTGATTCAGGCTCAGTGTTTTGAACCCCATGTGGTTCGTTGCTTCCAGTATAAACCACATATGGTTCATCTGCGGCAACGATTGGCAAAATTCATGAGAGACAAGCGGGGAGATACTCCGCAGCGTGAATTTGCCCGCAAGATTGGCCTGGCGCAGTCCACCATCATGCGTATAGAGAACCTGGATCAGAACGTGACGCTCGAAACCCTGGAGCAACTGTGCAAGGTCTTCCATGCCGACGTCCCAGATCTCTTTCCTGCGCTGCACAGCCCGAAGGTCTACCCGCCCATTTCTCGGCCAGCCACTGTCGGGGAATCTCCACTCATCCATGAGAAGGCGCCCGACGATACCCGTGGTCGGAAATAGAGTTCCTGCTACTGCGCCAACCAGGCAATGAACACATACCTCGACAACTTGCCTGCCAGCACCAGCAGCACGAAGACAGGAAAGCGCACGCGCAGAACGCCAGCGATCAGCGTCAGCGGATCGCCCACCACGGGCATCCACGACAACAGCAGAGTCCATACCCCATAACGCTGAAACCAGTGCTGAGCCCTGGCGATCTGTTCATCGTTGAAGTAGAACCAACGTCTGTGTCGAAAGCGCAGAATCCCCACACCCAGCCACCAATTCACGCAGGCACCCAGCACATTGCCCGCCGTAGCCACTGCCACTGGCAGGATCGGCGAGCGCGCATCCTGCAACAATACATAGAGGAAGGCTTCGGAATAGAAGGGCAGGATCGTGGCAGCGATGAACGCGCTGGCGAACAGCATCAGGTAATCGGTGAACATCGCGGGGCGAACTTCTCCTTGAAATCAGGGCTCAGCGGACTATACCGGGATGCCCCCGTGATGGATATTGTGATTGCAATGCCGGGCTTTGATGGTAAGGTGCGGCAAACGCACGCAGACCGGCACATGGTCGGCATTTTCATTCGTGCATCAGTTTCCCACTACAGTGACCAACCACAGGAATCATCCGTGTTCTCTGAATTGCAACTCGACCAGCGACTGCTCAAGTCCGTCGACAAACTGGGCTTCGAAACGCCCACTCCCGTACAACTGCAGGCTATTCCGCTGGCATTGGCGGGTCGTGACCTGCTCGTCAACGCCGCGACTGGCAGTGGCAAGACCGCCGCTTTTCTGCTGCCTATTCTGCAGCGCATGATTACCCATCCTGGCCCGAAAGAGGGTACTCGGGCTCTGGTATTGGTGCCGACCCGCGAGCTGGCAAGACAGATTGGCAAGGAATGCGAGAAGCTGGCCAGCTACTGTGGCATCAAGGTCGGCGTCATTACCGGCGGTCAGGAGTTTTCAGTGCAGCGAGCCCTGTTGCGTCGCGATCCGCAGATCGTCATCGCTACCCCGGGCCGCACTCTGGAACTGGTAAAGGAGGGCACCACGCTCTTCACAGGACTGGAAACGCTGGTGCTCGATGAAGCTGATCGGCTCTTCGAGATGGGTTTCATCGATGATGTACTGGCCATCATCGCCACCTGCAATCCCGAGCGCCAGACCATGCTGCTCTCCGCCACACTGCCTGCTGGTGTGCGCCGCCTGATGCAGGTGCTCAACGATCCCGAGCGCGTCACCGTCAATACTGCACGTGAGCAGCACGACTCCATCAAGCAGCAGTACATTCTTGCCGATGACGACAAGCACAAGGAAAAGCTGCTGCTGTGGCTGCTGGAGAACGAAACTTTCGAACGTGCCCTGGTGTTCACCAACACGAAGGATCAGGCCAACCATTTGTGCGGTGTGATGCGCTACCGTGGTCAGCGTGCGGGTTTCCTGCACGGTGACGTGAAGCAGGACATTCGCAACTCCACTACCACCGCCTTTCGCGAAGGCAAGATCAATGTACTGGTGGCCAGTGACGTGGCTTCGCGTGGACTTGATGTCAAAGGCATCGACCTGGTGGTGAATTTCGACATGGCACGCAAGGGCGATGACTACGTCCACCGTATCGGCCGCACGGGACGCGCGGGTGAGCAGGGACTTGCTGTGGCATTCATCGCCCCGAACGAGTGGAATCTGAAGGCGTCAATTGAGCGTTACCTCAATGTGACCTTCGAGTCGCGCAAGATAAAAGAGCTTCCTGGTACTTATAAAGGGCCGAAGAAATTGAAGGCATCGGGCAAGGCTGCTGGCCCCGCGAAAAGCAAGAAGAAAAAATCATGATCAACGATCTGGAAAGGGCAGAGCAGGCCACTCGTCAGTGGCTGCAGGAAGTAGTGATCGGACTCAACCTGTGCCCGTTTGCACGGCGTGAATTCGATGCAGGACGCATTCATTTCGCCGTGACGGCAGAGACCGAACTCGAAGCGCTGTTGATGGCCTTTGCCACTGAACTCAGCCGCATCGACAAGACTCCGGAAATTGAAACCACACTGGTGATCTTCGCCAACGCAGTGCCGGATTTCCACGACTATCTTGATCTGCTGGATATGGCGCAGGCCTGGCTGGAAGAACGAGAACTGGAAGGCATCTTTCAGCTTGCGAGCTTTCATCCCCGGTATCAGTTTGCAGACAGTGATCTTGACGACGAAGCCAACTACACCAACCGTTCACCCTTTCCAGTGATTCACATCCTGCGTGAGGACAGTGTCGAAAGAGCGGTAGCGTCGCATCCTGATCCAGCCGCGATTCCCGAGCGCAACATCAAGCTGGCGCGGGACAAAGGGCTGGTGTTCTGGAAGGAGTTGATGGCCGGGCTGGTCGAATAGACGAGCCCTTGGATAAAACTGCCCTTAGATAAAACTGAGAGTGGCCAGAATGTTGGTCAGATTCAGCAGCAGAAAGAGCATACCGATACGACCCAATGCCTTGCCGGGATCAGCCCCCTTGTAACCGCGCTGTACGCCGGTCAGAAGCAGGAAGGACCACGCCACCAGACCGACGATCATACCCACGTAGGGCGTCCAGTTGCGGTCGGCCACGAGAACACTGCCGAATCCGAAGAACAGTGCGGCTGCAATCAGGTAAAAAGCCCAATAGGTCTGTGCCAGCCCGAAATATTCACCCCGGATCAGTTTCCCGAAAGGTGTGCCACTGGTGTGTAGTTCTCCGGCGTTGTTGCTTGTGCTCATAAAATTCTCTGCTGTGATGGGTGGATTCGTGTGTGCCACTGTTACTCGGAGCCCAGCACACTGCGCAGTTTCAGCGCCAGATCGTACCGACGGTACGGTTTGCTCAGCAACTGTACACCGGGATCGAGTCTGCCGTGATGCACAATCGCATGCTGTGTGTAGCCCGATGTATAGAGTACTTTCAGGTCGGGGCGCAGTGCAATGGCGGCTTCAGCGGCAGTAATAACCGGGTACGCCAATCCAAGCAATTGGTTCTCGACAAACTCGGGCACCACATCATCGTTCTCTACCAGCAGGATGTGCTCAGGTCCGCTCTCGGCCTTTACAGTGGCCCCATTTATGCGGGGTTCAGGTGCGGCTCTGTGGGCATCGTGGGGGCAGATGCTATATCCTGCGCCCTTGTTTCGCTTCTCCGCCAAGTCGCAGGTGTCACGTCATGAACAACGCCGATCTCAATCCTGTTTCCGAGACCATCCGCAGTCATTTCTATGCCTACATCAGCAAGATACGCTGGCTGCAGCGCTGGGGCCTGAAGCGCAATGTGATCAATGAGAATGTGATGGAGCACAGTTGGGAGGTGGCGACGATCAGCCATGCCCTGGGGCTGATCCGCAACCGCCATTTCGGTGGCACGCTCGACGTCAATGCCGTGGTCGTGGCCGCGCTCTACCATGATTGCGGCGAGGTCATCACCGGAGACATGCCGTCGCCCATCAAGTATCACTCACCGGAAATTACCACCGCGTACAAGGCAGTGGAAAAGCAGGCCGAACAGGAACTGCTGCGGTTGTTGCCGAAGGATATGCAGCCCGATTTCCGGCAGGTGCTGTTGCATGAGGAAATTCCCGCCGATCATCTGCAGATCATCAAGGCGGCAGACACGCTTTGTGCCTACATCAAGTGCAGATCGGAGGTGCTGGCCGGCAATTTCGAATTCTCTCAGGCAGAGAAGGATGTGAAGTCCCGGCTCGATCGCATCGAACTGCCAGAGGTGCGCTACTTCCTGGAGACCTTCGTGCCCAGTTATGGCCTGACGCTGGATGAATTGTTGAAGTGACCCCCTCGTGATTGGTTATCTCACCCTACTGCGTACTCAATGGCCACTGCTGGCCTTCGGTTTTGTCACGGTGTTCTGGGGCAACTTCGGGCAATCGTTTTTTGTCGGCTGGTTCAGCGCTGATATTCAGGCATCTGTGGGATTGTCTGCCAGTGCCTATGGCAGTGCCTACTCGCTCGGCACTCTGGCCGCAGCTGTGACTGTCGCGTGGGCGGGAGCCATCATTGATCGCGTGTCCCTGCGTACCTATGTGCTGTCCGTGTCCGCCGGGTTGTGCTGTGCCGCGCTGCTGTTGTCCCAGGCGAGTACGCTGTGGATGTTGATACCTGGATTCTTCCTGCTACGTCTGTTCGGTCAGTCGCTGTTGCCCCACACTGGCATGACGACGATGGCCCGCTATTTCGATGACAACCGGGGCAAGGCCATCAGCGTCGCCATGTCCGGCGTGCCGGTCGGTGAAGTGGTACTGCCACAGCTCGCGGTCATGCTGATCGCCAGGATCGGCTGGCAATATACTTTTCTGGTGGTTGCACTAGGCGTGGTGCTGATTCTGGTGCCTTCGCTGTTGTGGTTGCTGCACAAAGCAGCACCGCAGCAGGAGAGACACGATGATGCCCAGGCGCAGATGCGCAGGGATAATGCGGGTAGCTCGCAACCCGTCGCCATGGGACGTTCCGTGCTTCTCAAGGACTACCGTTACTGGCTCGCGCTGCCCGCACTGATGGCCAGTCCTTTCATCATGACCGCCATCTTCATTCATCAGAATTTCATCGTGGTCAGCAAGGGCTGGACACTGAGTTGGCTGGCGACATGTTTCGTGGTTTACGGTGGTATGCACTGGGTATGTTCACTGATATCCGGTGTGCTGGTGGATCGCTTCAAAGCGGTGCGCCTGCTGCCTTTCATTTTGCTGCCGATGCTGGGTGCCTTGCTGTTGATCACCTTTGCGTCCGGCACTTGGGTAGCTCTGGGAATGATGATTCTGCTGGGCATTGGGGCGGGTGGTACACCGCCGGTCACCGGCGCTCTTTGGGCAGAGGTATATGGTACCCGGGCGCTGGGCACCATTCGCTCCATGAACATGGCGATCGTCGTTCTCTTTTCCGCCATCTCACCTGTGCTGGTGGGTTACTTCATCGACAGGGGCACGGGAGTTGCAGGAATCTTTGGTGCCTGTGCGCTGTACGTTGCTGTGGCGATGGTGCTGATCTCGCTGTCCTATCCGCTGAACCGGGCGCCCGCCGGCGTGGACAGCTCCGGCAGGATGCTCTAGATTGCCCTTTCAAATCATTGAGGTAGCAGATTTCCATGACTGACCAGGTTTCCAAGACATTCGCCGAATTGGTGGAGTTGCAATTCCAGCTCTATAACAGTTTGTTTCTGACCCTGCCACTGGATGCCGTGGAGCAGACCGGAACTCTGCTGCCGCTGCTGGCTGAAGATTGTGCGAGTGGACTGGAGAACGGGCTCGACCCCGCCGCCATCGTCCAGAGCTTCTTCGAGGTGCACAAACCTGCGTTTACCGAAGAGGAACAGATCCACTTCCTGTTCAAGATCATCCAGTACGTGGAGCGCCAGGTCGTTCTTATTGACGCCCTTGAGGATGCAGCCTACAGCAAGATCCATCGCATTGATGGCAAGAGTTCATTGGTGCAACTGGTGGAACGTGCAAAGGACAGTGATCAGAGTGAAAAGCTCGGGCAGTTGCTGGAAAGCTACGGTGTGCGGGTGGTGCTGACCGCGCATCCGACACAGTTCTATCCGGGGCAGGTACTGGCAATCATTTCCGATCTCACCGATGCAATCTCCTCGAACCAGATCGGCACTGCACGCGATTTGCTGCAGCAACTCGGCAATACACCTTTCTTTCAGAAACAGAAACCTTCGCCGTACGATGAAGCAGTGCTGCTCACATGGTATCTCGGCAACATCTTCTATCCTGCCATTGGCGACATTGTTGATCAGTTGGCCGAACCTCATGGGGAGCAGGTCACCCGCAACAGCGAATTGATCTCGGTGGGTTTCTGGCCGGGTGGGGATCGCGACGGCAATCCCTTCGTTACCATAGACACGACTCGCAAGGTGGCGGCCAAGCTCCGCTACACGATTCTCACCTGTTATCACCAGGACATTCGCGCACTCAAGCGCAGGCTCAGCTTTCGCGGCACCTATGACAGGCTGGTGGCACTGGAGGTGCAACTGCACGAGGAGCTGAGCGAAGCAGATGTAGTGCAACCACTGGTGCTGGCGGATTTTCTGCGCGAGCTTGACGAGATCGAGCAGGTGTTGGTGGCCGAACATCAAGGTTTGTATCGCGAGCAGTTGCAGTCTTTCCGTCGCAAGGTGCAGCTCTTCGGTCTGCACTTCGCCAGCATCGATATCCGCCAGGACAGCCGCGTGATCAATGCCGCGCTGGACGCTGTGATTGAACAGCGCCGCGATCTGTTGCCGCCGACGATCTATGAGCTCAACTGGCAGCAGCAAATCGACTGCCTCCTCAGTTGCAGGGGCCATGCTGACCCGGATGCATTCAGTGATCCTGTGGTGAGAGATACACTTGCCTCCTTCGGCATCATCCGTGACATTCAGCGCGCCAATGGTGAGCGTGCCGCGCATCGCTACATCATCAGCAATTGCCGGGGTGCCTCTGACATCGCCAAGGTGTTTGCACTGTTCCGCCTGTGCGGCTGGTCGGATCGTGAGTTGACCGTCGACATCGTGCCCCTGTTCGAGACAGTGGACGACTTGCAGCGCGCTGGTGCCTCGATGACGCAGATCTACAACAATCGTCACTACAAGGCGCACATTGAAAAACGCAGGAAGCGGCAAACCGTAATGCTCGGGTTTTCCGATGGCACCAAGGACGGTGGCTACCTGATGGCGAACTGGGCGATTTATCGTGCCAAGGAAGACCTCACGGCCGTGTCCCGCGAGCAAGGCATCGAAGTGATTTTCTTCGATGGTCGCGGCGGCCCACCCGCGCGCGGCGGCGGCGATACTTATCTGTTCTATGCCGCGATGGGCAAGAAGATCGAGAGCAACCAGATCCAGATGACTGTGCAGGGGCAGACCGTCAGCACGTTCTATGGTATCCGTGCCGCAGCGGTGCACAATCTCAGTCAGCTGCTCACAGCAGGTTTGGAAAACAACCTCTACGATCGGCCTGAGCGGGAGCTGGATGACGAGCAACGTGCGCTGATGGAGGATCTCGCGCAGAGCAGCTATCGCTCCTACGACGCCTTCAAGAAACATCCACTGTTTCTGCCTTATCTGGAGGAGATGAGTACGCTCAATTATTACGCAATGACCAATATCGGCAGTCGCCCTGCCAGGCGTGGTGGCGCGAAGAAGCTGCAATTCGACGACCTGCGTGCAATTCCTTTTGTGGGCGCATGGAGCCAGTTGAAACAGAACGTACCGGGCTTTTACGGTCTGGGTGCGGCGCTGAAGGAACAGGAAGACAAGGGCAACTTCGACGCCTGCGTGCGACTTTATCAACGCTCGCGTTTCTTCCGTGCGCTGATCGCCAACAGTATGCAGAGCATGAGCAAGACCAACTTCCAACTCACGCAGTACATGGAAAAGGATCCCCGCTTCGGCGCCTTCTGGCAGAACCTGCACGATGAATACGAACTCAGTCGTGCCATGGTGTTGAAAATCTCTGGCCAGCAGATATTGCTGGAGGACAATCCACGCAGCCGCATGAGTATTCAACTACGCGAGAAAGTCGTGCTGCCACTGCTTACTGTGCAGCAATATGCGCTGATCAGGATTCAGCAGGCTCGTGCAGGTGAAGAACAGCCACACCTGGCACTGTACGAGAAGATGGTGATGCGTTCGCTGTTTGGCAACATCAACGCCAGCAGAAATTCTGCCTGATAAAAACAACAATATTCAGTGGGAACCCATAGTGCATGAATAGTCCACGCCGCGTTCTGTTTGCGAGTCTGATTGGCACCACCATTGAGTTCTTTGACTTCTACATCTATGGCACCGCTGCCGTGCTGGTGTTTCCTTTTTTATTCTTTCCTGGTTCCGATCCCGCCACAGCAACGCTGCAGTCACTCGCAACATTTGCGCTGGCGTTTTTTGCGCGGCCGATCGGCTCGGCGCTGTTCGGACACTTCGGTGATCGCATCGGTCGCAAGGCGACACTGGTTGCGGCGCTGCTGACCATGGGGCTATCAACGGTGGTGATAGGCCTGCTGCCGACTTATGCCCAGATTGGCTTGCTTGCCCCGGCCTTGCTTGCGTTGTGCCGTTTCGGGCAGGGTATCGGTCTGGGAGGGGAGTGGGGTGGTGCAGTGCTGCTCGCAATCGAGAACGCCCCACCTGGCAAGCGCGCATGGTATGGCATGTTTCCCCAGCTCGGCGCACCCATTGGCTTTATTCTTTCGACATTGGTGTTCGTGATTCTCACGGCGACATTGACAGAGGAGCAGTTCTTTTCCTGGGGTTGGCGCATCCCCTTCCTCTCCAGCGCGCTGCTGGTATTTGTCGGTCTGTATGTGCGTCTGCAGATCACCGAGACGCCCGCGTTCCAGAACGCCATCGACAATGATGAGCGCGTGAAGGTGCCGATTGCCACTGTATTTCGCGAGCACTTCCGCACGCTGGTGCTTGCCACACTGATGGCCACCACCACGTTCGTCACGTTCTATCTGATGACGGTATTCACGCTGAGCTGGGGCACCAGTCAGCTCGGCTATGAGCGCCAGGACTTCCTCATCATGCAGATCATCGGCGTGCTGTTTTTTGCCGCCATGATTCCCTACTCTGCCGTGGTGGCTGATCGCGTTGGGCGTATCCGCATGCTGATCTATGCCACGCTGGCGATCATGGTGTTCGGATTCGCGTTCGGACCACTGTTTGCCGGTGGCAGTACTGTGATGGTGATTGCGTTGCTCTCGCTCGGGCTGGCATGCATGGGATTGACTTATGGGCCACTGGGCACCGCATTGGCGGAGTTGTTTCCGACGGCGGTGCGCTACACCGGCGCGTCGATGGCATTCAATCTTGCGGGGATTCTCGGGGGGTCACTGGCGCCATACATTGCGATGTGGCTGGCAGTGAACTACGGAATCGAGGCTGTGGGTTATTATCTGTCGGGAGCCGGGTTGGTGACGCTGGTGGCGTTGGTGTTGATCAGGCGTGGAGCTGCACTACAGCATTAATTCTGGGTTGTTGTGTGGGATGTTATCGCTCCCCGCCCTTCACCACTGTCAACTTCAACTCCACCTCCTTGCTCTCCGACGACAGATACACTCCGTCCTCCTGAATGCTGCACTGCAGTGCCATGTTGCGATCACACAGATCGCCCAGCGTCGTCGATGACACCGTGTCGATGGCAATCACATTGAGTTTGTCGAAACGGGCCAGGTCTGCGCCGTGTTTGATCCACCATGGCCCGGCGTTGCGCGGTTGGTAGGTGTAGATGAACACTTCGTCGGCGCGGCCACAGGCCTTGCGGATGCGCTTCTCGTCCGGCTGGCCCAGATCGATCCAGGTGGTGATGTGGTCAGTCAGGTCCTTGTCCCAGATGTCTGGTTCATCTTCGGTGCTGATGCCCTTGGTGAAGCTCAGCCTTTCGCTTGCATGCAAGGCGAAGGCAACGATGCGCACCATGGTGCGTTCGTCGGTTTCCGAAGGATGTTGTGCCACCGTGAGCTGGTAAGTCTCGTAATGGTGCCGGTTCATATCCGAAATCGTGAGTTCGGCCTTGAGGACTGTCGATTTTGTTGCCATGTCAGGTTCTTCTTACTTTGCTTTTCTGTTGTCCAGGCTGTATGCCCCCGCGCCCAGTCCGCTCATCACAAGCAGGCCCGCGATGATACCCAGATTCTTCACAAAGTTCTGCGTCTCGTGGCTGCGTTGCAGTCCGGCCTCCATGTCCCAGAAGTCGTGCATGACGATGCTGATGACAAGCGTGAGACCCGCCAGCAGGAACGCGGCGATCTGTGTCTTGTATCCGACGATCAGAGCCGCACCGCCGCCGAGCTGAATGATGATGGTCAGTACGAGAAAGAACGGAATCATGATCATGTCGTGGGCAGCCATGTAGTCGGCGGTGCCCTGATAGTTGAAGATTTTCATCAGGCCGCCGGGCAGGATGAAATACAGGCCAAGAATGATGCGACCGGCGAGGGGACAGAGGCTGGCGAATTGGTTGATCATTTTATTACCCTTGTTGTTGAGAGTTGTGAGTTCAAGAAACTGCTGCAGCCTTGCTGAATGCCTTTTTGCCTTTTCTCCAGCGTTTCTCGGGCTTGTTGTCTGTGAATGTCTCCAGCAGTGCGGTGCTGAGATCGTACAACCCTGCATCCAGCCCTGCACGTTCGATGCCTTCCCGCGCTCCAGCTATCGCGGCCAATGCACGCATGCCGACCTGCGGCTCTTCGGGATTGGGAATCGAGATGTCTTCCGGATGTTCGTAGGATTGTTTGCATAGCGCCACATTCAGCGAGTGATGTTTGCGGCACATCGCAGGTCGCACGTCATAAATCGAACACGCACCATCGACGAGCAGTGGGCATTGGATGTTGCTCGAGAGATGTTGCGCCGTTGTCATATGAGCGATTCGCGCCGCGTTTTCGCGTGCAGCAACCAGAATCGATTCTACCCGCTCTGCGGGAAGTCTTGTCTGCATCCATGTGCTGATCAGAAATATTTCGTTGGCGCTCGCCGAGACCTTGTAATAACAGCAGTAGTCACAGCCGCGCTGACAATCCACCTGCGTTTTAGTGGCGGCCATGCTCGATGCAATGACAGCGTCGAGTCGCATGTAATGATCGCGCGTTGCCTTGCCCAGCTTGCTGCCTTCCTTGTTGCCGGCACAGGCCTGCTCCAGCGCGCGGCTCTCCTGTTGGCGAATCTTCAATGGGGCTTCGACGCTGACTGGTTGCATAGGATTGGACGTGACATTGGGGCGCCAAAAAGTGCGGCGCGAAAGACAAGGGCCGGGTTTACCACATCAGATCATCAGGTACCTTGAAGTCTGCATAAGGGTCGTCTTCTGCGGTGCCATCCGCTGCCTTCTGCTGTTCGTTGCACACGATCACGAAGGACGGATCGCGCAGTTGGATCTTCAGCGCCGCTGCCTGCGGCACGATCTCGTATTTGTCATCCAGTTTCACGATGGCGAGAAGACCCAGGCTGAGGTGTTCCAGTGTAAGGTTGTCCACGTGCAGAGATTTGATCTTCCTGTCGTCCACGAAGTTGTACACCACGTCGCCGTTGTTCTTTGGTTGACGATTCATGGTGATGATTTGTCTGATCTGCGCGGCAATGGCTCTGGCCTCGGCTGCCTTGTTCTGTTCACGGGCGAGTTGCCGATCCCGATCGGCCTTTTCCGCCAGCGTCTTGAGAGCCGCTTCCCTGGTCTCGTCCACGACGCCGACCTTGCTGTG
Organism: Gammaproteobacteria bacterium; assembly: GCA_030682575.1. Taxonomy (GTDB): domain Bacteria; phylum Pseudomonadota; class Gammaproteobacteria; order Pseudomonadales; family Pseudohongiellaceae; genus UBA5078. Next base: position 176,666 of record JAUXNX010000023.1, read on the forward strand.
CTGTTGTGCGCGAGTCTGTTTGCGTTTCTCGCTGTTGCTCTTCTTGAGCTGTTTTTCCTTGACCAGGCCGGCCTTGAGTAATTGTTCCTGCAGGGAGATTGCCACGTTTGTACCTCGTTCCTGAGCGGTGCTGCGAATTCAGGGCAGGGGAGTATGCCTGCCGAATAGGAAATCATGTGCGGGGAATCATGTCAGGATGCACGGTTGTCAGCAAGTGCATCATAGGTTAGTTTACGGGCCACACAGCGGTGTCTGGTTGCCCTGTCCAATACAACAAGAACTGACACCATGAGTCACAAATACACCATCACTTTCGTCTTCGCGACACTGCTTATCGATTCCATCGGTTTTGGCATCATCCTCCCTGTCATGCCCCAGCTCATCATGGGTGTTTCCGGCGAAGGTCTCTCCAGCGCCGCTCGCTACGGTGGCTGGTTGATGATGGTGTACGCGCTGATGCAGTTCTTCTTCTCGCCAATCATGGGCAATGTCTCGGACCGTTTCGGGCGCCGACCGGTACTGTTGATTTCTCTGCTGTTGCTTGGCATCGACTATCTCGTCATGGCGTGGGCGCCCACGCTGTTCTGGCTCTTCATCGGCAGGATGGTCGCCGGGATCGCGGCCTCAACCTACAGTACCTGCTATGCCGTCATTGCCGACACTACACCGACCGAGAAGCGTGCACAGACGTTCGGATTGGTGGGCGCGGCGTTCGGGCTGGGATTCATTATCGGGCCGGTGATAGGGGGTATTCTCGGTGAGTACGGCGAACGTGTGCCGTTCGTGGCAGCCGCGTGCCTGGCCTTTGCCAATCTCATCTTCGGATTCTTCGTCATGCCCGAGACCCTGCCGAAGGAGAATCGTCGTCCCTTCGATATCCGGCGTGCCAACCCCACCGGCACACTGATGGCGCTGCGCAAGTATCCGATGGTCATTGGCATGATCAGCGCCCTGTTTCTGTTCATGATGGGGCATCATGCTTTGCCCAGCACCTGGACCTATTACACGATTGAGAAATTCCAGTGGAGCGAGAGTCAGGTCGGTTACTCCTTCGCCTTTGTCGGCATGTTGATGGTACTGACCCAGGCGGTGCTGCTGCGCAAGGTGTTGCCGATCATCGGGCAACACAAGGCGGCGTGGATGGGCTTTGTGTTCTGCATCATTTCCTTTGTCGGCTATGCATTCGCGGGCAGCGGTTACGTGCTGTATATCTTCATGATTCCGGGAGCTTTGCAGGGCTTTGTGATGCCGTCGATCAACGGCATCATGTCCGGGCATATCCCGGCCAACTCTCAAGGGGAGTTGCAGGGCGGACTGGCGAGCATGTCGAGCCTGACAGCGATCCTGAGTCCGCCGCTGATGACGGGCACGTTCGCATTCTTCACGGCCGCGAGCACGCCACTCTATTTTCCGGGAGCATCGTTCTTCCTGGCGGCAGTGCTGACTGTGTGCAGCCTGCTGGTGTTCATGCGTGCCGAGGCGCGCTGGAACAAACCTTAGCGACGGATCGCGTGACTCGCACAGGCATCGCAATAAAACTATAACAACCGCAATGGGGATCGCCGTGTTTGACTCGACCGTCGTATTGCCTGTGTGGATTTTTGTCCTGTTGCTGCTTGCCGCCGGTTATGCGGTGATCATGAGCGTGTTGTTTCCGAGTGTGCGCTGGTACGTCAGGCGCCGCCTCAATCGCGCGGTGGACAAGCTCAACACCAATCTGCAGATTCGTATTCGCCCGTTGCAGCGCACGCGGCGCCAGGTGCTTATCGATCAACTCATGTTCGATCAGGAAGTGATCGCGATGATCGAGCAGCAGGCGCGCCAGGACAATATTCCCCGTGATGTACTGCAACAGCGTGTGAAGCACTATGCGCGGGAGATCGTCCCTTCGTTCAATGCCTATGTGTATTACCGTGCGGTGTACTGGATCGCCAAGAAACTCTCGCGCTTCATCTATCGTGTGCGGGTGGCCGCGGCCGACTCCGTGCTGCTGCGCACGATTGATCCGGACGCCACGGTGGTATTCGTGATGAACCATCGCAGCAACATGGACTACGTACTCATCAGTTATCTCGCCGCCGAACGTGTAACGCTGTCCTTTGCTGTGGGGGAGTGGGCGCGCATCTTTCCACTGGACATGCTCATTCGCGCGATGGGGGCGTTCTTCGTGCGGCGGGGTTCGCAGAATCCACTGTATCGCAAGGTGCTGGAACGTTACGTGTGCATGGCGACACAGAGCGGTGTGTGTCAGGCGGTGTTCCTTGAGGGTGGTCTCAGTCGTGATGGGCGGATGGGTGAGCCGAAACTGGGCTTTCTCGATTACATGCTGCGCAACTACGACTGGCAGACAGACCGCGCTGTCGTCTTCGTGCCAGTGGGCATCAACTATGATCGCGTGCTGGAAGATCAGAATATGGTGGAGTGGGAGAACCGGCACAGTCGTCAGAGTGCGCGACAGAACCTTGGAAAGGCCTGGCAATTTCTGAGCAACAATCTGTTTGAAAGTTCCCGTGCACGCTGGCAGCGATTCGGTTACGCCAGTGTGAATTTTGGCGTGCCGATTTCGATGCGCGAGTATTGCAGTACCAACGCGGTTGATTTCAAACATTTGAGCAAGGAGCAGCGCATAGTAAAGATTGCCGAGCTGGCCAACGTGCTCATGGATGCACTGCGTTATGTGATGCCCATCATTCCTGTGCCGGTCATTGCCTCGGTATTGTTGCGCGCCGGAGAGGAGTCACTGACCTCGCTGGAGATCGTCAGTCGCTGCGATGAACTGCTTGATGAAATGATTGCCCATGGCGCCGCCATGAAGGCGGAGGAGAAGCCGCGCTCGCGCACACTCTCCAACAGTCTGGAACAGATGAGCGGGCGTGAACTTGTGCTGGAAGAGGACGATCGCTTCCGAATCAATCCAGAGCATCGGGCGCTGGTGCAGTATTATGCGAACTCCATTGCGCACTGGTTGCGACAGGCTGATGTGTAACAGTTGTCGCGGAATACTTCGCGGCTGACAGAATATCCACTGCAGGCTCAAATTGATCTTCGCATCACTCCGGCAGAATCTCGTGCAATACCCGTCCCATGGCGCCGCTGGGCCAGGCGATCTGCAACATGGTAGAGAGTGTCGGCGCGATGTCATGCACAGCAGCGTCCTGATGGTAGCGACCTGGTCTGACCAGGGTCTGAGGTCCCCAGAAAATCATCGGCACATGCGTGTCATAGGAGTAGGGCGAGCCGTGGGTGGTGCCAGCCGGACGATTCATCCAGTTGGGCTCGTGCACGACGATGATGTCGCCGGAATTGACACGGCTGAAACCGTTACGCACGCGCTGATCAATGCGATCGCCTGCATACAGAGGGCTTTCGAGTTCAGTGCGCGTATACACCCGCGCCACCTGCGGCATTTCTCGCAGCGTCTCCACCGCCACGCGCTCCATTTCACTGCGTGGTATGTGTTTTCCCGGAATGGGATCGCGATTGAAGTACATGCTCATCTCTGCGCTGCCCGCGATGTAACTGCCTTCCCCAAATGCGGCAACGAGGGCAGCGTTAACGGCGTTTCTCTCGTCCTGGGCGTCATAGCGTCCACCGGGCAGACGCCGCGCATTGTTTTCTTCAGGAGCGGGTGAGACGCCATGATCGGCCGTGAGAACGACCAGCAGGCGGCCGCGCCCCGCATGGCGCTGTGCGCTCTGCATCAACTGGCCGACCTTTTCATCAATGGAAAGCATCATGGCACGCATCATCTCGGTTTCTATGCCGTTGGCATGCCCCTGATAGTCCGTCGCAGAAAAGCTCACCGCGAGCAGATCGGTCAGTTTGTCGTCGCCCAGGTTTTCTTCCTCCATCAGGCGCAGGGCGAAATCCAGCACCATCTGATCGGAGTAAGGCGTCTTGTCCAGTTCTGCGTAGAACTCGTCGCCGGGTGTGGCTGGCAGTGGCACGCCCTGCCATTCGGCACCAGCGTAACTGTCCGAGGGTTTCGTGGCATTGAAGTCATTGACCCACGCAGGCAGTGCGGGAAAGTACCAGTTGCTGGAGACAAAATCGCCACTGTCACCGACCCAGTAGGCAGCATCGGCATCACGACCGGCGGGCAGAATTGCACTGCGATCCTTGAGCGAAACGCCGAAGACCTTGCCACCCTTGCCCGATGCCTTGAGTTCATCGCCAACAGTGGTGACCAGCAAGCGGTGCGGAGACGCACCGGAGGTATTTCCCAGTGGAGTGGCACTGCGGTCCGTGATGCTCTGCACCGGTCGGCCGTCTGCACGGCTGTAATAGAGATTGCCAGCGATGCCGCTGACGGCAGGCACTGCTCCGCTGAGGAATGTCGAGTGACCCACTGCGGTCACGGAGGGTGCCGCTTCATAGTGTGCGTTGGTGAAGACTGCGCCTTCCTCGATGAGACGTTGCAGGCCGCCGTTGAACTCATTGCCATAGCGGGTGAGATAGTCAAAGCGCATCTGGTCGACGACGATGGCCAGCACCAGTGTGGGGGGTTCACCCTTCATGAGCGGAGCCTGTGCAAGCGCATGGTGGGTAGCGCCGAGCAGGGCGCAGGAAGCAAGCAGGAATCGTGTGAACATGGCAGGCATCCGTATGGCGCTCTCGATTGACGAGGGGTGCGCTGTTTCAATTGTGCAGGGATTATGGCACACCCACTCCAAAGCCTGCACGGCATGGACCGCCGGATTGCTTCTTTGCATCTGACGCTCTAGCATCGGGCCATTACCAGTTGAGCAGAAACATTCATGTCCGACACTTCCATGTCTGAGCAGTCCAGGCCAGAGACAGGCGACCCCAGCGATCAGAATACTCTGTTCGGTCATCCCAGGGGGCTGGTCATCCTGTTCTTTACCGAGATGTGGGAGCGCTTCTCCTACTATGGGATGCGCGCGCTGCTGATCTTCTACCTGACTCAGCATTTTCTGTTCACTGACGAGCGTTCCACGGTGCTCTACGGCGCCTACACGGCGCTCGTGTTCGTGATGACCATCATCGGTGGAATGCTCGCTGATCGCTATCTCGGACCACGCAAGGCGATCACGTTTGGCGCGATCCTGCTGGTGATTGGGCACAGTGGCATGGCGCTTGAAGGCAGTGGCTCACGGCAGGTCATGACCTTCAACGGTGCAGAGTATCGACTGACACTGGATGGCCGTGGTGGCGATGCGCGGCAGATCGTGGTTGCAGATCGGAGTGCTGGTGAACCGGGCCGTTCTTTCATCAGCTTCAACGAAGGCGCCACGTTGATGCTCATCGAAAATCCCGCTGCAGTCGGATTGCCAGTCCAGGTACCCACCAATGCCTACACACTTCATGTGGAAACCGAGGCGTTGTACCTGAACATCATGTACCTGTCGCTGGCGCTCATCATCGCGGGCGTGGGATACATCAAGGCCAGCATCTCCACGATTGTCGGTGATCTCTATGGCTTCGGTGATGCGCGACGCGATTCGGGATTCACGATTTTCTACATGGGCATCAATGTTGGCGCTTTTCTGTCGTCAATTCTGTGCGGCTGGCTCGGTATCGCGTATGGCTGGAAATACGGCTTCGGATTGGCGGGCATCGGCATGCTGGCAGGGCTCTTCATATTTCTGCGCTATCAACATTGGCTGGAAGGCAAAGGTGAGCCGCCGAGTGCCGAGAAGCTGCAGCAGAAAGTGCTGGGGCCGATTTCGGTCGAGCATATGTGTTATCTCACTGGCCTCGGCATCATCGCAGTGTCCATGTTCCTCGTGATCAACGCCCACGTGATCGACGAGAACCATGTGGGTCTGCTCGGACTGGTCATTCTGGTGCTGCTGGTGGGTTATTCCTTCATCGCCTGTCAGGGACAGGAGCGTGATCGCATGCTGGCAGCGCTGTACTTCATACTCGCGCAGATTCCGTTCTGGGCCCTGTTCGAGCAGGCGGGCTCCTCGCTGAATCTGTTCACCGACAGGTTGGTGGATCGCACCATGCTCGGCATGTCGGTACCGGCGCCAGTGTTTCAAGCGCTCAACGCGGGGTTCATCGTCGTCTTCGCGCCCATTCTTGCGTGGTTATGGGTGGTGTTGGCAAGACGCAATCTGAATCCTTCCACGCCAGTGAAGTTCGCGATGGGTGTGTTTCTGGCAGGGTTGGGTTTTCTCGCACTTGTAGCAGGCATGTCTGCATCCGGAGAGGCTGGCATGACAGCGGTCTATTTCATTTTTCTCATCTACTGGATTCACACCATGGGTGAACTGCTGGTGTCACCTGTGGGGCTTTCTGCAGTCACCAAACTTGCTCCAGCGCGTGCAGTGGGCATGACAATGGGTGCGTGGTTTCTCTACAGTGGTTTATCGAATTATCTGGCGGGACTGATTGCGTCGGCCACCGGGGCCGAGACCATCGGCGGGCAACTGACCGATACGGTCGCCGCCAAGGCAAGCTATGCGGCGGTGTATACGGAGGTGGGTTATATCGCGATGGCGATCGCGGTAGTCATGCTGCTGATTTCACCGGTCATAAAACGCATGATGCATGGTGCAGATTGAGTTCAACGCGAAAGTAACGGCAAAAGGAGCCTGTCATGAAGTATTCCAACACCATCTCGGCCCTCGGTTTGAGTGTGGTTGTCGCCGCCTGTTCCCAGGAAACGACAAGTACACCGGTGGTGCAAACCCCGACTGCGCTTCCAGCGACACAGGCTGCGCCGGGAAATCCTCTCTTCAGTGCCAGCAATCTGCCACATGGCCTGCCGCCATTCGATCTGATCACCAGCGAGCATTTCGTTCCTGCCATTGAACGTGGCATGGCGATCAACACAGATGAGATCGATGCGATTGCCAACAATGTGGAGCGCCCAACCTTCGACAATACGATTGCAGCGCTGGAACGAGCGGGAGAAGACCTGGGTCGCGTGCTGCGGGTTTACTACAATCTTGCTGGCGCCCACACCAACGATACACTGCAGGCAGTGCAACGCGAGATGGCGCCCAGACTGGCTGCGCACAGTGATTCGATTTCTCTCAACCCGAAACTGTTTGCAAGAATGGATCGGCTTTATCAACAGCGCGCAGAACTTGGGCTGGATCCTGAGTCCCTGCGCGCACTGGAGCGTTACCACAGAGATTTTGTGCGCTCTGGCGCCATGCTCGCCGAGCCGCAACAGGAACGGCTGCGTGAAATAAATGCGGAGCTGGCACGTCTGAGTACGCTCTTCAGTCAGCACGTGCTGGCCGAAGTGAATGACTCCGCAGTACTGGTAGACACGATTGCGGAACTGGAAGGTCTCTCCGCCGCAGAGGTTCAGGCTGCAGCCACTGCTGCCACGGGAAAAGGCCACGATGGCAAGTATCTGATCACGCTGCTCAACACCAGCGATCAGCCACCGTTGTCTGCACTGAGCAACCGAGCGCTGCGTGAACGCATCCACAGCACGTCACTGGCGCGTGGCAGTCGCGGCAACGAATTCGACACCACTGGCATTCTCTCCGACACACTGAAGCTGCGTGCCGAGCGTGCTCGGATGCTCGGCTACGACACTCACGCTGACTTCGCTCTCGAAAATCAGACAGCAAGTACAGCCGCAGCGGTGAATGAGATGCTCAGTGGTATTGCCCCCGTGGCTGTTGCCAATGCCCGCGCGGAAGGCGAGGCCATTCAGGCACTCATCAACGCGACAGAAGCCGAGCCGTTTGAACTTGCCGCGTGGGATTGGGCTTTTTATGCAGAGAAAGTCCGGCGCGAGCGCTACGCATTCGATGAGGCAGAAGTGCGCCCCTATTTCGAGATGAACAGCGTGCTGGTCAACGGAGTCTACTTCGCGGCCGAGCAGATCTACGGGCTCGCATTTACGCCGCGCCCCGATCTCCCGACCTATCATCCAGATGTACAGGTGTGGGAGGTGACGGATGCTGATGGCTCTTCGTTGGGGTTGGTATTGACAGATTTCTACGCACGCTCCAGCAAGCGCGGAGGTGCCTGGATGAACAGTTACAACGTGCAGGCCGGACTGACCGGTGGCAGCAAGGTGATCGCCCTGCATCTGAACGTGCCGAAACCTCCAGAAGGCGAGCCCACGTTGCTGACCTTCGCGGAGGTGACGACGGCCTTCCACGAATTCGGTCACGTGCTGCATGGTCTGTTCTCTGACGTACAGTATCCGCGCTTTGCGGGCACCAGTGTGCCGCGTGATTTTGTGGAGTTCCCATCGCAGGTGAACGAAATGTGGGCGTCATGGCCCGAAGTGCTGGAAAACTATGCCCGACACCATGAAACCGGTGAGCGCATTCCACAGGAGTTGCTGGATCGCGTGCTGGCAGCGGAGCAGTTCAATCAAGGCTTCGGCACCACCGAGTATCTCGCGGCATCAATTGTCGATATGGCGCTGCATCAGTTAAGCGTCGAACAGATACCTGCCGCTGCGGATCTGCTGGCATTCGAGGCGCAGGTGCTGCGCGACAACGGTCTGGACTATGAGCCTGTGCCGCCTCGTTATCGTGTGCCCTATTTCTCACACATCATGGGAGGTTATGCAGCGGGTTACTACTCGTACATCTGGAGTGAAGTGCTCGACGCCGACACCGTGCAATGGTTCAAGGACAACGGTGGCATGCTTCGAAAGAATGGTCAGCATTTCCGCGATACGTTGTTGTCCAGAGGTGGAAGCCGGGATGCGATGGCATTGTTTCAGGATTTCGCAGGCCGCGAGCCAAACAGCGAGCATATGCTGCGGCGCCGTGGCCTGCTGGTGAATTGAATCAGCGTGGCGGACGGCTGAAACGAAATGCAAATGGCACATCCGACGTGGTCACCGCTCTTCCGCTCTCGAAACGTGGTGCAAATCGCAGGCCTGTGACGGCAGCGCTCGCAGCAGTGGCCAGTTCTGCGTTGGCACCGCTGTCAGCGGCGCGCGCACTGGTGACGAAACCCTCGGCATCCACTTCCAACAGCAGGTTGATCTCTCCTGCCTGCCAAAGCGCTCCCGGGAAATCGGGTCGATAGAGAAGCGTAGCTGTCGAACGGCCTTCGCCGATAAACAACGCGTGAGGTGTTGCCTGATCGCGTTGTCCCAGTCCTTCATGCGCTTCTACCAGTCCAGTATGGCTGTTGACAGAAAATTGTCTGGCCTCCGGAAATCGATCGAAAGTTTCTGCTGACGCCTGCAAAGGTGCTATGGCACCAGAATAATTGCGTTGACTGATTTCATATCGACCCAGCCAGAAATTGACAGTGGCAAGACGGAAACGTGCGATGTCGTTATCGATCGGCTGCAGCTTGTCGCGTGCGCCGGTGAAATAGTCTCTGGCCTCTCCCATACGCCCCATGCTGAAAGAAGTTGTGCCCAACTGAGTCCCGATGATGGCCTCCAGAAAGGGGTCGCGCTCGTCCTGGCCCTCGGCAATATTGTAGGCACGAGTATAGTGTCGGCGTGCTCCGGCGAAATCGCGGTGGCTGGTTGCGGAATCTGCCAGTGCCATCAGCGGGTCGATCAATTCCAGTGCGTTGCGACCATGCACGTTTTCGCTGATCTTCAGTGCGTGCTGTAGTATTTCAGCGGCATCATCACCATCGGTCAGTGCATTGCCGTAGTTGATGGCCAGTGCAGCTGTTGTGGGATTGGCATCACCGAGGACATCCAGAGCCAGTTCATAGGCCTGACGGGCCGGTTCTATACTTTGCTCGCGGAACTGCGGGCCCTGCGCCACGATCTCCTGATATTGACGGTAGGCAGCGTTCATGGCTGCCCGTTTCTCGTCGTCACTCTGAGCAAGGGTGCTCAACGGATTAAAGAGCAAGGGAGCGCAGAGCAAGGCAGCGAAAATGGAGTGACGGGTGAGGCGGAGCGGCGTTGAGATTGGAGTAAGTCGTTGTGACATGGGGGAGCCCTTTTTTGCAAGAGTCTGGTTATTGAGTATTGTGTGAGGTATGGCGTCCTTGCGATCCCCTTTTCTGTCGCAGGGTTTACTACAATGTCTGCCTGCTGGCAACGGGAATCTGATCAGGCGGCAAAATTCGGGGTTGGCCAGTGACGCTGAACAGGTTTGGACATGCAGACAGCAACCGCCTATTTGGCTAAACTCAACGCCGTTTTCGTTCATCGAGTAGTTCACAATAATAACGAGGTTGATCATGTCCAGAGCTGTAATTGCCAGAATCGCGCTTGCCCAAACCCTGACCTTTTGTGTGCTGCTCGGATGTGTTGCTACGTCTCAAGCCGCCGAATTGAAACTCGTGCGCTTCGGACCACTGGGACAGGAGAAACCCGGTCTCGTAGACAATGGTGGTCAACTGCGTGATCTCTCTGGCCATTTCAGCGACATTACTCCCGATTTGCTCTCCGACGCGGGGCTGGCAAGGATTGCGGCTATCCCTCTTGCTCAACTCCCTCTGGTGCAGGGCGAGCCCCGTCTTGGCGTGCCGCTGACCGGTATCGGCAAGATCATCGCTGTAGGCTTCAACTACGTGAATCATGCTGCAGAGATGCAGGTCGAACTGCCGACAGAGCCCTTGATTTTCATGAAAGCCACCTCGGCACTGAGCGGCCCCTTTGATGATGTGATTCGTCCTCGTGGCGGCGACAAACTGGACTATGAAGCAGAACTCGTCGTGGTGATTGGCACCAAGGCGCAATACGTATCTGAAGAGAGGGCTTTTGATTACATCGCTGGCTACGCAGTAGGGCACGATGTTTCCGAGCGTGCGTTCCAGCGTGATCGAGGCGGTCAGTTCACCAAAGGCAAGAGCGCCGATACATTTGCTCCTCTTGGTCCGTGGTTGGTGACGCGCGACAGTATCAAGGACGTGCAGAATCTCGCTGTCTGGTCCGAGGTCAACGGTCAGATGCGTCAGCAGGGTAATACCGCTGATATGGTGTTTGGTGTTGCGCACATCGTGAGTCATCTCAGCCAGTTCATGACGCTGCATCCCGGCGATGTGATTTATACCGGGACGCCGGCAGGAGTAGGCGATGGCATGGTGCCGCCTGTCTATCTGAAACCTGGAGACGTGGTTCGGCTCGGCATCGAAGGGTTGGACGAACAGCGCCAGGTGATTGCACCATCGCCCTGATCTTGTAGAAGCTCCGGTCCCTGCCATTACAAAATGTTACAAAAACAACATAAGTATTTGTTTTTCTGGCATTAAAACCTGTGCATACTTGCGACCTGAAATGCTAACTACAATAAAATATCTTGCTGTCGGCCCAAGCCTGCAGCATCTGCAAACCATGTCTGGAGCCTACCTGATGAGTTTTCGTTTAATTAACCGAGGGTTGCGCTCGGCAATCTACTCGCGCACCTCTCTTGTAACATTGGCAGCTGCTGCCATCCTGCTGGCCAGCTCTGCATCTGCACAGGATGCATCGACGAGCAATGAATCCACAGTGACTTATCCCGCCGAATTCTTTGCGCAGTATGAGCCCTTTTCCGTCAACGACATGCTCAATCGCATTCCCGGCATTACGCTGGCAATGGGTGGTGGCGGCAATAATGGCGGCCCGGGCAGTTCCGGCGGTTCAGATCGTCGTGGTCTGGGTGCGGGTGGCGACCAGATATTGATCAATGGCCGTCGCATCGCGGGCAAGGAAAATGAAGGCAACAGCCAGCTCAGCCGGATTCCCGCCAATCAGGTGCAGTACATTGAAATTATTCGTGGTACCTCCGGCGCCCTGGATGTGCGCGGTGGCGCGCAGGTAATCAATATCGTGCTGCTGGAAGCGGAAACGCGTTCCAGTATTGCTGCAGAAGTTAATGTGGATCGTTATCACGATGGCACGCTCGATCCAGGTGGTTCAGTATCACTGAACGGTCAGCGTGGCGCTCTCAACTACCAGATCAGTGCTTCCGCTGAGCCGCGTTACGAATTCCGTGATGGCTTCGAGACCAGCATCCTGGCTGATGGCACACCCAATGACATCGTGATCCGCCAGGAATACCGCGATCAGACAACCAAGACACTGAGTACCAATATCGGCTATGACCTGACGCTGAATGATCGTGTCAACTTCAATGCTCTGCTGGGCGAAGCTGACCCACCCGGCACCGCTGATCGCATCATTACGGATCTGCGCACGACTCCGAATAAGGTGACGACTGAATACGACAAGATTCCGGCAACTGCCAGCAACTGGGAAATCGGTGGTGACTATGAGCATACCTTTGCCGGTGGCAGTCGTTTCAAAACCCTGTTCATCGTCAACGAGGCGGAGAATGAAAATACTCGCGAGGCCTACACCGTCAATGGAGCCACCTATGACAAGTTCCTGTACCTCGCGAACCAGAGCGTGACCAAAGAGCGCATTGTTCGCAGCACCTATTCCTTCAGTCTGAACGACACGCAGGATCTGGAATTCGGTATCGAGCGTGCACAGACGATCCTGGATGCACAGTTGCAGTTGGGTCAACGCCGCACGCCGGGCAATCCCTCACCGGCATTTGGTGGCCTGACGCCGATCAGCAACACCGATGCACTGGTGGAAGAAATCCGCTACGAAACCTTTGCTGTGCACAACTGGCAGTTGAACGATCGCATGTCTCTGGAAAGCACCTTGCTGTTCGAAAACTCAACCATCGAGCAGACTGGTGATGTACGCAACAAGCGTGATTTCGATTTCATTCGCCCAAAGGTGGACTACCGGTTCGATATTACTCCTTCCATTCAGTTCCGTGCCTCTGTCGAGAAGGATGTTGCGCAGTTGAGCTTCGGTGATTTCACTGCCAGCGTGGCTGGTGGTGACGATGATCAGAACGCGCTGGCAGGTAATCCACAGTTGGTGCAGGAACAGTCACTGCGCTATGAGGCGAACCTTGAATATCGTCTGCCGAACGATGGCGGCGTGCTCAGCACCCGTGTGTTCTATCACGATCTGGAAGATGTGATTGATCGCGTGGACGTATCCACTCAAACGTCGATCCAGTCCGCCAACGGTAACATAGGCGATGGCAAGCGTTATGGTATCAATCTGGACGCGAGCCTGCGTCTGGGTTTTCTGGGAGCACCGGAAATGCTGCTGACCTCGGGTGTGCAACTGGAAGATTCCAGTGTGACTGACCCGTTCCTGGGCATTGACCGCCGGTTGCGCCAGGCGGGTCGAGGAAGCTTGCGCCTGGGTTTCCGCCATGACATCCCGTCCCGCACAATGAACTACGGCTTCAACTTCAACCACGGTTTTACCGGTAACAGAAAGGCTTACGACATCGACAAGATCGAAGACTACAATTCGGGCGACATGCTGACAATTTTCGTGGAAACCGTTGGCTTCGCAGGATTGACCTATCGCTTCGAGTCCATGAACACATTGGAAGGTGAGCGTTGCCGCGACCGTTATCGCTACACCGGCGGTACGATTGCCACTGGCAACCTGGCAGAAATCGAGGATTCCTGCAGCAACACCGGCATCAAGCTGGCGCTGAAGATCCGCGGCACGTTCTGATGGCACCGAAGGGGACCGGAGCAATCCGGGCGCCTTCACCCGATTCGCGTACAAGGATCACTCATTTCGGAGCGTCACACCTCGGGAGCCCCTTTGTTCGCGATGACCAACCTGCAAAGGTTTATAAGAGCAGCCTGATCTGCCACAATTCGATGCCCGTCTTTGGAAACGAAGGCGGGCATTTTTATTTTTCCGTTGTTTGTAAGTGGTAGCTTCGATCGGTGGCGGGAGGCAGGGCCCGGTTTTGCGGCTGACCGGCGCCGCTCCGCGGTGCCCTCCCTTCGCAAAAAGCCCAAGGTCTTTTTGCTGCGTTCGGCGCCGGTCCTTTATGCCGCTGAACCGGGTCCTGCCTCCCGCCACCTTGCAGAATGCGAACCGACGGGAACGGCAGATTCTAAAAAAGGGCCCACTTCGCTTGTTGGTGGGTAGGCTGCCCCGTTCCGTTTGGGCAAAGTCAATGCGAGTCGATTGGCAGATTCTTTAGGATGCGCAGTTGGTTTTTTCCGATCCGTGCGTTGCATCTGCAGAGCGCAAGGGGGTATTGCCTGTGCCCGCCAGCGACAATCAGGGTCGCGCCGAGCGCAGCAAAAAGACCTTGGGCTTTTTGCGAAGGGAGGGCACCGCGGAGCGGCGCGAGACCGTCGCAGGTGGGCACAGGCAATAGCCCCGGGATATCCAAAAGAAACTATCTGAATGAGATAAGTAAATGGCTGAAATCGGCATATTCAACACACTGCACGTCACCAAACAGGTCGCCTTTGGCGTATACCTGGATGCCGGAGAACTCGGCGAAGTCCTGTTGCCGCGTCTGGATGTGCCCGATGACTGCAAGGTGGGGAGTGAGCTGGAAGTATTCCTCTACATGGATTCCGAGGATCGCCCGATTGCAACCACGCGACGCCCGCGTGCACAGCGCGGACAGTGCGTGTCGTTGCAGGTAGTGCAGGTCAATCACGCCGGAGCGTTTCTGGACTGGGGGTTGCCCAAGGACTTGCTGGTGCCGTTTGGCGAACAGCGCGTGCCGATGCGAGAAGGACAGAGCTACGTGGTGTATGTCTATCTGGACAAGCCCAGCGGGCGCCTGGTGGCCACCTCGCGGCTGGATACCTGGCTGAACGAGGATGGAACTGGATTCGAACCCATGCAGCAAGTCAATCTATTGATCTATGCTCGCACCGACATGGGTTTCAAGGCCGTGATCAATCAGACGCATCTTGGCTTGATCTTCAAGACCGAGGTTCTGCAGCCGTTGCGAGTCGGGCAGAAAGTGAAAGGTTATATCCGCCGCGTGCGCGAGGATGGCCGCATCGATCTGTGTCTGCAGTTGCAGGGACAGGAAGTGCGCGATGAACTCTCGGAACAGATTCTTGAACACCTGCGCGACAACAACGGCGTCTCCTCATTGTGTGATCGCAGCACGCCTGAGGAAATTTTCGCGGTGTACAAAGTCAGCAAGGGCAATTACAAGAAAGCGGTGGGCGCGCTGCTCAAGAAAAAATTGATAGTGGTTGAGCCGCATCAAATTCGATTGGTGTGAGATGTGGTTTGAGCACGTTGGCGATGAACATAGCTGTGACACGCCGTGAACCCATCCATGGGGGCTCGTCATCCGCCATCCGACCGCCATGGATGGCGGAAGTGCAGAAAATGCAGGAGCATTTTTCTGCCCTGGCGGCTGACGGTCACCGCTATGTTCATCGCCAACGTGCTCCTGCAATTCTGTGCCGCGTCGACCGCGAGCAATCTCGCTCCTACATATGGGACGTGCTCTGTAGGAGCTTGCTTGCAGGCGATCAATGCATCACTGTTTTTGAAGCAGCTCGAAGACTGTATTCATGTACTGATTCTGGGTACGACTTGGCACT
Source organism: Gammaproteobacteria bacterium (assembly GCA_030682575.1). Taxonomy (GTDB): domain Bacteria; phylum Pseudomonadota; class Gammaproteobacteria; order Pseudomonadales; family Pseudohongiellaceae; genus UBA5078. The sequence continues at coordinate 191,942 of JAUXNX010000023.1, forward strand.
AAACTTCAAAAGCATGCTGCCGCTAGAGCCGACGGTGACCGTCAGCCGCCAGGGCAGAAAAATGCTCCTGCATTTTCTGCACTTCCGCCATCCATGGCGGTCGGATGGCGGATGACGAGCCTACATGGATGTATTCACGGCGTGTCACCGTCGGCTCTAGCGGCAGCAGGCTCAGGGCACGATGCAACGCGCACCACGAATTGCTTGTGTGGTTAAAGAGCACATCACGAATACATTAAGAGGAAAAAAGGTTTGATCAAAGATGAAAAGATGCCGCTGGATTTTGATGAGTGCTGTAATCAGATGCTCGAATTTGGTTATGAAGTGTCGCCCTCGGAACTGCACGGCCTGCTTTCCGGGGTCGTATGCACCGGATTGAAGATTCGTCCCGACAGCATCATCACTCTGGTGCTCAAGCACGTCGATGCGGAAACCTGCTCCGATCGCAATCGCGACACCATTCTTGCCATGTACGCATTCATCGAGCGTGAGATGTTCAGTAGTGATTCCATCTATACGCTGTTCCTGCCGGATGACGAGCTGGATCTTTCACAACGCATTGGTTGCCTTGCAGCCTGGTGCCAGGGCTTTCTGGTTGGATTCGGAACCGCCAGTGGGCATAAGCAGATCACCAGTTTCAGTCCCGAAACAGAAGAAGCGCTCAAGGACATCGTGAATATTGCCAATCTGTCGGATGATTTTTCTACCGAAGACGATGATGCCAACGAAAGTGCATACGCGGAACTGGTGGAATATCTGAAGGTGGCGGTGCTGCTGATGAGCAGTGAATTACTCGCCAGCACCAAACGGGACGACTGACTCAATAACAACAAACAGGGGGAGTGATGCAGCATAGAAAGCGATGCGTGAACAGAAGCACCTGGCGATTGAGCTACCTGGCACTTTGTCTGGTGCTGGTACTGCCCCTGACTTCAGAGCGCGTGAACGCGCAGAACTCACTCGACATCGGCGAAGCCAGTATTCGCGAGCTGCAACTGGCGATGGAAATGGGCACGCTCAATTCGGTATCGCTGGTAGCGTACTATCTGGCCCGTGTCGCAGCTTATGATGATCAGGGCCCGGCACTGAATGCACTGTTGCATATCAATCCCAATGCGCGGGCGCAGGCTGCAGCACTGGATGCAGAGCGCAGAGTCACTGGCCCTCGTGGTCCTCTGCATGGCATTCCTGTCATCCTGAAGGACAACTACGCCACGGTGGACATGCCTACCACGGGTGCTTCGCAAGCGCTTGCGGATTTCATTCCCGATGCCAATGCTACACAGGTGCAGCGTCTGCTCGATGCCGGTGCCATCATTCTGGCCAAGGCCAATCTCCATGAATTTGCCTACGGCATCACCACCATCAGTTCGCTGGGCGGCCAGACCCGCAATCCCTACAATCCCGCGCATATTCCCGGTGGTTCGAGTGGTGGCACCGCAGCAGCAGTTGCGGCCGGCTTTGCGGCTATTGGCATGGGCTCGGACACGTGTGGCTCCATTCGTATTCCCGCAGCGTTCAACAATCTGGTGGGGCTGCGTCCGACCAAGGGTGTGTCCAGTATCTATGGCGTGATGCCGCTTTCCGCGACTCAGGATGTGGCCGGGCCGCTGGCGCGCAGCATCCAGGATCTGGCCGTGGTGTTGGATGTGGTGTCAGGCTATGACCCGCTCGATGCCGCTACAGCGCCCATGCAAGGGCGCGCTGCGATGCGCTTTCGTGAGCAACTTGGCACTGCTTCCCTGCAGGGGGTGCGTATTGGCAGGTTAAGCAACTACTATGACAGTGCGGATGAGGCCGTGAAGGCAATGCTTGATGATGCACTGGCGCAGATGCAGACTCAAGGCGCGATAGTGGTGGATGTGAGCATTCCCGGGATGTCCGAGCTGATCAGTCGCTCCGGCGTCATTGGTCATGAATTTGAAGCAGATCTTAACGCCTGGCTTGCCGAGTTCGGCAGCACGGAGTACACGAGTCTCGAAGCCATCGTCGCCGCTGGTCTGCACCACGAGGCGGTGGATACAGTTTTGACTCGCAGTGCAGAGTCCGAGCAGGATCCCGTGCGCTATCAGGCTTCGCTGGCGGCCAGGGCGGAGTTGCGAGCAGCGATTGACGCAGCCATGCAGGCGCAGCAAATTGAACTATTGGCCTATCCACCCGCTGGTGCTCTCCCGGTGCGGATTGGTGAACCACAGCCGGGTAACAACTGCAGCCTGAGTGCAAATTCGGGTTTGCCTGCGCTATCCGTTCCCATCGGTTTCAGTACAGATGGACTGCCGATGGGAATCGAGCTGCTGGGCGCACAATTCAGCGATGCGCGCCTTCTGGCGCTTGGGTATGCATACGAACAGATAGCACAGCATCGTCGCACTCCGGCCACGACGCCGTCACTGACATCGCCGAGGCGATAGGCAGTCACTTACAAGGGAATCATGGTATGGCAGATCAGGAAAAGCAGAGCTGGGATAACGCGATAATCGGTTCCCCAAAATCCGGCATGGTCGGGTCGCACAGTTTTGGTGGAGTGGGTAGTTTTTTCCGCATTCCGTATTCTCGAGACTTGCAGGGAGCGGATGTGGTCGTGAGTGGTGTACCTCTGGATATCGCTGTTACCAATCGCTCAGGAGCCAGGCTTGGCCCGCGCGCGATTCGCAACGCGTCACTGTCACTGGCATGGGAAAGACCGTTTCCGTGGGCAAAAGACCCGGTGGCCGAAATGGCTGTGATCGACTACGGCGACTGCGAAAATCACAGTGGTGGCGGTTTGCTCGGTGTTGCTCACATAGAGGAGCACGTGGCGCGCATTCTGCAATCCGGCGCGGCCTCGCTGCTGTTGGGTGGCGATCATTTCATCTCCTATCCAAGCCTGTGTGCACACGCGAAGGTGCATGGCCCGATGGCGCTGATTCACTTCGACGCGCACACCGATACGTGGCCATCGTCAGGCGCGGGTATCAATCACGGCACCATGTTCTACAAGGCAGCGAAGGAGGGCATCGTGCTGCCGGAAAAATCGATACAGATCGGCATCCGTACCACCAACGACGACACGCTCGGCTACAAGGTACTGTCTGCCGCCGATGTGCATCGACAGAGCATTGATGCTGTGCTGCAACAGATCCGGGAGCGCGTGGGTGACACCCCTGTGTATCTGACGTTCGATATCGATTGTCTTGATCCGGCATTTGCGCCGGGGACGGGCACACCGGTGCCTGGTGGATTGTCATCGTATCAGGCTTTGGAGATCATTCGCGGACTCATCGGCATCAATCTGATTGGCATGGATGTGGTGGAAGTGGCGCCTGCCTATGATCACGCGGAGATCACGGCGTTGGCCGCCGCACAGATCGCCATAGAGCTGTTGTGTTTGTATGAAGCGTGCAGAAAATCCTGATAACCGCTCCAACGAATGCACATCGAACTGACTTGAAAGGAAACGACATTGACCGAACACACTTCATCTTCTCCCTGGACTCCCGCCGATGCGGAAGAACTTTACGCCGTAAAGACCTGGAGCGCCGGCTTCTTCAGTGTCAATGACAAGGGCCACGTCGCAGTTCGGCCGATTCCCGGCAGTGATCTCGAGATCGATACTACCGAGGTGATAGACGCGGCAGTGAAAGAAGGTTGCACGTTTCCGCTCATCGTGCGATTTCAGGACATCATCAGTGCACGCGTCCGACGTCTCAATCTGACATTCCGCGAGGCGATTGCCGAGTCTGGCTACACCGGTACCTATCGCACCATCTACCCGATCAAGGTGAATCAGCTTCATGAGGTAGTGGCAGAGGTGATGGAGGCGGGCAAGGAATTCAACCTGGGGCTCGAGTGTGGATCGCGTGCGGAATTGATGGCGACACTCGCCCTCATCAGCGACGACACGCTGCTGTTGTGCAATGGCGTCAAGGATCACTCCATGCTGACGCTGATGCTCAACGCACAGCAACTAGGTCAACAGGTACTGCCGGTCATCGAGAAGTATTCCGAATTCGAGCAATTACTGGTACTTGCCGATCAGCGCGGATTGACGACAGCGAATACACCAAAGCTTGGTGTACGCGTCAAACTTTCCACGCGCGGTTCGGGGCGCTGGTTTGAATCCGGTGGTTCCGGTTCCAAGTTCGGATTGACGGTACCGGAGTTGGTGAAACTGGTGCATGAGTTGGAACAGCGCGGCGCGAGTGACAGTCTGGAGCTGTTGCATTTCCATCTCGGCAGTCAGATTGCCGATACCCAGGTACTGCGTTCTGCTGTGCGAGAGATAGCGCAGTTCTATGCAGACCTGCACAAACGTGGTGTGAAAGTGAAGTTCCTCGATGTTGGCGGTGGGCTGGGTGTGAATTATGGCGGCAGTTATGGTGGAGAGTATGAGAATGTGGAATCGTCAATCAATTATGGATTGAAGGAGTACGCCAACGTCATCGTATTTGCGGTCAAGGACATCTGTGACGAACGCGATGTGCCTGCCCCAACACTGTTGTCGGAGAGTGGTCGCGCCATTACGGCGCATCATTCCATGCTGGTAATGCCGGTAATTGGCGTGCATCGCCCCGACAGCCCGCCCATGAATACACTGGCAGAGAACTCGCCGCCGGTGGTCAGGCGCATGGCCTCTGCATACAAGGAAGCCAAGGCTGTTCGTGCCCGAGGTGCGCTGACTGAGGTCATTCATGATGCTCAGGAGGCTCGCCTGGAAGCAGAGCAATTGTCACGACTTGGATATCTGGACCTGGAATCCCTGGCTCAGGCCGAGAGTTTGTACTGGAGTATCTCCCGTGAGGTGCTGCGCAAATTCACAGATCTCAATCTGTCTCCCGCTCCTGTCGAGCAGACAGAGTTGGAAACCCAGCTGACCGATCTGTATCTCGCCGACTTCTCGGTATTTCAATCCATCCTCGACCACTGGGCCATCGGTCAGGTATTTCCGATCATGCCCCTGGACCGTCTTGATGAAGAACCCGTGCGGCGTGGCCAGATCGTCGATCTGACCTGCGACTCCGATGGCAAGATCGATCAGTACGTCTCTGCCCACGTCAACAAGAGCTGGCTGCCCCTGCATGACTATCGACAGGGCGAGCCTTATTATCTTGCCGTGTTCCTGGTGGGGGCTTATCAGGAGATTCTTGGCGATGCCCACAACCTGCTGGGTCGTGCGGGGGAGGCTCATGTCTACGCCAGCGCAGACGAGCCAGGCAATTTCTGGATCGAGGAGACCATCAAGGCCATCAGCATCAAGGATATGCTGTCCACCGTGCAGTACTTTCCCAGTGACCTGGATCGCCGCATGACCGAGCTGATTCGCCGCAAGATCGAGACGGGCGTCGTCAAACCTGCCGAGGGGATGCGCATACTCAACAACTACACCAAACGGCTGGAAGACACGACCTATTGCGACACCGAAGTCATTCGCCGCGTCGAGCAGTAGCTCGGCAGGGTTGACAGCATACCTTTCGGTATGTACCATCGGGCCAACCTTTCACCCCAGGCGTCAACACAGGCGAGCACATGAGCACCCCCATCGACACCAGACTGAAACTGATGCAGACCGCGACAGAACTGATCTGGGAGAGCAACTACGACAACGTGGGTATTGCTGAAATATGCAAACATGCAGGCGTGACGAAGGGGGCCTTCTACCATCATTTCACGTCCAAGGCGGATTTGTTCGTCAGTGCCTGTGCGAATGACTGGGAGCATGTGCGCGTCAGCATGGACGAAGTGCTCTCGCCGCGTTATACCGCTGTCCAGCAGTTGGAGAAGGTCATTGGGTTGCTGCTGCAAAAGCAGAAACGCAGTGATGGTGAGGTGCAAATCTGTGGTTGTCCATTCTTTACTGCGGGTGCTCAGGCTGGCTGCGAGGAAGTGGAAGTTCGCTCTGCAGCCCGCGGAATGTCTGACAATGGTGTTCTTTACCATACGGCGCTGGCTCGCAATCTGCAGGCTGAAGGTTACCTGAATCGGAGCATTGATCCAGCCCAGACTGGGCGTCTGTTGTTTCAGTTCGTGCAGGGGCTGTTGATGCATGGCAGAGTCTGTCAGGATTTCAGCCAGTTGTGCCAGGACCTGCGCGAGGGTATGTATCGCCTGCTGGACCTGAAGGATGAATATCGTGCCGTCGGCAAGACCTGTTGCGGGAGCTTGGTGTCCTGTGCGTGTTCCTGTGCAGAGACTACCACTGACAAGGAATGCTGCGCCGAAGCATAGTCTGCAGTTGCAGGTATCATCTCCTCGTTTGATTCTTCATGGTCAATCTCCCTTTCCGTCATGATGGAGCTGCAGAATTCTGCTCGTCACCGCGCCATTGCTCTGTGTTGCATCCCCTTTCAAAAAAAATTTCAAAGTCACTGTTGACTAACATACCAACCGGTATGTATAGTTCGCGCCACCATACCAACCGGTATGTATCAGGCGTCATATCAGCCAGGCAAGACCCAGTATCGGGGCGCAGATGCGCAGTCAGTCCCGACTATTCCACAGGAGAAGGACAATGTTGTTATTCAGGAATCGCAGAACTCTCAAACTTTCCCTCATGGCTCTCGCAGTGTACGGCGTGCTGGCCACGGGAGTGCTTTACAGCATTCGCCCCGTCAGCGAGGTCAGTGCGGCCGACGTGGTCGGCGCGCCCATGCCGGTGGTCGAGACCATCACAGTGGAATACACCCCATTGCGTACCTGGAATACTTTTTCGGGGCGTTTGAAAGCCGTTGATGAGGCTGATATTCGACCCCTGGTCGGCGGCACCATTCAGCAGGTTCTGTTTGAAGACGGAGCTTTGGTGGAAGCGGGGCAAACTCTTTTCGTGATAGACCCCCGTCCGTTCGAAGCGGCGCTGCAGCACGCCAGAGCCACGCTGGCTTCCGCGCAATCGGACGCCGCGCTGGCAAGAGTCGAGTTCGAGAGAGCCGACGGGCTGGCTCTGAACAACGTGATTTCTCGCAGTGTAAGGGACAACCGCGAAAACGACCTGAACGTGGCACTGGCGCGGTTGGAGGCTGCGCGTGCTCAAGTGGTGAGTGCGGAACTGAATCTGGACTACGCCCATGTGAAAGCGCCATTTGCAGGCCGCATTGGGCGTGCGGAAGTGACAGCCGGTAATGTCATCGAAGCGGGGCCTAATGCTCCCTTGCTCGCCAGTATTGTCAGCATCGACAGACTCTATGCCGAGTTCGCTGTTGACGAGAGTACCTACTTCAATGTGAGCAGAAGTGCTGACGGCATCTCAGGGGAAGGCAGTGGATCAGATACGTCTGTCATACCGGTTGATATCGTGTTGGGTGGCAGTGATGACGATGTCTATCACGGGCGTCTGCACGCGTTCGACAATCAGCTTGATGTGCACTCCGGCACTATTCGCGCAAGGGCCATAATCGAGAATCAGGACCATTCCTTGATACCGGGAGTCTTCGTGAGTGTGCGTCTTGGCACTGCCATTGACGAACCGACGCTGCTGATCCCGGAACGTGCCATTGGCGTGAACCAGGACAAACGCTTTGTCTACGTCGTCAACGCGGATGATCGTGTTGAGTACCGTGAATTGCATCTGGGCCGAGTGGTGGACAGCCAGCGCGTTGTGCTGGGAGGTCTTGCGCGTGGTGATCGCGTCATCACCAATGGTGTGCAGCGGGTGATGAGCGACATGCAGGTCATCGTAGCGGCGCTGTAATCGAATAGTGCAGGAGCGCGCGCAAGCCAGCTCCTGCAGTGATTCCTCCTTTCGAATTCAAGAGATTCATGATGAACTTTTCCCGATTCTTTATCGACAGGCCCATTTTCGCCAGCGTTTTGTCATTGATGATTCTGCTGGGTGGCCTGATCGCGATGTTCAAGTTGCCGATCACGGAGTATCCCGAGGTTGTGCCGCCTTCCATCGTCGTTTACGCACAGTTCCCCGGTGCCAATCCGGCGGTGATCGCGGAGACGGTCTCCACGCCGCTTGAAGAGCAGATTGCTGGCGTCGAGAACCTTCTCTACATGTTCTCCCAGGCCAACACCGACGGCATGATGACGTTGACACTGACATTCGCCATTGGCACTGATCCGGATCTTGCCCAGCAACAGGTACAGAACCGCGTATCCCAGGCGTTGCCACGGTTGCCGGAGGTCACGCGACAACTGGGGGTCACCACCATCAAGGCATCGCCGAACATGACGATGGTGGTGCATCTGCGCTCACCGGATGAGCGCTACGACATGCTGTGGCTGCGCAATTACGCGCTGCTCAACATCAAGGATCAGCTTGCCCGTGTGCAGGGTGTAGCAGAAGTGCAGATGTTCGGTGCAGGCGATTACGCGATGCGCTTGTGGTTAAAGCCCGATGAGATTGCCGAACTGGGACTCACTGCCTCTGATGTCATCAACACCGTGCGCAACCAGAACGTGCAGGTGGCCGCCGGATTGATCGGCAGTGCGCCGAATCCGTCGCCACTCGAAGTGCAACTGCCGGTCAACACCAAGGGGCGTCTGGAGTCCGTTGAAGAGTTCGAAAACATCATCATCGCCACCAGCCCCACAGGTGCCATCACACGTCTGCGTGATGTGGCACGTATCGAGTTGGGTGCGTCGCAATACGCGTTACGTTCGCTGCTGGACAACGAGCAGGCCGTGGCGTTGCCGATTCTGCAGGCTCCTGGCGCCAATGCGATTCAGATATCTGACAACGTGCGCGCCAGAATGGAAGAGTTGAAGGCTGGTTTTCCCGAGGGCGTTGACTACAGCGTGGTGTATGACCCGACTGTATTCGTGCGCGAATCTATCGAGGCGGTCGTCAAGACTCTGTTGGAAGCAATCGCGCTCGTGGTCGTGGTGGTGATCCTGTTCCTGCAGAACTGGCGTTCATCGCTGATTCCCCTGCTGGCTGTCCCGGTGTCGATCATTGGCACCTTCGGGCTGATGTATGCATTCGGTTTTTCCATCAACGTACTGTCCCTGTTCGGTCTGGTGCTCGCCATCGGGATTGTGGTGGACGATGCCATCGTGGTAGTCGAAAACGTGGAGCGCAACATCGACAATGGTTTGTCTCCGCGTGAAGCCACTTACCAGGCCATGCGCGAAGTGAGTGGGCCCATCATTGCCATCTCGCTAACACTCATTGCAGTGTTCGTGCCAATTGCCTTCATCAGTGGTTTGAACGGCCAGTTCTATAAACAGTTCGCATTGACGATTGCGATTTCCACCGTGATTTCCGCGTTCAATTCGTTGACGCTGAGTCCGGCGCTTTCTGCATTGCTGCTCAAGAGTCGCGAACAGCGTGAGCACGACAAGGCGAATGCGAGTGACAATTTCCTTTCACGAGGTATCAGCCGCTTTTTCGGTTTGTTCAATCGTGGCTTCTCGCGCGCCTCTGACAATTACAGCTCAACAGTGGGCAGGTTGCTGGGACGCAGAACTGCCACATTGGCGGTATATGGAGTGTTGCTGATGTTGACGTGGGCGGGCCTGGACTCCACGCCCAAAGGATTCATCCCCACGCAGGACAAACAGTACCTGATCGGGTTTGCACAGTTGCCTGCAGGTGCCACGCTGGATCGCACTGAAGCCGTGATTCGCGAGATGTCGGCGCTGGCGCTGGAAGAGGAGGGCGTCGAAAGCTCGGTGGCATTTCCAGGGTTGTCCATCAACGGATTCACCAACAGCGCGAGCGAGGGCATTGTCTTCGTAACGCTGGATCATTTCGATGATCGCCACCGTGATGACCTTTCTGCCGACGCCATCACCAACAGGCTGCAGCAGAAGTTCAATGGCGTGGAAGAAGCATTCATCCAGATTTTCCCGCCGCCCCCGATATTCGGTCTCGGCGCGATTGGTGGCTTTCGCTTGCAGATTCAGGATCGCCGCGATCAGGGCTATGACGCGCTGAATGATGTGATTGGCCAGGTCGTACAAAAGGCCTGGGCAACACCAGAGCTGTTCGGAGTGTTTTCCAGTTACCAGATCAATTCGCCGCAACTGTTCGCGGATCTTGACCGTGACAGGGCTGTGCAGTTGGGGCTTTCCATTCCGGAGATATTCTCGACGATGCAGGTGTATCTGGGTTCGTCGTATGTAAACGACTTCAATATGTTTGGCAGAACCTATCAGGTGGTGGCACAGGCGGATTCGCAGTATCGGGATTCACCGGATGACATCGCACAACTGCAGATGCGCAACCGGGCAGGCAACATGGTGCCACTTGGCGCTGTCATGAATGTGCGCGAAAGCTATGGACCAACCACCGCGCAGCGCTACAACGGATTCCGAGCCGGTGACATCAACGGCGGTCCGGCACCTGGCTATTCCAGCGGGGATGCGCAACTGGTGATGGAGGGCATTCTGGAAGAGACGCTGCCGCCGGGGTTCACCTACGAGTGGACAGATCTGACCTATCAGGAAATCCTTGCCGGCAATACCGCGCTGCTGATTTTCCCGCTCTGTCTGTTACTGGTGTACCTGGTGCTTGCCGCGCAGTACGAGAGTCTGACGCTGCCACTGGCTGTCATCATGATTGTTCCCCTGAGTGTGCTGGCCGCGCTGATCGGCGTGTGGATGACAGGAGGAGATATCAATATCTTTACGCAAATCAGTCTCTTTGTGCTGATAGGGCTGGCGAGCAAGAACGCAATTCTGATCGTGGAGTTCGCTCGCGAACTGGAACACAAGGGCATGGGAATTCGTGAAGCAGCGGTGGAAGCATCAAGACTGCGTCTGCGTCCGATTCTGATGACCTCACTCGCGTTCGTGATGGGAGTGTTGCCCATGGTGCTGTCCACAGGTGCCGGAGCCGAGATGCGCAACATCATGGGTATCGCAGTGTTCTCCGGCATGATCGGTGTGACCATGTTTGGTCTGCTGCTGACGCCAGTGTTCTACGTGGTACTGCGCAGCGCAGAGGAGCGCCGTCGCAACCGCAAGGCAGAGCGCAGAAGCACAGACAATGCGGCTGCGACACAAACAACATTGAGTGCAGGGCAAGTGTAATGAGCAGAATCAACGCAAGGACCGTTCGACAACTCTTCCTGCAGACCGCTCTGGTCGCGGCACTGAGCGCCTGTGCCTCCAGCAACGACTATGGCAGTCTGCAGGTGCCTCCCGCAGTGCATCCGGAATTCCAGATACCTGGCAGTTCTCACGCCGTGCCGACAGAGGAAGTGGTAGCGCGGTGGTGGGAAACACTTGGTGACACACAGTTGAGCAATCTGGTTGACGTGGCACTCGAGCACAACAATGACGTGGGTGTGGCACTGGCGAATCTTGAACTGGCTCGCAGCAACCTGCGTGGTGACTCGCTGAACCGCCTGCCGAACATCGGTACGTCCGTGAGTGCAACAGACCAGCGTCTCTCGGAAGCTGTCACAGCGCCAGGTGCTGATACTCGTTTCACCACCTACCAGGCCGGGTTCGATGCCGCGTGGGAGCTGGATCTGTTCGGCCGTCTCGGTCAGGCAGTGAATGCGTCGCGCGCAGAGCTGGAGGTGAGTCAGGCTGATCTGGATCAGGTCTACGTCACCGTTGCTGCCGAAGTGGCGCGCACCTATATCCAGTTGCGTGGCGCTCAGCACCGGCTGGACGTCAGTCAGCGCAATGTGGGCAATCTGGAGCAATCGCATGACCTGACACAGCAACTGATGAATGGTGGACTGGGAGATGGGCTGGACGTACAACGTGCGCTCACCCAACTCGAACTGGCCAGGTCCGGATTGCCGCAATTGCGTGCTCAGGTGGACGCCGCCATTAACAGACTGAGTGTCCTGACAGGTCAGATGCCATCGACTTTGCGTGGTGAGCTGGCGGTGGCGCAACCACTGCCCTCCATTCCGCCTTCGGTGGCAGTGGGTGATCCGGTGGAGCTGCTCAAGCGCCGCCCTGATATCCGTCGTGCCGAACGGCAGTTGGCCAGTTCGATTGCGCGTTACAACATGAGTGTCGCCGATCTGTATCCGCGGGTGTCCATCACTGGCAGCATAGGGTTTCTGGCGACAGCATTCGCTGATCTTGGCACCGGCGGTACGCTGACACATCTGGTTGGCCCGCAGATCAGTTGGGAGGCTTTCAATCTGGGTCGTGTGCAGAATCGCATTGATGCCGCCGATGCGCGTATTCAGGGGCAACTGGAAGTCTTCGAGAAAACGTTGCTGACCTCATTCGAGGAGGTCGATAACGCCATGTCCACACTGTCGTGGGAGATGGAGCGTCGTGCCAATCTGCGTGCAGCCGCCGAGGCAAGCGCGCAGTCTTCCAACTTTGCGTTGCAACGCTTCGAAGCAGGTACAGACAGTTTTCTTGATGTGCTCGATGCTCAGCGCACTCAGCTTGAAGCAGAGGACTTGCTTGCCCGCAGCGAAACGGATGTAGCGTTGAATGTGATATCGCTCTACAAGGCCCTCGGCGGCGGGTGGCAAATGTAAGAGCCAGCTTGCAGGCGATAGGATGTGCGGGAATTCTCTGTCACCCATCATCCGAACATCGCTCTGTTTTCGATTTACCCCCTTACCCCCGGCTGCGCTCTCCTGCAGACCGGGGGTTTTTTTCCACTGTAAACGCTGGCAGTCTAGCCATCTTTGGGTGATGTGGAGGTGAGGAAATGCTCTACCAGGGAAGTTGCCATTGCGGCGCAATCAAGTTCGAAGTTGAAGCGCCGGAACAAATTCAGTGCGACGACTGTAACTGCTCCATCTGCGGCAAGGCCGGTTTTCTGCATCTGATCGTGCCGAAGTCGAAGTTCCGACTGCTGCGGGGGGAAGATAGTCTCACCACGTACATTTGGGGTACGGGCGTCGCGAAACATACCTTTTGCAAAATCTGCGGCATCAAACCGTTCTATACGCCGCGCTCGAATCCCGATGGTGTTGACGTGAACGTGCGCTGCCTCGATCCGGTGCCGGGCAATCTGGAGATCACTCTGTTTGATGGTCAGAATTGGGAAGACAATGCGCACAAGGTGGCGCACAAGAGTCAGGAGGGTTGAGATTTCGTGAGAGGACTGACTGTGGGAGCGGGCAGAGCCCACTCCCACGCTTGCAGCTTCAAGCAGTTTGAGCATTCAGCCTTCGCGCCAGCACCTCATCAACACTCAATCGTCCAGCGCCCGACACGAGCAGCGATACCGTACCGGCCAACAGCGCCAGACCAAACTCATAACCGTTGTTGGCCATGAACAGTCCGTTGTCGATGTGCACGGTCAGAATCGCAACGATCATGGTCACTGCCAGCACCAGCGCAGAGGGCCGCACCAGCAGGCCGACGATCAGCAACAATCCGCCGAAGAATTCCGCAGAACCAGCAGCGCCTGCCATCAGGACGCCAGGCGTCAAACCTATGGACTCCATGAACTGCCCTGTGCCCTGCAGTCCGTAACCTCCGAAAGAGCCAAATAATTTCTGTGCGCCATGAGCGACGAAGATCACTCCCAGTGGCAGGCGCAGCGCTAGAGGGGACACTTCATTTCCAGCTTCAATCACTCGGTTGATAGTGCTCATTTTCTTCTCCTTGTCCGTATTCGTGAATTGATTTTCAATTTTGCTGATCTCTTCAGATCGCGCTTGATGTGTACTATAGGGATGGTAATTGGGGCTTAAAAGCGGAACATTTTGACGCTATAATTCAAAAAATTTGAATATTTGGAATTCAGATCCAAGGAGGCTCTGCCAATGCACCATGCCATCACGCTGGAAGCCCTGCGCGTACTGGATGCCATCGATCGCCGTGGCAGCTTTCTTGCCGCTGCTGATGCCCTGTTCAAGGTGCCATCTGCGCTGACCTACACGGTGCAGAAGCTGGAATCGGAACTTGGTGTCAGTCTTTTTGATCGGAGTCGACAGCGTGCTCAACTGACAGAAGCTGGCAGGTTGGTGCTGGAGCGGGGCCGTGTGTTGTTGCAGGATGCCCAGGATCTGGAAGAGGCTGTGAAGCAATTGGAGTCTGGCTGGGAAACCACAATACGCATCGCCCGCGATACAGTGCTGCCGATTACGCTGCTGTTGGAGCAGGTGCATCAGTTCAATCAATTGGGCAGGCACGTGTCGGTGCAGATCAGTGAAGAGGTGCTGGGAGGCGGCTGGGACGCCTTGGTGGCAGGGCGCTGCGATCTCACGCTCGGTGCTTCAGGAGAGATTCCCAAGGGCGTGTTCGAGTACCGCGTGCTCGGAGACATGGGCTTCGTGTTCGCCGTGGCGCCAGGTCATCCGCTTGCGCAATGGGGCGGGCCAATAGATGCCCAGGCCATCTCTGCTTTTCCAACGGTGATTGCGGCAGACACTTCCATCACGACGCCTGCACGTTCCTCAGGTTTGATTGCCAGTCGTCAGAGCATTCGTGTTGCGAACATGGGGGCGAAGATCGAGGCCCAGCGCATGGGTGTTGGTGTGGGTTTCCTGCCGAGGCACATGGTGACGAGGCTGCTTGCCACAGGTGAATTGATAGAGTTGGAATGCACGATCCCCAGACCGCCCATGCCTCTGTACATGGCCTGGCGCAAGAACCAGAAGGGCAATGCGCTGGCCTGGTTTGTGGAGGCGTGTGCGAGGATCAAGTGGTTGGGGTGACCGCGTGACGTCAAACTTTCATGGCGCGGATGCACAGGAAGCAGGGTTGCTTCATCAGTTCGCGGTAGTGACGAGGATCTGCCTTGAGAAATTCCTCTGTAGGTTTTGGTTCCAGAACTTTCTCGATGCGGAAACCGCTCTCTGCGAAAGGATTGAGCGTCTCCTGCAACGAACGGCGATAAGTCGGCATCGTCACGCGCACAGGCGCAAATCCGGTCCACTGCGAACTGACCAGCTCCGTGGCGAAATAGTTTTGTGATCTGAAGTAGTTGAAGTCAAAGAATGGGTGCGTGACAGAAACCACCAGATAGCCACCGCTGCGCAGCGCTCGGTTGAATTCTCGAAACGTTGCGTGCCAGTCGCGCACATATTCCAGCACCAGTGGACTGATAACCAGATCCATTGAATCTGATTCCACAAAGCTGAGCGGTACAGCGAGATCAGCCTGACGCACATCGGCGCGTCCGTGCGTGCGCTGCTTCGCCAACGCCACCATCTTCGGGCTTGCATCCACGGCAATCACCTGCGCGCCGTGATCCAGCAACCATTCGGAATAAATCCCCGGGCCGCACCCCGCATCAAGGACACGTTTGCCATCAACGTCAGGCAGCAGCGACAGAGTTGCGGGACGCTCGTAATAAGCATTGTGTGGTTTTATGTCGATGGCCGACGCATAGGCGGAGGCGAGATGTTCGTATGCTTCCAGAGCAATGGGCTGGTCGGTCATTTTGCTTTTCCCACAGGGTGGCAGTAAGAGAGGAGGGCAGAGAGTATATCAGCCCATCCATGCTGCAGTAATTGAGAGTGGCGCCACGCTGCAACTGCTTGAGCGTGATCCGGTCTACTGCGCTGGCTCAAATGGTGTTCGACAGGGTCAGTGTCGACCGCCAGAACCTGCGTGCCATTCAGAAGATTCCTTGTCGCACAACACGATGGTGTGGAACGACAACAGCAGGCTGGTTGAAGATCCGATTCGTACACGGCAAGAGGTGATGACGCCGATACTGGTGTCATGAGGAAATAAAAAAAGGTGCCAGATTCAACCTCTCGCCAGTGGCGGGAAAAAATCTGACACCTTTATTGTAGAACTACTTCGTGTTCACACGGATTGAAACCTGAGAACCAGAAGATACTTACTGGGCATCCTGGAATTCAACATGAATTTCCAGTGCGATGTCGTCACCAACACCGAAAGAAACCATGTTGTCCAAGCCGAAAGCCGAACGTTTGAACTCCATGTTTGCGGAGAACCCGAGGGTATAACGTCGAGTCAGAAAGTTACGACCACCACCGTTGAAGTTTACAGTTATGTTCACGGGCGCCGTGGTTCCCAACAATGTCAGGTCTCCGGCAAACACGAATGTGTCTTCGTCTATGGCTTCAACAAACGAGGTGGTTCTGTATATGGCTTGTGGGTAAGACGCTACATTGAACCAGCTCGAACCGCGCAACTCTTCTTCGAAGTCTGGAAGGTTCACGTTGATTGAAGATGTATCGACTATCACTTCCAGGCTGGAGTTCTGAATGTTCTCGGGATCGAAATTCAAAGACGCATCGAAGTCTGTGAAACGACCAATGAACGAGGAAAAGCCCAGGTGGTTGATCTTGAACAATAGTGCAGCATGGGTTTTGTCGAGGACATATCCTCCACCCCTTAGCTCGGAGACACTGGTTTCAAAGCCAGGAGTCAACAAGCGGTCGCACGACACCAATGTGACGGAACTGACGAGGGCCAATGCCAGCCAGCGGTATTTGGAAAGTATTTTCTTGAACATTGAAATAACCTATTTGCAATATAGTCAGTTTAGTTACTGCTGAACAGCGTGAACATCGATAGAGACGATCACATCGTTTGGAATTGCCGATGTATTCGCCAGATAGCCTTGGCCGACACCAAACGCCAGACGTTGGATAGTCACTTCGCTGGTCATGTGGAAGCCGATCTTGCCGCCTGCTGTTGTCACTTCAAGATTGAAGGGAAAGCTCACAGGGTGAGTCTGGTCACGGATGGTCAGCATACCGTCGGAAACGAAGGCTCCCGTTGAGTCCAGTCGGCACTTCTCCGCTGTGAACTTCGCAGTGGGGAATTGATCCACGTCGAACATTTCCACATCCAGCAGATAGCTCAACGTCTCAGCATCGTCGATGGCAATGTCCTCGATATTGATCGATACCGTGAAACTGCATGCGGCTGGGTTCGCCGGATCAATATCAAAAGTACCTTCAATATTCGTGAACGCACCTTGGTAGGGAGTGCCCGAGTAAGAGTACTGGAAAACAACCTTGGAAGTGGCTGAGTCGAGAACCCAGTCAGCCGCTTGTGCTGGAAGTGTGGTCAACAGCAGCAGCGGCGCAAGAGCCGCTCTGTAAAACATGTTACGCATAACTACTCCTGGTATCGTGATGTTAAGTTACGGCAGCGCGTAGACCACCAGCTCGGCAGGTGTGCTGCCTCCACTGACGACCATTGCGATGTACTGCTTGCCGTTATGCTCGTAGGTCATTGGTACACCGGTTTGAGCGTTGGGCAATTCGATCTCGGCGACGATCTCGCCGGTTTGCTTGTTATGTGCACGGAAAATATTGCCGCCGCCAACGCCCTCGCCTGCAAACAAGAGGGTCTTGGTCACAAATAGTCCGGATTTTGTCGGCACACCAGTGCGTGGCAACGCAACGCCCCGCAATGCAG
The DNA here is from genome assembly GCA_030682575.1 of Gammaproteobacteria bacterium. GTDB lineage: Bacteria > Pseudomonadota > Gammaproteobacteria > Pseudomonadales > Pseudohongiellaceae > UBA5078. The sequence continues at coordinate 209,147 of JAUXNX010000023.1, forward strand.
GGTTGTTGGCAATTGCCGGAGGAGTGTCTGCGTTGGCCATTTGCCAGACGTGGTCACCACTGTTCATGTCGATTGCCGTGATGCGGCCATACGGTGGCTGAATGATCGGCAGACCCTGAACTCGCGGAATACGGACACCCAGCGCCTGACTGTACGCAACGTCGGAATTCTCATCCTTGGCTACGGACAATACTGCCAGTTCGGAGCGAGAAGGCACGTAGAGAATACCGGTTTCGGGATCCAGTGCACTTCCCTCCCAGTTCGCGCCACCAGTGGCTGATGGCAGGCTCAGTGTGCCGATCGTGCCATCCGGCGCGTCCGCCAGAGAGGGTGGAGAGTATACGCTAGGGCTCAGGCGGAAGGGCTTGATTGCTTCCAGGGCCTGCGCGCGCAGTTCCGGTGTGTAGTTGATCACATCGTCTTCCGTAAAGCCCTGCTGATCAAATGCTGCCGGTTTGGTTGGGAAGGGTTGTGTCGCTGAATACCATTCGCCCGGGACGTCACCGATAGGAACGGGCAACTCTTCAATCGGCCAGATTGGCTCGCCAGTGGCACGATCAAATGTGTAAACGAAAGACTGCTTGGTCACCTGCATCACGATCTTGCGACCGTTAGGCAGATCCGCCAGGACTGGCGCGGATGGGTTGTCCCAGTCCCAGATGTCGTGGTGAATTATCTGATAGTGCCAGCGACGCTCACCAGTGGCGATATCTACAGCCACCAGAGCATTTGCGAACAGGTTGTCACCGGGACGGTCGCCGCCGTAGCGGTCGCCGGTTGCCGATTCAACTGGCAGATAGACCAGTCCCAGATCGGGGTCGCCCGACATGGGCGCCCAGACGCCAGCATTACCGGAAATTTCCGCGCCATCGCCAAGCCATGTGTCGCTGCCGAATTCGCCGCGCTCGGGAATGGTCTTGAAGGTCCAGAGGTGTTGGCCAGTGCGAGCACTGTAGGCGCGCACGTCACCCTTGACGTTGAATTTTGAGGGCGGACGCATTGAAACGCGGTGTGCCGGGCCCACTACAACCACGTCATTCATGACGAAGGGTGGCATGGAGGAGCCGATGTCGAGGTCCTCTCGCCCCTGACCCAGTCGCAGACCAGGCTGCATGTCTATCCAGCCGTTGTCGCCAAATTCAGGGTCTGGCAAGCCGGTTTCGGCGTCCAGAGAAACCAGGGAAAATCCGGGGGTAATAGTCAGAATGCGACGCTTGTCGCCGTCGCGCCAGTAGGATAGACCTCGGCCTGAGCCTTTGCGAGGTGCCGCGTCGAATCTTTCACCTTCCTGCGGGCGCCACAACCACAATATATGACCATTGGTGGCGTCAAGCGCGACGATGTCCCGATGGGCGCCGATTGTGGTGTACATAACACCATCGACTTCAAGCGGAGTGAATGTGGAGTTGAATTCGGGTGCGGGGCCGAAGTTGGCCGTGGAGAGGCGCCAGGCGATCTGCAAAGAGCCGACATTTTCTGCGTTGATCTGGTCAAGCGGTGAGTAGCGCTGGGCTGCCATGTTGCCGTTGTAATCTGTCCAGTCTCCCGAATAGACATCAGTGCCAGCCTGGCTCCATACCGCTGGGGCACTCATCAGGACGGTGGCGCCCATGATAAGTGATGAAATCAACCGCTTTTTCATTGTCATCTACTACATCTCCCGAAACATGTCTTTTAATCGTTCGCACCCTGATGGTCGAAGGGACCTTCTCGTCTGGCCACCGTTGCTGCTGCATGCGCAAATATTGGGGTGACAGCAGCCTGGAATCGGGCAGCGGAAGGATAGTCAATTAGCCTCCGACAAGCAAGCCCGAAGCCCCCGTCGTCGCCTATGAGACCGGCATTTTGTTCGTGTTCTTGCAGGCTGTGCCTTGCCTGATCAGGCCATTTGAACTGGTGCGAATCCTGCCCCATTGGCCAGAAACACCGCCAATTTCACGGTCTTATGATTCCGATGTTGCCATCAATCGTGATGGTGGTGCCGAGTGGCTCGGACAGCTCCTGAAGCCTGCGCAGGATTTGTTGTGCTATCTGTGGTGGCGCTATCACGGGTAATCCACGACGTGCGAGTTTTTCTTCGTCGTAGCGCAATTCGATAGGGTGCAGGCGGACCTCGTAGAGTTCACCTCCACGGAACTCATTGATAGCGATGATGCTCTCGAATTTCACTGGCATCTCCTCGAAGCCCGCAGGACCGATGTCGCGGCCAGGGGCGTTGCGTCCGGCCAGGCCTATTACATCCATTTGTCGCATGAATTCACCGAGGCCGTAGTAGATGGGGCGATTCTTGTAGATCTCTATGCCACGCAATGCGTGTACACCGGTGCCCTGAATTACGTCCGCGCCGTTGTCGATGGCTTCCTTGGAGAAGCCCGGCAGGTAATCGGCAATGCTGGGATTTGTGTCGAGGTGTTCGCCCTCGATAATGCCATCGCCGCGAAAGCCACCACGGGTGTCGCGGAAGTGGTGAGCATGAATGGCGACGGTGATGAAGTCGGAGATCATCTTGCCTTCCCGCACAGCGACCATGATGTCGCGCACATCGGTCTGATTCACCGTGAAGGAAAAATACGGTTCAGTTACACCTGCCGGGGCTTTGCGAAAATCCTGGCCAAGAAACTGGATGTGTTCGGCTGTGTTGGCACCGCGCGCAAAGTGACTGGTGCCGTTGGGGAACAAGTCGCGCAGAGTTTGCACGGCGTCCCAGTCGCTCTCCGGTACCATGAACTGGCGGAAGACCCGCAACGGACTGAGTCCGCCGCGGCCGGGCCATTCGCCGCTCATCGGTGCGGCCTGGGGTTGGTGATCGGAAGCTGCAACCATGCCGACACGACCGCGCTCACTGCTGACAAAACGAGCTGCACGTGCCGCCCAGTAAGTGTCGCCGTAGCCGGCGTGTTGAATGCCAACGCGATCCAGATGCCTGGTGGTTTCAATCAGGCCTTCAATGCCGAAGTCATTCGCGTGATTGTTGGGACGGGCCAGAATATCGATGCCCATCTCCTTCAACCACTCCGCAGCCAGGGGCTCTGCACCGAAGCCGCCGGGCGCTGAGCCTTTGAACGTGCGCCCATCAATGATATTGCCTTCCATATTCCCGGAGACCACATCGACACTGTGCAGCAGTTCCACGACTTCAGGAAAGCCCGGCGTTGTCATCATATGATCGAGCGGATAGGCGATGATAATGTCGCCGATCACTGCGATGGTAAAGCCGTCATCGACAGTGGTGGCAAGCTCTGCGGGAGTGGGTTGTTGTGCCTGGGCGCTGATCGAAACAGCGGTGAGCAATGAGGCGACGAAGAGGCAGCCTGGACGGGAAGCGCGATGCATGGTGACTCCTTGCGTGTTGTTATTATCGGATCGTGGCATTCAGATTTTTGTGCAGCAAACCATGTCTGAATTGGTGAACCGAAACTAGCGCAAGGACTGGTGATGTGCAATGCCGTTGGCCTCGGCGATCAGTTGTTGAACAGGCCGCGTATTTTATCGGTGATAGTTTTCATAGCATCACCCAGGCGATTGGTCCTCTTGATGATCTTTTCTCCAACGCCCTCGCCGAGAAGAATCAGGCTGAACACTTCAATTCAAGATGACCAATTCGAGTGTCACTCTCACGCCCGCGTCCATGTCTGTAGTGCGACTTAATTCACAACCGCGAATACGGCAGCTTTGCTACAGTTCGTTCGTACAAAAAACAATCAACGTAAATGCAGGAGTTAGATACCATGAGATCCAATAAATTCTACATGACCACACTGGCGGCATGTGCGGTCAGTATCGTGTTGCTGGGAGCGGCGCAGTCTGTATATGCGCAAGGCAACAGCAATGGTCAGGGTAACGCGAATGGCAATGGCAACAACATTGGGCGCGGCAATGCTTCTGATGGAATAATGGGAATGATCGTGACGGACAAGCGTATCTACTACAGTGGCGATGCTCTTGAAATCAGTCTGCGCTTTCCTCGAGGTGCAGACATTGTGTCTTCTGGTGAAGTCGATGCCAGTATTCTGATCTTCACTGCGGACGAAGGGGCGGAACCGATTGTGGTGCCTGTCAGCAGCGAGGCAAGCCCGACAAAGCGCAAAATCTTCGAGGTGGAGCAGGTAGATATCAGCGCGCTCCCGGCGGGTCAGTATCAGCTTGGTTTGGTACTGACGGTGCCCGATGGTGATCCGCTGATGATCGCGGACTGGCACAAAGGTTTGCTTGGCCTGATTGATGTAATCGGAATTCGCATCGCGGACGAAGCGCAGGCGGATGATGAGGATGGCGACGGCATGGTGGATGATGACACCGACGGCGATGGCTTTCCCGATGATGACGAAGACGACGACACAGCCACAGAGTAACCCAAATCAACACCCCGAGCTTGGTCGGCGGTGAGCAGGGACGCTCCGATCCGGCGCATGTTTGAGAGCATGCGCCGGGTCAAATTTTTGATTTTTTTTATTTCCGTAGATCAAGATTGCCAATAACAACATCAGCGGTAGAAACATCAGAAAATGAATCAAGAGCGATGCAGAGTCTCTGATAAAGCCGTTTGCAAATGTATTCTCCAGAGAGCTTCTCAGCCACACGATGACAGAGCCGTAGCCTGCCAAAACCAACAGGCTATCAAGAAATGAGTATGTGGCGAGCACAAGAATAAAGAGTGGGAACAGGAACACGCCTCCGAGCACGGACAAATTTTCCATATACTCCACGAACTTGTGAGACTTCATGTCGGCGTACAGCAGACACCCTAGCATCATGACCAGTCCAGGCAACACCTCTGGCCTGAAGATTGCGTCAATGATGCTGTCCAGCAACAGAATGATATTATTGTGATCGGTAGGCTCTGAATTTTCCTGCTGAACCGGATCTTCTTTTTTGATCAGTTGGTTGACCCAGGTCTCAAAGGTCAGGATGGCGAGCGTCATTGGCAGAATTATTATCGTGCTCTTCATTTTTTTTTGCTTTTTCTCCATAGAGAAGCTTTGCGGAGAAGATAAGGAATGGTGCGAGCAGTACACCGATCACTGTGTTCACAAGAACAAGCTGTAAAAATGGGTTTCCAGTGATACCACTGAATGGTATTCGAAAGTAATGGATCGGTGTGGAGTATCCGGCGATCGGGAATAGGTTGTTGATCACTGCGAGCAATTTTACAAATACGAAATAAATAGGAAATATAAACAGTGTAAGTTTTAGAGACTGGGATTCAATAAAAATTTTTAGTTCCGATTTTTTCTTTTCGGTATACAGAAGGCAGAAAAAAACGAATGCTATTACTAGAAAATTTATTGGTGAAAATAAGATGCTTGCGAAGTTGGTTGTGTCAATAAATGGATTAAGCTCTTTCCCCTCGAAATTGGCTGCTAAATATGCAGTTGTCCATGCGTCCAGAACGAATAGAATGATAAGGATTAATATCGTAGCAACGGCCGTCATTGGGGTTCTCTCAAATAAACACGCTGGAAAAAGGAGAGGGAGAGGCTCCCTCTCCAACTCCTGCTACATCGAGCAGGCTTCGTAGTCTTCAGTGAAATAGTTGTAGGCGCTCATGCCGGCGGCGCCTCCAATAGCTCCTACGAAGCTGACACCAAATACTTTTGCTGCCCCAATTGCCAAGGGCGCAATAGCAAACGGCAGCCCTCCACTGACCTGTTCAATTTCCTCGCAGGTCAGTGCCCGCATGCCGCCGCTGGCGCTGCAAATGGCTGGGATCATGTTGTGTCTTGATGTAAATCCGGATTCGATTGTCTGGTGCATTTTTACACTCCTTGTACTGGTGAAAAGTACTTATGAAAGATGGAAATGATGACGATGACCGGGATGGCCTGATTTGCCGTGTTGGGCTGTCCCGACGCAGGTTTTTTGTCTGCGTACTATGAGTAAAGACGCGGTATGCCATTCTGTAAACCTGATAGGCGAAAATATTTTTGAAGCTGACAACCTTGTGTATGCATACCGCAATGACTTGAAATTTTCGGATAGAGCCACAGAATTGAAATAGACAGAGGTTGAACCCGATCTCCTGTATGAGCAGTAAAGAGCCGTATTTCTATTCTTAACCTGTTTGGATAACGAATAAGGAGGACGCGCTATGTCCAATAAATCTCATTGTTCCAGTTGTGGCAGCGATTCCGAACCCCTTGTAGTTCGCAAGGGGAGCGTACGCACGCAAATCATCTTGTGGCTCATGCTGGTGCTTCCCGGTTTTTTCTATTCCATGTGGCGTGAGTCCACCAAGCGGACAGTCTGCAGGGTATGCGGATCAGAAGACGTGGCGGCAATGTGCCCGTTGGATGAGAAGCACAAACTTGCGCATCACCACTGACGCACGACAAGGGTGGTGGGGGAGATTCTGGCGGAAGAGGCAGGAGTCGAACCCACCAAGCCTGTCTTGAACAAACTTCACCGGATTTGAAGTCCGGGCATCCCACCGGGGATGTTGCTCTTCCGCGGTGGAGTCTAGCATCTCTTTGGTCGCCAGGAACGTGTCTGCCGGTGACCCAATCAGTCCTGAGCCGCTTCCACAATGGTTGAGATGGTGTCCTGATCGTGCACCTGTTTGAGGGCTCCGGTGAAGATGTTGTAGTGCCAGCCCTTCAGGGTCAGGGTGCCAGCCTCCACACGGCTCTTGATCCAAGGGTAGGTCATCAGGTTGCGCAGGGAGTAGCCCACGGCCGCCTGTTCACAGCGGTTGAAGGTGGCGTGATCGTCGAGTTTGTCGCGATCGGCCAGATCTGCCACGGGGGCGACAATGGACATCCAGCGGGCAATGAAGGTGTCCTGGGGGAGAGTCTTGGAGTCCAGCACCAGTGAGCGGATGCCACCGCAACGGGAGTGTCCGAGTACGATTATCTCGGGGACCTCCAGCACGGTGACAGCGAATTCGAGTGCAGCACTGGTGCCGTGGTAAGAACCTTCGATCTCGTAGGGAGGCACCAGATTGGCAACGTTACGGATCACAAACAGTTCTCCAGGGGCTGTATCGAAGATCAGGGCCGGCTCCATGCGGGCGTCACAGCAGGTGATCAGGATATGGTTGGGGCGCTGCTGTTCTGCGAGTTTGCGCAGTTTTTCCCTGTTTTCAGTGAAGTAGCCGTTCTTGAAGCGCTGATAGCCTGCGAGAAGTTTATCGCTCATTGCCTGATTCCAACCGATTGTGATTGCTTGGATTTTTGAGTTCTCACACAGGGCGTGGATATGGTGGACCCTGTGGATCGGGGCGGGATTATAGCAGAGAGTTTGCAAGCCTGGGGCGTAGTCGCGTCAGTCCCATCGGTCCGGTCATGAACAGTCCGTATTGAAGATATCTTCCTTTGCTGTGCGCAGGAGACGGGCATTGCGATAACGGCGGGTAAAGCCCAGTGCATCGAAGTACTCAAGAATCTCGATGCTCAGATTGCGGCCGATGCCGGAGCCATCGCGAAACTGGATGACAGAGAAACCTGTATCGGAATGTTCGCGCGCCAGGGATTCGGTGAAGTTGGCAATATCGAGCAGGGTCTCAGGCAGGTAGAAGCGGTTTCTGCTGACCTGCAGCAGTTTGCCTGCACGGCAGTTCAGCTTCAATAGTCGCTCCAGCACAGATTGCTGCAGATTCATCCGCTCCATCAGTTCGAACACCCGAGGGGCCACATTGCCCGCTTCCAGCAGAATGGGTCGCAGTTGCTCCATGAACCGCTGCTCCTCTTCGCTTTGTATGACTTTATGGTCTGGTAAATGTAGAAGAGTGCCTGTACGCACTATTTTTCCGTTATCCACGAGCGAGCGCAGCAGTGCATTGAAAAACAACGTCGAACCGGAAAATCCTGTCATGGTGAACAGGGCTGATTCTTCTACACCCTGCACTGTCGGCAGAGCCAAATGCTGAGCAGCAACCAACTCCATTATCTGGTCGCGATACCGGATGTAGAAATGTTTTCCGAGCAGTGCAGGGAGAACTGCTCCAGGCGAGCCTGTGCCTCGCACTGTCAGTGTTTCGAACTGAGCGCCTCGCATCAGCATTTGCTGGTGGAGTGTCTGTATCTGCGCTGGAGAGGCATTGCGGTTGATAGCGAACTCCGCCAGAGATACTCCGTGAGGCGAAATCTCCAGAAGTGAGCATAGCGCATCCTCATGATCGTTGCAGAGCGCGTTCAACTTGGCGAGACGGAGTCCAATATCCGGCTTTCGGCGATGGGCGAAGGTGTCAATCACCCGTCCGCCCGCGATTGTTTTTTGCGCGGAGGCATCGCGCAGAATGAATCTGTCTCCCCAGTGCGTGGTCATCGGTTCACGACTTCTGATCTGTCCCCACTGCAGTTGCTCATTATCCCTGTGTACTCCAAAGGTGCGCAGTGTCACGATATGGTGTGCTGCACCAAGGTGCAGATGCAAGGGGGTATTAGTGTTGGGCAGATTGTTGTGCGGGGCAAGGAACACGCATGCATCGAAGTGGCTGACTGGATGATGCAGTGCAGGGTTCATTAACCAGTCGCCACGGCGTAGCGCATTGTGAGGCAGCGTAACGCCCAATGCTACTCGCTGGCCGCCGAATGCGCTGTCTACAGGCTGGTCATCCAACTGCAAACTGCGGATTCGCAACAGTTCACCGGTACCGGAGTGCAAGAGTTCGTCGTCTTTGCGCACGCAGCCTGAACATACGGTGCCGGTCACGATGGTACCGATGCCCTTGAGCGTGAAGCTGCGGTCCACGGCAAAACGGAAGCAGTTGGAGGTGTGTTCTTCCAGATCGATAGCCCCCAGCACGAGTGCTTCCAGATGTTGCAGCAGCGCCGCGATGCCCTTGCCGGTGCGGGCAGAGACGGCAAATATCTGAGTGACTTGCAACGACGTTGTCGTCAGCAATGCCTGTATGTCGGCGTTTACTTCTTCAATGCGTGACGCTTCAACTCGATCGATTGCTGTGACAACCACGACGGCATGCTTGATGCCGAGAAGTTGGAGAATCAACATATGTTCTCTGGTCTGGGGCATGATGCCATCGTCTGCCGCTACTACAATCATGGCAACATTTGCGCTCCAGGCACCTGCCAGCATGTTGCCAATAAAATCGGTATGACCAGGCACGTCAACAAAGCTGATGGTGCGTTGTGGAAGGGCCCCGGCTGCAGGGGGAACGGAGAAATGATGGTAGGCAAAGCCGAGGTCGATACTCATTCCCCGAGCTTTCTCTTCCGCCAGACTGTCGGTGTCTTTGCCAGTCAGTGCGTGGATCAATGTGGTCTTGCCATGGTCAACATGGCCTGCTGTAACGACGATCATCGAAGCTCCGGGTGAAGCCTGGCGAGGGTGTGAATACCGCTATTGATCAGGCGCGCCGAGATTCAAACATGTTTATTTTCTGATCACAAGGAGAGGTCAGGGAAAGCCGGGTAGAAATCGAAGGGGAGGGAACGGAGCAGGGCAAGCCCGCTCCGTTCTGATGATAAAGTGCCTACTCCGGAAGAATTCGGACGATGCCATTCCCTTCAGTAGCCACGTAGATATAGCCGTCTGCCCCTTGCTTGATATTGCGAACGCGGCCGATGTCCTGAAATACTGGCGCATGTTCTGCAACTCTATCGCCATCCAGCACCATATAAACTATGTGTTGAAACTTAAGTGAGCCGACCAGTAAATGGCCCTTCAGGCCTGGACCATAGTTGTCACTGGTAATGAAGGCGATGCCGGAGGGAGCGATAGATGGATCCCAGTAGAACAGGGGCGGCTCGAAGCCTTCACGACTGGTCGCTTCCGCCAGAGGTTGACCGTTATAGTTGATGCCATAGCCAATGATTGGCCAGCCATAGTTCTTGCCAGCTTGAATCAGGTTGATCTCGTCTCCGCCCATGGGGCCATGTTCGTGCTCCCAGATTCTGCCGGTAGTGGGGTGCACCGTCAGACCTTGAGGATTGCGATGCCCGTACGAATACACGGCCGACTTGGCGCCGGGTGTACTGATGAAAGGATTGTCGGCGGGGATGCGTCCATCATCGTGCAGTCGGTAAATCTTGCCGCCATCCCGATCCAATTGCTGCGCATTCTCGAAGTGTGCGCCACGGTCGCCGATCGAGAAGTACAGGTAACCCTCTCTGTCGAATGCAATCCGGCTACCGTAGTGGGCGCCGCTCCCGGAGTTTTCGTCACCTTTGTAGAGAATCTGCTGTTCGACCAGACTGTTACCTTCCAGTCTGGCACGCATGATAGCGGTGTGACTGCCTTCGCCACCGCCCTCCGGGCTTGAGTAGGTGATATAGAGCCAGCCGTTCGAGACATAGTTGGGGTGCGCCATGATGTCGAGCAGACCACCCTGGCCGTTGACGTGCACTGCAGGCACGCCACCGAGCGGTGCGCTTATCTGGCCGTCACGAACGCGATAGAGTTCCCCGCCACGATTGGTTACCAGCATGTCACCGTTGGGTAGCCAGGTCATGCCCCAGGGAATGGCAATGCCTTCGGCAACTTTTTCCAGCCGGAAGCCTGGTTGGGTTTGGGCATTGGCAGTGGTTGCAGCAAGGAAGACGGCCAGCAGAACGGCCGTCAGACAGCTCGTCGAATCTCTCATGATTGTTTCCTGTGTATTGGGTTTGGGAAGTGCAGGTTCTGTCCGGCGTTGCGCTCCATCACTGGCGTCCGTCATTGCGCCCTATTGTAACCAAGTCGGGCACACACGACAGTACCAACATTTGGAGTCAATCGCGTGACTAACAGGGCGTCAGCAATGCCTTGCCGCTGAAATGGGCCGCCAGATTGTCGACCACCAGTTGACCCATTGCGCGTCGGGTCTCCACGGTGGCGCTGCCGATGTGGGGAAACAGCACAACATTGGACATGCCCAACAGTGCCTCGGGCACATGTGGTTCGCGCGCATAGACGTCCAGTCCTGCACCGGCGATCACGCCCTGTTGCAACGCGCTGACGAGGGCGTCCTCATCGACAGAGGTGCCGCGACCCACATTGATGAAGATTCCCTGCGGGCCGAGTGCACGGAATATGGCAGTGCCCAGAATTTTCTCCGTAGCAGTGCCGCCGGGAAGCATCGAGAGCAGGATATCGCTCTCTCTCGCCAGCGCTTCGATGCTGTCGCAGTATTGGTAAGGCAGATTCTTGGGTTGTCGATTGTGATAGGCGATTCTCATCTTGAATGGCAGCGCCCTGTCGGCAATTTCTTCGCCGATGGCTCCAAGTCCGATGATGCCCAATGTCTTGCCCGCAAGGCTTTGTGCGAAAGGGAAGGGCGCCTGCAACCACTTGCCATCGCGCACGTAGCGATCGGCATTGATGAGGTTGCGCGAAGTTGCCAGCACCAACCCCATCGCCAGATCGGCCACGGCGTCATTGAGTACTTTCGGCGTATTGGTCACGGCGATTCCGCGCGCACGGGTAATGCCGAAGTCGATGCCATCCGTACCCACGCCGAAGCAACTGATGATCTTCAGGTTCGGCAACTGGTAAATCAGCGGATTGGTGGCCCAGGACGCGGATGCCACTGCCTGACAGATAGGGGCCAGGCGCTCGATCATGGACTGCTGTTCGACCGGACCATCGAGCAGCCAGATCTTGTGGGTCTGGTATTGTGTATCCAGTATCGCCACAGTATCCGGATGAAAGGAGTTGGCGATCAATAGATGGGGCAGATGTTGGTCAGTTGTTGTCATGGGCCGATTCTAGCAGAATAGCCTCCCGCCTCAACACGGACAAAACAATGGCAACTGACGTCAATTATCTGCGTTCCCGTCTGCCCTCCATCGACAAGCTTCTGAACAATGCTGCGCTGCGGGATTCAATAGATATACACGGACACAATTTCGTGCGTGATGCGGCGCGGGATCTGCTTGCCGAACTGCGCACCGCAGTAGCAGAAGGCGATGAGAGCACCGCTGCACTGTTGCTGGCTGACAATCTGCTGGACGAGTTGAGTCTGCGTATCCGTCGTCGGCTCAGTGCTCGCACCAGCACAGCGCTGCGCCCAGTGTTCAATCTGACCGGCACAGTTATTCATACGAATCTGGGGCGCAGCACGTTGCCACAGGAAGCAATCAATGCCGTGCTCACGGCGGCGTCCGGTCCCGTTGACCTGGAGTTCGATCTGGACACCGCCCGGCGCGGCGACCGCGACATACATCTCGAACATCTGCTGTGCGACCTCACCGGAGCGGAAGCAGCTACGGTGGTCAACAACAACGCGGCCGCCGTCTTATTGGTGCTGCAGGCTCTGGCTTCGGGCAAGGAGGTCATCCTCTCTCGGGGAGAACTGGTGGAAGTCGGCGGCTCCTTTCGTATTCCCGAGGTCATGCAAAGTGCTGGTTGTGTGCTGCGGGAAGTGGGCACCAGCAATCGCACTCACCTGAAGGATTACGCCAACGCCATCAACGCACAGACAGGGCTGCTGATGCGGGTCCATGCCAGCAACTATGTCATCCAGGGCTTTACAGCGAGCGTTGCAAGCCGTGAACTTGTCGCGCTGGCCCATGCGCACAATCTGCCTCTGGTGAATGATCTGGGGAGTGGGACATTGGTGGACATGAGTCGCTACGGTCTGCCGAAGGAGCCCACTGTAGGCGAGAGCCTCGCTGGCGGTGCCGACATCGTGACCTTCAGCGGAGACAAATTGCTCGGTGGTCCGCAGGCGGGCATTATCGTTGGCAGCAGAGTGCTCATTGATAAGATTCGCTCTCATCCGCTCAAGCGAGCGTTGCGTGTGGACAAACTCACCATAGCTGCACTGACGGAGGTGCTGCGTCTGTACCAGGATCCCCGGCGGCTGGCCCAGCGTTTGCCAGTACTGCGGGATCTGGTTCGACCTTTGGCGGAAATTCAGGCCTGCGCGCAGCGGATGCTACCCATTTTCAGCCGATACCTGAGCGGAGTGGCGCGCGTGACATTGCGACCCTGCCGCAGCCAGATCGGCAGCGGCGCGCTGCCGATGGAGTCGCTGGAAAGTGTGGCGCTGTGTATTGAATCCGGCATCGAACAATCGATGACCGAGAGTGATGCCGCTTTGCAAGCTCTTGCTCTGGCACTTCGCCGTCTGCCCGTGCCGATTGTGGGACGCATCAGCGATGGTGCTATTCTCCTCGATCTGCGCTGTTTGCGAGATGAAAAGCTACTGACCAGTCAACTGGCAGAGTTGGCTTTGTGAGTGTTCAGCCGGGGTTCAGGCGGGATGAGTTACAACAGAGTCATGAAGCGATTCGCAGATGCTGCAGGTTGTGGCAATCTGTCGCTGCTGACTGCTCGGCAATATCAGTGGATTCGGGTACACTGCATCGCACTGTCCGCTCAAGCGAGTGAAGGACAATGGTCCAATCAGAAACACCAACAAAACCTCAGAGGTGACACCATGAAAAGAATTCAATTGCTGATTGCTGCATTGCTGTTGCTGGTCATGCACAGCACCGCCTCCGCTCACAGCGCCATGGCTGGCTCGGTTCCGGCCAATGGCCAGACCGTATCCTCGCCGGATCAATTGATGCTGACCTTCGATGGCGCCGTGCGTCTGGTCAGACTGACCGTCAATTCGGACAACGGTGTAGTCGATGTGGGCTTCGTGCCTCATGCCGGCGCAGCCACCATGTTCCATGTACCGATGCCACCACTGGCTGCAGGCATGTACCGCGTCAACTGGACCATTCTGGGTGCCGATGGGCATTCAGTCAGCGAGACCTTCCGTTTCACAGTGGACCCTGCTGCTCCGGCAGCTGCGATGCCTGACCACCACAGCCATGGTGCAGGTGGCGATCACCAGCACTGATGATGTTCAATGCCGGACCCTGGGAGCTGGCCATCGTGTTCAGCAAGGCGCTGAGCTACTTTGGCCTCGCCAGTCTCGCAGGAGGAGTCTTTGTCCTGTGGCTGGGTTCCCTCGTCCATGTGGCCCCATCTTCCGGCTCCTCGCATTATTTCTCTGACAATCATTGGTCCCCGCAAGTCCGCCTCCGTTTGGTGAATACAATGCTGCTCGCGAGCGCCGTCGGCATTGTTGCGGTCACGCTTTTCTATGTGTTGCAGGTTGGTGTCATCAACCAGATGGGCATCGCTGGTATGTTCGATATCGCCATGATCAGTCTGTTGGCACAGTCGAGTGTGGGTTATGGGGTCGGATTGAAACTCGCGGGGTTTGTGGTGGCAGGGGTAGCACTGTTGTTGTGCCGATCCACACTGCTGCAGCCCACGCGAAAACGCCTGCCATTATTGCTTCAATGTGGATGGCTGGTGGCAACAGGATGCTTTGCCACCTCCTTTGCCATTCTCGGACATATCGCTGAACTCAGCCTGCTTCCCCGCCTCGCCGTTGCGGGGCATGTCATCGTGATCGGCCTGTGGATCGGGGCACTGTATCCACTGTACGTATTGGCAGGGACTGAAATTCCAGAGCGTGTGCAGCCCCTTTTGCAACTGTTCGGCAGGGCAGGCTGGGTCATCATTGCTGCTCTTCTGGTGACGGGTGTCTATCTAGTAGTGCAGGTGCTGGGCAGCGTCGACGAACTGTTTACCACTGCTTATGGTTTGCAGTTATTGCTCAAGCTGTTGCTGGTGCTGTCATTGCTATGCCTGGCCGCACTGAACAAGTTTCGCCTGGTGCCGACCATGCACAATGCAGGCAAGGACTCACTACGCCGCTCCATCATGGCAGAGATGGTGTTGGCAGTTTTTATCCTGCTGCTGACCGCTTCCATGACGACTGTGACGGGTCCCGTACACCTGATGTGAGGCGCTCTGTAATAAATCTGCAAAGAATTTGTAATGTGCGGAGGGTTTGAATAGACTTCGCGCCAATGAATTATTTCGACATTTCATACACGGCAATCGGCGGTCTGGGCATCTTTTTCCTGGGCCTCAAATTCCTATCCGAAGGCCTGCAATCCGGCAGCACTGAAGCCATCCAGCGCATCCTTGCCACCCTTACCAAGAATCGAGTCCTGGCCGTGCTGGCAGGAGTGGGGATCACCGTCTTCGTGCAATCCAGCAGTATCTCCACTGTGATGACGGTGTCTCTGGTGAATGCAGGGCTCATGGAGTTGAAACAGGCGATTGGTGTAATTCTGGGTGCCAATATAGGTACCACAGTTACCGGTTGGATACTCTCCATCAAGGTTGGCAAATACGGCTTGCTGCTGATCGGACTGGGTATCTATCCGATGATGGCGGGCAACTCTGCACGCACCAGCGCGATCGGCAAGACACTGGTGGCCCTGGGGCTGATTTTCACGGGCCTGGAGTTCATGAGCGGCGCATTCGTGCCTTTGCGCGAAGACCCCAACTTCATCTCCTATCTGCATCTTTTCGATGCCCAGTCACTTGGCAGTCTTCTGGCTTGCGTGGCTATCGGCTGTTTACTGACCGTCATTATCCAGAGCAGTTCTGCGATGCTCGGTATTACCATCACGCTGGCCTCCACTGGCGTGATCGACTTCAACACGGCAGTGGCCCTGATTATCGGTGAGAACATCGGGACTACGATCACTGCGCAACTGGCCGCAATCGGTGCCAACACATCAGCAGTACGTACCGCTCGTGCTCACGCCATCTTCAACATGCTCGGCGCAGTCATTTTCGTCGCGATCTTTCCCTACTATGTCGGCTTCATCGAATGGATTGTCGCCAACCCCGCCGATGCAGTGAATGCCGAGGGCGGCAAGCCCAACATTGCCTGGCACATCGCCGTTGCCCACACGATGTTCAACGTGCTCAACGTGCTGATATGGATTCCACTGATCGACTATCTCGTGAAGTTTGTGATCTGGCTGGTGCCGCACAAGGGCGAGAAGGAAGTGCACAAGCTCAAGTATCTGGGCAATCGCGCGACGATGGCGCCGGAAGTGGCTCTGCAACAGGCTGATCTGGAAATGGACAATCTGATCGAGATCACTCGCGAGATGTTCAACATCACGCGGGACTACACTCTTGCTGAACAGCATGACAAGGCCAGCTTCGATCGCATCAATCACCTGGAAGACATCACCGACAATATTGAAGAAGAGATGATCAACTTCATTACCACGGTGCTCACCGACTCCGTGACCCAGGGCCAGTCTGCCAGAGCCTACGGTCTGATCCGTATGGCGGATGAATTCGAGAGTATTGCCGACAGCCTGCAGTCCTTCAGTATCTATCGTGCCCGGTTGTTCAAACAGAAGGAGTCGATCAGCGCAGAAGCGTGGGCCGATCTGACCGAGTTCTACAATGAAGTGGATACGTTCGTGGGACGCGTGGCGGGTGCCCGCAAGAAGCGCGCTGATTCCACCCGTATCACTGGCCTGCTTGAGGAGGGCAAGCGCCTGAACAAACTTGCCAACGCAATGCGTGATCGCCATCTGGAACGTCTCAAGACCGGCACCTGCATGTCAATCCCCGCCCAGACCTACAGCGACATGTTCGTGTCACTGCGTCATATCAAGAATCATGCGGTCAATATTCTCGAGACCTACGCGAACTGACGCTCCCACAGTCAGTGGGTTTCCCCAACTGGAACAAGCAGCCGGAAACACAGAAGCGAGAGCGCTGACGCTACCAGCATCAACACCAGCATCGGGTACACCGTGCCGTTGAAGATCAATGCCACCGCCTGCGCCGCCACGGCAGAAAAAGCCATCTGCATGAATCCTGTCAGCCCCGACGCACTGCCGGCCATTCTGGGTGCTGCATTGATAGCGCCTGCCTGGGCGTTCGGCAGCGTGATGCCATTGCCGAAGATCGCCAGTGCAATCGGCAGGAAGAGCGCAGCGGGGTGATGCATACCTATCGCCTGCAGCAGCAATGCCAGTGCAATGCCGAGAATCGAGATGCGGGAACCGTAGTCGATCATGCGATGAATGCCAGCTTTTCGTCCAAAGTGCCGGGTGACATAATTTCCAGCCATGAAGCCCAGCGGAATGATGATGAAGTAGTATCCATACTCGTTTGCGGGGCGCTGGAATACCGACACCATGATCTCTGGTGCGGCTGAGATGAAGCTGAAGAATACGACCGACACGAAGGACACGCTGAAGGCATAACCGCGAAAATCTCTCATCTGTAGCAGTGAACGGTAGGTTCTCAGCATGTCACCTACCCCTGAGAATGGCACGGGTTCGCGCAGGGTTTCAGGCAGCGCGTACAGCAGCAGTCCCAGCAGCATCGCGCTGCAGATGGCGACCAGATAGAACACGGAATGCCAGTCCAGTCGCACCATCAGTTCGCCGCCCACCGCAGGCGAGAGCATGGGCATGACGACCATCACCATGACCAGCGTGGCTATCACCGAAGATGCCTCGCGGGCATCATAGACATCTCTCACTATCGCACGCGCCACCACCATACCGACTGCACCACCGGCCGCCTGCACTATTCTGCCGATAATCAGCCATTCGATATCAGGTGCCACGATGCACAGTATCGAGCCAATGATGGTGATGACGATGCCGCAAACCAGTACCGGTTTGCGCCCGAAGCGATCAGAAAGCGGACCATAGGCCAGAGTAGCGAGCGCAATGGATGCCATTGAGAGGCTCAGTGTCAGTTGAGCAACCCCTGTGCTGACCTGGAAGCTCTCCTTGATGATGGGTACACCAGGCAGCAGAATCTGCATTGCCACAGGGCCGAGAGCAGAGACCATGGCAAGCAGCAGTATCAGGCCTCTGGATAGATGAGCAATCGTTGGAGGGTGGGATGGTTGAATTGACTGGATCACAAAATCATCGCTGTTACGGTCTCTGCAGCACTGCGTCGCGATTACGTTGCACGCCGGTATTGTTCTGAGAGCTGAGAATCACACTGGATCCCATCAAAGCCATGCGTTGAGTCAGGCTGATGTCGAATCCGGGGCCAAAGGTCTGGAAGTGGAACTCCTTCACCAACTGCTGTGCCGGTGTCAGTGCCAGCGTTTCGTCAAATGCACCCATTTGCACGCAGGATAGTGGTGCTCCACCACGCGTACTCAGGCATATGGTCAGATCGTTCTGTGGAAAGACCTCCAGAGTCAAACCATCCGCATGGTTGCGAAAGCGTGGTGAACTCCCGACATAGTCGATGACCTGGTGGACAAAGGGTTCGTCGACACCGGTGATCCGCACAGGCAGCGACAGGCCAAGGCGTCGGAAGATGCTTGGGTCCCATGCCATTGCCTGCTCGTAATTGTTCAGCGCGATCTCTACCTCCCCCATGCGCCATGCGGCGTCGGCGACGCGAGCGGACAACCGTGCCTTCAGCAAGACCTCCTGTGGTGGCAGCATGCTCATTGCACGACCAGCGTTCTCGATAGTGCGGGCGTCCTGGCGCTTCTGCGCGGCGATCTCGGCGTGATATGCATAGTAGTAACCTTCGTTGAGGCTGAAAGCCCCGCCGTCTCGAGTATGCTCCAGAATGGACGAGATGACTCCTTCGCCCAGAATGGTCACCAGTTCTGGTTCAATCCATTCGGGAATATGCACATCCAGCGGGGCGTAAGGACGCAGGCGATTCTGCAGAACCTGAGTATCGGCAAACAGTGAGGCGGCATGCCGCCCGGATCGCCAGGCCTTGAATCGCAGTGGGAGCGCCTTGATACGGGCATCGAGAGATGCTGGAAAATCGAGCCAGGCTGCCTCTTCAAGCTTCATTTCATAGGCGGTCTGATTGGCGATGTGATTGATGAGTGCGGCAATGGAATCCTTCTGTGCCTCATCGGCGCTGTACGAGCCGGTGCGGTCTGGCTGGTTCAGTGCGGTGGCGCTCAGCGTTGCCGCGTCCTCCGGGTAACCTGCCAAAATCAGGAACATGGCGCTGACCAGGAAGTGCTCGGCCCGGTTCATCACGCCGACAATGGGCTCCTGACTGTCACGCCACACCAGCATGTTGTCCAGCGCGCTGCGAGCCTCTTCGAAACGGCCCTGATTCATATAGAGGTAGAGCAGGTAGATCCATGGATCGCCAACGCTGTCCGGGTCAATGTAGCGAGAAGCGCGGGTAAGATAGTCTTCGGCTTCTTCCATGCGCAGCATACTCAGTGCAACTTCAGATGCGTTGAGAAGATAGACAGTGTCCAGATCGCCATTGTCGCCCAGAGAGGCAGTTGCGTCTTCGCTGATGGAATTGTCACAGGCTTCCAGTGACTCGGCGGGACGCAGGCTTGCCAGCTCTACCGCGCACAGCGTATTCCAGGCCCGACTGCGTTCGCGCACATCGTTGCTTGTGGCCAGTACCTTGTTGGCACTCGCGCGCGCCTCGTCCCATTTCTGCATCTTGATCAGGGGCCAGCCACGAAATGACTCCAGATCCTGCCCGTACACACTCTCAATCTTGTCGAGATAGTCGAGCGAAGCCTGCTGATTGCCCATCAGTTGATGCACATAGGACAACTGTGAAAGCGTCAGATAGTGCCACTCGGCACCTCCCATCGCGATGGCGCGTCCCAGCGAAGAATAGTTGGTCAGCTCCTCAGCACGACCCAGATGAAACAGTGCCCGCGCGAGATTGCCTTCCACGCGCACCAGCACCTCTGCCAAAGCGAACTGAGCGGCGGCCGAGTCCGGTTGCTGTGCAATCCAGCGCTGGGCCAGCTCCCGCGCTTTCACGTTTTCCCTCAGTGCCAGCGCATCGCAGATTGCCAGGGCCCGCTCCTCGGTAATACCGAGCATACCGAAACACACGGTGGCTGCTCCGGGCAGGTCGAAACCACCGAGGTCATCCTGGGCAAAGGTTGTAGAGGCAAAGGTGGCGCACACAGCAACAAGCAGAGAGCCGGCAAGCACCTTTGTGCAGGAGCGGGCTTGCCCGCGTATGTTGCCACGCCGGATTCCAAGCCATCCGTCATTCGCAGGCAAGCCCGTTCCTGAAGGATGCAGTGATCTCGGTAGCGTGGGTCGCTTGAGCATGGGCGTTCCTATTTGAGGGTAGTACGCGCCAGTTGCTCCATCGGCTCGCGCATGCTGTCGTGCAGGACTTTGGCGAGATCGGAGACACCCGGCGCCAGTTCGACGCGGTGGCCGAGCACACGTGGCAGCAGTGTTTCAATGTCTTCGGCGCTCACGAAACTGCGGCCGCGCATGGCGGCAAGCACTTGCAGTGCAGGCAGCATCAGCACCATGCTGCGTGTCGAGTTGCCCTGCAGCACACGCTCGTCGGTGCGAAGGTTGTGGGAGATGTCCACCAGCGCGGTCTTGATTGGTTTGGATATCACGACTTCCTGATCGATAACCTCGCGTGCCATCAGCACGTCGGCGCGGGTCACCTGCACGCGTTTGGTAGTGTGATCGCGGCGCTCCTTGTAACTGTCCAGCACGTCGAGTTCAGATTCGCGATCGATGTGGGCCATCGTGATCTTGAACAGGAAGCGATCCAGTTGCGGTGTGGGTAGCGGATAGGTGCCCACCAGGTCGAGTGGATTCTGGGTGGCAATCACGAAGAAGAGTCGGTCGAGGTGCCAGGTGGTATTGTCCACCGTCACCTGCTTTTCACCCATGGCTTCGAGCATTGCTGACTGCACCTTGGGTGAAGTGCGGTTGATCTCGTCGGCCAGCACCACGTGGGCGAAGATTGGACCGTGGCGGAAGTGGAAGCTGTTGCTGCTGGTGTCGAACACCGAGCCTCCGGTCACATCGGAAGGCAACAGATCTGGCGTGAACTGAATACGGCGGAACGGCACGATGGAGGCATGTGCTCCTTCGGCCTGATCCTTCGCTGTCGTGATGATGGCCTCGCCCAACGCCTTGGCAAGCGTGGTTTTGCCTGAACCGGGAAAGTCTTCCAGCAGCACGTGACCATCGGCCACCAGCGCGATGATGACCAACTCGATCACGTCGTCCCGGCCGAGCACCTGCTGCTTCACTGCCTGAGTCAATCGGCTCAGCACGGTGACCGCGTCCTGCAGGCGCGCAGATTGCGCCACTGGCAAGGCCTCTGAACTGATCGGCACTTCGATGGCCTCGTGAGTGGCGCCAGAAGTGGCTTCGTCGGTCATCGCTTCCAGGGTCATACTCTCTCTCCGGACTTCCAGTCTTGGTCTGTGCAGGTTTTTGGACTGCTGGTTGATGTTCTGAATTCTGGTTGGTGCTGCTGGGTGAAGATATTGGGTTGAGACGTTCAGTGAGTCCTCAGCCATGCAAATGGATTGATGAATGCCAGCAGATGTTTCCACCACGGCACATGAGTTCCGATCTCTTGACGTATACGGCGGTTCAGCGCTATCCAGTCAACGCTCTGGGCTTGCTGTGTTGCATCATTGTGTTGCGGCTCTCCCAATGCACTTTGCAGATGCGAGTAGGTCATCGTTGAAAAAGAAGGTGTCATGGTGCCAAGTCTGCGAGCAAAGGCCTCGCGACTTTCCCCATAACGACGGCGCATACCAAACGCCGACAACGTGTCCAGAGTGGCGCGGTAGCTGAGACGGTAGCGCGTGGTGGGCTGGGCGAAGTGTGGCGCCTGCAGGCGATAGATCTTTACCACATAGGCGGTCAGCAGCATGGTGAGCAACAGAGCGGCAAACACGCGGGCTATGGTGCCGATCGGGAACGTGGAGTTCATTTGAGAAGCAAGGAACTCGTTGAAAGAGGCTTCGTCGCGCAACATGTCGCCGAGCAACTGCTGCAAGCTGTTCTGTGGGTCAACGGACATGTCAACGAGTGTGCGGGCAGGTGCCGGATCAACGATTACCCAACCTATACCGTCCAGATAGATTTCCGGCCATGCATGGCCATTGATTGCCTGAATCAACAAAGAGGAACCTCCGGCACGGTTACTGGCAGGCACGGAGTAACCCATGCCCACACGCGCTGGAATACCGATGCTGCGATACATGTAAGTAGCCGCAAAGGAGAAGTGCATGCAGTAGCCGGTCAAGTCGCCAAACAGGAAGGATGCGGCCGGATCAGCGGCGTAGGCGTGTTCATTCTTCAAGCTGTAGATGCCATTGCGATCAAGATAGTCTTTTATGGCAAGCGCCCGGGCATAAGGGTCGTCTGCAAATTCCGGACGCAGATCCTGCAAAATGGTGTTGGCCAATTCTTGATAGCGCGGATCGCCAGGCATTTCAAGGTAACCCTGGCGCTGTGCCGGAGTCCAGTCAGGATCGCCGGCGCTTCGGCCGATCAAATCCGGAAACTCGAATTGCGGCACCATCGAATAGGCATCGTAGACCTGCTTGAAGCGCAGGTTGTTGGGGTTGGGCGTGTTCTCGTAGGCAATGGGTGTGTCGAGACCGAAAGGTGTGCGGTGCGGCGCCAGCAGGCCAATAGTAGTACGTACAGTCTGACGCCTGTCTGGCATGGGCAGCGGCTCATTGATTTCTGCACGCGTTGGTGTGAAGTGATCAATCAGATCTTCGTCCAGATCGGCGCGTCCAGTGACTGCCAACACTGTACCGTTGAACTGGGTATAGGCCGACTCGCGGAAGTAATAGGCGCCGCCCTGGGGTTCATAATCATCTCGGAACAGCACGATGGCCACTGGGGCCTCCATGTTGTTGGTGTTGTTCTCACCATCGCGGAAAGGGTTTTCATCTGCTCTGGACCCGGATTCGCGCGCCTGTCCTGTCAGCCCCATGGCATCCGTCATGCGTGGTGATGGCAACCCGAAGAACTGCACATAGATCAACAGCGAAAAGCACAGGATGCCGAGCACTGTAAAATGGTAGGGCAGGCGCCTGTGGTTCTGTTCAATCATCAGCAGGGCAGCGAGTGACAGCACGGCAGCACAACCCAGCGCCATGAGAATCGAGCTTGGGTCGATACCGCGAGTCAGCGCGTAGTCACCGATGAAGAAGGGGCGGTGAATCATGCCCTGACGATGTGCAGCCAGCGTAATGACAAAAGCGGTGGCCACGAACAGTATTTCCAGCACTCGGCCATAGTTGGTGCGATGGGCCAGAGCGCGCAGCAAGGCTGTCAGTGCGGCACTGAACAGGAACCATTGCAGTACTTCGCCCAACTCATAGGTGAGCAACGGGCCAAGTGTGTTGCCCACCATCAGACTGCTGGTCAGAAGATTGCCGATGAAGATGCCGATGCAGAGAATCAGTATGGTGATCACTGCCAGTACCGGCAGACGCAGGTCTCGCAGTGGTGGACGCTTGATCGTCGCATCGATCAGGTAGCAGGAAAACAGGCAGCCAACGAAGGCAGCGATGGAGCCGCTTTCACTCGTCAGGGAAATGCTGAGCACCCAGTAGCTGGAGGCGATGATCGCCGCCCGCAGACTGGAGGGAAGCAGGTGGCTGAGTGCAGATGGCTGGTTCATGATTTGGGGGTTGATATCCTGTTCATGCATTCCTGGTCATGCGTTTGTCAAAGCTGTTGCCTTCGAAGGAGTAGCCGGTACGTCGGTCCACCACCAGAGTCGATTCTACAAGTTGACCGAGTTCCGTCAACAAACGGCTCATCTCTCCACGCGCAGTGCCGTTCCGGGCTATATCACCGTCTTCTGTCTGCGTGCGTGTATTGCTGAAAAGCAGGCGCTGCCAGCGGCTGCCTTGCTGCTCCGTCACGAAGCCATCAGTGGCCAGCACTACCGAGAAGCGCACGCGGAAGCGGGCAATGGACACACGCAGCTCCTGCAACCAGGGGGCCATTTCCGCGCCTGCAAAGACAATGCAATGCACGCTGCCCTGGGTGCCGAATTGCTGCAGGAAGTTATTCAGGCCATAACCATGAGGGCCGTCAAGCGCACGGGACTGGGCGATCAGCTCAAGGGCCTGTTCAATATTGTTGGTTGGCTCATCGCTGCCATCGGCGCTGAACAGCCAGTCATCGCCCAGCGCACCGGATTCGACTGCAACGCGGGCAACCGCAGCCGCCGCCTCATCTTCAGGACTGGACAGCAGATAGGCCAGAGTGCGATTGCTGTGGAACACACTGCGCTCGGCCAGTCGCACGTTCAGATGGCGGTTACGTGCATAGACCTTCCACATGATGTTGCGCACGGAATCTCCCGGCACATAGGGCCGTATCTCCATGCGATCACCCTCGGGATTGCCACCAGGGTCGGGTATCCCGTCTTCTGCAGTGAGTGAGCGCAGCAGGGGCAGCACCTTGATATTGCCTGACTGGGGCAGCGCCAGCAGTTCTCCTTCCTGGGTAAAGCGCCAGGAAAAACGACTGAAACCGAGCACATCCCGTACCGTGTAGCGGCGCGTGATGCTGGTGCTCTTGCAGCGACGTTGTGGGACAATTTCCTCCTCCCAGTACTGCTCATCAGCCGACAGCTTGTTGCGGTTGTGGATGGCGTCGGGGTAAACAATTTCCCAGCTAACGCCGATCAGAGGCAGCCAGGGCATGGTCGGTAGTGTGAAGCCGGTTTCGTTCGGATAGCCTGCTTCGACCTTGATGCGTGGAGTGTGACGTTTGAGCAGCTGTTGCATCTCCAACTGGTGTTGTATCTGATGCCGCAGGATCAGACCGCCGAGCAGGACGATGACGGTAGAGAAACAGACGATAGCCAGCGCGCAGACAGCCAGGGCAAACACCACCAGATCCATCCTGCCATAACCGAAAACGCGCAGAGCGACCAGCGCGATGAGCAAGACGATGACGCCCTGCATGGTCAGCGGGAAACGTTCACTCAACAGTTGCAGCGTGGCGCGAAGAAATTTCAAAAATGGCCCACTCCTGCCCATCGTCATCAACTCTCGGGCCAGATGTAATACATATAGCCGACATAGCCAGCCAGCAGTGCAGCACCTTCTGGTCTGCTGAGTCTGCGGCCGGTCAGGGCCAGCAACAGCAGCGCCACAGCGAAAGCCAGCATTACGCCGTAGTCTACTGCACTGAAACCAACACTGGACAAGGGTTTGATGATCGCGGCGATACCAAGAATGCCGAGAATGTTGAAGATGTTGGAGCCGACGATATTGCCGATAGCGATGTCGGATTCCTTGCGGACGGCCGCAACCACGGAAGTTGCCAGCTCTGGCATGCTGGTGCCGATGGCTACAATGGTCAGGCCGATAATGGCTTCGTCTACACTGAAAATGCGCGCCAGTTCCACGGCACTGTTGACGAACAACATGCCGCCGCCAACCAGGCCGCCAAGACCTGTAAGTATCAGGATGATGCAGAACCAGGTCTTGTCCTTGAGAGTGGCTACGTCACCAGGAAGGATTTCCACGCTGTCAGCCGCCTCTTCGCCTTGAGAGCTGCGATAGCTGAAATAAATATAGCCAATCAAGCCGAGGAGAAGCAGCAGGCCGTTCCATAGATCGAGAGTTTGGTCAGAGGCCAGGAACCAGATGAGGGCCGAGATACCGATCATCAACGGAATTTGTTCGCGCAGCAGTGACTTCTGTACCAGCATTGGCTGAATCAATGCGGTAAGACCGAGGATCAGGCCAATATTGGCGATGTTGGAGCCGATGACGTTGCCGAGAGCGATGGAGCTGCTGCCACTGAGCGCCGACTCGATGCTGACGGCAAGTTCCGGGCTGCTGGTGCCAAAGGCCACCACGGTAAGACCAATGACGAGCGGTGAGATACCGAGTCGCAGTGCCAGTGCTGAACTACCCCTTACCAAGCCCTCTGCACCTATTACAAGAATTACCAGACCACCCACGAAATAAACCAGCGTCATGACCACGATGTGCTTTCCTGTCTGAGAAAATATCGATCTTTGCCACGCCGGGATTGGTTGCCGGCCCGGCATCCTAACATGAGGCCGGGGGATTCATGGAAGGGATTTTCTGGCTCTCTTGAGGCACTGTCGCATGACTCGAATATTGAATGCGTGGACGAGATGTTCGTAGTTGAGCAGTTGTGGAACTTCGATGATAGCGATGGCCAGCAGCAGCGAACCGCCATAGATGCGACTATCATCGACGACGATGAGATAGAGGCCCGCGAGAGAAAGTGCCAGGTTGATTACACCGCGTAACCAGCGGTGCAGATAGAAGTGGTGCAGCCCCAGCAGAAAGAACCAGTTCAGCAGGGCATAGGTGGACGGGCTTTTCAGTGCCGCCTTCACCAACCCGTCATATTGCCTGCGCTGGGATTCGCTCAGCAGAGCAACCTGCTCACGCAGATCGGTCTCTTCCAGGTTGAGTTCTTTTTCCGAGAACATGTTGGTGAACCAGTAGAGTGGATAGTGTAGCGCGTACCCGAGACGCTATGCGGGCGAGCGCTTCTGCCAGAAAATCACGCCAAGCAGGAGCAGGGCGCCGACGACATGATATAGCACTCCGAACGGATACCACATCGTCAACACGAAGGCGGCCAGCAGCATGGCGGCCGTCAACAGGTTCAGAGGCTTGTCGAGACGCCACTGCAGCAGTCCAGCGGCAGCATACAACCCCATACATGACCAGAAGAAGACGCTCAGGCGTTCAGGCCAGGTGCCCGTAACCAGCGGTGAGTAGGCGAACAATACCGGCACCAGATAGAGCCCCTTGGCCAGCTTCCAGGACGTCATGCCGGTGGCCATGGGTTTGGTGCCGGCGATGCCCGCCGCAGCAAATGCGGCAAGACAGACCGGTGGCGTGATATTGCTGTCCTGGGAGAGCCAGAAAATGATCAGGTGAGCACTTAACAACATACCCGCCAGCAGTGCAGGATCGAGTAGCTGTGTACGCAGCAACTGGCGCATCTCCAGTGGCATTTCCTGCAGAGCGACGAGCGGATCACCACCGAACAGTCCAAGGGTTGCACGCACACTGGCGGGCAGGTCGGGAGCCTGCAGAGCCTGCAACAGGTAATCCTGGGCTATGAGGTCGTAGATCACGGGTGCGGACAGCGTTGCCAGAACGATGTAGGCGGCAGTCACAGGCAAACCCATACCCAGTATCAGAGATGCCAACGCCACCAGCACCAGCGTGATGATCAGGCTGCCCTGTGCCCATTCCACAATCATCAGCGAGAAGGCATTGCCGATGCCGGTGGTCGTGACCACATTGATGATCAGACCTACAGCCACCAGCAGCAGCGCGGTTGTCGTCATGTTGCGAATGCTGTCGACACAGGCATCGAAGCAGGCCTGCCAGCCCATGGGGGTGGGCGAGAGCCATGACGCGGCAATGGTGGCGATGATTGCAAATACGGCGGCCATGATTGCCGTGTAGCCGATCAGCAGGGCGCCAATCAACACCCCCAGCGGCACCAGAAAATGCCAGCCCTGTCTGAAGACGGTGCCAACGGTCTCGGTTGCTTCAATACTGTCGGCTGTCAGCCCCAGGCGCTTGGCCTCGATGCGCACGAAGAATCCGACCGTGAGGAAATACAGCATCGCAGGCAGGATCGAGACGGCGACGATCTGGGTGTAGGGCAGATTGGTGTAACCAGCCATCACAAACGCACCGGCTCCCATGATTGGTGGCATCAGCGCACCGCCCGTGGAAGCTGCGGCTTCTACTCCGGCCGCGAACTGCGGAGGGAAGCCCGACCGCTTCATCATCGGTATGGTGATCACGCCGGTCGAGACGGTATTGGCGATGGCAGAGCCGGATACCGAACCCATCAACCCCGAGCCCACCACGGAGACCAGTCCGGCACCGCCTGTGAAACGTCCCGCGAGGCAGCGGGCGAGTCTGACTATGAAATCCCCTGCACCGGATTTGAGCAGGAAGGCACCGAACAGAATGAACATGAACACATAGGTGGTGGAAATCGTGGCGGTGTTGCCGAACATGCCCTCAGCGCTGAAGAAGCTGCGGTACAGCACTGTTTCCGTGCTGAGGCCAGGAAAAGAGAACATGCCTGGCACATAGCGTCCAAGGAAGAGGATGTAGCATAAGGAGATGACGATCAACGCAGGCGTGAACCAGCCCGAGGTGCGCCGCGTGAACTCGATCGCCATCAGCACGGCAATGCCTGACACCACGTAGTCTGAGAAGATGAATTCCGCCTCGCGTGCGTACAGGGCATCCTCAAACAGGATCAGGTAGACGGGAATCGCCACAGCCACAAGCGCCAGCGTGATGTTGATGCCCCTGCGCAGCAACCCGGTGTGGCCATTGCTGCGCAGGCGCTCATTGTCGGCCAGCGCACAGAGCGCACAGAAACCACCGAAGTGAAGCGCCGCGAACCAGAGTTCTGAAAGTGCAGCGAAGACATTGACGTACACGTGGAATATTGCAAACAGGAATGCGGCCCAGCGCAACATCGGAGATTTCATGGCGTCGGCGGCTCCTGCTACTGGTCTTGCGGCTGGTCTGGCTGCTCTGCCAGCAACAGGTGGTCGGGAATCTCCAGGCCGCGTTCACGATAGTAGCGCAACGCTCCTGGGTGTAGCGGCGCTGCAAGTCCCTTGAGGGCGGCCTCGAACTTCATGTCCTTGGTGGCGGCGTGAATGTCCTGCATGGTGCCGAGGTTTTCCCAAATCATTTTGGTGATGAGGTAGACGTGCTCGTCCGGAATATCATCGCGCACCACCAACACATTGGGCGAGGCGATGGAGCGCAGTGTCTCGGTTTGATTGGGGTAGGTGCCTGGAGCGAAATCGTACCAGTCCCACAGCGGGTAACGGCTGTTGAGGGTGTCGAGTTCTTCCTGCGAGAAACTCAACAACGTGATGCGATTGCCCATCTGCGCAAAGGCCTGGGTGATGGCGCTGGCAGGTGCCCCTGCGGGCACGTTGATGCCGACGACATTGCCGTCCTGCATGGCGCCTGCGGCAGCCTCGTAACCCATGTAACCGAAGGTCATGGCGCTTTCGTAGTCGATACCCAGTTGCTCCAGGATGTAACGTCCGGTCTGTTCCGCGCCAGAGTTGCGTGCACCAAGCACGACACGCTCGCCACGCAACTGTCCGAAATCGCTCAACGTGCCGTCCTTGACCAGATTGGTCAGCAGCACGAAATGCTCGACGTTGAACCACATTGCGCTGACGCTGCGCATTTCTGTCTGCGGATTACGAATCGGTCCTTCGCCATTCCATGCCCAGGCGGCGAAGACTCCCTGGATAATGGCAAATTGCGCTTCGTTGTCACGCAGCAGCTTCACGTTCTCCAGTGAGCCAGCAGAGCTGATGGCAGAGAGGGAAACATTGTGGGCGGGTTGCAGTTGGGATTTGGAGATCGTCGCCATGGCGACACCGATCGGATAATAGGCGCCGCCCACTGTTGCGGTAGTCAGGATGTAAGGGCGGTTGGCAGAAAGCTCTTCGGAGCAGGCGGTGAGAAGGGCACTTGCACACATTGCCACCACCAGGCGTTTCAGCCCACGGGACAGCCCTGATATCTGCAGGCCATCACTCTCTGGTCGGTGGTGTTTCCACATGCTGCTAAGGTCTTTTTATTGGTGGGAAAGCGCAAAAAGGCGTGGCTTTCCGTTGTTGTAATTGTGTGCCGATAGGGCGAAATCCCTGCACTTGAGCGGCGGTCGATGAAAACATACTTCTCCTGAAAGTACAAACCTTGGGGGGTGGGTTGGTGCTTTCGAGCGGTCGTGGCTCGGGGCGGGGGTGGGGCACTGCCGTTCTGCGGCTGACCTGCGCCGCTCCGCGGTGCCCTCTCTGCGCAAAAAGCCCAAGGTCTTTTTGCTGCGTTCGGCTTGGCCTTTCAAGCCGCAGAACCGGACCCCGTCTCCATCTCCCG
>JAUXNX010000013.1 GCA_030682575.1 Gammaproteobacteria bacterium
ACTTGTTCCCGGTTTTTACGAACCTGGGCGTTAACAAGCTACTGCAAGGTGGCCTTCAGCGCTTACTGAAGGTGGGCCTCAATTTACCCGTTTGGAACGAATAATCAAAAGAGCTAATTAACTCTCCGAACAACAATACAATGGCGTTATGAGATCAAAGCAAGGAGAATTCTGCATTGAAAAAACCTGAGACTCCGCAAGATGAGAAGGCCCGGCTTGAAGCACTCCGGTCATTCAGCGTTCTGGATACCCCGCCGGAGGAACGATTCGATCGGCTAACTCGTATGGCAAAAAGGCTGTTTGGCGTGCCTATTGCGCTAGTCAGTCTTGTCGATGAGAACCGTCAGTGGTTCAAATCCTGCTTTGGCCTCACTGTGAGCGAAACATCGCGCGATATTTCATTTTGTGGCCATGCGATTCTAGGTAACGATCTGTTCATTATTCCCGATACCATCGCGGATGAACGCTTTTTTGATAACCCCTTGGTTTTGAATGCCCCTCATATTCGTTTTTATGCCGGATGCCCTCTCAGCGCCCCAAGCGGGCAAAAGTTAGGAACTCTGTGCATTATTGATCGTAAGCCAAGAAGTTTCGAGAAAGACGACCTCGAAGCATTGAAAGACCTTGCGTCAATGGTAGAACGCGAACTGGCGGCTGTTCAAATGGCGACGCTGGATGATCTTACCGCTATATCAAACCGACGCGGCTTTATAATGCTCGCCGAATATAGCCTGCATATCTGTACACGACAGAAATTACCAGCGTCGCTGGTATTTATGGATTTGGATAAGTTCAAGAATATTAACGACACATTCGGGCATGCAGAAGGGGATCGGACTCTGACTATCTTTGCTGAACAAATGATTGCTTTTTGCCGGGATTCAGACGTCTGCGCGCGACTAGGGGGTGATGAGTTTGCTATGCTGCTCACCAATACCCCCAAGGAAGAAGCAGAAAATATTGTCGCAAGGCTTCATCAGTCAATTACAAAATACAATCTAGAAGCCAACCTCGGATACGACATACTATTCTCGCATGGCATTGTCGAGTTTGATCCTGAGAAACACCACACAATCAATGCCATGTTGGCGGATGGGGACTCGCTAATGTATCTACTCAAAAGATCAAAAGGGTAACTTCATCAGCATTAGGGCTACAAACCATTTCTATGGCTCGCTCAACAAGATGCTCAAGCTGAATCGCTAAGTCGGCGCTTAGATCAGTGTTGGACACATAAATGAGTTCATCACACTTTGGCAAGCCCGATTTATTAAACACCTGACAACTTCATGAAGCACTGCTCTTAAAACTTCGCTGGCGGCACGCTATTGTTGTTGCCATGCCTGCCCGGGTTGCAAAACAGCTCGATGCGATATCCTCCTGGATCTGCGCGAGCGCCTGGAGGTTTTGTCGAAAGTGGCGAGCTCCTGATCAGAAGGAGCTTTCGATTAAAATCAGAGCAAAAACCTTCGCTGGTTTTTGCTCAACGGGGTAAAGAAGATTAACCTTGCTGCAAACACCAATGTAGATGCATTCAATGAAATCAGTACTGATAACAGGAGCATCAAGAGGACTGGGTCGAGCTCTATATGACCACTACCTGGCTTCAGGTTGGATTGTTCTCCCACTAGTTCGTGATCCTGTCGTAGCCAGCGAAATGAAAAAGTGCGCCCCGGAAGGACAGTGCTATCCCATAGTCTCGGATGTTTGTAGCACAGAAGTTGAAGAGTCAGTCAATGAGACATTGACTCAGGTGGGAAAGCTGGACCTGCTTATCAATAATGCGGGCATACCAGGTCGATCTTCCGGGCTCGAAAATACGTCCGCCGAAGAGGCAGAAGAGTTGTTCAATATTCATGTTGTCGGCGCTTTACGAGTGACACGAGCTGCGGCGCCATTTTTGCAGTGCGCTGCAGAGCCAACGATCATCAACATCTCGTCGCGTCTGGCGTCTCTAGCAAGATCAGCCGCAGGGGAATTCGCCGACCAAGGTTTCTCGTATACATACCGTATCGCCAAAGCAGCGCAGAACATGTTGTCAGTATGTCTGGCAGAGGAATTTGGCCCTGAAGGAGTTGCAGTATTTGCCATGAACCCAGGACAGTTCGTAAGTGAAAGTGCGGTCTCGGGTGCATCAATTTCCGCCGCAGAGGCAGCGGCTGCCATCGCAGACTGGGTGACCACCCATAGACAAGTTGATCATGTGCAATTTTCTCAACCCAATGCAGGGATCATTCCGTGGTAATGACTACTGAAACAGGAGTGCTCGAGCAGTTCTTCGCCGCTATCAACATGGCGCACCCGATTGTCGGCATTGAAGACCAGGAGGGAGCATGACAACTGATGTCTGGCTGCTGTATGTTGGCACTGTCCTGATATTCATGAGCACACCCGGTCCGAGTCAACTCCTGATGCTTTCTGTCAGTATGTCGAACGGGTTTCATCGATCACTGGCAACGGCTGCCGGTGATCTGTCCGCGAACACGATGCAGATTCTGCTCGCAGGGCTGGGGCTGGCCGCAGTGATCACAGCGTCGCGCTATGGCTTCACAATCATCAAATGGGCTGGAGTGTCATATCTGATCTGGATTGGCGTCCGACAGATCATGGCTTCCTTCAATACTCGTGAGGTCTCTGCCACCGGCGTCGTCACGTCACTGCGACAATTGTGGCTGCGTGGGTTTGTGACCTCGGCAGCGAATCCGAAGGCAGTGGTGTTTTTTGCCGCCTTGTTTCCGCAGTTTCTCAGCCCGCAGCACTCACTGCCTCCACAGATCGCCATTCTGGGGTTAACCTACATCGTGATCGATGGCTGTTTCCTGGCGTGCTATGGCAAAGGGGCCAGTTGGCTGACACAGGTTCTGAAAAGTCATCACAAGGCCTGGGTGGATTGCGTGGCGGGGGCCGGTCTGATTGGCGCGGCGATTCTTCTCGGATTGAAAGGCAGGCAGTTACGGGATTGAGTCCCACAGTCGGTTACTCGGAGCACTGCATTGATCGTTATTGGTAATGACTGAGAGGAAAACCATGACCAGAATCTTCCGCTTCACAAACACTTTAAAACACGACCCGGCCGTCGAGGCCTGGCTGCTCGACCACTCGGACCCCCTCGGTGCTCTCGCGCTACAGTGGTTCCAGGCAATGCGTGATTGCGGAGCTGATGTGCACGAACTCATGCATGACGGCTGTCCGACTGCGTGCGTGGATGATGCGGCATTCGCCTACGTGGGGGCATACAAGGACCACGTCAGTATCGGCTTCTTCAACGGTTCCGAACTTGCCGATCCCAACCACCTTCTGGAAGGGGCTGGCAAATTCATGCGTCATGTGAAGATCAGACCTGGCAGCAATGTCGATGCAGCGGTGCTATTGAAGTTGATCAACGCCTCGTACACCGGAATGAAGAGACAGTGTTTGATGGTGCCTTCTGCATAGCACTCACGCCGCAGCATGATTTCCAATGGAGTGAAAACATGAACCCAACCCAGCAAGAAGATCTTTTGAGCACCTTGAAAGTCCGCTTCGAAAAATTCAAGCAGCGCCACAAGAACATCGACTGGCTCGATGTGCAGAAGCGCCTGGAAGGCGCTCCAAAGAAACTTCAATCCCTGTACGAAATGGAAGCGACTGGCGGCGAGCCCGACGTAGTGGGCCGCGACAGCGCGACCGGCGAATACATTTTCTTTGATTGCGCTGCGGAAAGTCCCAGCGGTCGTCGCAGCGTTTGCTATGACCGCGAAGGGCTGGAGTCACGCAAGGAGCACAGGCCGGAGAACACTGCCGTGGATATGGCTACGGCCATGGGCATTGAGCTTCTGACGGAAGAGGAGTATCGGCAGTTGCAGGAGCTCGGCAGCTTCGATCTGAAAACGTCGAGCTGGGTGAAGACTCCTGCCGCAATTCGCAAACTCGGCGGTGCGCTTTTCTGTGATCGTCGCTACGATCATGTCTTTGTTTATCACAACGGTGCGCAGTCATATTATGGCGCCCGAGCATTCCGTGGTTCGTTGCGGGTGTAACGGAATCATCATTGGCCATGCAGGAGTGACTTGCCAGTCCATGATTAAAGTCCGACAGGTGGAACGCCTGACAGAGGAGGCTGGCAGCAAGCCGCAGGGCTGACGCCGCGGAGACGCACAGATGCGTAACGTTGGCGCTGTTGTCGCAAACCCGCCCAGCGCTTGCCATCCCCCGAATGGATATGACATAAAGGCGGTCACTTCAACAGACTGATACACAACACACCAAGCACCCGAAGAAAACCACAAGAACAACACTGAAGGACAGCCCATGACGTTTGCAGAACCCGCCGTTGCCGCCGTGCGCAAGATACTCTCTCCCATGCTCCGCAAGACATCACATCTGCCATTGAGTTCTATTTCCATCACATTGTTTTTGCTGATTTTTTCTGGCTCCTCGCAAGCCCAGATCAGCGACCAGATCCGTGCTGTCGAAAACTCCATCGTCAAGATCTACACCACCTCGGCCGCCCCCGACTATTTCACTCCATGGCGCCTGCTGACCCCTTCCCAGAGCAGTGGCTCGGGCTCGGTGATCAGCGGTAACCGTATCCTGACCAATGCTCATGTCGTCGCCAATGCCAGCTATGTGCAGGTGCAGAAGCACAACGATCCGAACCGCTACACCGCCCGTGTGATGTTCGTGTCCCACTCCTCGGATCTGGCGCTGGTGACGGTGGACGACCCTGCATTCTTTGCCGATCTCGAAGCGCTGGCGATTGGTGACCTGCCAAACCCACACCAGGAAGTGTTCGTATTCGGCTACCCGATTGGCGGTCGTACGTTGAGTATCACCAAGGGCATCCTGTCCCGCGTGGAGCAGCAGATTTACGCCCACTCCGGCGACTTCCTGCTGGCCGGACAGATCGATGCTGCAATCAATCCCGGCAACAGCGGCGGCCCGGTGATTGTGGACGAGCAGATTGTCGGGGTGGTAATGCAGGCCAATTCCGGTGGCAGGGCCGAAAACCTCGGGTACTTTGTACCGCCTGACATTATTCGCCATGTGCTGACTGATGCCGAGGATGGTGTTTATGACGGTTTCCCCGATCTGGGCTTTCGCACCCAGGATATGGAAAGCCCCGCTGCCAAGCGTGCTTATGGGCTGGCCGAAGATCAGAGTGGCGTGCTGGTGATCAAGGTGTTCGACGATTCACCTGCCTCGGGCATCCTGCAGGAGAACGATGTGGTCCTGAAGATTGCCGGGTTCGACGTGGCGGGCGACAGCACCATCCGTGTCAATGATTCGCTGCAGACCAATTACAAGTACGCTATCGATCTGCGCCAGATCGGTGACGATATCGAGATCGAGTTTGCCCGCAACGGTGAGATTCTTACCCGCGATCTGATGGCCCAGAAACGCCAGGCCAGCTACAGCCTGGTGAAGCAGGAGGCTTTCGACGAAATCCCAGAATATTATGTTTACGGTGGTGTGTTGTTTGTACCGCTCAACATGAATCTCATCATGCGCTGGGGCCCGGATTGGAACCGCACTGCGCCGGTCAATCTGCTGGCGGCACGCAGCGAGTGGAGTTCCCCCAACAAGCGCGAACTGGTGGTGGCTTTGCAGGTGCTGGCAGCGGATGTAAACCTTGGCTACCACGATCTGCGCAACTGGGTTGTCGACACCGTGAACGGAGTGCCGGTCCAGGATTTCAAACACTTCACCCGCATGCTGCGCGACAATGCAAAACCCCACGTTGTGTTTCGCAACAGTAATGGCTTCCAGGTCGTCGTCGACCACAACGAGGCTCTGGCAAGCGAAGCGTCCATCCTCGCCCAGTACCGTATCCCGAGCGCCTGGTCTGAGGGGTTGTTCGAGGGCTTGTAGAGAGGTTTGGCGAGAGGTTTGTAAAACCTTTTGGCGCCAGGCCCATGCAGGCCTTATCATCTGCCCCCGATCTTCGGCACCCCTCAGGGCAACAGTGACTTCAACATCAGGAAGCAAGCAGCAATGACCATCAAGTCAGACAAATGGATCAACCGCATGGCCGCCGAACACGGCATGATCGATCCCTTCGAACCCAAACAGGTCCGTTATGTCGACGGTAACAAAGTCATCTCTTACGGCACCTCCAGCTACGGCTATGACGTGCGCTGTGCGCGTGAGTTCAAGATTTTCACCAACGTGCATACCAGCAACGTTGTCGACCCCAAGAATTTCGATGAGAGCAGCTTCGTCAGCATCGAAGAAGACTACTGCATCATTCCTCCCAACTCCTTCGCACTTGCGCGCACTGTCGAGTACTTCCGTATACCCAGTGATGTGCTGACTGTCTGCCTTGGCAAGTCCACCTATGCGCGCTGCGGCATCATCGTCAACGTGACGCCGCTGGAACCGGAGTGGGAAGGCCATGTGACTCTGGAGTTTTCCAACACCACGCCGCTGCCCGCCAAGATCTACGCGAACGAGGGCGTGGCGCAGATGTTGTTCTATCAGTCCGATGAGCAGTGCGAGACGACCTACAAACAGCGCAATGGCAAGTACCAGGGCCAGACTGGCGTAACCCCTCCTAAGGCGTGATTCTTCAGTGGTTTTGTTGCCGGTGACAGACGACAGGGTCCGGTTCTGTGGCGGGCCACGCCTCCGGGCTGCCCTTGCTCCGCAAAAAGCCCTCGCAATCTTCTCCGAAAAGGTCAAAATCTTGACCCACGTCACAGGCCGATTTTCAACTTCTTGAATTTCAAGC
The DNA here is from genome assembly GCA_030682575.1 of Gammaproteobacteria bacterium. GTDB lineage: Bacteria > Pseudomonadota > Gammaproteobacteria > Pseudomonadales > Pseudohongiellaceae > UBA5078. The sequence continues at coordinate 6,710 of JAUXNX010000013.1, forward strand.
ATTAAATTTACTGGCACAGAGATTGCTGTTCCGAGAACAAAGCGCCATTGCAAAACGGCGCGTTGACACTCAACGGAGCCAGCATGTCGGCAACAGCCACCTCAGCCACCAACAGTCTCAGGAATACCGAGAGGAACAGCCGCGATGCCAGCGGCTCACCGGCTACCGCAGGCCTGTGGCCGGACACTGGTCAGGAGCTGAACAGTCCCGATGCCCTGCAACTTGCCTTCCGTGCCTTCAGCGAACTCTCCAGCGAACTCAGCACGGCCTATCAAGTGTTACAGGGCCGCGTTGAACAACTGACGCGGGAAGTGGAGCAGGCCAATCGTCAGCGTCTGGTCGAGATTGCCGAGAAAGAACGCATCGCCAACCGCCTTGAGAATCTGTTGCAATTGCTTCCCGGTGGTGTGGTGGTGCTGAACAGTCAGGGCCAGGTGAGCGAGTGCAATTCCGCCGCGCAGGAGTTGCTGGGAGATTCGTTAACCGGCCAGTTCTGGCGCGATGTGATCCGTCAGCGCTTCGCTCCCCGCAGCGACGACGGCCACGAAATTTCACTGCGTTCCGGCAAGCGTGTCAGCCTTGCCACCCGCTCACTCAATGATGAATCCGGTCAGATCATCCTGCTCACTGACCAGACGGAAACCCGTCGCCTGCAACAGCATCTCAGCCGCCACCAGCGCCTCTCTGCAATGGGCAAGATGGTGTCTTCGCTGGCTCATCAGATTCGTACACCGCTCTCTGCCGCGATGTTGTACGCTGGTCAGTTGGGCAATACGCAGTTGAGTCAGGAACAGAGTGGCAAGTTCGTCGGCAAACTGGTGTCCCGTCTTCACAACATGGAGCGCCAGGTCAAGGACATGCTCATCTTTGCCAGGGGCGATGCGATACTTGATGAGACCATCACCATGCCTGAACTTTTCGAAGAGCTGAAGATTGCAGCCGAAGTGTTGCTGCGCAGCAGTTTCAGTTGCGACTGGCATAACAGTGTTGGCGATGTGCATCTGCTCTGCAATCGCGAGTCCCTCATAGGCGCATTGCTCAATCTGATCGAAAACGCCCAGCAGGCTGCGGGACAAGGGAATGAAGGCAAGGGTGCCATGTTGCACATCCGCGCGGAACTGGTGGAGCACACAGACAGGGATGCCGCCAGCAAATTGCGACTGTATGTGCAGGACAACGGTCCTGGCATCAGCCATGAGCTGCTGGAGCAGATCACCGAGCCATTCTTCACGACGCGCCCTCAGGGCACTGGTCTGGGTCTCGCAGTAGCGCAGGTAGTCGCCAAGGCGCACCGGGGTCGTTTCTTTATCGAATCGCATTGCGGCGCCGAGCAGACAGGCACGCGCGCGGGTTTCGTTTTACCTTTTCTGGCGCCCGAATCGCTCTCCGAATCGAGAGAGCGTCACACAGAATTTCACGAACATGATGCAAGCGTACAAGAGGGTGGTCTATGAGCAAGGCAACGATACTGGTGGCAGAGGATGATTGGGATCTGCGTGAGGCATTGTCCGACACGCTGGAAATGGGTGGTTTTCGTGTTGTATCAGCCAGCTCTGCCGAGGAGGCTCTTGAGGTGTTGGCGACACGGGATGTCGACATGCTGGTCTCTGATGTGAACATGGACGGCATGGATGGTCATGAACTGTTGCAGCGCGTGCGTGTGCTGGTCCCGATGCTCCCTGTGTTGCTGATTACCGCCTATGGCAGCATCAGCAAGTCAGTGGCAGCCATGCGTAATGGTGCTGTCGATTATCTGGTCAAGCCCTTTGATCCGCAGACGCTGGTGGAAGCTGTGCGTCAATATGTCGCCACTCCTGTGCGCACGGCGGCGGATGCCGATCCGGTGGCGGAAGAAGCCTCAAGCAGAAACCTGCTCGCCATGGCCAGAAAGGTGGCAGCTTCCGATGCCACTGTGTTGATCTCAGGCGAAAGCGGCACGGGCAAGGAAGTGCTGGCGCGTTACATTCATCTGCAATCGCCCCGTGCCGACAAGACCTTTGTTGCCATCAACTGTGCAGCGATTCCCGAGAACATGCTGGAAGCGACTCTGTTCGGTCACGAAAAAGGGGCGTTCACAGGTGCATACAATAGCAGTGAGGGAAAGTTTGAGCAGGCTGATGGCGGCACTATTCTGCTTGACGAAATTTCCGAGATGGATATCGGCTTGCAGGCCAAGATTCTGCGTGTACTGCAGGAGCGCGAAGTAGAGCGCGTCGGTGGCCGCAAGACCATCTCTCTGGATGTGCGCGTGATCGCGACCACCAATCGCGACCTGCGTCAGTGTGTGGCACAGGGAACGTTCCGTGAAGACCTCTACTATCGTCTCAGCGTTTTCCCATTACAGTGGCTGCCACTGCGTGAGCGCAGGAAAGACATCGTGCCACTGGCCCAGCGTTTGCTGCAGCGACATGCCAGAAAAATGACACGGGGTTCTCTCAGTTTTGACGTGAGTGCTCAGCATCTGCTTGAAAATTATCCGTGGCCCGGCAATGTCCGCGAGCTGGACAATGTCATTCAACGCGCCCTCATCATGCAGGACGGCAATGTGATCTCCGCGCAGAATCTGGCGGTGGACGCCACTGGCAACAATGGCAACCGCATGATCTGCGGCACAGCCACCAACACATCCAGCAGCCTGCACAATGTGGCATCGATGATGATCAACGCTGGCACGGATTCTGCTCCGCAATTGCTGGACGAGGACGATCATGGCGTTCTTGGCAGTGACCTCAAGCAGCGCGAGTTCGAAATCATTCTGCAGACGCTGCGACAACAGGGTGGTCGCCGCAAGGAGACAGCGGAAGTGCTGGGAGTCAGCGCCAGGACGTTGCGCTACAAGATGGCCCGGATGCGCGACTCCGGTATCAACATAGAATCGATGCTCAACGTTTACTGAAAGCACTGCAAACGTTGCTGACCGAAATTGCCGAACCAGATTACCAAACAGGAAGTGGAGTGGAACAACCATGAGTGACATCACCAGTCGTGTGGACATCAATCGTGTGCTGATGCAGATGCGTGAGATGCGTACCCAGATTCAACCGCAGCAGGGACATGACCTCATGGCATCCCAGGTGGGAAGCATCGATTCTCTCAATGGTGCGGCACGCTCTGATCTGGTCAATGCCAGCTCGGCAGGGGAGCGCAGCAGTTTTTCGGATTTGTTGAAACAGGCCGTGGATTCGGTGAACGAAACCCAGGTGCGATCCAGTGAAATGCAAACCGCCTACGAGATGGGCGATGGCAGCGTTGACATCACGCAGGTCATGATCCAGATGCAGAAAGCCTCGGTGTCCTTCGAGGCGATGACTCAGGTGCGTAACCGCCTGGTCAGTGCCTACCAGGACATCATGAACATGCCGTTATAGTACGAAATCCGGAACGGAACAGAATAGCGAACAGGGCGATAAACCATGGCTACAACAACTGATGCATCAGCAAGACCCGCAAGTGGTGGCGATGCCGCGAGATCCTCGATGAATGGCAGGCGCATCACCGACAGTGTGAGCAGCGAATTTCTCGTTGGGTTCATGCGTCTGGACATCGTGCGCCAGCTCGGCCTGATGGTGGGACTGGCAGCCAGTGTGGCTATCGGCTTTGCGGTTGTTCTATGGTCGCGTGGAGAGGACTACCAGCCCTTGTATCCGGACATGAATGGATACAACATGACCCAGTTGGTTGACGTGCTGGAAACCCGCAATCTGAATTACCGCATCGAGCCTTCCAGTGGTGTGATCCTGGTGCCGACCGACCAGGTGTTGAGTCTGCGTCTGCAGGTGGCGGCGGCAGGAATTACGCGCGAAACCGGCTATGGTTACGAATCATTGGATGCCGAGCAGGGGCTGGGTACCAGCCAGTTCATGGAGGCCAATCGTTACAAGCGCAGTCAGGAAGGTGAGTTGCAGCGCACGATCATGGGCTTTCGCAATGTGCAATCAGCGCGCGTGCATCTGGCCACACCAGAGCGTTCGGTCTTCGTACGCAGCAGCCGCAAGCCCACGGCCTCGGTGTTCCTGACGCTGCAGGGCGGCAGTAATCTCAGTGACACGCAGGTGGATGCGATAGCCAATCTGGTGGCGTCAAGCGTCCCGGAGCTGACACCGGACAACGTTACGATTGTCGATCAAACCGGCAATCTGCTGTCGCGCAAGGATGACACGAGCGGTCTGGTCATCGCAGGACAGCAGTTCGATTATGCGCGTCGCTATGAAGACACGCTGGTAGAGCGTGTCAATCGCATGCTGCAACCTTTGGTTGGGGCAGGGCGCTTCAGTGCCGAGATCAGTGCCGACATTGACTTTACCCGCACCGAACAGGCCGCAGAGACATTCAATCCGGAAGGCATCCTGCGCAGCGAACAGTCGCTGGAGGAACGTCGCGCCGCTGGCGAAATCAATGGCGGTGTTCCTGGCGCCCTGAGTAACCAGCCGCCCATCGATGGTCAGTTCCAAGCAACGGCATTGACTGAAGCAGAGACTATAACGTCTGCCAATACCCGTCAGCAGGCGACACGCAATTACGAGCTGGATCGCACCATCAGTTATACCAATCATGATCCGGTTTCTGTGCGTCGCCTCAGCGTAGCTGTGGTGCTGGATGATCGTCCGGCACTGGCGCCGGCTGTAGACGGCAGTGTCAACACGGAGTCATGGACGCAAGAAGAACTGGATCGCATTACGGCATTGGTGCGCGATGTGGTGGGCTACAGCGCAGAGCGCGGCGACAGTGTGACGGTAGTCAACAACCGCTTTGCTCCCCTGAGCATTGATGAAGACTTTGGTGCTCTGCCGTTCTGGCAGCAGGATTGGTTGTTCAGTGGTATCAAGCAGTTCCTTGGGTTGGCATTGGTGCTGGTGCTGGTGTTCGGTGTGCTGCGTCCGGTGCTGCGAAATCTCGCAACAGCGAGTGGTCCCGGCAAGGATCTGGCGCGTGCCGCTGCGTCCGGCGAATACGCTGATCTGGACATGGATGGCAAGCCCATGGGAGATGACAGGGTGACGCTTTCAGGTGGTGACGACATTTTGCTGCCAGGCCCCACGGATGGTTACGAGCGCCAACTCAACGCCATCAAGGGACTGATAGCCCAGGACCCGGGCCGGGTCGCACAAGTAGTGAAACAGTGGATCAATGACGATGTCTGACGAAAATTTACAGGGCCGCCAGGGCCTGCAAAGAAACCTTCCCTCCATAGATCGCGCCGCCATCCTGTTGATGAGCATGGGTGAGAAGGATGCTGCTGAAGTGCTCAAGCAGATGGGGCCGAAGGAAGTGCAAAAGGTTGGCTCTGCGATGTCGGGACTGCGTTCCGTGAGTCAGGAAAGTGTTGAGACAGTGCTGTCGCAGTTTCTCAATGAATGCGGTACACAGTCGGGGCTTGGTGTTGGTGCTGAAAGCTATATCAAGAACATGCTGGTCGAGGCGCTGGGCGAAGATCGCGCACGAGGTTTGCTTGATCGTATTTTGCTGGGTGGTTCTTCCAGCGGCATCAACAGCCTGAAGTGGATGGACCCGCGCTCGGTTGCAGATGTGATCCGCAACGAGCATCCACAAATACAGGCGGTGGTGTTGAGCTACCTTGATGCCGATCAGTCCGCCAGCATTCTGGCGCAGTTTCCCGACAAGGTGCGCCTGGAAATTCTGATCCGCGTGGCGACTCTGGAAAGTGTGCAACCGGATGCCCTGAAGGAACTGAACACCGTTCTTGAGAAACAGTTCTCCGGTAAGGGTTCCAATCCATCAACCACTCTCGGCGGCACCAGAACTGCAGCCGAGATCATGAACAATCTGGAAGGCAGCATTGAAGCTGAGTTGATGGAAGCGATCAAGAGTGTCGATGAAGACCTCGGTTCGCAGATTCAGGATCTCATGTTTGTGTTCGACAATCTGCGTGAGGTTGATGATCGAGGCATTCAGGCACTTCTGCGCGAAGTGTCATCGGAAGTGCTGATCCTGGCACTCAAGGGTGCAGACGATTACCTGAAGGAAAAGATTTTCTCGAACATGTCCAAGCGTGCTGCCGAATTGCTGCGTGATGATCTCGAAGCCAAGGGCCCTGTGCGCCTGAGTGAAGTGGAAGTGGCGCAGAAGGAAGTGCTGGGCATTGCCCGTCGCATGGCGGATGCCGGTGAGATTCAGCTCGGCGGTGGCGGTGAGGAGATGATCTGATGGAGCGACACTTGTTTGATGGTGTATCGAGAGTCGCCACTAAAGATCTGTCTGAAGTGCGTGTGCGTCGCTGGCAGCCACCTCTGATCGATAAGGGAGGACACCTGGTACAGGCACAACCACGGGAGGATGGCACCCGCCGCGACGGACTCGACAGTGCGCGCTCGTCAGGTGCAGCGACAGATAGGACTGCGGAGGAATTGCTGGACGCCGGTTATCAGGAAGGTCTGAAGAAGGGGCACGCCGAAGGGGTTGCTGAAGGTCGCAAGAGTGGTTTCGAGCTGGGGCATACGGAAGGACTCGCTCAGGGTACGCAGCAGGGGCTGCAGCGCGGTCAGCAGCAGATCAACGCGAAACTCGCGCAGCTCGACCAGGTGCTGACGAGCCTTACCCATGCCATGAATGAACAGGACTACAAACTGGAGCAGGCGTTGCTCAATCTGGTCAAGAGCATCAGCGTTGCCGTCATTCGCCGTGAAATGCAGATCGATTCACGCCACATTCTGCAAGTTGTCAGAGAGGCGCTCGCCGCATTGCCGCCCAGCAAGGACAACGTACGCATCCATTGCAACCCTGCCGATCAGGCTGTACTTGATGAGGCTCAGCAGCGCGCAGGTGACCGCTGGCGTGTCATTGCAGACGAGGATGTCGCGCGTGGTGGTTGCCGCATCGAGACGGACCAGAGCCTGGCAGACTTCACGATCGACACCCGTTTTGCCAGCATGATCGAACAGGTACTGACCCGCCAGCTCGATGGTGGCGATGACGCACTGGTCGAAGAATTCGAACCGGCACCTGAACCTCTGGTGCCTCGCCTCAATATTGCTGAAGAGGTAGAGGAAGCGATTGAGGTAGTGGCAGCGGAGCCCACTTTATTGGAAGAAGCGGAGGCCCTGCGCTCTGGCATTCTGTCTGTTGCAGAAGATCAGTTGGAGCAGGAGACGTAAGATGTTGAGACAGAGCCTCGCGCAGCGCCTGCGCCAGTATCAGCCGCAGTTCGAGCCGAAGTTGATACCGATTGTGGAGGGCCGATTGACGCGGGTGGTGGGTCTTACTCTTGAGGCCGTCGGGTGCAACGTCTCACTGGGCGGACGTTGCAGCGTGACGGATGGCCATGGCCGCGAGATCGAGGCAGAGGTAGTTGGCTTTGACGGTCCACGCATTTATCTGATGCCATTGACCGGCGTCGAAGGGTTGCAACCGGGTGCGAAAGTGGTGCCGCTTGATGGCGGAGAGCAACTGGCAGTGGGAACAGATTTACTCGGGCGCGTATTGAACGGTCTGGGCCAGCCCATCGACGGGCGTGGCGAAGTGCCAATGGAAATCATCAGAACGTCCACAGCACCAAAGACCATCAACCCATTGCAACGCCAACCCATTCGCAAGTCGCTCGATGTGGGCATTACCACCATCAACTCATTGCTGACAGTCGGGCGCGGTCAACGACTCGGTCTGTTTGCGGGCAGCGGTGTCGGCAAGAGCGTGCTGCTCGGCATGATGACCCAGTTCACAACGGCCGATGTCATCGTTGTGGGTCTGATCGGTGAGCGGGGTCGTGAGGTGAAGGAATTCATCGATGAGATTCTGGGTGAGCAGGGCCTGTCCCGAGCTGTTGTCGTTGCATCTCCGGCGGATGATGCGCCCCTGCTGCGCCTGCGTGCAGCGATATTGACGACACGCATCGCCGAAGGCTTTCGTGATCAGGGCAAGGATGTGCTGCTGCTGATGGATTCACTGACCCGTTATGCGATGGCGCAGCGCGAGATCGCACTTGCCATTGGTGAGCCACCTGCCACCAAGGGTTATCCGCCATCGGTGTTTGCCAAGATTCCGCAACTGGTGGAGCGTGCAGGTAATGCAGCCAAGGGCCAGGGTTCGATCACTGCGTTCTACACAGTGTTGACTGAAGGCGACGATCAGCAGGACCCGATTGCTGATTCAGCTCGTGCGATTCTCGATGGCCACATCGTCTTGTCCCGTACACTGGCAGAGTCCGGCCACTATCCGGCCATCGACATCGAGGCATCGATCAGTCGGGTGATGCCGGCGATTGTGACACCCGACCACTTTGCGAAGATGCAGTTGTTCCGGCGCATCTATTCCCGCTACCAGCAGAACCGTGACCTGATCAGTGTGGGCGCCTATGTGGCCGGCTCTGACAAGGACACGGACTTTGCGATAGAGCGCATGCCGCATCTGCGGCAGTTCATGCAACAGGGGTTGAAGGAGAGAGTTGGCTACGAAGAAGCGGTGCAGAAACTCAATGGTGTCGTCATTCCTCCAGCCAGAACAGGTGAGGCAGTGCCGAACAATGTCACTCCGCTGCAGTCGCGTACCCTCAGTCATCAGTCCGGTGCTCAGTCCGGCAAGGCGGCTGCTGCATGCGCTGAATCATGAAACGATCCCGGCGTCTGAATGTTGTCGTTGGCCTGGCGCTGCGCAAAGCGCAGGAAAGTGCCAGGGCACTCGCTTATGTGCAGGAGAAGCTGCGCAGCGAAGAACAGAAACTCAAGCAACTTGAACACTACCTGCTGGAATACCGCAGCACGCAGCATCAGCAGGGAACCCAGGGGATCAGCGCGCAACAGTTCATGAACTACAATCGCTTCAGCGCCAACATCGAGCATGCGATCGAGCAGCAGAAGCAACAGATCGATATCGTCACCCGTCAGGTCGAGCAGGTCCGTCAACACTGGCAGGCATTGGATGCTCGCTACAAAGGGCTGGAGAAACTGCGCGACAGATTGGTTCAGGAAGAAAACGCGGCACAGGAACGCGTTCTGCAGAAGGAGCAGGACGAGTTCGCCAGCCGTCGTCATGGCAAGTCCCTCTGGCCATGATTGGAAACTGAGTTTTCGGTTGGCAGGCTTATTGCTATCTCTCTGATAACTGCCTGTCATGACACATGCCTGCACCCGCTTCCGAGGTCAGGCAACCGAGGATTCAACATGTCTGCACTGACCAACCTGCTGCCCGTTACCACGGCCCCAGTCACGCTTTCCTCTGCGCCGAGAACGGTCACGCATAATGCCGAAGCCGCTGCAGGAATCGACAAGCCTGCGCGTGAGAGAGCAGCCAGGGATGCCGTGCAGAATGGGGCTGACGAGCAGGAAGAGGCTTCCGCATTTGCAGAAGTCTACGAGGGTGAATTACAGGAACAGCGTCAGACCGCTCCCGTTGTCAGAGTCTCGCTTTCCAGCACGACCAGTACCTTCGAGATCGCCATGATTGTTCCTGAACACCTCGAGGTACCCGCACAAACTCCGCATGCCGACGGCGGAAATCCCCTGCCGCTCACGGGCGAGACCTTGCCGCCATTATCTGGTGACGCTGGGCCGGGAAAGGTAAACGTGCCCGCATCCTCTTCAATCTCTGACGCCATCATCTTGCAAGGCACACCGGTCTCCGGCGCTGCTGAAGCTCCGGTCGTGGCGACTCAGACACAGGCGCCAGAACAGCACACTGTGCAGACGCAGACTCTCCAGGCGCAGGCACAGACCACAACTGCAGCAATCGATGTCGGCATGTCTGCGCCAGTGGAAGCCTTGGCTTTTGCTGCGGGACTCGCGGACGCAGATATACCTCCGGTCCCAATGCTGTCCCAATCCGGACAGGCAATCGGCATAGAGGCAAACCCCGCACAGATATTGGTCAGTGCTGTACCGAATTCCGAGATGACGAATGATGTGCATTCGTTACCCGGGCGCTCCGCAGAGACAGCTAATGCACTTGTCTCTGCGGCTGCTGCAGTGAGCGGCATGGAAATTCCTGTCGATGTGCCGTCTGAACTGTCTGCCAAAGAATCAACACAGTCGGTAACTGCACATGCCGTACCGTCGCAGTTACCGACTGAGGAGGTCATCTTCCTGGAACAGATCGCAGCAAGGATTACTGATGCTGACTCGATTCCTGCAGCCAGTCCTGTGACGGAACAGGCAAAGGATACTGTGTGGCAATCCCAGGTCGCGGATCGCGTGCGGGCCTGGCGCGGGCTTGCCGGTGGCGAGTCGGCGACGAATCTGGCGACCAGTGTGACATCAACCCAGGGTCGTCATGAATTTGCCATGACTGGTTCTCTGGGGGGGCAGTTGCAGCAGTTTGCAGAGTCTCTGCGTATCGCCGTCAACAATCCGTCGCCTGCAGCATCGGCGGAAGGCGCCAGCAGTACGACAAACGTCGATGCGACTGGTGCATGGCGTGGCGACAGTGGCGCGTCCGCTGTTCAGCAGAGCGCGGGTCGGATGGTGACACCTGGCCCGACATTCCAGCAAACGCTCTCGCAAAACATGCAGGCTTCATCATTCGGTCAACCACTCGGGCAATCCTTTGGTGAGAAAAGCTGGGCTGAGAGTCTTTCGCAACGCATAACGCTGATGGCTGGACAGAAGGTCAGCTCCGCAAGCATAGAACTGGACCCGCCAGAGCTGGGTGCGATGACAGTGAAGATCACCGTGACCGGTGATCAGGCGAGCGTCAATTTCGCGAGTCCCAATGCGCTGGTGCGTGATGCGCTCGAGCAGACCTTTTCGCGCCTGCAGGATCTTCTTGGTCAACAGGGGTTGCAACTCGCGGATGCCAATGTGTCGGACAATTCTGCCAGGGGCCGCAATTCCGGGGAGTCCGGTAGCGGTGGGGGAAATCGCGGGACACAGACTGATTCTGAAATCGATACTGGCGCCACGACCCACACAGTAAAAGCCCCGCTGGGATTGATCGACTTCTACGCCTGATATCTGCGTTGTATGCCTGACTAGTATGCATGAGCTTCATGCTTGTTCGGGCACTGGCACAGCCCTTGCTTTACATCACTGACATTCAGTTTTTTTGACGGTGGTGATATGGCTGAGAATGATGTGCTGGAAGAGGCAGGCTCGCAGGGTGCATCCGCGCCCGCCAGAAAAAGCAACAAAATACTGGTGATTGTCGTGCTGGCACTGGTGCTGGTTGGCGGCGGTGGCGCCGGTGCCTGGTTTTTCCTGTTGGCTCCGGCTGCTCCTGCAGGTGACGGAACGACAACAGCGGCACCCGCACGTGTTGTGCCAACCGGCCCGGTTCAGTACATGGAACTGCAGCCCTCGTTCATCGTCAATTTTCCCTACCAGGGTCGGCAGCGTTTCCTGCAGGCCAGTCTCACCGTCATGACGCGCGATCCATCAGCATTGGCCGCAGTCACGGAACACATGCCGGTCATCCGTCACAACCTCAACAATCTGTTCAGTGCCCAGATGCTCTCCGTCGCCGAATCGCCTTCATCCGGCATTGAGGCGTTGCGCAATCTGGCAACCTATGAAGTGCAACAGGTGCTGCTGCAGGAGATTGGCCGCGAGGGCATAGAGGAAGTGCTGTTCACAGCATTCGTGATGCAGTAGGGCCAGCTTCGATACACAAACTTTCATTCGCAATCATTTGACAGACACTGGTGAAGACCATGCAAGACCTGTTATCACAAGACGAGATTGATGCGCTGCTCCACGGCGTGGACGATGGCAATGTTGACGTGGCACTGGATGCCGATCCACTGGGGGTGAAATCTTACGACCTGACCAGTCAGGACCGCATCGTGCGCGGCCGAATGCCGACGCTGGAAATGATCAACGAGCGTTTTGCGCGTTATACCCGCATCAGCCTTTTCAATCTGCTGCGTCGCAGCGCAGACGTCTCCATCGGGGGTGTGCAGATCAGCAAGTTCGGCGAGTACCTGCATACTCTTTACGTGCCTACCAGTCTCAATCTGGTCAAGTTCCGCCCGCTGCGCGGCACTGCGCTGGTGGTGTTGGATGCCAAGCTGGTCTTCAAGCTGGTGGACAATTTCTTTGGTGGTGATGGACGCCACGCCAAGATTGAAGGCCGCGAATTCACCCCTACAGAGCAGCGCGTGGTGCAGATGGTTCTGAATCAGGCACTCGTGGATCTGGGTGAAGCCTGGCGCAATATCTACAAGCTTGACTTCGAACATCTGCGCTCCGAGGTCAACCCCTCCATGGCCAACATCGTCACTCCCAGTGAAGTGGTGGTGGTCAGCACTTTTCATATCGAGCTTGACGGTGGTGGTGGTGACATTCACATCACCATGCCGTACGCGATGATTGAACCGATTCGCGAGCTGCTGGATGCAGGCATGCAGAGCGATGTCGATGAGCACGATGAGCGCTGGGGCAGGGCGCTGCGCGAGGACATCATGGACGCAAGTGTCGCCTTCGGCTGCAATCTCTTCGAAAAGGAGATCACGCTGCGCGACGTGGTGGATCTCGAAGCAGGCGACATTATTCCGGTCGAGATGCCGAACACGATCGTGCTGCGGGCCAACGGCATTCCAATGTTCAACACGCGCATTGCCGTTTCGAACGGTAATCTGGCATTGAAGATAGACAGTGTTTTTGACACAGGCTTGAAGGCCACAAGCGCGCCAGCGTCTACTGGCAGTGCAATCAGAACGGGTCCTGCGACTGGCAATCATGCGGCGCAGGCTAATTCGAAAACCAATATCAAGACGGCAGGCAAGGGGATTTGAGATGGCGGATGACAAGCAGAACGGCGGCAAGAGCGATCAGGCAATGGCTGATGAATGGGCAGCGGCGATGGCGGAGGATGAAGCATCTGCCTCGTCTACTGGCACGGCAAATGGTCGAACACCCACATCGGCCAGCCCGGACCTGGATGTGATTCTGGATATTCCGGTACAGATCTCCATGGAAGTGGGAAGTACCTCGATCACCATCCGCAATCTGCTGCAGTTGAATCAAGGCTCCGTCATCGAACTCGATCGCCTGGCAGGTGAACCGCTGGACGTGTTGGTCAACGGCACCCTGATCGCGCACGGCGAAGTGGTGGTGGTCAACGACAAGTTCGGTATCCGCATGACCGATGTCATCAGCCCGTCCGAACGCATCAAGAAGCTGCGCTGAACCGCAACAACCTGCAGGAGCGAGCTGACTCGCGAAGGACTCTGAATTGATCTACATGATGACAGCAGCGGCAACAACCACGGCAGGAGAACAGGGCGCAGCCACTCTCGGCATTGGCGCAGCACTGGAAATGCTGCTGTGGCTGGGCGTGGTCGTCGGCTTCATTCTCGTTTGCGCGTGGGCATTCAGACGCATGAGCGGCGGTGTGCTGGCTGCTGCCGGTGTTATCAAGGTTCGCAGTGTCATCTCGGTTGGCAATCGTGAACGTGTCGCGCTGTTGGAAGTTGGTGACAAACAGATTCTGGTGGGAATGTGCCCGGGGCAGATTTCGACGCTGCACGTGTTCGACGAGCCGGTGCTGCCACCGCTGGACGGCAATGAACAGAGAACATCAGGTGCTGGCGACTTCGCGGCAAAGCTGCAGAGTCTTATCAACAAGGATGGGGCCAGGTGAACGCAACAAGATGAACGAAATCAGAATCAAGGTCGGTGTCCTGCTGACCGCTTGCATGCTGTTCCTGATGTTGAGCGCGAATGTTGTTGCACAACAACCCGGTGCTGGCGACTCACCATCGTCAGTCCCGCAGGCCGAAGCCGCGACGGACCCTGTTACTGTTACCGGTGCCGCACGCGCACTCGACATGCTCGCCTCATCCACAGGACTGGGTGTGCCCGCCATGACAGTCACGACCGCTGCGGATGGCACTCAGAACTACACAGTCAGCATCCAGATCCTGATGTTGATGACGGCGCTGACACTGTTGCCTGCACTGCTCATGATGATGACTTCCTTCACTCGCATCGTGGTGGTGTTTGCGATTCTGCGCCAGGCTCTGGGTCTGCAGCAGACACCTTCCAATCAGATACTGCTTGGTCTGGCACTGTTTCTGTCGTTGTTCATCATGATGCCGGTGCTGGATCAGGTGAATGTGCGGGCGCTGCAGCCCTATCTCAACGAAGAAATGACGGCGGGGCAGGCGCTGACGGAGGCCGAATTTCCGGTACGCGAATTCATGATGGCGCAGACCCGCGAGTCCGATCTCGCGCTGTTCATGGAACTGAGTGCTGCGGAACCGGTTGCCAGTCAACAGGAAGTGCCATTCACGGTGCTGGTGCCGGCCTTTGTGACCAGCGAATTGAAGACGGCTTTTCAGATCGGCTTCATGCTCTTCATTCCGTTTCTGGTGATTGACCTGGTGGTAGCGAGCGTGTTGATGGCCATGGGTATGATGATGCTCTCACCCATCATCATTTCGCTGCCTTTCAAGATCATGCTGTTTGTGTTGGTGGATGGCTGGGCCATGGTGATTGGCACCCTGGCAGCGAGTTTTGGAACCTGAATAAATGACACCCGATACCGTAGTGACCTTGTGGCGGGAAGCCATGCTCCTGATCGTGATGATGGTATGCGTCATCGTGCTGCCCAGTCTTGCAGTAGGGCTGGCAGTGAGTACCTTCCAGGCCGCCACCCAGATCAATGAACAGACACTGAGTTTTCTGCCGCGCCTGCTCATGACACTGTTCGCCATCATGCTCGCCGGCCCGTGGCTGCTGCGTCGCGTGCTGGAGTACACCGAAACACTGATTGCCAGTATTCCCTTCCTGATAGGGTGAGGCCACGCATGGATCCCCTGGTATTCAGCGCGGAGGAAATCGGTGGTCTGCTCGGCAGCTTTCTGTGGCCGCTGTTTCGCATCATGGGATTCTTCATGGCAGCTCCGCTGATCGGCACGCAACTGGTGCCAATGCGGGTGCGACTGATTCTGGCTGTTGCGATGGCGATTCTCGTGGCACCTTTGCTGCCTCCCGTACCGCAGGTCGATGGCATCTCCGCCGCTGCAATGCTGATCGTCATCCAGCAGGTCGTGATTGGTGTGGCGCTGGGCTTCTTCATGCAGTTGCTGTTTCAAGTGTTCGTATTGGCTGGACAATTGATCGCCATGCAGATGGGTCTTGGCTTCGCATCGATGGTCGATCCCTCCAACGGCGTGAACGTGGCGATTGTCAGTACTGTCTATTTGATGCTGGTGATGCTGCTGTTCATCAGCTTTGACGGACATCTGGTGATGTTCGAAGTACTGGTAGAGAGTTTTACGGTGTTGCCGGTGGGCATGGCAGGCTTCAATGGTGATGCGCTGCTGCGGATAGTGAGCACCTTGAGTTGGGTTTTTTCGAGTGCAGTAGTCCTGGCACTGCCCGCCTTGACGGCCCTGCTGATCACGAATTTTGCGTTCGGCATCATGACGAGAGCGGCGCCGCAGATGAATATCTTCGCGCTGGGTTTTCCAGTGGCGCTGATGCTGGGCCTGTTCATTATCTGGATGACATTCGGCACTTTCCTCGAATCAGCAGAAGCCATCTTCGCTGAATTCTTCGTCATGATGAGGGAGTTGTTATAGTTCTGTGTACCGGAGGTTAGTGCTCCGTGATTCGAGCCGCGCAGTGGCGTGTTCTGAATACCCCTGCCGCCTTCCCCAGATCGTCCTACAGCGTGAGAAGGTTTTAAAAAGATGGCAGAAGACAAAGATTCATCAGCGGAAAAGTCCCAGGAACCTACCCAGAAGCGTCGCGAAGACGCGAGGGGCGAGGGCAATATTGCGCGTTCGCGGGAACTGAACACCATGGCAATTCTGCTTGGTGGAGCGGCAGCCATCATCGCCTTCGGCGGTATCATCGTCGAGGCGCTGCGGGGAATCATGCGATACAACTTCGTGCTGGATCGCACGCTGCTCTTTGATACCAGTGCCATGCTTCGCCAGCTCGATGACTCCGTGTTTGCCGGCTTCATTTCCCTGCTGCCCGTGTTTGCCGTTCTGTTGCTGCTCGCCTTTCTTGCGCCCATTGCCCTCGGTGGCTGGAACTTCAGTGTCAAGGCCATCATGCCCAAGGCCAGCCGCATGAATCCACTGAAAGGACTCGCACGAATGTTTGGTGCCAAGGCTCTGGTTGAACTCGCCAAGGCCATTGCCAAGGTGGTGTTCGTGGCAGCGCTCTCGATGCTGGTTCTCTACATCAATACCGATAACCTGCTTGGGATGCAGCACGAGCCGACGTTGGCAGCGATGGCTCATGCTCTGAATGTGCTGGCATGGTCTGTGTTGTGGATTTCCTGCGCGATGATCTTCATCACGCTGATCGACATTCCCATTCAGATTTTCGATCACACTCAGAAACTGCGCATGACCATGCAGCAGGTGAAAGATGAGATGAAGGACACCGATGGTCGTCCGGAGGTCAAGCAGCGCATTCGTCAGTTGCAGTATCAGATGGCGCAGAATCGGATGATGAGTGACGTTCAGGAGGCGGACGTCATCATCACGAACCCCGAGCACTACGCCGTGGCGCTGCGCTATGACCAGAGCAGGGAGGCAGCGCCCGTGATGCTGGCCAAGGGCGCCGATCTTGTTGCACAGAAAATCCGCGAGATTGCGCAGGAGCATCGCATTCCGATAGTGTCATCGCCGGCGCTGGCGCGTGCGATTTATTTCAACACGAAGATTGGCGAGGAGATTCCTGGTGGTCTTTACGTGGCCGTCGCGCAAGTGCTTGCCTACCTGCATCAACTGAAACTCTACGCCCGTGGTCGCGCCAAGAAACCAGTCCTCACTGCCAACCCCGATATCCCTGAAGAATTGCAGCACGATTGATTTTTCACTTCAGTGCTTCAGTACTTCGATAACCGAGTGCCGGGCATGGCGTGAGAGTGTCAGGACGCGCCGTGAACCCATCCATGGGGGCTCATCGTCCGCCATCCCTGGCGGCCGACGGTCCTGACACTCTCACACCATGCCCACCCCTCTACCTCTGTGCCGCTCGGAGTTTGCAGACTACTCGTCGTGATGTGATCTGAAGTACTTATCTCCTGGCAGATGAGTGTCGCAGATTTTTGATGTGTGTTGCGATCTGTCATATAACAAAGCACATGGGATACTCATCAACGAGTGTCACCCATCACGAGAAGCCATCAGTGAGGACTGTCAAATTTCTGAGTGACATCATCAGGCGGCGCAGAAGTAGAGCGGGGGGTGTGGCAGGAGGGCGGCAGGACCGTCGGCCGCCAGGGATGGCGGACGATGAGCCCCCATGGATGGGTTCACGGCGCGTCCTGTCGCCCTCCTGCCACACCCCCCCGCTCGGCATCCGGAGTGCACAAACCATGTAAGCAAAAGTAGGCCGGTTTCTTGCAATGGGTATGCAGCAATGTGAATTGCGTCAAAATTTTGAATCCACGGCAGACAGCAGAAAGATGACACCAGGCGCCAGTACAAATCAAAGTGTGTTCATGGAGAACGCGCGCAACCTGACTCGGGGCAATCTCGGTATTCCAGTGCTGCTGCTGGTCATGCTGGCCATGATGACGCTGCCATTGCCGCCCATCCTCCTTGACGTGTTTTTCACCTTCAATATCACCATCTCTCTGGTCGTACTGTGCGTAGCTGTGTATGCGATGCGGCCGCTGGATTTCGCTGTCTTCCCCACCATTCTGCTGATCGCGACACTGCTGCGTCTCGCTCTGAATGTGGCTTCCACACGTGTCGTGTTGCTGGAAGGTCATGAGGGTGGTGCGGCGGCGGGTCAGGTGATCAAGGCGTTCGGCGAGGTGGTGATCGGTGGCAACTACGCCGTGGGCATCATCGTCTTCATCATTCTGATCATCATCAACTTTGTGGTGGTGACCAAGGGCGCGGGACGCATTGCCGAGGTGAGCGCGCGATTCACCCTCGATGCGATGCCGGGCAAACAGATGGCCGTGGACGCAGATCTGAACGCCGGTCTGATCGATCAGGATCAGGCCCGGACACGGCGCAAGGACATCACGCAGGAAGCAGACTTCTATGGATCAATGGACGGTGCCAGCAAATTCGTCAAGGGAGATGCCATTGCGGGCATCCTCATTCTGATCATCAATCTGGTGGGTGGTGTGGGTGTGGGCATCATGCAGCACGACCTGAATTTTGCCTCGGCGATGGAACGGTACGCTCTGCTGACAATCGGCGATGGCCTGGTCGCACAGATTCCCGCGCTGGTGCTGTCCACTGCGGCTGCGATCATGGTGACGCGCAACAACAGCGCGGAAATGATGGGAGCGCAGGTGAGCAGTCAGATGTTTGCCACGCCGCGTGCACTCGGCATCAGTTCGGCAATGCTGTTTGTCATGGGCATTGTGCCAGGCATGCCACATTTTGCGTTTCTGGCACTGGCTGCGGTGTCCGGCGGCGGGGCATACTTGATCTACTGGCGCCAGCGTCAACAAGTGAGTGCTGACGCCACTGCCGAGACGGCGCAGCAGAAGGCGAAGGAAGACACTGCAGCAGAACCTCAGGAGCTGGGTTGGCACGACGTGATGCCGGTAGATGTGATTGGTCTGGAAGTGGGCTATCGCCTGATTCCGATGGTGGACAAATCCCAGGGTGGACAACTGCTCGCTCGCATCAAGGGTATTCGCAAGAAACTCTCTCAGGAGCTTGGTTTTCTCGTGCCCTCCGTCCACATCCGCGACAACCTCGATCTGGCGCCGAACGAATACCGCATCACCTTGATGGGCGTGAACGTGGGCGGCTCGGAGATCTTTCCGGAGCGCGAGATGGCGATCAATCCCGGACAGGTGTTCGGCAAGGCTCAGGGTCTCGCTACCAAGGATCCTGCTTTTGGGTTGGATGCGCTGTGGATCGAAGCCAATCAAAAAGAACACGTGCAGACTCTGGGTTATACCGTTGTCGATAGCAGCACCGTTGTTGCCACGCATTTGAATACGGTTCTACAACGTCATGCTCATGAACTGCTGGGCCATGAGGAAGTGCATGAGATGCTGACCATTCTCGGCAAAACCTCGAAGAAACTGGCAGAAGACCTGCCCTCCCAGATCAACACCAATATCCTGCTCAAGGTACTGCAGAACCTGCTGGTCGAAGGCGTGCCTATCCGCGATATGCGCACGATTGCCGAAGCGTTGGCGGGTGCCGCCGTCAGGAGTCAAGATCCCGGCGCTTTGACTGCAGCTGCGCGTATGGCACTGTCCCGCGTCATCGTGCAGGGAATCTACGGAAACAGCGCTGAATTGCCGGTCATGACGCTGGAATCGGGGCTGGAACAGATATTGCTTAAAGCTGTACAGCAGTCAACACAACAGTCAATACAACAGCCCGGTGCGCAGGCACTGGTGCCGGTCGACGACAACGTGGCAATCGAACCGGCGATGGCGGAACGACTGCAACGTTCTCTGGTCAAGGCAGCACAGAATCAAGAAGTCGCAGGCAAGCCTGCTGTGTTGTTGGTGCCCGCCCCGTTGCGCGCAGTGTTGAGCCGTTTTGCGCGCTACACGGTGAGTGGTTTGAAGGTGCTTTCCTACCAGGAAATTCCGGACAACAAACAGATAACGATTGTGGCAACGGTTGGCCAGCAATAGCAGAAGGAATCAAGAGGGTGACGAGATGAAGGTAAAACGTTTTCTGGCACAGGACATGCGTCGCGCGTTGGTACGCATCCGTGAGGAAATGGGTGAGGACGCCGTGATTCTCTCCAATCGTTCACTGGATGGTGGCGTGGAAGTCGTTGCCGCTTCGTTGCCGGAACACATGCTGCCAGCCGCCGCCGAGTCGGTCGACAGATTGGCAGCAGAGCGTCAGGCCGCTGCTGCCGCCAGCGGCACAACCCGGACGTCCGTCTCCAGTCAAAACTCTGTCGGTGCAGACAAAGGTGTCGCGGCATTCGAGTTCGGCCGCCTGCAGCGCGAGGCACAGCAGAACATGGATACTCCCTATCTGAAAGCCACGAAGGATCAACAGATTCGCCTGAACAGTGCAAAGCAGCAAGCCGAGAAGAGCGAAGCAGCCGCACAACAGGCTCGTCTTCTGCAAGACCAGCAGCACCAGCAGGAAGAACAGCAGCGTGCTGCCAGCGAAAGCCGTGAGATGAACAAGATGCGCTCGGAACTCAACGGCATCCGTCGCTTGCTCGAACAACGTCTCAGTGGTATTGCCTGGGATCAGTTTGCGCGACGTTCACCGATCCAGGCCACCGTATGGGAAAGATTGAATGCCATGGGTGTGCCCGCTGCGTTGAGCCGCACTCTGCTCGAATCCGTCAAGCCGGAGCACACCGCAGCGGAGGCATGGCGGTTCGCAATTGCCACCTTGTCCCGCGCTGTGCCGGTGGCAGGGACAGATCTTGCCGCTCAAGGCGGTATCTATGCTCTGCTTGGTCCGACTGGTGTTGGCAAGACCACGACCATCGGCAAGCTGGCGACGCGGCATGTACTGGAGCACGGTTCCGAAAGCCTGGCACTGGTGACGACCGACAGTTTCCGCGTGGCGGCCCACGAACAACTGCGGACTTTCGGCCGTATTCTCGGCGTCACCGTCCGCGTGGTGGATGACGGTCACAGTTTGCGTCAGGTACTGGATTCGCTACGTCACAAGTCATTGATCCTGATCGATACTGCGGGACTGCATCCCGGCAATGCCGGTCTGCAGTCACAGTTGCAGGCGCTCAAGAGTTGTCCCGAGGTCCATAAATTGCTGGTGCTGGCCTGTACCAGTCAGGCGGGTGTGCTGGCCACTGCCTGTAATACCTATGCCCCTGCAGGATTGAACGGTTGCATTCTCAGCAAGCTGGACGAGGCGGGCACCATGGGCGAGGTATTGGCCCAGGTGATAGATCGTCATCTGCCGGTGGCCTACGAAACTCATGGTCAGAACATTCCCGATGACATTCGTGTGGCGCAGGCGCACAGTCTGGTCAGCAAGGCCGTGGCGCTTTCCATTCACAATGAAGATGAGAAAGAGCGCCTGATTTACGAGTTTGGCGATGTCTGGGGGGGGGCCAAAGAAGATGCGAGCGTGGGTACTGGCACAGCAGACCTCAGCGGTGCTGAATCCAGATCTGCTGACGGACTGATACGGTTCGGGCAAGGAGCGATTTGATGAAACCTGTACAAGTACTGGCAATTACGGGCGGCAAGGGTGGCGTTGGCAAGACCAATGTTTCCGTCAACCTCAGTCTTGCTCTGGCCGAGGCTGGCAAGCGTGTGATTCTGATGGACGCCGACCTCGGCCTGGCCAACGTGGACATTCAACTCGGCCTCAAGGCAGACAAGACCATAGCTCAGGTGTTGAGTGGTGAGTGTGAGTTGCGCGACATCCTGCTGACGACAACCGGAGGTGTCAAAGTCATTCCCGCGTCCTCGGGTGTGCAGTCGTTGACACAGCTGGGTCCGCAGCAACACGCAGGTCTCATCAGTGCGTTCAGTGATCTTGATGATCAACTGGACGTGCTGGTGATCGACACGGCTGCCGGAATTTCAGATAGTGTGGTGAGTTTTGTGCGGGCTGC
This sequence comes from Gammaproteobacteria bacterium, assembly GCA_030682575.1. Taxonomy (GTDB): domain Bacteria; phylum Pseudomonadota; class Gammaproteobacteria; order Pseudomonadales; family Pseudohongiellaceae; genus UBA5078. The sequence continues at coordinate 28,111 of JAUXNX010000013.1, forward strand.
TCAGGAGGTGATGGTCGTGATGTGCGATGAGCCCTCTTCCATTACAGACGCATATGCACTGGTCAAATTGCTCAACAGGGATTACGGTATGTCACGCTTCCGCGTGCTCGCGAACATGACTCGCACGCCGGAGGAAGGGCGCAACCTGTTCACCAAGTTTGTCACCGTGGCGGAGCGGTTTCTCGATGTGACGCTGCAGTATGCTGGCGATATTCCCTGGGATGAGGCTGTACGCAAGTCTGCTCAACGCCAGCGCGCAGCGATCGAAGCGTACCCGGCCAGCAAGAGCGCGATTGCCTATCGCAAGCTGGCGGAAGAGGTCTGTCAGTGGCCCATCAGCAGAAATGCCAGTGGCAGATTGCAGTTTTTTGTGGAGCGGCTCCTCAGCAACGATGCTGACAAAACGGAAATTGACCAAAGAGTGGCCGCAATGCCACTTGGGAATCCATTATAGGCGAGAATGATAGTGAACCTGGCGAGCATGGGCTTTGCCGAACAGGAAGGTTGATCAGGAATGATGACAGCAGCGAGTGGTGCTTCCATGTATAGCGAAGTGCAGACCGAAAGCATGAACGATATCGTGATGCGATATGCGCCTCTGGTAAAGCGTATCGCCCACCATTTGTTGTTGCGCATGCCTGCAAGCGTACAGATCGACGATCTGGTTCAGTCCGGCATGATCGGGCTGCTGGAGGCGGCGAAGAAGTACGACCTTACCAAAGGCGCGAGTTTCGAGACCTACGCGGGTATCCGCATACGTGGGGCAATGCTGGACGAGATCCGCAAGGGGGACTGGGCGCCGCGCTCTGTGCATCGCAAGTCACGTAAAGTGGCCGAGGCGATCAAGACGATCGAGATGCGCACGGGCACGGACGCGAAGGATCACGATGTCGCCGCCGAACTGGGCATGAATCTGGATGAGTACTACACGATTCTGCAGGATGCTTCCGGCAGCCGTCTGTTCAGCTTCGACGACATGCTGGAGGGAGATGATTCGGCCATAGAGCGAGTGGCAGGCGAAGTACCGAGTCCGCTTGATGGCTTGCAGAGCGATGCCTTCAAGTCAGAGCTGGCGGCTGCCATTGCGGCATTGCCGGAGCGGGAGAAGCTGGTGTTGTCCCTGTACTACGACGAAGAGTTGAATCTCAAGGAAATCGGCCAGGTGATCGGCGTGAGCGAGTCCCGCGTGAGCCAGATTCACACCCAGGCCGCTTTGCGACTGCGAGCTCGGCTTGGTGATTGGGGTTGAAGATTGTTTGGTTCAGTGGTGTGGCGCGGAGTCCGATGGGGCTACCGGTGACACGCCGTGAATACATCCCTGTAGGCTCGTCATCCGCCATCCCTGGCGGCTGACGGTCACCGCTAGCCCCATCGGACTCCACACCTCTGTGGCTCTGTGCCAACTTTTCGCCCCCATTCTGTTTGGCGAACGACTTTCCAGCGTTGTGCACACTGACGTCATCTCAATCTTCCTTTGGCTGGTAGTCCAACCTTGGCTCCGCGAGAGTGGGGTGGGCACGGTCATTCGCCTGCTTGCAGGCGAAGAACGCGGCACAATGCCGAGGGGCACGGCGGCAGGCTGGGAGGTTAGCAGACCGTCAGCCGCCAGGGATGGCGGATGACGAGCCTACATGGATGTATTCACGGCGTGTCTGCGAACCTCCCAGCCTGTCGCCGTGCCCCTACCACTGACACCCTCCGTTGATCCTTCAAGAATGGCCTATACACAAATATCTGCCTGATTCGCTAAATAAATTCCCCGATCAATCGATAACCAGTTCAGGAAGAATCGCAGTCCGCCCGGAGGCTTATACATATGACGACTTCAAACCAGACAATGTGGAGGCAGTTTTGAACAAAAACATGAAGATCCTCATTGTTGATGACTTTTCAACGATGCGGCGAATTATCAAGAACCTGCTCAGAGACCTCGGCTTCACCAACACCGCCGAAGCTGATGACGGGAACAGCGCGCTGCCCATGCTCCAGAACGGCAACTTCGATTTCCTGGTGACTGACTGGAACATGCCCGGCATGACCGGTATTGACCTGCTCAAGGCCTGCCGCGCCGATGATCGCCTCAAGACTCTGCCAGTGCTCATGGTCACGGCGGAAGCCAAGCGCGACCAGATCATTGCTGCAGCACAGGCTGGTGTGAACGGCTATGTGGTCAAACCTTTCACTGCGGCGGCATTGCAGGAAAAGATCGAGAAAATATTCGAACGTATCGAGTCTCACAGTTAGGGGTGGAAAGAGTCAATGCCAAGCAAAGAATACAACGAACTGGCCGAAACCGATGTGTCGGGTGGTCCCGAGGCGCTCACCAAGTTGCTCAGGGCGCGTACCCGCGAGTTGCTGCAGAAGCTTGATGAAGGTGATATTGGTGGCGCCAACCAGTTGATCAGGGATATCAACGCCGCCCGCGATGAAACGCTTTATGTGGAGGTCGGTCGCCTGACCCGTGGCCTGCACAACGCCATCAAGGACTTCCATCTCGACATCAGTCTCAGCGGTCACAGCCGCGTGAAGGACGAAATCTCCGAGATCCAGGATGCCACCAGTCGTCTGAACTACGTCATCAATCTGACGGAGGAGGCCGCGAACACCACCATGGACATGGTCGAGGCCGGTGGTCCGATTGTGCAGGAATTGGCTGAAGAGGCCAGCAGCCTCAAGGCTGACTGGGATCAGTTTCGCAAGCAGGGTAGCAATGCTGTCGACAACGAGTCGCTGTACGCACGCGTTGATGCAATGCTGAATCGGACTGTTGAAGGGACCTCCAACCTGCATGACAGACTCAACGAGATTCTCATGGCTCAGGGCTATCAGGACTTGAGTGGTCAGGTGATCAAGCGTGTGATCGCGCTGGTCAGCGATGTGGAACAAAGTCTGGTGCGACTGGTGAAACTGGCGAGCAATGTCGAGGCAGTAGCCGGACTCAATTCACTGCGCCGCGAGCAGGCTGCACCTGTTGCAGTAGACAGCATGCAGGCGGAAGGCCCGCAAATGAAGAACAGCAGAAGTGATGTCATTTCCGGACAGGACGATGTGGATGCACTTCTGTCCAGCCTCGGATTCTGACTGCACGCTACAAAACAGAGCGAAAACCACCAGAGTGATCAGGCGATGAGTTTCTCAGACGACGAAGAAATACTGGAAGACTTTCTGATTGAAGCCGGAGAGATTCTGGAACAATTGTCCGAGCAATTGGTGGAACTGGAGCGCCGCCCAGACGATGCCGAACTTCTCAATGCCATCTTCCGTGGTTTTCATACCGTCAAGGGGGGAGCCGGATTTCTGCAGTTGACTCCGCTGGTGGACTGCTGCCATGTCACGGAAAATCTTTTCGACATTCTGCGTACTGGCAAGCGTGCAGTGACAGCCGAACTCATGGATGTCGTGTTGCAGGTGCTGGATGTCGTCAACTGCATGTTCCAGCAGGTGAAGGATCGCACTGAACTTACGCCTGCGAGTCCTGCACTGATCGCTGCTCTTGAAGCGCTGGTGGCAGGGGAAGAGCTGAGCAGTACGCCCGAGCACGCAGCAGCAGGTGATGACATTACCGACGATGAATTCGAACAGATGCTGGCGGCATTGGGCAATCCCTCTGCAGACGCGAGCAATCATCCTGTTGATGAAACAGGCAGTGGCGTTGACGAGATTACTGACGATGAATTCGAGGCGCTGCTGGATACTTTGCACGGTGCCGGTAAAGGCATTTCCCAGGCCATGCTGCAGGACGGTGCGCAATTGCAGAGTGACGAATCCATCATCGTCGCAGCCGAGAAAGGCGACGACATTACTGATGATGAATTCGAGGCTCTATTGGACGCCTTGCATGGCAGCGGCAAGCATCAGGGTATTCCCGATGATGTCCCGGCTGCCGCTCCGGTAAAGCCGCAAGCCTCCAAAGCAGCAGACAAGCCGATAGCCAAACCTGCACTCGCGCTGGTGAAGAGCAACCCCGTGCCCGAGCCTGTCGCCAAGGATGCTACAGTGGAAACTACTGTACGTGTCGACACACGTCGCCTTGATGAAATCATGAACATGGTGGGTGAGCTGGTACTGGTCCGCAACCGTCTCGTCCGTATCGGTGCGAGAAGTGCGGACGAGGTGCTCTCCAAAGCCATCGCCAATCTGGATCTGGTGACAGCCGATTTGCAAACCTCTGTGATGAAGACGCGCATGCAACCGATCCGCAAGGTATTCGGACGCTTTCCGCGTGTTGTGCGTGATCTTGCCCGCAGCCTCGGCAAGGAAGTCTCCCTCGAACTGCATGGTGAAGACACCGATCTCGACAAGAATCTGGTGGAGGCACTCGCCGATCCTTTGGTGCATCTGGTACGCAATGCCGTCGATCATGGTATCGAGATCCCCGCTGTGCGTGAAAAGCATGGCAAGAGCCGGCAGGGCACCATTCTGCTCGCCGCTGAACAGGAAGGTGACCATATTCTATTGACCATCTCTGACGATGGTGCCGGCATGGATCCGAACGTGCTGCGCAACAAGGCGCTGGAGAAAGGCGTCATGGATCGTGACGCTGCCGATCGCCTTACTGATGAAGAATGCTTCGAGCTGATTTTTGCTCCCGGTTTTTCCACCAAGACGGAAATCTCCGATGTCTCCGGCCGTGGCGTCGGCATGGATGTGGTGAAGACCAAGATCGCCCAGCTCAATGGTTCAATCTACATTCACTCCAAACCGGGCCAGGGCTCCCGCATAGAGATCAAGGTACCGTTGACCCTGGCCATCATGCCCACACTGATGGTGATGGTCGGTGAGCAGGCCTTTGCATTGCCGCTGGTGAGCGTCAACGAGATTTTCCATCTGGATCTCAAACGCACCAACGTGGTGGATGGTCAGCAGGTGATCACCGTGCGCGAGAAATCCCTGCCATTGTTCCATCTGAAGCGCTGGTTGATCCGGGGCGAGGCCGCTGTGGCTGGTGAGAGTGCAGCTCACGTGGTGATTGTCACCGTGGGAACTCACAGGATTGGTTTCGTGGTGGATCATCTGATCGGCCAGGAAGAAGTCGTCATCAAGCCCCTCGGCAAGATGCTGCATGGCACGCCGGGAATGGCGGGGGCAACCATCACAGGTGACGGCCGCATTGCCCTTATTCTGGACGTGCCCGGCCTCCTCAAGCGTTACGCGGGTTGATGCCTATGACAATCAAGGTACTCGTTGTCGATGACTCCGGATTCTTTCGTCGCCGCCTGTGCGAGATCATCAATGGTACTGGTGATCTGGAAGTGATCGGAACTGCCGCCGATGGCCGGGAAGCCATTGAGAAGGCGCGGGAACTCAAGCCCGATGTCATCACCATGGATTATGAAATGCCGGTGATGGACGGTATCACGGCTGTGCGCGAGATTACCCGCTCCCTGGGCATTCCTGTCCTGATGTTCTCGTCTCTCACTTACGAGGGGGCGCGTGTCACACTTGATGCACTGGAGGCCGGTGCCGTCGATTACCTGCCGAAGAATTTCGAGGATATTTCGCGCAATTCGGAAGAAATCCAAAAGGTGTTGCATGACCGCATCGTGACCGTGTCGCGCAGCAAGCCGCGCATGCGCACAGCGGGTAGTGCGGATGTTCCAACTGCAACCGTATCGGCACGTGCCGTTGGAAAAAGACCTTCACTCGTGATCATTGGAGCCTCTACCGGTGGTCCCATGGCTCTGCAACAGTTGCTGGTGCAGATCCCGGCGGCGTTTCCTGTCCCCATTCTCCTTGTGCAGCACATGCCGGCGACGTTCACCCGCGCTTTCGCGGAGCGTTTGGATCGGCTTTGCCAGATCACTGTGTCAGAAGCCATTGACGGGCAACATCTGGAGCCGGGTTGTGCCTATCTGGCTCCCGGGGGCAAGCAGATGCTGGTGGAGTCCAGGCATCAGGGCATGGTGCGCATCATGCCCGGCGATGAGCGCCTGCACTATAAACCTTCTCTGGACGTGACTTTTGGTTCCGCAGCAAACGAATTCGGCGGTCGCGTGCTGGCCATGGTACTGACCGGCATGGGTTCTGATGGTCGCGAAGGCGCACGCATGCTGCGAGCCCAGGGTGCCAGAATCTGGGTGCAGGATGAGGCCAGTTGTGTGATCTATGGCATGCCGATGGCGGTCTCCAGGGCCGGTCTGGCGGATGAGGAACTCAGCCTTGATCGCCTGGGGCCAAGATTGCTCGAAGAAATTCCGTCCTGAGCCGATAACCCTTTCAAGATATGGGAGCGGGCCCTGCTCGCGATGTACGCCTACCATCATCAAATCTGTGGGATAACCGGCAATGCACATTTGGGCAGTAGCAAATCAGAAGGGCGGGGTCGGCAAGACGACTACCACCGTCGCGCTGGGCGGACTGTTGGCGGAATCCGGTGCGCGCGTATTGCTGCTCGACCTCGATCCTCAGGGCTCATTGACCACTTACTTCGGTCATAATCCGGAGATATTGTCACGCAGCAGTTTTGACCTGTTTCAGCCCATGAACGCTGTGACGCGTGAAGGGTTGCTGCAGACTGTGCAATCGACTGCTCATCAGAATCTCTGGCTGTTGCCGGCCAGTACCGCGCTGGCAACTCTGGAGCGCAAGGCAGTGGGGCAGGAGGGAATGGGGCTGGCGATCTCCCGCACACTGTCGCTGCTGTGGGACGATTACGACTACGTGTTAATCGATAGCCCGCCCACGCTTGGTGTGCTGCTCATCAATGCGCTGGCTGCCTGCGAACTGATCCTCATCCCCGTGCAGACCGAGTTTCTTGCCATCAAGGGCCTTGAGAGGATGCTGCACACACTCGGCATGGTGATGCGTTCACGGCAGAAACCGCTACGGCACGTATTGATTCCCACGTTATTTGATCGTCGCACTCAGGCCGGGGTGCTGAGTCTGCGACGTCTGCGCGGCACTTATCCTCAGGAAATCTGGCGCTCGGTAATTCCCGTTGACACCCGACTTCGCGATGCCAGTTCCAGGGGGGTCACCCCGTCCGCGCTGGACCCTGCCAGCCGGGGAGTGCGGGCCTATGGTCTATTGCTGAAAAACCTGCTCGCTGGTGACTACCTGGGAGCATCCGCATCATGAGTCAGCCGACCAGTTCGCCAACGGTGGCGTTGAACTTGCCGGACGCGGTTGTCCAGGATTACCTGGATTTCATGCTGCGCAGTGTGACGGAAACTGTTGTTCTGCCAAATGCAGGAGCGAGCCCTGCTCGCGAAGAACTTCGCACCGAACCCCTCGCAACCCCCGCAACCCTCACAAGGCCTGTTCCTGCCGAACAAGCCCGCGCTATGCCGACCCCATCGCGTGCAACACACACTCCTGCAGACGCAACAGTGAATGCACCACAACCCCGTGCCGCCAACGGCCGTCCTCTGTGGGCACAGGAGCCCTTCGAGTGCCTGCTGTTCCAGGTATTGGGCCTGAAACTCGCCGCACCTCTGATTGCACTCGGCGGCATTGCCCGCATTGCAGAAGACTTGACGCCTATCTTCGGCCAGTCGGACTGGTTCATGGGGTTGTTGCGCTGGAACGGTCGCAACATTCGCGTGGTCGACACAGCCAGATTGATCATGCCGGAGCGATTGCCGACATTTTCCGAGGGGCAAAAACCTGCCTACGAATTTGTACTGCTCATTGAAGGCACCGACTGGGGGTTGGCAATGGACAGTGCCACGGAATCGCTGCACATGACGCCGGACGAAGTACGCTGGCGCGTCAGCGCGCAGACACGACCCTGGCTGGCAGGCACAGTGTTGCAGAAGATGTGCGCGCTGCTGGACATGAACGCCATCGCCCTGCTTCTGCACAGCGAACAGCTTCCCGAGCAGGAGATTTAACCCTGTGGGAGAAGGCCTTGCCCACCCCAACAACGAATGGCACAGACTGTGCATTAACTCCCGGCAATACAGTTTGTTTGCCAGCAGTGACTGAAATTTGACACCAACGCTGGCATGCAGAGAGGAAAGACCATGAGCGAACCGATCAGAAACAAGATTCACTCCACACAGGAACAGGTCCTGCAGTGGGTCACCTTCCATCTGGACAACGAGACCTACGGTGTCAACGTGATGGCCGTGAAGGAAGTGCTGCGCTACACCGATATTGCACCGGTGCCGGGTGCCCCTGATTACGTGATGGGAATCATCAATATTCGTGGCACGGTGATCTCCGTGATCAACACGCGGCGTCGTTTCGGGCTGGAGGATCAGGAGCCGACTGACAACACACGCATCGTCATCATCGAAGTCGGCAAGCATGTGGTTGGCATCATGGTGGACAGCGTTGCCGAAGTGGTTTACCTGAAACAGTCCGAGATCGAGACCTCGCCCACCGTGAGCAAGGATGATTCCGCCCGCTTCATACAGGGCGTGTGCAACAAGAACGATGAACTGCTCATCCTGGTGGAGTTCGAAAAACTCCTGAGCCAGGAGGAGCTGGAAGAGTTATCCCAAAGTTGAAAAAGGAGTATGTCGATGTCGCCAGTGGTGATTTACAGTTTGTTCGTAGTGTTGTTGCTGGCTGCCGGATTGTTCGCGCAGATGTTGCATACACTTCGGCGCATGCAACAGGTTCAGACCCGCATGGAGACTGATATGCTGGTACTGCGTAATGAACTTACCGCCGTGGGGCGCGGTACTGTCGGGCTCGGCAAACGAGTGCAACAGATGCACCAACGTCTGCAAACTGTTCAGCATCGCCAGGAAGACATGGAACACAAGGACGTCGGCAATATCGCCATCAGTCATGCCAACAAGCTGGTGCAGATGGGTGTTGCAACTGATGAGTTGATCAGTGCCTGTGGGCTCTCCCAGGCGGAAGCCAGCCTGGTTTCCCTGATGCATGGTAATACCAGGAAAACCAAAACCGTCAGCAATTCCCGCCAATCCAACCGTAACCGCACTGCTGCCTGAAGCGGCAACAAAGGTCACGGAGTGACAGAAACCCTGTGATACATATTGGTCCAGCAGCACTGGTTTCCTTCCGAGCTGTCCGGAGCCGTCCAATTATCGACCGTACCACGTATCATGTACTCACCAGGTGCGGAAAATGTGGCCACCACATTGGCAACACCACGGCCTTCCGGCAATTGAACCTGATTGGGTTCCAATCTGGCACCTGGACCTTGTGTGTCGGGCGCTGGCGTAGACTCATGTCGGCTGAACGTCACTGCTCCAACTCCCTGATGTTTGTACCAGGACACACGTACAGGAATTGGCTTGTCAAAACGCGGGTCATTGGCATTGCGTACCGAGGGGTCTTCGGCATGCAGCGTCAGAGTCAAGGGTGCGCCCACAGCAACCGTCAGCGTGTTTTCCGCCACCAGCCCCATAGGGTCAGTGCCTTGCATACCTCCCGCCACGAATGAGGCCTGTGGTGCCAGAGTGCCTTGAGGGCGTGGATTTCTGTCCAGCGTATAACCCAGTCTGCCAAAGCGGCCGGGGACCCGGAGGAGTTCGCCATTACCTGTGCGGATATTCCACCAGATTGACTGCTCTCGCATGGAAGCCGGGACAGTGACAGTGAACACGCCAGTCGCCCGCCCGTTGATGAAGTGTGTCGGCTGCATGCCGTTGAACTGCTCAGGCTCAAGGAAATTGTTCGGTCCAATGGGAATATCCAGCGCCTGATCACTATTGCGATTGTGATACCCGAAGGACACAGTGAACGAACCGTCTGCGTTTTCGTACGCACCTTCCATAATGGGAAATACTGGCAGGCCGGTTGGGGTGTTGAGACCTAAAGGCCGTGGTGGTGGAGTTTGAGCGTTGGCAGATATCACGCTGTTCATCGCTACAAGGACAATACCTAGAAGTAGTCGGATTACTATCTGATTGTTCTTCAACATCAACTTTCTCTCTCCAATGATTATTGTGAATTATTGATTGGTGAGCAGGCACAATGCGCCTGAGCTGCGGGACTATTGTTCATAAAGATCGTGCTTTTGGCAACGAAATGCGAAGGGTAAGTGCAGGGAGAATTTGATCGAGATCATAGAAAATGTCTTCTGCACTGTCGATTCGTGTTTCCTTCATTCGACTGCTCATCAACTTCGAAAGAAGTATCATGAGAGCATACGAACATCCACTTTACTGGAGGAATGGGGTGATGATGTGCCCGAAGGCAAGGTGACATCCATTCTCAATGGCGGTGCAGCGCAAGGACGACGAAGCCATCGTGTTTTCCTGGGTGACCTGGCCATCCAAGGCTGTGCGCGATGCAGGGCTGCAGAAGGTCTTCGAGGATCCGGGCATGCAGGGAGATCATTCCGACATGCCGTTCGACGGGCAGCGCATGATCTATGGCGGGTTTGTGCCGATCGTGGTGGCGTAGATACAGATTGCAGTTCCTGCAAGGGCCTGGTGCGCCGGGACATTGCCCATCATTGTCAGTTATACTCCCGCCACTTCGAATTCAACCCGACGCAGTCCTCGAATCGCCTATGTCCGCAAGCGCCGTTGCCATTCCAGCCACTGACCATGATGCCTTCCGGCAGCCCTTGCTGCAGGCCAGCGCCCTGTTCTGCGAACGGGACGAACGGGTGCTGTTCAGTAGTCTCAACTTCACTCTCTTTCCAGGCGAAGTGATGCAGGTGCAGGGCAGCAACGGCAGTGGCAAGACTACGCTTCTGCGCATTCTCTGCGGCCTGAACAGCAGCTATGAGGGCGAGATTTTCTGGTTGGGCGAGGATATCGATGATGACCGCGAGGCCTTTCTTGCCTCACTGCTCTACATCGGTCATCGCGTGGGGGTTAACAAGATTCTGACGGCGCGGGAGAACCTGCGCTGGAGTTGCGCCCTGCATGCGCCGGTGACGGATACTGACATCGACAATGCCATGGCCCGTGTGGGCTTGCTGGGCTACGCCGATGTACCCTGCCGCAACATGTCCGCCGGGCAGCAGCAGCGGGTGTCTCTGGCAAGATTGCTGTTGAGCCCCGCGAAACTGTGGGTGCTTGATGAACCTTTCACTACCCTTGATATCCAGGGCGTGAAGGTGCTGGAGACACTGTTGGCGGAACATGCAGAGAAGGGTGGGGCAGTGCTGGTAACCACCCATCATAAACTCGACGTGCCATGCGAACTGCGTCGACTGAACCTGGATGATCGGAAATGAGCGAACAATCGATGACAGTCCAGCGCTCATCAGTTGCCAGGCAGCAGGCCCAGGTCAGTACCTTTGCGGCCTTCCGTGCCACACTGCGCCGCGATTTGCTGATTGCACTCAAGCGCCGCAATGACCTGCTCAACCCGCTGATGTTCTTCCTGATCGTGGTGTCACTGTTTCCACTGGGCGTGTCGTCAGACCCGAATGAGTTGACCCGCATCGCCGCAGGGACCGTGTGGGTCTCGGCACTGCTGGCCTCCATGCTCTCCCTCGACAACCTGTTCCGTGCCGATTACGAAGACGGTTCGCTTGAACAACTACTGTTGTCGCCCCAACCTTTGTATTTCATGGTACTGGCGAAGAATATCAGCCATTGGCTGATCAGTGGTCTGCCAGTGGTGCTGCTCTCGCCGCTGCTGGCATACATGCTTTATCTGCCTGCGGATGCCTACTGGACACTGCTGTTCACGTTACTGCTGGGCACTCCGGTTCTGAGCCTGTTTGGTTCCATTGGTGTTGCGTTGACGGTGGGGCTGGGCAGCCGTGGCCTGATACTGGCCGTTATCGTTTTGCCGCTCACAATGCCGGTGCTTATAATCGGTGCAAAGGCCGTTGCTGACGTGAGTCTTGGTCTGCCTCTGGGGATGCATTACGCCCTGCTTGGCGCCATACTGGCAATGTCGCTGAGTCTGGCGCCACTGGCCTCTGCGGCGGCTTTGAAGATCAGCGTCAACTGACTGAAATCAAAGCTATATGAGTTACAAAACGTAACATGGGGCGCGTGACCCCTATGGTATATTCCAGTCCGACACGATTTTTTCGGTTGCTGAAAACATCAACGCAATCAGGCGTTAACGAGTAACAGATATGTGGCTTTGGTTCTCTAAACTGGGTTCGCCCAAGTGGTTTTACGATCTCTCCGGCAAGTGGCTTCCGTGGCTGGTGGCGTTCATGGTGGTGACGATGACTGTGGGTCTGTTGTGGGCGCTTCTGTTTGTTCCCGAGGACTACCAGCAGAGTTTTACCAATCGCATTTTCTACGTGCATGTGCCCGTTGCCAGCATCTCGCTGGCTGTGTTTCCACTGATGGCCATTGCGGGGGCGATTACCCTTGTATGGAAGATGAAACTGGCGGACATGGTGGCCAAGTGTGCGGCCCCCATAGGCGTCTGGTTTACCGGCGTTGCACTGGCGACCGGAGCGATCTGGGGTGAGCCGATGTGGGGTACATGGTGGGTGTGGGACGCGCGCCTGACCTCCATGCTGCTGCAATTCTTCCTGCTGATCGGCGTCGTGGCACTGCGTTCAGCCATCGAGAGTCCGGATGCTGCGGCTCGCGCCTGTGCCTTGCTATCCATCGTCGGTGCCATCAATGTGCCGATCATCAAGTATTCAGTAGAGTGGTGGAATACGCTGCACCAACCCTCCACGCCGCTGACCATGGACAGCAATAGCGCCAATGGGCCGGAAATCTGGGTGCCACTGCTGATCATGATCGCGGCAGTCTACTGCTTCTTCGTGATCAGCCTGATTTTATCGACCCGCAATGAAATTCTGCAGCGTGAGCGCCGTTCCCAATGGGTGATGGACATCATTGCCAGTGAGCGGGTTTGAGGAGAGTGTGAGAGATGTTTGACGGCATAGTGTTCGCGAGTTTCAGTGAATTTGTGCAAATGGGCAGATATGGGTTCCATGTCTGGTCTGTGTATGCATTGTTCACGATTTTCATCATCGCCAATCTGCTTGTGCCCCACTTACAGCGCAAACAGTTTATCCGTGAACAGAAAAGCCGCGCATTGCGGGATGGCCAAATCAACGGGACAGCGAGTTCGAGCAGCGCTGCCCCAGGAGAGAGTGTATGAAGCCTCATCGACGCAAGAAATTGACGATCATCCTGTTTATCGCCACTGGACTGAGCGTGGCGATCGGCTTGTCACTGTATGCGCTCAGCAACACTATTGACCTGTTCTTCACGCCAAGCCAGATTGCGGCCGGCGAGGCGACAAATGGTCAACGCATTCGTATAGGCGGTATGGTGAAGGAGGGGTCTGTTGTACGTGCCGAAGATTCACTCAATGTGGAGTTCATCGCCACCGATTACACGCACGACCTCGTCGTGCGTTACGACGGTATTTTGCCAGACCTGTTCCGTGAGGGGCAGGGCGTGGTAGTCGAAGGGGCGGTGGACAATGGTATGTTCATTGCCAGTCGCGTCCTGGCCAAGCACGACGAGAACTACATGTCGGTGGAAGTGAAAGCCGCAATGGATGCAGCCGAGGCAGCGCGAGCAATGCCAGCAGGTGCCTCCAATGGTTCCTGAACTGGGTCATTTCTCCCTTATTCTCGCCTTCTGTCTGTGTGTAATACTCGGCACGTTGCCCCTGATTGGCGCCAGCACGGGTAATCGCCTGTGGATCGGACTGGCTCGTCCGCTGACTGCAGGTGTGTTTGTATTTCTCACAATCAGTCTGTTGATTCTGGGTTACAGCTTTGTCACCGACGATTTCTCCGTGCGTTTTGTTGCTCAGCACTCCAATTCACTACTGCCCTTGCAATACAAGATTACCGCAGTATGGGGGGGGCATGAGGGTTCCTTCCTGTTCTGGACCTGGATGCTCGGCGGCTGGATGCTCGCCGTAAGCATCTTCAGCAAGGCCATGCCGGATGATTTCGTGGCACGTGTGCTTGGGGTCATGGGAATAATTGGTGCCGGGTACACTCTGTTCATGATTGCTACGTCCAATCCATTCGATCGCGTGCTGCCGCTTTCCCCGATGGATGGTGCGGATCTGAACTCTGCGCTGCAGGACTTTGGTTTCATTATTCATCCCCCCTCGCTCTACATGGGCTATGTAGGTTTCTCCGTAGTGTTTGCATTCGCAATTGCTGCGCTGCTCAGTGGTCGTCTTGATTCTGCGTGGGCACGCTGGTCACGTCCGTGGGCCAACACTGCGTGGGCTATTCTGACTATCGGCATTGCACTTGGCTCCTGGTGGGCCTATTACGAGCTCGGTTGGGGCGGCTGGTGGGCCTGGGACCCGGTAGAGAATCCACCCATGATCAATTGGCTGTTGGGTACTGCGTTGATTCACTCTCTTGCCGTGACTGAAAAGCGTGGTGTGTTCAAGAGCTGGACGGTACTGCTCGCGATCATGGCGTTTGCGTCCAGCCTGCTTGGCACGTTCATCACGCGCTCGGGGCTGTTGACATCCGTGCATGCATTCGCCAGCGATCCTACTCGCGGTGTCTACATTCTCGGTTTCCTGGGGTTCGTGGTGGGCGGCTCGCTGCTGCTGTTTGCGTTGCGTGCACCGCTGATGAAAAGTGAATTCGGCTTTGCGGCGATTTCGCGTGAAGTCTTCCTGCTTATCAACAACATTCTGTTGGTAGTGGCCAGTGCGGCGATTCTGCTCGGTACGCTCTACCCTATGGTTTACCAGGCGATGTCTGGTGGCGAGCTGATCTCAGTTGGACCGCCGTTCTTCAACTTGATCTTTGTGCCTCTGATGGCGATTCTGGTCGTATTTCTCGCGATGGGCTCGATTAGTCGCTGGAAGAAAACCTCAGCGCAGTATCTGATTCAACAGCTCGGGATTGTGGCAGCTGCGAGTATTGGACTTGGGGTGATACTGCCTCTGGTGCTGACGACAGAGTTCTCCATCGGTGCGACGATTGCCACGTCTCTGGGGCTGTGGATCGTGCTCGGCATTGTGCAGGATATTCGCGTCAAGATTGCGAACAAGGAATCCACGCTGGCCGGGCTCAAGTCGTTGGCAGTGAGTTATATCGGCATGCAGATCGCGCATCTGGGCTTTGCCACGATTCTGCTGGGCGCATCGCTGACGAGTATTTACAGCATTGAGAAGAGTGTGTTGCTGCAGGCAGGCGAACAGATGGATCTCGGCGACTACCATTTCGAGTTCAATGGTACAGTGCCTGTCACTGGCCCCAATTACATTGCCGATCGCGCTACTTTCCGTGTGTTCGAGGACGGGGAGTTCATGCGTGAGATGTACCCGGAAAAACGTCTGTATACACAAAGTGGCAGCCCCTCTACCGAGATGGCGATCGATGCCGGTTTCTGGCGCGATCTGTTCATTACTCTCGGAGAGCCAAGAGAGTCGGGTGCGTGGTCGATGACGATTTATGTCAAACCGTTTGTGCGTTGGGTATGGCTCGGTGCCATTCTCATGGCGATGGGTGCTGTTGTGGCTGTACTGGACAAGCGTTATCGCCGTCTGAAAGTGCGAACTCTCACCAAGGCGAATGCACAGTCTGGCGCCAAACAAGGCGATGAGTATCAGCCGGTTTCCACTTGACGGATACATGGGCGTCGATGACGCCCAGTGAATTGCAGAGGCTTATCAGAACATCATGTCCAGATTGAAACTGTTTCTTCCAGTCTTTATTTTCCTGGTGCTTGCGCTGATGCTCTGGCGTGGACTCTATCTCGACCCTCGCACGCTGCCGTCCGTACTCATTGATAAACCATTGCCTGATTTCACGCTGCCCACTATTGAGCGTGGTGACCATCTCGTATCGAAGATGGACTTGCCTGATGAGCCCTTTCTGCTGAATGTGTGGGGAAGCTATTGCCTGCCGTGCCTGCAGGAGAATCCAATTCTGATGGCCGCGAAAGAACAGGGCGTAGTGCCCATAATCGGTGTCAATTACAAGGACAAGATCAACCTTGCCGAGATGTGGCTGGAGGACAATGGCAGCCCCTTTGATTTCAGCATCGTTGATGAGGACGGCAGGCTTGGAATCAATCTGGGTGTATATGGGGCACCGGAAACCTTCGTGGTAGATGCGAACGGTGTGATTCGCTATAAGCATATCGGTGTGATTGACTATCAGTCGTGGCAGGAAGACATCATGCCCGCGATTGCCGCAGTGAAAGCGGAAGCGGCCAACTGATGCGATACCTCTCTGTAATGGCAAATTCCTGCAGGAACAAGCTTTGCTCGCGATTCGATATTGCTCGACGGTTCATTCGCGGGCAAGCCCGCTCCTGCGGTACTCAAACACGTCGTCTCGGCCACAACCTGGTGTTGGCCCTGCTGCTGATGTTCGCTGCAGTCTCGACGCATGCCGCAGTCGATGCCTTCGAGTTCGAGACCGATGAGCAACAGCAGCGTTTCCGCACACTCTCCAACGATTTTCGCTGTCCGATGTGTCAGAACACCAACCTGACCGGTTCGGGAGGTGGGGTGGCAGAGGATCTGCGCCGTGAAATCTATTTCATGATTATCGACGGCAAGACGAATTACGAAATTGAACAGTTCATGCTCGAACGTTACGGCGATTTCATTTTCTATCGCCCACGCCTGATGGCGGAGACGGTTCTGTTGTGGTTTGGTCCGTTGATCTTTCTGTTACTGGGTGCCTGGGTGATTGCAGGCATCATCCGCCGTGCCAGACCGCAAGTGCAGGAAAGTGCTGCGCTCAGTGATGCCGAACAGGAGCGATTGCGCAAACTGCTGGAAAAAATCGACAAGCAGGACTGATCAGGCGTCTTCGATCTGATCTGCATTCACACTCACAATTGACGATATCAGCCTCGGTGCTTACACGCCGATGCTGGTAAATCCCAGGGGGATAATTTGTTCTGGTTTCTTGCTGCTGCGCTGGTTGTTCTGGCGATTCTTTTCGTGTTGCTGCCACTGTGGCAATTTCATCGAGCTGGCGATAGCAGTCGTGCGCGTCGCGAACAAGCGAATCTGCTGATTTTTCAGGAGCGCATTGCCGAGCTTGAAGCGGAGCGCGCGGCAGGCATATTGGAAGAGGAAAACTTCAATGCACTGAAGAGCGAGCTGCAGCGCAGCCTGTTGTCTGACGTGGAAGGAGCTGCTCCGCAAAAGACAGAAGGTGCAGGGACAGCATCCACTCTGTCGCCCAGTCGCCTGATTCCCCTCGTGATGGTACTGCTGATTTTGCCAGCCAGCTATTTTCTTTATCAACAGTGGGGGTATCAGAACGAACTGGCGCTGGCGCAGTTGGGAGAAAGAACGCGCGAAAGCGCCAACAATCCACAGGAAGCTCGCGACTTGATCTTCGCCATTGGTGACATTGTACAGGCAGAGCCAGACAATGCGTGGGCCTGGTACTTTCTTGCACAAAACCTTGTTAACCTTGGCCAGTTTCCAGAAGCGGCGATGTCACTGGAGCGGTCTGCTTCCCTGATCGAGCAGCCTCAAGACAAAGTTGTGGTTCTTGGTCAATATGCCTTTCTGGAATACATGCTGGCGGAACAGCAGATCACCGATAAAGTGCAGGGCATTATCAATGAGGCTCAGCTCATCGACCCGAATCAATTACTGATTTTGCAGATACTCAGTATGGATGCTGAACAGCGCCAGGACTATCAGGCTGCAATTACTTATTGGCGCAGAGTGTTGCAGCGGACACCTCCGGGGCCGGAAGCAGACATGATCCAGGTGCGAATCGCTGATGCCCAGCAGATGCTGGCAACTGCCAATGACAATCAGATCGATGTGGCATCCGGGCCGACTATCGACGTTGAATTGTCCTTGTCTCCGGAACTCGACTTGCCCGCCGACACCCGTGTATTTGTCTCCGCACTTGAACTCAATGGTCGCGGTCAGCCGCTGGCAGCGGAAGTACTGACAGTAGGTGATCTGCCGACCACTATCACGCTTGATAACTCTGACGCTGTCGGACCGTTCAATATTTCGTCGGCAGAGATGGTCTACATCGTGGCAACTGCTTCGTCCTCAGGCACAGCCAACGTTCAATCGGGTGACTACCAGACTCGCACAGAGGCTTTCGCCCATATAAACAGTCACGCTATTATCCAACTCGTCATCAAGGACATTGTCCCGTAAGGACATGGTTCCCTGTGGCCGAGCTGCGACCGTGGGGGGAGTGGCCGGAATAATAACAACAGAGAGGGGGCGGACATGCTTGGAATCATGATGGACAAGCAATTGAATATTGCTGATATCCTGGAGTACGCAGCGCAATACAATACCGATGCCGAGATAGTGACACGACAAGTGGAAGGCGGTATCCACCGGTATGATTACCGCTCTGCGCTGCGCAGAACCAAGCAGCTGGCCAACGCATTGCAGTCCCTTGGTGTAGAACAGGGCGATCGCATAGCGACACTGGCGTGGAATACCTACCGACACTTCGAAATCTACTACGCTGTCTCCGGCATGGGTGCAGTCACGCACACCATCAACCCCCGCCTGTTTGCCGAACAGATCATCTACATCATCAATCATGCAGAAGACAAATACATCTTCGTCGACCTGACCTTCGTGCCCCTGCTGGAGGCAATCAAGGACCATATTCCGGTGGTGAAAGGTTTTGTCGTGATGACGGACAAGGCGCACATGCCGACGTCGTCGCTGCCGAACCTGATGTGTTACGAAGATCTCATTGCGCCGCATTCAGAAGATTTCGCGTGGCCTGAGTTTGATGAGAAGACAGCAGCAGGACTTTGTTATACCTCGGGAACGACAGGCCATCCGAAAGGGGTCATGTATTCCCATCGCTCCACAGTGATTCATGCCGTATCTGCGTGTCGATCGTCGGCGTTGAATCTGGGGCCGTTGTCGCGCGTGCTGCCAGTGGTGCCAATGTTTCATGTCTGCGCCTGGGGCATTCCCTACAGCTCGCCGATCGCCGGCTCCAGCATCATTTTCCCCGGAGCAGGTATGGATGGCGCTTCGCTCTATGAACTGATCGACACAGAGAAGGCCAGTGCGCTGCTGGGTGTGCCCACAGTATGGCTGGGGCTGCTCAATTACATTGAATCAATCAATGGGAATCTGGACAGTGTCGAGAACGTGGTCATCGGCGGTTCTGCGGCGCCACGCTCCATGATGGAGAAGTTTCAGGATGTGTACGGGGTATTCCCGATCCACGCCTGGGGCATGACCGAGATGAGTCCGATGGGCAGCCTTTGTGCGAAAACCCCGTACCTTATGGCGGCTGACAAGGAAGCGCGTGCTCGGGTGCAGTCGAAGCAGGGGCGGGCCGTATTCGGCGTGGAAATGAAGATCGTCGACGATCAGGATCAGGCGCTGCCGCACGATGGCAAGACCTTTGGCAAATTGATGGTCAGAGGTCCCTGGGTCGCAAGTGGTTATTACAAGAACGATGACCGCTCCGCATTCCGGGACGGCTGGTTCGATACGGGAGATGTCTCCACGATCGATGCTGACGGTTACATGCAGATCGTGGATCGCAGCAAGGATGTGATCAAGTCGGGGGGCGAGTGGATCAGCTCCATCGAGCTGGAGAATCATGCCGTAGGACACAAGGCTGTTGCCGAGGCCTGCGTTGTGGGTATTGCGCATCCCAAATGGGATGAGCGTCCATTGCTGCTGATTGTGCGCAAGCCGGATGCAGACTGCAGCAAAGAGGATATAATCGGCTTCCTCGATGACAAGGTCGCGAAGTGGTGGATCCCGGACGATGTTGTCTTCGTGGACTCGCTTCCGCATACTGCCACTGGCAAGTTGCTCAAAACCGAGGTCAGGGCAAAGTTTGAAAGACATTATCTCGAATGATGTCTGCATAGAGAGTCAAATTCTCTCTTGAGGAAGTGAAATGAGTACAGCAATACAGCCAGCAGGCAGCACAGCGCTGATCGACAAGTTCGGTCGGCGGGTGGACTATATTCGCCTGTCGGTTACGGATCGCTGCGATTTCCGCTGTGTGTATTGCATGACGGAAGACATGACCTTCCTGCCGCGCAACGAAGTACTGTCCCTGGAAGAAATCTACCTGATCGCGCAAGCGTTCACCGAGCTTGGCGTCAACAAGATCCGTTTGACAGGTGGTGAACCGCTGGTGCGTAACAACGTGATGTCGCTGATTGACAGGCTTGGCAAACTGGATGGATTGAAGGAGCTGCTGCTGACGACCAATGGCGCACAGCTCGACAAGTTCGCAGCACCACTGCGTGCGGCTGGCGTGAACCGCATCAATATCAGCATAGATAGTCTGGATGCGGAGCGATTCCGGCGTATCTCCAGAGTCGGCAAGTTGGAGAGTGTGCTTGCGGGGATCGAGGCAGCCAGAGCGCAGAACTTCGAGAGAATTCGTCTGAATGCAGTCATCATGAAAGGCTACAACGATGATGAAGTGCTGGCTCTGACTGAGTTTGCTCTCGCCAGGAATGTTGATCTCGCGTTCATTGAAGAAATGCCACTGGGCAACGCTTCTGACCACGATCGCGAGAGTACGGTATGCAGCAATGATTGGGTGAGAGAGATCATCTCCACCCGCTACGAACTTTTGCCAAGCACTGTGTCGACTGCTGGTCCTTCGAAGTATTACAAGATTCCGGGGCATGAGAGTCGCATCGGCTTCATCTCTCCGGTCAGTCACAATTTCTGCAGCGACTGCAACAGGGTGCGGGTGACAGTGGAGGGACGTTTGCTGCTGTGTTTGGGCAACGAACACTCGGTGGATCTGCGTGCGATCCTGCGCAGTGAGAACAATGACATTGAAACTCTCAAGCAGGCTATTGTCGCGGCAATGGATCTGAAGCCTGAACGTCACCATTTTTATGAAAAAGATTACGCTCAGCCGATTCGCCTGATGAATATGACTGGCGGCTGACATCTGCAGTAAAAGTCATGGACTGAATAGGCAAAGACCATCCATGTGCCCCTGTCGCATTCAGTATTTCTGATTCAACAATTCTGATGGAGTCCCGATTCAAATATGAGCATCACCGTATCTGATAGCAAGGCAGTCTTCACCCCGGTTCGCATTGCCGTCGTAACCGTCTCTGATACTCGGACAGAGGAGACGGACAAGTCCGGCAATTATCTGGTTGAATGCGTGAATGCGGCGGGACACATTCTGGTCAGCAAACAAATCATCAAGGATGACACCTACAAACTACGTGCAGCGGTTGCCACGCATATTGCCGATGACAATGTGCAGGCAGTGCTCCTTACCGGCGGTACGGGCTTCACGTTTCGAGACAACACAGTCAAGGCAGTCACTCCTCTACTGGAGATGCATATAGAAGGATTTGGTGAGCTGTTCAGGTATCTGTCTCATGCCGAAATTGGCAATTCGACAATACAGTCACGCGCATTCGCGGGATTGAGCAATGGGACCATAGTGTTTTGCATGCCGGGATCACCGGGTGCATGCAGGACTGCGTGGGAAGGTATCGTGGCGCAGCAGCTTGATAGTCGTCACAAGCCGTGCAATTTCGTGGACAAACTCAAGAAGCCTTGATGGTTTCTTTAGAAGACTTTTGCGTTGCCGAAAGATCCTGAGTTCGACAGCAGCACCGTTCGCAATTTTCTGTATCAGGCAAATGTCCGACATGAGACCTTGACCAAGTTGGTCGCCGTCTTATGTCGGGACATCTGGTTGTCAACGTGCTCTTGTTGTGAACTTTGCATAAGCTGTTCCCTGATTGGGAGGATTTTGTTCGGCACCAGGGCCGACCCCGAATCAGGCAACGGCAAGCATTGTCAGGAAAGGTACGGCAACAGACGCAGCAACAATTGCTACTGATACAAGCGCGGCACGGGCATTAACGAATACATCACTCATTTTTGGTTCCTAATGAAAAAGTTGATTTGGTGTTACCTGTCTTCATCAAGCAACGGGGCGCATGGTAACATAAAGGTCTAATAAAGTAACACATAAATCTTTTCGGGATTTATTGTAACGGTGGTGACACGCTTCACAAACTCACCTCATGGTCGGGATAGCCCACCAAAATCGCAGGAATTTTCTTTTGATTGAAGACATCGAATCGTCAAATGCCCTTGAAGGTCAGGTTGTGGCAGTACCCGAAAGCCGCCAATTGGATATCCTGGTGGACCTGTTGTTACGGCGCGGAGCGAAAGTGTTGCGGGTGCCTCTGGTGTCCATATTGGATGCTCCGGATCCTGTGCCCATTGAGCGTTGGTTGAGTGAATTCATTGCCAATCCGCCTGACTATCTGATTGTGTTGACCGGAGAGGGTTTGCGAAGGCTGTGTGGGGTGGCCGAGAGAAGTGGATTTTTGCAGGACTTCATTGCGGGTCTTGGCAAGGTGTGCAAGATATGCCGTGGACCGAAACCTGGCCGAGCTCTCAAGGAGCTGGATCTGAAGCCGGATATGCTCGGCAAGGAGCCAACCACACCGGGCATCATTGCAGCTCTTGATGAATTGGACTTGCAGGACAAACGCGTTGCGGTACAACTCTATGGAGAGGAGCCAAATCAATTACTCATAGGCTATCTGCACAGTAGAGGCGCCTTGGTGAGCAGCGTAGCACCTTATATTTATGCTCCTGACTCCGATGAACACAAGGTAGTGGAGCTCATCAACGATCTGACCGAGGGGCGGATCACCATGATGACGTTTACAAGTCAGCCACAGTTCATTCGTTTGCAGGAAGTGGCACGTAAGGCAGGGATAGAAGAACGCCTTCTTTCTGGACTGTCGAAAGTCAGTATTGCTGCTGTAGGGCCGGTCGTTGCTGATCAGTTACGTGCCGCTGGTGTCGCAGTAGCGGTAATGCCAGAGTCGCTGTTCTTCATGAAGCCCATGGTAACGGAGCTGGTGAAGTTGGCCAGATCCGGCTCTGCGGGCTAAGATTCGAGTGAAAATCAGATTGTTTGTGAGGTTTGCATTGATGCGAAAAATAATCCGGGGTCTTGTGCTGCTGGCTGTTGTAATGCCAGGGCAAGGTCTGCATGCGCAGAATCTGATGGCGTCCATTGTCACAGATAAGGGTGTAATGGAAGTCGAACTGAACGAACAGGCGGCACCGACGACCGTCGCCAGTTTCGTCAATCTGGCGCAGCGTGGATTCTTTGACGGACTTACCTTTCACCGCGTGGAACGGAATTTCATGGTCCAGGGTGGCGATCCGCTGGGAACCGGTACAGGAGGTCCTGGTTATCGGTTCTCTGGTGAGACCATTCTCAAGCATACCCGTCCCGGCACGCTGTCCATGGCCAACAGCGGCCCTGGCACGGATGGCAGTCAGTTCTTCATCACGCATGTGGCAACTCCACATCTGGACGGTAAGCATTCTGTATTTGGCAGGGTAACCAGCGGATTGGAAACTGTTTACAGAATTACCCGAGGCGATGTTATTCGCAGTATCACCATCAGTGGCGATACGAGCGCACTGATGGTTCGCAAACAAGCCGATCTGGCGCGATGGAATGCAGTGCTGGATGAGGGTTTTCCCGATTTGAGGCCGACTGGCGCGTCGAACTGAAGCGCGCCAGCGGTCGGTCATCAGGGCAGAACCTGCTTGAAGGGCTTTACAACAACATTGCGGAATACTCCAGCTGTGACATAGGGGTCCTCGTTTGCCCAGGTACGGGCCTCTTCCAGTGAATCAAAGCTGGCGACGATCAGACTACCTGTGAATCCTGCCGTGCCGGGATCGTTGCTGTCCACTGCCGGATGTGGGCCCGCGAGAATAATCCTGTGCTGAGCGGACATCGATTGCAGGCGTTCAAGATGTGCGGGCCGGGCCGCGACCCTTAATAGCAGGCTGTCGGGAACATCTTCGCAGATAATGGCATAGAGCATTCGTCATTTTCCTCTTGGTATCTCCGGGTTTCGAGGCTGTTATGGTAATCGATTTGTAGGGGGCAGTCTGTTATTGTTCCGCCCCATTGCAAGTCCGCTCTGGAGACTTTTCAATCCATAAGGCAGCACGAAATTCATGGCGCAGTTTCTCGAAATTCATTCTCAAAACCCCGAACCCAGACTGATCAAACAGGCGGTCAAGGAGCTGCTCGCCGGTGGGGTGATTGTCTACCCCACGGATTCCACGTATGCCTTCGGTTGTCATATTGGCGACAAGGATGCGATTGAACGCATTCGCCGTATCCGACAACTGGATGATCGCCACAATTTGACGCTGGTATGCGCTGATCTTTCATCCATCGCGACGTATGCCAAGGTTCCCAATAGCGCCTATCGGCTACTGAAAGCCTACACCCCCGGACCGTATACCTTCATTCTGACGGCGACCGCTGAAGTGCCCAGACGACTTATGCATCCCAAGCGCAAGACCATCGGGTTGCGCGTGCCGAACAACGCTGTGGCCCAGGCATTGCTGGCAGAACTGGGCGAGCCGATCATGAGCACCAGTCTCATTCTGCCCGGCGAGAGCGACCCTTTGATCGATATTCACGAGATCCGCGAAAGGCTCGAACGCAGTGTTGACCTGATCATCGATAGTGGTGCCTGTGGCCTGGAGCCCACCACTGTCATTGATCTGGTGGATGGTGCTGTAGAGGTGGTGCGGGTCGGCAAGGGTGATCCAGCTCCATTTCAATAGTCAGTCGCAGGCGGCACAGCGGGCGTGAGTTGCGGCGCAACACACTGCTGACGGCAGAAAAATAATCGTATTCAAACAGGCCATCTGCGATAATGCCGCCCTTGAAAAGAGCCCAAAAAAGGGGAGCAAGTTTGTCTATCGCCAAATCGCAGCAACGTGTCCTGTCCGGCATGCGCCCCACAGGGAAGTTACACCTCGGACACCTGCATGGCGTCCTGAAAAATTGGGTAAAACTACAGCACGAATACGAGTGTTTCTTCTTTGTTGCCGACTGGCACGCCCTTACCACTCATTACAGTGATCCGCGTATCCTCGAAGAGAGCGTCTTTGACATGGTCATCGACTGGTTGTCCGTGGGTGTTGATCCGCAAGCGGCTGCGCTGTTCGTGCAATCCCGAGTGCCTGAGCATGCCGAGCTGCATCTGCTGCTGTCCATGATTACTCCGCTGGGCTGGCTTGAGCGTGTGCCCAGCTACAAGGACCAACAGGACAAGCTGCGCGACAAGGATCTGGAGACTTATGGCTTTCTTGGCTACCCGCTGCTGCAAAGCGCCGACATCCTGATCTACAAGGCAGGCATGGTGCCCGTTGGGGCAGACCAGGTCGCCCACGTGGAGCTGACCCGTGAAGTCGCACGCCGCTTCAATCACATGTATGGTCGTGAACCGAACTTCGTCGAACTGGCTGAGGCTGCAGTGCGCAAGATGGGCAAGAGCGCGAGCAAGCAGTTTTCCGGATATCGCACAGCTTATCAGGAGCAGGGCAATCAAGACGCACTGGATGCCGCACGCCAGTTTATCCTGCAACAGCAGAATCTTTCCGGTGCAGACAAGGAACGCCTGCAAGGTTTCCTCGAAGGAACGGGTAAGACAATTCTTATTGAACCACAGGCTCTTCTGACTCCCGCAGCGAAGATGCCGGGACTGGACGGCCAGAAGATGTCCAAGTCATACAACAACACGATCTCCCTGCGCGAGCCGGTTGACCAGGTGCAGAAGAGGATTTTCACCATGCCGACCGACCCGGCCCGCGTCCGCAGGACAGATCCGGGCACACCCGAAAAATGTCCGGTGTGGCAGTTGCACGAAGTGTACTCGGACGACACCACGCGCGCCTGGGTACAGTCAGGATGCCGTAGCGCGGGCATTGGTTGTCTGGAATGCAAGAAGCCGGTGATTGATGCGGTGATTGCCGAGATCGAACCGATTCAGGTCATGGCGAGTGTCTATGAGAAAGATCCAGGTGCCGTCAAGGCGATCATGGCGGCGGGCAACGAGGCCGCGCGTGAATGTGCCGGGCGAACGTTGCAGGATGTTCGACAGGCGATGGGATTGAACTATCGATGAGTTATTGATGGAACATTGATGCAACACAGGTGGATGCAAAGTGACGGGTGACGAATTGGTGCCAGCAGCAGTGGATGAAGTGGAGGCAGATGCGCAGGAGCAGGCTGCGGATACTACTTTACCGCGCATCCGTCGCATGACTGCTGGGATGCGCAGATCCTTGACAGAGGGCACGAGCAATGGCAATGCAGATGGTTCTCAACAGGAGATGCCTTTCGCGTTCGTCGATGGCAAGGCTTTTACCGAGCTGCCTCAGGATCTCTACATTCCCCCCGATGCGCTCGAGGTTTTCCTGGAGGCATTCGAAGGGCCACTGGATCTGCTGCTGTATCTGATCAAGCGCCAGAACATCGACATTCTGGATATCAACGTGGCCGAGATTACGGATCAGTACATGGCTTACGTGGATCTCATGGAAGCCAGTCAGTTCGAACTGGCCGCTGAATATCTGGTGATGGCGGCCATGCTGGCCGAGATCAAGTCGCGCATGCTGTTGCCGCGCAGCAGCGCTGATGAGGAAGATGAAGCAGACCCGCGCGCACAACTGATCCGCCGCCTGCAGGAATACGAGCGCTACAAGAAAGCTGCGGAAGATATGGACGAGTTGCCACGCCTTGAGCGCGATCTTTACACTGCAGGTGCCGAGACTCCGCAGATGGAACGCAACTCGCCAGAACCTGTCGTGGAGCTGCGCGAAATTCTGATCTCTCTCGCCATTGTGCTGCGCCGCTCGGACATGTTCGAACATCACCAGGTGCAGCGCGAGACGTTATCGACCCGCGAGAAAATGTCGGAAATTCTGGTACGACTGTCGAGTCAGCGGTTTGTGCCGCTGGTCTCGCTGCTGATGCGGGAAGAAGGAAGGCTGGGTGTTGTGGTCACCTTTCTGGCAATCATGGAACTCATGAAGGACGCCCTGATCGAAATAATCCAGAGCGAACCGTTTGGGCCCATACATTTGAAGGCACGCAGTGAATGAACGAGACAGATAACAAACTCAAGCAGATTATTGAAGGTTTGTTGCTCGCCGCTGGCAAACCGATGTCCCTCAACGCAATTGCAGAAGTTTTTCTGGAAGAGGAACGCCCGTCCAATGAGGAATTGCTGGCAGCGCTGGCTGCGGTTGCGGCTGATACCGAGGGCCGAGGTTTTGAACTGAAGGAAGTCGCCTCCGGTTTTCGTTTCCAGGTACGACAGGAACTCAGTTCCTGGGTGTCGCGACTCTGGGAAGAGCGTCCGCAGCGCTACACGAGAGCATTGCTGGAGACACTTGCACTGATTGCATATCGGCAACCGATTACTCGTGGCGACATTGAAGAGATTCGTGGGGTGAGCGTCAGTTCTACCATCATTCGCACGTTGCTGGATCGTGAGTGGGTTCGCGTAGTCGGTCATCGCGATGTGCCGGGTCGACCGGCAATGTTCGCAACTACTCGACAGTTTCTCGACTATTTCAATCTCAAGAGTTTGCAGGAACTGCCGCCACTTTCGGAAATCCGTGATCTTGACAAACTCAATCCCGAACTCGCGCTGGACGATGATGATATGGCAGGTATGCGTGTGCTGGATCTGCCTCCGGAACCGAGTGAAGATGACGAAGACGAACGCGATGGCGAAGATTCCGGCGTGTTGGACCCCGATGATGACAACTACCTCGACGAGGAAGAGGCTATCGCGTTGGCCAAGCGCCCTCTCGACGAAATTCTTGGTATTGGCCAGTTCTCGCGAAAGAGTGACGAGTCGTTCGACGTGGACGAAGAAGACGTCGTTGGTGGAGAAAGTGTGGAAGAGCAAGTCACTGGCGATGAAAAAGTGATAGAGAAGAACGAAGATGAAAAGGGCTGAATGAATCAGCCTCAGCGCAGTACCCCGTGACTCTTCATCCGGAAGAGTCATCCTCAGACATGTCGAGAGACAGCGGAGAAAAAGATGGATGAAAAAATACAGAAGGTGTTGGCCCGTGCGGGCTTCGGTTCACGCCGCGAACTTGAAGAGTGGATCAAGCAGGGGCGTGTGAAGATCAACGGCATTGTCGCGACTATCGGCGATCGCGTCAGCAAGGGCGACGCCCTGCTGGTGGATGGCAAGAAGGTCAATCCCAACAGCGCTGTCACCGAAATGCAGCGCGTGCTGCTTTACAACAAACCCGAAGACGAAATCTGTTCGCGAAAGGACCCGGAGGGCAGGGCGTCTGTGTTCGACAAACTGCCGAAGATCACTCACGGTCGCTGGGTTGCCATCGGTCGCCTCGATATCAATACCAGTGGTCTGCTGTTGTTCACCACCGATGGTGAGCTTGCCAATCGTCTCATGCATCCTTCATCGAATATTGATCGTGAATACGCGGTGCGTGTCATGGGAGACGTGACTCAGGAAGTGATCGATAACATGATGAAAGGCGTGATGATCGATGACCACCTGTGTCGCTTCACTGACATCCGATATTTCGCAGGCGAAGGCGCCAACCGCTGGTATCACGTGGTGCTGATGGAAGGGCGTAATCGTGAGGTGCGAAAATTGTGGGAGTCACAGGGGATTCGAGTGAGTCGTCTGAAGCGTGTACGCTACGGCCCGATCTTTATTCCCAGCAAGGTGAAGAAGGGCGATTTTTTCGAACTTCCGAAGGAAGAAATGGCTCTTCTCTACAAAGCTGTCAATTTGCCACTGAACATACGTCCGAAAAAAGTCATGCCTGTAAGGCGCTGAATTTTTTCGGTCAGGTTGAAAGTTTCTTGAGATCTGGCATAACTCACCATCAGCGCTGTTGTGCTGATGGCGCTTGCGTTCTCAGCTGTGAATCAGGTTCTTGCCGAGGCGTTTTGCACTGAACAGAGCTCTGGATGCACGCTCAATCAGACTACTGCTCGAATCGGTGCCTGTCAGCGTGCTGATGCCAAAACTGACTGTCAACAACGATTTTTGCACATCATCACCTTCGTCCAGTTCCGGCAGCTTCATGCTTGCCGCGCTCTTGCGTATACGTGTCGCAATTACTTTGGCGCCTTCCTTGTCAGTGTTGGAAAGGAGAACCAGGAACTGATCGTCCTCGTAGCGAAAGACGGCGTCGGTTGTGCGGCACAACTGCACGATCCTGCTCGAAAGAGATTTTAGAATACTGTCTCCGATTGCATGGCCGTAGGAAATATTCAGTGCAGTCACGCGATCCACATCAATCAAAAGTATTGCAAGGGGCTGGTTGTGGCGTTTGGACAGATTGACTTCGCGGTCCAGCGTACGTTGCAGTGTGCTGATATTACGTGCACCTGTCAGAGTATCCTGAAACGCGGCGTTGACTGCTTTGGTATAGCTCAATGCATTACGCAGCGGATAAAAGAGTGTGGGCAACAGGGACTCCAGAATGCTCAATTCTTTTTCGTTGAATTTTCTGCTGCGCTTGAAGATTATTTCGCCAAGTTTGTCCTCGGTGGTGATCAGACGATAACCGCAACTGTGAGATGACTGCTTTGCGATAGTTGTCTTGATTCCTTGTTCATCGTTGCTGTATTGAATGCCGTCGAGTTTGACTGTCGTGCTGATTCTTTCCAGGAAAACAGCAAGCAGCGTATTCAGTTCCAACGAAGACTGGAGCGCTTCGTTCAGTTGCATGCGCAGGTCTGATTTTTCATCCGCAAGCAAATCTCTCTGCGTGATCGCTCTGACATTGTCGGCAGCGATATCCGGCTGCGCTTGTGCCTGCACTGATACGACCATGATTGACTCCTTGATTGTGTGACTTGTTGTTTGTGCGAGCTATGTTCAGAGTCCGATGACCTTGTTGCCACCAGCGCTCTTGATAAGGTAAAGGGCCTTGTCTGCACGGTTGAACAGCGACTCTGGCGTGTCGGTTTCGCAGAAAGTGGTCACACCGATGCTCACCGAGATCCGCACAGGATGTTCCCCAACCATGATCTCCATATTTTCCACCGCAATCCGCATACGCTCTGCAATGACCAACGCCCCTTCTGCATTGGTCTGATTGAGCAGCACCACAAACTCTTCGCCGCCGTAGCGGAAACTGAGATCCGTGTTGCGATTGACCTGAGAGAGAGTGACAACCAATTCCTTCAGTACTTTGTCGCCTGCGCTGTGACCGAGCCGGTCATTGATGCTCTTGAACTTGTCGATGTCCAGTACCAACAGAGAGAGCGAGTGATGATGACGTCGTGACAGACTGATTTCCCGCTGAAGTGCATTGCTCAGGGCGATTCTGTTGCCCGCACCCGTCAAGGGATCAGTCAGAGATGCCATCAGAGCGTCGCGATACAGAAGTGCGTTGCGCAGAGGGCAAATCAGAGCGCTCAGCATGATCTCTATCGCTTCCATGTTCTGATCGGAGAAGCGTGTGCTGCGATAGAACACAATTTCACCCAGGTGGTCCTGTGCAGTGATCAGGCGGTAGCCGCAACTGTGCGATGCCTTGCGACCGGCAAGAATTTGCAGTTGCTGGTGCTCATTGACGTACTGGAGTCCGTCCAGCTCCACGCTCTCCGGCAACTCATGGTGAAACAGGTGCAGTAGTTTCTCGATATCGAGAGTAGTCTGCAAACTGGAGGCCATTTTGTAGCGGCGCTCGCTGTAATTCTCCTGAGGTCTTTCCTCTGGAGTGATATGAGGCCTGCCAAGGCTGATTCGCGCACTGTTGAAATCGATAGTGTTCGAGGATTGTAGTGGCGTCGCCATCGGGTATTAGCTCCTGTATCCAGAGGCTGTGATTGAGCAGCACGCCCCGGAGACTTCCTGAATTAAGTGTCCACAAGGGCTATAGCGAGTATCATGCCAAGAGTTGGCATCAAGTAATTTTAATAGTTAAAACAAAGGGTTGTTTTAGACCGCTCTGTTATGTCGGAGTATGGCAGACGGTTTTGGCATTGCCGCTCCGACCACATGAGCGGCAAATTTTGTCGCTTTGCCGCTGTAGTCCGGGCAGAGTGTCGGATTTCTGACGTGGGGGGTGATGTGCAGGGTGGGGAGATCGGTGGCATTATGGAAAACGAAGATCCTCAGGCAGTCAAAGCCTGGCCTGTGACGGACTTGCTGTCGGAGCCCATGAGATAGAGGTAGAGTGGCATCAGATCTTCGGGGCCTTTCAGGGTATATGGATCTTCGGCGGGGTAAGCGGCCTTGCGCATTGCTGTCCGGGTTGCGCCAGGGTCGATACTGTTCACGCGAATAGAACTGGTCTGTCGCAACTCGTCTGACAGCACCTGCATGAAACCTTCCACAGCGAACTTGCTTACCGAGTAGGCTCCCCAATAGGCTCGCCCCTTTCTGCCCACACTGGACGAAGTGAAGATCACGCTCGCTTCCGGCGCTGCCTGCAGAGCCGGCAAAAGAGCACGCGTCATCATGAACGGGGCGTTGACGTTGACCTGCATCAGTTGCATCCACGAGTCGACGGGATAGAACTGGATTGGTGTGCGCGGCCCCAGAATGGCAGCGTTGTGGAGCAGACCATCCAGTTGTCCACATTGCTCCAGAATGTTGTCACCAAGAATCCTGTAGTCCTCATCACTGGCATTCTGCAGATCCAAAGGGTGGATGATGGGTTCCGGAGCACTGATGGTCATTATTTCGTCATAAACCTTTTCGAGTTTTGCGACTGTGCGTCCGAGGAGGATGACCGTTGCTCCATGTTGAGCATAGGTGAGGGCGGCAGTACGGCCAATGCCATCGCCGGCGCCAGTGACGAGGATGGTCTTGGCTTTCAAGAGGTCAGGTGCTGCAGTGTAGTTTTCCATGCGCTGTTCCGTTACTGGTATTGATGATTACAGATGTTGTTGTTTGGCAGTCGCGGACTCCAGCCATTGAATAATGCCTTCCACATCCGAGACGATCATATCCGCCTGCCATGTTGCAATGGCGGGAGAAGATGGCAGATAACCATACGCCGCAGCAATGGTATGCATGCCTGCCTCCCTTCCGGCTGTGATGTCACGTGGATGATCACCTACGTATACAGATTGTTCCGGAGCACAGCCGAGCTGAGTGCAGGCCAGCAACAGGGGTTCTGGATGTGGTTTGGTATAAGTCACATGTTCCGGACATATGAGGGTTTGGCAGCGCTCCAGCAGGCCAAGGTTGCGCAGCAGGGGGATGCTGTACTGTTCCGGCTTGTTGGTGACAATGCCCCACTTGATGCCACGTTCCTCAAGAAGGGTCAGTAGTTTATCCATGGTGGGATAAAGTCTTGCTCTGGTCTGGGCAACCTGCTGCCCATACAGAGACAGCAATGTGCTGTGCAGTGCCTTGAAATCGTGAGCGGTGCTGTCGATACCGAATGCGAGCTCCACCAGTGCTCGTGCGCCGCTGGAGACTGTCTGATGCACCGCCGCCTGCGGAACGGGGGGCAGGCCCGCGATGCTGGTCATGAGATCCAGCACTTTGGCGAAATCTTCAGCGGTATCGACCAAGGTGCCGTCGAGATCGAACAGCATACTGTTGATGGAGTTTGAGGAGGGGGTCTGCATATCGATTTCTGGTTCCGAGAGTTCCCAGTCGCTTATACAGCGGCTGGACTGGTGTAGTGAGCAAGGTAATTGACGTCGACATTCGTATGCAGGGTGTAGCGGCGGGTAATCGGGTTGTAGCCCATCCCGGTCAATTCACCTGCTTCCAGATCATTATCCCGACACCAGGCAGCGAGCTCGGACGGTTTGATGAATTTGGCGTAGTCATGCGTGCCCCGAGGCAGCAGGTTGAGGACGTATTCCGCGCCGACAATTGCAAAGACATAAGCCTTGGGATTGCGATTGATGGTCGAAAAAAACAGGTGTCCGCCAGGTTTGACAAGGGCCGCGCAGGCAGCGACCACTGCCCGTGGGTCCGGCACGTGCTCCAGCATTTCCAGGCATGTGACTACGTCATAGCGGCCGGGTTCGCGGCGGGCAAGGTCCTCAGTCGAGATATTTTCGTAGCGTATGACCAGACCGCTTTCCAGTTGATGCAGTCGGGCAACGGCGAGAGAGGCTTCGGCCAGATCGATGGCGGTGACATGGGCTCCCTGGCGGGCCATGGCCTCACTCAGGATGCCGCCGCCGCAACCGACATCGACAACGTCCCTGCCGGCCAGGTTGACCTTGCTGCTGATGAAACCCATGCGTAACGGATTGATTTCGTGAAGGGGTTTGAACTCGCTGTTGGGGTCCCACCAGCGTGAAGCCAATGCCTCGAATTTGCGAATCTCGGCCTGATCGCTGTTGGGCGTATTGTGCTGTCCGATTGTCATGAGTATGTCCCGGTTCAGTTTTCCGTTCCGCTCTGGATGCGCGTCTGCCATGCGGCTGTTTGCGTGCGCAGCAGGTCCAGGTCGAGAGTGGTGAGTTGACGATTGTCGACCAGCAATTTGCCGGCTACCCAGACGTGGCTGACCTGGCTGCTGTTGGTGCTGTAGGTCAGGTGAGATAAGGGGCTGTAGAGAGGTATGGCGTTGATGGTCTGCATGTCTACTGCCACGATGTCTGCGTACTTACCTGCTTCCAGTGATCCGATTTTGTCGTCCATGCCCAGAGCTTTTGCGCCATTGATAGTGGCGATCTGCAGTGCCTGCAGTGCAGGAATGGCGCTGGCATCACCTGCTACAGCCTTGGCCAGCAGAGCAGCAGTACGCATTTCCGAGAACATGTCGAGATCGTTGTTGCTGGCTGCGCCGTCGGTGCCCAGCGCGATGTTCACGCCGGCCTTCGCAAGCTTGCCCGTCGGGCAGAAACCGCTCGCGAGCTTGAGATTTGATTCAGGGCAATGAACGACACTGGCTCCGGTTTCCGCCAGTAATGCGATTTCCGTATCCGTGAGCTGAGTGGCATGAACGCATAGTAGTCGAGGGGAGACCAGGCCGAGATCAACAAGCCTCTGCAGGGGTCTCTTGCCGGTTGCTGTGACGGCATCACTGACTTCCTGTGCGGTTTCGTGGATATGCATGTGGATAGGCACATCCATCTCTTCTGCCAGAGTGGCTATCTTGCGCAACGGCGCGTCAGAAACCGTATAGGGAGCGTGAGGACCGAATGCAACACTGATCAGTGAGTGGTTGCGATAGCTGTCATGCAGTTGGGTTGCCTTGACGATGTAGTCGTCAGCATCAGTCGCCCAGATTGTCGGGAAATCCAGTACCGGCGCAGCCAGTTGAGCCCGTATTCCGGCATCCTTGGCTGCTCTGGCGGCAGCGTCCGGGAAAAAATACATGTCAGCAAAACAGGTGGTGCCGGACAGCAGCATTTCGGCGATGGCCAGTTGAGTGCCCTGATGGACGAATTCCTCGCTGACCCAGCGACCTTCCAATGGCCAGATATAGTCATGCAGCCAGGTGTGCAGGGGCATGTCGTCGGCAGCACCACGCAGCAGTGTCATGGCCGCGTGGCCATGGGCGTTCACAAGACCAGGGATCAGGACATGATTTGCCAGCACTACCTCGTTTTTTGGTAGATAAAACTGACGTGCAGTATCGGATGGCAGAATCTCTACAATCAGCCCTGAATCGACAGCGACACAGTGGGCATCCAGTACAGATTGTTCGCTGCTTACAGGAATGACCCAACGGGCGTGGATGAGCAGATCGATTTCAGTGGGGTTTCCAGGCTGCACTGTCATGGTCTCGCTGATGGCTGTAAAAAGGACGCGATTATAGCGAATGCAAAATGAAATAGCCCGTCCGCGCAAGGATAGCGCGACTGGCTTCCAACGAGGCGCTCAGGGTGGGAACAGGGATGTCCGGACAGCCTGTTGCCAGATCGCAGGCAAATCGCTCCACGGGCCTCAAAACGTGTTTTTGGGTGTCAGTTGGTCATTAGTTCGTGATACCATTGCCGACTTTTGCAGGGGTCGGATTTTACCCTTTTTCGGGGCTGCTTACGTGGCTCTGCTTGCTGCTTGGGGATTAGGTTTTTATGTCTGATATAGCAAAACAGGTACTGCCCGTTTCTCTCGAAAGTGAAATGCGGGAGTCCTATCTGGCCTACGCAATGAGCGTAATTGTCGGAAGGGCGCTGCCCGATGTGCGCGATGGGCTCAAACCAGTGCACAGGCGTGTTCTCTTCGCGATGAATGTGCTCTCCAATGACTATAACAAGCCCTACAAGAAATCAGCCCGTGTAGTGGGTGATGTCAT
This sequence comes from Gammaproteobacteria bacterium, assembly GCA_030682575.1. Classification (GTDB taxonomy): domain Bacteria; phylum Pseudomonadota; class Gammaproteobacteria; order Pseudomonadales; family Pseudohongiellaceae; genus UBA5078. The sequence continues at coordinate 62,959 of JAUXNX010000013.1, forward strand.
CGGTAAATACCATCCCCACGGCGACACAGCTGTGTATGACACCATTGTGCGTATGGCCCAGGATTTCTCTCTCCGCTACACACTGGTAGATGGTCAAGGCAACTTTGGCTCTGTTGATGGCGATGCTGCAGCAGCAATGCGTTATACCGAAATCCGCATGGCGAAGATCGCCCATGATCTGATGGCTGATCTTGACAAGGAAACTGTGGACTTCTCGGATAACTACGACGGGACTGAACAGATTCCCGATGTGTTCCCGACCCAGATTCCCAACCTCCTTATCAATGGCTCCTCCGGTATTGCTGTGGGTATGGCCACGAATATTCCTCCGCACAATCTGCGCGAAGTGATTGATGCCTGTGTCGCACTGCTCGATAACGAAGACATCACCATCGATGAGCTCATGGAGCACATCACAGGCCCTGACTTCCCGACTGCCGCCATCATCAACGGGCGCGCGGGCATTATCGAAGCATACAAGACCGGACGCGGGCGAATCTATCTGCGTGCCCGAGCCGAGATCATCGAAGATGAGAAGACCAATCGACAGACTATCATCGTTACGGAGATTCCCTATCAGCTCAACAAGGCGCGATTGATCGAGCGTATCGCCGAACTGGTCAAGGAAAAGAAGCTGGAAGGTATCTCCGAACTGCGTGACGAGTCCGACAAGGACGGGATGCGCATCGTGATTGAATTGCGCCGGGGTGAAGTGGGCGAAGTGGTATTGAACAACCTCTACGCGCAAACCCAGATGCAGTCTGTCTTTGGCATCAACATGGTTGCACTCGTTGATGGTCAACCAAAACTGCTCAACTTGAAGGAAATCATCCAGTCCTTTATCCGTCACCGTCGTGAAGTGGTGACTCGCAGAACAGTCTTCCTGTTGCGCAAGGCGCGCGAGAAGGGGCATATTCTTGAAGGTCTCGCTATCGCCCTGGCGAACATCGATGCCGTCATAGCGCTTATCAAGGAATCGCCGAGTACAACTGAAGCTAAAGAGAAATTGCTGGTGCGCTCCTGGCATGCCGCCAGTGTGCTGCAGTTGTTAGGTGAGGCAGGCGCGGATGCGTGCCGTCCGGAAGAGTTGGCGATCGAGTTCGGCATGAGAGGAGAAGATTACTACCTCTCACCAGCCCAGGCTCAGGCCATACTCGAGCTGCGACTCCACCGTTTGACTGGCCTGGAGCAGGAAAAGCTGATCAGTGACTATCAGGAACTGCTCCGTCAGATAGCCGATTACCTCGACATTCTGGGCAGCGAAGTGCGTCTTTTCAACGTGGTCCGCGAAGAGCTGGCGCAGGTGCGCGAGAACTATGGCGACAACCGCAAGACAGAGATCATCACGTCCCAGCTTGACCTTTCCATGGAAGATCTGATTACGGTAGAGGACAGGGTTGTAACGATTTCCCGTAGCGGTTACGCAAAATCCCAACCGCTGTCGGACTACCAGGCGCAGCGCCGTGGTGGCATGGGCAAGGCGGCCGCCTCCGTGAAGGACGAGGACGTCGTGGAACATCTGTTGATTGCCAGCAGCCACGATACACTGCTGTGCTTCACCAGTGCAGGCAAGGTTTACTGGCTCCGTGTGTTCAATATTCCGTTGGCGAGCCGTACTTCCAGAGGCAAACCGATAGTGAATATCCTGCCACTGGAAGAGGGCGAGCATATCACCAGTCTGTTGCCAATCAAGGAATACACAGAGGGACATTTCGTTTTCATGGCGACCGCACAGGGTACTGTGAAGAAGACATCTCTGAAGAATTTCTCCAGACAGAGAAGCGTCGGTTTGCGTGCGATTGAGCTGGATGAGGGAGACACTCTGATTGGTACAGCCGAGACTGACGGGCAGCGCGACATCATGCTGTGCAGTACCAGTGGCAAGATGATCCGCTTCCGCGAGACCGATGTTCGAGAGATGGGTCGAACTGCACGCGGAGTCCGCGGAATCAGACTGGCCGCAGGACATGAAATGATTGCTCTGATCATTCCCGAGGATGGCAAGCAGGTACTGACGGTCAGCGAGAACGGCTACGGCAAACGTACTCACAATGACGACTTTCCGCTCTACGGTCGTGGTGGCCAGGGTGTGATTGGAATGCAGACGAGTGAGCGCAACGGCCGAGTAGTGGGTGCCGTGCAAGTGGCGGATGGCGAAGAGATCATGTTGATTTCTGATCGCGGCACTCTGGTGCGAACCCGCGTCGATGAAATATCGGTGCAGGGCAGGAATACCCAGGGCGTGCGACTGATCAAACTCAAAGCAGACGAAAAACTGGTCGGGCTGGAGCAGGTTGAAGAACCAGAAGTGCCATTGCACTCCGAAGAAGAGATCGACTCTGAGCCGCAAAGTGATGAAGGCAATTCCGAAGAATAGGGGGGCGGTTGCCCCCGCCCCGTTGGCCGATATCTCTGGAATCATTGCGCGTGACTGAACCAGCAAGTATCAATTCATCAGGTAACAAGGATGTCGTTGCCTTTCTGGGGCCACTGGGGACGTTCTCCCAGTCAGCGGTGGACAGGCATTTTGGCCCGGATGTTGTCAAGCTCTGCGTGGCAACCATAGATGATGTATTTGTCGAGGTAGAGGCAGCCAGAGCCCGCTTTGGCGTTGTGCCGGTGGAGAACTCTACTGAAGGTGCTGTCAACAACACACAGGACTGCCTCGTCGATACTTCGCTACATATCGTGGCCGAAGTGGTGATCCCCATCGAACACAATTTCCTTCTTAGAAAGGATGCAGTCGCTGACGGTATTACCCGTATTGTGTCTCACCGGCAATCTCTTGCTCAGTGCCGTCGTTGGCTGAAAGAACATTGGCCGCACGTTGACAAACAAGAGGTCAGTAGCAATGCCGAGGCGGCGCGGCTGGCAGCCGAGGATCCGCATACGGCGGCCATTGCCGGTGAGCGTGCTGCTGAGCTCTATGGACTTCGTATTCAGACGAAATGCATTCAGGATCAGTACAACAACAGCACCCGGTTTTTGGTGCTGTCCCGCGAGCAAGCGCCACCGACGCCGACAGGACGCGACAAGACATCCATCCTGGTTTATACGGAGAACAAGCCCGGTGCTCTTTTCAGGGTGTTGGAGCCGTTCGAGAAACAACAGGTCAGTCTGACCAAGATTGAAACGCGTCCCGCGAGGGATAGTATCTGGGCTTACGTATTCTTCATCGACTTTGAGGGGCACTGCGAGGATCCTGCCGTGCAGAATGTCTTTGCCCAGTTGCAAGGTCGAGCTGTCAAGATCAAGAACCTGGGTTCTTACCCTATGGCTGCGGGATAACACATTGAATTTGCTTGAAAACAAATCAGTTCTCATCGTTGGTCTGGGTCTCATAGGTGGCTCGGTGGCAAGAGGTTTGCGCAATCGCAATCTTTGTCGTGCCATCTATGCCTGTGGTCGTGATGATCTGCCATTGCGGCAGGCTCTCGCAGATGGTGTTATCGATGAGTGGACCACTGACGTCGCCAGTCTGGCATGCAAGGCTGACATCATCCTGATTGCAGTGCCGACGCTGACCGTCAGGCGCATTCTGAAGGAACTGCAAAGCACTGTTCGCGACGACACGATCATTACCGACGTCGCGAGCGTGAAAGGCAGTGTGGTGGGGGATTTTCGAGCAATTTTCGGCGACGATTGCAGGCAGTTTGTTCCTGCGCATCCGATTGCCGGTTCCGAACAAAGTGGATACGAGGCGTCCACAGAAAATCTCTTCAATGAACGCAAGGTGATTCTTACACCGCTAGCTGAGACTGACCCCAACTATGTGCGCATCATCACGTCACTGTGGGAGGCGCTGGGCTCTGATGTCCATCAGATGAGCGTCGATGATCATGACGCAGTTCTGGCAGCGACCAGCCATCTTCCCCATTTGCTCGCTTACTCTCTCATCAATACCTTGGTGCGCCAGCAGAAGACTGACGACATTTTTCGCTATGCGGCAGGAGGTTTCGCAGGATTTACCCGCATAGCATCCAGCGATCCAACCATGTGGAGAGATATTTTCCTGGCCAATGCACCTGCAACAATTGCCGTGCTTGATGCTTATACCGAAGAGTTGGCCCGTATGCGAAGGGCGTTGGCAGAGAGTGATGGTGACCTGATGAAATCCTCTTTCGAATCCGCAAGAAATGCGCGCAACCATTTCATTAGCAAGCACTTTATGTCTGGCGGCGGCAATCATGAGCGAGGCCTTGAAGTGGATTCTGATGGGGTGTCGAAGCTCGCTCCGGTGCTCACGATCGATGGTCCTGGGGGCTCTGGCAAGGGCACTGTAAGTATTCGTGTGGCCAGAGAATTAGGTTGGCACTATCTTGATAGTGGTGCGCTCTACAGATTACTGGGTCTTGCTGCTCGGAACGCTGGTGTATCGACCTCCGATGAAAGTGCCTTGCTGCCACTTGTTGACAGCATGCAGATCAGTTTTGGCCCAGAGGAGGGCGCTGTCTGGCTTGATGGTCAGGAGGTTTCAGCAGAATTGCGTCAGGAAAGCGGTGGCGCGCTTGCTTCTGAGGTCGCGGTGCATCCGCAAGTGCGCCGTGGATTATTGGCGCGTCAACAGGCCTTCCGTCGCATGCCAGGGCTGGTCGCCGATGGTAGAGATATGGGGACCGTAGTCTTCCCGGATGCTCAGGTGAAGGTATTTCTGACAGCGTCCGCTCAGGAACGCGCAAACAGACGTTATAACCAGTTGATTGATAAGGGGATTGATGTTAACCTCTCCGACCTTTTTCTGGATATCCGTGCGCGTGATGAGCGGGACACCAACCGCAGCGTATCGCCGCTCAGGCCGGCAGAAGATGCTGTTCTGGTGGACACTACTGGGATTGGCATAGAACAGGTGGTAGCACGTGTTCTGGATGTGGTCCGTCAGCGTCTGTAACTGAAGATTCTTGAAGTGTTTTTATGGCTCCGTTTCTGACTCCCCGGCATATGTCAGGTTCGGCGCTTTTAATAATGGCCCCGTATGAGCTGGCATACGGTATAACCTGAAATGTATGGAAAAAATGATGACTGAAAGTTTCGCTGAATTGTTTGAACAGAGTTTGAATGACATTGACATGACACCAGGTGCCATCGTCACTGGTGTGATTATCGACATCGACTCGGATTGGGTAACCGTCCACGCGGGTCTGAAGTCCGAAGGCGTTATCCCGAGAAGTCAGTTTATCAATGAAGACGGCACGTTCTCATTGTCAATTGGTGATTCAGTGAAAGTTGCTCTCGAATCCGTCGAAGACGGCTTCGGTGAGACACGTCTGTCCAGAGAGAAGGCCAAGCGTGCCGAGTCCTGGATGGATCTGGAAGCAGCGTTCGAGAAGAACGAAGTGGTCATGGGTGTTATCAACGGCAAGGTCAAAGGTGGCTTTACTGTTGATCTGAACAATATCCGTGCCTTCCTCCCAGGCTCATTGGTTGACGTGCGCCCAATCCGCGACACGACCCACCTGGAAGGTCAGGAACTGGAATTCAAACTGATCAAGCTTGATCAGAAGCGCAACAACGTGGTGGTTTCACGTCGCGCAGTGCTGGAAGCTGTCAGCACCGAAGAGCGTGATGAACTGCTGGCTGCTCTGCAGGAAGGCATGTCTGTCAAGGGTGTGGTCAAGAACCTCACCGATTACGGTGCTTTCGTGGATCTGGGTGGCGTGGATGGTCTGTTGCACATTACCGACATGTCCTGGAAGCGTATCAAGCACCCAAGCGAGATCGTGAATGTTGGCGACGAGATTCAAGTCAAGATTCTGAAGTACGACCGCGAGCGCAATCGTGTTTCTCTCGGCCTGAAACAGCTCGGCGAAGATCCATGGGTAGCAATCAAGGCCCGTTACCCGGAGAAATCCGTGGTCAAGGCAACTGTCACCAACCTGACCGATTACGGTTGCTTTGCCGAATTGGAGCAGGGCGTAGAAGGTCTGGTGCACGTGTCCGAAATGGACTGGACGAACAAGAATGTTCATCCATCCAAAGTCGTGCAATTGGGAGATGTCGTAGATGTGATGGTTCTGGACATCGACGAAGAAAGACGTCGTATTTCTCTGGGCATCAAGCAATGTTTCCAGAATCCGTGGGATCGTTTTGCCGAGAGCTTCAAGAAGGGCGACAAGATCAGTGGCAGCATCAAGTCCATCACGGACTTCGGCATCTTCATCGGTCTCGATGGCAACATCGATGGTTTGGTGCACTTATCAGACATCTCATGGGATGAGCCTGGCGAAGAAGCCGTTCGTACCTACAAGAAGGGTGATGAAATCGAGACAGTCATTCTATCTATAGACTCCGAGCGCGAGCGCATCTCTCTGGGTATCAAACAACTGTCAGACGATCCGTTCGTAAGCTATGTTGGTGAGTTCGAGAAAGGCAGCATCGTTAAAGGTGTTGTTACTTCAGTAGACGCAAAAGCGGCTAATATTGCTTTGACCAATGGTGTTGAGGGTGTGTTGCGTGCTTCGGAGATCAGCAGAGATAAGGTCGAAGATGCCAGAAATGCATTGAAAGAAGGCGATGAAGTTGAGGTCAAGGTAATCAGTGTTGATCGCAAAAGCAGAGTGCTTGGCCTCTCTATCAAGGCGATCGAGATTGATGACGAGAAGTCAGCAATTCAGGAACACAAAAATCAGGAGCCGACGTCGACTGCACCGACTACCATCGGCGATCTGATCAAGGCACAGATGGATAAGAAGTAATATCTGCGAGTGCTTGTTTCGGGTTGCAGTGTTGTTCCAGATCGCAGCTTTTTACACTTCCTATGTACACAAGGAATAGGCCATGACGAAGTCTGAACTTATTGATCGAATTGCAGGAAAGCAAAGTCAGTTGTCATCGAAGGATGTCGAACTGTCAGTTAAGGCAATGATTGAATATATGTCTCAGGTATTGTCGGAAGGTGGTCGAATTGAAATACGAGGATTCGGCAGTTTCTCGCTGCACTACCGAATTCCTCGTGTAGGACGTAATCCAAAGACAGGAACTCCGGTTTCTCTCAACGGCAAATATGTACCTCATTTCAAGCCAGGCAAGGAGCTGCGTGACAGAGTGAATCTCAGTCTGGATACGCATCCCTGATTTCGACGCCAGTCGATTTTGATGTGGTCGTGGTAGTTTTATAGAAAACGGCGTATTCGCAAGGATACTGCCGTTTTTTACATTCTGGCAGTGTAGAATAAGTAGCCAGTGAATCGAGGTCATCGTTCATGCACAGACTGTTACGTATATGCTCATGGATTTTTCTCCTACTGATCTTTTTGGTTGGCATTCTGTTTTCTTTCTTCAATACAGAGTCGGTTTCACTTTCCTTCGGTTTTGTAGTTATGCAACCACAACCGCTGTCGGTATGGGTGATCACCGCCTTTGCCCTGGGTGGTCTGATTGGTTTAATGCTTGGTGCGGGGATTTTTAAAGGAGTGCGATCACGCATTGAGATACAGCGCCTGCTTCAGAGGGTGGAAAGTCTTGAAAAGGAGCGGAAAAGATTCGAAGCAACAAGAATGAAGGAGTAAATAGGTAATGAACATCAACAACAAGGACAGTAAGAGAATCATCATCGCATTGGATTTTCCAGATGCTGAGAGTACAAGAAAATTACTCCGTGAACTGGACCCTGCGCAATGTCGGGTGAAGATAGGCAAGGAGTTATTTACTCGATGCGGCCCATCGCTTGTCGAGGAAGTTGTCAAGAGCGGATTCGACCTGTTTTTGGATCTGAAATTTCACGATATTCCCAATACTGTCGGAAAAGCAGTGGCTGCTGCTGCGAATCTTGGTGTCTGGATGACGAATGTACATGCCGCTGGTGGCCGCGACATGATGATTGCAGCCAAAGCGGCTGTGGATGATGCGCAGCATAAGCCTCTGTTGATTGCCGTAACTGTACTGACAAGTATGTCGCAAACAGATCTCCTCGACATTGGTATTACTATGCCTCCGCAAGAGCAGGTCATGAGGTTGGCTAGATTGGCAGGCCAGTGCGGAATGGATGGAGTGGTGTGTTCCGCTGCGGAGACACAGATGCTGCGTGTTTCGATGGGGGGTGATTTCGTGCTCGTCACGCCTGGTATTCGCCCTGCAGGTGATGCACCCAATGATCAGAAGAGAATTGTGACACCTGTTGATGCTATCAGAGCGGGTAGCAGCTACCTTGTGATCGGTCGCCCTGTTACTCAAGCTGCAAAACCTGGTGACAAATTGAATGAAATTTTCATGCAGTTGCATGGCAGTTTCCCAGATCTTTGCTAGAGTGATAGTTGCAGCAAGAGTGCTGCAACCATCATTAATCCAACAGGACGTTTTACAAAAGGACACTATTATGAAAAGGATATTCTGCTTTATAGCATTACTGTTTCCTCTCGCAGTTGTCATGCCATTGCACGCGCAAACAGCGGAAGCAAAACCCGCCGAAGTGAGCGAGGCCAAAAACAAGGTCGATATCAATACTGCTGATGCGGCGACTCTGGCGTTGGCGCTTGACGGAATTGGCATGGTCAAGGCTCAAGAGATTGTGGCTTATAGAGAAGAACACGGAGAGTTCAAAAGCATTGAGCAACTCACGGAAGTTAAGGGGATAGGTGCTGCCACCATTGCTCGGAACCGTGACAAGATCATTGTTGCTACTACTTCGCAATAACTTGCATTATCACGCGGCGCGAGTTTGATACGGCTGTCTTGCGCCCTGAAGTCGAGACCTGTTCTTCAGATGCGGTCATGCTGGCTTTCTGAGGTAGAATGGGGGCGTTTGTAATCGCCCCATTCTGCAGCGGCGGGGCTGTTGTAGCTGCTGAGCATTTTTTACTGCCCGGGATCAGCAATGATAGAAGCTTTCATCGCCGTGCCGATATTTTTCCTGTCGGTTCTCATGACTGACTGGGTCAAGAATGTTGCTGTCCAAGCACAACTTCTGGCCTTGCCAACAAGCAGAAGCTCCCATAGTGAACCTACACCAGTAGGCGGTGGGTTGGGAATTGTTGTGGCGTATCTGGGGGCGATGCTGTACCTGTGGTGGAGCACATCTCTGATGCCAGTGGAAATATTAGTGCTTTGTGTGAGTTTGCCGGTTGCCCTGATCGGATTGATCGACGACAGAAGGCATGTAGATTACCGAGTCCGGCTGCTTGTTCAGGCTGCAGGTGCGTTCTGTGCCCTCATTCTACTTGGCGAGTTTCCTTCGATTCCTGTTGCAAATTTCAGTTTGGACCTCTTTTTTCTGGTATGGGTCGTTGTACCTATGGCCCTGCTCTGGCTCACCAATCTCTACAATTTCATGGATGGCATCGATGGTTTGGCAGGAGTGGAGACGTGCTTTGTAGCTGGATCGGCTGCATTTCTGTTGTTACAAAGTGGTGATCTCCCGCTAGCGCTAGTATGTCTATGTCTATTTGCAGGTGCCACTGGATTTCTTGTCTTTAATTGGCCACCTGCCAGAATATTCATGGGAGACGTGGGCAGCGGGTTTGCGGGATATTCGCTCGGGCTTGTGGCATTACTGAGCCACTATCATGACACCATGAGCCTGTGGAGTTGGGTGCTACTTCTGGCGGTTTTCATTGTAGATGCGACGATGACTCTGATCCGCCGGACCGTGGCGGGTCGACGTTGGTACCATGCACACAGAACGCATGCATATCAGCATGCGGCAAGTAAATGCTGCAGTCATCAAATCGTCTCATTTTCTGTGCTGCTTATTGATATGCTGTGGCTGCTTCCACTTGCGTGGCTGGCAGGAAAACACCCCGAATATGGGGTATATTTGGCCGCTGCAGGCGTAGTACCTTTGATCGTCGTGGCTAACGTATTCAACGCCGGACAAGAACTTTCGTGATCGGAGGCCGCCTGATGCGGAACTCTGGCCGATTTCCACAAGGTTGAAGGAATTTTCATGAATCTATACACAGTACCCTTGTCACGTACAGTAAAGCAGATGTTAATGATGCTTGCCGACAGCGTGATGCTCGGGCTCGCGCTGTGGCTTTCTTTTGCACTACTGGGTGTAGACTTTTTCAGCCGTGAAGACAGTGCTTACTTGTATTTTGGATTGGCGAATATAGCCAGCGTACTTGTTTTCTTCCGCATTGGTTTGTATCGGGCAATACTGCTGTACATGGGATTGCAGTCCGGGTTCATTGTCCTGCAAGGAGTAACGATTTCAACGGGAGTGCTTGCTGCTACCGCCTATTTCTTTGTTAATCCCTCAAGCTACGACAACTCAGTATTTCCGATCTACTGGATGATCTCTCTTCTGTTCATAGGAGGTAGTCGTTTCGTTGCCAAAGTGGCGTTGCAGAATTTGATTCAGAACTTCCGTCCCAAGGAGCCGGTCATCATCTATGGAGCAGGAAGCTCGGGAATGCAATTGGTTGCTGCATTGCAGAGTGGTGATCAGTATTTGCCAGTAGCCTTCGTGGACGATAGCCGCAGCCTGATCGGTAATACCGTGCATGGAATACGAGTATTCAGCCCGGGCTCGTTATTCGAACTGATTGAGAACTTCTCCGTACGACAGATATTGCTTGCCATTCCTTCTGCTACTCACGCAGAGCGCAAGGAAATCCTGAATCGACTGGAGCATTTACCTGTACATGTGAAAACTGTGCCAGATCTGTTTGACATGGTGTCAGGCAAAGTGGGGGTCGATGAAGTCCGGGACATTGATATCGAAGACTTGCTTGGGCGTGATATTGTGCCACCAAATCCCAAACTCATGGGGGCATGTATAACTGGGTGTTCGGTTATGGTGACCGGAGCGGCGGGCTCTATCGGGTCGGAACTATGTCGGCAGATACTTCAGCTAAATCCTGCTCGCCTCATCCTGTTGGACAGCTTTGAGTATGGTCTCTACACAGTCGAGAATGAACTGCTGGAAGCATTGCCGTTGGTGGAAAACGGGAATACCATGGATTTGGTCGCTCTGTTGGGAAATGTTTGCAATCAACCAATGATGGAACACGCGATGAAGCGGTTTGCCGTGGAAACGGTTTATCACGTAGCGGCATACAAACAGGTTCCGATGGTCGAGAGCAATATCATTGAAGGGGTGCAGAACAATATTTTCGGTACGTTGATTTCGGCTCAAGCAGCAGAGAGGAGTGGGGTAAGGAATTTTGTACTGATCTCGACTGATAAGGCCGTCCGGCCAACAAACTTCATGGGGGCTACCAAGAGATTCGCTGAGCAGGTGTTGCAGGCAATGGCCTACAATAACAGTAAAACGTGCTTCAGCATGGTACGTTTCGGTAACGTGCTGGGTTCCTCCGGTTCGGTAGTTCCGCTATTTAGGCGTCAAATCAGTACGGGAGGACCTGTGACGGTTACTCACCCTGAGGTGACTCGCTATTTCATGACGGTGCAGGAAGCTGCGCAACTGGTGATTCAAGCGGGGTCGATGGCAACAGGTGGAGATGTATTTGTGTTGGATATGCATGAGCCGATCCGCATCGTTGACCTTGCCAAGAAGATGGTCCATTTGATGGGCTATGACGTCAAGGATGAAAATTCATATAAAGGAGACATTGCCATAGAATATACGGGGTTGAGGCCTGGCGAAAAGCTCTTTGAGGAGCTTTTGATAGGGGAATCAGTTACTGGCACGGACCATCCGAAAATCATGCGTGCAGAGGAAGAAGCGCTGTCTTGGCAGGATCTTGAAGCGCTTATTATGAGCTTGCAGACTGCTTGCAAACGTATGGATCTACATCAGATCAGGGAGATACTCATGGAGGCTGTGGTTGGCTTTGAGCCGAAGGAGGTAGCGACCGATCCGCTGTGGGAGCAGGCGACTGGCGACAAGGAGGCTGACAGAGAAAGTAAGGAGAAAAAGAAATCGGACAGTAAGGTCACGATGCTTTACAAGTAAATTACTCTAACAGCCTCGATCAGGTGCTGGCGCCATCGCCCCTCTCTTCTTCCTCGAAAAGGGGGGGCTTGACCAGATTCAGCTTATTCTCTGGTGACGGAGATAATAACTACAGGTTCAACAGGCACATCTTGATGGCCACGTTGGCTACCAGTTTGCACTGTGGCAATCTGATCAACTATATCCATTCCTTCGATAACTTCTGCGAAGACCGCATAACCAAATCCGCGCGCTGTTTGATCTGTATGATCAAGAAAGTTGTTGTCGACTAGATTGATGAAAAACTGGCTGCTTGCACTATCGACGACCTGAGTTCTAGCCATTGCCAATGTGCCACGATTATTCTTCAACTCCGCAGTAGCTTCATTCTTGATTGGCTCATATGTTGACTGCTCAAGCAGATCAGAGTTGTATCCGCCGCCTTGAATCATGAAACCGGGTATGATTCTGTGAAATACGAGACCATCGTAAAATTTGTTGTCCGTATAGCGAAGGAAGTTGGCGACGGTTATGGGTGCTTTGTCGGCCCAGAGTTCAATTTTCACAGTACCCTTGTTGGTTTCCATAACAACAACGGGGTTAACGCCTTCGGTAGCTGTTGCGACGGTGCTGATTGTGAAGATAAGGGTGAAGAATAAGGATCGCATTGGGTTCGAGCTCCTGTGTACGCGAAGATGGACTAAAAACGCGGACACTATACCGTATTGTACCGAGTACGATAAGTCCCTGTGGGGGGAGGCTGTAGTAGTGAGTTGGTTCTGAGGTATGGGTAGATTCGCGATGTTGAAGTCGAGCGGAAGATCACGATGATGGGGGTCACTTATATGGCTGCCCAACCTGGGCTCGAACCAGGAACCAAGTGATTAACAGTCACCTACTCTACCATTGAGCTATTGGGCAGTGATTTGAAGTCATACATCTGTATGTCGTCAAAGCGTGCGTATACTAATCACAATCCCGGGGGTGGTCAACCCTTATCTGGCCGCGATCTGTTTGGTTCCTATTACTGTTATACTCTCCCGGTTGACAATTCTGCTTTCGGATATTCTGACATTCAAAATGCAAACTCCTTTCAAGATTCATTCCCGTTTCAAGCCAGCCGGGGACCAGCCTCAAGCTATTCAGAAGCTGGTTGACGGGTTGAAGAACGGGTTTGCTGCACAGACGCTTCTAGGCGTCACCGGCTCAGGTAAAACTTTTACAATTGCAAATGTGATTGAGCGGACACAGCGCCCTGCGTTGATCATGGCCCCAAACAAGACTCTAGCTGCACAACTGTATGGTGAGTTCTCCGAGTTTTTTCCAGACAACGCAGTTGAGTATTTCGTTTCTTATTACGACTACTACCAACCTGAAGCGTACGTACCATCGTCGGACCTCTATATCGAGAAAGATTCCTCTATCAACGAACACATTGAACAGATGCGTCTGTCGGCAACCAAGGCTCTACTTGAACGACCCGATGTCATTGTTGTGGCAACTGTGTCTGCGATCTATGGCCTTGGAGACCCTAAATCCTATTTGCAGATGGTGCTGCACCTTGATCGTGGTGACAAAGTGGATCAGCGCAGTATTCTGCGTCGACTTGCCGAGTTGCAATACACACGTAACGATATGGAGCTGCATCGTGCTACCTATAGAGTTCGTGGAGACGTCATCGATGTTTATCCGGCCGAATCGAACAAGCACGCCATTCGTATTGAATTGTTCGATGACGAGATAGAGAGCCTGTCCTATTTCGATTCATTGACAGGAGTGATAATCAAGAAGGTGCCGCGACTTACAGTTTTCCCTAAATCCCACTACGTGACGCCACGCCATACGATGCTTGACGCCATGGACGAGATTAAACGGGAGTTGAACGAGCGACTGACTCAGTTAGAGGGGAATCACCAACTCGTAGAAGCGCAGCGACTTGCACAGCGTACCCGATTCGATTTGGAGATGATCTCGGAGCTGGGCTACTGCACTGGTATAGAAAACTATTCCCGCTACCTTTCCGGTCGCAGTGCTGGACAGCCACCCCCCACCCTCTATGACTATCTACCCTCGAACGCTATCGTAATTGCGGACGAGTCACATGTCTCTATTCCGCAACTGGGAGCGATGTACAAGGGGGACCGATCCCGTAAGGAGACGTTGGTTCAGTATGGTTTTAGGCTGCCGTCGGCGTTGGATAACCGACCCTTGAGATTCGAAGAATGGGAGCAGATGGCTCCGCAGATCATTTATGTATCAGCTACTCCTGGTCCTTATGAGGAAGCGCATGCTGGACAACTTGTGCGGCAATTGGTTCGTCCCACAGGGCTTGTCGATCCTGTGCTTGAGGTCAGGCCGGCGACATCACAGGTTGATGATCTACTTTCCGAAATCCGCATGATCGTAGGTCGGCAGGAGCGAGTCCTCGTGACAGTGCTCACCAAAAGAATGGCAGAGGATCTCACTGATTATTTAGCGGAGCACAGCGTCAAGGTTCGCTATCTGCATTCCGATATTGAAACGGTCGAGCGCTCTGAAATCATTCGTGATTTGCGACTTGGAAACTTCGATGTTCTTGTCGGAATCAATCTGCTGCGTGAGGGACTTGATATTCCGGAAGTGTCACTTGTTGCTATTCTGGACGCTGACAAGGAAGGATTCCTGCGCTCTGAACGCTCGTTGATTCAAACTATAGGTAGAGCTGCGCGCAATCTGAATGGCAGAGCCATTCTCTACGCGGATCGCATGACAGGTTCAATGGAAAGAGCGATCGCAGAGTCCGAGAGGCGGCGTAATGTCCAGCTTGAATTCAACATTGCGAACAACATTACACCTGTGGGTGTAAATAAACGAGTCACCGATGTCATGGAGGGTGCCTATGCCGGAGCATCGGAGGGACGGAGTGGCAGGCGGGCAAGAGCGGTAGCTGACAAGAAAGCGAACTACGATGCAGGGGGGATCAATTTGGACAGTAAATCGTTGGCAAAGGAGATTAGTCGTCTCGAAATACGTATGTACGAATTTGCTCGAAATCTGGATTTCGAGGAGGCCGCGGCAACACGAGATAAAATTGCATTTCTTAAGATGCAACTGCTGAAAGTTTGATCTTCACTTTCAGTACATTACAACCCTCTGGTCTTACTGTATTTTTTGCTGGCAACAGTGTGATTGTATTGTAGTTTCAATTTCATGCCCCTATAATCGCCGTTCTTTTGCGGGAGCCCATTCAGGCGCGTAGCTCAGTTGGTTAGAGCGCTACCTTGACATGGTAGAGGTCACCAGTTCGAATCTGGTCGTGCCTACCAGAATGTGCCCCGCTACGGTACCCAATGAGTTAGCCCCGCTGTTCAGTTCGTGTAAGTTGAACCAATGAATTTGCAAGATATGAGTCAGAAGGCGAAAGATTCTGACTCTTTTTTATTGCCATCAGGAACGTCATGCCGTCAGTAGTATTGCCAGATGGGAGCACACGCTCCTTTGATACCCCGCTCAGTGTAGCCGACGTTGCTGCGTCCATTGGCGCGGGTCTGGTGCGAGCTGCTCTTGCGGGCAGAGTCGATGGCACTCTGGTGGACACCTCATTCGTCATCGACCGGGATTGTGAGCTTGCCATCGTGACCGAGCGTGACGCGGATGGCTTGGAAGTGATTCGTCATTCCTGCGCGCATCTTATGGCCCAGGCAGTGCAGCGACTTTTTCCTGAAGCTCAGGTGACCATTGGCCCCGTGATTGATGACGGCTTTTTCTACGACTTCGCCTACGCTCGCCCCTTCACGCCTGAAGATCTCGCGAAAATTGAAGAGCAGATGTGGCAGATCGTTAAGGAAAATCTTCCCGTATTTCGTTTCGTCATGAGTCGCGACGAAGCAATCGCGATGTTTGAGTCAATGGGCGAAAGGTACAAAGTCGAGATTATCAAGAGTATTCCTGGTGAAGAAGCGCTGTCCTTTTACAGGCAAGGCGAATTCATTGATCTGTGCCGTGGTCCCCATGTGCCGGAAACGGGCAAGTTCAAGGCTTTCAAACTGACATCAGTCGCAGGTGCCTATTGGCGTGGCGATGCGAAGAATGAAATGTTGCAGCGAGTTTATGGTACGGCCTGGGGTGACAAGAAGGCGTTGGAGCAATATCTTCAGCGATTGGAAGAAGCTGAGAAACGCGATCATCGCAAGATTGGCAAGAAGTTGGAACTGTTCCATTTTCAGGAAGAAGCGCCAGGTATGGTGTTCTGGCACCCGAAAGGTTGGGCTATTTACCAGACAATCCAAAGCTATATGCAAACTCTGCAGCGCGCCAACGGCTATCTGGAGATTCGTACTCCCCAACTCGTGGATTACTCCCTGTGGGAGCGCTCCGGTCACGCTGACAAATTTGCCGATCAGATGTTCAGTGTTGAGTCGGAAAACCGCCTTTATGCTATCAAACCGATGAACTGCCCCTGTCATATCCAAGTGTTCAATCAGGGGTTGAAGAGCTATCGCGACCTCCCAATGCGGTTAGCCGAATTCGGGTCATGCCATCGTTATGAGCCATCTGGCAGTATGCACGGTTTGATGCGAGTCCGCAGCTTTACCCAAGACGATGGTCACATTTTCTGTGCGGAATCCAGTATCCAGGACGAAGTGGCGGAATTCATGAAGCTGCTTTTCGGGGTATACAAGGATTTTGGATTTGACGACATTATCCTGCGTCTCTCCACCCGTCCCGAAAAACGGGTAGGAAGTGATGTTTTATGGGACAAGTCAGAAGCCGCGCTCAAACAAGCCCTGCAAAAAACAGGTCTTCCATGGGAATTGCTACCCGGAGAAGGCGCATTCTACGGTCCCAAGATTGAGTTCTCGCTGAAAGATTGTATGGGGCGCGTACAGCAGTGTGGTACTATCCAGGTCGATTTTTCCATGCCTGAGCGCCTTGGTGCTCAGTATGTTGCTGAAGATGGCAGTCGGCAGACCCCAGTGATGTTGCATCGAGCCATTTTGGGATCCTTCGAGCGCTTCATCGGCGTGCTGATCGAACATTATGCAGGTGTGCTGCCAGTGTGGTTGGCGCCCGAGCAGGTTGTGGTGCTAAATATCACAGATAAACAGAGCGAATTCTGCCAGCAGGTGCAAAAATCCTTGTCAGACAAAGGGTTTCGCGTGTCTGCCGACTTGAGAAACGAGAAGATCGGCTTTAAAATCCGCGAGCACACGATCCAGAGGACGCCATTCCTTCTGGTCGCTGGCGACAGAGAAGTGGAAACCGGTACGGTTTCCGTGCGCACAAGAGCCGGAGAAGACTTGGGCCGCATGACGATTGAGCAGTTCTGCGATCATCTTGCCACTGAGGTTGCCAGGTTCGGGCGTACACAGAACTGACACTATTTTATTAACTGGATCCGGAGAGAATTAACTAGCGCCTATGAGGAGTAGTTCTAAGAAGCCCGTAATTAACGAGCATATAGATGCCAGCGAGGTTCGCCTGGTGTTGGCCAATGGGGATCAAGCCGGCATCGTGTCTATAGACGAAGCGAGAGCTGCTGCCGCTGAAGTAAAACTGGATTTGGTGATGATTGCGCCGGAGGCCGAGCCGCCCGTGTGCAAGATCATGGATTACGGCAAACACATTTTTGATCTCAAGAAGCAGAAGGTTGCCAACAAGAAGAAGCAACACAAACAGACTGTCAAAGAGATAAAGTTTAGACCAGGGACGGAGGAAGGGGATTATCAGGTAAAACTACGCAACCTGATACGTTTCCTCAACGATGGGGACAAGGCCAAGGTGTCATTACGATTCCGCGGTCGTGAGCTTGCCCATCAGCATCTTGGGCTGGAGCTGGTGCAGCGGATCGGAAGAGATCTTGCTGAGTTCGGCACAGTGGAACAGGAACCCAAGATGGAGGGACGACAGATCGTTATGGTCTTGTCGCCCACTAAAAAGAAGAAGCCATAGCGCAAACATCCATTGCTGTCTTTAGACCGCCGACGGTAGAACCGGGGTCCGTTTTACAGGCAGATAGCAATGGATTTTTTTGTACCTGTGGTTTCATTAACCAACCCTTAGCTGTCTCTCAGGTATCGGAATTTGAGAGTCGACAAATGCGGAGTATGCAATGAGTAACAAGATCAAGACCCATCGCGGCGCAGCCAAGCGGTTCAAACAGACCGCTGGCGGCTGGAAGCGCAAGAGCGCCAACAAGAGCCACATCCTCACTAAAATGACGACCAAACGTAAGCGTCAGTTGAGAGGCACGTCACTGATCCAAGCCTGTGACAAGCCCCTTATCGACCGCATGCTTGGCAAGCGTTTCTAACACCCAATTTTGAGAGGATAGTAAAATGGCCCGAGTTAAACGAGGCGTCACCGCGCGCCGTCGCCACAAGAAAGTTCTGAAGCTTGCCAAAGGTTACTATGGTGCACGCAGTCGTGTGTATCGTGTTGCCAAACAGGCTGTCATCAAGGCTGGTCAATATGCGTATCGTGACCGCAAAGCCAAGAAGCGTATGTTCCGTGGTTTGTGGATTACGCGCATCAATGCTCAATCACGCGCCAATGGCATGACCTACAGCCAGCTGATTGCCGGCCTGAAGAGAGCCAACATTCAGGTGGACCGTCGTGTGATGGCTGATCTTGCAGTCCATGATAAGGCAGCGTTTGCTGCACTGGTCAATCAGGCCAAGGCGAGTCTGGCTGCATAAGCCTTACTTTCAAGAACGATTGAGTGAATGTCATGGTAGATACCGTTTCCCTGGTTGATGCGGCGCTGCGTGCTATTGCTGACTCCAGCGATGAAAGATCGCTGGAACAGCTGCGCGTGGACTTTCTGGGCAAGAAGGGCAGCCTCACAGAATTACTCAAGGGACTGGGCAAGTTGACGCCTGAAGAGCGCCCACAAGCCGGGGAGCGTATCAATCTTGCCAAACGTCAAGTGCAGGATGCCCTTGAACTGCGGAAAATTAATCTTGTGGAGCGAGCTCTCAGCGCTCAGCTGAATGCTGAGGCGGTCGATGTAACGCTCCCGGGTCGTCGTCAGAGTCCGGGTGGAGCTCATCCGGTAAGCAAAACCATAGAACGAATTCAAGCTATCTTCGAAACGGCTGGCTACACGGTGGCTGTTGGTCCAGAGA
This sequence comes from Gammaproteobacteria bacterium, assembly GCA_030682575.1. Taxonomy (GTDB): domain Bacteria; phylum Pseudomonadota; class Gammaproteobacteria; order Pseudomonadales; family Pseudohongiellaceae; genus UBA5078. Next base: position 81,895 of record JAUXNX010000013.1, read on the forward strand.
TCGAAGATGACTATCACAATTTCGGCGCACTCAACATTCCCGATCACCATCCTGCGCGTGCCATGCACGACACCTTCTATATTGACCCGACTACAGTGTTGCGAACACACACGTCACCAGTACAAGTGCGAGTGATGGAGCAGGGCAAGCCACCCTTCCGAATGATCTGTCCGGGCAGGGTATATCGATGTGATTCGGATATTACGCATACACCGATGTTTCACCAAGTCGAAGGACTTCTCATTGATGAGGATGTCAGTTTTGCAGATCTGCGTGGCACGGTTGAAGAGTTTTTGCAGGCCTTCTTCGAAAAGGATCTTGCTGTACGCTTTCGCCCATCCTACTTTCCCTTTACCGAGCCTTCTGCGGAGGTCGACATGGCCTGTGTCATGTGCGAAGGCAAAGGGTGTCGGATATGCAGTCAGACCGGATGGCTTGAGGTAATGGGTTGTGGCATGGTGCACCCGAAAGTGTTGGAGCTTTCCGGCATCAATTCAGAGAAGTACACCGGATTTGCATTCGGAATGGGAGTAGAGCGTCTGGCCATGTTGCGCTATGGCGTGAATGACCTGCGTCTTTTCTTCGAAAACGATCTGCGTTTCCTCAAACAGTTTAATTAGTGATTTGGCGGGCTGCCCCGTTTTAATCGCTTTCTGCATAGGCATTCAATACAGAGTATCTGAGCATGATTTTCAGCGAGCAGTGGATTCGTGAATGGGTGAATCCTCCCCTGACTACACAACAGTTGATTGATCAATTGACAATGGCCGGGCTCGAAGTGGATGGCCATGAGCCAGTGGCAGGGGCGTTTATCGGTGTTGTCGTTGCCGAAGTCATGGCAGTTCAGCCGCATCCCGATGCGGATAAGCTGCGTGTTTGTAATGTCAATGATGGCACTCAAATAGTTCAGGTAGTCTGTGGTGCCACGAATGTTCGTCCGGGACTGAAAGTGCCCTTTGCCCGGATTGGCGCTCATCTTGCCGACAAGGATAATGGCGCTCCTCTTAATATCAAACAGGCGAAGCTGCGTGGTGTTGAATCCAATGGCATGCTCTGCTCCGCTCAGGAACTCGGTATCGCTGAGAGTGCCGATGGTCTTCTGGAATTGCCTGAAGATGCCCCGAATGGCATGGATATACGTGAATATCTACATCTGGATGATTGTAGTCTTGAGCTTGATCTGACCCCCAATCGTGGTGACTGCCTGGGCATCATTGGTCTGGCCAGAGAGATTGGGGTCCTCAATGGCATCACCCCTGAATTGCCGGAGATGCCTGCAGTCGCCCCTGTAATCAGTGACGTTATTCCTGTTTCCGTCCAAGCTCAGGAGCAGTGCCCGTGCTACCTTGGACGTGTAATTCGTGGCGTCAATGCCTCCGCATCCACCCCGCTCTGGATGCAGGAAACACTGCGCCGCTGCGGGCTGCGCAGTATTGATCCTGTCGTCGATGTCACCAACTACGTGCTGCTTGAGTTGGGGCAGCCTATGCACGCGTTTGACCTTGCACATCTGCATGGGGGGGTATCAGTACGTCTGGCCCGCGCATCAGAAAAGTTGGTGCTGCTGGACGGAAAAGAGGTCACATTGAGCGAGGATGTACTGGTGATTGCTGACGAAACCGGGCCGTTGGCCATGGCCGGTGTCATGGGAGGCATGAATTCGGGAGTCAGTACAGCGACGCAGGATGTATTCCTGGAATGCGCCTTCTTTTCGCCACTGGCCATCGTCGGGCGCGCACGACGTTATGGTTTGCATACAGAGGCTTCGCATCGCTACGAGCGTGGTGTTGATTCTGGAATACAGCACTTGGCTATGGAGCGTGCCACATCGCTGCTTGTTGAGATTGTTGGAGGTTACCCAGGTCCGGTAATCGAGACTCTGGGAGATTTCCCTGAGGCTGTAGAAATAACATTGAGTCTGAAAAAAGTGACACGCATGTTGGGGGTCGAGATTCCATTCACGCAGATAACCGATATTCTGGTTCGTCTGGGCATGTCCATAATAGAGCAAACGGTCGACTTTATCCGGGTGTGCGTACCTTCGTTCCGATTCGATATCAGTATTGATGTCGATCTGATTGAGGAGCTTGCTCGTGTTTATGGCTATAACAAATTGCCTACAACACGTCCTCTGTCGCGCATGAGTCTTGGAAAAAGTACGGAAACAGTGACCGAATCTGATCGATTCAAGGAGAGACTGATCTCCCTGGGATACCAAGAAGTCATTACCTACAGTTTCGTCGAACCGTCGCTCATGACCCAAGTGGATGGTGTCAGTCTGGCCATTCCAGTGCAAAACCCAATTTCTGCCGATATGTCGGTAATGCGTACCAGCCTTTGGTCGGGTTTGTTGACGACTTTGAAATACAATGCTAATCGCCAACAAGAAAGAGTTCGTATTTTCGAATGTGGGCAGGTTTTCCTGCAGCAAGATGGCAAGCTTAAGCAACCATCAAGGATTGCTGGACTAATTTACGGGAGCGCTGTCCCGAAAGTCTGGTGTCACTCTAAAAGACAACCAGATTTCTTTGATATTAAAGGAGATATCGAGTCTCTTCTGGATGTGTCTCGTGATCCTGAATCCTACCGGTTTGTGCCGTGTCAACACGGCGCCTTACATGGCGGGCAGAGTGCGGCACTGGAATTAAATGGCCGGAAGATCGGTGTACTGGGAGCGTTAAGTCCAGCACTGCAGCGTGAATTGAATATCACTAGTCGTGTCTATCTGTTTGAAATTGATCTTGAAAGCTTGCAGTCAGCAAAGATACCGAAGACTCGTGAACTGTCGCGATTCCCTGAGGTTAATCGTGACCTTGCTATTGTCCTCGATAAAGCTGTCTCCGGAGGACAACTTCTCCAAACCGTCAAGGATTGTGCAGGGGAGACGTTGGTTGATCTAAGAATATTCGATGTATATCAAGGTGATGCGGTCGAAAAAAGTAAAAAAAGCATTGCTTTGGGCTTGACCTTGCAGCATCCTTCGCGCACTCTAAGCGAAGACGACATAAATGGAATAATTAACAGTTGTGTCAAAGGGCTAGAGGCTAAATTTAATGCAAAGTTAAGGAATTAACTATGGCAGATGGGGCACTTACCAAGGCGGAGATGGCGGAGCGGCTGTTTGAAGAGCTCGGCTTAAATAAAAGAGAGGCCAAGGAGCTGGTAGAGCAGTTCTTTGAAGAAGTACGGTTGTCGCTGGAATCAAACGAGCAAGTCAAGATATCCGGATTTGGTAATTTTGATTTACGCGACAAGAAGCAGAGGCCTGGTCGTAATCCGAAGACAGGGGAAGAGATTCCCATCAAGGCGCGTCGTGTAGTGACCTTCAGACCCGGTCAAAAGCTGAAAGCAAGAGTGGAAAGCTATGCTGGAACCAAGCAATAACGACGAGTTACCACCGATTCCACCCAAGCGCTATTTCACGATCGGGGAGGTCGGGGAGCTATGTACCGTGAAACCGCATGTGCTCAGGTACTGGGAACAAGAGTTTCCACAGCTCAAGCCAGTAAAGCGTCGTGGTAATCGACGCTATTACCAGCGACAGGACGTGATACTGATCAGACAGATCAAGTCATTGCTTTACGATCAAGGTTTTACGATCGGTGGTGCTCGCCAGAGAATGAGCGGCGTTGATGAAGCACAGAGGACCGGGATTGATAACAAAGTTTTCAAAGAGATGATTAAAGAGCTAGAGGAAGTGATAGCACAATTGTAAAAATGCGGTAGAATTGCCGCCGCTTTGAAGCTTGGCCATCAAGATGTAACTCCTTGATTTCCTGGCAGGCAAGAAGCACTGAATATTAAGACTTCCTCCTAATTCATATCAGAAGGATTCCGTTGATATCACGATAATTCGGGGCATAGCGCAGCCTGGTAGCGCACCAGTCTGGGGGACTGGGGGTCGTAGGTTCAAATCCTGCTGTCCCGACCAAACAAAAAAGGGTATCCATATGGATACCCTTTTTGCTTTCTACCTGATTGATTGTTTCTCAAAATGGAGGGGGTAGCCGAAGTACCCCTTCCATTACTGCAGCATACCTACTGTCTGACGTAACGCTTGATACCACCAACAGGACCAACCTCTGCCCCGTAAATTACGCCATTCCTGTCGGCTACAACACCTTCTGCCGTGCAGGTGCCAGTACAGTCCGGGTTTGGATCAGGAATGAATCCTGTAACTTCACCGGTACGGGCGTTGCCAATACGAATGCCTCGCAACCAGGCGCCATGGGCTGGGTTTACGGAGCCGGACTCGGAGTCAGCTGCATAAATGATGTCGTTTGCGTCGATGTAAACGCCACTGTTGCGGCTAAACTGGTACCAACTGTCCAGCAGCGTTCCTTCCTGATCAAAGATCTGAATACGGTTGTTGCCGCGGTCAGCGACGAACAGTCTGCCTTGTGAATCCATCGCCAGGGAGTGTGGCTGGGAGAACTGATCTGGACCGGAACCCAGTGAGCCCCACTCCTTCAGGAACTCACCATTGCTATTGAACTTCAAAATGCGAGCGGTTGAGCCCTCAGCACCAGAGTGACCTTCGCCAATGAAAATGTTGCCATTGGGAGCGACGAAGACGTCATTCGGCTGGAACAAGTAGCCGGGGGAGCGTGCGCCTCCTGGCTCACCGATTGCCATCAGCAATTCGCCTGCAGGGCTGAACTTCAGAACCTGGTGTCCTTTCAATTCTGCAGGCGCTGTACCATCTGCCGCACGATTGTCGCGACCATCGGTTACCCAGACGTTGCCTTGAAAGTCAACGTGAATACCATGAGGCCACATGACCATGCCCCTGCCGAAGCTTGTAACCATATTGCCGTTGGCATCGAACTTGAAAATGGAATCGAGTTCACCCAGGGCACAAGGGCCAACGTTTCCTCCACAGCGCTCACCTACCCAGATGCTGACGCCGTCCGGATCGATATCGACGGCGCTTGTGGAGCCCCATGATCGTCCCTGGGGCATCTTGGCCCAACCTTCGATAGTCTGGTATGGGTTGGGCAGGTCATTGACCGGTGCCATGTCGGGCTGGGCAAGACTGAGCAGTGGGAATGCGACAACTGCAGCAGTTAATGTAATGAACGCGGATCTGGCACTTTTATTATAGTTTGACATCGGCGGAGAACTCTCCCTTCAATAGCTAAATGGACGAACAGAATAATGCACCTCATTGGCTAATTCAATCAGTAAGGAACTGACTTAGTATAAGGCTGGTGGCGGAGATTTTTTCTTTCATCGCAACAGAGGAATGCACTGATACTACGTCAAATAATCTGCGTTATGGTATTGTCAACGCAATTCTTGTTGGTGCCATTGAACAAAGCGCGAAAGGATGCTTGATGGGGATTGCGGCAATGACGGATCTAGAGCAGATAAGGCAGTGCGTCGATGATTTCGCTGCAGAGAGGGATTGGGATCAATTTCACTCCCCCAAGAACCTGGCAATGGCATTAGCTGTGGAAGTTGCCGAGCTCATGGAGATTTTTCAGTGGCTGAGTGAAGAACAATCCAAGGCTCTGACCCCTGAACAGTCCGCTGCCGTAGCTCATGAGATTGCAGACATACAGGTATATCTTGTCAGGCTCGCCGATAAGTTGGATATCGACATTCGCAGTGCCGTGTCAGCGAAAATGTGTATTAACGCTGAGAAATATCCAGCCGATATAGTGCGTGGGAGCGCTCGAAAATATTCGGATTATTGACGTGTGCCCGTTAGTGGAGGACGGCAGTATGGGGGGCGACCTCAGAGAGGGAATACGAGTAGTGATGCATGACGCGATGCTGGTTGCGGTTTATGGGACTCTCAAGCGTGGTATGTCCAACCATATGCTGCTCGATGGGGCTCCATATTTGGGCGCCGACACGCTTAAGTTTATCACCTTATATGATCTGGGTGAGTATCCTGCTGCATTATTGGAGCCTTCGGATGGGGTTATGGTTGAGGTCTTTAAGGTGAGTTCGACACAAATTGATGCGCTTGATAGATTTGAGGAGTGCGATGTCCTGAATTCTGACGCTGGGCTTTACAAACGCTGTTCTTGTCAAACACATTATGGTGATGCTTGGATTTACATTTACAATCGTCCCGTTAATAGGGTGAGACGTCTTGATAGTGGTAGTTGGTGTCCGTCACTATTGCCAAAGTGATAGTCCTGCCAATTGAAAGTATAGACTTGATTTTCCCACCTAAAATGGCGCCCAATTTTATTAGACCACTATAGTCACGACACGATCTGATGTGTTTCATTAATAAGGTCTTTCATTTATTATGCCGATAGACTTGGTTTCTGTCCCATATCTCAACATTAAGGTCGATGAAGCAACAAGACTTCAATCAAGGTAGTCCTCTATTATGGAGATTCAGAAGGCCGAAAAGATGTTCAAAGCTGGCGAAGTGATCATGACTCAGGGGGATGAGGGGTCATGTGCATACTTCATTCAGGAGGGGCGCGTCGGCATTGTCGTGGAGAAATCCGACGGTCAGCTGCTGCATATGGGGACGCGTGGCCCCGGTAGTATCATTGGCGAGATGGCAATTGTTGATAATCAGCCCCGCAGTGCAACCATCCGTTCATTGGAAAATTGTACTTTGTTGGAAATCACCAAAGACGATTTTGCACGTAGTGTTCGTGGTGCTAATCCTATTGTGCGTCTGATAGCCCAAGTGATTCTGATGCGATATCGGGACATTCTTAGGCGTTCACAAACTCTCTTGAGTGACAGTCCGGACACTCCGTCTCCTGAAGATCTCGAGCGCGAATATGCCGAGCAGATCAATGTTGTCGAAGCCATCAAGATGGCAAATGAGTTCAAGGTGGCTATTGCAAGCAATCAGCTTATCCTAAATTATCAGCCTATTGTGTCCATGCGGACTGGTAGAATTCTGGGCTTCGAGGCCTTGATGAGATGGCATCATCCCGAGCGTGGCTTGATTCCTCCTGATGTCTTTATCCCTATGGCAGAGGACAGCGGACTCATTATTGAGGCGAGCAGGTGGGCAGTGCGCAATGTCTGCCAGATGCTCAAACAATTGGATCAGTCGCGGCCAGACCTGCGTGATATCTACGTAAGTGTGAATTTTTCTGCCACCGATTTTGATGAGGATAGTTTCTTAACAAGTCTCTATGAGATTCTCGCCGAAAATGGCACGTCAGCCAGTCGAATCCATATCGAAATAACCGAGCGCTTGTTGCTGAAACAACCCAAAAACGTCAAGGAAACTCTTGATCAGTGCCGTGATCGCGGCATGGGGATAATTATTGATGATTTCGGCACCGGCTATTCATCATTGAGTTATCTGCATCAGTATCCGATCGATACCCTCAAAATTGACCAGAGTTTTATCCGCAAAATGCGCCATGACACGATGGTCATGGGGTTGGTAAAATCCATCCTGTCTCTCAGTGAAAACATGAATATCAAGATTATTGCTGAGGGGGTGGAGGACATAGAGGAGGCTAGATTGCTGAAGGAGTTGAATTGCGATATGGCTCAAGGGTATTTCTTTTCCAGGCCTGTTGCCGAAGAACAGTTAGCTGGTTTACTAATCGAGCGTAATCCTCAGGCAAGTTAAACTACACAATTCAGGCGAACGTAAGTTCGATCGATAGCAAAGCGTCTGGAATTGACCTTTTCCCAAAAAGGAGTAGTCTCTCAAGGACACAGATGTCTCGAAAACTGCCAGCGCGACCTGCGGTTGCGCAGCTTCCTATAACAACTAAAACCATCGGAGTACCAGTCAGTGAATCCACGACTAACCCGCAGGCGCTTCATTAAGGGAGTGATCTACTCCAGCGCCGCCGCCATGTCCGGTGCAGGTTTGTACCTCACCAACGCCCAATCCCAGTCAAGCGCCGCCGTCGGGCGCCTGATTTCGATTAACGTCAATGGACGTACCCGAAGTGTCGATGTGCTGCCACAGGAAACTCTGGCTCATACCCTGCGCTACAAACTGAACATGACTGGCACTAAACTTGGCTGTAACCGAGGAGAGTGTGGCGCATGTACTGTACTTATCGACGATGTCACCACCTATGCCTGTTCCATGCTGACGCACAGTGTCAAGACTCGAACTGTCACGACTGTTGAAGGGTTGCGTTCTCCTGATGGCCAACTGCACCCAGTGCAGCAGGCATTCCTTGAAGAGCTTTCCCCGCAATGCGGTTTCTGCACGCCCGGTCAAGTTATTGCCACAGTCGCGCTACTGAAGGCCAACCCACGACCCACGCGAGAAGAGGCTCGCCAGGCGTTGGCAGGCAATCTATGCCGTTGCGGCGCATATGATCACTACTTGAATGGCGTCATGCGCGCCTCGGGGCAATTGTCATGACATATATGCACATAGGAAAAGATTTCACTCCGCCTGATGCAGAAGGCAAAGTCACCGGTGCTGCTAGATATTCTGAGGATTTCCGCAGAGATGGTTTGGTGTTTGCAAGATTGCTTACCAGCCCTGTACCAAGCGGTATGGTCCGCAATATTGATGCAACAGAAGCACTACGAATGGACGGTGTTCTGGGAATACTCACAGCAGACGATTTGCCAGAGACACCCAGGCCAGGGAATCCGGCTCTCAGCAATGAGCTGACCTACGTCGGCCAACCCATTCTCGCCATAGCCGCGATCAGCGAGCAGATTGCCGAGGATGCTCTCGGACGCATTAGGTTGGATATTGAGCGCCGGGCCTTTGTGGTCGATCCTCTGGATAGTTTGGTTGAGGGTGGTCCTAATGCATATCCCGAAGGCAATGTAATGCGCAGGGGGGAAAGCGGCATGGAGCTGGCGCCTTTGAAATGGTCTCGTGCTGCGGTTGAGAATTTCCGCAATGGTCGTGACCCTCAGGCAGAATTTACTACTGAGTGGTCCTTCGGTGATCTTGATGCTGCCTTTGCCGAATGCTCTGTTGTCATTGAAGAGCCTTTTGTGTCAGCAGGTACCCCGCATCATTCACTCGAACCTCGTACCTGTATGTCATATTGGGAAAATGGCCGCTGCTATTTCCACGGCTCCCTACAGAGTCAAAGCGCAGCAAATGCACCTCTGGCCCGTATGTTGGGTATCGAATTGGATGATCTCTGCTTCATTAATGAAACCACCGGCGGTGGTTTTGGATCACGCATTGGCCCTTATCCTTTCATGGCAATTTCCGGATATCTTTCCAGAAATCTGAACCGTCCGGTGCAGGTACGTATTACCCGTGAAGAAGAATTCTTCATCGGCTCCGCCCGTTCCGGTATGCAGGGCTGGATGAAGGTTGGTCTAAAGCCAGACGGCAAAGTTGCAGCGGTAGATCTGGTCATCGTCAATGATGGTGGTTCTACCGGTTCTGGCAGTGGGTCTTCTGGTGCTGGTGCGGTGACAGTGATTTACCAACCCAATGCGATGCGGTTTCGCGGAGTGTCGGTTTTCACCAATACTACCCCTCGTGGTGCACAACGCGGCCCAGGTCAGAATGAGATGCATGCGATAACAGCACCTATCATGGATAAGGCAGCAAATCAGCTCGGGATGGATAGGGTTGCTTTCAGACGTGCGAATGCACCGGACAGCAATTCCAGGATTGAAGCCAACCAAACCAATATGACCAGTGCCTTCATGCGCGAAGCAATTGACATGGGTGCCCAGATGTTCGACTGGGAGGGCAAGATCAATCAACCGCGTCGCAATGGTAGCAAGGTGATTGGTATCGGCGTCGGGCAAGGCTACCACGCAGCCGGTAACAACGGTTTTGACGGTATCGTCCGCATTGGTACAGACGGCAGGATTTATCTGCATACGGGTGTGGGTAACCTCGGGACCTACTCTTATGCGGGTACAGTGCGCGCGGCAGCAGAAGCGCTGCAATGCCGCTGGGAGAATTGCGAGATCGTACGAGGCAACAGTGATCTGGGTCTGCCACACAGCTCCGGCCAGGGTGGCAGTAATACCATGTTCACTCATACCCGCACGAACTGGGTAGCGGCGATGGATGCCATCGCCAAGATGAAGGAAATCGCCGCCGCAGAACTTGGCGGTACGGTCGATGATTACAGCATCGGCGAGGAGCGGGTTTTCAAGACCGCGACCCCGGCAGAAGGACTGACGTACGCGGAAGCAGCACAGCGTGCAGTGGCGCTTGGTGGCCGCTACAGCGGTGCCGAATACCCGGATGACATCAATGAGCTGACCGCTCTGGCTGTGCAGAAGATAGCTGGAACCGGCTTGGTTGGTGTTGCCAAGGACAACCTTGAGAAAAACGGTACAGCCCCCGGGTTGGCGGTCGCATTCGCAGAGATCGAAATGGATCTGGACACCGGCAAGTATGAGATTCTCGATTATGTCGGAATAGCCGAATGCGGCACGATTGTTCACCCCAAGGGATTGTCTCAGGGCATGAACGGAGGAGGTGTCTGGGGCTTCGGCATGGCTGGCCATGAACGCCATGTCTACGATCCTCAGAATGGTCTGCCCGCAAACATTGGGCTCTACCAGAGCAAGCCGCCGACATTCCTGGATGTGCCTCTGCAGATGCGGACTGCCGCTGTCAATATTCCTGATCCCCAAAGCCCCGTGGGTGCGAGGGGAATTGGTGAGCCTGCGCAAGGCTGCGCAGTGGCGGCTGTGACGAGTGCGATTGCGGACGCGTTGGGCGGACATCTGTTCAACCGTGTGCCTGTAACGCCAGATATGGTGATCGACTACGTGGCGGGTAACGCCTATAACAACAAGTCACTGAAAACTAATACTTTCTGAGGTTACTATGCCATCACATGACGTCATGCCAAATATGGAGCTCTACCAGCCCGTGCAGGTAGAGGATGCACTTGCACTCGCGGCCAGACTGGCCGAGAGAGGCTGGCTTTTGGGAGGGGGGCAGGATACGTACGGTTGGTTGAAAGACCGAGCGAAAACGACCGAAGCCATGATCGATTTGAACGGTATCGAAGCCCTGCGCGGGATTCGCGAAACTGCCGACGGAATCGAAATTGGAGCCCTCACTACTCTGACAGAGCTGGCGAATAACCCGCTGGTCAGAGAGCGCTATTCACTGCTGGCCGACGCTGCCATCAAGGTCGCGAGCCCGCAGATTCGCAACGTGGGTACCGTGGGCGGTAACCTGGCACAGGATGCACGCTGCTGGTACTACCGCCGCGGTCTTTCCTGCTATCGGGCAGGCGGTAACCTCTGCTACGCGGATACTCCGCAGGGGATGAACCGGGAACACGCGATCTTCAATGCGAGCCGTTGCGTCGCCGTTACTCCTTCTGATACTGCTCCTGCGCTTGTTGCTCTGGAGGCCTCCATGGTAATCAGAAGCAATACAGGTGAACGAGTCATCTCTGCCGAGGATTTTTTCGTCGGTCCGAACGTCGATATTCGCAACATGACCGCTCTGCGTCCCGGCGAAATTCTGACGTCGGTACGTTTGCCGGCAACCTGGGCCAATGCCACGTTCTACTTTGAGAAAGTTGCGGACAGAAATGTCTGGGATTTTGCTCTGGTAAATATGGCAGTAGCCATGCGGGAGTCTGGTGGCGTAATTCAGAACGCCCGCTTCGTGGCAGGTGGAGTTCAATGCACACCGCGACGTTTGGTGGATGTCGAGAATGCTGTGCGCGGACGACCACGTAGTGAGGCAACGGCTCAAACGCTTGGAACGCTTGCCAGTCAGGGCGCCAGACCATTGAATCACAATGGTTTCAAAGTACATCTCGTCGACAGTCTGGCGAAACGTGCGCTGATTGCCTGATCAAACCAAACTCTCCCGACGAGTGTATAACATTCGTCGGGAGACTCGGTTTTTTGCTTCAAGTACGTCCTTTCAGATTGTCCCCACACTATCCTATCTAAAGACATGCGTTTTAACTGACTTGGACATAGGTCTACAGGAATGCTGAGCAGTATTGCGACTTGGATTTCTGAAAGCCAGGGTAGAGAATTTGCCAACTGGCTATTGACGAACATACCTGGTTTACCCCCCATTCTGCAGACCATTCACCTGCTCAGCATTGCCGCAATCATGGCCTCGATTGTAATGGTTGATTTGCGTGTACTTGGTCTGGGAGTGCTCAGTCAGAATCTAGAAGAGATGGTAGTGCGTCTCCAAGCGTGGATGTGGTGTGGTGTGGTAGGGGCTGCTTGCTCGGGTGTCTGGTTTGTCTTTGCCCGGCCGAATCGCTACTTCTTCAATCCAGTGTTCCAGATAAAATTTTCGTTACTGCTCCCAGCGTTGTTGGTCAGCGCAGTTTTCTATCACTTGGCGTTACGCGAACCCGCGTATTGGAGTCGTAATCGAAAGCGTGCAATGACAGCAAAACTTCTTGCTCTTGTGTCACTATTACTATGGCTTGGTGTGGTGATGGCCGGACGCTGGATAGCTTACTCTGAGTATCTGTTCTGGCCCGAGTGATAAGAGGGTAGTATTGTGCTGAACGATTTCTGGCTGTGGCTTGAATATCTTCCCATCGCTGGCCATATTGGCGCGACATGGTGGTTTCCTTTGATGGAATCGATCCATGTCGTCAGTATCACGCTCATGCTTGGTGCAATTCTCATGCTGGACTTGCGTCTTCTTGGGTTGGCCGCAAACAGTTATACCGTGAGCGCAATGAGTAAAGAGTTGGTACCCTGGTCGGCGGGAGCATTCGTGATGGCTTGTGTGACAGGTGTTGCAATGTTCATTACACGAGCAAGCGCCCATGTTCTCAATCCTGCCTTTCAGATCAAGATGCTGCTGATATTACTCGCAGGCATAAACATTGTTTTGTTCCATTTTTGGATACTTCGCACGACACCACCGTGGGATTCATCATCCAACACACCGACCACAGCGCGCATGATGGCAGGTGCCTCTCTCTTTCTTTGGTGTGGTGTCATGCTTGCAGGCAGATGGGTGGGGCATGTCATATAGAGGGCCATTATTTGAGAATCGTTTCGTTAAGTCACTACCTGCTGACGAAATTTCCCAAAACTACGGTCGTCAGGTTCATGGTGCAATTTACTCTCGAGTCTCACCGACGCATGTCAGTGCACCTTCCACATTGATATTGTCTGACGAGCTGGCTAATCAAATTGGTTTCAGTCAAGAGTTCCGTCACAGTCAGGATTTCGCAGAAGTTTTTTCTGGCAATAAACTACTGCCAGGCATGGATCCTTATGCGAGCCGATACGGTGGACATCAATTCGGTCACTGGGCTGGTCAGCTTGGTGATGGGCGTGCGATTAATCTGGGTGAGGTTGCTCTTAAAGAAGGAGGCTCTCTTGCTCTGCAGTTGAAAGGTGCCGGCGCGACACCGTATTCGAGAGGGGCTGATGGCAGAGCAGTATTGCGATCTTCCGTTCGTGAATTTCTATGCAGTGAAGCCATGCATTATCTTGGAGTGCCAACTACGCGTGCGCTCAGTCTGGTGCTGACCGGTGACACCGTAATTCGTGACATGTTCTACGATGGCAATTCACAAGAAGAACCTGGCGCGATTGTCTGCAGAGTAGCATCATCATTTACACGATTTGGTCATTTTCAGCTCTGTGCAGTCAAAGGTGAAAATGAGCTATTGGAAAGACTTCTGGACTACACGATTGAGGTTGACTTTCCACATTTGCACGCACACGAATTGAACGGAACCTACAGTAGACAGGATATCTACCTGCTATGGTTCGACGAAGTTTGTCGCAAAACTGCTGATATGGTAATCGAGTGGATGAGAGTTGGATTCGTCCACGGAGTCATGAACACTGACAACATGTCAGTGCTTGGCCTCACAATAGATTACGGCCCCTACGGTTGGCTCGACAACTATGACCTCAATTGGACACCCAATGCCACTGATGCGGAAATGCGTCGTTATCGATTCGGGCAACAGCCTTTGATTGCACAGTGGAATCTTTGGCAATTGGCCAATTCTTTGCTTTTGATCGTGGATGATGCCGCATCTCTGGAGAAGATACTTGTCGATTTTACTGGGTACTACGAGCAACAGTGGCGCGAGATGCTCGGCAGGAAACTGGGATTGAGAAGTTTTGACTCTGGCACTGACGAGATTCTTATTGCGAGACTGAACAGGGTGTTACAGTTGCACGAAACTGATATGACTATTTTTTTTCGCACTCTTGCAATGTTTGATCCCTATCTGCCAGAGGCCAGATTCACCGATGTGGTCATGTCAGCGTTCTATCAGCCCGAGGAGATTCCCAGTGAGGTGCTCACTGAAATCAACGCCTGGGGAGATCTCTATGCAGAACGATTGCGAAGGGATGATATGGCGACCGAACAACGACGCCTATTCATGAATGCTGTCAATCCAAAGTATGTGCTGCGCAATTACCTGGCGCAGCAGGCGATCGATCATGCTCATTTGGGTGACTATGCAATGCTTCGGGAGTTGTATGTCCTGTTGCAGGCTCCGTATGCAGAACAGCCGGAATCAGTTCGATTTGCCGAAAAACGTCCCGAGTGGGCACGTCACAAAGCAGGTTGCTCCATGCTGTCCTGCAGTTCCTGACGCAGCAGCATCAAGGGACTCATGGCACTCTTTCTGCAGTGTCGCCTTCCCTTAAAATCGGTCCATTAATAATCTGAGGTCTCCGGGTAAACTATCCCAAGGAGACCAACATGAGAAAGAGCAAATTTACCGAGTCGCAGATTGTGGCGACGCTGAAGCAAGTGGAAGCTGGCAGACAGGTTAAGGAGGTCTGTCGAGAGCTCGGGATATCCGAGCAGACCTACTACACCTGGAAGTCGAAATACGGTGGCATGGAGGCGGCTGACGTCAAACGACTCAAGGACTTGGAAACGGAGAACGCACGCCTGAAGCGGATGTATACCGACCTGGCCCTGGAGAACAGTGCACTCAAGGACGTCATCACAAAAAAACTCTAGGGCCTGACGTTAAACGCCAGTTGGCGGCCGTGCGCCGAGAAGAACATGGCCTTAGCGAACGCAGAGCCTGTGCGGCGGTAGGGTTGTTGTCTCGATCGACGGCACGCTATCAGCGTCGGCCGGCTCGAGATGAAGAGGCGATCATCGTGCTGCAGGAGCTGGTCGAGCAGTATCCGGAGCATGGCTTTGGGAAGCTGTTCAAGCAGATCCGGCGCCGAGGTTTGGTGTGGAACCATAAGCGTGTGTGGCGTGTGTATTGCGAGCTGAAGCTGAATATGAGGCGCAGAGGCAAGCGAAGACTGTCAGAGCGCAATCCCTTGCCACTGGCGGTTGGAGATGCAATCAACATCGGCTGGTCGATGGACTTCATGTTCGACTCGCTGTGGGACGGTCGCCGGTTCCGTACGTTCAATGTGATTGATGACTTCAACCGAGAGACGCTGGCGGTTGAGATCGATTTGAATCTTCCAGCACTCAGAGTGATCCGAGTGCTGGAGCGCGTCGCTGCCTGGAGAGGCTATCCGGCGAAGTTGCGAGTGGATAATGGTCCAGAGTTTATCGTCACAGCGTTGGCGGACTGGGCAGAAAGCAAGGGAATTGAACTGGACTTTATCGAACCAGGCAAGCCGATGCAGAATGGTTTTGTTGAGCGATTCAACGGCAGTTATCGGCGAGGTGTGCTGGACATGTATGTGTTCAGGAATCTGACAGAGGTTAGAGAGGTAACGGAAAACTGGCTCAGGCAATACAACGAGGAGATACCGCACGACTCACTGAACGATCTAACCCCAATCGAATATCGACTGTTTCACGCATCGGAAACCTCAAGTTATGCGTGGATCTAAAGAGGAGGAGTCGACACTTGAGGGGATAGAGAATTGGAGAGGGGCAGGTCAGGGGTTCTCCTGCTCGCTTCTTGTTTTATGGATTTGCAAGCTAGGTAGTGGCAGAATTTTCAGAGTGCTCCTTCCTGCTACTCCTTCACCGGATTCGCTGCGATCGTTGAGAAGTTCCAATACAGCCTTATGCTCGACGAGATCGCAGGGCAGAATTGCCAGCAACTCGTAGCTGCCGGTGTCCGTCATGGCAACACTGACTATCTCCCCAACGATTTCACTTGAGTGCATGATCTGAGAGTTCAAAGATGCACGAATATCCTGCACAGCTGCCCGAAACAACCGTTTCTTGGCGGTGCCCCGATAGTGCATTCTTGCGATGATTTCCTGCCCGGTATAGCAACCTTTCTTGAAATCGATAAATCCAGTTAAGTCATAATTGAGTAGCTGCGGTGTATAAGTGTCCTGGATCTCCGGATTGATATGCACAATGCCTTCACGGATATCGGCAAGTTCCCATTCCTCGAGATCGTCGGTCACTCCGATATCCTGCAATCGCTCCAGCATCTCGTCCTGTTCGACGGACAGCAACAGCTCGTAGCGTGGTTCGCTGCCAGCCAGTCTGAAAACTACTCCGCCTTTAATTTGCAAAACCTGATCCTGTAGCTCTGGAACTGCACCGAACAGGGAGTTGATAGTTTCTTTCGCATCTGCGCCATACATCCCATAGCGTTCATACTGATTGCTTGCAAGAGCAGTCTTGGCATTGGAGAAGACAATGTATTTGTCCAGAATTTTCTTGAGCGCAAAGCCCATACCGCTGGCACACAGTAAGTAGAGGGTGTCGTTCATGGCAATCAGGCGCAGGTCACTGATAATCCTGCCATTGATGTCACAGTAGGCTCCGGAAATACTGTACGTCGTCGTTACCTTCTCGACGTTGCAGGTCAACTGGCCTTGTAGAAATTTGGCAGCGTCTTCGCCTGTTACTGCGATAAGGTCAAAATTGTTCAGATCTGTCAGCGTACTTGCCATGGAGCGTGTCCGGATAAAATCAGCGAATTGGGGTATCATGAAGCCATTGGTAAGCAAAGGTTTGGCACAACTTCAGGTTCGCACATGTTAACAGAAATCGAGTATAAGAAACTTGGATGGCACAGTCGCCGGGGGATGCTTGAGCTGGATCTACTGTTGGTGCCCTTCGTGGAGGGGCGTCTGCGAAGTCTGAGCCTCACAGATCAGTTGTTGTATGAACGCCTGCTAGAGGAGGAAGACCAGGATTTGTTTGCTTGGTTACTACTCCGTGAGCAGGCACCAAGTGAAGAACTGCAGAAAATTGTAGGAATTATTCGCGATCGGAAATGATCGCCAAGAACAAATCTTGTCCATAGTCAAGTCTGGACAATATCAAGGATGAGCGATCATGTACGTCCGAATGGATCTACGTCCCTCATTACTACTGCGAACAGCACGTGCAGCCCTTCACGCTGCGTGCCTCGCCAGTCTCTTTTGGGTGGAATTGCACGCTGGCATGCGCATCGCAATAGGGCTGCTGATTGCAGGAAGCTTTCTACATGTCACGAATAACGCATCCAGGCAACCTCGTGCCATTTTGTTCATTGATGGAGTTCCGCGTCTGTTGTTTCAGGACCATGCTCTCGAAGTCGAGTTGTTGGAATACGTTTACTGCACATCACTCCTGCAGGTTTTGTGTTTCAGTAGGAGTCAGATATCCCGCTTTCCAGATCGTGAAGACAAACAGTCAATCAGTTGGTTTTGTTACCGCAACTTTTACAGAAATTTCGAATACTGCGTTGTAATTTTGCCGGATACGAGTAGAGCCCGCGATCGAAGGCGACTACGGACATTATTGCGCTGGCAGGGACAGGTAGTGATAGAGGGAGGCAGTGGACCGGGCGATGCGCAGCCTCGCGTCTGATCAACCATATGGTACCTTTTCATGAGTCGAGAACGCTGTTCTCGGGTTCGAGAATAGTGTCTTTGGCAGCATCTGCCAGGCCAGGGTAGTCCAAGGTGTAGTGCAATCCACGACTCTCCTTGCGAAGGATGGCTGACTCCACAATCAGGCTTGCAACTAGAACCAGGTTGCGTAGCTCCAGAAGATCCTTGCTGACGATATAATGCTTGTAATATTCCGTGGTTTCCTGCTCTAGCAACTGGATGCGACGTTTGGCACGTTGCAGTCGTTCATCTCTGCGCACGATACCGACGTAAGCCCACATGAAGCGACGTAATTCATCCCAGTTGTGTGAGACGATTATCTCCTCGCTGGAGCGAGTCACCAGACTCTCGTCCCAAGGCGGAAAAGCGTCCGGCAGTTCTGTTGATTGAATCTTGGCTTTGATGTCGTCGCTGGCGCTGAACGCAAGCACAAAACACTCAAGCAGAGAATTACTGGCCATGCGGTTGGCGCCATGCAGCCCCGTGAAACTCGTCTCTCCTATGGCGTAGAGATTAGGCAGATCGGTGCGACCATGCTTATCAACCATGACACCACCGCAGGTGTAATGAGCAGCCGGTACAACGGGAATACGATCTCGTGTAATGTCGATCCCATACTGCAAGCACCGCGAATAGATTGTCGGAAAGTGCTCTTTGATGAAACCAGGTGATTTGTGCGTGATGTTGAGATATACACAATCGCAGCCCAGCCGTTTCATCTCGTAGTCGATTGCGCGCGCTACGATGTCACGGGGTGCCAGTTCTCCCCGGCTGTCGAATTTGTTCATGAATCGTGAGCCATCGGGAAGTTCCAGCACCGCGCCTTCGCCGCGTAATGCCTCGGTAATCAGGAATGATTTGGCCTGTGGATGATACAGGCAGGTAGGGTGAAACTGATTGAATTCCATGTTGGCAACGCGACAGCCCGCACGCCAGGCCATGGCGATGCCGTCACCGGTTGCCCCATCGGGATTAGTGGTGAAAAGATAGGCCTTGCTTGCACCGCCAGTAGCCAAAATGACGAACTTCGCTTTGAAAACATCCACTGAGCCGGTTTCTGGCGAGAAAATATATGCCCCAATGCACTGATGGCCTGCCAATCCAAGCTTGCTACGGGTGATAAGATCGATTGCGACCCGATTCTCGAAAAGATCGATGTTGCTGTTCATGCCCGCTTGATACGCGAGTGTTTCGAACACCGCTCTGCCTGTGGCGTCAGTGGCATGTATGATACGCCTGTGGCTGTGCCCTCCCTCCTGGGTAAGATGTAAAGGTGCCAGGTTGTCAGGTTGCAGTGGCTCCTTTTCCCTGTACTCTTTTGCATCCTCCGGGGCAATGGTGGTGAATGGGACGCCTTGTTCGACGAGCCAGCGCACGCACTCTCCACTGTTCGCTACTACATGCTTGACAATATCAAGGTGGCAGAGACCTGATCCAGCATCAAGAGTGTCTGCAACGTGTGCGTCGATGCTGTCTTCATTATCCAGGACGGCCGCTATTCCTCCTTGTGCATAGTAGGTCGCCCCCTGGCTTAAGTGACCTTTGCTTACAACTGCGACTTTGGCGAAGGCTGCAGTCTTCAGCGCCAGAGTCAACCCGGCAGCGCCACTACCTATGATCAGTATGTCGTAGTCATAAAAAAATGTGCTATCGTTGGTACTCATCATAGCTGCGGTTCTGCTGTTTTTTGATTGAAAATCTGGTTGAAAAATTGTCCGATGGAAAATGGCCTGGTGGGAAAATGGTCTCGGGCACCAGGCTGAATGCCGATAAACGTCCATACTACAACCTGGCAGGGTTTGAACGCCATTGGAGCCGGAGGCTTGCCCCTTCAACATAGCGTCCAGTCAGCGCCACTTTCATGCACGATGAGAACTTTTGAATAACCCCGTGGTCTACCCCTTGATGAAAAATGACACCGTTCCAACTTCAGTTGGTTGCCGAGTAATGGTATGGAGTAGGAACAAATGATCAATGATAGCGACCAGCAACTGGTTGACAAGGTCTTGAACGGGGAGAAGGCTGCCTTCAACCTGTTGGTATTACGCTATCAGCATAAGGTTGCCGCCCTGATCGCCAGGTTCGTCAAGGATCCGCACGAAGCGGAGGACGTTTCTCAGGAAGCGTTCATCAAGGCCTACAGGGCCCTGAAGCTCTTTCGTGGTGACAGTGCCTTCTATACGTGGCTTTATCGGATTGCAGTCAATACCGCGAAGAATTATCTGGTGTCCCGTGGCAGGAGGCCCCCCTCCACTGATGTGGATATGGAAGATGCTCAACTGGTTGAGGATACTGCAGCGTTACGAGAATATGACACGCCTGATGCCAATCTGGAGAAGGATAACCTCGAGAAGGTAATCTATCAGGCAATTGAAGATCTGCCAGAGGATTTGCGAACTGCCTTTACTCTCAGAGAGTTCTCGGGTCTGAGTTATGAAGATATAACCGAGATCATGGATTGTCCGGTGGGAACTGTGAGATCGCGAATCTTCCGGGCGCGAGAAGCGATTGACAAGAAAATACGCGAAATGATGTAGTGGCCATTGGAACGAACTATGATGGTTGTGGTCGAAGTGGTAGGCAGATGGTGCCAGTCCCTCGTGGAGCGAGACTGGCGCGGCAAGCAGGTAGTCTGACAGACTTAACCCTAATCCAACTGTAAAGACAGTTGCTGTTAACAGAGGTTTTGCATGAGCTTGGATAACAGTCGCAATCGTGGCCACGGAGAAACCTTGTCAGCATTGATGGATAATCAGGCTGATGATCTGGAGCTGCGCAGGTTATTGAAGGATCTGCCACATGAACCCGAATTGGCAGAGACTTGGAAGCGTTTTCATGTGGCGCGCTCGGTTCTTCATAATGAGGAAATGGTGAGCGTGTCTCCTGCAGCAACCAGCAGAATTTTCGCTGCGATTGCAGCCGAACCCGCTTATGAAGCGGGTTATGCAGACAAGAACTTGAAGCCTCGACCTCAATCGATCTGGTTGGAAAATGTGGGCAGGGTAGCGATTGCCGCTTCTGTTGCATTAGCGGCGTTCATGGGGCTGCAATCGTCATTGTTTAGACCGTCGACAGATATGCCAGTGGCGGATACTACTAACGGCATTGTTGCTGATGCAGCCGTGCAGATTGCAGTCAACAAGGAAAGCAATGGTTTTGATGCTGAAGCTCAGCGTCGCCTGAATGACTACATCCGCGGCGTCTCTATTCAGTATGGTGATGAGTCAGGTACTGCGCCAGAGTTTAACATTCTCCAAGATTCCCAGTTGATACGCCAGGTCAATCAAATTGAGCTTCAGCCTGACAACTGAAGCGTATCGTTTCCCGGTGGCCGCAGGGCCACTGGCTCCCACCTCGTGCATACTCAGAGCCCCGTCCACTAATTGCAGCGTACAGAAAGCTTGCTCGCGACAGCTCTGCGCTGTACTTTAGCCCATTACTGATTGCCGTAATGCCAGCAATAGCGGATTGATGTTCAGGATTTGAGGTTGAGGAAATGAAAAATCTGAGTCTAGCTTTCAGTGCAGCCAAGCGCACATTGTTGCTGTTGTTGCCATTATTCTGGCTGTCTGTGGCAGTCTCCGAAGCGGCTTCGCTGCCAGATTTCGCCGAATTGGTAGAGAAGAACGCTCCTGCGATCGTTAATATCGCCACCATCCAGCGTGTCAGCGTGCGTCCTGGCGGGCGCAGCAACGAGATAGAAGAGTTGTTGCGCAGACTCAGCCCTGAAGACGCATTGCCACCTGAGTTGCAACAGGAACGCACTCGCCCCAGGGGGGGGGTTGGCTCTGGCTTCATCATTTCGGATGATGGCTACTTGATTACCAACCATCACGTTGTGACTGGTGCTGATCAAATTACTGTAACGCTTAACGACAGGCGTGTTTTCACTGCGGAAGTGGTGGGGACAGATGAGCTTTCTGATATGGCGTTGTTGAAGATTGATGCTCGTAATCTGCCGTCTGTCATTTTCGGTGATTCCGAGGATGTGAGGGTAGGCGAATGGGTACTGGCCATTGGCTCTCCGTTCGGACTCGAATTTTCTGCGGCAGCAGGTATTGTCAGCGCCAAGGGGCGTACGGTACCAGGCAATCAGACCAGCTATGTGTCTTTTATCCAGACCGATGTGGCAATCAATCAAGGCAACTCCGGCGGACCGCTGTTCAATCTGGACGGCGAAGTTATTGGCATCAATTCCCAGATTCTCAGCAGCTCCGGCGGGTCCAATGGTGTTTCGTTTGCGATTCCCAGCAATGTAGCGCTCAACGTAGTGGAGCAATTGCGCGAAAGTGGCAGCGTGAGTCGCGGCCTGCTGGGGGTCATGATAAAGGATGTGGACTATGCTCTGGCCGAGGCCTTCGACATGCCGAGACCGCGAGGCGCCTTTGTGGATGAAGTACAGCCCGGCAGTCCCGCTGAAAATGCCGGTGTCGAAAACAACGACATCATCTTGACCTTCAATGACCGTGAGATCGAGTCGTCCTCACAGCTTCCTTTCTATGTGGGCCAGGTAAGACCCGGCACCATAGCCAGACTGAGTATCATGCGCGATGGTAAAATCATCACGCTGCCAGTGACAGTGGGAAGTCTCCCCGGTAGTGGTGTTACTTCGACAAGTGAGCCGCAGGAAGCCCCACGAACAAATTCTCTGGGCCTCACCGTGACCGAGCTCAGCGAGGAAGCGCAACAGGTATCCGGTATTTCCGGAGTACGTGTCGATGAACTGCTGGAAGGCCCCGCCGAACGTGCCGGACTTATGAGCGGTGATGTCATTGTGGAACTGAACAGGTCACCTGTTCCGTCTCTATCAGAGTTTGCAAGAGTCGCGAATGCTCTGCCTGAAACAGGATACATCCCCATCAGGATCGTTCGGGAAGGACGCGGTACTACACTGGTGCTGGAGCTCAAATAGAGGTGTACGGACCTCACAACGTCCACTGTCTGCTGCCAAAATTCCACTGACAGCCTACCGCTAATACTGTAGACTTGCGCCCTGATTTTCAGCACGAGTCCGATGGTTTGGTGCCCGGAGAGACTTGCCAGCACTTGTTATCCAGTCCCTCAGTCCCGGAAGATCGGCCCCATTAATTTTCTCTGAGTTGTGCCCAATCAAGTGAGTGACTTAAGCAACATCCGCAATTTTTCGATAATTGCCCACATTGACCACGGTAAATCTACGCTTGCCGACCGTTTTATTCAGACCTGTGGCGGCTTAGCCGATCGTGAGATGGATGAGCAGGTACTCGACTCATTGGATATTGAGCGCGAGCGTGGTATTACCATCAAGGCTCAGAGCGTGACGCTCTATTACGATAGCCGAGACGGCAAGCGCTATCAGTTGAACTTCATTGATACTCCTGGCCATGTCGATTTTTCCTATGAAGTTTCCCGTTCTCTGGCTGCCTGTGAAGGAGCGCTGCTGGTAGTGGATGCCGGGCAGGGTGTTGAGGCGCAGTCCGTTGCCACCTGCTATACGGCGATAGAGCAGGGGTTGGAAGTTATTCCTGTATTGAACAAGATGGATCTTCCCCAGGCTGAACCCGAAAAAGTCAGGCAGGAGATTGAAGAAATAATTGGTATCGATGCATCTGCTGCCGTCTGTGCAAGTGCCAAGACTGGTATGGGTATTATCGATATTCTTGAGGAACTGGTGAGATTGGTCCCACCACCCACGGGTGATACGGAAGCACCGCTACAAGCGCTCATCATTGATTCTTGGTTTGACAATTACCTTGGTGTTGTCTCGCTGGTGCGTGTTAAACATGGCACCCTCAAAAAGGGTGACAAAATCATCGCGAAGTCCATAGGCAAGGCTCACTTGGTAGATGGCGTTGGGGTCTTCACTCCAAAGCGTTTGGAGACCGGCATTCTCAGAGCAGGCGAAGTGGGCTTTGTGGTAGCGGGAATCAAGGAAATAAAAGGCGCTCCAGTGGGCGATACTCTAACGCATGCTGCTACTCCCAACGTCGATGCTCTGGCTGGATTCAAGAAGATACAACCACAGGTCTACGCAGGTTTGTTTCCAGTGTCGTCCGATGACTTCGAAAATTTTCGGGATGCACTCGAAAAACTCACTCTCAATGATGCATCGTTGTACTACGAGCCAGAGAGCTCTGATGCATTGGGTTTTGGTTTTCGTTGTGGCTTTCTCGGCATGCTGCACATGGAGATCGTGCAGGAGCGCCTGGAGCGGGAATACGATCTTTCGCTGATTACTACCGCGCCAACTGTCGTGTACGAAGTAGTGCTCACCAATGGTGATGTGGTACGCGTGGACAGCCCGTCAGCACTGCCTGCTATCACGACAATTGTAGAAATGCGCGAACCGATTGTTCTTGCCAGCATCCTGGTCCCGCACGAGTACCTTGGTAATATCATTAATCTTTGCATAAGCCGTCGGGGAGTGCAAAGAGACATGCAGTTCATCGGCCGTCAGGTGTCACTGCGCTACGAATTGCCAATGAACGAAGTGGTACTCGATTTCTTTGACAAGCTCAAATCTGCGAGCCGTGGCTATGCCTCTCTCGACTATCATTTCATCCGTTTCGATCCCGCAAATCTTGTGCGCCTTGATGTACTGATCAATGGTGACAGGGTTGATGCATTGGCGTTGATCGTGCATCGCGAACAAGCTCACAACAAAGGGCGCTCGCTGGTTGAAAAAATGAAAGAACTGATACCAAGGCAAATGTATGATGTTGCCATTCAAGCAGCCATCGGTGGCCAGATTATCGCTCGTCAGACTGTAAAAGCTCTGCGGAAGAACGTAACCGCCAAGTGTTACGGCGGTGATATCAGCAGGAAGAAGAAGCTGTTGGAGAAACAGAAAGCCGGCAAGAAACGTATGAAGCAGGTAGGCAATATCGAAGTACCTCAGGAAGCCTTCCTTGCGGTACTCAAGGTTGATAGCTGATGGATATCGATTTTTCGTTGGTGCTGCTCATACTCGTGGTTATTTCGGGAGCCGTTGCTCTCTATGATCGAGTATTTCTTGCGGAAAAGCGTAATGCCGCAGCTGCGAGACTGCGTGCAGCCCAAGTGGTAGAGACTGAGGCGCTCAATCACGCCATCAGTACCGCAGAGCAGGAGCCCGTGGTTGTTGAATACGCCAAGTCCTTCTTTCCTGTACTGCTCATCGTCCTGGTCCTGCGCTCCTTCCTTGTCGAACCATTTCAAATTCCCTCCGGCTCGATGATTCCAACACTGGAGGTGGGTGATTTTATCCTGGTGAACAAGTACACCTATGGATTGCGTCTGCCCGTGGTCGGAACCAAGATCGTCGAATTGAACGAGCCCCAGCGGGGTGAAGTCATGGTGTTTATCCCGCCACATGACAACCGTTATTTCATCAAGCGCGTGGTCGGTCTGCCTGGTGACACGATTCGCTACGAGAACAAAGTACTGACAATCAATGGTGAGCAGATTCCCACCGATGTTATCGACCGTGTGCATATCGAGATGCCCAATGGCATGATGCAATCAGGTGTACTGTTGACAGAGACTCTGGGAGAGGTGGAACATCAGACCCAGATAATCAGCGCGGCTGTCCGCGAAGGTGGTCGCACGGTCTGGGTGGTACCTGACGGCCACTACTTCATGATGGGCGACAACCGCGACAACAGTGCTGATAGTCGTGTCTGGGGTGCTGTTCCTGAAGACAATATTGTGGGCAAAGCATTTGCAATATGGATGCACAAGGAGCCGGGTTGGAGTCTCCCGACATTCAGCCGAAACGGGATGATTTACTGAAACGCGGACTGTTTCGCGGTGCATGGGATGCATTGACCCTACAATGCACCTATCCGGAAATGTTGGAGGTCCGGACATTTCAGTACACTTCTGTATCTACAACAGGTGGCCTTATGAATAGCAAGCTGAGTTCAATTCCTGCCGGTCAGCGTGGTTTCTCGAAATTCGGGTTGATTATGACACTCGTCGTCCTCGTCTGTGGTCTCACGTTTGGTTTGAAGGTCGTACCAGTCTATATTGATCACAATTTTGTCAGGGGGATTGCCGAATCGCTGGTCGAAAGCGGGCGTGCGGCAACGCTTACCCAAGCCGAAATTCGTGGTGAGATCGCCAATAGTCTACGCGTAAACAACATTCGTGAATTTGACCTCAACAGCGTCACTGCTACTCGTAACAACGGCGCTGCGGTGATCACTGTCGTCTATGAGCGTCGTGTTCCCCTGTTTGCCAATGTGGACGTAGTCGTCTCCTTCGATGATCGCATTGAATAGATGACCACATCGGTACGTAAACTGGAGAAGGGGATTGCCTACTGTTTCTCGAATCAGAGTCTCGCAGAGCTGGCTTTGACACATCGTAGTGCCAACAAGCAGAACAACGAACGCTTGGAGTTTCTCGGTGATGCGATTCTTGGCTTCACTATTGCGGATGAGCTGTTGCGGCGCAATCCAGCGGCTCCCGAGGGTGAGCTGAGTCGCTTGCGCTCCCAACTTGTCAATCAGCAGAAACTTGCCAATATCGCTGTACAACTGCAACTTGGAGAGCTGCTTGTTTTGGGCCCGGGTGAACTCAAGAGCGGTGGCAGGCGACGCATATCGATTCTTGCAGATGCCGTTGAGGCAGTAATTGGGGCCATCTACCTTGATGGTGGTTTGGAATCCTGTAGAAGCGTGATTCTGCAGTTATATCGCGATCAGCTTGAGGATGACAGCACCGGAATCCGTGGTAAAGATCCCAAGACTCGGCTGCAGGAATTGTTGCAGGCGAAGGGTCTTGAGCTCCCTGTGTACAAGGTGCTATCGATTGGTGGCGAGGCTCACGAGCAGACTTTTGTCGTTTCATGTGCAATCAGCATGCTGACAGAGCATACAATCGGCAGCGGTAGCAACAGACGCATCGCTGAACAGCAGGCAGCAAAAAACGCACTGCAGGCGTTGGGCCTGTAGTTTTTGGAACGTAAAAACGGAAATACCCATGTTGCAATCGGAACAGCCCGAGACAAGCCAGCGTTGCGGATTCATAGCCATTGTTGGCAGGCCCAATGTTGGGAAGTCCACGTTGCTGAATCATCTGTTACAGCAGAAGATCAGTATCACTTCGCGTAAGCCGCAGACCACCAGACACCGCATCATGGGCATCAAGACTGTTGCTGATACACAGTTCGTATATGTCGATACCCCCGGCATTCACAAGAGCCAGAAAAAAGCCATCAATCGTGTCATGAACAACACCGCCACCAGCACGCTCGACGGCGTCGATGTGGTGCTATTCGTCGTCGAACGTCTGGTATTCAACGAAGAGGATGAAATGGTGTTGGAGGCCTTGCTCAAGGTGAAGGTGCCAGTCCTGCTGCTGATCAATAAATGTGATCTGTTGGACTCCCGTGAGAGACTCCTTCCTCATATCGAACGATTGTCAAAGCGTCGCGAATTTGCCGACATCATTCCCTTGTCAGTGCTTGGTGGTCACAATCTGGATGTCGTAGAGAACTGCGTACAGAAATATCTGCCAACAGGTCCGTTTTTGTTCCCTGAAGATCAGGTAACGGACAAGAGTTCACGCTTTCTGGCTGCCGAAATCATTCGTGAAAAAATCACACGTCAACTTGGCGATGAGCTGCCGTACGAAGTGACGGTGGAGATTGAAAAATACACGCTGCAGGGAGAGATACTTCACATTCATGGCCTGATCCTGGTCGATAAGGAAAGCCAAAAGCAGATCATCATTGGTAAGAGTGGTGATCGACTCAAACTTATCGGCAGTGCTGCACGGTTGGATATGGAAAAGGTGTTTGAGTCCAAGGTCATGCTCAATTTGTGGGTCAAGGTGAAAAGTGGGTGGGCGGACGATGAACGTGCGTTGCACAGCCTTGGTTATTATCAGGACTGATGTTCAGCGCGTGCTGATGCGGAGTTGCTCATGACAGCCAAGATTGATCTGCAACCCGCCTACGTTCTGCACACTCATCCTTTTCAGAATACCAGTTTGCTGGTCGATTTTTTTTGTCTCGATTATGGCCGCATACGCGCGGTTGCCAAGGGAGCACGGCGCCCGAAATCACGCACCCGTGCCCTGTTGCAGCCTTTTCATCCACTCCTAGTCACCTTGGCGGGCAGGTCAGAATTGAAGAACCTGATCGCTGTCGAAGGTAGCGTCAATGCATTCAATCTGCAGGGACCCAGACTGTTCAGTGGTATGTACCTGAATGAGCTGTTAGTCAGGTTGCTGCACTTCAATGATGAGCACACACAACTCTACCAGGCGTACCAGCAAACCATCATTGGCTTGCACGGGGATCGTGACCTCAGCCAGCTTCTGCGTTGCTTTGAGCTTGAACTTCTGAACTCCCTGGGTTACGGCCTCAATCGTGAGGTAGACTGCAATACAGGCGATACCATTGAGCCAGATGCCCTATACTTGTTCCACCCGGATATAGGCTTTGAGCGCATTTTGGGCAGCGTCGAGAATCGTTCCAACAATCCGGGGTTGTTTAGCGGAACCGAGATATTGTCTTTGAGCAGCAGCAACCCGGAGGACAAAGCAACCAACAATGCAGCCAGGCGTCTTACCCGCATCGCACTGCAGGCGCATCTTGGAGACAAGCCTTTGGTGAGCCGCGAGCTGTTTCTGAAGCAGAGAGAATCCTGATTGCTTTCAGGCATGGGCAATACAAGGTAAAATCGCGCAAAATTTCTACTCGGGACACCCGCATGTCAACGAATTATCCTCTGATCGAATCCCAGATTGGCAATACGCCACTGGTTCGTTTGGCACGATTGCCTGGCAATACCAGCAACACGCTGCTCGTGAAACTGGAGGGCAATAACCCGGCGGGTTCTGTCAAGGATCGCCCCGCCTACAACATGATCGTGCAGGCTGAAGTGCGTGGCGATATCAAGCCTGGGGATACGCTGATCGAGGCTACCAGCGGTAATACCGGTATCGCACTTGCCATGGTGTGCGCCATTAAGGGATACAAACTCATCCTCATCATGCCGGATAACATGTCTGCGGAAAGGCGAGCCTCAATGTCTGCCTATGGTGCGGAGCTGATTCTAGTCAACGAAGCGGCAGGCATGGAAGGAGCCAGGGATCTTGCGACAAAAATGAGCAGAGAAGGGCGCGGTAGGGTACTGGATCAGTTTGCCAATCTCGACAATCCCAGCGCGCATTATCAGCATACTGGACCCGAGATATGGCGCGATACGCAGGGGCAGATTACGCATTTTGTGAGTTCGATGGGGACAACCGGCACCATCATGGGAGTTTCCCGGTTCCTCAAAGAGCAGAATCCCAACGTGACCATCGTCGGGCTGCAACCTCAAGAGGGGTCGCGTATTCCTGGTATCCGTCGCTGGCCCATTGAGTATTTACCTTCAATTTTCGATGCTTCCAGGGTCGATCTGATCATGGACATAGATCAACGTGACGCGGAGCGTACAATGAAGGCGCTGGCCCGCGAGGAAGGCATTTTCTGTGGTGTGTCCTCCGGAGGCTCAGTGTTCGCTGCACTCGAGCTGAGCAGGTCGCTTGAGAATGCAGTGATCGTGGCTATCATTTGTGATCGTGGTGATCGCTATCTCTCCACCGGTGTGTTTTCCTGAAAGCGCCCCCTATTCATGACCATCCTCGGGATGGCATGGCGATAGTTTTCGTCGTGTTGTCCTGATTGTCGATTAACCTTCAAAACAAGAATCCGCTATGAGAAAAACCAGACGGCAACGTCATAAAATTCCTGTTGAACCAATCGAGATCACCATCCAGCGGCTCAGTCATGAAGGGAGAGGTGTGGCCAGCATTGATGGCAAGATCGCATTTGTTGACGGTGCCTTGCCTGGCGAAACCGTCAAGGCCACTTTTACCAGTTGTCGCAGTCAGTTTGACGAACTCAAGGTTGAGGAAATTCTGGTCCCCTCAGTTGATCGTGTTGACCCTCCATGCACTCATGCGGACATATGCGGTGGTTGCTCCATGCAACACATCAGCACCGCCGCGCAGATTGCCTTGAAGGAACACGTATTACACGAACAGATGAAGCACATTGCAGGTCTGAGTGATTACGAACACCTGCCACCCATGCTCGGTCATACTGAGGGGTATCGTCGCAAGGCCAGGCTTGCCGCCCGCTTTGTCAGCAAGAAGGATGAGATGCTGATCGGTTTCCGGGAGAAGAACAGTTCCTTCATAGCGCAGATGGGCAGTTGTGCCGTTCTGGTCCCCGATGTCTCAGCACTGATAACACCGTTACGGCAGTTGCTGGCAACCTTCGCTGGACGCTTGCAAATTCCGCAGATTGAAGTGGCTGTTGGTGAACGGGAGCCAGAGGATATGGGGGTGATCGAGAGCGAAAGTATTACACAGTATCAGGTGGCTTTAATCGTGCGACATCTCGAAGATCTGGTGGACGAAGATAAAGAGAAGCTGCTGGCGTTTGC
Source organism: Gammaproteobacteria bacterium (assembly GCA_030682575.1). Taxonomy (GTDB): domain Bacteria; phylum Pseudomonadota; class Gammaproteobacteria; order Pseudomonadales; family Pseudohongiellaceae; genus UBA5078. The sequence continues at coordinate 111,951 of JAUXNX010000013.1, forward strand.
AGAACAATACGACATACATCTATATATGCAACCAAAGGGCCCGGATTCTGTCCACAAGGTGTGGCCTCAAGACAACTGCGACAGACTCTTCTACACCCTGCCTGAGTTTGGTTTGCGCGTGGCATTTCATCCCTCCGACTTCACCCAGGTCAATGGCGATATAAATAGAAGGATGATTTCTCAAGCGCTCACCTTGCTTGATCTTCAGCCTGAGGATGTTGTGCTTGATCTCTTCTGTGGTCTTGGCAATTTTACATTGCCGATTGCTACACGCTGCGCACGGGTGGTAGGTGTTGAGGGCAGCGATGAGATGGTACGGCGCGGTACCGAGAACGCTATAGCCAATTCGATCAGCAATGCCTCATTCTACTCAGCGAACCTGTGCGTGGACTTTGATGAGTCGACTTGGGCGCAACCTGCTTATGACAAGATTCTGATTGATCCACCGCGCTCCGGCGCCGTTGAAATAATTCCTCGCATAGCGGCATTTCGCGCAAGGAAAATTGTCTATATTTCCTGCAATCCAGCAACTCTGGCTCGCGATGCAGGAGAACTGGTCAAGCACGGTTACGTTTTGAAGCAAGCCGGAATAATGGATATGTTCCCGCATACGGGGCATGTGGAGTCCATTGCCGAATTCATACTGGCGAAGACGCGGCACTGATTTGCATACCGGCACATGCCTACGGTGGATTGACTCATGGTACATGTAAGAGAAAAGCACACATTCAATCCCGACGGCAGTATTCGTTTCGATGAATGGCTGGCCGGCCTGCAGGCTAATGGTCGATTGGATAATCCCGAAAAGATTCAGCGCGCCTGCGAACTCAGTTTTCAGGCGGAGCAGAAGGCTATTGCCGCACATAATACCTGGTCCTCGCGAAGCAGCAGCTATATCACGGGTCTTGAAATGGCTGAAATACTAGTCGAGTTGCATCTGGACAGTGAGGCAGTCATAGCATCCATTCTCTACCGCGCGGTACGTGAATCCCGCATGACTCTTGAATACTTGAGTGCGGAGTTCGGAAGTGGCGTCGCCAAGCTGGTTGAAGGGGTGCTGCGCATGGCCGCGATCAACGAAACTGATACCAGTCGCAAACGGGTGCTCGGTCAAAGCGAAGATCAGGTGGAAAATGTTCGCAAGATGCTCCTGGCCCTGATCGACGATGTACGCGTGGCGTTGATCAAGCTGGCAGAAAGGACCTGTGCTCTGCGCGCAGTCAAGGAAGCGCCTGAGGAGAAGCGCTTGCGCGTAGCCCGTGAGGTATTTGAAATATACGTTCCGTTGGCGCATCGGCTCGGTATCGGGCAATTGAAGTGGGAATTGGAGGATTTGTCCTTTCGCTACCTGCAGGAAGAAAACTACAAACGCATTGCTGCGCTGCTTGATGAGCGTAGGGTTGATCGCGAACGATTTGTCAGCGAAGTGATTGACGAGTTACGGCGACAACTTGATAGAGCCAATATCGACGCCGAAGTAACTGGCAGGGCCAAGAATATCTACAGTATCTGGCGCAAGATGCAGGCCAAGAAACTCGATTTTTCGCAGATCTTCGATATTCGCGCCGTGCGTATTCTGGTGCCGGATATCCGTGACTGCTACGCAACCCTGGGTATTGTGCACAACCTGTGGCGCGTCATCCCCAACGAATTCGACGACTATATTGCTACCCCGAAGGAGAACGGTTACCAGTCGCTTCATACTGCTGTTATTGGTCCTGACAAGAAGGTATTCGAGATTCAAATCCGTACGTTTGCAATGGACGAAGACGCTGAACTGGGTGTATGTGCCCACTGGCGCTACAAAGAAGGAATCAAGGATCCTGGCTACAAGGACAGCTTCGACGACAAGATTGCCTGGCTGCGGCAACTGCTGGCTTGGCATGATGAGATGGGTATGGTTGGCGGACTCGCGGAACAACTGCGTAGTGACTCCACGACGCCGGATCGTGTGTATGTATTCACACCCGAAGGCCATGTTGTTGACATGATGAAAGGTGCCACGCCGCTGGATTTTGCCTACTATGTGCATACCGAGGTTGGTAACAAGTGTTGTGGGGCCCGCGTCAACGGAAAAACGGTGCCATTGAACTATCGCCTGCAGACCGGTGATCGCGTAGAGGTGTTGGCAGACGATAACAGTTCTCCAAGTCGCGATTGGCTCAAACCGGGTCTTGGCTATGCTAATACGCCTCGTGCGCAGGCTAAACTGATGCAATGGTTCAAGACCCAGGGACGCGAACAGAATGTCACTCATGGAAAGACATTGCTGACGGAAGAATTCGAAAGACTCGCAGTCAAAAATCCCAATTACAGAGAACTGGCTCGAAAGCTCGGTTGCCGAAATGAAGAAACCTTGTTTGCTGCAGTCGGAGTGAGTGCTATTACCGTGGACGAAGTCATCAACGCAGCACAGGATCTGTCGCAGTTACTGTGTGTGCTGGATGAAAGCACGCCGGTCAGTGTGGCGGTTCAGCCTTCGACTCAGGTATATGGTGCTGGACGTTTTCCGACTCAACTTGGTACATGCTGCGCTCCACAACCTGGTGATGCTATTGCCGGTTGTCTGGTCGAAGGCAACCAGGTCGTGGTACATAGGACCGACTGTGCCGCAGTGCTGCAATATCAACAGACGGGTCATGGCAACCTCATTGAAGTCCATTGGAGTGATGGTCGACGTGTCAGCATTCCCGTTGAGCTGTTCATTCTTGCCTACGATCGTGCGGGATTGTTGCGGGATATTACCACTATTTTGGCCGATGCCAGGATAGAGGTCATGGAGGTCAATACTCGAACTGATCGTGCCGCAGGGACCGCCAGAATGAGTCTGCAGATTGAGGTTGGCTCGTTTCACGAACTGTCCAGGGTGCTGGAAAAGATCAGTCATCTGAATAACGTGATTGAAGCCCGCCGGGTTGACGTTGATCTGCGCTCGGCAGGTACCTGATCGATTAGAGCAGAACCACAAGCATTGACCCGCACGAATTGAGTTGAGTACAGGGACCAGACTATGACGCAACAGTATACGCTTCACGACTTGCTCACACTTATGTCCAATTTGCGGCATCCCGAATTGGGGTGCAGTTGGGACAGAAAACAGACGATGCAGACTCTTACCGCTTACTCACTGGAAGAGGTATATGAGGTCATTGATGCAGTGGAGCGACAGGACGATGCGCAGCTTCGGGATGAGCTGGGGGATTTGCTTTTCCAAATCGTGTTCTATGCTCAAATTGCTACTGAGGAAGATCGTTTCGGTTTCACGGATGTTGTTCACTCCATTGCAGACAAGTTGCTTAGACGTCATCCACATATCTTTCCCGATGCGACTCTGAGCAGTTTTGGCACTAGTGCCAATAACGTCATTACTGCGGAGCAAGTTGCAGCCAACTGGGAGTTGCTCAAGAACGCGGAACGGAAGGGGAGAGCAGTCAGAGTCGAAAGTGCAGAGGCAGTCAGCCTGATGGATGATGTGCCGATGTCATTGCCTGCGATGGATCGTGCCAGAAAGTTGCAGAAGCGTGCAGCCTCGGTCGGATTTGATTGGCAGGATTACCACCCTGTACTGCATAAACTGCAAGAAGAGATCGCAGAGCTGGAACAGGAAGTGTCCGCAGGCGATCAGGCGAAGATTGTAGCCGAACTGGGCGATGTGCTGTTTACCTGCGCCAATCTGGCGCGCCACCTCGGGGTTGATCCTGAAATGGCACTGCGTGCCAGCAATCGTAAATTCGAAGAGCGCTTCCGGCGAATGGAAAATAGAGCAGCAGCAATAACTGATTCGTTTGCGACCCTTTCAACTGAAGAAATGAATGGTCTATGGAATGAGATCAAAAAGGCAGAATATGTATCCGTCAATCCGGCGGAGTCAGGCGGTCGATAGCGGGTGTCTACTACAGTCAATCGTCGACAACTGATTTCTTGTTTTGCGCGCCAGCTTTAGTGTATGGTCGCTCCTTTTGAGTCGGTTCTCGGAATTCAGATTACAGAAACAACGACTACAACAGTAATTACCAACCCAGTTGGCAAGCCCACCTCAGTGAGGTTGGGTTTGACCGAGGAGAGAGATATGCGAATTATTTTATTGGGAGCGCCCGGCGCAGGAAAGGGGACGCAGGCCCACTTCATCACTACAAAATTCGGCGTTCCACAGATCTCGACAGGCGACATGTTGCGTGCTGCTGTAAAGGCAGAATCGCCACTAGGGAAGCAGGTCAAGGAAGTCATGGCTTCCGGTGGTTTGGTGACCGACGAGATCATCATTGCTTTGGTAAAAGAGCGTATCGCGCAGCCGGATTGTGCAAATGGATTTCTATTTGATGGTTTCCCTCGCACTATTCCCCAGGCGCAGGCCATGGAGGATGCCGATATTGCAATTGATGTAGTAATTGAGATTACTGTTGATGACGAGGAAATCGTCAAGCGTCTCAGCGGTCGTCGGGTACATTTGGACTCTGGACGCGTCTACCACGTTGAGTTTAACCCTCCTCAAAAACCCGGTGTTGATGACGTAAGCGGCGAAGTATTGATCCAGCGCGACGACGATAAAGAAGAAACGGTCCGCAAGCGCCTGCATGTTTACCACGAGCAGACCAAGCCGTTGGTGGACTTCTATCAGAAGCTGCAGGACAAAGGACACTGTGTGAAAGTAATGCGTCTGAATGGCAAAGATCACGTCGACACCGTTCGTGAAAAGATAAGTACAATACTTTCCGCCTCCTGAGCAATATCTGTGGCGGGTACAAACGGTGTTTTGTTTTCGCCACAGATGATCTTCCAGCTGCGCTTCGAGCAGTTGAATTTCCCGTTTTTATTTCGTTAGCCCGAAATTCTTGCTTCACAAGACAGTCAAAAATCCTTTTTTGTTTACTTTGTTAAACTTCTTCAAACGAGAGCCCACTAAGACTAAATTCATGAAGTGAGCCCGACAAGGGTTCGCGAAACGAAATAATTTGATTTATTTTGCAAATTAAGTTGATTTTTTTGAAAATTTTGAGCACGCGCGCTATTTAGCTGATATTTTTTGTGCTATGGTGCCGTCCAAACGTGGCACAGCTCACGTTGAAAAAATTAAGGTGGTTTTGTTCCACATATTAGGAGAGATAACAGTATGGCTAAAGTTAAAGCGACAAAGAAGGCGCCTGCTAAATCGGCAGTAAAAAAAACCGGTGATGCTGCTCTTGCGAAAGCACAAGCATCCTTAGCAAAACTGCAGAAAGATGCAGCAGCTCAGGCCAAACAACTTACTGCAGCGCAGAAGAAAGCAGCTTCAGCTAAGGCCGCGGCCGCAAAAAGCTCCACTGCTGCAAACAAGAAGGTTGCTGAAAAGGCGAAAGCAGCTGCAACTAAACTGGCTGCCAAAGTCCGCGAACTGAACGCTAAACTCAAGTCTGTACAATCCAGTGTCAAATCCGCTGAAACTGCCGCAAAAGTCAAAGCTGCTGCGGAAGCAAGAAAGAAAGCAGCTGAAGCCAGAAAGGCTGCAATTGCTGCCAAAGCTGAGGGAGATCTTGCCAAGGCTGTGAAGGCATTCGCCGATGCCTGGAAGAAGAAGCGTGCCAAGTCTGATTCCAGCAAAGAAGCAGCCCGCACCAAGAAAGAAAACCTCAAACGCAAAATAGCTGCCAAGAAAGCTGCGGTGAAGGCAAAGGCAGCAGCTCAGAAGGCTGCCATTAAGGCGAAGGCCGCTGCCAAGAAGCGTATTGCAAGAGAACGTCTGGCTGCTCGCAAAGCTGCAGCAAGAGCGAAAGCTGCTGCCAAGAAACTGGCTCTGAGAGAAAAAGCAGCAGCGCGTAAGGCGCTTCAAAAAGCTAAAACTGCAGTGAAGAAGGCACCAGGCAAAGCAAAAGCGGTTGCCAGGAAAGCAGTTGCCTCCGTCAAGAAGACGGTTGCGAAAGTGAAGGCTGCAGCAAAACCGAAAGCAAAGGCAAAAACGTCTGCGAAGAAGGTAGTGGCAAAGAAAGCTCCCGCAAAGAAAGCCGCTGCCAAGAAGGCTCCCGCAAAGAAAGCAGCAGCTAAAAAAGCTCCCGCAAAGAAAGTCGTAGCCAAAAAGGCTCCAGCAAAGAAAGCCTCGGCAAAGAAAGCAGCTAAAAAAGCTCCTGCCAAGCGCGCAGCAAAGCCGAAAGCGGCACCGACCGCTCCAGCAGCAGCGGCGCCAGCAACAGCTTGACATGACGATTGGTGAGGGAGTTTGAGACCCTTATCCAGGTCGTTGTGCAATACAAGAATCCCTCGGGGAGCAAACTCTCTGAGGGATTCTTCATTTCCTTCTGTATAATCGCCGCATGTCCAAGATTCTCGCCATAGATTCCTCCAACGCGCATTGTTCGATTGCACTCAATTCTGATGGTCGCATCACTTTCAGGCAGAGTCATGAAGATCGTCAGCACGCACGCCGAATGTTGCCAATGATTTCTTCACTTCTGGAGGAGCAGGGGCTACGGATATCTGAACTTGATGCAATTGCCATAGTGAACGGGCCAGGTTCGTTTACAGGGCTGCGCATTGGAGCCGGTGTCGCTCAGGGTCTCGCTTTCGGTGCAGATATCCCAATATTGGGTATTTCATCCCTTGCCGTAATGGCAATGAAGGCACATCGTCAGGCTGGGTACAGCAATCTGCTCATTTGTCTTGCTGCACGCGATCACGAAATCTACTCCGGTGCCTACAGGGTGGAAAAAGATGATGTGGCTTTGCTTGGCCACGAACAGGTCGGCCCCGCAGATCTGAATTGTTTTGCGCATGTCGATCCAGATATCGAGTGGTACGCGGTAGGAGATGCGTGGCGTGATGGGGCGTTGTCTAACTCATCTGGTGCACTCCGAGTGATCGTTGATGGTGCTGAAAATTGTTTTCCTGATGCGATGACCCTGAGTGAACTGGCACAGATCAGGGTAAAGAATGGTCTGGCGCGCTCGGCTCAACAAGCGCTGCCGGTTTATCTCAAGGAACAAATGAATTATCGGGATTAGTATGGAGCTGGATGTATTCAAGATCACTGTTCTTGCGATTCTGCAGGGCTTAACGGAATTTCTACCAATCTCGAGCTCGGCGCATATTATTCTCCCCAAAGAGTTGCTAGGCTGGCCTGATCAGGGACTGGTCTTTGATGTGGCTGTACACGTTGGCAGTCTCATCGCTGTGGTGAGTTATTTTCGACGTGATATCCGTTCTCTTTTCGGTGCATGGGTACGCTCCTGCACGACCGGGATGACAGATGATCAGGCTCGTCTTGCTTGGTATCTATTGATTGCCACCATTCCCGCTGGTGTGGTTGGATTTTTCTTTGCTGGCGTTGTCGAGACGTACTCCCGCTCCATGCTTCTTATTGCATTCACGTCGATATTTTTTTCCATCTTGCTGTACTTTGCTGATCGCTTCGAAGGTTCTCGAAGACCTTTAGAGAAAATGGACCTCAAGTCCTGTCTCATCATCGGCTTTTCCCAAATTCTGGCTCTGATACCTGGTACCTCCCGATCCGGTATTACCATGACAGCAGGGCTTTTTTGTGGATTTGATCGTCGCGCTGCAGCAAAGTTTTCCTTTCTACTGGCGATTCCCATTATCGCCTCTGGAGGGATATTCAAGGGGGCTGAGATGCTGGATGCAGGGACATCAACGGACTGGAGGGTGTTGGCCTACGCGATCCTGGTCTCAGCGGCTGTTTCCTTTTCCTGTATTCATTATTTTCTGCGCCTGATCGAACGTATTGGCTTCATGCCTTTCATCATCTACCGGATCGTCATGGGATTTGCATTGCTTGGCATTCATTTCAGTGGAGTGCTATGACCCAGGAGGTTCTCACAGTAGCGGTTTGTGAACGTCCAGACTGGGGATCTCCAGAGGCTGCCGGCACGCTGGCACAGCGCCTTGGCCTGACTCTTGTACCTGATGAATATCAAATTTCCGATTACTGCAGGTTTATTATCTTTTTCCAGCAGGGGCGATTGTCGCTGCAGCAGACCGCAGCGCGCGCCCCCGGTGCGATCTGTGTTGACTTTGACGATAGCGCGTTGACATATCGACGGAATCATCCCGTGCAGCCGGAGGCGCTTCTGAAGGCCTCTGGCGTGAAGCAGGGGGGCATGTGCAGAGTTCTGGATGCGACGGCTGGACTTGGGCAGGATGCTTTTATATTCGCTTCTGCAGGCTGCCAGGTAATCTTGATGGAACGCTCTCTCGTCCTGCATGCACTGCTAGCGGATGGCCTGCGCCGTGCAGCCGAGAGCGAGAATGACAGGGTGGCAGAAAGTTCAGGGAGAATGACGTTGATACATGGTGACAGCGCCAGCCTGTCGATCAAGGATATTGATGAGAGACCGGAAGTGGTGTATCTCGACCCTATGTTTCCTGATCGCCGCAAGAGCGCGAAGGTCAAGAAGAACATGTTTCTTCTGCAGCAATTGCTGGAGACTGATATCCCTTCTGCAGACTTGCTTGGGAATGCGTTGCATATTGCCAGTCGTCGCGTGGTGGTCAAACGACCGCGGCATGCGGATTTTCTGGAGGGCCGAAGGCCTTCCCATCAACTTGTTGGCAAAGCCAGTCGTTTCGATGTTTATCTGCCCATCACGCCCAGCAGCATCTGATTGTCAGGCCAGAAGGTGTTCCAGGATTCTTTCGTAGATGCGGGTCAGGTCTTCCAGATCTGTTACCCGGACCTGTTCATTAACCTTGTGAATCGTTGCATTGCATGGCCCAAGCTCGATCAACTGTGCTCCGGTTGGAGCGATGAAGCGCCCGTCCGATGTGCCGCCTGAAGTGGAGCAGAGGGTTTCCACACCGTTGATGTCGCGGATACTCGCAGCGGCAACGTCGATAAGCGTGCCTTTTTCAGTCAGGAAAGGATTGCCTGAAAGCTGCCATTGCAGGGTGTACCTGAGATCGTGAGCGTCAAGAATGGCATGTGTTCGCTGTTTGATGTTCTCTTCTGTCAGTACTGTTGAGAAACGGAAATTGAAAGTGATATCCAGATCGCCCGGAATCACGTTGTCAGTTCCAGTTCCCGCATGAATGTTGGAGATCTGGAAGCTGGTAGGCGGAAAAGCGTCATTGCCGTTGTCCCAAATCTCATTACACAGAGCATCCAGCGGTTGCATTGCTGTGTGAATGGGATTGCAGGCCAGGTGCGGATAGGCGATGTGTCCCTGTACGCCATGAATACGCAGTTTGCCGTGCAGGGATCCACGGCGTCCAATCTTGATAGTATCTCCGACCTGTTTGTCACTTGAGGGTTCGCCTACCAGACAGTAGTCGATCTTTTCGTTGCGCTGCTCCAGCACCTCTATCACCTTGCGTGTGCCATTTATCGCACTGCCTTCCTCGTCGCTGGTGATGAGGAAAGCGATGGATCCACGTGGCGTTTTTCCACTGGCAAGAAAGCGTTCGCAGGCGGTGATCATCGCTGCGATGCTGCCCTTCATATCTGCCGCACCACGACCATAGAGAAAGCCAGCGCGTATTTCAGGTACAAATGCTGGAGAAATCCATTGCTCGGGTTGGCCGGCTGGCACCACATCAGTGTGTCCGGCAAATGCAAACAGCGGAGCGGTAGTGCCGTAGCGGGCCCAGAAGTTGTGTACGTCACCAAAAGGCAGTGCTTCTATGACAAAGCCGATGGCCTGCAGCCGCTCCATGAGCAGTGTGTTGCAACCGGCTTCGTCAGGAGTGACGGAGGCTTTTTCGATCAGCTCCATGGTAAGAGCAACTGTTGGAGTCAAAGCGGATGACATGAGAGAGCCTGTTAGTTGTGAGTGTGCAGTTCTTCGTTCAACGCAATTGCTGTTTGATTGGTCTTGCACTCGACAGCTCCTGTGACAGAGTTGCGACGGAACAGCAGATCGGATTTGCCAGATAGTTCGCGCGCCTTGCGCGTCCCGATTACCTGGTTGTTCTTGTCTAGCAGCAGCACCTTGGTGCCTGCCGTTACATAAAGGCCAGCTTCAATGATGCAACGATCGCCAAGAGGAAAGCCTAAACCGGAATTGGCACCAATGAGACAATCCTTGCCAACGGAAATGATTTCTGTACCACCACCGGAAAGCGTGCCCATGGTACTGCAACCGCCACCCAGATCACTGCCAGACCCAACCATGACTCCGGCTGAAATGCGACCTTCGATCATGGCCGGGCCTTCGGTGCCCGCATTGAAGTTGACAAAACCTTCGTGCATCACTGTTGTGCCCTCGCCAAGATAGGCCCCGAGACGCACGCGTGCGGTATGGGCAACACGCACGCCAGTGGGAACGACGTAGTTGCTCATCTTGGGAAACTTGTCCACGGACATCACTTCGAGGATTTCGCCCTGCAGCCGTGCCTGCAACTGGCGTGCGGGCAAATCGGCGAGATCAATCGCTCCCTTGTTCGTCCAGGCGATATTTTGCAGCAGGCCGAATATACCACTCAGGTTCAGCGAATGAGGTTTACAAAGACGGTGCGATAACAGGTGCAGCTTCAGATACACTTCTGCGACAGAAACCGGAGCTATATCCTCACTCAATGCAGTCATGATCACTGGTTGTTTGATGCCGGTCAAAGATTTGAGCAGTGTGTTGCAACGCTCGTCATTGATGATGGCGGACTGGTTTGCCAGTTTATCGAGTTGCTGCGTCGTCAGCTCCATCCACACATTGCCGCTGCCATTGTATCCAATGGCAGCGGCAAGTGCTTTGCAGAGTTCCTTGGCCGGTGAACGCAGTACCAGCGGATAGAATACCTCTATCAATTCGTTGCGGGAATTCTTCGTACCTATACCAATACCCAGGCTGTGTAGTGTGGGGGTAACAATCATGCTTTGCTTTCCTTTGTGTGCTTCTGTTCTTGTTTCAAATTATTGGGTCTTGTTTTCTCAAAGTGCGGAATTTTTCTTCGTCGTAACCAGCCATCCACTGGTGTCTGTTACTCAGCACCGGACGTCGGATGACAGAAGGTTGTGCGAGCATCAGTGTCAACGCTGTCTCTTGGCTGAGATTCGCCTGCATCTGTGTGGGTAATTTGCGCCAGGTGGTGCCGCGTTTGTTAATCAAACTTTCCAGCGACAGTGCCTGCAACATTTGACCGGCAAGCTCGGCGTCAATTCCCTGCTTCTTGTAGTCGTGAAAAGCATAGGGAATTTGTTGATCCGTCAGCCACTGGCGTGTCTTCTTGATGGTATCGCAATTGGCAATACCGTATAGAGTAATCATATCTGCCTTCATGCTGTCGCTGCTCCGACGCGAGAACCCAATTCCTGCTTGATGGCGTTTTCCAGTTCGGCAATATCTTCCGGATCAGTAATTTTCTGATTATTGGCATCAACAATGAAGAACAAATCTTCTACACGTTCCCCCAAAGTTGCAATACGGGCGTTCTGCAGTTGAATTTCATGGTCGGCAAAAATCTTGCCGATGGAGGCAAGTATGCCAGGCTGGTCGGGGCAGTTGATTTCGAGAGTTGTGTGCGGTTTGTCTTCACTGTTGATGATCTCTGTCTCCACATGCTTGCTGAAGTGCTTCAGTTTTCTGTCGATGCGTTTGTTTGAAACTTTCAGATGCTTCTCGGGTTCGGCGAGAAACGCCTTCAGCAGGTTGATGACATCCTGGCGTCTGCGTACGTTGGCGCTGATGGGATTGCCATCGCTTTCGAGTACTGTGTAGGTATTCATGCAGTAATTCTTGGAAGAGGTGAAGATGCGCGCGTCCTGAATGTTCAGACCTAATTGCTCCATTGCTGCGGCACTGCTTGCGAATAGATGTTTTCTGTTTAGTGTGTAGATGAAAATCTGCGTAGCACCCTCCGCTATGTCTTCCGTGGTGTCTTCGATGAGTACGAGAGAATCTTGCTGACCTTCGTGTTTGGCAATTGCCTCTGTGTGCCAGGCAATGTTTGCAGTAGATTCTCGCACGAAATATTCGTCGTCAATATTGGCCCAGATAGACTCGATCTGCTCTTGGTTCATGCCCCTGTCAAGCAGACGCAGTATCACACTCTCTTGCTTGTCCTTGATGCGATCGGCCCGATCAATCGGGTTTTCGAGCCCGCGCCGCAGCGCACGCTTGGTACTCAGGTAGAGTTGGCGTAGCAACGATGCACGCCATGTGTTCCATAAGGTAGGATTGGTTGCGTTGATATCGGCTACAGTCATGGCATAAAGATAATCCAGGTGCAACTTGTCGCCGACATCAAGTGCAAAATGGTGAATGACTTCTGGGTCGGCAATATCCATGCGTTGCGCTGTCATCGACATCAACAGATGTTTGCCCACCAGCCAGGTGACCAGTTTGGTATCCCAGGCGCTCAGGTGATGACGTTGACAGAACTCTGTGGCATCGACCATGCCGAGAGTAGAGTGGTCACCACCACGCCCCTTGGCGATGTCGTGGTACAGCCCGGCGATGTAGAGCAGCTCCACCTTTGGCAGGCGGCGAGCAATATGTGCGGCAATCGGGAATTGTTCTTCTGCTCCAGGGTAGCGAAAGCGTCGCATGTTCTCTACTACTTGCAGCGTGTGTGCATCGACCGTGTAGATGTGAAACAGGTCGTGTTGCATCTTGCCGGTAATGGCGCCGAACTCGGGAAGATAACGGCCGAGTACGCCATAACGTGACATGCGCCGTAACTGCGAAGTGACCTGGTGTGGTGAACGCAATAATTCCATGAACAAGGTGACGTTGCGCAGATCCTTGCGGAAATTGTCGTCGATAAGATGCTGGTGTTCGCGTATCAGACGGATCGTCGCTGCGCGCACACCGACGATCTGGGGGTTCTGCGCCATCAGCACGAATATTTCCATCAATGCGAATGGGAAGCGTCGAAATACCCCTGGATTACGTGCTTCGATGTAATCGTTACGAATCTGGAAGCGGTTGTTGACGATGGTGATTTCTTCTTTTTCATCGGCTCGCAGGATGGCTTCATCGAAGTGCTGCAGAAGCATATCGTTGAGTCCACGCAGTGTTGCAACGGCGCGGTAGTATTCCTGCATCAACTTCTCGACGGCGAGACTTTTTTCGTCGTCCTCATAGCCGAACATTCTTGCGAGATCCTTCTGTCTGTCAAACAGAAGGCGATCTTCCTTGCGGCCGGCAAGCAGGTGTAACCCAAAACGAATTCGCCACAATAATTGCTCGCCGTTCGCAAGCTGCTGGTATTCCGATGCGGTCAGAAATCCCAGTGTGACCAGGTCTGCCAGATTGGTCGCCCTGTAGTGCCGCTTGGCTATCCAGGCGATGGTCTGAATATCTCGCAAGCCACCTGGCGATGTCTTGACGTTGGGCTCCAACGCGTAATCGATATCATAGTATTTTTCATGGCGAGCAATCTGTTCGTCACGCTTGGCCAGAAAGAAGGACTTGGCGGGCCAGACATCGCTGTTTTGCGTCTGTGCAATCATCTCGTCGCGCAGCGATTCGGGGCCGACAATTGTGCGTGACTCCATAAGGCTGGTGGCAACAGTGATGTCTTTCAGTGCCTCCTGTCGGCACTGTTGTATGGAGCGCACACTCTGGCCGATTTCCAGATTGATGTCCCACAGCAGCGTGAAGAAACCACTGATGCTTTCCTTGTACTTGGCTGGATCGTCTTTGCGTGTCAGCAGAAGCAGATCGATATCAGAGTGGGGGTGCAATTCGCCACGGCCGAATCCTCCGACAGCAAGCAGGCTGATGTTGTTGGGATCTCCCCAGGAATAGCGCTCCCATGCACAACTCAGTAACTGATCAATCATCCAGGCACGGCCGGTTACAAGAGAAACGATATCAACATTGGTGCGGTATCTTTCTTCCAGCACCTGATTGGCGTGTTGCAGTGCTTCCTTGAACGCATGTACAGGATTGCCTCCCAACGCAAGGCGTTCGCGAAACTCGCTAGTATCGAGCAGCGCCTTGTCCTGAAAGCCATCCATGTCGGGTTGCGAGTCAGTCATATTGTGTATGCCAATGTGGTTGGGCAGGTGAAATACAGAATCAAGGAGATCAGAGATTTTCTTCTCCGCGCCTCGTGAGCACTTCGCAGCCATTGTTGGTTACGGCCAGTGTATGTTCCCACTGTGCCGACAGGCGCCTGTCACGCGTCGTGACTGTCCAGCCGTCGGATTTCGAGAGTTTGGTGTGGTGCGTGCCTGCATTGAGCATTGGCTCAATCGTGAATGTCATGCCTTCTTCCAATACAAGTCCTGTGCCTGGCTTGCCGAAATGCAGCACCTGCGGATCTTCATGAAATATTCTGCCGATACCGTGACCACAGTACTCGCGTACAACTGAGTAATGATTGCCTTCGGCAAGCGTCTGGATGACGTGACCGATATCCCCCAATCGTGTCCCCGGTTTGACAATTTCAATGGCTTTGTAGAGGCACTGGCGGGTCACATCTATCAGTCTCATAACATGGGGGGGCGCTTCGTCAATCACAAACATCTTGCTGGTATCCCCGTGATACCCGTCCTTGATGACAGTGACGTCTATATTGATGATGTCACCTTTCTTGAGGATCTTGGTGTCACTTGGAATACCATGGCAGATCACGTGATTGACGGATGTGCAGATCGATTTGGGGAAACCGTTGTAATTGAGAGGAGCAGGGACGGCCTGCTGCACATTGACTATATAGTCGTGACAAATTCTGTCGAGTTCGCCAGTGCTGATGCCGGCTTGGACATGAGGCCCTATCATTTCCAGCACATCGGCGGCCAGGCGGCCGGCCACACGCATTTTCTCGATTTCATCCGGCGTTTTGATACTGATAGCCATGGCTTGGAAAGACTTCTCCGTCTACTGTATTGGGTGATTTTTCAGGCGTTGCCATTGTAAAGCAGGATATTCAGTAATGACAGGCACCCTGCTCAGTGCAGTCAGGTCGCGCCTGAATCACAGCCTTCGCGCTTTATGTCCTGGGTGTATTGTGGTATAAAGCTGCGCGCTTTACGGGTCCGAGGATGTATAAATGGGTCAGTGAAGGCGTAATTCTCAACAACCAACGTCGCACATACACCGTCACATGTGTTTTGGGTGCCTTGAACTCCTTGCGGATTCGGGGTTAAACCATGGGGTGTATGGAGGCTTAACCCGAAACTGAAGGAATTATCATGGCTACTGTTTCAATGAAGGAAATGCTCAAGGCTGGTGTGCACTTCGGCCACCAGGCTCGCTACTGGAACCCGAAAATGAAGAAATTCATCTTCGGTGCCCGCAACAAGATTCATATCATCAACCTGGAACACACCGTTCCGGCCCTCAATGCCGCTCTTGTCCAAGTGCAGAGCCTGGCCGCAAAGAAGAAAAAAGTTCTCTTCGTTGGCACCAAACGTGCCGCAGGCAAAATCATCAAGGAACAGGCTGAACGTGCGGGAATGCCCTACGTGGATCATCGCTGGCTTGGTGGTATGCTCACGAACTACAAGACCATTCGTGGCTCCATCAAGAAATTGCGTGATCTTGAGACTCAGGAACAAGACGGAACTTTCGATCGCATGACCAAGAAAGAGGCCCTGATCCGTCGCAGAGCGATGGACAAACTGGAGCGCAGTATCGGTGGTATCAAGGATATGGGTGGCTTGCCTGATGCCCTGTTCGTTATCGATGTGGATCACGAGCGAATTGCGATCACTGAAGCGAACAATCTGGGTATTCCGGTTATTGGTATCGTGGATACCAACAGCAATCCGGATGGTATCGATTACCCGATTCCCGGCAATGACGATGCTATTCGTGCCATTGAGCTTTACGCCCGTGCAGTAGCAGACGCCTGCATTGATGGTCGTGGCGATCTGAATGCTGTAGTGAGCGACAGTGAGTTCATTGAGGTGAACGATGCAGTGGCGGCTGAAGAGCCGGCCGGGGGCGCAGCAGCAGGCGTGTAATCCTGCAGAGCCTTCTCAGTCGAGGAGATTGCCGTCCAAGGGGGGCATCTCCTCCTGATGCAGAAGCTGTCATTGCGAAAGCCGGTTCTGGTGAACCGAAAAGTAGCGACAAAAAGAGGGGCTTGGCCCCTTTTTTTTAATTCCGTTTTGAACAATTGAATTCATTTGAGTAGATAGGGGCAAGAAAATGGCGAATATCACAGCAGGAATGGTAAAGGAACTGCGCGAGCGCACTGGGCTGGGCATGATGGACTGCAAAAAGGCATTGGTGGAAGCTGATGGCGACATGGAAAAGGCAATCGATGATCTGCGTAAAGCCAGTGGTTTGAAAGCAGCCAAGAAAGCGGGGCGTATCGCTGCAGAAGGCATCGTGCTGACCAAGGTATCAGAAGACGGCAATGTTGGCGTAATTGTCGAAGTCAACAGCGAGACAGACTTCGTTGCCCGTGATTCAAACTTCCTGAATTTTGCAAATACAGTGCTCGATAAGGCATTCAGCAGCAAACAGTCTGATGTTGCCACTCTGATGGCAGGTGATCTGGAGAATGCCCGTGAAGCCCTGGTACAGAAAATTGGCGAGAACATCAGTGTGCGCCGCATCCAGGTCGTCGAGTTCAAGAATGTGAACGATGGCATTGTTGACGCTTATGTGCATAGCAATAATCGCATTGCGGTACTTGTCGCACTGAAAGGTGGTGATGACTCTCTGGCAAAGGATATCGCGATGCACGTGGCCGCAGTGAACCCATTGGTCGTGCGCTCCGAAGATGTGCCAAAGGAGTTGCTTGCCAAGGAATCCGAAATTTATTCCGCCCAGGCTCGCGAGAGTGGCAAGCCTGAAGAAATCATCGAGAAGATGATCCAAGGGCGTCTGCGCAAGTACGTGGCTGAAGTCAGTCTGCTGGATCAGCCCTTCGTCAAGGACGGTGAAATCACCGTTGCAGCGCTGCTGAAAAAGGCTGGCGCGGATGTGGTCAGCTTCATCCGTTACGAAGTAGGTGAAGGTATCGAGAAAGAAGAAGTGGATTTCGCGCAGGAAGTTGCTGCCGCCGCTGGTCTGTAACCCCTGTTAACCGGATCTACTGACAGGATGAAACGCACATGGTAAAGCTAGATAAGAAATACAAGCGCATTCTCCTGAAGCTCAGCGGTGAAGCCCTCATGGGCGATGCAGATTTCGGCATCGATCCAAAAGTGCTGGATCGCATGGCAGTCGAGGTCGGCCAATTGGTCGGCCTCGGCATTCAAATTGGTGTGGTGATAGGTGGTGGCAACCTGTTTCGTGGTGCAGCGCTCAGTGCTGCCGGCATGGAGCGTGTCACCGGTGATCACATGGGTATGCTGGCCACTGTCATGAACGCTCTGGCAATGCGTGACGCTCTTGAGCGGGCCAATATTGCCACCCGTGTCATGTCCGCCATTCCAATGAGCGGGGTAGTGGAACATTACGATCGCCGTACTGCTATTCGCCATTTGCGGTCGGGAGATGTGGTGATTTTCGCGGCCGGCACCGGGAATCCGTTTTTTACTACTGACACAGCTGCCTGTCTGCGTGGTATCGAAATCAATGCTGAACTGGTGCTCAAGGCCACCAAGGTGGACGGAGTCTATTCGGCTGATCCGAAGTTCGTGCCTGATGCCGTCAAGTTTGATCGTTTGACATTTGATGACGTGCTGGACAAGAAGCTTGGCGTAATGGATCTGACTGCCATCGCGCTGATCCGAGAGCACGACATTCCCGTGCGGGTTTTCAACATGAACCGTCCGGGGGCTTTGCTCAACAACGTCATGGGACCTGGCGATGGTACAACCATCGAAAATGCACCCGTAGCATAATCAGGACCACCTGGCTGGGTGGTCGCAAGATGGGGTAAGAAAGATGATTGAAGACATTATCAAAGACGCAGAACAACGCATGGAGAAGAGCGTCACGGCGCTTGAGACCGCTTTCAAGAAAATCAGAACTGGCCGTGCCCACCCCAGTCTTCTCGATACGATCATGGTGCCGTACTACGGCGCCGACACTCCGCTGAATCAGCTTGCCAATGTCACTGTTGAAGATGGCCGTTGCCTGGTTGTTGTGCCCTGGGAAAGGCCGTTGATAGGAGAAGTGGAGAGGGCGATCATGAAGTCCGATCTCGGACTCAATCCCTCGAACAATGGCGAATCCATTCGCGTGCCGATGCCAGCACTGACTGAAGAAACACGCCGTGAGTACACCAAGCAGGCAAAATCTGAAGCCGAGAATGCCAGGGTGGCCGTGCGTAATATTCGTCGCGATGCCAATGGCGACTTCAAGGATCTGCTGAAGGACAAAGAGATCAGCGAGGATGATCAACGCCGCGCCGAAGAACGGATTCAGAAACTCACGGATAAATATATTGCTGCGATCGATGCCAGTTACGGGGTCAAGGAAGCGGATCTGCTGTCCATGTAATGTTGGTGCCTGATCTTGACGGTGATGAGATCACAGTCCGGCACTGCCAGCAACATCAAGGCTGCTGATGGCAGCGCGGAACGGCAATCATCAACCTAAGGGATATAGACGTCTGATGCAAAAAGATACTTCCACGCATTTTGAGTCGAGTGAGTTGCCCCGGCATGTTGCGGTCATCATGGATGGCAATAATCGCTGGGCCAGAGTAAATGGGCTGTCCGGCTCTGCCGGTCATCGTGCTGGTGCCGAAGCAGCCCGCCAGGTGGTGTACTCCTGCGTAAAGCGAGATATCAAGTATTTGACCCTGTTTGCCTTCAGCAGCGAAAACTGGCTGCGTCCCAACAAGGAGGTCAAAGGGCTGATGGCTTTGTTCTTGGCTGTACTAAAAAGAAATGAAATCAATCAGTTGCATCTGAATAATGTGCGCCTCCAGTTCATTGGTAATCGTGGGAGTTTTTCTGCCAAGCTCCAGCATCACATGCGCGATGTTGAGGAACTTACAGCAGCCAACACCGGTACAGTTGTCACCGTTGCAGCAGATTATGGGGGGCGGTGGGATATCGCGAATGCGGCCCGCCAAATTGCGGAGCAGGTCAAGCAGGGCAAGTTGCGGGCGGAAGACGTGAGCGTTGCTACTATGGAAAAATACATATGTCTTGCTGATACTCCAATGCCTGATCTTTGCATAAGGACAGGGGGCGAGAATCGGATCAGCAACTTCCTGCTCTGGCAGTTTGCGTATACCGAGCTTTATTTCACTGATTGTTACTGGCCGGATTTTGACGACACGCATTTCCAGCAGGCTATGGACGATTACGGAAAGCGCCAGCGTCGCTATGGGCATCTGAACATTCCCTCGCACAGTGACGAGCTTCCTGTCACCGGGAGTATGCATAGTGCTTAGGACCAGGGTGATCACCGCGCTGGTAATGCTGGCTATCCTGTATGTGGCGACGGCATGGCTGTCTCCCTTCCATTTTGCTCTCTTCGTAAGTGCTGTGTTGCTGGTGGCGGTGTTCGAATGGGCTGGTTTGATGGGGCTCACTCAGAACCTTCAAAAAATTTCTTATCTCCTTGTTTTTTCAACAGTAATGATCCTCTCTGCATGGCTCTTGGGCTTGTCTCCTTCGGCAGTGACTTTGAATCGGAACACGGC
This sequence comes from Gammaproteobacteria bacterium, assembly GCA_030682575.1. Lineage (GTDB taxonomy): Bacteria > Pseudomonadota > Gammaproteobacteria > Pseudomonadales > Pseudohongiellaceae > UBA5078. Next base: position 131,376 of record JAUXNX010000013.1, read on the forward strand.
ACTGCTGTTATGTGGTACTGGCATTCTGTTCTGGCTGTTCGCTTTTTCTTTGTTGAAGGCATATCCCGACAACCGTGACCGCTGGGCCGGGCTTGGCAAGACGGCTGTAATCGGATTTCTGACTCTTTTGCCGACGTGGTGTGCTCTGATCCAACTCAAGTATCTGGAGCCACGCGGTTATCTGGTACTGGCATTGATTGGACTGGTCAGCATTGTGGATATTGGTGCCTACTTCGTGGGTCGCCAATGGGGTAGAGCCAAACTGGCCCCCAACCTGAGCCCGCAAAAATCCTGGGCTGGTTTCTGGGGAGGTATGACATCCTGTTTGCTCCTGTCGTTGCTGCTGCTGTTTCCATTGCACTATATGGTCATGCCACTTGATGGTCTGACGGTAGTCGCGCTGGTGGCTATGGGGCTGGTGGTAGCGGTTTTCAGCGTGGTTGGGGACCTGTTCGAAAGTATGCTCAAGCGTAGTCAGGGTTTGAAAGACAGCGGTCGCTCCCTGCCTGGTCATGGCGGTGTTCTGGATCGTATTGACAGTTTGACGGCTGCGGCTCCTGTCTTCGTATTTTTCCTGATGATTCTGATAGACGACCTGACTTGGCAATGAATTCACCTCCTGCAAACAACATCCGCTCAGAGCGGGTCAGCTCCAGTATCACCATTCTCGGTTCGACAGGCTCGATCGGGAAAAGCACACTGGAAGTGATTGCATTGCATCCTTGCTACCAGGTCTTTGCGCTGACAGCCAATAACAATGTGGCGGAGATGTTGCAGCAATGCTTGCGTTTCCAGCCGCGCTTCGCAGTCATGGTGGATGCGGATGCTGCCAATCAACTCGAACAGGTACTGATGGGCCAAGGCTCTACAACCCGAGTGCTGGCGGGAGAAGAGGGGCTTCTGGCGGTGGCAACGCATTCTGCCGTTGATACAGTGATGGCGGCAATTGTTGGGGCAGCCGGTTTGCCTCCGACGCTTGCTGCAGTCGAGGCCTCGAAGAAAGTCCTGCTCGCCAACAAGGAAGCGCTGATCATGGCGGGGGAATTGTTCATGACAGCCCTGGCTGCCAGCGATGCCATTCTTCTGCCCATCGACAGCGAACATAATGCGGTATTTCAATGTCTGCCCCCCGAATCCAGACTTGCAGGCAGCGATATCCGTCGCCAAGGTGTACGGAAGATCGTTCTCACAGCCTCAGGCGGACCGTTTCGGGACGTGGCTTTGGAAACTCTGCAGAACGTAACCCCAGCACAGGCCTGTCGTCACCCTAACTGGAGCATGGGCAAGAAGATATCGGTCGATTCGGCCACCATGATGAACAAGGGGTTGGAAGTGATCGAAGCCTGCTTCCTCTTTGGTACGATTCCCCGTCAGATTGAGGTGCTAATCCATCCGCAGAGTATCGTGCACTCCATGGTGGAGTATCTCGACGGTTCTGTGATTGCCCAGCTTGGCAGTCCGGATATGCGCATTCCTATTTCCTATAGCCTTGCCTGGCCAGAGCGTATGAATTCCGGGGCCAGCTTTCTCGATCTTACCAGCCAGCCGGACCTGCAGTTCTTTACCCCCGATCTCATTCGTTTTCCTTGCTTGCGGCTGGGAATAGAGGCGGCAGAACAAGGGGGCACAGCACCCACAATTCTCAATGCAGCCAACGAAATAGCAGTGGATTCTTTTTTAAGCGGCAGGATAGGTTTCATGGACATTCCTGTTATCATTGCTCGCGTTCAGGCACAAATCACTTGTCGCAAAGCAGACACAATCGCTATTATCCGGCAGGCTGACGAGCACGCGCGAGCGATAGCCAGGGAGTTGACGGCAAGGACTTGACCGGATAGGAAATTGGAAGCAGTAAGTACTATGGCTCAACAACTTGTAATCAATATTCTCGCCTTGATAGTTACTCTCGGTATCCTGGTGACAATCCATGAATTCGGTCATTTCTGGGTAGCGCGACGCTGTGGCGTCAAAGTGCTGCGGTTTTCCATCGGTTTCGGCAAGGCTATCAAGACCTGGACTGGCAAGGATGGCACCGAATATGTAATAGCCCCTATTCCTCTGGGCGGCTATGTCAAGATGCTCGGCCAGGAAGATGGCAGCATTGCCGACGAAGGCAGTATTCCCGATAACCAGAAACACATGTCCTTTTCTTCGAAGCCTCTTTGGCAGCGCATGGCCATAGTCGCTGCTGGACCTATCGCCAATTTTCTGCTTGCTATTGCAGTCTTCTGGCTCATCAATGTGCTGTACGGGCTCAATGGAACGGCTCCAGTGCTGGCCAATGTGGTCGGAGATTCTCCGGCCTATCGCGCCGGTCTGCGTGCTGGTGATGAAGTTGTAGCGGTAGATGGGGTCCAAACGAATATATGGCAGCAGGTCACGATGCAACTGCTCAATCGACTGGGTGAGACTGGGGATCTCACGATCACAGCCATTCCTTCCGGAGAAGTGGCTGCCCGCGATTACACAATTCCCTTGCAGAGTTGGCAGTCCGATAGCTCCGAACCCAACCCACTGGGTTCTCTCGGTTTTGTGCAGTATGAAATCCCCCCAATCATTGAAGGCGTGGTGGCCGGTGGTGCCGCCGAGGCTGCCGGATTGCAGGCTGGGGACCGTATAGTTGCTGTAGATGGTGCTCCAGTGACCGGCTGGGTGCAGTGGGTGCAAGTTGTGCGCAGCAGCCCGGAACTGGCCATGAACGTCGTTGTCCAACGTGGGTCCGGATCGGTGGAGCTGACCGTAGTTCCGCAGAGCAGCATCGCGGAAGATGGCAGTACCCTTGGTGTCATCGGCGCCTACGTTCAGGAATTCGATCTCTACGCGAGTCTGCCCGAGGGTATGCTGCGAGAGGTCAATTACAACGTATTTACTGCTGTCGGACCGGCGCTCCAGGAAACCTGGGACAAGTCCGTGTTTGTACTCGACTCAATCAAGAAAATGATCATCGGTCTGATCTCTGTCAAGAATATCAATGGACCGATTACTATCGCGCAGGTGGCCGGTGAAACAGCCAGTTATGGTCTCGAAGTGTATCTTGGCTTCCTGGCGATACTCAGTATCAGCCTGGGTGTGTTGAACCTCCTGCCGATTCCGGTTCTGGACGGTGGCCACCTGCTGTACTACTCGATTGAAGCGATCATCCGGCGTCCGGTGCCGGAACGGATTCAGGCGATGGGGTTGCAACTGGGATTGCTCCTGATTTCAGGAATCATGGTATTGGCGGTATATAACGATGTCAGTCGGCTCTTGTGACACCCGCTCGTGATACCGGGGAACTTCTGCGCATTACTCACTTTTCATACGAAATCATCAGCCAGCAGGCTTGGGCTTGAACAACATTCATGAATAGAACCTTACTCAGTACTCTCATACTGTCGAGCCTGGCATCGACTGCTGCCACCGCACAGAACTTCGTTATTGAAGATATCCAGATCGACGGACTACAAAGGATTTCCTCCGGCGTGGTGTTCGGGCTTTTGCCGGTGGGCATTGGTGACGAGGTGGGTGCGCAGGTGCCTGCTGACATCATTCGAGCCATCACTTCTTCTGAGTATTTCGAGGAAGTTGAAGTTTCCCGCGAAGGCAATGTGCTGTTCATTACCGTGTTGGAACGTCCCTCTGTCAGCGAGATCAATATCACCGGCAATCGTGTGCTGAAAACGGAAGACATCCTGACAAACATGGCGACCGCTGACATCACCGAGGGTGGCATTTTTACTCGTGCCACGCTGGAAGCCATTCGGCAGGGCATCCAGCAAGTCTACTCCGGTCGTGGGCGCTATGGCACTACTGTAGACATCGAGGTCGAAGATCTACCACGTAACCGCGTAGCCATCAACATGACAGTGAATGAAGGTGAGGAGAGCCGCATTCAGTACATCAACATCGTGGGCAATAACGCATTTGACGATGAAGAACTACTGCGTCTGTTCGAATTGGGAGTGAAACCCTGGTATTTGCCCTTCAGTGGTCGCAACAAATATTCCAGTGAGCAACTGGAAGGTGATCTCGAAAGACTGACTTCGCACTACATGGACAATGGTTATATCCGTTTTAATATTGACTCATCACCCATTTCCATTACACCAGACAATGAGCAGATATACATCACCATCAACGTCACCGAAGGAGAACAATACGTCGTAAATGAAGTGAATCTCGCGGGTGATCTGGTCAATGCCGAGGCAATTCTGCGCGCGTATCTGGTAGTTGCAAATGGACAAACCTTCTCCCAGGCGCTGGTAACCGCAACAGAAGAATACATGACTCAAGTGCTGGGTAATTTCGGTTACGCTTTCGCCGAGGTGCGTGGCGTTCCTGAGATCAACGAAGAAGACAGGACTGTAGACGTGACTTTTTTCGTTGCTCCAGGTAACAGAACCTATGTCAATCGAGTCAACTTTGTTGGCAATACTGCGACGGCCGACGATGTGCTGCGTCGTGAAATGCGCCAACTTGAAGCTGCACCGGCCTCCAGTCAGTTGATTGAGCTTTCCAAGGTCAGGCTTGAGCGCCTTGGTTACTTCTCCACGGTAGAAGTCGAAACGATTGAGGTGCCGGGTTCCACAGATCAAGTGGATGTGGAGTACACCGTAAAAGAACAGAACTTCAGCAATATTTCCTTGAGCATCGGCTCTGGCGGTGGTGGTGATTTTTTCATCAGCTCCGCGCTTGAAGCTCAGAATTTTCTCGGTACTGGACGCACGGTTGGAATAGGCATCAATAAGAGCACGTTTCAGAAGAGTCTAAATTTCAGCTATCTTGATCCCTACTTCACAGCAGATGGCGTGAGCAGGGGCTTCAACGTATTCCTTCAGCAACAGGACTCACCTTTTAACACGGCGGACTTCTCTACAAAATCCTATGGTGGCTCGTTCAATTTTGCATATCCGATCAGCGAGATTCAGCAAATTGGTTTCAATATAGGTTACACACATACCGAACTTAGCTCGGGTGGTGCCTCGGTGCAGGAGATCAAATCCAGTCCGGCCTTGAATGGTATCGACACTTATATCATCACGCCTGTAAATGAAAATCCGTTTGATGGTCCTGTTGGTGATGCACAAACGGGCCTGATTGCAGATCTGCCACCAGAATTCGTTGGTCTGAACCCGGATCTTGGTTTCATCGACAGGGAAGGCACAGAGTTTGACAATGTATCTTTTTCAACCAACTGGCTTCGCAGCACATTGAACCGTGGGCAGTTGCCCACGGCTGGTTCTTTCCAGCAGCTTTCCCTGGAGGTCACTGTGCCAGGCAGTGACCTTCAGTATTACAAGCTCAACTACAGCGCCCAGTATTATCGACCGCTGATAGGAGACTGGGTTCTCGCCTTGCGAGCAAACCTCGGTTATGGCGGTGGTTATGGTGGTACTCAGGGACTGCCGTTTTTCCAGAACTTTTTCGCTGGTGGTTTGTCCTCCAACGGTATAGTGCGTGGCTTCGATGAAAACAGCCTCGGCCCCAAGAGCACCAATCCGCAGTACTTTACCGGTGATTTTACTCGTCTGTTGCGCGATGAGAACGGCAACATCATTCGCGACGAGAGTGGCAGAGCACAAATTGATGTGAATGCTCCGTTCGGTTACGTGACAGTTCCGGTGCTCAATGATGACGGCAGTCCCGTGCTTGATGCCAATGGCAATCCTCAGGTGAAATTGGCTGTAGAAAATCTGCAGCTGAACCGGGATTTAGACGCATTCGGGGGTAATATATTGACTACCGGTAGTGTAGAATTGTTATTCCCACTGCCTTTTGTTACCGACAGGAGCAGAGTGCGTTCGTCTTTTTTCGTTGACGCAGGTAACGTTTTCTCGTCAAATTGCACCCAAAGACAGACTCTACAGAACAATTGCAGCAATTTCGATTTGGGTGAGTTCAGATATTCAGCAGGTGTCAGCGTCACTTACCTGTCGCCTTTCGGTCCGTTGACGTTCTATCTCGCCAAGCCATTCTCGAAGCATCCGGGTGACGATGAGAAGAATTTCGACTTTACCATTGGCGCAGGTTTCTAGTGCTGGTCTGCCAAAAACAGTAACTGGTGTCCTTGTGGGCGACAGTTCATTCAAACTACAAGAGCACAGCAATGCTTAACGCACTGCCTGTTAAGTGATTCGGAGATAAGAACGTGAGTATGATGAAAAAAGTGTTAGTGTGCGCAGGCTTCCTTCTTGCTTCAAATGTTGTGTTCGCACAAACCCCCGTGGTAGGAGTGGTCAATCTCGAACAGGCACTCTTTAACACTCAGGCAGCTCAGGAATTGCAAGCGGCCATTGAAATAGAATTCAGAGAGGACCAGCAGCGTGCAGAGGCTCTCAATAGTGAGCTTCGTGCTCTGATCGAGAGGGCGCAGCGTGATGAGTCCATCATGAGTGACGCCGAAAAACGCAGGGTCAGCACAGATGCTCAGGAGAAGCAGGTGCAGTTGCAGATGATCGCGGAGCGCGTTCAGGCAGCATTGCAGGAACGCAATCAGGCCTTCATCGACAGTATGCGTCAGAACCTGGGTACTGCTATAGAAACAGTGGTAAGGGAAGGAGGTTACAACATAGTTCTCAACGCTGACAGTGTTGCATTCTTCGACAACGCTTACGACATTACCGGCAAGGTAACGGCAAAGCTGAATGAGCTGAACCGATAATCCTGCGCTGACGGGTTCTCACCACGTGAGCGAAAATACTGTCTACACACTTGGTGAGCTTGCCACGCTCCTCGCTGTTGAACTGCGAGGAGACCCGGAAGTGAGCGTGGATGGACTGGCAACTCTTAGAAGCGCCGTACCTGGCAAGTTGAGCTTTCTGAGTAATCCGCGTTACGTCAACCAACTGGCTGACTGCAAGGCTTCTGCTATTATCCTTGAACCGGAATTCGCTTCTGCATGTCAATCTGCGCTGCTGATTTCATCCTCTCCCTATGTCACTTACGCCAAGGCGTCGCAGTTGTTTCAGCCCAACAGAACCTCCAAATCGGGCATACACCCTTCAGCAAATGTGCATCCATCCGTTGTGATCGGGGCGAATGTCAGCATCGCTTGCAATGCCGTGATTGATGCCGATGCGGTGATAGGTGATGACTGCGTGATTGGAGCGGGGTGTTACATTGGTGAAAGAAGTCGGGTGGGTGATAACAGTATCCTGTTCGCTAATGTCTCGCTGTATCATGATGTTGTCATAGGCACGAACGCGATTATTCATTCTTCGGTTGTGATCGGCGCTGATGGTTTTGGTTTTGCATTTGATGGCCGCAAGGCGATCAAGATCGCTCAACTCGGCGGCGTCACTATCGGTGACAATGTTGAAATAGGGGCCGGGTCTACCATTGATCGTGGTGCGCTTGATGATACTGTTGTTGAAGACGGAGTGAAGATTGATAACCAGGTACAGATTGCACACAACTGTGTTATCGGAGCTCACACTATCGTTTGTGGCTGCAGTGCGATTGCAGGGAGCACAGTGATAGGAAAGTACTGCACCATCGGTGGCGGTGTTGGCGTCATTGGGCATCTGAAGATTGCGGATAAAGTGATGGTCAGTGCGATGTCTCTTGTGAGTCAGTCAATACACGAGTCAGGCGTTTATTCTTCAGGTACCGGATTGCTGGAATCAAAAGAATGGAAGAGAAATATTGTCAGATTTCGTCAGCTTGATGATATGGCAAAGAGATTGCGTGAACTTGAAAAACAGACACTGGGAAAATAGTCGACTCTCAGGTGCGGTGTCATAACGATACCTGCATGATAGGACGATAGTATCAGGAAAACACAATAATGATGAATGTCGAAGATATTAAAGAATATCTGCCGCAGCGCTATCCATTTCTGTTAGTCGACAGAGTGCTGGAGATTGAGTTGGGGAAGAGAATCCTTGCCTACAAGAATGTCACCGTGAACGAAGAATTTTTTCAGGGGCATTTCCCGGACAAACCCATCATGCCGGGCGTTCTAATTATCGAAGCGCTGGCTCAAGCTGCAGGGGTTCTGGGATTCAAAAGTCAGGAAAAGAAGCCGAAAGATGGCTACCTCTACTATTTTGTTGGCGCGGATGAAGTACGACTAAAGCGACCGGTTGTGCCTGGCGACCAACTGATGCTCGAAGCGACCATCATTACCAGCAAGCGCGGAATCTATAAATTCGCCTGCCGTGCGTCAGTTGGTGGAGAGTTGGTGGGGGAAGCCATCATCATGTGTGCAGAAAGGAAGAACGAAATTGTCTGATGTGCGTGCAATCATAGATCCGAGTGCGAAACTGGCGCCCAGTGTGACTGTTGGGCCCTGGAGCATAATCGGACCAAGAGTGGAGATCGACGAAGGCACTGAGGTGGGGTCTCACGTCATCATCAAAGCCAATACGAAAATTGGCAAGAACAACAAGATTTATCAGTTTGCTTCCATAGGAGAGGATCCGGCAGACAAGAAATTTGCCGGTGAGGAGACATGGCTGGAGATAGGCTCGGATAATATCATTCGCGAAGGGTGTACCCTGCACAGAGGGACCGGGTTTGGTGGTGGCTATACTCGCATCGGCAGTTATAATCTGCTCATGCCATACGTGCATGTCGCGCACGACTGCATCGTTGGCAACAACACGATTTTTGCCAATAATGTAGGCATCTCTGGTCATGTGGAAGTCGGTGACTGGGCCATTCTTGGGGGTTATGCGGGCGTCAATCAATTCCTGAAAATAGGCGCGCATTGCATGATCGGTGGCATGACGCACATCAGCAATGATGTACCTGCGTTTCTGATCGTCAGTGGCACGCCTCCCGAGGCGAGAAGCATCAATGCGATTGGCCTCGAGCGTCGTGGCTTCGACAAGGATACGATCCTGCTTATCCGACGGGCGTTCAAGATTCTCTACAAGAAAGGCCTGACTCTGCAGGAGGCAATGGAGCAACTGGAACCTATGGCGCAGGAAAACGCGCAGATCAGGGTGTTCGTTGACTCAATACTGTCTTCAACTCGTGGTATTCAGCGCTGAGTCAATTGTCCGGATTGATCGGCAACAAAGCGGAGGTCAGCGTGCGAATCGGCATCATAGCGGGTGAAGTATCCGGTGATATCCTCGGGGCCGGTCTGATGCAGGCCATCAGGCGCCTCTGTCCCGAGGCGCAGTTCGAGGGCATTGGCGGTCCATGCATGCTCGCGGAGGGTTTTCACAGTTTTTTCTCCATGGAACGCCTGTCGGTGATGGGATTCATCGAACCTCTTGGTCGATTGCCCGAGCTGTTGCGGATCAAGAGCACGTTGGAAACCCATTTCATTACCAAGCCCCCTGATGTCTTTGTCGGCATCGATTCACCCGGTTTCAACTTGCGCATCGAGAAAGTACTCCACGAGCATGGCATCAAGACCGTGCACTATGTAAGTCCCAGTGTCTGGGCGTGGGGACAGAAACGCATCCACAAGATTGCACAGGCTGTTGATCTGGTACTCGCACTGTTTCCCTTCGAGACAGCGATCTACGAGCAGCACAATGTGGCGGTACAATTCATCGGTCATCCGTTGGCAGATTCCATTGATATAGGAGCTGACGATCCCGTGCAGCAGTTACGGACACGGGAAGCTCTCGGTCTGGAAACTGGCTTGAGGACTATCGCTCTCATGCCTGGCAGTCGCCGCGATGAAATCAATCGTCTTGGCCCTATTTTCATTGAAACGGCTACTCGCTGTCTGAAGGTGAATCCGGACCTGCAATTCGTCATTCCCTGTGCCAATCCTGAACGCAGAATACAGGTTGAGCATTTGCTGGCCGAGCAAGACGCAGGTGCGAATTCAAAATTTCATGTGCTCGATGGCCAGTCCCATCAGGCGATGCTTGCAGCCGATCTGGTGCTGCTCGCTTCTGGCACTGCAACGCTCGAGGCAATGCTCTTGAAGCGACCTATGGTGGTCTGCTATCGCCTGTCGCCACTGACCTTTGCCCTTGCCTCTCGCATGCTCAAGGTGCCCTATGTGTCGCTGCCCAATCTGCTGGCTGGTGAACGACTGGTACCTGAGTTTCTGCAGAATGAAGTTACGGTTGAAAATCTCACAGCCGAGCTGATCTCGCTGATTGGTGACGATGAGCGTCGCCGTTCGCTCGCAGAACGCTTCACACGAATTCATCACGATATTCGTCGAGATGCCAGTCAGCAGGCGGCAATCGCTGTGTTATGTGTAGCCGGTTATTCAATGTCGGGAAGAATTTGAGGTGCAGCTGAGCTTTCCCTATCCATCTTCGAGCACAACCGAATACGTAGCCGGTGTCGACGAAGTCGGGCGCGGGCCGCTTGCAGGAGATGTGGTGGCAGCCGCGGTTATTCTCGATCCCGCCAGGCCGATCAGTAATTTGAACGATTCCAAGAAAATGACGGAGCGCCAGCGTGAGTACGTTTTTCAGACGATCTTGGAATCGGCCCTGTGCTATGCTCTCGGGCGTGCCAGTGTGGTGGAAATTGATAACATCAATATTCTGCAGGCGAGTCTACTGGCCATGTCGCGCGCTGTCGCGGCACTGAGTACGCAGCCAGGTTTTGTCTACGTTGATGGCCTGCATTGTCCGCACTGGGCCTATCCCAGCTCTGCTGTGGTGAAGGGTGATTCCAAGGTGGACTGCATCGCTGCCGCATCTATTGTGGCGAAGGTAATCAGGGATCGCGAGATGCAGGATCTCGATTCCCGGTATCCGGGTTACGGATTTGCAATCCACAAGGGTTATCCGACCAAGGCGCACCTGTTGGCTTTGCACGCTCAAGGGGCCTGTGAAATACATCGTCGCTCGTTCAAGCCAGTGCAACTGGTTTTGTCCCGTGCGGACATGTGAAGTCCGTTTTCCGGCACAGGTCGGAAATACCATCGAATCAGTGTGAGTGATATGTTCGAGAAGTTTGTCCATCTGCGTTTGCACACCGAGTATTCCATCGTGGATGGTCTGGTGCGTATTGATGAACTTGTCGCACGGGTGGCCGAACTGCGTATGCCGGCAGTGGCGATTACTGACCAATCGAATATGTTCGGACTCATCAAGTTCTATACGGCGGCGATGAAGGCTGGCGTCAAACCAATATGCGGCTGCGATGTACTCGTTGAGAATGAAGATAACCCCTTGCGGCCTACACCACTTGTTCTGCTTGTGCGCAACAAGCAGGGCTATCGCAATCTCACTGAACTCATTTCCCGTGCATACACGGAAAAAACCACCGGTTCGGAGTTGGTCGTCAAACGTGCGTGGATCCGTGCACATGCACAGGGTCTGATTGCTCTATCTGGTGGGCGTGATGGGGAGATAGGTCGTATCTTGATGGATGAAGGGCAGGACAAGGCGAGTGTCGTGCTTAAGGATTGGATGGGATGGTTTCCTGGTTGCTTCTATCTGGAGTTGCATCGCTGCGGCAGGGAGGGAGAAGAGACCTACATCGAGGCAGCTGTGCAATTGGCGGCGAAATTCGAGTGTCCAGTGGTGGCAACCAATGATGTACGCTTCCTCAGCCAGACCGATTTTGAGGCGCATGAGGTGCGAGTGTGCATCAATGAGCGGCGCACGCTTGATGACCCCCGTCGCACCCATAACTATACCGAGTATCAGTTCCTGCGCAGCGCAACCGATATGGAACAGATGTTCAAAGATTTGCCAGAGGCATTGGAGAACACCGTACTTATCGCCATGCGCTGCAGTCTGGAGATGGAACTGGGAAAACCATACCTGCCGAATTATCCAATTCCAGCTGGCATTACGCTTGAAGAGTTTTTCCAGCACGTCAGCAAGGAGGGGCTTGATGCCCGTCTGCGCAAACTGTATCCGCGGGAGAAGGCAGGTGCACTGGTTGTCAACGATGAAGAATATGCGCGCATCTGCAAACCTTATTACGAGCGTCTGGACTTCGAACTGAACGTAATCAACCAGATGGGCTTCCCAGGCTACTTCCTGATCGTGATGGAATTCATCCAGTGGGCCAGAAACAATGACATTCCGGTGGGGCCTGGCAGGGGCTCGGGTGCTGGTTCCATTGTCGCGTACGCACTGGGTATTACCGATCTTGACCCGCTACGCTACGATCTGCTGTTTGAACGATTTCTCAATCCTGAACGAGTGTCAATGCCAGACTTCGACGTCGACTTCTGCATGGATGGTCGCGATCGCGTAATCCAGCATGTAGCTGAAATGTACGGCAAGGAAGCGGTCTCCCAAATCATTACCTTCGGTACCATGGCCGCAAAAGCTGTCGTACGTGACGTTGCGCGTGTGCAGGGAAAATCCTATGGTCTTGCCGACAAGTTATCGAAACTGATTCCGTTTGAAGTAGGTATCACGCTGAAGAAAGCGGTTGCCGACGAACCCCAGTTGCGCGAATTCATCGAAAGCGATGAGGATGCACAGGAAATCATGGAGATGGCCTACAAGCTTGAGGGGCTTACTCGCAACGTCGGCAAACATGCGGGAGGCGTTGTGATTGCGCCAACCAAACTGACAGATTTTTCGCCGCTGTATTGTGATGAGAACGGTGAGGGTCTTGTCACCCAGTTTGACAAGTATGATGTGGAGACGGCAGGTCTGGTGAAGTTCGACTTCCTCGGATTACGTACGCTGACCATAATTGACTGGGCCGTCAAGATGATCAATGCACAGACAGTTGCGGCAGCGGAAAAGCCATTGGATATCACAGAAATTCCTCTGGATGATAGAAAAGTGTACGAGTTGTTGCAGCGCGGAGAGACTACCGCGGTATTCCAGTTGGAATCGCGTGGCATGAAAGATCTGATAAAGCGTCTGCTGCCAAGCCGATTCGAAGACATCATCGCTCTGGTGGCATTGTTCAGGCCGGGACCTCTCGGGTCCGGCATGGTGGATGACTTCATCAATCGCAAACATGGACGGGCTGATGTGGATTATCCGCATCCGGATCTGGAACCTGTGCTCTCGAATACTTACGGCGTGATCCTGTATCAGGAACAGGTAATGCAGATCGCGCAGGTGCTGGCGAATTACAGTCTGGGTAGCGCTGACATGTTGCGTCGTGCCATGGGCAAGAAGAACGCTGATGAAATGGCGCAGCAGCGTGATGCGTTCATGATGGGTGCCGAAAAACGCAGTATTGACGGCAAACTGGCCGGTCATATCTTCGATCTTATGGAAAAGTTCGCAGGCTATGGTTTCAACAAGTCTCACTCTGCAGCCTACGCACTGGTCTCCTACCAGACCGCTTGGCTGAAGGAGCATTATCCGGCCTATTTCATGGCCGCCGTGCTTTCTGCCGATATGCAGAACACCGACAAGGTCGTGACGCTGATTGAAGAATGTCGCCTCATGAAATTGCCGCTGGTAGTGCCTGATGTAAACATCGGTGACTATAATTTCACAGTCAATCAAAAACGCGAAATTGTCTATGGCCTTGGCGCCATCAAGGGTCTCGGAGAAGGGCCTGTGGCGAGCATAATTGCTGCGCGCAACTCCGGGGGGCCGTTTACATCGCTGCTTAACTTTTGCCGGCGCGTAGATCCGCGCGCCGTCAACAAGCGCACACTGGAGGCGCTTATCCGCGCTGGTGCGCTGGACAGTCTTCAGGAAGGCAGCAAGGACGTTGCGCGCGCGATTCTGATGGCATCCATTCCCGAGACAGTCAAGGCTGCAGAGCAGAGCAGCCGCAATCATGAGATTGGTGTGCAAGACATGTTTGGCGACATCAGTCCAGTCGCCGAACCAGTGCGGGAGGTGAGCCATCGTCCCGCCGTACGCCCCTGGAGTGAACAGCAGAGGCTTGCCGCTGAGCGCGAAACGCTGGGCCTGTATCTGAGCGGCCACCCGATCGATGAATTTCTGCCCGAGCTGGCCCATATTACCCGCGACCGTCTGGCGAATCTCAAACCTGAGCGCGAGAGTCAGCTCGTGGCCGGTTTTGTTGATTCCGCGCGCACCATGAAGAGTAGACGTGGGGAGACCATTGCCTTCGTGATCCTGGATGACCGTAGTGCGCGTCTTGAGGTTTCCATTTTTGCTCGCGAATATGAGCAGTACCGTAGTCTGCTTGAGAAAGACAGTATCCTGATCATCGATTGTAACGTCAGCGTGGATGATTACAGTGGCTCCATGCGCGGCAGGGCCAAAACCATCATGAGTCTTGACGAGGCGCGACAGCGCTCTGCAAGCAGTCTGGATCTGTTCCTTCACAAGGACTTCTTGATGCCGGACTTCACCAGCCAGTTGGCTCGAATACTGGAAAGCCATCAGCTACAGGTACCTGCTGTAAGTATCGTTAGACGTAACGCGACTGCCAGTGGCCGAGGGGGCAGAGAAGATCGCCAGACTGCCGAACCTGATGTCCAGCATATATCACTGCAGCCTTGTCCTGTTCGTATTCACTACGAGCGCCGGGACAGCAAGGGCAGTCTTGTTCTGGGGCCTCAATGGGCGGTCTTCCCCACCCAGAATCTGCTGCAGACGCTGAAGGAAGAGTTCGGCAAGACAAGGGTAGTGCTGAACTACCGATAGAGATTGTCGATAGAGGAAATGGTTATGTGCTTCCCTGAAGTGGTGGTCGCTAAACCTTGCAGCCTTTTGTTATCATCACGCCAACGCAAGAATCATTACTGGAACATTACAAAGCCATGAATCCGAATTACCTTGATTTCGAACAGCCGATTGCCGATCTGGAAGTGAAGATCAACGAGCTGCGTCTGGTAGGGACCGACAACAAGCTGAACATCTCAGACGAAATTCAGAAGCTGCAGGAAAAGAACACGAAACTCACTGAAAAGATTTATTCCTCTCTGACTCCATGGCAGATTTCGCAGGTGGCGCGCCATCCACTGCGCCCCTATACCCTCGACTACATCGCCAATATTTTCGAGGACTTCGACGAACTGCACGGTGACCGTCTGTTTGCGGACGATTTGGCTCTCATTGGTGGTGTGGCGCGCCTGGACGGCCGACCGGTCATGGTGATTGGTCACCAGAAGGGGCGCGGTACCAAGGAGAAGGTACGCCACAACTTTGGCATGCCGCGTCCGGAAGGGTATCGCAAGGCCCGCCGTCTGGTGGGGCTGGCTGAACGATTCAAACTACCCGTGTTGACCTTTATCGACACTCCGGGGGCGTATCCCGGAATTGATTCCGAAGAGCGGGGCATCAATGAAGCCATTGCCGAGAACATGGCCATGATGTCTACAGTGCGCACACCTCTGATCGCCACCGTGACCGGCGAAGCCAACTCTGGCGGAGCGATTGCCATCGGAATTGCTGATCACCTGAACATGCTCGAATACTCTACTTACACCGTCATTACGCCGGAGGGCTGTGCGACCATTCTCTGGAAGTCTTCCGAGTATGCATCCGCCGCGGCTGAAGCCATGGGTGTGACTTCCAAGCGACTGGAAGAGCTTGGTATCGTGGACCAGACCATCAGTGAGCCCCTGGGCGGTGCGCATCGTGATGTACAGGCAATGTCTGCGAGCATCAAGGCAGCTCTCATTGAGCAGGTGGATCGCCTCTCCCGCATGACTCCCGAAGATCTGGTCGAGCGCCGCTACCAGCGTCTGATGAGTTACGGTATCTCCAACTAAGTCCATGCCTTTCAGCGAACAATCACTGGCTACCCAACTCGTCGGCCTTCTTCCCGCAGGCAGTGGGGCTGGCAGGTTGCTGATCGCGTTCAGCGGCGGGCTTGATTCCTGTGTGTTGCTGCATGCCATGCAGCGGCTGCGAAATCACTTTCCTGAATCAGAAATTGTGGCTATTCATGTCAACCACGGCCTCAGTCACAATGCCGATGTGTGGCAGGCGTTCTGTGAAAATACATGCGCTCAGTTGGGCATTTCCCTGCATGTTGAGCGGGTGCAAATTGAGCGTGGCTCTGGTGCCAGCCTTGAAAATGTCGCACGTGAGAAGCGTTATTCAGTATTTTCCGATTATCTTCAAGCAGGCGATTCTCTGCTGATGGCTCATCACCTTGACGACCAATCCGAGACGTTCCTGCTGCGGACCCTGCGCGGCGCGGGTCCCCGGGGCTTGTCGGCAATGCCTGCTCGTCGAGTTCTGGGCAAAGGCGTACTGATTCGGCCATTACTGATGTTTGGACGTGAAGAGTTGGAAGATTGGGCCAGGAAGCAGCAGCTAGAATGGATCGATGATGAAAGCAATGCCAGTACAGTGTTTGATCGTAATTATGTTCGCCATGAGGTACTGCCACGTATCGCGGAGCGCTGGCCCGGCTATCGCGAGAGCTGGATGCGCAGCGCACAGTTATGCACGGAGGCAGATGCATTGCTCGAAGAGTTGGCAGCACAGGATTACACTCATGTACGCAGTCCGGACCCCACCGTTATTTCCTGCACCGGCATGGCTGGATTGAGTGAGGTACGCCAGCGCAATCTGTTGCGCTACTGGCTGGGGATTGTGGGCATTTCCGAACCGGGCTGGAATATTCTGACCCGCATGGTAAGCGAGGTACTGGCAGCGTCAGTCGATGCTCAGCCACAACTGAGCTGGCAGACAGGCAGAGGTGCTGTAGTCGTGCGTCGCCATGCGAGCATGTTGTATCTACAGCAAGAATGGCCGGTGCTGGAGAGTAGAGGGGATTTTTCGTGGAATCCCCCAGAGGTACTGCAGCTCGTTGACAATGGTAGCGTTCACATTGAGCCGTGCAGACATGGTCTGCGAATTGGAGACGGGCAGCGGTTCGTGTTGCGTTATCGTCGGGGTGGCGAAGAGTGTCGCCTGGCAGGCCGCCGCATGCGCCCGTTGAAAAAAATCCTGCACGACTCTGGTATGGCACCTTGGTTGCGCGAGCGACTTCCGCTCGTCTATGTAGATGATGTGTTGGTGTGCATTCCCGGGGTGGGGGTGTGCGAGGGCTGGCAAGCTCATGCTGATGAACCCGCATGGCAGGTGATCTGGACCCCGCCGGGCCTTCAACCAGTGATTGAATAACGGGATCTGAACTTTCGGCAGGGAGTTTTGGTCGTGTGCCCTGAGCTGGCGTACATTCTGATCTGTCAACTCGCCTTTGGCAGATTTTTGCGTTGTGGTCGAAGATGCCTTCTGGTAGTCTGTAATCCCATCTGTAGGTGACTGTTTAAAATGCTGTTTCAGCGCATTTGACGCGGACGCCCGTAACACTTCTCACTGAATTATTCGTTACTACTCTGGATGGGGCGTTAATGACGCGATATATCTTTATTACCGGTGGTGTTGTTTCTTCCCTCGGTAAAGGCATCACCTCTGCATCTCTCGCGGCGATTCTCGAAGCCCGCGGTCTCAACGTCACCATGCTCAAACTCGATCCCTACATCAATGTGGATCCCGGTACCATGAGTCCTTTCCAGCACGGTGAAGTATTCGTTACTGAAGACGGCGCCGAGACCGATCTTGATCTTGGGCATTACGAACGATTCATTCGCACCACCATGACTTCGAAAAACAATTTCACCACCGGAAGAGTTTACGAGGAAGTATTGAAGAAAGAACGTCGCGGTGATTATCTCGGTGCCACTATTCAAGTGATTCCGCACATCACAGACGAAATCAAGCGCCGCATTGTGGAAGGTGCAAATGGTGCAGAAGTGGCACTGGTTGAGATTGGCGGCACAGTAGGCGATATCGAATCGCAACCGTTCCTGGAGGCCGTCCGCCAGATGCGCGTTGAATTGGGTGCAGATCGTGCGCTGTTCATGCATCTGACACTGGTGCCCTACATAGAGACAGCGGGTGAGACCAAGACCAAGCCCACGCAGCACTCCGTCAAGGAATTGCGCTCCATCGGTATTCAGCCCGATATTCTGATATGCCGCTCTGATCACGAGATACCAGAATCTTCGCGTCGAAAGATTGCGCTGTTCACCAACGTTGATCTGCCGGCAGTGGTATCACTGCCAGATACCGATACCATATATCGAGTACCGGCATTGCTACGTGCCAGCGGTCTGGATGACATCATTGTACGCAAGTTTCACCTGGAATGTCCGCCTGCCGATTTCACCGAATGGGATCGTGTTGTTGACGCCAAACTTCATCCGGATCGAGAAGTGAACATCGCCATTGTCGGTAAGTACATGGAGTTGCTCGAGGCCTACAAATCGTTGATCGAAGCAATTACCCACGCCGGTATCCAGACGCGAACCCGCGTCAACATCAAGTACATCGATTCGTCTGATGTGAAGATTCATGGCACAGCAATGCTGGAAGGTCAGCACGCCATACTTGTGCCGGGTGGTTTTGGTATTCGCGGCGTGGAAGGCAAGATTCTGACTGTACAATATGCTCGCGAGAACAAGATTCCCTATCTTGGCATCTGTCTTGGTATGCAAGTGGCGGTGATCGAATACGCGCGCAATGTGGCAGGTCTGACTGATGCACACAGCACCGAATTCAAACCGGAGTGCAAGGACCCCGTGATTGCATTGATCAGCGAGTGGGTGGCAGCGGATGGCAGCAAGGAAACGCGTAATGCCAACTCCGATCTCGGCGGGACCATGCGCCTTGGTGGCCAGGAGTGCAAGCTCGAGAAGGATTCCACCGCCTTTGCCTGTTACGGCAAGGAAGTGATCGTGGAGCGTCATCGTCATCGTTATGAAGTCAATAATACCTATCTGGAGGTTCTGCAGAAGGCAGGACTGAAGATCGCGGGTCGGTCAATGGACGGCACTCTCGTGGAAGTGATCGAGGTACCGGATCATCCATGGTTCGTGAGCTGTCAGTTCCATCCGGAATTTACGTCCACGCCCAGAGACGGCCATCCGCTGTTCACTGGATTCATCAAGGCAGCATTGGAGCATCAGGCTGTCAACCCGACGCAGGTGACAACTGTCCAGGCAACAGTCGGTTGAGCGAGACAAAGACATTGATAGAGACCAGGATCATTCGTGTTGGCGATATTGCCTTCTCCAATCGTAACCCCTTCGTGCTGATGGGGGGCATGAATGTGCTGGAGTCAGAAGCGCTCGCACACGAAGTCGCTGAGCATTTCGTCACGGTGACAGCAAGGCTGGGGATTCCCTATATCTTCAAGGCTTCATTTGACAAGGCCAATCGTTCGTCGATTCACTCCTATCGCGGTCCCGGTCTTGATCAGGGGCTCGTCATACTGGATTCGATCAAGAGGCGTTTTGGCGTGCCAGTAATTACCGATGTTCATGAACCTTGGCAGGCACAGCCAGTCAGCGAAGTCGCAGACATCCTTCAACTGCCTGCTTTTCTGTCGCGCCAGACCGATCTGGTGAAGGCGATGGCACAGACAGGCGTTGCGATCAATATCAAGAAGGCGCAGTTTCTCGCGCCCCAGGAAATGCAACATATCCTCACCAAATTTCAGGAAGCAGGTAACGATCAATTGATGTTGTGCGAACGCGGTTCCAGTTTCGGTTACAACAATCTCGTGGTAGATATGCTGGGTTTTTCCGTAATGAAACAGTTTGCCTATCCACTGGTGTTCGATGTCACACATTCACTGCAGAAGCCGGGTGGTTTGTCGGCGAGTGCCGATGGTCGTCGTGCCGATGTGACGTCACTGGCAAGAGCCGGCATGAGTCAAGGCATTGCGGGTTTGTTCATCGAGGCGCACCCAGATCCTGCGCAGGCGAAATGCGACGGCCCCTGTGCGTTGCCATTGGACAAGTTGGAAGAGTTTCTCATGCAGATGAAAGCCATCGACGACATGGTGAAGAGTTTTCCGGAAATTGATACCGCCTGAAGGCGGTAGCGTGGCATTGCAATGAACCCAAAACGATCAAAGAGAGCAGGATAAACAACATGGCAGAGATCAAAGAAATACGGGCAAGGGAAATTCTGGACTCACGAGGCAACCCCACCATTGAGGCTGATGTGATTCTGGCGTCAGGTGTGGTGGGCACGGCCTGTGTTCCGTCAGGTGCCTCCACTGGTTCTCGTGAAGCACTCGAGTTGCGTGACAAGGATCCATCCCGTTATCTTGGCAAAGGCGTCCTGAAGGCCGTTCACAATGTGAACACATCCATTCGTGAGCTGCTGATCGGCCACAGTGCGGCAGATCAGGATGCGCTGGATCGTGCAATGATCACGCTGG
This sequence comes from Gammaproteobacteria bacterium, assembly GCA_030682575.1. Classification (GTDB taxonomy): domain Bacteria; phylum Pseudomonadota; class Gammaproteobacteria; order Pseudomonadales; family Pseudohongiellaceae; genus UBA5078. The sequence goes on from JAUXNX010000013.1 coordinate 151,383, forward strand.
ACGGCACTCCGAACAAAGCCAACCTTGGCGCTAACGCCATTCTTGCAGTATCTCTTGCCGCTGCCAAGGCGGCCGCCATTGCGAACAAGCTGCCGTTGTACGCGCATATTGCCCAGTTGAATGGGGGAGTTGGCACCTTGTCACTGCCAGTGCCGATGATGAATATCATCAACGGTGGTGAGCATGCGGACAATAACGTCGACATTCAGGAGTTCATGGTGCAACCAGTCGGTGCGCCTTCTTTTTCCGAAGCGTTACGCTATGGCGCGGAAATATTTCATAGCCTGAAGGCCGTGTTGCACAAGATGGGTCTGAGCACGTCAGTGGGTGACGAAGGAGGTTTCGCACCGAACCTGCCATCCAATGCGGCTGCACTGGATGCGATTCTGCAAGCAGTCGAAAAGACTGGTCTGAAAATGGGCAGCGATGTGCGTCTCGCGCTCGACTGCGCTGCGTCCGAGTTCTATCACGATGGCAAATATCATCTGAAGGGTGAAAACGCTGTATACGACTCCACAGGATTCGTCGACTATCTCGCTAAATTGGCGACTGATTACAATATCCTTTCCATCGAAGATGGTATGGAAGAGAGTGACTGGGATGGCTGGGCTAAATTGACACGCAAACTTGGCGACAAGGTACAACTGGTGGGCGATGATCTCTTCGTCACCAACACTGAAATCCTGGCGCGGGGCATCGAACAGAACATTGCCAACTCCATTCTGATCAAGTTCAATCAGATCGGCACTCTGTCTGAAACGCTGGCGGCGATCCGGATGGCGAAGAAAGCGGGTTATACCGCGGTGATCTCCCATCGTTCCGGTGAGACCGAAGACACCACCATTGCTGATCTGGCTGTTGCCACTGGCGCTGGTCAGATCAAGACTGGATCCTTGTGCCGATCTGATCGTGTCTCCAAGTACAACCGCCTGCTGCGTATTGAGCAGGAGCTGGGCAGTCGTGCGCTTTACCGAGGTATTGAAGAGTTCAGTCATATTGCAGGTTAACAGGCTCGTGTTTCCAATTACTGAGATCACCGTCTGAGGAGCCCACATGAAAGTTCTGCTGGCTACGCTGGTCGCTATATTGCTGGTACTGCAGTTTAATTTGTGGACGGGAGAGGGCAGTTTCGCACAACTGCGTGACCTTGAAGCACAATTGGAAATGCAGCGGGAGGAGAACGTCATTCTTGCAGCGCGCAATCAGGAGCTGGAGAGCGAGGTGCTTGACTTGAAGACCGGGCTTGATGCGGTGGAGGAGCGTGCTCGCAGCGAGTTCGGCATGGTGAAGAAAGACGAAACACTATACCTGATCGTCGAGTAAACAATGGCAGGGGGTGAAGCTGATGCCGGTTCATAGCCGGCATCATGCTTTCAGTAGCAAGGAAAATCTGATCCTGCTGTGATGGCGACAGGCAATCAGGAATACAGATAATCAGGAATACAGGCGACGAATGGCGATTTGGGCAATTGTTCCTGCTGCAGGTGTTGGCGCTCGAATGATGGCGGCCACACCCAAACAGTATCTGCTGATCAATGGCAAGTCCGTCATTGCACACACTGTTGAGCGCCTGTTGTCTGTCACAGAGATTGACAGAGTTGTGATCGCTACTCATCCCCAGGATACCTTGTGGGGTTCTCTGGGGGCGACAACCAACTCACGCGTTACCACATGCGTGGGTGGGTCGGATCGCTGTCAGTCCGTGCTGAATGCGCTGCTGTGTTTAGAGAAAGTGGCAGAGGAGCGCGACTGGGTGCTGGTGCACGATGCTGTCAGACCGTGTGTGAGGAAAGATGATATCGAAGTGCTGTTGTGCGAAATCGAACAGCATTCGGTCGGCGGTCTACTTGCAATGCCCGTCAGCAGTACGCTGAAGCGGGCAGGTGCGGATGGTAATATTGCTGCCACAGTGGATCGCAGTGACATGTGGCTGGCTGCTACTCCTCAAGCCTTTCGCTACGGACGATTATTGACAGCGCTGAAGAATGCCATCACGAACGGGAGTCTGGTGACGGATGAGGCGTCTGCGATGGAGTTGGCAGGTTTTGCCCCCAAGTTGGTGCGGTGCCGTGCCGACAACATCAAGATTACTTATTCCGAAGATCTGCTGCTGGCGGGTCTGATCATGACGGCGCAGGAGAGCGAATAATGTGGAACAGAATCCGGACGGGCCACGGGTACGACGCTCATCGTTTTGCCGACAGCCTGCTGCCAGACAAGCCCTTTGTATTGGGCGGAGTGCAAATCCCGCACGACAGGAGTCTGCTCGCGCACTCTGATGGCGATGCCGTCATCCATGCGCTGTGTGACGCAATACTGGGTGCGCTGGGTCTTGGAGACATAGGGCACCATTTCCCTGACACCGATAAGGCTTTCAGCAATATTGACAGTGGCGTGTTGTTGCAGCGCGTATGTAATCTGATGAAGACAGATCATTGGAAGACGGGCAACGCGGACATCACCATTCTTGCACAAGCGCCGCGCATGGCTCCCCATGTTGCTGCAATGCAGGCGCGTCTCGCTGCATTGATGGACATTCTACCCGAGCAGGTGAATGTGAAGGCTTCCACTACGGAAGGCATGGGTTTTGTAGGGCGCAGAGAAGGGATCGAGTCCTATGCTGTTGTATTGCTCTATCGAGATGAGTAACGACCTGGAGAGTTTGCGAGGCGGTGTTCTGTGAGTCTGGCTCGCGAGGAAATTGCTGCGCTGGCGTTTGCTTACGGCGCGCCGGAATACTCGGCAGTGTTCAAACGTGAGCCAGCCGACTTCTGTGTGGACGAAGATCTCGGCTTCGAGTTGAGTGGTACAGGAGATCATCTGTGTATGCAGATTCGCAAGACCGGAGTGGCCACACCACAGGTGGTGAGGATGCTCGAGAGAGCTGCAGGTGTGCGCGAAGTGGATATTGGTTACGCAGGGCTCAAGGATCGCCAAGGGGTCTGCGTACAATGGTTCAGCATTCATTTGCCTGGTAAGGATGATCCGGAAATTGGTGGCGCGGGCATCGAAGTGCTGCAGAGTGTACGCAACAGCAGGAAGATTCGCAGAGGCAGTCATCGTGGCAATCATTTCCGGATTCGTCTGCGGGATTTTCAAGCAACTGTAGCGAACCTGGAACAGAATCTGGTCGCGCGGCTACAGTTGATTGCGGCGCGCGGAGTACCGAATTATTTCGGCGAACAGCGCTTCGGCATCGACAATTGCAATGTCGCCATGGCTACGCAGATGTTCGCAGGTGAACTGCGTGTCGCACGAGGATTCAAGCGCGGCATGTTGTTGTCAGCAGCGCGTTCTCAGGTTTTCAATGCACTGCTGTCTCAACGCGTGGCTGCGCAGAACTGGGATCGCTACCTGCAAGGCGATGTAATGAACCTGAATGGCAGCGACAGTGTGTTTGTGCCTTTGCAATGGGATGCTGTGCTGCAGGAGCGCTTGGAACGCTTCGATATTCATCCTACCGGGCCGCTCTGGGGTGCGGGCGAACTGCGTAGTGCTGGTGATGCAGCCGAATTGGAATTGCTATGCAAAGAACAGCACGAAGTATTATGTAAAGGATTGGAGCGCGCTGGACTGCAGCAGGCACGCCGCTCTCTGCGTTTGCCGGTAGAGGATTTGCAGTGGACGCTGACAGAGAATGGTGAACTGGAGTTGGTATTCATGTTGCCACCTGGCACCTATGCCACCTCCGTCCTGCGTGAATTGGTGCGGTTGTCGTGAGTTGTGAAGTGAATCAGAGATATGTGTCGATCATGAGGCTTTGGCAAATTGAATAATGTAAATCTGGCCGGAATCGGCATGACATCACAGCGAACCCGCGAACGTCTGGTTGGGCGTCTCATTGAACAGGGTATCAGTGACTGGACGGTACTGGATGTGATCAGAAGTACGCCTCGCCATATCTTTCTGGAAGAGGCGCTTGCACATCGGGCCTACGAAGATGTTGCACTGCCTATCGGTTACAACCAGACCATCTCGCAACCTTACATCGTTGCGAAGATGACAGAAGCGGTGCTGCGTAATCATCCGGCACTCGTCCATGGGAAGCTTGGGACGGTGTTGGAGATAGGCACAGGTTGTGGCTATCAGACGTCGATCATTGCCCCACTTGCCCAAAAAGTCTATTCGGTTGAGCGCATCAAGCCACTGCTGGAGAAGGCCAGAAAGAACATCAAATTGCTGGGGCTCAACAATGTGCAGTTCAAACACGATGATGGCAGTCTGGGCTGGAAGGAGAAAGGGCCATTCGACGCCATCATTGCTGCGGCTGCACCCCAGCAGGTACCTCAGGAGTTGCTAGCGCAAATGGCCGAAGGCGGTCGTCTCATCATTCCCATAGGGGGAGAAGATGCGCAAGAGTTGCGCCTGATTACCCGCACGGGAAATGATTATCACACCGAGGTGGTTGCTGCTGTCAGATTTGTCCCGCTCTATGTCGGACAACTGCAAAACTGAACCGACAAATAATAGCGTTCAACAGATGGCGCTTAATAGGGAATGTCATGGAACACAGATCGGAAGCATCAGTAAAGGGACGTCTGACTATCTTTCTCAAAGGCATGGCCATGGGTATTGCAGACTCGGTTCCGGGTGTATCCGGCGGTACCATTGCCGTGATGGCAGGCATCTATGAAGAACTCATCCATTCGCTGAAGAATCTCAATCCGCTGCAACTGCCTACCCACTGCAAGGGAGGAGTGCGTCAGTTCTGGCAAAACATCAATGGTGGTTTTCTGTTGGCGTTACTACTGGGCGTTGTCACAAGTCTGTACCTCAGCGCCAATACAGTGCTTTATCTGTTGGAGTTCCAATACCCGCTGGTCATGGCATTTTTTGCCGGACTGGTGTTCGCATCCACCTGGTTTTTGCGGAAACAGATTAGCTGCTGGCAGAGACGGGAAATCGGTTTTCTGTTGTTGGGCGCAGGTATCACGCTGTTGATTTCTCTGGGTAACCCGCTGGCAGGTAATTACAGCTATTTTTACGTGTTCTTCTGCGGACTGATTGCAATCTGCGCGATGATTCTGCCGGGTATTTCCGGGGCTTTCATCCTCATTTTGCTTGGGGTGTATGACCATGTGCTCAGCGCGCTCCGGGCACTGGAATTTGGTGTAATCATCGTGTTTGTCAGCGGTTGTGTCATTGGTTTGTTAAGCTTTGCTCATCTGCTGTCGTGGACCTTCTTCTATTATCGTCAACAGACCTATGCCTTCTTGACCGGCATGCTGGCCGCGTCCGTTGTGGTGTTGTGGCCCTGGAAACTGGTGTCGGATGGTGAGCTGATGGAAGTGACTTACCTCTCGCCTGAGAGATTTGAAAGTATGACAGGACAATCTTCGCAGCTTCTGTCTGTCATACTCCTTGTGTTACTGGGCTATTCAGTCGTGGCAATTTTTGAAAGAATCACAAGCAGCCGTCTTTCCTGACAGGAATTGAGACGAGCAAACAGTGTGGACACAAGCAATGGTAAACCTCATGAACAGTGACAATTCTTTCAACTCCTTGCAGATGACAGCGGCGCCTGTGCGAGTAGTCTTGCTCGCAGCTATGGTTGTATTGCAGGCTTGCGGTGGTACTTATCAGGCTCCTCTGGATGATCAGAGTGCGTCGCTGCAACGCTCACCACCACCAATCTATTCAACGACGGGGACTCCTTCGTCTGTCGGCAGTGTGTCAACCAGTGTACCCATGTCCTCTTCCTCCACACCTGCACCCGCACCAGCTACAAGGTCGTCCGCCAGTACAGTCACAGCCGGAGTGCGAGTCGAGCCTGCTGCAGGCGTCAACGTCAATGTCGTGAATGAGCAGAGTGGAGTTCGTCGTTCCGGAATCTCACGGGCGCCTCTTGATGCGGACACGCCTGTTTCTTCAGGCGCAGTTGGCAGTACAGCGGCAGCAACACCATCCTCCACGCTGCCTGCTCCTGCCATTGCAGGTTCGCCATCCTCCACCAGTGCACAAACCCACACGGTGGCCAGGGGAGAAACTCTCTACTCAATTGCATGGCAGTACTCTCTTGATTACCGAGCACTGGCCGTTGCGAATAATTTGTCCGAGCCGTACACCATTTATCCGGATCAACGCCTGACGCTGAATATCGGCGGTGTATCGGGCAACGCCGTGGCGCGAGTGCCATCGATTCCCGCTGCACCAGCCGGCAACACATCTGTCGTGTCCGGAGAGCGTCCCCCAGCTTCAGTGGCCAGTCGTCGCACCGGCAATGTGCCTACGCGCGAAGTAGAAAATATCACCTGGCAATGGCCTGTGGATGGGCGTGTTTTGCGTAGTTTCAGTGCGACTGCCGCGACGACCAACCGTGGCATAGACATCGGTGCACGGCGAGGTGACCCGGTATATGCTGCCGCTGATGGTGATGTGGTTTATTCAGGACGCGGGATTCAGGGGCAGGGTGATCTTATCATCATCCGTCACAGCGCCCGTCATCTCAGCGCATATTCTCATAATGCCAATATGCTGGTCACTGAAGGTGCCCGCATCCGCGCAGGAGACAAGATTGCCGAAGTCGGTACCGACACCCGTGGTTCCGAGTTGCTACATTTCGAAGTGCGAGTGGATGGAACGCCAGTCGATCCGTCCCGCTATCTGCCTCCCCAATAATTCTATCCGTGACACTCTCAAGCAGGCTGTCATCAAGTTGGTGTCAGCCTGTTTCTCCCGACTATCTTCTAGCCAACCTCCTTCCGTCTCATTGGCGGGATAATCCTGTTGATTCACTTTTAGTGGAATGTTAAGTTCGGATCGTCTACTTGCTGGATGTATGGAGACAAGGAGTCAGAATGGATAGTGTTTAAAAGGGGCGCAGTGCGATGGAACGTATGCGGCGCGAGCTATTGCTCAATTACATGCAAAACATCACGGAAGATAAACTTGTAGATGACAAGGAGTTCAATATGGAAGATTTTACAGAGTATGGTAGTTTCTCACCGGACATGGACAGTGCGGCAGGAGAATCGAAAGAGTCCAATCAGTCTCAGGGGGATCCTGATCATGCATACCTCAATGCAGGAAGTGTGCGACAACCTCCGGATGTGACCCGCCTCTACTTGAACGATATAGGCATCGCAAAGCTCTTAAGTGCTACCGAGGAAGTCGACTACGCACGCAGAGCACGCAAAGGCGATGCCGAAGCCCGTCGGCTGATGATTGTCAGCAATCTGCGACTGGTAGTGAAAATAGCCAGGCGCTATATCAATCGTGGACTGACACTGCTGGATCTGATTCAGGAAGGCAATCTCGGTTTGATTCGTGCTGTTGAGAAGTATGATCCGGAGCGCGGTTTTCGTTTCTCCACCTATGCTACATGGTGGATCAGGCAAACAATAGAACGGGCGATCATGAATCAGGCAAGAGTGGTGCGCCTGCCCATTCATGTGTTGAAGGAACTTAACACCTATCTGAAAATCTCCCGAGAATATTTGCAGGCGACAGACAGGGAGCCGTCCGTCGAGCAATTGTCTGAGTCTATGAAAAAGCCGGTAGCTGAAGTCAAGAGGGTGCTGTCTTATAACGAACGCATCGTGTCGTTCGATGGCCCGCAGTCGCATGTTCAAGAGCAGTCGCTGCTCGAATCAGTTGCGGATGCTCCCGAGAGTGCGCCCGCAGAAATTTTGCAGGGCGATGCGGTTCGTGAGAACGTTAGTGCGTGGCTGGATATGCTCAGTGCCAAGGAGAGTGAAGTCATTGTGCGCCGTTTCGGATTCTACGGACACGAGAGCAGCACGCTGGAGGAAGTGGGGCAGAAGATCGGACTCACCCGGGAAAGAGTCAGGCAGATTCAGTTGGAGGCAATGGAGAAGCTGCGTGAGATTGCACAGGAGAAAGGGTTTACCAAGGATAGCTGGTAGGTTATCCACCATTCTGCAGGATCGTGCTTGCACGCGAATGTGTCTGGTTGGCGATTCGGTCTGGCAAACTCATCGCGTGCAAACCCGCTCCTGCAGCCAATAGGTCGATCCCATGTGTAAGAGCGTGCTTGTACGCGAAAGAGGTTAGATTGCTTCAGCCCGCATCCTTGATCAGATACTGGATCTTGCCCGGCACGCCTTTCCACTGGGCAGCGTCCGCTGGTGCGGGTTTCATTTCGGTAATGTTCGGCCACTTCTGAGCCAGCTCTGCATTCAAGGCAAGGAATTGCTGTTGGTCCTCAGGCAGTTCATCTTCCGCGTAAATCGCATCTTCGGGGCACTCCGGTTCGCACAGGGCGCAATCAATGCACTCGTCCGGGTGGATGACCAGGAAGTTCGGGCCCTCATAGAAGCAATCCACGGGGCATACTTCAACGCAATCAGTGTGTTTGCAACGGATGCAGCTCTCGCCTACAACAAATGTCATGATCTCTCCAGCACGATGGGGCTTGGTAAAAAGTGCGCCAATTATAAAGAGGTTGAGGCAGACAGGGAAAATGATTTTTCCGATATCCGATAGTTATCTGCTGTGGGAGCGGGCCCTGCATGCGATTGATCCGCTCTCCGCTGTTGCCGATCCCCACCCCACAGGCAGCACTCTGGTTTTGGAGATGCGTCAGATCAAGCAAAAGGAAAGACGAAATCAAAGCTGTTGCTTCAACGTGTAGAGCAGCTCCAATGCCTGTTTTGCGGACAGGTTGTCCGGGTCTATGTCCGTGAGCTGCTGCAGCACAGGGTGGGGTGCGTATTGGACGAAGAGTTCGTTTTGTAACGGCTTTGCAGACTGTGTGGGCTTGGGATTCAGGATTTCGGCCACGGTATCTCTTTCCAACTGTTGCAGTTTTTCCCGTGCCTGCCGGATCACTGCGAGTGGCACGCCTGCCAACTGTGCCACCTGCAGGCCATAGCTCTGATTGGCTGGGCCTGGCTTGACAGCATGCAGGAATACGATGCCCTCCTGATGTTCGGACGCATCCAGGTGTACATTGGCGATATTGTCGAAGCGTTCGGGCAGGGCAGTCAGCTCAAAGTAATGGGTGGCAAACAGCGTCCAGGCCTGCAGCTTCTCGGCAATATGGACCGCGCTGGCCCATGCCAGGGAGAGACCGTCAAAGGTACTGGTTCCACGCCCCACTTCGTCCATCAATACCAAGCTGTTCGCGGTTGCGTTATGCAGGATGTTGGCGGTTTCTGTCATCTCGACCATGAATGTTGAACGGCCACCGGCAAGATCGTCGGACGATCCAATGCGGGTGAAGATGCGGTCAATTGGACCAATACGCGCACTGCGGGCGGGTACGAAACTACCGGTGAATGCGAGTAGTACAATTAAGGCCGTTTGGCGCATGAAGGTAGACTTACCGCCCATGTTGGGGCCGGTGATGATGAGCATCTGGCACTTCTCGTCCAGCGCCAGATCGTTGGCCACGAACACGCCCTCTGTCACCTGTTCCACCACTGGGTGGCGTCCCTGTTCGATGTGAATGCCGGGCTCATCAACAAGTTCGGGCTTGCAGAAATCCAAGGCTCTTGCGCGCTCGGCAAAGTTCACCAGGACGTCCAGTTCCGCCAGCGCGGTGGCACTGCGCAGCAGCGCATTCAGATCGAGGGCGATGGTCTCCAGCAACTCGTCATAGAGCATCCTCTCGCGGCTCAGTGCCTTGCTGTTGGCGCTCAGCACCTTGTCCTCGAAAACTTTCAATTCTGGTGTGATGAATCGTTCGGCATTCTTCAGAGTCTGACGGCGTTGATAGTCCGCAGGCATCTGGTCGGCCTGCATCTTGCTGACCTCGATGTAGTAACCGTGCACGCGGTTGTAGCCGACCTTCAATGTGCTGAGACCCGTGCGCTGCTTCTCTCGGATTTCCATGTCGACAAGGAACTGGCCGGCATTGCTGCTGAGGTTGCGTAGCTCATCCAGTTCGGCATCGTAACCCTCTGCGATCACACCGCCTTCTCGGATCACTACAGGCGGGTTGTCGATGACAGCGCGGCCGAGCAAGGCCGCCAGATCGGGATAATCGGCGATCTCGTTTTGCAGTTCTATCAGGCGTGGCGAATCATTCTGCCGCAGGACATCCGTTAGAGCATTCTGCAAACGTGGCACGGTGAACAAGGCATCACGCAGGCGAGCCAGGTCTCGTGGTCGTGCTGACCGCAGGCCAATGCGTGCCAGGATGCGTTCGACATCACCGATCTCATGCAGCAGAGGATGCAGTTGTTCAAAGCGATATTGATCGATGAGAGTGAAGACGGCCTGCTGTCGCAGCGCCAGCTGCAGGCGATCACGCAAGGGTCTGTGCAGCCAGCGGCTCAACAGTCGTCCGCCCATCGCGGTAGCGGTGTGATCGAGCACGGACATCAGCGTGTTGTCGGTTCCGCCGGAGAGGTTTCGGTCGAGCTCGAGATTGCGGCGACTGGCGGCATCCAGAATGAGGCTGTCGCCGGGCTGTTCCAACTGGATGCCCTGTATATGCGGCAACTGTGAGCGCTGCGTCTCGCGTGCGTAGGCCAAAAGGCAGCCTGCCGCCTGCAAGGCCAGCGTGAGGTGTTCGCAGCCAAACCCGTTGAGATCCCTGGTGCCAAAGTGCTGATTGAGACAGCGTTTGCTGCTGTCCAGATCGAATTCCCACAGAGGTCTACGCCGCGTGCCCTGGCGCGATTCAAGTGCCTGCAGCGCCGCCACTTCTTCGTTGAGAAGCAGTTCGGCAGGTCGGATGCGTTCGATCTCGGCGAGCATACCTTCACGTGAATCCACCTCGCTCAGCACGAAGCGACCACTGCTGATGTCGAGCCAGGCGAGGCCGAAGCGTGACTTCTCTGGATCTCCCCCGTGGGTGCCGGTCACTGATACCAGCACGCTGTCGGCACGCTCGTTGAGCAGGGCTTCGTCGCTTAGTGTGCCTGGGGTAATGATGCGCACCACCTGACGATCAACCGGTCCCTTGCTGGTCGCCGGATCGCCGATCTGCTCGCACACGGCAACCGAGACCCCTGCTTCTACAAGTTTTGCCAGATAGCGGTCAGCCGCATGAAATGGAATCCCGCACATGGGGATATCCTTGCCATCAGTCTTGCCACGGGCGGTTAGTGTGATGTCGAGAATTTTCGAGGCGATGCGAGCATCTTCGAAAAAGAGTTCGTAGAAATCCCCCATCCGATAGAACAGTAATTCATTGCGGTGTTGGGCCTTGAGACGCAGGAATTGTTGCATCATCGGAGTGTGCTGTGAGTAATCGGGTGAGGACAAGTCGATTGCTTCCGAGGGGTCGTGGTCTGGGCGTCAAACAACGCTTCAATCTCAGTTTCAAGGTCCGGGATTCTACGCGATTAATCCGGATTCGTCAGGGGAGGGGGGCTCTCTTTGCACACCTTGCATTTGAAAATCTCTGCTAAGCTTGAGCTATCATCCAATGTGAGCGCATTTGCATGTGAATTGTTTATCCTGGAGCTTGGCGCGAGGACATTCTCGAGCAAGGCTCTCGCCTGCAATCAGCGCAATAGATCGAGACAATTGCTCATGAACAAAGTGCTCTACAACCTCAGCGAGCAATGCGGTGCATTGTTGTTGCAGCATCACTGGCAACTCACCACTGCGGAATCCTGCACAGGAGGCTGGATCGCCAGAAGCATCACGGCCGTAGCAGGCAGTTCCGAATGGTTCGAGACGGGCCTCGTCACATACTCCGATGCTGCCAAGCAAAAATTGCTGAATGTGCCGGCGGAATATTTCGAACCCGGTGCATGCGGAGCAGTGAGCGAGGAGACAGTTATTGCGATGGCTTTCGGCGCACTGCGGGTTTCTGGCGCACAGTTCGCGGTGGCTACCAGTGGTATCGCTGGTCCCGGCGGAGGTAACGCACATAAGCCAGTGGGCACAGTCTGGATTGGCTGGGCGACGCAACTGCCGGGTACGTCAGTGCGCTCATTGGCTCGGGTTCAGCGGTTCGGTGGGGATCGGGAATCGGTGCGCCGTCAAACGGTGCAGGCTGCGCTGGAAGGCTTGCTGCAACAACTCAGGGAAGAGACAAAATGAGCGTTTTCGAACACTGGCAAAATACTGGTTGAATATACAGTAATACTCTGTTTTAATTATTTCACCGACAAATCCTGTCGAAACCCAAAAGGCCCGCCATCAACTGTTTCGGCAGGCCAAAGAACAGAAAGGAAAACACCATGGCCGCAGATGCGATGAAAGACAGCAACAGGGAAAAGGCACTGACAGCAGCGCTGTCACAGATTGAACGTCAGTTTGGCAAGGGCTCAATGATGCGCCTTGGCGACAAGGGCAAGGAGGCGATTCCATCGATCTCCACCGGCTCGCTGGGTCTGGATATTGCACTTGGTATCGGGGGGTTGCCTCGTGGTCGTATCGTCGAGATCTATGGTCCTGAATCCTCGGGCAAGACGACTCTTACATTACAGGTGATTGCCGAGTGTCAACGCAATGGGGGGACCTGTGCCTTTATCGACGCCGAGCATGCGCTTGATCCGATCTACGCCGGTAATCTGGGTGTGGATGTCGAAAACCTGCTGGTCAGCCAACCTGACACCGGCGAACAGGCATTGGAGATCTGCGACATGATCGTGCGCTCTGGCGCGGTCGATGTGGTGGTGATCGACTCCGTGGCGGCACTGACACCAAAGGCGGAGATCGAAGGCGACATGGGTGACAGCCACATGGGTCTGCAGGCTCGCCTGATGTCCCAGGCTTTGCGCAAGATGACGGGCAATATCAAGAATTCCAACACGCTGGTGATCTTCATCAACCAGATCCGCATGAAGATCGGTGTCATGTTCGGCTCCCCTGAAACGACTACCGGTGGCAACGCGCTCAAGTTCTACGCCTCCGTGCGTTTGGACATCCGCCGTATCGGTTCTATCAAGGAAGGCGAGGAAGTGGTGGGCAGTGAGACCCGCGTGAAGGTTGTGAAGAACAAGGTGGCGCCACCGTTCCGCCAGTGCGAGTTCCAGATCATGTATGGCACCGGCATCTATCGCATGGGAGAGGTGATCGACCTGGGCGTCAAGCTCAACCTCATCGACAAGTCCGGTGCCTGGTATGCCTATAACGGCGAGAAGATAGGGCAGGGCAAGAAGAATGTAGCCACCTATTTGGAAGAGAACCCCGATATGGCTAAAGAGATTGAGGACAAGATTCGTGCTCAGTTGCTTGGTGGTGTTCCTTTGTTGGTTGGCGCGGATGCAGAACTGGACGAAGAAATAGGCGAGTTCGAGTAAGCCTCTGGGCAGCATCAGGAAATACGCTGAATCATGAGTACCGCTGCCGATGGCAAATTGTTGATGGAATTGCGACGCACGGCGATGGATTTGCTGGCGCGTCGTGAACATTCCCGCTCAGAACTCGTGGAAAAGCTACAGCGCAAGTATTCAGAGGCTAGTAGACACTTCCTTGCAGTGCTGGATCAGCTTGAGCAGGATGGTCTTCTGAGCGATGAACGTTTTGCAGAAGCCTATGTCCGCTACCGCCGTTCTCGTGGATTCGGACCACTGCTGATCCGCCAGGAACTGCGTGGCAAAGGCATCGACGCAATGCTTCTGGATGCCGTGATTGATATACGGGCTGAAGAGTGGCTCGACACCCTTCGAGAGTTGATCAACAAGAAACGTCGACTATATGCAGCCTTGCTGAATAAAGATGCGCCCCCGTGGGAGCGAACCTGCTCGCGAATGGACGATGCGCCACATCAGTCGCGGGCAGGGTCCGCTCCCGCTTTTCAGGACGCAAGCAAAACCCGCCAGAAACTCTACCGACTCTGTCTTTCCCGAGGCTTCACTTCAGAACAGATTGAACGCGCAATGCGTTGATCTTCATAAGAAAAATTATCCCCGGAATAACCCCTGTTCAACGAGCAGGTTATCGCCCTGTCTTGCTATATAATGCCTTCAAATTTTCAGCAACCACTGGTTTTCATCGGATACTGAAATATACCGAGGTACATTATGGTCAGACGATTGTTCAGATCACGCTCTCGCCTAAAAATCGTGTCAGGTACATTCGCTGTCATGTGGTTCTGCCTTGGTACGAGCCATCAGGCCAATGCAGGGGAGTTGCGAATCTCTATTCAGGATGCTGACACCGGTACCCCGCTGGAGGATGTGATAGTAGAAGTGATCCTGCCTGCAGAGAGTCAGCCGACATATCTCACTACTGTAGATGCGAGCGTTGACCAGCAAGAAAAGGAGTTCGTAGCCAACGTCACTGTGATCACGCGCGGCAGTCGTGCCAATTTCCCCAACAGCGATGACATCCTGCACCATGTGTATTCTTTTTCTCCGGCCAAGGTGTTCGAGCTGCCGTTGTATGGAAATGGGCAGAACATCGACTATTACCAGCTATTTGATCTTCCGGGAGTGATTGAACTTGGCTGCAACATTCACGACTGGATGCTGGGCTATATCTACGTTTCGCAAACAGATCTTGTGGCCAAGACTGACAGAACCGGTCAAGCTGTGATCAGTAATATTCCAGCGGGTGAATATGAAGTGCGAATCTGGCACTCCCGTGCCGATACTGGTGCGCCTGAAATGAATCAGCAAGTCGTCTTCAGCGATACACAGCCAGCTCGCCTGCAAATGGCGTTGACACTCCAGCGCGACAGTCGCTTGCGCCGCGCGCCGGATGCTACCCGAACCCGCTATCGATGAATGGATGAGTGTTTTGACAAATGCTTTGACATCCGTTTTCTCATTTCGCAGCTTCAGAACACGCCTGCTGGTGTTTCTGCTTGCACTCATGATGCCTGTGCTGCTGGGGATCTATCTGTTCGTCAATCGCGAAAACAATGAGTACACCACCGACACCATCGACAGCTATCTTGAACTGGGAGCAGATGTTTTTGATTTCACACGTGAGGAGCACAAGAACACATTGCTGGCAATCACCAGTACCATGACGCGTGACTGGGGATTCCGCAATGCTTTCGGTACCGGAGATCCCTATACAATCATTGACGCAGCAGACAATATTCTGCTGCGCTCCCTTGGTGCTGCCGACATGATGCTGATTGCTGCAATGGACGGTGAAGTCATTATTGATACCAAGACACAGGGGTTCGAACGTCTTGAGGGTGAGTGGTTGACTTTGATGAATGAAGCGGCCAACAGCAATGACGGCATCAGCGCTGCGATCATCAACGTAATGGGAGTCCCATACCAGATCACAGTGATTCCCTTGTTTCTGCCCACACCGGTTGCCTGGATATTTGGAGGCTTCCCCCTCGATAATCGCTTCGCTGCGACGGTAAAACAGAGCATCGTCTCTGATGTGTCCATTGTGGAGTATACATTTGATACGGGCAGGGCCCGCATCAATGTGATTGCCTCGACGCTGCAAGCCGACGATCAGCAGCGACTTACCCAACAACTGCAACTCACCGGCATGACCTACACCGACACGCAACGCATCATTCTGGCCGACGGTGAGTACGGTACGCTCATGCGCCCGCTCTATGGTCAGCCTGGTGATGAGCTGCAGATCGTTGCGGTGATTCAGAAGTCATACAACGAGAACATTGAAAATCTTGAGGCTTTCCAGCGGGTCCTGCTGCAGTTCTACCTCGTCGTGATTGTGGTCAGTTTGTTGGCCGTCGTATGGTTGGCACGCTCTGTGACGCGCCCAATCCTTGATCTGGCAACCCGCGTGAAGCGAATCGAATCCGGCGACTATGGCCAGTCTCTCCTGGTAGCGGGCCACGACGAGATCGGTGAGTTGGCAAAATCAGTGAACAACATGGCCAGTGGCCTTGCAGAGAAGGAAAAGGTGCGAGACCTGCTTGGCAAGGTGGTGTCGCATGAGATTGCCGAAGAACTCCTGAGCAAGACTATTGTGCTGGGCGGAGAGGAGAAAATCGTCACGGTACTGTTTGCCGATATCAAGGGTTTTACCTCGCTGTGCGAGAATACGCCGCCTGAAAAGGTATTGACGCTGCTCAACAGTTACCTGAGCGAGATCACCGCCGTTATTGAGCATCATCATGGGGTGGTGGACAAGTACACTGGCGATTCGGTCATGGCATTGTTCGGGGCCCCGCTGACCCGCAACAATGATGCGCAGAATGCAATCCATACAGCGCTGGCAATTCAGAACGCAATGACGACGTTGAATCAAGCCAATCGCGCTGCAGGTTTGGCTGAGATAGATGCGGGAATTGGTGTGCATACCGGCCTCGTCGTGGCAGGCAATCTCGGTTCTCAGAACCGCCTCAATTACACTGTGATCGGTGATTCCGTCAACCTCTCCGCACGGCTTGAGGGGCTGACGCGCAAGTACTTCGTACCTAATATTGTCAGCGATACGACACGGCAGAACGCCCCGGGTTTTGTCTATCGCGAGCTCGATCTGGTGCGGGTTGCAGGCAAAAGGGAGCCTGTTAGAATCTACGAGGTCGTTGGCAGGGAGGGGCAGATTTCCAACGAGACCATGCAGGAACTCGCCATTTTCACCAGGGCATTGGCCTGCTATCGCGCCAGACTGTGGGATGAAGCCGAAGCACTATTGAGCGAACTGATGGATGCGATCGCGCCAGAACAGCGTCAGTGGTGTCTCTATAACGTCTATTTCGAACGTATAGGGTATCTACGTAAGCGAACCCTCTCCGATGACTGGGATGCGGTATTCACCTTCGATAGAAAGTAGCTGCGGCTGCTGAGAGAGAATCTTGCTCGCGATAGCCTTTTGTCGCAGTTATTACAAACCAGAATTTTGAATTTTCAAAACACACAAGCTCCACAATCAGCATAGGAAACAGCATGAAATTGATCAGACCGTTTAATGCACTCAGACCCCGCAAGGAACTCGCCGCAAAAGTCGCAGCGCCACCCTACGACGTATTGAACCGCGAAGAGGCTTTCGAGATGGCCAAGGGTAACGAGTACAGTTTTCTGCGCATCAACAAACCGGAGATCGATGTTGATCCGGAGATAGATGCTTACGATATGCGCGTATATCAGCGTGGCGCCGAAAATCTGCAGAAGTTCATCGAAAAGGGCATCATGCAGCGCGATACACGCAGCACCTTCTACGTCTACAAACAGGTGATGGGCCTTCACGAACAGGTGGGGCTGGTGGCTGCAGCATCGGTGGAGGCCTACGAGAAAGATCTGATCAAGAAGCACGAATTCACGCGCCCGGATAAAGAAGATGATCGTGTCAATCACATCAACACGCTTGGCGCCCAAGTCGGGCCTGTGTTTCTGACTTATCGTGCACAGCCGGAGATCGACGCGCTGATTGCCTCGGTTACTGCTACAACACCCGAATTCGATTTCGTCTCCGATGATGGCAACCGCCATGTGCTGTGGGTAGTGGCGGATGATGTTACTGTGCAGAAAATTCAGGCAGCGTTTGACAAGGTTGATTGTCTTTATGTTGCGGACGGCCATCACCGTTCTGCTGCTGCCCAGCGGGTGAAGGATCTTCGCAAGAATGCGAATCCTGCACACACGGGGAAGGAGTCTTACAATTTCTTCTCCACGGTAATTTTTCCAGACAACCAGATGCAGATTCTTGACTACAACCGTGTCGTGAAAGATCTGAACGGCATGAGTGAAGATGAATTCCTGCTCGCTATCCAGGCCTGGTTCAATGTACGTGATAGCGCAGTGGGCGCGATGAAGCCAAAACACGAACACCAGTTCACGATGTATCTTGGTGGCAAGTGGTACATCCTGGAATCCATCGACGGCACATGGATCGAGAATGACCCCGTGCGCAGCCTTGATGTCAGCATCCTGCAGAACAATCTGTTGTCACCGCTGCTGGGAATTGAAGATCCGCGTCGCGACAAGCGGATCGATTTTGTCGGAGGTATTCGCGGATTGCAGGCGCTGGAGAAGCGCGTGGATTCCGGTGAGTGGAAAGTGGCCTTTGCACTCTATCCGACGTCAATAAGAAGTCTGATGGCCATCGCTGATGTTGGTGAAGTCATGCCACCGAAGTCCACGTGGTTTGAGCCGAAGCTAAAGAGCGGCTTGTTCGTTCACATCCTCGACTGAAGGTTTCGGCAACTCATTGTTTGAGAAACAAGCGCATCCATCATATCACGCGTGAGCTGAATCCTCTGACGCATGTGCCGCATCGCGGTACTGCGTCGGGGTGACCTGATGCAGGTCCTTGAACGCTTTGTTGAAGGATGACAGTGCCGAGTAGCCCACATCAAACGCAATGTTGGCTATAGGCTCCCGCTGAGCAAGTGGCAGGGCCAGGCGACGACACGCCTCCTCAATACGGAATTCATTCAGAAACTGATTGAAGTTGCGATAGCCCAACTGTTTGTTGATCACTCTGCGAAGCCGATACTCCTGAATCGATAGTCTCTCAGCCAGCTCTCCTATGGTAAGTCCAGGTCGCGCGTAAAGCTTCTCATTTTTCAATACGTCAAAGATGCGCGCCACGAGTCCGGGGTTGTCGACTCGTGCCGTGTTGGGAACAGGCATTAGACGTGGCACCTCCTGCTCTGGAGGCAGGACAATGACCTGTAGTGCTTCGTTCTGCAAACGCATCACAGCCACGTTGAAAGAAAACGTGATCAGGAACATGTAGAAGAACAACCACTCTGTTGGAATGGGTATCATTGGCAGAGGCGCAGGAATGTTCACCGTGTAGCGATTGATGGCAGTGATGAAGCCATTACCAAGAATCATCACCACCAGTGTTCCCATGGCGGCGATGAGCGGTACCCGTACCTTGCGTCGGGATTCCACAAGGTCACTGCTCAAGCCCTGGAAGGCCATGAACACGGCGTGACCCGAGAAGGCCATCATGACCAACTGTGGCAATACGTAACACAAAAGATAAGAAAGATCGGCGTCTGGTGTGTTGAATGCGTTCGTCCACGAGCCGTACCCGCGTAAGACCAGATAAAGCAGCATGACTCCCCAGATGATGCGTGGCACGCGCGCGTTATCCACGAAAAGATAGAGAGCTAACAGCCACAGCACAGCCGGTGCAACTGTGGCCGCTCGTCCCAGTATATACCGTGGCCAGAAGCCACCCTCTGGGCCAATCAAGCTAAAAAGTACGTGACACGCGAGGCACAGCGCATACAGCGCCAGCAATCTACCGATCAACTGGCGCGAATGGTACACGCTAAAAAAGACAACCATGAACAGCAATTGGGAAATTGCCAGTATACCCACGGTGTTCAGAGACAGCCCCAGCATGAGAAACCTCTGCTTCTTTAATTATTCTTGGTCTCTATAAAGCCACGTGTATGCGCAATAAGCAATCAGGCTTTATTCCGTTACATTCACAGTAATGTACTGATCGTGATACAAGCCGCCATCGTCCGCACGTCCCCACAATACATAGGTTCCGGGTGCATCAAAGGTTACATGTGTCCTGTACATGCCGTCTTCTGGCACGGGGGGAGGTGTCCATAGTGCGCCCCAAGGCGAATTGGCTGAAGTACGGGTGTCTTCCCATGGCTTGATCTGGGGCGGATCGAAGGTGGCATTTACAGCGCCACGATACACATTCCATGACAGGAAAAGACCATTGGTCTTGCCGACCGTAGTGCGGCGCGGAGGACTCATCATGCGCTCAAATCCTTCCAACTCTGTACGTGTGACAGAAGCCGCTCTGGGCTTGGGCAGACCATCATCAGCCACGTGAGCCTCAATCAGTAGCGGTTCTCCCACTCTGACACGGCGCACGATCTGACCTCCTGTGCGATCACCCTGCACAGTGATGACAGGTGGCAAATTGGCGCGGGACTCCGGACTACTGGTACCAGCGCCGAGAGAACCGGTTTCGGAGGCAATAACCACATTGTCTACTACGTAGTCTCGTGCCAGCGTTCCGTAAGCAGTCTTGGTTACGCCGTTGACAGTCACCGTCCATGCGAGCTCTCTGGCACCCCAGTCTTCCGGTACCTGTACCTCAAATGTAAAACGGTTGCGGCGTGGGAGAAAGTGCGTGGGCTGGCCACGATCAGGGTCTCCTGGGGCAAAGAAGTTGTTTTCGCCAATCTCGACATCCAGCTCTTCCTCCCAATTCTCATTATGATAGCCGAACATCAGATTATAGGTGCCGTCCTCATTCTGACGCCAACCTTCGAATGCAGGTTCTATGTACTGCCCTTGACGATAGGTTTGGCCGAAACCCGGTTGCGAAAATACGAGCGCTGCGCACAGCATAAAAAATAGCGCAGGTAATTGCCGAAATCGGGAGAATGAACGAATGGGTGAAGAAGAACGCAAGCAAAGAGACGTCGGTGACGACATGGCATACCCTCCTTTGGGCGCTCATCTCCGCAGGCCAGTGGCTGGGATTGAGCTGGTTATTATTCTTCCAACTGCTAAGTAGAAGGATCAGGAATACATGAAGGATTTAATGCCCTGCAGAACACTTTGTCTTCCGTGAAATGAACTTATGCTGACGTAATTTGAATATATCGACGTAATTCGCAATGAAAAACGCCGGAATTACCCGGCGTTTCGTGGTTGTGTCAACCGAATTTACAAGGGAGAGCTTGTTCGCGAACGATTTGGCGATTCGCTGGAATCCTTCATTTGCAAGCAAGCGTCCCTATGTCGAGAATGGTCAGGCTGCAGTTTGGGCTCTGGTATCAATCAGCTGCGGAGCTTTGCCGTTTACCGGAATCTGACGAGGCTTCATCACTTCCGGAAGTTCGCGCACGAGATCAATGTTGAGCAGCCCATTCTCCAAAGTGGCACCTGTCACTTTCACATGATCGGCAAGCTGGAACACGCGCTCGAAATTTCTACCGGCGATACCTTGATGCAGAAAATTCTTTTCTTTCGTATCGTCGGCCTTCTTGCCTTTCACGGTCAGAGTCTGCCGTTCAGACTGGATTTCAATTTCCTGATCGACAAAACCGGCTACGGCCATGGTGATGCGATACTGGTCCTTGTCGAGTAATTCGATGTTGTAAGGGGGGTAGCTAGGTTGCGTCTGTTCACGCTGAGACACTGCGTCAAGCAGAGATGTCAGGTGATCGAAGCCGATGGTGGAGCGGTACAGTGGTGCAAAGTCAAAAGTTCTCATGGAGCATATCCTCGTAAGCAATATGATTAAAGTTTAAGACCCATCCGGAGATCGGGCCACCGGGCAGACCTCCGGGGAGCGTCTGCCACGTCAACCTAAGTGTGGTCACCTTCCTGAATTTCAAGGGCCACTCATTGCGAGGTATTCACGAGATCATTTGTTCGCGACAGTCAAATTACCAGCATATCCATGAACTCATGAACGGGGGTGGCTTCCAGCGCTTTCTGATCCTTGCACAGGGCGAAGATCTTCTCCACGCGTGCAGCAGGGAAACGGGTGGCCAGGTTGTTGCGGAATTTGCTCTCCAGCAGTGGGATGCCCTCGGTGCGGCGGCGGCGGCGGTGCCCCACCGGATACTCGACCTCTACCTTCTCCGTGGCTGATCCGTCCTTGAAGAATATCTGCAGCGCATTGGCGATTGAGCGTTTGTCTGCCTCAAGATACTCGCGGGTGTAGCGCGGCTCCTCGATCACTTCCATCTTCTCGCGCAACTGATCGATGATCGGATTGGCTTTGTGGAAATCGTCTTCGTAATCCTCGGCCACCAGAGTACCGAAAGCCAGTGGCACCGCAGTCATGTATTGCAGACAATGGTCGCGATCGGCCGGGTTATTGAGCGGGCCGCTCTTGCTGATGATACGGATTGCAGATTCGTGGGTATGGATCACAATGCGCTCAATCTGCTCAAGACGATCCTTCACGAGGGGGTGTAGACGCACCGCTGCTTCGGCTGCTGTCTGGGAATGGAACTCCGCAGGGAAGGATATCTTGAACAGGATCTGTTCCATCACATAGCTTCCATAATCTCTTGTAAATGCTAGTTTATTTCCCTTGAAAGACACGTCATAAAAACCCCATTTCGGGGTTGTCAGCACACTGGGATAACCGATCTCGCCACGCATGGTGAGATCGGCCAGACGCACGGCACGGGAGGTCGCATCGCCCGCTGCCCATGATTTGCGAGGCCCTGCATTGGGAGAATGGCGATAAGTCCGCAGGGCAGAACCGTCGAGCCAGGCCTGGGACAGCGCATCAATGATCTGCGACTGCGTGCCGCCGAGCATCTGCGTGACCACAGCAGTAGACGCAATTCTCACCAGCAGCACATGGCACAGGCCAACGCGGTTGAAGCTGTTCTCCAATGCGATTACGCCCTGAATTTCGTGCGCCTTGATCATCGCCGTCAACACATCACGCATCAGCAGCGGTGCTTTGCCTGCGACCACATTGCGTTGTGACAGATAATCAGCCACGGCCAGAATTCCGCCCAGATTGTCAGAAGGGTGACCCCATTCGGCGGCAAGCCAAGTGTCGTTGTAGTCCAGCCAGCGAATGATGCAGCCTATGTCCCACGCGGCTTTTACCGGATCAAGACGGAACTGAGTGCCTGGAACCCGCGCCCCGTTTGGTACCAACGTTCCTTCCACCAACGGACCAAGCAATTTGGTGCACTCGGGGAAGCGCAACGCCAGTAATCCACAACCGAGCGTATCCATCAGGCAATTGCGGGCGGTGTCGTAGGCTTCTGCGGAAGTGACGTTATATTCGGTGACATAGCGGGCGATATCGACCAGCTCTTTATCGGGAGCGGGCCTTTGGTTGTATTCGACATTGGCTGACATGGCGGGTCTCTTATGGTTGAAAAATTTGCGCGATTTATTGGCGCGGTTCAAAAACGTGTACTACTTTTAAATTCGAGCACAAGGAAGGTGTTTAAAAGTCTGCCAGGGATGACAGACGATCGGTTCCAAACCTGCAATAGCTTCCTGTTGGTTTGGGACAAGGGGGCAGCCCGGCTGCCCCCGACTTTTTCAGCGACGTTGAATATCCACCCATTCCGCCGTCGCAGGGCCAATGTAATCGGCACTCGGGCGAATGATGCGATTGTTCGAGCGTTGCTCTTTCACATGCGCCGCCCAACCGGTCACACGGGACATCACAAAGATCGGCGTGAACAGCTTGGTGGGAATGCCCATGAAGTGATAGGCCGAGGCATGGAAGAAGTCCGCATTGCAGAACAATTTCTTCTCGCGCCACATCACTTCCTCGCAGCGCACGGAAACAGGGTAGAGCACCTTGTCGCCTACTTGAGCTGCAAGCTTCTCTGCCCAGATCTTGATGATTACGTTACGAGGGTCTGATTCTGCATATATCGCGTGTCCGAAACCCATCACTTTCTCCTTGCGGGCTAGCATACCCAGCAACTCATGCTCGGCCTCATCGGGACTGCTCCAACGTTCAATCATGTCCATCGCCGCTTCATTGGCACCACCATGTAATGGCCCGCGTAAAGAGCCAATCGCTGCTGTGATGCAGGAGTGCATGTCGGACAGGGTCGAGGCGCATACGCGTGCAGTGAAGGTAGATGCATTGAACTCATGCTCCGCGTACAGAATCAGCGACACATTCATCACCTTCGTGAACAACTCGTTCGGTTTCTCGCCGCTGAGCATGTGCAGGAAGTGCGCGCCGATGGACTCATCGTCCAGCGCAGTATCGATGCGTACGCCATCGTGAGAAAAGCGGTACCAATAGCAAATGATCGAGGGCAGGGCGGCTACTAGTCGGTCTATCACGTTGTCCTGCTGTGCAAAGCTGGTTTCAGTTTCCAGATTACCCAGCATCGAGCAGCCGGTACGCATGACGTCCATGGGATGAGCACTGGCCGGGATGCGCTCCAGAACCTCCCTAAGAAGCTGAGGAAGTGATCGTAATGATTTGATTTTGTTACAATATGAGTCAAGTTCTTCTTGGTTGGGCAAATGGCCGCGCAACAGCAGGAAGGCCACCTCCTCAAAGCGGGCCTTCTCGGCCAGGACACTGATGTCATAACCGCGATAGGTGAGCCCGGAACCGGTCTTGCCCACAGTACACAGGGCGGTCTCTCCTGCGACCTGGCCGCGCAGACCGGCGCCCGATAATTGTTTGGTTGCTGCCATCAGATTCTCCTCAATTTCCGTTCGCTAATCCGGCTTGAACAGCCGATCCAGCTTCTCTTCGTATGCGTGGTATCCCAGCACCTCGTAAAGCTCATTGCGTGTCTGCATCAATTCCACCACGCCGCCCTGGTCTCCGTTCTGCAGAATGCTCGCGTACACCTTCTCGGCCGCACGGCTCATCGCCCGGAATGCACTTAACGGATACAAAACCATCGCTACTCCTGCGTTGGCCAGATCCTGCTTGTTATAAAGCGGGGTCGCGCCAAACTCCGTGATGTTCGCCAGGATCGGTACATGCACGGCCTCTGAAAACTTGAGGTAGTCCTCCAGACTCGTGATCGCCTCAGGAAATATTGCATCTGCACCGGCCTCAACGCACGCAATCGCCCGCTCGATGGCAGAATCAATTCCCTCCACAGCGATCGCATCGGTACGCGCCATGATCACGAAATCGTGGTCGATCTTCGCGTCCACTGCAGCCTTGATGCGATCCACCATCTCGTCTTTTCCAACGATCGCCTTGTTCGGTCGATGCCCGCAGCGTTTCTGGGCGACCTGATCCTCAAGGTGCACAGCTGCCGCTCCCGCTTTCTCCATCGCCCTGATTGTACGCGCTATGTTGAATGCCCCACCCCAGCCGGTATCGATGTCTACCATCAAGGGCAGATCGGTCGCACTGGTGATGCGATCCACATCAATTATCACGTCGTTGAGACTGGTCATACCCAGGTCCGGCAGGCCGTAGGAGGCGTTCGCTACACCTGCTCCCGAAAGATAGATTGCCTGATGTCCTGCACGCTCGGCGAGCATTGCCGAGTAGGCGTTGATCGTGCCGACGATCTGCAGGGGAGTGTTGATATGCAGAGCGCGGTGAAATCGGGCTCCTGCGCTAAGCGGAAGTGACATGGATGTGTCCTCTGGGAACGGATCAGAATCTGGGTTTTGAAACAGGGTTGCAAAGTAAAGGAAACATTTCGGGAAGTAAAATGGAGCCTGTCCACATATGTGGTCGTGCTGCCGTATCCGGAGAGCCTCCCTTTGATCATGACTGCATGTAATATGTCGATTGAGCTATGTCGACCCGAAGTCTGCGGTTAAACATCTGCCTGGATGACTATCCCTTAGACATGGCTCATGGCAATGGCATAGTTCGAGGCGCGTCAGGAAGCGTCACCATTGGGTTTGTCAGGATTTAGCCACCGAAGCCCCACGCCCAATGCCATAATAGATCAGACCCTTCGTAGCGACCTTGGCGGGGTCGTACATATTGCGACCGTCGAACACCACCTTGTCCGCAAGTTGCACCGCCAGATTGTCAAAATCCGCCGCACGGAAGTGCTGCCACTCCGTGCAGATGATCAGCGCATCCGCTCCAATCAATGCCGCATCCCGCGTGCCGACCAAGCGTAAATCATCGCGGTGCCCATAGATGCGCTCCACCTCATCCATCGCCTCTGGATCATATGCCTGCACTGTGGCGCCGGCCGCCCACAGAGCCTCGATTACCACGCGACTTGGTGCCTCGCGCATGTCGTCGGTCTTGGGTTTGAATGACAAACCCCAGACAGCGAAGGTTTTGTCAAGCAAGCTCGCTCCCGCATAGTGACGCATTACCAGCTCCGCGAGGCGTGATTTCTGCAGATCATTCACCGCTTCCACCGCATTGAGAATCCGCATCTCACGCCCATGCTGCAAGCCTGTCTGACTTAACGCGCGCACGTCCTTGGGAAAACACGAGCCTCCATACCCAATACCAGGATAAATGAACTGATACCCGATACGCGGATCAGAGCCGATACCATGGCGCACCTGCTCAATGTCGGCACCCAGAATCTCGGCCAGGTTGGCGATCTCATTCATGAAGCTGATCTTGGTCGCCAGCATCGCGTTGGCTGCATATTTGGTTAGTTCCGCACTACGGATATCCATGAAGATCATGCGATCGGAGTTGCGATTGAAGGGAGCATAGATGTCCTGCATGATGGCCTTCACTTCGGCTGACTCCGCGCCCACGACGATGCGGTCGGGTTTCATGAAGTCGCTTACTGCCGCTCCCTCTTTCAGAAACTCCGGGTTCGAAGCGATTTCCACGCGCAACGACGAGCCGCGTTTGTCCAGCTCGGCCTGCACAGCGGCACGTACTTTGTCGGAAGTCCCGACCGGCACAGTGGATTTGGTTACCACAATTTTGCTTTGTTGCATCTGGCGGCCGATTTCACTGGCCACGGCCAGCACGTAGCTCAGATCTGCCGAACCATCCTCGTCCGGTGGAGTACCCACAGCGATGAAAATGATGTCGGCGAAACCGACTGCCTCGACTGGGTTGGATGTGAAAAAGAGCGTGCCTGCTTTGGCGTTTTCTCCCACCATGGATTCCAACCCGGGTTCGTAGATAGGTATCACTCCTTTTTTGAGCGAGTCTATCTTGGCTGCGTCAACATCCATGCACATCACCTGATGACCGCATTCCGCAAGGCAAGCGCCACTGACCAAGCCCACATATCCCGTGCCAAAAATCGTAATCTTCATGTTGTGCCTGTTCCTTGAGATCCCTCGGATGTTTGCGGCGGTATCTTAGCTTAGAAATGTGACATGTTGGAGCTTGGTCACAAGCAGGGAAATATCCAGGCATCGTTGGTGTCATGAACAAAATGACAAGTTGCGTACAAGCAAGTTCGTCCTTCGTGGGGCTAGCCGACACAGCGTCAATGCCTGTATCATCCGTCCCGTATTACCAGCAGTTTCAGTAGGTTAAAAACATGAACGCTTCCAGATATTGAGATCACATGACAATCCCATCGACGTCTTGCAGGGGAATCGTGCTGGCAGGAGGGAGCGGTACTCGCCTCTATCCCATCACCAAGGGACTCTCCAAACAACTGCTCCCCATCTACGACAAACCCATGATTTACTACCCGATGTCCGTACTCATGCTGGCCGGCATCCGCGACATCCTCGTCATCAGCACCCCTGAGGACATCAGTGGTTACCAGCGTTTGCTGGGTGATGGCAGTCAGTACGGTATCCTCATTACCTATGCGATCCAGCCCAACCCCGATGGTCTGGCTCAGGCATTCCTGATTGGCGAAGCATTCATTGGCAAGGACAATGTCTGCCTGGTGCTCGGCGACAACATCTTCTATGGCCAGGGTTTTACAGGAAAGTTGCGCGAATCAGTGGCAAGACCATCAGGCGCCACTGTCTTCGGCTACCAGGTCAAAGACCCCGAACGCTTCGGCGTAGTGGAATTCGACACCAACAAACGTGCCATTTCAATCGAAGAGAAACCAAAGGAACCGCGCTCCAACTTCGCAGTCACCGGCCTGTATTTCTACGACAACGATGTCATAGAAATTGCCAGACAGGTGAAACCCTCTGCGCGCGGTGAGCTGGAAATCACCAGCGTCAACCAGATCTACCTGGAGCGTGGCGACCTTAATGTGGAGGTGCTGGGACGTGGCTTTGCATGGCTTGACACAGGCACTCATGAAAGCCTGCTCGAAGCCAGCATGTTCGTGCAGACAGTCGAACACCGTCAGGGGCTGAAGATTGCTTGTCTGGAAGAGATCGCCTGGCGCAACAAATGGCTGTCCAACGAGGAGGTGCTGGTACGCGCCAAGGACCTTGCCAAGAATGGATATGGGCAGTATCTACAGCATCTGATTAATACGGCTTTGTAACTTGTTGGCTTTGCCAACATGCAGAGTTGGTATCTCCTGCAAGACTTCTCAGGGTTTGCACTGATGAAGCTGTCATCTCCTTCGGCTATGATCGCGCTTATTTGACAAGGAAAGCAGAGCATGAAAATCCTGGTGACCGGTACGGCGGGTTTTATTGGTTCGCATCTGGTGCAGCGGTTGCTGGCGCGCGGGGACGAGGTGATTGGCCTCGACAGCATTAACGATTACTACGATCAGCGGGTAAAGTACGGACGTTTGGAGCGGGCAGGCATTTCGCAGGCCACTATTGTCTATAACAAACTGATCACGTCAGCCACCCAGCCCCTTTACCGGTTTGTGCAAATGAAGCTGGAGGACAATGAGACGTTGATGGCGCTCTTTACTGCCGAACGCTTCGATGCAGTCTGCAATCTGGCGGCCCAAGCCGGCGTGCGTTACTCACTGCAGAATCCCCATGCGTATGTCGATGCCAATATTGTTGGCTTTTTGAATATCCTGGAAGCCTGTCGTCACCATGGAGTCAGGAATCTTTCCTACGCATCAAGCTCTTCAGTGTATGGTTTGAACGAGACACTGCCGTTTTCTACATCCGATAATGTTGACCATCCAATCAGTCTTTACGCTGCCAGCAAGAAAGCCAATGAGTTGATGGCGCATACCTATAGCCATCTATTCGGCATTGCCACAACAGGGCTGCGATTCTTCACTGTATACGGGCCGTGGGGCAGGCCGGACATGGCGTTGTTTCTATTTACCAAGGCAGCCCTGGAAGGTCGCACGATCGATGTCTTCAATCATGGCAAGATGCTGCGTGACTTTACGTATATTGACGATATCGTGGAGGGTGTCGTGCGGGTTATCGATAACCCTGCGAAAGCCAATCCGAGGTGGAATGGCAAGTATCCTGACGCATCAACTTCTTCGGCGCCTTATAAAATCTATAACATCGGGAATAATAATCCGGTGGAGTTGATGACTTTCATCATGGCCATCGAGAAGGCGTTAGGAAAAGAGATCAAGAAGAATATGCTCCCATTGCAGGCGGGGGATGTTCCTGCCACCTTCGCGAACGTGACGGATCTGGTGGATGATTTGGACTACAAGCCCAATACTCCAATTCAAGTGGGAGTTGACCGATTTGTGGCGTGGTATCGAGAATTTTTCGGTGTTTAGCATTCCTGATTTGTCGCCGGCTATTGGAAATGGCTGTAATGGCATTGAGCGCCCAGAGGTTTTTGTGTCGCCGCTCTGACAGTGGTACGTCACATTATGATTTGTATCCTTCGTTTTGTGTGCATGGTGGTGCATCCATCTCACCCCCGGATTTTTTTGTGTCATTATTGACGAGATCGGCTAAACTTACCGGCGCCCGAACGGTCTGACGGGCATCCTCATTGAAAGTCTTCGGAATGCCTTCATGTTGCTGAATCCGGGGCGCTAATAACAGAGTCATTCATGCGTTTGAAATGTATCAAATTAGCCGGTTTCAAGTCCTTCGTTGATCCCACCACGGTAAATTTCCCGAGCAATCTCTGCGCTGTCGTCGGCCCCAACGGCTGCGGCAAATCCAACATAATCGATGCCGTGCGCTGGGTGATGGGAGAGAGCTCCGCCAAGAACCTGCGCGGCGAGAACATGACCGACGTCATCTTCAACGGTTCAGGTGGACGCAAACCGGTGGGCCAGGCCAGCATCGAGCTGATCTTCGACAACAGCGATAACCGCATCAAGGGCGAGTACGCCCAGTACAACGAGATTTCCATCAAGCGCAAGGTGTCCCGCGATGGTCAGTCCGGGTATATGTTGAATGGCACGAAGTGTCGTCGCCGTGACATCACCGATATTTTCCTTGGCACCGGTCTAGGTCCGCGCAGCTACTCCATCATCGAGCAGGGCATGGTGTCGCGCCTGATTGAGTCGCGCCCCGAAGACCTGCGTATCTTCATCGAAGAGGCAGCCGGTATCTCCAAATACAAGGAGCGTCGCCGGGAAACCGAGAACCGCATCAAGCGTACCCGCGAGAACCTCGAGCGCCTGACCGACCTGCGCGATGAGCTGGGCCGTCAGTTGCAGCATCTGCATCGCCAGGCACAGGCCGCCGAGAAGTATGGCGAGTTCAAGCAGCAGGAGCGGGCCATGACGGCTCAGCACAGCGCGCTGCGCTGGAAAGCGTTGAACGACGAGCTGCAATTGAAGCAGTCCGTCATCAACGAACTGGAGATCACGATCGAGGCGACGGTAGCGCAGCAGCGTTCCGTGGATGCCAGTATCGAGAAGCATCTGGTGGACAACTCCGAATTCAATGACCAGTTGAGCGAGATTCAGGGGCGCTACTACAGTCTGGGCAGTGATATCGCCCGCATCGAGCAGTCCATCGAGCACCACATCGAGCGCGTCACTCAATTGAAGCGTGATCTGGACGAAACCCGCCAGAGTTTCGGATTGACTCAGGGCGAGCTGGAATCCGACGTGACCAAAGTAGCGGCGCTGCAATCCGAGCTGCAGATCATCGAACCGAGGCTTGAGGAAGCTCAGGCAGTTGAAGAAGAGTCTGCATTTGCTTTGGAAGAAGCAGAAGAGAAGATGCAGCAGTGGCAGCACGAGTGGGACGAGTTCAATCAGCGTGCCGAGGAGCCGCGTCAGATTGCCGAAGTGGAGCAGTCGCGCATTCAGCAGCTTGAAAAAATCGTGGAACGTGGCCTGGATCGCAAGGCGCGCCTGCAGGAAGAGAAGAAGGCGCTGGGAGATAATCCGGAGCAGGATGTGATCGATGAGTTGTCCATTCAGGTGTCGCATCTGGAAGAGCAGCTGGAGCAACACCAGACCAGTAACAGCGAGCTGGCCGATGAGATAGAAGTCGAGCGCAGCCGCGTGCAGACCATCGCCAGCGATCTGGATCGTGCGCGCAGCGAATTGCAGAGCCTGAAGGGTCGGCACTCGTCACTGGAGGCGCTGCAGAAGGCCGCGCTGGGTCGTAATAATGAAGGCTTGAACCGCTGGCTGCAGAGCCGCAACCTCGGCCAGAACAAGCGTCTGGGAGAGAGCATCCGCGTGGCCAATGGCTACGAGGCCGCCGTGGAAGCGGTGCTGGGCGACTATCTTCAGAGTATTTGTGTAGAAAACATCGACAGCGTGGAAACGCTGTTGCGCGAACTCCCTGCCGGTTTGCTCTCCCTCGTCGATACCGGTGTTATCAGCAGCAAGGCTGCTCCAGTGGCCGGACGTACGGCATTAAGTGCGAAGATAGAATCAACCTGGGACAGCGCCGCACTGCTCTGCGGCATCTATGTGGTGGAAGATCTGAATGCAGCATTGACACTGCGTGGCAATCTTGCCGCAGGTGAGTCAGTGGTGACGAAGCAGGGTGTATGGCTCGGCAAATCCTGGATTCGGGTGCGCAAGACGGCGGATGAGAAAGCTGGTTTGCTGGAACGCAAGGGCGAGATATCCCGCCTGGAAGTGAACATTGCCCTGCAGCAATCCCGTGTGGACGAGCTTGTTGAGGCACAGGCCTTGAGTCGTCAGACCTTGCGTGACATCGAGTCCCGCCGTGAAGACGTGCAGCGCCAGATTGCCCAGACCGCGCGCCAATACAGCGAACAGAAGTCCCAGCTCGGTGCCCGTCTGATGAAGGTGGAGCAGACTACACTACGCCGCGAGCGGTTGCAGCATGAACTGGACGAGCTGACCCGGCAGTTGACAATCGAAGAAGAGAATACCGCGCTGGCGCGCTCCAACCTGCAAGCTGCGTTGGACACCATGGAAGAGGACACTGAACGCAAGGAACAGCTTCTGCAGCAGCGTGACGAGCGCCGCGAGAAGCTGGACCAGTGTCGCCAGAAGGCGCGACACGACAAGGACACCTCGCATCAACTGGCTCTGCAGCAGCAGTCTCTGAACTCTCAGCTGAAGTCCGTACACGACACCTTGGATCGCATGGCATCCCAGGTGCAGCGAGCCAAGGAGCGCATCGAGTCGTTGAATCGCCAGCTTGCCGACTCCGATTCTCCCCTGGAGATGAAGAAAGCCGAGCTGGAGCTCCAGTTACAGAAACGTCTGGAAGTGGAAGAACAACTCAATGCTGCCAAGGCCCGTGCCGATGGCAACGAACACACCCTGCGCAGTCTGGAGCAGCAACGTGCGCAGTTCGAGCGCGTTGCCGGTGGTCTGCGTGAACAATTGATGGAGCACCGCCTTAAGTCCGAGGGTGATGTGGTCAAGCGCGCTGCGCTGCAGGATCAGCTCATCGAGAGCAAGTACGACCTGCAGACGGTGCTGGCCAACCTGTCTGAGGATCTGGACATTGCCGCCTGCGAGCGCGAACTGGAAGCCATTGCCAACCGCATTCAACGCCTCGGAGCCATCAACCTGGCAGCCATCGACGAGTACAGGCAGCAATCCGAGCGCAAGGTATATCTGGATTCCCAGAACGACGACCTGGAGCGGGCCCTTACCACCCTCGAAAACGCAATCCGCAAGATCGACAAGGAAACCCGTACACGCTTCAAGGAGACTTTTGACAAGATCAATGCCGGTCTGCAGGAGCTGTTTCCGAAGGTATTCGGGGGAGGGCACGCCTACCTGGACATGACAGGCGAAGACCTGCTCGACACCGGCGTGGCAATCATGGCTCGTCCACCTGGCAAGAAAAACAGTACGATTCACCTGCTTTCGGGCGGCGAGAAGGCAATGACGGCGATTGCTCTGGTGTTCTCGATCTTCCAGTTGAACCCGTCACCGTTCTGTATGCTGGACGAGGTGGACGCGCCGCTGGACGATGCCAACGTGGGCCGTTATGCGCGATTGGTGCAGGAAATGTCCGAGCATGTGCAGTTTGTCTTCATTACGCACAACAAGCTGACCATGGAAATGGCAAATCAGCTGCTCGGTGTTACCATGCACGAGCCGGGCGTTTCCCGCATTGTGGATGTGGACATTGCCGAAGCTGCCGAACTGGCGGCAATGTGATCTTTGGTTTAATTTAACGCTTCTTGCAATCATTGAGACAGAGCAGTTGTTATGGGGCTTCGCGAACTTCTGATATTGGTGTTGATTCTCGCAATCGTCGGCGTGATCGTTCGCGGGTTGTATGTGGCCCTGCGGGCTCGGCGCGGCCAGTTGCGAATGGCGTTGGAGAAGAACATTCCCCAATACGACCCCGATGAAATTGCTCTTTCCGAGTTGCCCAATGGCGGCGCACGTCTGGTGGAACGTTCCTTCGCTCACGTGGTGCGTCAGAACTCCGAGTTCTCCTCACGCGACAAACTTGCCAAAGGCAAGGGCGATCAGGCTATTCCCGTATTGATGGATTCTGTTGGCGATGATGACGATGAAGAGGATGTCAGCCCGGTGCGCAACTCCAGCGTCGCCAATGCGCGTCAGGCTGCAAGACAGAGGCACAGCACTCTGGGTAGCAAAGTTGTCCTTACCCCCAAGCCTACCCATCGACCGATTGATGTGATGCCTGCCCGCACAGCTGCCATCCCTACTGCTGCCGCAGCGTCTGTCTCGTTTGCTGGCGAAGAGAGTACCAGGAGTTACGAAGATCCGTTGGACAATCATGTGTTCAAAGACGAAGTTGAAGCCCCTCCCGAAACTGGCTCCTATGAAGATGATGCCTACGACGAAGAATCCTTCGACGAGAATGACGATGACACAGTTTCCTATGATGAGCGCGATGAGTGGCCGGAGACTGAACCTGATGACACTCTCGACGCGTTGGATATCCCGGATGATCTCGGTGTGACCGTTTCCAGCCAACCTCTTGTGCCGGATGACCTCTCTTCAGAACCGTTCGCTGGGCAACCTTTCACTCACAGGGCTGATGACGAAGATGATTACATCGATGATGAAGATTTCGACGATGATGATCTTCTTGATGAAGAAGAGGCTCTTGACGACCAGACCGACGACCTCGATAACGACGATGACAGTTATAACGAGGACCTGGATGATGACGAGTATGAAGAGTATCTCGACGAGGATGAAATTGATTCCAGCCGCTCGCTAAACGACGTTCAAGATGACTTCGAAGACGATGCCGAAGACGAAGAGTTGGAGGCGGAAGAGTTCGACAGCGTGTACGGCGATGATCGCAATGAGACACGTGCTCCGCTCAGTGACGATGACACATATGATGATTATGATGACGAGGGTGATGATCTGGATGACTACCCCGATGAAGATGAAGAAGTGAAATCGGGTCCGCGCAGTTGGTTGCAATGGGCTGGTGACAAGATTTCCGGCATGACATCTGCGGCAATCAGTCGCGGTGAACGGGAGCGCGAGAAGGATGCTATCGAGAGGCTGCGCAAGAATGAGCGCGCTGAGCCAATGATTGGTGGCAATTCCTTCGACGATTCGATGATGGAAGATACAATCCCTGCGCCGACAGCACCAACGCCAGCACCTCGGAGCAAACCCGAACCGCTTCACAAGTCACGCCAGAGCGAACTGAATCTTGACGATCCTCTCGATAGTCACGACGAAGCAGATGATGACGAGTACGACGAACCTCGCGATCGACTTCGCGGAGAGCCACGCCCTGAAAGAGCATCTCCAGGGCGCGAAACCCTGGTTCCCGTACAACCGGAGACAAAACCTCCAGCCCCATCTGTGCCTGCAGATTACAGTGAAGTCCTCGTGCTCAACGTGGTTGCCAAGCAAGATCGCGAATTCGCGGGTGTCGACCTTCTGCCTGTGCTTCTGACCACTGGTTTGCGTTTTGGTGACATGAATATTTTCCATCGTCATCTCGATAACGATACTCGCGCTCCTGTGCTGTTCAGTGTGGCGAACATCGTCAACCCTGGCACTTTTGACCTGAACCAGATCAATGATTTTGCGACGCGCGGTTTGTGCTTCTTCATGACACTGCCCAATGTTGCCAACAGCATGCAAGCGTTCGATCTGATGCTTGATGTCGCTCAACAGGTTCGAATTGCACTGGATGGCGACCTCAAGGATGACAACCGCAGCGTGATGACCGCTCAGACCATCGAGCACTACCGGCAGCGCGTGCGTGACTTTGATCTCAGGCAATTGCGTCAACAGAAATGACCGGCACATCGATACCCGGGCAGCATGTTGTACAGGAGCTGATACAGCTACGGCAGCAGATTGCCCGCCACGATTATCTTTATCACACCCTCGACTCTCCCGTTATCCCCGATGTGGAATATGACAAGCTGTTCGCGCGTCTCGAACAGATCGAGAACGAATATCCACAACTGATTACATCTGATTCTCCCACCCAGCGAGTTGGTTCTGCACCACTCACCGGATTCGTGCAGGTGATACACGAAGTGCCGATGATGTCGCTGGCAAAGGTATTCAATGCTACTGAGCTTGATGAATTTGAAGCGCGCATCAAGAAGCGCCTCGATACCCATGCCGACATTCGCTACAGCTGTGAGCCGAAAGTCGATGGCGTAGCCGTCAGTCTTCTCTACGAGGATGGTTTGTTAGTGCGTGCTGCCACGCGTGGTGATGGTGTGACAGGCGAGGACATTACGCACAACGTGCGCACCCTGCGTGATATTCCGCTGCGCATTGGCATTGGTAGATCCTCGGACAACCCTGTGGCGATTCCAAAACGCCTGGAGGTGCGCGGCGAAATCTACATGACGCGATCCGGGTTCGATGCGGTGAACAAGGAAGCGGAGCAGAGTGGCAGCAAGAGTTTCGTGAATCCTCGCAATGCGGCAGCAGGAACGCTGCGCCAGCTTGATCCGAAGATTGCCGCGCGACGACCGTTGCGCATGTTCTGTTACAGCGTCGGCATTCTGGAGTTGGAAGAAGGTGCCACGTTGCCTGCCACGCTCACCGATACCTTCTTTCTGCTGGAGCAGTGGGGACTGCAGGTGAATCCCGAACGTGCGACTGTCACTGGCTCGGCGGAATGTCTTGCCTATGCAGATGCGCTGCTCGCCAAACGTGCAACTCTGGATTACGAAATCGATGGCGCTGTCATCAAGGTTGATCGTCTGCAGTTGCAGGCTGATCTCGGTTTCAATGCACGCACTCCGCGCTGGGCAATGGCCTACAAGTTTCCTGCAGAAGAAGTCTCGACAACCGTCAAGGATGTGGAGTTCCAGGTAGGGCGAACCGGCACCATCACTCCTGTTGCGAGGCTGGAACCGGTATTTGTGGGCGGCGTCACTGTCAGCAATGCCACACTGCACAATATGGCAGAGATCGCGAGACTGGGCCTGCATATTGGCGACACCGTCATCATTCGCCGTGCGGGTGATGTGATCCCCAAGGTGGTCAAGGTGGTGACTGAAGCGGATGCGGATGTCACGCTGATCGATGTGAAAATGCCGCAGGAGTGTCCTGCCTGTGGTTCCGCCGTGGAGCCTGATGGCGACATTCTGTTCCGCTGCAGCGGAGGCCTGGTGTGTCCTGCACAACGGAAAGAAGCCATCCGGCACTTTTGCGCCCGTGGCGCGCTCGACATCGAAGGCCTTGGCGACAAACTCATAGAGCAGTTGGTGGAAACCGGACTGATCCGCGATGTTGCTGATGTTTTTCATCTGCAACGTGAACAACTGCACGATTTGGAGCGCATGGGCGAGAAGTCGGCAAACAATCTGCTCGCTGCCATCGACAAATCGAAGAGCACAACGCTGCCGCGCTTTCTGTATGGCCTTGGCATTCCGGAGGTTGGCGAGGCCACTGCGCTTGCACTGGTCAGTCACTTTGGTTCACTAGAAAGGATCATGAGAGCCGACGCCACAACGCTGGAACAGGTTGAGGACGTGGGGCCGATCGTGGCTGCCCATGTGGAGCATTTCTTCGCCAACGCCGAGAATCGAGTTGTGATCGAACGCCTCCAAACTGCAGGCGTGCACTGGCGCGATGAGGAGGTGGTCGCGCAGTCGGACATATTGAATAGACAGATCTTCGTGCTCACAGGCACACTGGAGCAGATGTCGCGAGATGAAGCCAAGGCTCAACTGCAGGCACTCGGTGCCAAGGTGGCAGGCAGCGTGTCGAAGAAGACAACCTGGGTAGTGGCCGGACCGGGCGCTGGCTCCAAGCTGGACAAGGCTCAGGAGTTGGAGATTCCAGTGATGGATGAGGCAACATTCCTGGCGTTTCTGACGGAACACAACCATTGACGCAGTCTTGAAGGCCTGTCCCCACAAGGGTAATGGAGTATGCGTAAACCACTATTTCTGCTGGCTTCGGCGCTGGCCCTGACGTCGTGCATCAGCACGCAGCCCCGCAATATCTCCAATGTGTGCGATATGTTCGAAGATCGGCACTCCTGGTATACCGCCGCTGAGCGTACCAAAGCACGCTGGGGTGTGCCGGTCCCTGTCTCCATGGCCTTCATCAATCAGGAATCCTCGTACCAGTCCCGCGCCAGACCACCCCGCACACGCATTCTGTGGGTAATCCCATGGCGCCGCCCATCGAGTGCCTTCGGTTATGCCCAGGCGCTGGACAGCACGTGGGATGAGTACCGCCGGGAAACAGGCAATACCTTTGCCATGCGTTCGAATTTCGGCGATGCAGTGGATTTCATTGGTTGGTACAACGCAAATAGCTATCGACGCAACAACATTCAGCTGTATGACGCCCGCAACCTCTATCTGGCGTATCACGAGGGCCATACCGGGTTTGCGCGGAGCACTTATGCCGACAAACCGTGGTTGCTGGAGACAGCAGCCAGAGTGCAGACCAACGCAGATCGCTATGGTGTGCAGTACATGCAGTGCGAGGAAGATCTGGGGCGCAGTTGGCTCTGGCGTCTCTTCTTCAGCTAGATTTTCAACATTCAACAAGAGAGCGGCAGTATGAACTGGTGGGGCAAGGTAATCGGTGGCACGTTCGGATTCATGATGGGCGGGCCATTGGGTGCCGTACTGGGGGCCGCACTCGGCAACTACTTCGATAGCGGGATGGCGCTGGTTGCCAATGATGGCCGCCTTGGCGCACAGGGCACGGAGCGGGTCCAGACGGCATTCTTTACTGCAGTATTCTCCCTTATGGGATATGTGGCCAAGGCTGATGGACGTGTCAGCCGCAATGAGATATCGCTGGCTGAACAGGTCATGAACCAGATGCAGCTGCGTCCCGAGCAGCGCAAACTTGCTATCAGCCTGTTCGAGCAGGGCAAGCAGGACGCATTCCCCTATGCTGAAGTCATTGAGCAGTTCCGACGTGAATGTCTGCGGCGGCGTAATCTGATCCAGATGTTTCTGGAGATAGTGACTGCCACTGCTCTGGCAGATGGCCGGATGGATCCAGCTGAGCGTCGCGTGTTGGAGGCAATCGCCACAACATTGGGGTATCCCCAATCGGACTATGATCGTCTGGTCATGCGCATGAGTGCCCAGTTCCGTTTCAATTCGGGTGAAAGCCCCGCTGACAGGCTTTTCGAAGCCTACAAGGTGCTGGGTGTAACAAAAGACACACCAACTGACGACATCAAGAAGGCCTACCGCAAACTCATGAGTCAACATCATCCGGATAAACTGGTGTCGAAGGGACTGCCGGAGGAGATGACGGAGATTGCAACGCGCAAGACTCAGGAAATCAAATCCGCGTATGAGTTCATCATGGAGCGTCGAGGTTAATTCAGGCATAAAAAAAGCCCAACCAGAGGTTGGGCTTAAGTTACTACTATCAAGGGAGAGATAAAATGAAACAAAACCCACAATTTTGTCTGCATCTACCTACACCTAATCAGACTGTGCCGTTCACACTAAGTTCCAGGCAGGTGAGAAAAGATTTTGAATAATAAGGTGTCTATCTGTTACAGCTGCTACCATTGTTTAGATAACAATCTCAACTAATTGAAATAATTACTTAATTTCTATATAAAAAATTCCTCCAAACCCAGTGGCTTCGCTGCCTTCATCTGTTGCGTATTACTGATAACCCCCACACTAGCCTTATTTGCCAACAGATACTGACGCGCCACGCGCTGCAAATCCTCCACTTGAGTGGCCAATACTTGCTTGCGAAACGCCAGTCGCAGATCTCTGGTTCGACCGAAAAGCTCGTTGTAGAACGCCTGTTTCGCTTCTCCCGCAGGGGACGAGGACTTGTCCATGGAACTGATGACTCCCAGGATGGCTTCCTCAACCTGACGCCACTGATGTTTTTCGCTTATCACCCAGTCTATGGCGCGATCAAAGTCATGAAGTGTTTCGACAAGACGTGGGTCGCGATAGGA
The DNA here is from genome assembly GCA_030682575.1 of Gammaproteobacteria bacterium. Classification (GTDB taxonomy): domain Bacteria; phylum Pseudomonadota; class Gammaproteobacteria; order Pseudomonadales; family Pseudohongiellaceae; genus UBA5078. Next base: position 190,145 of record JAUXNX010000013.1, read on the forward strand.
GTAGAAGCGGAAGGACGCGGAATTGGCATCCTGGTCCGCACCACCACCATAGGCACCGCCCTGTTCACGGATGCTGCGGTGCAGGAATCCATTGCGCATGAAACCACCCAACACTGTCAGAATCGCATGGTCCGGGTGTGATGCCGGTACCGTTGGATAGGCTTTAGCGCAGAAATTCACCTGTGTATTGGTAGACCAGATTTGTCTTGTCTGACTGCGGATCGGACTCAGCTGCAGTGTCTGGAAGTCCGCTTGCACGGCATTGCCTTGCGTCCATATCCTCTCCAGACTACCGGTCAAGGTGTTCTGACTGGTTGCCTCACCAATAAGCAGGAAGCGGCGGGGCGCTGACTGAATATGCTCGTGAATGGCTCGGAATTTGTCTAGCAGGCTGCGGGCATCCTTTGTGCCCTTGAGTGATTTACTCAGAGAGCGCAGAGTGCTGATGCCAGCCAGACCGGTATAACGATGACTGAGCTGGGCACTCGGACTCATGCCGCTGCAGGCGAGTGACATCGCCAAGGAGTGTCCTTGAGCGGTAATGCTGCTCTCCCGACGGGAAGTGATCTGATCCATGATTTCGCGCAGACGCTGCTCCTCGTCGAAACGGCAGAGACTGAACGTCTGATAGAGCAAGTCTGTCAGTTCTTCCTGATTACTGAGCAGTGCTTTACTCGAAAGCACAAGAATCGCAGTAGTCTGCTGTTCATCGTCAGTCTTGCTGCGGATGTTGGCGTAGCAGTTCACGCCACCGCTGATTCTGGACTGCCAGGTCTGTACCTCTCCATAGCTGCGTGCTCCCACACCGAATTCGGACAGACAACTGGTGTAGTACGGGAGCACTTCCAGCAACTCATCACTCAGTTGCGGTAGTTCCACCACGATCTGCTGATAACACAAGCCATTGGTACCCTGTGCGTAGAAGCTCACCGGCGATTCGGCAATGATCGACTCGGTCGCAGTCAATTGAGGAATGTCCGCAGGCACGTCTTCAAGTCCGACCTTGGGCAGCAGAGCAGGATCATCCTCAGCCTGTTGACGTTCAGCCAGCTTCCTGCTGCGGTCCACGATGGCATGGGCCTCTTCCGGTGCCAGGTCTGCCTTGATCATCTGCAGTCTTTTCACTTCCGCCTCGACCTGACGGGCAGACAGGAGGGGGTCGGGTTTGAGAGTCAGCACGACGTTGTGTGGATTGTCGATCAACAGACGCTTGATCAGTCCAGGAATGAATGTCGGGTCCTTGATCTGTTCGCGCAGTCTTGCCAGCGCCGGATCGATATTCAGCAGGTTGATGGGATCGCCACCGTGAATTGCGCTGGAGAGTCCGGCAATGATGAGCTGCAGTCCATAGGGATGGCTGTCACCGGTAATCTCGCGTTGATGCAGTTCCAGTTGATGCAGTGCGGCTTCCACCTGTTCGTCGGAGACTCCGGTCTCTGCCACTTGCTGCAGTGTGTCACGCACGAGTTTCTCGACGGCCGCCGTGGCATCCTGTGCGCAGCCCTCAAGGCCGCAGATGAAACTCATCTCACGATTGCTGTCTTCCAGACCACACAGAGGAGAGGGTGATGATCCGATGCCGCAGGTTTCCAGCACGTTCATCAGAGGACTGGCACTGTTATCCAACAATACACTCGAGAGCAGCTGGGCCTGGAACATGTCATCAAGATTGATGCTCTTGCCAAGCAACCACGCCAGCACAACGTGAGTCTTTTCAGCTCCTGCCTCTTCTTCGCAGTCTTCCTCCAGCGGGTAGCTTTCCTCCACACGGATCGGAGCGAAGTAACGCTTCTCATCGCGCACGTGGATATTGACATCCAGTTTCTCAAAGCGGGACAGGGCCAGTTCTTCAAAACGTTGTTGGTGCTCGACTGCAGGAATATCACCGTAGGTCATGAACACGGCGTTGCTTGGGTGGTAATGAGTCTCGTAGAACGCCTTGAGCTCCGCATAGCTGAGGTCTGGAATGTGTTCCGGCTCACCGCCACTGTTGTAGTGATAAGTAGTGGTGGGATAGAGGTATTTGCTGAGAGTGTGCCAGAGAATCGAGTTGGTGGAACTCATGGCACCTTTCATTTCGTTGAACACGACACCTTTGAACTGCAGTTCACTTTTGGGATTATCTGGTTCGCTGAATTCCAGGCGATGGCCTTCCTGGGCAAAATCCAGTTCGTGCAGGCGGGAGAAGAACACTGCGTCCAGGTAGACTTCAAGCAGGTTATTGAAGTCCTTTCTGTTCTTGCTGGCGAATGGATAAGCGGTCCAGTCGCTGCTGGTAAAGGCATTCATGAAGGTGTTGAGCGAGCGGCGAATCATCATGAAAAAGGGGTCACGCACCGGATACTTTTCGCTGCCACAGAGCACGGTATGTTCGAGAATGTGCGCCACGCCGGTGGAGTCCATTGGCACAGTGCGCAGCGCCACCAGAAAGACATTTTCGGTGTCGTCACTGTGAAGGTGAAAGTGCAAGGCACCTGTAACACGGTGACGATATTCTTCCATCACCACATTCAGCGTGGGAATGGTTTGGCTGCGCACCCACTCGAAAGCGGGATGAACAACCCCAGGCAGCGGTTGGGCCTGAGTTTGAGAACGGGCGTTGGCAGCAATGCTTTGGCTTGTAATCATCTGGGACTCTTTTCCTTTATACAGCGCTTGTTAGTTGGCCCTGAACATAATGTGGACGGCTACCAGTTCAACACTGGCCTGCTTCAGACATTGATGCAGTTGCATCGTTTGTTCTTTCAAATATTCCAGCTCAGATTCCCTGACATTGGGGTTGACCTGTTTCAATGCGACCAGGCGCTTGATCTCGCCAGTCTGGATCTGGAGCATGCTTGAAGCTGCCATGTTGACCAAGTGACTCATCTCCGTCTGTGCCAGCTTTTCTGCCTGCTGCAGCAACTGCACGATGCGTGACTGATTGTCGCTGACCAGCGTTGCGGCCTCGTGTTTGTCGATGTAACGCAGTTTACTGCGGATCCTCTTCACGCTCACCTTGTTGCCGCTACGATCGTCGGTTTCCGGCACCAGCGCATAGTGGAAATGCGTGGCGGGAAGGAAGCGGGACATCTGCAGGTGCTTAGGAGCAGGCGCCACGGTGCGATAGATTGCTTCGACGATCAACTCGTTCGATGCCACTTCCGGGTCGCCGCAATCGCGGGAGAACAGGCTGACAGCGGCGCCGCCCTGAGGTGAGTCCAGCACCAGGTCGATGGCACCACGCACCATCGGGTGCTGCCAGGTCAGGAACTGAATATCCTCCCTGTGCAGGCTCAGTTGCCGGTCGAAAGTAGCGTCCATGCCCTCATCGGGCAGAGCAGGGAAGGAGGACACGATCATCTCCTCGGTCGGCTGGATGGCATAGCTGTCATCCGAGTTGTGTTCGTAGTGAATCCCGAAGCTGTCGAACACTTCCTTCATATAGGCTTCCGGCGTACAAGCGGCCTCGAATTCACGAATCTGCTGTACTGTGCGCGCCGCGCTGTCCTTGTTGAAGGAGTTGATCTCCAACAACCGATCACGGCCTTGTTCAAGCTCAGCGTTCAATTCCTTGTTGAGGGCGTTGGCCTTGCTGACAAACTCAACGAATGCTGGCTCTTCCACATTGCCGATCAGCAGATGTACATGCAGCTCATCGCTGAATTGGCGATACAGACGGTAGGCGGCAGGCGCCACTTGCAGAAATGCATTCAGCGCGTCCTGGTACCAGTGGAAGAGGACTTCCTGAGCCGAATTCGCGAAGACTGGCAGGTGAATCTGAATGGTGTGCTTCTGGCCGATACGATCCAGACGACCAATGCGCTGTTCGAGCAGATCCGGATTCAGAGGCAGATCAAACAGCACCAAATGGCGACAGAACTGGAAGTTGCGCCCCTCACTGCCGATCTCCGAACACACCAGGATTTGTGCGCTGCTTTCGGTGCCAGCGAAGTACGCTGCTGCGCGATCTCGATCGATCAGATCCATGTGGCGATGGAAAACGGAACTGCGGATGCCTGCATTTACACGCAGATATTTTTCCAGACTGATAGCCGTCACATCCTGCGCGCAGATCAGCAGAACTTTCTCGCCTCGCTTGCCTTGCAAGAAGTTCACGAGCCATTTGACGCGTGTGTCGAATGAAGTCCACGGCAATGTGATGGTGCTTCCATCATCGTCCTGATCGGCAATCGCGCTGATGAAGGCACTCTCCGGTTGCAGATGCGCGATCAGTGTATCGGGATGTTCCTGAAGCACATTGGCATACTGCTGCGGAAGTGTCAGCTTGACTACATTGACGGCGCGACTTGGAAAACCTGTCAGCGATTTGCGTGTGTTGCGGAACAGGATACGCCCGGTGCCGTGCTGGTCGAGTAAGATGCGGATCAGTTTCTCGCGAGCTTCGGCCGTTGATTCCTTTGACAAACTGACGCCTGGCAGCAGAGGCTTGAGCAGTTTCTTGATAGCTTCCGTACTGTGATGTTTTGACAGATCGGATTCGAGCTGTTGTACCTGCGCGGTCGACAATGCTTCCTCGCTGACCAGTGCATTGATCGTGGCAGCAAGTTCCTGATAGTGATCGTGCTCTTCCTTGTAGGAAGCGTAGTCGCGGAAGCGATTCGGGTCGAGAAGCTGCAGCAGGGCAAAGTGGTTCTCCTGGCCCATCTGTTCCGGCGTGGCGGTCAGCAGCAGGATGCCTTTACTTGACAGGGCTATCTCCTTGATACGAGCGTAGTCGTTCAGCGTCTTGCCTGGCTTGCCAATGGCGGGAGCATCATCGCGCAGGTGATGCGCCTCATCCACGATGCATAGATCCCACTCGCCATTTATCGCGAATTCATACCACTGAGGTTGGCGATGGAACAGATCGATGCTGGTCAACACCAGCTGTTCTTCCATAAAGGGATTGCGCAGAGTATCGCCGTTTTCATCGTCTGCCATAGCTTCAAGAATCTCGCTGCAGCGCTCTTCATCGTAAATACTGAATTGCAGGCTGAAACGCCGCAGCATTTCCACCAGCCATTGATGCAGCAGAGGCTCCGGCACTATCACCAACACGCGACTGGCAAGGCCGGAGACGAGTTGTTGTTGCAAGATGAGACCGGCCTCGATGGTTTTGCCCAGACCCACTTCATCGGCCAGCATCACGCGTGGCGCATAGCGGCTGGCCACCTCAGAGGCAATATAAAGCTGATGAGGAATCAAATCGGTACGACCGCTGCACAAACCAAGCACCCGCGACTTCTCGATCTCGGCCAGTCGTTCCAGCGTGTGCTTACGCAGATAAAACCACTGGGAGGCATCGGTCTGGCCGGAGAAGAGACGCTCTATCGGTTTGTTCAACACCAGAGTGTCACTGAGCAACGACTCCGGAAGACTGATGGTGTCTGCCACGTTGTCGGCACGATGGGCGTGGTAAACGACCGTGTCATGGACGACGCTGGTGTCGATGACGATGAGGTCTTCGCCAGTACAAGTAGTGATCACATCTCCAGCGGCAAAGATGATGCGATTAAGCGGGGCTTCATGCCGGGAGTAGCGGCGAATCTGATCGCAGGAGCGAAATTCGATTGTCACAGTGCGGTGATCATGTTCGGCAACAATACCAAGCCCCAGTTCAGGCTCGGTTTCGCTCAGCCAACGCTGGCCTGGTGCAAATTGATGGGACTTCATACGGGCGGTATCTCCAGGCTCATCGGGCCGAACCTGCCCGCACGGTAATCATTGATCAACATCTCCGACACTTTCTGCCAGTCAATGTCCTGATTCTTGCGGACACATCCCTTGGCTCGTGCCAATGCTTCCAGAAACGCCTCACCAGTATCCGGCAACACCTCCATCTGATAGCGTTTCTTCAGGCGTTCCGGGAACAGGGTCAACAGCGTCTGGGCAGAAAAGATGGCCACTTCCACAAATTCGATGGCGGTATTGCGAATGGCGCCGGACATGGCGAGCCTGTAGGCGGCGGCTTGGTCTTCCAGTTTAGGCCACAGCACGCCGGGGGTATCCACCAGATACCAATGGTCATTCAAGCGCACGCGCTGCTGCCCCTTGGTGATGGCCGGTTCATTACCGGTCTTGGCGACGCGTTTACCCAGGATCTGGTTCATTATTGATGACTTTCCCACATTGGGGATACCCACAATCATGATCTGGTGCTTCTTCTGTTGACGTTTCCATTCCTTCAAAGCCTCAATATCCGGGTTGGAGGAGGGTTCTGCCTGTGTGACGGGTTTGCCTGCATTGGCCTTGCGCATCAGCTTCTGGCTCAGGAAGACCACATCCGCTGCATTGATGCGCTTGTCCTTGGAACTGGTAGCAGCAAAGGAGAGTGGCTCGTTGCTGTAGTATTCCAGCCACCTCTTCGTGATATGCGGATCAGCAAGATCTGCTTTGTTGAGGATACGCAGACAGGGCTTGCCTTGACGCATGGCGCTCAGTAGAGGGTTGGAGCTGGCCTGAGGCATGCGGGCATCCAGTACTTCCACAACCACATCTATATCCTTGATGATTGCGGCCATTTCCTTGTTGGCCTTGTGCATATGCCCGGGATACCAGGAGATTGTCATGGGTCTGTGTAGCCTTGCCTGTGAAAAGTGCGCGAATTCTAGCGTGATTGACTGCTCTTTACATCCTGCCATTGGGTTGATGATGCGCTTTGCGGTGGGCTGTGCAATGGATCACTGTCAGCAACACTTCAAGCTTGCAAAGCATTCTCCCTCATAAGAAACTTGTTCCCAAACCTAAGAGAATTCCCCAGTGCAGGAGTTAGAATGAAAGTGCAGGTTGCTATCGAGAGTCGACTACGGAATGCCATTCCCCTTGATCACTTGGATATTTTCAACGAAAGCCATATGCACAGCGGACCGGCAACGGAGTCGCATTTCAAGATTACTGCTGTTTCTCCGGAGTTCGAGGGGCTTTCTGCCGTAAAACGACATCAACGCATCTATCAACTACTCCAGGAGCAGTTGGACAATGGTGTACATGCGCTCGCTCTGCACACCTATACGCCTGCCGAGTGGCTGCGCAAGAAAGCCGTTTCTCCCCGGTCTCCTGATTGCATGGGTGGCGGTGGCAGCCACTGACTGAAGGTCTTTTGCATTGCTTTGTGGAGGTTTTTCGGGTACTTTCCGGCTGCCTTTTCGCTTTGCAGCATGTCAGTATTGGCAATTATCGCGATAGAAGAACGACCCGCAAAATAATATAACCAATAAAATCAAATAGATAGTAATTTCTATTTGGGTCTCAGTTCGCTAAATTCCGTATTCAACGACACAGGCTATTGGTTTGATGTTCAAATATCTTGCATACCCGAAAGTCCCGACTCTTATGCGCTTTTGCGCAGTTGTCATCCTCGCTTCCCTCTTACTTGCGCTGGTCATCAAGGCCCGGCAGAGCATTCCCGAAGTCGTGGTCGAAACGATGCCCGTCGAAGAAGAGGTTTTCGTCAGCCTGATTCCTGATTTTGACGCGATCACCAATATTGAAATGAAGAAGCAGAGTTTCTTTGCCTTCCTTCATCAATACGTGGACGCTGAAAACAAACTGATTCTGCAGACCCGGGAATATTTACAGGTGTTTTCAGACATCGTCAGTCGCGATATGGACTTGAGCCCAACCGAACAGCAAACACTGGATACCATCGCCTCGGAATACAAACTGCAGGACAGTGGGCTGAACAATGCCGAAATGGTGGAGGAGTTGCTGGTGCGGGTTGATGTCATTCCAGTATCGCTGGCGCTGGCTCAGGCAGCCACTGAATCGGCCTGGGGCACCTCGCGTTTTGCTCGCGAGGGCAACAATATCTTTGGTCAATGGTGTTATGACGAAGGTTGTGGGCTGGTTCCTGGACGCCGTGCCAGAGACGCCAGCCATGAAGTCAGAGCATTCTCGTCGATCGAGGCCTCCGTCAGAGGCTATTTCCGTAATCTCAATACCAATCCTTCCTATGAGTACCTGCGTGAGTTACGCGCACAAATGCGGCTTAAAGGGCGGTCACTCGATGCACTGGCTCTGGCCCACGGCTTGACTCGCTACTCCGAACGCGGTCATGTCTATGTGACTGAGGTGCAGGAAATCATCCGCATCAACGATCTACTCTCCCGTGATGAACAAAGCTGAACCCAACATCGCAGCAATATGCGCTCAATCCTGATTATTGGGTGTTGAGCGCGTCCAATCCTTGGAATACCAATAGAAGCGACCGGGCATACCCGTCGCCGGCGCCGTACACAGGTAGCGGAAGCGACGTGTGTTGAAATGCTGTTCCGTACTGATTCTCACTCGGCCATTTTCCTGATCCAGCCATTCCATCTGCAGTGGTTGCCCACCCGCATAGCAACCAATCTGCCGATTGTTGAAATTGCCGGGACCAAACTGCAATGTGACCGAGGGATTGGTTTCCGTAGTCATCGGGGTCTCCGGATCGACCTCAAGTAGATTGAAGGAGAGTGTTTGTACCTTTTGTTTGAAATCATTCAGATCGGTGAAGCTGCCGCCGAACGGATAGCGGGCCAGAGCCAGAAAGTCTGAATCAAACCCCACAGCGCCTGAGTGCTGGCCAAGGCCGATGAAACCCAGCTCTCCCATCATTCTCTTGACGGGGACGTCGTACTCACCATAAGGGTAGGCCATGAACTTGTGATCCTGACCAGTCTCTGCGGTGATACGATCCTGAGACCGCAGCAACTCAGCACGCAGGCGGGCGATTCGTGCTGCTTCGTCTTCACCAGCAAGGGCATCCACCATGTATGGATGATTCTCCATGTGATTGGCAAACGTGACACCTGCGTCGGACATTTCACGAATCTGCTCCCAACTCATATACCCGTTCATGCGGTCGTTATGGGGCTGGGTATTGATGAAAACAGTGAAGGGAAAACCATACTCCTGCAGCATCGGGAAGGCGGTATCGTAGATTGAGATATAGCCATCGTCGAAGGTGATGGCCACAGTCTTGTCGGGTACTTCCTGGCGCTGTTGCAGAGCGCTGAGCAACTCCGGCAACGGCATGACATGGAAACCATCTGCTTTGAGGTGTTCCATCTGCTCACGGAATTTGTCTGGCGGCACACTGGTGGAGGCAGGAGTGCTGTCGGATATATGGTGATACAGGGTGATTGTGGCGTGTTCAGCCGCGTGGACTGCAAGAGTAGCACTGGCGAACGTAAGGCTGCACAAGGACCGCAGGAACAGGGACAATGGTTTCATGGTGACCACGATGATGTAAGGAGGCCTGATTGGTGGCCTCTTCTGTGAATGTTGCGGGCTATTCTGAAGGATGGCGTCGCACCAGACAAGGCTTGAGGAAGCGAGGCCGGTTCGCGACAGGAACAAGGTTACAATGACGTGCTGGAAGTAATCGTCAACACGGCTCCCTCCCACAGATTTCTGTCTATGAGGTCCGAGTTTTACTATAATGCCGCCCTTTCATAGAAGTAGGGGCAGGATATGTTTCAGGGGAAAACGCTTGGTCTGGTGCGGACGGAATCCGACATCGGGCATCTTTGCTTCGACCTGCTGGGTTCGTCCGTCAATAAATTCAACCGGCAGACGCTGGAAGAGTTGCGTGAAGTCATTGCTGTGATCGCCGCCAGTGACCTGCGCGGGCTGGTGTGCAGCAGCGCCAAGAGCAGCTTTATTGTTGGCGCGGACATCGGCGAATTCACCTCTGTTTTCAAGCTACCGGAAGCAGAGTTGCTGCGCTGGTGCAGCGACTGTAATGACATTTTCAATGCGCTTGAGGATCTGCCCATTCCCACAGTCAGTGCGGTCGCCGGTGTGGCACTGGGAGGCGGTTTCGAATTCTGTCTTGCCACGAATTACCGCGTTGCTACGCCTGCAGCAGCTTTTGGATTTCCTGAAGCAGGGCTTGGCATCTGCCCTGGATTTGGTGGCACTGTGCGAGCTCCGCGAGTGATGGACGTGCAGAAAGCCGTAGAGTGGATTACAGGCGGCAAACAGAACAGCGCCGCCGAAGCGTTGACCGTAGGTGCGGTGGACGCAATCACGGAACCGGAAATGTTGTTTGAGGCAGCAGTGGATTTCGTTGAGCAAGCGTTGCAGAACGTCGACGAATGGCAGGCCATGCGCCAACTCAAGACAGCGGCGATAACAGGTGCAAATCTGCCTGAGATTTTCGAGGGGATCAGAGCACAATTGTTGGCTGATAAACGAGTTCACAACCCGGCTCCACTGCGGGCACTGGATGCTCTTGTCGAGAGTGTGGATCTGGAGCGTGCCGCAGCGCTGCAGGTGGAACACCGAATTTTTACTGCACTGGCGCGCAGCGAGATAGCAGGTAACCTGGTACAGATCTTTCTCAATGACCAGTGGCTGCGGCAGAAGAGTCGACAACTGCTGGCCGTGGCGCATCCAGTGAAACAGGTTGCGGTGCTCGGGGCGGGTATCATGGGTGGTGGTATTGCCTATCAATCTTCGCTCAAAGGCATAGCTGTTTTGATGAAAGACATTGCACAGCAGGGCCTTGATGCGGGCATCAACGAAGCCTCGCAATTGTTGCAGAAGCAGGTAGCAAAAGGACGCTTGAGTGAAGAAAAAGTTCGCGATGTTCTCGCGGGCATTCGACCGACATTGAGCTACGAAGGTATCGAGTCGGCGGATCTTGTTATCGAAGCCGTGGTCGAGAATCCCAGGGTGAAGAAGCTGGTGCTTGCGGAAGTGGAGGGTATGCTGGAAGACACCACAATATTGACCTCCAATACGTCGACGATTTCGATTACGTCGCTGGCGAGCGGCCTGCAGCACCCGGAGCGCTTCTGCGGCATGCATTTCTTCAACCCGGTGCCGTTGATGCCGCTGGTGGAAGTGATTCGAGGCGTCGCGTCGAGTGAGAGGACTATTGCCACGACAGTGGCTTACGCGCAGAGGCTGGGCAAGACGCCTATCATCGTCAATGATTGTCCTGGCTTCCTCGTCAACCGCATTCTGTTTCCTTACTTCGGGGCGTTCTCGCAATTGGTAAGAGATGGCGCCGATTACCAACAGATTGACGCCGCGATGGAGGCTTTCGGATGGCCTATGGGGCCAGCGTACCTGTTGGACGTTGTTGGCATCGATACCGCTGTGCATGCACAAGCGGTGATGGCAGAGGGTTTCCCACAACGCATGGCATATGGTTTCAAGAGTGTGATGGATATCCTGTTCGAGGACGGTCAATTCGGGCAGAAAACCGGCTCCGGTTTCTACCGCTATGAGCAGAGCGCCGGTGGTCGTCAGGTGAAGGTTGTTGACGCGAAGATTGTTGAAGCATTGCGTGCGGCGCAGCACGGCCGGCGTGATATCTGCACACAGGAAATTGTCGATCGCATGATGCTGGCAATGTGTCTGGAGACGGCGCGTTGTCTGGAAGACAACATTGTCTCAAGTCCGATAGAGGCCGACATGGGGCTGGTGTTGGGATTGGGTTTCCCAGCATTCCGAGGCGGCGCATTGCGCTACATTGATTCCATGGGGCTGCCAGAATTCTGCACGCTGGCGGATCAATATGCATCTCTCGGCCCCCTCTATCACCCGACGCCAGCCATGCGCGAAATGGCAGCCGCCGGAAAGCGACATTACGAATAGCAGCAAGCCTGCGTGATGCAGACAATGCAGTTTGGAGGTTTACTTGGATTCATCATTGATCAAAGAAGCAGAACACAGTTCCCCGAGTGGCGAACAGCGCAAGCAAAGTCTGCTCAACCGCAGTCACAAGAATCTGCGCCGCGATGTCGGCAAGGCAATTGCCGACTACAACATGATAGAAGAGGGTGATCTGATCATGGTATGCATGTCCGGAGGCAAGGACTCATACACGATGCTGGATATACTGCTGAGCCTGCAGAAGCATGCGCCCATCGATTTTCGCATCATTGCAGTGAACCTGGATCAGAAACAGCCAGGTTTTCCAGAACACGTACTGCCAGAATATCTGACTGATCTTGGTGTGGACTTCCACATTCTCGAACAGGACACATACTCCGTCGTGAAAGAAAAGACGCCGGAAGGCAAAACTTTCTGCGGGCTGTGCTCGCGCCTGCGCCGGGGTAGTTTGTACAGTTATGCCAAAGAGATTGGCGCTACGAAGATTGCGCTGGGTCATCATCGTGAAGACATCGTGGAGACGCTGTTTCTGAACATGTTCTTCGGTGGCACACTCAAGGCAATGCCGCCCAAGCTGCTCAGTGATGACAAGCATAATGTTCTGATTCGTCCGCTGGCTTATTGCAGCGAACAGGAAATTTTCCGTTATGCAAAACTGCGCGGCTTCCCGATCATCCCCTGTAATCTCTGCGGCACCCAGGAAAACATGCAACGACGCACGATCAAGGAAATGCTGAAGCAGTGGGACAAGGAATATCCAGGCAGGGTGGAGAGTATATTCCGCAGCATCGCCAATGTTTCGCCGTCACAACTGGCAGATCCGAAACTGTTTCCGTTTTCCACACTGACAGCCATCAGGGAAGAATCTCCGCAGATCGCCTGTGTGAATCTTCCGTGGGAATGAGGGCTTGAGCTGCATAAATGGATATTCCTTATCAACAGTTGTCCGCTGCTACACTTGAAGCGATTCTAGAAGAGTATGCGACCCGCGAGGGCACCGATTATGGCGACGTCACATACACGCTCGCACAGAAAGTTCACATACTGCGCCAGCAACTGGTACGTGGCGATGTTGGTATTACCTTCGACGCGGCGACAGAGACTTGCAGTCTGATGAGGCTACGCTGATGTCCGATTCAAAGAACAATGCGACCGATGAAATACTGGCTTCAACTCATCTGGATGCCTGCGGTTTGTTCTGTCCCGAACCCGTGATGCTGTTGCACAACAGGATCAGGGACATGGCCCGAGGCGATGTGTTGGAACTGGTGGCCACCGACCCTTCCACCACACGCGATGTACCAAAATTCTGTCTGTTCCTGGGGCACGAACTGATCAGCAAGACACAGAAAGATGATCGTTACTATTATTTGATCAGAAAAAAGTAACACGACTGCTGCAGAACGGAGTTTCAGGAACACCGATGTCACAACCTGTGTATCTGGTGGATGCGTCCATCTACATCTTTCAGGCGTACTTCTCGCCAAATTTACAGATATGGTCGGACGATGATCGTGATCTGAGTGCGTTCTACGGATTTGCACAATTTCTGTTGCGATTCTTGCGCCATACGCGTCCCGTGCACATTGCAGCTGCATTTGATGAAAGTCTGTTCTGCGGCTTTCGCCATACGCTTTACCCGGCTTACAAATCCAATCGCGAACTACCCGATGAAAATCTGGCCCGCCAACTGAGTGCCTGTGCAGAGCTGGCTCGTCTGTTGGGTATAGCAAGTTTCAGCAGCAGGGTTTACGAGGCAGACGATATCATCGGTACTTTGGCAGCGCGTGTGCGCCAAGAGTCAGTCCCTGAGATATGTATTGTCAGTCGTGACAAGGATCTGGCCCAATTACTGAGAGGAGATCGAGACCATTTATGGGATTTCAGCGGCAATAGCCGTCGTTTCCGTAAGGAGATAATCCAGCAATACGGCATCAGACCAGAACAGTTTCCCTGTTATCTGGGGCTCATTGGTGATGCCGTCGACAGCATTCCTGGGGTACCGGGAGTTGGTCCCGTCGCCGCCACATGCCTGTTACGACACTTCGAATCACTACCCCTGTTGTACGAGCATCTCGACGAGGTGCCGACACTCTCCTACAGAGGTGCAGCGAAGGCGCCGGACCTGCTCAGACGTTACGAGAGCCAGGCACGTATGAGTAGAACGCTGGCGACTATCGTCGAAGACGTTGTCGATCCTGTGGAGAGATTTTCCGTGGCGGATTGCAGAAGTATTCTACGGGGGGAGGTTCAAAGTGACGGAATTCGCGACCTGCTGGTCCGCGAGGGACTGGAGACTTCACTGCGTGATCGCTTTCTCTCCTTACTCGATGGTTTGCAACCTGCTGCGAAAAATGCGTCGGAGAGCCAATGAAAATAGTTGCCGATGAAAACATCGTGGCTGTGCAGGAGAACTATCGTCAACACGGCGAGTTGGTGCTGCTGCCTGGTCGCAGTATTCGGCCGCCTGATGTGCGTGATGCCGATGTGCTGCTGGTGCGTTCGATTACACACGTCGATCGTGCACTTCTGGAAGGTTCGCGTGTGCGATTTGTGGCCACCGCAACAAGTGGTACCGATCACCTTGATCTGGACTATCTTGTTGCCGCAGGGATTGGCGTTGCCGACGCTGCAGGCAGCAACGCAAACGCAGTCGTTGAGTATTGCCTTGCTGGCATCGCAGAACTGATTTGTACAAAACAGTTCACGTTACGAGACAAGACTGTGGCGATCATTGGCTTCGGCCACGTGGGAAGTCGCCTGTATCGACGCCTGCGCTCTATGGATGTAGCCTGTGTTGTTTGTGATCCTTTCGTGGCAGAAAAGAGCAGGGAAGATGCCGGGTTGCGGGAGGTTTCCTTCTGCGATCTGGATTCAGCGCTGTCGGCACAAATCATCACGCTACATGTTCCGCTAACCAAGTCCGGCGATCATGCCACTTATCATTTGTTTGATAAGGTACGCCTTGCTGGCATTGCTTCCGGCACTTTGTTGATCAATGCCGCACGCGGGGAGGTGGTCGACAATCAGGCGCTGTTGCAACGATTGTCCATCTCCAACGATATTCTGACGTTGTTTGATGTATGGGAAAATGAGCCGAAAATTTCCCGCGACTTGCTCAAACTGGTCTCTTTGGGCACGCCACACATTGCAGGTTACAGTATAGAAGCCAAGAGCAGTGCCAGTGAAAAGAACTATCAGGCGTTTCTGCAGTACTTCGGTCTTGCCGATACGAATGCAGTGATCAACGAACCACAACCCCGCGTAGAACTAAGCGTGAATGCCGATTGGAGTGTATTGGCTCTCGCACCGAATTGTGAGGAACTTTTCCTGGCTGCGTGTCTGCGTGCAGCTTTTCCGGTCATCGATGTGGACAGGCGTTTACGTGCTCTTGGGGAAAAGGGTGAAGCGGAACTTTTTGACGTTATCAGAAAGAGTCTAGCGACAAGAAGAGAGTTTTCGCACTTTGGCTTTGACAAGCAGTTGTTCCCCATAGGTCGCGCCAGCGAAACTGCACAAACGAATTTACTCGCAAACAACTTTCTCCTGCTATAGGAGGAACACTAGAATTCTGCACGCTCCAGGAATCGCCCGATCTTGCCGATCGCCTGTTGTAAAACATCGCTGCTGGGCAGAAACACAATGCGAAAGTGGTTCTTGTCCTTGATGTTGAATGCGCTGCCCTGCACCAACAGAATTTTTTCCTTTTCCAACAAATCATAGATGAACTTAGCATCGTCTTTGACCGGATACATATTCGGGTCGAGTTTCGGGAACATGTAGATTGCACCCTTTGGTTTCACGCAGGTCACACCGGGAATCTGTGTAATCAGGTTCCATGCCAGATCGCGCTGCTCGCGCAGCCGTCCGCCGGGCAGAATCAGTTCATTAATGCTCTGATAGCCCCCAAGCGCGGTCTGCACAGCGAACTGGGCCGGCACGTTGGCGCACAATCGCATATTGGAAAGAATTTCCAATCCCTCAATATAATTTTCTGCCTTATCCTTCGCGCCGCTGAGAATCATCCAACCAGATCGAAACCCTGCCAGGCGATAGGACTTGGACAAACCATTAAACGTCACGACCAATAAATCTTCACACAGTGATGCGATTGGAATGTGTTGAGCATCATCGTAGAGAATTTTGCTGTAAATCTCGTCGGAGAAGATCACAAGCTTGTGTTTGCGTGCAAACTTGACGATGTCGAGCAGAATTTCCTTGCTGTATACAGCCCCGGTAGGATTGTTGGGGTTGATGATCACCAGCGCCTTGGTATTTGGCGTAATCTTCTTTTCCATATCCTTGATGTCAGGAAACCAGTCGGCCGCTTCATCACAGATATAATGCATGGGTGTGCCGCCGGCCAAGCTGACTGCTGCGGTCCACAGAGGGTAGTCCGGGGCAGGGATCAGCACTTCGTCGCCATTGTTCAGCAAGGCCTGCATCGCCATCACGATCAACTCGCTTACACCGTTGCCAAGATATATGTCGCCGATATCCACGCCATTGATCTGCAATTGCTGGCATTCCTGCATGATCGCCTTGCGCGCAGAGAACAGACCCTTGGAATCGCTGTAACCCTGGGCGTTAGCCAGATTGCGGATCACATCCTGAATGATCTCGTCTGGCGCCTCAAAACCGAAAGGAGCTGGATTACCGATGTTCAGCTTGAGAATGCGATGGCCTTCTTCTTCCAGCCGCTTGGCTTCTTCCAGTACGGGGCCGCGAATGTCGTAACAGACCTTGCTCAACTTGTCAGACTGCCTGATCTTCTTCATAACGATATCTCTGCTACCCCTGCGGGAGCGGGCCATGCCCGCAATTGATTTGTGCGTGGTATATTCCCAACCTGTATGGGGCGGCTATTGTAAACCTAAGCAGGAAAAATGACAGGCCTGCAAATGTATGCATTGAGGAATTTCACTATGTCGAAAACGGGAAAGATACAGGATCTGCGAAAGCTTTCGGAAGCTGAACTGCTTGCGGCACTGGGACCAGAGACGTACCACATTGTCCGTGAGAAAGGCACCGAGCGCGCCTTTACAGGCCAGTACTGGGATTGCGAACTGGATGGCACCTATCACTGTGTGCTGTGCGGAAACCCTTTGTTCTCGTCGGAGACCAAGTACGACTCAGGCAGCGGCTGGCCGAGCTTTTATGAACCGGTAACAGAGGGCATGGTGAAGACGGAAGCCGACAACAGCCTCTACATGCGCAGAACGGAAGTACTGTGCGGGAAGTGCGACGCTCATCTTGGTCATGTGTTTCCCGATGGGCCGGAGCCCACCGGGTTGCGGTATTGCATCAACTCGGCGTCGTTGGTGCTGAGCCAATAAATTGAGACAACCAATATGGAATGATTGAAGCGGGATTCACTTCCATTTGCTATGCGGATTTCAATCCTCTTGAATGCTAGTTTTTGTCAGCGTGTAGAGCCCCTGTACAAAATGGTCGGCATCTGATGTTTTAACCAGATCAAAGCCCCCTAGAAACTGTTCAGCGCCAGCTCCCGTGAAAAGCCCTCCCAGCGTTGCTGTAGCCTCTACTGCAGGAGAACTGCCCAGAGCAACTTCGGCATTTGTCGCATTGAGACTCAACGCACCACCATTCAGTGTTCCATCAAAACTGACATTCCAGTTATAGTGGTCAGAAGAATACGAATCGACCTCAACCACTTGTAATGAGCCACCACTGATTACACCAGTATCGAAGTTCATCCTGAAGTTTGCATCTACACTGATGATGTAGCCTTCGCTGCTGGCGCCAATGAATCCAGCAGCCGGATTGCTGGTTCCGTAATCATAGGAACCAGTCAAGTTATGAGGCACGGCGCTGGAAATATTGTCAAAGTATGCATTGACTTCACTCTGACCGAGTCCGTCAGCATTCCAGTTCTGGCCAACAGGATTATCCCACGCCCCCCAGCCAATCCCCATCTCCGTCAGAATTGTTCCAGAGATATGCTCACCCCCGGTTGCAGCCGTGTTATACAGGTTGAATGCTGATACAAAAGCAGCGCCACTATCAACGTACATTCCGGCAATGCTACCCGCAATGGTAGAGCTTACGAGGGAACCATTGACGTTCGTCAGGCGGCCGCTGCCACTGGTCAATGACATTCCAGCCATTGCGCCACGTGGATTTGTGAGTGAACCCCCGGTAAAATCAATCGACCAAGTGAGTGGATTGTAATAATCGTCAGTACTAACCGAGAGATGGCCATTTGTAATGGCTCCAGTCTCCAGTACTACGGAAAACCCAAAGTGGTTGACCTTGCCATATGTTCCTGAACTCGTCCCAACCTGATAATCGACAAGACTCGAATAGCTGTACCTGCCAGAGGCCTCGGTGTTGATACTCGGTGTAGCAACAAACCAGTAAGATGTTTGTGGTAAATAAGCACTGGTTACTGTTCCGTCTCCTCGCACCCTGCGCTCAATCGCGTCGTCTGCATCTGCCAACCACGCGCCCCACGTCACACTAAAACCAGGTGTCTCAGGCGTAGACGGCACTTCAGCGTCACCTAGTCGAAGTTGTTTCTGAGGAGGAAAGTCATTGAAAGCAAGCGGCAAGGTGGTGGAATTGCCAACTTGGTAATCACCGATGATCGGGTTGCCGGTTGAAATTCCACCAAAGGCCCTGCCTCCAAATACTCCGTTGACAGCACCGGATGCAGTGTTATCTGCCGATGTCGCCAGCAGGCCATACTGACCGTTGACCAACCCTGTCAGCTCCGCAGCTGTCAGAAGGGTATCAGTCTTGAGGAGATATGTGGCACTGGTGAATTTCTCCGGCGAACCCTCCTCCGCTAGTGTGAACCCGCCTACGAATCCCTGTGCAGTACCTCCGACAAATGCACCTGTGATATAACCTTCAATCTGTCGACTGCTGTCATTGTTGATGGTGCCAGTGAATTCGCCTTCCGATACGGTAAGCACACCCGAGGTCAGTGTCCCCTCATAGTTTACCTCCCACTTTTCAGTATTGTTCGAGCACCCGGTGCCGCCAAGACAGATTACCAAGCCGCCGTTTGTCACATTACCTGTTGAAAAGTTGACATCGAATATAGAGCGGAGTTCGCTGATAGCGATATAGCTATTGTCAATAAACTCACCAGCCGCAACACGACTATAGGTATTCACGTCAGAACCTGTATAGGTTCTGGTTCCAGAGATGTCGGTCAAGTTGGATACCCTGAAATTCGCAAACAGGGCATCTGTACTCAGCAGTTCGAACTTGCTGCTATCGTCGTACTGTGTTTGTATCTTGATTGTCTCGTCATTCGATACAGACCACTTGCCCCAATTGATACCTAATCCGGCAACGTTGATGGTGACATTGTCGACTGCAGCCGTATTGTTTCTGGCTACATACTCGGGCTCCGTACTCGACACCAGAGGATCATCACTATCGTTCTGGATAACTACCTGCGAAGCACCATTGGGGATAGCGTCTGAGTTGTTGTTATTGTCAATTACACTACCGGCGATGGCCAGACGATTCCCCAGGACATCGTTGCCATCAACTGCAGTAAGCCCCACCAGCAGGAAACCGAATTTGTCGAGCTGACTGGTTTCACTTTGGTTGAGGGCAGGGGAGGCCTGCTTGAACAAGGAGACTCCGGACAGATAATCATAGGTGCTGGTGAAGTCAAACCCGAGCACAAACCCATTGCCCTGTGCACCGGTAAACACACCGTTCAGCGTGCCTGAAATGGTGTCTTCCTGTTGGCCTGCAGTATCGTTATAGATGTAGCCAGTAACTTGCAAATGATCTGCAGAGTTGTCTTCCACCAAAGCGCCATTGTGAATGACGCCACTGAAATCGTTGATCTTCCAGCGATACGCATCACCGTCATTGTCGACACTGACATGAAGAAAGCCGTTGTAGACCTCGTTGTCGGAAAAATCCACATTAAAACCACCGGACACCCCAGTCACCGTGCCGAAATTGGTTTTGACCAGATAATCGCTTTGCGACACAAAGCGATGGCTACCCTGGAGGTTATTGATTGCCGTCGGTACGACAGACACGAAAATCATATCGGAAGATATGCTGTGGAATGTACTGGGATGATTCGACAGCAACTCCAGCTCGCCAAGATAATCAGGTTCATCAGAGTTGGCGGACCACTTGCCCCAACTGACATCGAATCCGCCAATCTTGTTTTCGAGACTGTCGTTATCAAGAATGGCGTTGTGAGAACGCAGTACAAAATAGTCATTGGCGACAAATGCACCACTGCCGCGAATTATCGGAGACTCACCGACAATCAGCCCTCTGCTGGCACCATTCACGATAATGCCGAATCCGTACTCCGCTCTGTCCAACAGGCTTACACCAGCAATATAGTTCGTGACATTGCCGTTTTCGGACAAATCAAAATCAAGGATCAGACCACTTGCGCCATTCCCTGTAAAAGCGCCATTCAGTGTGCCTGAGAAGGTTCGTGGGTTCATGGTGGCGTACATGTGCCCTCCGGCACTTCCCTGATAGGCACCACCTGCCGATACGATGCTGATTTCGCCAGCATCGATCTCCGCAGTAAGCTTCCCAGCATTGTATGTACCTTGTATGTCACCCTTCCAGATTTCATCGGAGGTGGCACACGCCGCAGTATTCGGACAGGCTTGAGCATCCAATTGCAACTTTCCGGCTACTGCGCCATTGTCAAAGTTGATATTGAGGTTGCCACTTACGTTCTCAATAGAAGCATACTGCGAGCCGACTGCAACAAAATTGCTCGTGGTGTAAAAATTACGGGTTCCTGAATAAACTGGGTTGACAGGGGAGGCGGCCGAGTAAAACAACACCACGGCATTGTTATAGGTCAATGCCTGGGAACCATCAGACAAATTGGTTTGCAGCGTAGTCGGATGACTGGCCGACGCTGTCCATCGGCCCCAACTCAATTGGAATCCACCAACATTGTTTGCCCCATGGATAGATGCACTGCCAGGCCTCAAGACGTACTGTGGTGAAGTGCTGGAAATCAACGGTGCCG
Organism: Gammaproteobacteria bacterium; assembly: GCA_030682575.1. GTDB lineage: Bacteria > Pseudomonadota > Gammaproteobacteria > Pseudomonadales > Pseudohongiellaceae > UBA5078. The sequence goes on from JAUXNX010000013.1 coordinate 210,738, forward strand.
ATGCATTTGTGTTCCCTTTGCCACTAATTCGAGTCCTGGTAGTCCCGTTTATCATCATCGCGACACCCGTGTTGCGGGTCAGCGACGCATTTTCGGAACTATTGAGCGCAGGTGTAGTCTGCGGCTCAGGCTCAGGCTCAGGCTCAGGCTCTGGTTCTGGTTCTGGCTCAGGCTCAGGCTCTGGCTCTGGTTCTGGCTCTGGTTCTGGTTCTGGCTCTGGTTCTGGCTCTGGTTCTGGCTCTGGTTCTGGCTCTGGCTCAGGCTCTGGTTCTGGCTCTGGTTCTGGCTCTGGTTCTGGCTCTGGTTCTGGCTCTGGTTCTGGCTCAGGCTCAGGCTCAGGCTCAGGCTCAGGCTCAGGCTCAGGCTCAGGCTCAGGCTCAGGTTGTGGTTCTTGGCAAATCAGGGGATCAGTGGCGCAAGTAATAGTGCCGTCACCACTTTCATTGGGATTTATGACGACTGCCAGCAACAGCCCCTGGCCACTACCACTCCCTGTTCTACTTCCAGTACCACCTACATTCGTGAAATTTTCATCTCGGAGTCTCGCAAAATTGCTGATAGGGGGCAATTGACGGTCTTGTGGAGTATTGTTGAGAGTGCCGGCAGCGTTGGCGGCATCATCGTTATCTTCCTCGACCCCTTCTTCAAATTCAACAATTTGAATACCTCCCAGCTCAGGTGGTTGATCCACTATTCCTTCCGGAGCAGAACTGGGCGTGCTGACGCGAACAAAGTCGAACCGGGCACCGGTACCGGCATCGGTGAAACCGAATGAATTCGACACTCGGATACCGCCTAGATAGACGGCGCTGAAAAGACCGTTCCCCGTAATGTTGTTCTCATGATCTGTGCCACGGATGCCGATGGTGGCAAAGGGCGTATCGACTCTGTATGCCTCACGATCTGTATCTCCGATAGAGCCGGTTATCGTACGGAAGCCACCCTGGATCAGATTCAGCGTAGCGCGTTCAGTTTGCCCGGAGGCTGGATTAAACGTGTACTCTGTGATTTCGAAAGCGGTATCTGCTTTAAGCGCCACGATGGCTGAGTCTTCCAATCTCAATTGCACAAAACCATTGGGTCCTGTCGTGATTGTGTCACCGACGAATATCTGTGCGCCGCGAACGAGAGCGCGAGCACCCGCACTGTTAAGGGCAGCCACATCACCCCTGACCACAACCACGCGGCCTGCCAGGATTTCTTCTGCTGCAAATAGCGCTGGATTGTAGAAGGCCAGACACAGAGTAAAAAATGCCAGATTGAGAGTTTTGTAACAGCGTTGAGATAATTTGTTCATTGTTTAAGCTCGTTGCTCAATATGAATTGTTCGACCAAATCAGGTTGTTGTCGTATTTCGTGCAACTACAACTGAAAGCGGAAGCCCGCCTGGTATCTGAATCTTGTATGTTCGAACAGTGGAATATTGCTGTCAGCTTCGGTGAACAGCATTTCGCTGTTTATGGAGAGTCTGCGACTGTACTGCCACTGCCATCCAAGAGTGCCGCTGAGAGTTGAATCACTGCGCTTGTCTCTGAAAAACACTGGATGCTCGGTGTCATGCTCGGTTTCCTGAAGTGAAATTCTCAGATAGGGTGTATGTCGATTATTGATGCGCCACTGTGTGCTGTGAGCGATGCCGTAATAGCTGCGTCCGTTGTGCTTTCCCGCACTCTCTATGGCATCGTCCATCGCATAAAACACCGTAAAACTATTGGTGAAAGATTGAGTCAGCTTCGTGAGTGTGCCAGAAACAAGTATTTGATTAGTGTCCTTCAAATGGTTGCGCGGTGACGTAGTAGTATCGTCGAAACGAGTCGTGGACAGTGAGGCAGAAAGGTTTTGATACCAACCATTGCCGCCAGCATGTTGCCAGGAATTATTGATCCTCAACGTGCTCTGGAATGCTGTTTTGTCGAGGTATACCTTTTGTGCCTGAAGACTATGCCTAAAGCGATTGGTCTGTCCCCCATAGCTGTAGGAAACATCACCCAGAATGTAGTCCATGTCGAACTGATTAGTGGACTGATTGTCGTGTCTGTTGAGATTGATGGAGGCATCAATGGATTGATCTCGCGTAAGAGGTATTTTGTAAGCCAGACCAAGTGTCAAATCTGCAAAGCTGTCTGCGGTCTTGAGACCATCCGGGTTAAGTTCAATCTCTCCAATCAACGGCGTATCGATCAAACCGTTGGAGGTTGCGCTATTGATATTGTCATCATGTCCGATAGTTGGAGCGATACTCCAGGTGAATGTGGTGCGCAGAGAGTCACGTCGAGATTCAATCAAACTCAGAAAAGCTTCGATGTTATCTCTCACGTTTTGTGGAGGATTGGTCTGCATGACTTGATTGAAAAGATTTTCTGACGCGTTCAGATTATTCGTAAGCAAATGGGCTCTTGCCAGTTCCAGTCTCGCACGCTGTCTCAGCGTAGCATTGTCCGCAGTCTGCACTACCCGTTCGAACGCAAAAATCGCTTCATTCGGATAACCCGATTCAAGTGCTGCAATACCGTACAGAAAGTCAAACTGAATGTCGCCTTCCCACACAGTAAGATTTGTGGTTGCAATGTCATATGCTTGTTGGTATTGACCGCTGCTGATTAGTTGATCAAGCTGAGCGGAAGGAGGGGGGAGTTGTGCTAGAGCAAGAGATGCACGTAGACCACCTGCAGCAAGAACCAGCAAGAACAGCGGTTTTAGTCTCATTTATTTGTCCGTATGCTGAAGAGAGACAATCCAGGATTCCATTTTCAACCACAAATATTGCTCATTCCGTGTGCATTGCAACACTGCTCAAAGAAACGGAGTCTGTATCGTGTTCTGAATTTTTTCTACTTTACATTGTATTCTTTGGGATTCAAGTGGTTAGCGTGGATTGCAGAGAATTCTGTGACAGGTTTCGAATTCTTTTCTATGGTCTTGCTCACGGGAAGCAACTCAGTATTAGTGTTGACGAAGGAATATACCCCACATAAGCTTAGCCTTGCATTTGTTTGACGCGAACATTACCGCTGTAGAGCGGTACTACAACCTGCCTTGACTTACCAGACCTTTGACCTCCAACCATGTGAAAGGTAGTTTGCGTCGGTGACGCAGGAGCTGGCACTTGCCAAGAAGATTATTTAAATACCCCGTTATCGCCAGTGCGGCAGTATGTGCCGTCGCTACAGCGCAGGAAACACCCGACAATTCACAACGACACAACCTTTCAGCCGGAGCGTATTACAGTGACGGGGACTATGGACAACCCGTCGACACTTCCATCCACTATTTTCCATTTGCCTACGATTACACCATCTCGAATTGGAATCTGAAGATCAACATTCCACATATCGAAATATCCGGACTTGGCAATGTCCTTGTAAATGTTGGCGGAATCGGCCGAAACGACTTGGAAGGATTCATTCCTAGCAACCCAACAGCATTGGAAGCATCAACTACCAGGGGCATCGGCGATACAACCCTTACGGCTACTTACCAATTGCCATCATATTCAGCTACTGCGCCATTTATCGACCTCGGTTTTGAAGTCAAGCTACCCACAGCTGATGAATATAGGGGATTGGGGACGGGTGAGTTGGACTTCGGCATCCAAGTTGATCTCTATCAGTTGATCGGAGAAATAACCCTGTTTGGAACCGTCGGCTACAAGTTTCGAGGGCGCTCTGATTTGTTCAACGAAATGACCGACTCAGCCTACGTGTCCCTGGGCTTCGTGTCACCCATTAGAGACTCTTTGAGTTATGGGGTAATTTATGATTTCAGGGAGGCTGCGTCTGAGAATTCCATGGAAACTCATGAAATCCTGCCTTTCATCTCATGGGTTCCAGCTCCAAGCTGGACGCTGATGACGTATATCGCCAAGGGATTTACACGGGACAGCGCCGACATCGCCATTGGCGCTCAGCTGAGTTATCGGTGGTAATTACTATTGACCCATAAATGGCAATCTTTTGTTGAACCCTATTAAATTCGCATTGGTTGCACTCGAGGCGGCATGACTGAGGCACGTTCAACAGGTCGGATTCGCTGAAACGGAGGGAGATCGGGGCGCTGAATTCTGTCAGGTAGACTTCTGCGATCAATCTCTGGCTCATTCGACGCAGGAGCAGTAACCTCCAGATTAGCGGGCTTTGCTTCCGCCACGTGCTGCTGGGGGGCTGACTCTGTTTCCGCAGTGTGCCCGGCCACCGTCGAAAGTGAATTCTCATTCAATGGAGTCGAGTTTACTGAGGGGCGGGCGATTTGCCCGGGAGTAGAGAACTCCAACAGCGCAGTGTCTACGATCTGCAGCGGAGTGGTTGCCGGTTGTACAGAATCTGTAGTATCGACAGCCCGAACAACTGGATCGTCGACTGCAAGATCTGCCCTGCTTTCCTGAACAAGAGGGTGTTGTTCCACAGTTTCTTCGAGCACGTTGATTAGCGAGGTTTCGATAATCAGTATTGCCGGGTCATGTGTCTGTCCTGAAGTCAGCTCTGTCATCAGCTCAAATACTGGTAATTCTACCGGAGAAACAGCAAATTCCGGAACATCGTGGCCCTCATCTTCCAGGCTCGTAAAGAATGGGGATGGGCCTCCGGTGCCACCGAAGCCACTGCCTCCAAACTCTCCGGATCTGCCTGTACCTCCGATGCCGCTACCGCCATCACCGCTATCACCTCCAGCTCCGACCTTGCCCAAGCTCCCAGTTGTAACAACCAATGTGATAAGGAAGAGAAATAGTGCAAGCAGAAGGGTTGCAGGATAACTACGAATGGCAAGGATGGCTTTAGGCATTATGTTCGCCTTCTTTGTCCAGAGCATCGGACTTGTAAACGGTGTTGTAATTGAATATCCCGAAATTGATGCGGTGATCTTTGTCTGTTTTGAGTTGGTCCTGCTTCTGTAGAGCCAACGCCCTCTTGTTTACTGTGACAAGAGCATTCATGCCTACCTCATTGGCAAGCTGGCTCAAATGCTGAACGGAATCGAAACTAAGATTGTCATAATAAACACTTCTATCGAAATAGGAAGGTTTGTGGCCCATCAGGTTCTGTGTACTTGCGCTCAGATGATCGTGAATATTCTTGCCAAAGAAGAAGGCTTTTTCCTCAAACCCCTTCTCTGGCGTGAAGGCTCCTGTGTTGAGAATTACACGCTGATTTTCGTCCAGCCTTGCGACCCCACTATTGAGCCACTCATCCAGAATTACCCTGGGGCGAATGTCCTGCTTGCATACAATTTCGACCAGGTCATCGAATGATCGTGAATCGGATTTCTGCGGAGCATTTCGCAAAGGGAGTGGCATTGGGTGGCCCGTTTCGTCAAGAAACTCCTCTGAACCGAGCCAATAGGCGATCAACTGTGCTCCAATCGAAATATTTCGGGGAATACAGAGTAATTCATCGGATTCAGCGCGCAAGCGCTTCACATCCTTACGATGTACGCCTGTCAGAAGGTTGATTCGGCTATCTGATTGACGTTTATCTCCGAACTTGAATTCTTCGTCAGCCACTTCGACGTAGATTGATTTAAGCATATTGATGACGAACGGGTATGTGATCTGAAACGACAACATGAGGCGCACAAGCGGGCGGAGCAGCTTGCGGATCCCGGCAACAAGCACCTCGGGTGGCTGTCCTGCATTGTTCATTTGTTCAGGTACCTTATTCATTTTCGGAAGTATATCGTAGAGGTGGGAATTAATCCCACGCTTTTCTGCAAAATTTTCTCACTTTCTCGAATTACATGTCAGGACGCGAAAGCATTGCCCGGAATCATTGACGTGGGAATTATTCCCACCTATCATGATCAGGTATCATGCCCGCGTCACACAGCGCTACGCGACAGAATGTGATAGCACGTAATCAGGAGCTCAGATAGCCAGATGCACACGCATACAGTGGATAGACTGTCAAAACACGCTATCGCCGCCACTCAGCGGGACTGTAATAATGATGTCAGGCTTATCATTCTCCAGGATGGTCGCAGACTCGCGTATCAGGAGTATGGTGACCGTAGGGGCTTTCCACTATTTCACTGCCATAGTCACGGCAGCTCAAGACTGGAAGCATCGCTATTTGATGCCGCTGCCAAGAAAGCAGGTTTTCGGCTGGTTTCAATAGACAGGCCGGGTACTGGATTTTCGGATTTCGATCAAACCAGTAATCCAAACGCTTTTGCTAACGACCTGCTGGCGCTCGCAAACATTTTGGGATTCCGCACGTTCGGTTTAATGGCAAGCGGAGGAGGCGCCGCCTACGCGCTGGCAGCCTGCCATGCTTTCCCTGAGCGTGCCCAACTCATGCTGGGTGTTTCCTGCATTCCCCCAAAACCCGTTGGCTTTCTATCAAATATTTCCGGATTTCCTGTTAGGGTAGTGACTGAATTGATGCGGTTATATATCGCTTTACGTCATAGGCTATGTGCAAAGGATCCTCTCCATTATCTGGAAAGATTAAGCGACACCCTTTGCTTTTCAGACAGGCGGTTGCTTCAGAATCCGAGATTGCTCGAAGCGATGAATAAAGATATCGAAGAATCAATGCGGCAGGGGGCACGAGGAGTAGCTCATGATATCAGCATGTCCTACGTAAACTGGGGATTTGACCCAGGTAATATCACGATCCCAGTTCTTCTATGGCGGGGTAGCGCAGACACGCTGGTGTCTCAGCAATGCGCCAAAAAATTCGCAAACACCATCCCCAATTCCTCCCTCCATCGTGTGCCCAACAGGGGGCATTTTTTTTTCTTGCGCAGCATGGAAGAGGTGTTTTCAGCGGCTAATTCACAACTAAAAAGCAATCGCGAATCCAAAAGCCTCTTGTTTCCCTCGCGAGTGGACAAATCCTCAGAAAGCCCCCTGATAAGAGCAGCCATCTGACAGGCTTTCCTTCTGGACTTTAAATCGCGCTGCTACTCAACAAGGCTGGGAAATGTCGGTTGGGTTCTACCCCGATTTCACGGACGGTTATAAAACGGCTGAAAACTCCAAATCACTCTTTGCCACTCTTCGTCGCATCCGAGGATTGTGAAAGCGTTCAATGTAATTAAATATATCTGCCTTGGCCATATCCATCGTTCGG